>JADJVD010000001.1 GCA_016716745.1 Hyphomicrobiales bacterium
CCGCCCTCGCGAGCGATCATCGACAGGCGGATGATCGGATCGTCGGAGGCCTGACGATGCACCTCCGTCAGCATCGCGTCGGGCTCGGCGTCGGTGAAGAAGCCGCCGCCCTTGACCGGCGGCAGCTGGCCAGGATCGCCGAGCACCAGCACCGGCTTGCCAAAGGAGAGGAGGTCGCGGCCGAGCTCCTCGTCCACCATCGAGCACTCGTCGATGACGATCAGTTCGGCGCGCGCGGCGGCGCTCTCGTGATTGAGCGTGAAGGTCGGCGTCTCGGACTCCGTGTCGGCCGGGCGGTAGATCAGGCTGTGAATGGTCTGCGCGTTGCGGCAACCCTTCGAGCGCATCACGAGGGCGGCCTTGCCGGTGAAGGCGGCGAACAGCGCCTCGCCGTCCGCCTGATCGGCGACATGGCGGGCGAGCGTCGTCTTGCCCGTGCCCGCATAGCCGAACAGGCGGAACACCTGCGGCTCGCCGGCGGCGAGCCACGCGCCGACCCGCGCGAGCGCATCCTCCTGTTGCGGCGACCACTTCATGCGGCGCGCTCAGCGACGGCGCAGCGACACGCCGCGGCCGGCGCGCTCGTCCACCGGCAGGCCGGCGTGGGCGCGCGCCGTCGCCTCGATGCGCGCCAGAACGGGCGGCGGAAACGGCGCGATGCGTGGGGCCGCGCCGGACTGGTCGACGCAGACGATGAGATGTTCGGAGGCGGCGAGCAGCGCATCCGTCGCCGAGCGCATCTCCATCCACAGGCGATAGCGCTTCTCGTCCTGCTCGAGCAGCTGCCCGTAGACGAGGAGCGGCTCGCCGAGCCTGGCCTCGCGCAGATAGTGGATCATCACGGCGAGCGTGTAGATGGTGCGGCCAGTCGCCGCGCGGCCGGCGGCGTCCAGCCCCATCTGCTCGGTGAAGGCGTCGACCGAGCGGCTGAACACGCCGGCATAGGCGGCGTCGTTCATGTGGCCGTTGTAGTCGAGAAACAACGCCTCGACGCGCGTCTCCATCAGCTTCAGCGGCGCGCGCGGCGTGGGCATGACACGACTCTCCGGTTTGAGCGCAGCCTGCCGCCACGAGGGGCGAGGATCAACCACGCTTGACGGGCCGGGCGCAAGCCGGCACGTGAGGCGACGGGGAGACGCTGGACGGCGAATGGGCGAGACGGCGACATATCACCGGCGGGCGTGGCGCTGATCGCGGCCTCCGCCGTCGTGGAGTCTGGCCGGCCTGTTCATGCGGCTGATCGCCCTGGACATGTGGATCGTGCAGTTCTGGCGGGCGGCGTTCGGCGCGGCGGCGCTGTATCTGTTTCTGGCGCTCCAGCATCGCGGCGGCTTCGCCCGCGCGCTGCGCCTGCCGCCGAGCGGACTCGCCGGCGTGGCGATCTCGGCGGCGGCGATGATCGCCTACATCTCCGCTCTGCATCTGACCACGGTCGCCGAAGTGATGATCGTCGTCGCCACGATGCCGATCGTCGCCGCCTTCCTCGCGTGGGCGTGGATCGGCGAGCGGCCGGGCGGACGGGTGTTGGCGACGAGCCTCGTCGCGCTTGCCGGCATCGCAGTGATGGTCGGCGGCGCGCCGGGCGTGCGGAGCCTCGTCGGCGACGGCCTCGCCTTCGTCATGACCGCGCTGTTCGCCGCGCTGATCGTGATGGCGCGGCGCGACCATGCCCTCGACATGACGGTCGTGAACGCCCACGCCGCGCTGATCGTCGCCGTCATCGCGCTGCCGCTCGCCGGCGCGCCGGCCTTCGCGATCGGGGCGCGCGAGCTGACGCTGCTCGCCCTGTTCGGCGCCTCGACGACCGCGCTCGCCTTCGCGCTGTTCCTCCACGGCGCGCGGCACGTTCCGCCGGCGGAGGCCGCGCTGATCGTGATGCTCGACAACGTGCTATCGCCGGTGTGGGTGTGGCTCGCCTTCGGCGAGACGCCCGGCCGCGCCGCCATCCTCGGCGGGGCCGTCGTGCTCGCCGCCGTGCTGTTCCATCTCGCCGCAGATCTTTCCGCCGCGCGCAGACGCGGCGCGCCGACAAGGGAGACCCCATGACGTCCGACATCGACATCGCCCGCGCCGCGCGGCTCGAACCGATCGCCGCCGTCGCGGCCAAGATCGACATCCCCGAGACCGCGCTGATCCCGTACGGACGGTCGATCGCGAAGGTCGACGGCGATTTCGTCAAGAGCCTTGAGGGCCGACGCGACGGACGCCTCGTGCTCGTCACCGCGATCAGCCCGACGCCGGCGGGCGAAGGCAAGACGACGACGACCGTCGGCCTCGGCGACGCGCTGCGGCGCATCGGCGAGCGCGCGACGATCTGCCTGCGCGAGCCCTCGCTCGGCCCGGTCTTCGGCATGAAGGGGGGCGCCGCCGGCGGCGGGCGCGCGCAAGTCGTGCCGATGGAGCAGATCAATCTGCATTTCACCGGCGATTTCCACGCCATCGGCGCGGCGCACAATCTGCTGACCGCGATGATCGACAACCGCGTCTACTGGAGCGGCGCGCAGGCGATCGACCCGCGCCGCGTGAGCTGGCGGCGCGTGCTCGACATGAACGACCGGGCGCTGCGCAACATCGTCGTCGGCCTCGGGGGGGCCGCCAACGGCTTCGCGCGCGAGAGCGGCTTCGACATCACCGTCGCCTCCGAGGTGATGGCCGTGTTCTGCCTCGCCCGCGACCTGCCCGACCTCGAGGCGAGGCTCGGACGCATCGTGGTGGCGCGCAACGCCGACAAGTCGCCGATCACGGCCGCCGACGTGAAGGCGGCCGGCGCGATGACCGTTCTGCTGAAGGACGCGCTGCAACCCAATCTCGCGCAGACGATCGAGGGCACGCCCGCCTTCGTGCATGGCGGCCCCTTCGCAAACATCGCGCATGGCTGCAACTCGGTGATCGCCACGCGCGCGGCGCTGAAGCTCTCGGACTGGACGGTGACGGAGGCCGGCTTCGGCGCCGATCTCGGCGCGGAAAAGTTTCTCGACATCAAGTGCCGCATCGCCGGACTCGACCCGGATGCGGCGGTGCTCGTCGCGACCGTGCGCGCGCTGAAGATGCATGGCGGCGTCGCGAAAGAGGCGCTGGGGCAGGAGAATCTCGCCGCGCTGCGCAAGGGGCTGTCCAACCTCGACAGGCATGTCGCCAATCTGAAGAAGTTCGGACTGCCGGTCGTCGTCGCGCTCAACGCCTTCGATGCGGACACCGCCGAGGAACAGTCCGTCGTTCTCAATCATTGCCGCGACACGCTCGGCGTTCCGGCCGCGCTCTGCCGGCACTGGGCCGATGGCGGCGCGGGCGCCGAAGACCTGGCGCGGGGCCTCGTCGATCTCGTCGAGAGCGGCGCCAAGCGCGGAACGTTCACGCCGCTCTATCCGGGCGACATGCCGCTGTGGGAAAAGCTGCGCACGATCGCCATCTCGATCTACGGCGCGGCCGACGTGATGGCAGACAAGAAGATCCGCGACCAGTTCCACGAGCTGGAGTCGCAGGGCTACGGACGGCTGCCGATCTGCATCGCCAAGACGCAATATTCCTTCTCCACCGATCCCGCCCTGCGCGGCGCGCCGAACGGACATCTCGTGCCGGTGCGCGAGGTCAGGCTCGCCGCCGGCGCCGGCTTCATCGTCGCGATCTGCGGAGACATCATGACGATGCCGGGCCTGCCGCGCATTCCCGCGGCCGAGACGATCCGCATCGAGAACGGGCGCATCGAAGGCCTGTTCTGAACCGCGTCCGGCGCGCAGCTGGCATGACGCGCACGCCTGAACATGCGGCTTGCCAGCGTGCGCGCCTTCGTTCGTGATGAGCGCGTCGCCGTCAGGCGGCGGGCTCACGCGCAGGGGCGATGGGTTTCGCAATTGCGAAGCGCATTGGCGGCACATGCATCGGAGCGGAGCCCTGGACCTTGTGGAGGAGGGTCGCATGCTGTCCGTCTCACGTCGTTCCTTTATCGGCGCCGCCGGCGCCTCGGCCGTTTGCGCCGCCGCGCCCGCGCTGGCGCGCGCGCCGATGGTCAAGGCGCCCGCGCCGTATTTCTATCGCGCGCCATTCGGCAGCGCCGAGATCACCATCGTCTCGGACGGAACGTTGCCGCTCGGCGATCCGAACGCCAGCTTCCTCGGCCTGTCGAAGGACGAAATCGCCAAGCAGCTCACCGACAATTTCCTGCCGACGTCGAACGCCGTGCTCGAGCAAAACATTCTGGTGCTCAACACCGGCGACAAACTCGCGCTGTTCGACACCGGCATGGGCTACTCCAAGGCGTTCGGCCCCACCACCGGCAAGCTGATGGCGACGCTGAAACAGGCCGGCATCGACCCGAAGGACATCGACGCCGTGGTGATGAGCCACGCGCATATCGACCATTGCTCCGGCTGCATGACGCAGGACGGACAGCGCAACTTCCCGAATGCGCAATACTACATCTCGCAGGCCGACTTCGATTACTGGACGAAGGAGGACGGCCTGAGCACGCCGCTGAAGGAATTCTATGCGATGGCGCGGGCCAACCTGCTGCCCAACCGCGACCGCATGGTGTTCTTCAAGGACGGTCAGGAGTTCCTGCCCGGCGTCACCGCGATGGCCGCGCCCGGCCACACGGTCGGCCACACCATCTTCATGATCACTTCCGGCAAGGAGAGCATGGCCTATATCGGCGATCTGACCCACCATCCGGTGCTGCTGATGAAAAGGCCGCTGACCGAGTTCGCCTTCGACACCGACCCCAAACAGTCGGCGCAGACGCGCGTGCGTTATCTGACGATGTTCGCCGACACGCGCGTTCCGATCCTCGCCTACCACTTCGCCTGGCCGGGGCTCGGCAACGTCGTGCGCGAGGGCGACGGTTTCCGCTACCTGCCGGCGCCGTTGAACATGGGCGGGTGAAACCGGGCGGCTGATCGCGTACGCATCCGGGCGCGGCCGCAAGCCGCGGCGCCGCGCCCGGCCAAGCCGAGTTCGCGGGCGCGACAGAATCCCCGCCGCCGCGGCGCGACAAGCGAAGCGGCGGCAGGCGGACGACGTGTGACGGACGAATTCGACTACATCATCGTCGGAACGGGATCGGCCGGATCGGCCGTGGCGTTCCGGCTCGCCGAGGCGGGCGCCAGCGTCTGCGCGCTCGAGGCCGGCGGCTCGGATCGCTCGATCTTCATCAGGATGCCGAGCGCGCTCTCCATTCCGATGAGCATGCCGCGCTATTCGTGGGGCTATGCGAGCGAGCCGGAGCCCGCGCTCGGCGGGCGAGCGCTCTATGCGCCGCGCGGGCGCGTCGTCGGCGGCTCGTCCTCGATCAACGGCATGGTGTATGTGCGCGGCCACGCGCGCGACTTCGACCGTTGGGCGGAGGAGGGCGCGGCGGGCTGGGCCTATCGCGACGTGCTGCCCTATTTCCGCCGGTCGGAGACGCGCGCTGAGGGCGGCGACGACTATCGCGGCGCCGCCGGGCCGCTGCGCACAAGCTACGGAACGCTGCGCAATCCGCTTTACCGCGCCTTCGTGCAGGCGGGCGTCGAGGCGGGCTATCCCGAAACCGCCGACATCAACGGCGCGCAGCAGGAAGGCTTCGGCCGGATGGACATGACGATCCATCGCGGCGAACGCTGGAGCGCGGCGCGCGCCTATCTCGATCCCGCGTTGAAGACCGGCCGGCTCGACATCAGGCGCGAGGCGCTGGCGACGCGGGTCGTGTTCGAGGGGCGGCGGGCGGTCGGCGTCGCCTATCTGCGCGATGGCGAAGAGCGCCTCGTCAAGGCGCGGCGCGAAGTGGTGATCGCCGGCGGCGCCTTCAACTCGCCCCAGCTTCTCATGCTCTCCGGCGTCGGCCCGGCCGCCGATCTCGCCGCGACCGGAATCGCGCCGCTTGTCGACCGGCCGGGCGTCGGCGGCAACCTTCAGGATCACCTCGAATTCTACTATCAGATGGCGAGCCTGCAGCCGATCACGCTGTTCTCGTGGCTGAACCCGATCGGCAAGGCGATGATCGGGATGCGCTGGCTGTGGCGGCGCGACGGGCTGGGCGCGACCAATCATTTCGAGACCTGCGGCTTCATCCGCAGCCGCGCCGGGCTCGAGCATCCCGACATCCAGTTCCACTTCCTGCCCGCCGCGATCACCTATGACGGGCGCGCGCATGCGACGCAGCACGGATTCCAGGCGCATGTCGGCACGCTGCGCTCGCGTTCGCGCGGCCGCGTGTGGCTGGCCTCGTCCGATCCGCGCGCGCGGCCGCGCATCCTGTTCAACTACATGAGCGACCCGCAGGATTGGACCGAGATGCGCGCCGCGCTGCGGCTGACGCGCGAGATCTTCGCCCAGCCCGCCTTCGACCCCTATCGCGGCGCGGAGCTGTCGCCCGGCCCGGCGGCGCAGAGCGACGCGGAGATCGACGACTGGCTGCGCGCGCATATCGAGGGTGCCTATCACCCGTGCGGGACCTGCCGGATGGGCCGCGTCGACGATCCGCTGGCGGTGACGGACAACGAAGCGCGCGTCATCGGCGTCGGGGCCTTGCGCGTCGTCGACGCCTCCATCATGCCCTCGGTGACAAGCGGCAATCTCAACGCGCCGACGATCATGATCGGCGAGAAGGCCGCCGACCACATTCTGGGACGCGCGCCGCTCGCGGCGTCCAACGCGCAGGCGTGGATCGCGCCGGACTGGCGCACGCGCCAACGCACGGGCGCGCCGGCGCGAACGACCGAGCCCGCAGGGCCGGCGGCGACGTCACGCTTGTCACAAAGTTGACATAAGACGCCGACGCGCCAAGATCGCTCGAAGCAACGACGCCGGCCGAAGGCCGCCCGGGAGGTTTCATGACGACGACGCGTCTTCTCGCCGCGACCGCCTTTGCGGCGCTTCTCGCCTCGCCTGCCCTGGCGCAGGACGCCTGCCCGCATAGCGGCCAGCTCGACACGTTGTATTGCGACGAGAACAACGACCTCGTCGCCGACGCGCCGAAAGACGAGAAGAAGTGGCGCGATCCCTCGACGCTGGTGTGGGCCTATACGCCGGTCGAGGATCCGGCCGTCTACGCCAACATCTTCAAGCCGTTCACCGAGCATCTGGAGAAATGCGTCGGCAAGCGCACGGTCTACTATCCGGTGCAGTCGAACTCGGCCGAGATCGAGGCGATGCGTTCGGGCCGGCTGCATTTCGCCGGCTTCTCGACCGGGCCGACGGGATTCGCCGTCAATCTCGCCGGAGCGGTGCCGTTCGCGGCCAAGGGCCTCGGCGCCGAAGTGCGCGGCTACAATCTCGTGGCGATCGTCAAGGCCGGCAGCCCGTATCAGAAGCTCGGCGAGCTGAAGGACAAGAAGGTCGCGCACACCTCGCCCTCGTCGAACTCCGGCAACCTCGCCCCGCGCGTGCTGTTTCCCGAACAGGGGCTGACGCCGGACAAGGACTACAAGCCGCTGATGTCCGGCGGGCACGACAAGTCGCTGCTCGGCGTCATCTCCGGCGACTACGACATGGCGGCGGTCGCCTCCGACGTCTACGAGCGGATGATCACGCGCGGCACGATCAAGAAGGAGGATGTGCGCGAGATCTATCGCAGCCCGGTCTTCCCGACCTCCTCCTTCGCCTATGCGCACGATCTGAAGCCGGAGCTCGCCAGGAAGCTGACCGAGTGCTTCTACTCGTTCCGCTTCACGCCGGCGATGCAGAAGGAGTTCAATGGCGACGACCGCTTCCTGCCGATCACCTACAAGAAGGAATGGGCGGTGGTGCGCGAGGTCGCCGAGAAATCCGGCACTCCCTACAACAAATCGGCCTACGACGCCGAATCCAAGCGCGAGGCGGATGCGGCGGCCAAGAAGGCCGCGGCGGACGCAGCGAAGGCCGCCGGCGCGGCGCCGGCCGCGCCGAAGCAGTGACGACCATGTAGACGGGCAAGGATTCGGGGGGCGATGCGATGAACGGCTTGACCATGTTGCGGGCGGCGGCCGCCGCCTCGCTGATCGTGTGCGCGGCGCCTACGCAGGCGCAGGACAATTGCGCAAATCGCGGCCAGCTCGACACGAACTATTGCGACGCCAATGGCGACCTCGTCGCCGACGCGCCGACCGATCCGGCGAAGCTGAAAGACCCTTCGGCGCTGATCTTCGCCTATTCGCCGGTGGAGAACCCGGCCGTCTACCAGACGGTCTACCAGCCCTTCATGGACCATCTGCAGAGCTGCACGGGCAAGAAGATCGTCTACTATCCGGTGCAGAACAACGCCGCGCAGATCGAGGCGATGCGCTCGGGCCGCCTGCACATTTCCGGCTTCGCCACCGGCGTCGTCGGCTTCGCCGTCAATCTGGCCGGCGCCGTGCCCTTCGCGGTGATCGGCTCGGACAAGGGCGTGTCGGGCTACAAGCTGTTCGCGCTGGTGCGCGCGGACAGCCCCTACAAGACGCTGGCGGAGCTGAAGGGCAAGAAGGTGGCGCACACCTCGCCTTCCTCCAACTCCGGCAACCTGGCGCCGCGCGTGTTCTTCCCCGAGCAGGGCCTGAAGCCGGACGACGACTACAAGGTGCTGATGTCGGGCGGGCACGACAAGAGCGTGCTCGGCGTCGCCTCGCGCGACTACGACATGGCGCCGGTCGCCTCCGACGTTTACGAGCGCATGGTGCAGCGCGGCGCGGCGAAGGGCGACGAGTTTCGCGTGATCTGGGAGAGCGAGACCTTCCCGACCTCGTCATGGTCCATGCCGCACGATCTGAAGCCGGAGCTGGCGGCGAAGATCTCGTCCTGCTTCATGGACTACAAATGGTCCGACGGGCTGAAGAAGGAATACACCGGGCAGGACCGCTTCCTGCCGATGACCTACAAGGACACGTGGCGGCCGATCCGCGAGGTCGCGGAGAAGTCCGGCACGCCCTACAACAAGACCGCCTATGAGGCGCAGGTGAAGCGCGAGGCGGAGGCTGCGGCCAAGAAGGCGGCGGAAGACGCCGCCAAGGCCGCGCAGCCTGCGGCGCCGAAGCCGTGAGCGCGGGCGCGCTTCTCTCGCTCCGCCATCTGCGCAAGGAGTATCGCGCCGGCCAACCGGTGCTGAAGGACATCACGCTCGACATCGACGCCAACGGGCTGACGGCGATCATCGGCCCGTCCGGCACCGGCAAGTCGACGCTGATCCGCTGCATCAACCGGCTGGTCGATCCGACATCGGGCGAAATCCTGTTCGAGGGGAAGGATCTGGCGAAGCTGAAGGGCGGCGCGCTGCGGGCGGCGCGCCGGCGCGTCGGCATGGTGTTTCAGGAATACAATCTGGTCGAGCGCCTCACCGTGATCGAGAACGTGCTGACGGGCCGGCTCGGCTACGTGCCGGCCTGGCGCGCCTTTCTGCGCAAGTTTCCGGAAGCGGACGTGACGCGCGCCTTCGATCTGATCGACGCCGTGGGCCTCAACGAGGAATTCGCCACGCGGCGCGCCGACAAGCTCTCCGGCGGGCAGCGCCAGCGCGTCGGCATCGCGCGCGCGCTGATGCAGGAGCCGGCGCTGATCTTGGCCGACGAGCCGACTTCCTCGCTCGATCCGAAGACCTCGGTCGAGATCATGGAGCTGCTCGCCGAGGTGAGCGCGAACCGGCATGTGCCAGTCGTCGTCAACATCCACAATGTCGATCTGGCGCGCCGCTACGCCACGCGCATCATCGGCATGACCGGCGGCAATGTCGTCTACGACGGGCCGCCGACCGGGCTGACCGAACGCGATCTGGCGCATATCTACGGCGGCGAGGACTTTCTGTGAGCGCGGCCGAGCATCGCGCGGCCCGACCCGACGCCTTTCCGGCCAACTGGACGAGCCGGGTGGCGTGGATCGGGCTTGCCGTCTACACGATTTACGCGACCTCCATCCTCGACATCACCTGGGCGCGCTTCGTCACCGGCCTCGACAATGGCGCGAAGTTTCTGGCGCGCATGTTTCCGCCGAACATGCAGGCCGACAAGCTCGACCTGATCGCCACCGGCATGATCGAGAGCATGCAGATCGCGGTGCTCGCCACCTTCTTCGGCGTGCTGCTGTCGCTGCCGCTCGGGCTGGCCGCGGCGCGCAACCTCGCGCCGTCGTGGCTCGCCTGGAGCGCGCGCGGGCTGATCGCGATCTTCCGCTCCTTCCATCCTGTGATCGTGTCGATCCTGTTCGTGAAGGCGGTCGGCTTCGGCGCGCTCGCCGGCATTCTGGCGCTGATCGTCTCGTCGCTGGGCTTCGTCTCCAAACTGTTCGCCGAAGTCGTCGAGGAGATGAACCCAAAGCAGGTGGAGGCGGTGCGCGCCACCGGCGCGAACTTCTGGAACGTGCTCGTCATGGCGGTGTTTCCGCAGGTGATGGCGCGCTTCGTCGGCCTCACCGTCTACCAGTTCGATTCCAACATCCGGAACTCGACGATGGTGGGCATCGTCGGCGGCGGCGGCATCGGCGCGCCGCTGTTCACCGCCTATCAGCGGTTCGACTACGACGTGGTGCTGACGATCCTGATCATCATCATCGCGATCATCATGGTCGCCGAGCTCGTCTCCGGCCGCATCCGCAGGATCTTCCAATGACGGACGCCGCCGCCCGCGCGCCGCGCGTCTGGACGCGCTTCTCGCCGACCGAGCGCATCGCGCGCTCGATGCTCTACATCCTCACCGCGGCGGCCGTCGTCTGGTCGATGAAGGCGGTCGACATCATTCCGGAGTTTCTCTACGACGCGCCGGAACAGACCGCGGACCTCTTCCGCCGCATGTGGCCGTTCGACTGGTCGTTCTATCCCAAGGCCGTGCACGACGCGCTGATCGAGACGTTCCATATCGCAACGCTCGGCACGATCATGGCGATCGTGCTCGCCCTGCCGCTGTCGTTTCTGGCGGCGCGCAACTTCACCTCGAACCCGATCCTGAATTTCATCGCGCAGTTCATCTTCGTGTCCTCGCGCTCGGTGAATTCGCTGATCTGGGCGCTGCTGTTCGTCGCGATCTTCGGGCCCGGCGCGCTCTCCGGCGTGCTGTCGATCGCGTTCCGCTCCATCGGCTTCGTCGGCAAGCTGTTCGGCGAGGCGCTCGAGGAGGCGCAGCCCGGCCCGATCGAGGCGCTGACCGCCGCCGGCGCGCCGCGCTCGATGATCCTCGTCAAGGGCTACTGGCCGCAGGTGGAGCCGGCCTTCTGGTCGGTGGCGCTGCTGCGCTGGGACATCAACATCCGCGAGTCCGCCGTGCTCGGCCTCGTCGGTGCGGGCGGCATCGGCGTCGCGCTCGACGCCGCCCTGAACAATCTCTACTGGGATCAGGTCGGCCTGATCCTCGGCGTCATCTTCGCCGTGGTGATCGTCACGGAAGTCGTCACCTCGACGATCCGCTCGCGCATCATCTGAGCGTCACGGCCGGGGGACGCAGGAATAGGCGCGCGGGATGGTCGCGGCGGTGCTGCGGCGCGCCTGCGCCGCGCCCCACTGGCCGCCGACGACCTTCTGGACCTGCCCTTTCGGGCATTTGCCATTGTCGACGAGGACGCTCTCGCCATAGCGAAGGGCGCCCTTGGCGGGCTCCTGCTTCAGGATCTCGACGGCGACGGCGGGCGTGGCGAACAGGCCGGCGGCGACCACGGCGAGCGTCAGACGCGACATGCATTCCTCCCTCGGTTGGCGAACATCGCGAGGCAAGCCTCCGCCCGGCCGCGTGACCGACCCGTGACCGAGCTGTCACGCCCGCTCGGCCCCGCCCGGCCCCGGGCGTTGTCAAGCCGGCCCGGATCGCCTACAGGCGGCGCTGCCAATCCGGCCCGGCCCGGGGCCCCGGCGCGGGGGGGGGCCGCGGGCGTATGCGCCCCGTTCCCGTTGCCGAGCCGGGGGCACCCGTGAAACCGACGCAACATCGCCATCATCGCCCATGTCGACCACGGCAAGACGACGCTCGTCGACAAGCTGCTGCAGGCCTCCGGCGCCTTCCGCGACAACCAGCGCGTCGCCGAGCGCGTGATGGATTCCAACGATCTCGAAAAGGAGCGCGGCATCACCATTCTGGCCAAGGCGACCTCGGTCGTCTGGAAGGACGTGCGCATCAACATCGTCGACACGCCCGGCCACGCCGATTTCGGCGGCGAGGTGGAGCGCATCCTCTCCATGGTGGACGGCGCCATCGTGCTGGTCGACGCGGCCGAAGGGCCGATGCCGCAGACCAAATTCGTCGTCGGCAAGGCGCTGAAGATGGGCCTGAAGCCCATCGTCGCCATCAACAAGGTGGACAAGCACGACGCCCGGCCGAGCGAGGTCATCAACGAGGTGTTCGACCTGTTCGCCGCGCTCGACGCCAGCGACGAGCAGCTCGACTTCCCGATCCTCTACGGCTCCTCCAAGCAGGGCTGGATGGCCGAGAGCCCGGAGGGGCCTCAGGACGGCATGGGCCCGCTGTTCGACCTCGTGCTGCGCCATGTCGCGCCGCCGCAGGTGGAGGACGGCGGCTTCCGCATGCTCGGCACGCTGCTCGAGGCCAACCCCTATCTTGGCCGCATCATCACCGGCCGCGTCTTCGCCGGCAGCGTGAAGCCGAACCAGCCGGTGCGCGTGCTCGACCGCAAGGGCAATGTCGTCGAACAGGGCCGCGTCTCGAAGATCCTCGCCTTCCGCGGCATCGAGCGTCAGCCCATCGAAGAGGCCGAGGCCGGCGACATCATCGCCATCGCGGGCCTCGAGAAGTTCAACGTCGCCGACACGCTCGCGGCGCTCGACGTGAGCGAGCCGTTGCAGGCCCAGCCCATCGATCCGCCGACGCTCTCCATGACCTTCCTCGTCAACGATTCGCCGTACGCCGGCACCGAGGGCGACAAGGTGACGAGCCGCGTCATCCGTGACCGGCTGTTCAAGGAAGCCGAGGGCAATGTCGCGCTGCGCGTCGACTCGGCCCCCAATTCGGACGCCTATGTCGTCTCCGGGCGCGGCGAATTGCAGCTCGCGATCCTGATCGAGACGATGCGCCGCGAGGGCTTCGAGCTTGGCATTTCGCGCCCGCGCGTCGTCTACCAGAAGAGCGACGACGGCGAGACGCTGGAGCCGATCGAGGAAGTCGTCATCGACGTCGACGAGGAACATTCCGGCGTCGTCGTGCAGAAGATGAGCGAGCGCAAGGCCGAGCTCGTCGAGATGCGCCCCTCCGGCGGCAATCGCCAGCGCCTCGTGTTCTACGCTCCGACCCGCGGCCTCATCGGCTATCAGGGCGAGTTGCTGACCGACACGCGCGGCACGGCGATCATGAACCGCCTGTTCCACGATTACGCGCCCTACAAGGGCGACATCCAGGGCCGGCGCAACGGCGTCCTCATCTCCAACGATCAGGGCGAGGCCGTCGCCTATGCGCTGTGGAACCTCGAGGATCGCGGCCCGATGATGATCGAGCCCGGCTGGAAGGTGTATCAGGGCATGATCGTCGGCGAGCACACGCGCGACAACGATCTCGAAGTGAACGTGCTGAAGGGCAAGAAGCTCACCAACATCCGCGCCGCCGGCAAGGACGAGGCGGTGCGTCTCACCCCGCCGATCCGCATGACGCTGGAGAAGGCGCTCGCCTATATCGGCGACGACGAACTGGTCGAGGTGACGCCGAAGTCGATCCGCCTGCGCAAGACGATGCTCGACCCCAACGACCGCAAGAAGGCCGAGCGCGCCGCCAAGGACACGGCGGCGTGAGAGCGAAGGATACGGCCGCCCCAGGCGAACCCCCCCCCGCCGTTCGCGACGGCGCCCCTCGGGGCGCCGTTTTGCTATGCAGGGGTCGGGAGGGGCCTGAGATGAGCCTGATGCGGGAACTCGGCGAACATCTGACCGGCCTCGAGCGGCTGCGCGCGATGATGACGTCCGACCGCCAGCCCGGCATGGCGACGACGCTCGGCATGAGCATCGTCGAGGCGCAGGACGGGCGCGTGGCGCTGAAAGCGCCGCCCGGCGCGCATCTGGCCAACACCAACGGCGTCGTGCAGGGGGGCTTCGCCGCCAGCCTGCTCGACATGGCCTGCGGCTACGCCGTCATCTCCAAGCTCGACGCCGGGCGCACCTGCTCGACGCTGGAGCTCAAGGTCGCCTACCACCGCCCGGTGCTGCTCACCGTCGGCCATGTGATCGCCGAGGGAACGGTCGTCAATCTGGGCTCGCGCATCGGCTACGCCGAGGCCCGGTTGGTCGACGACGCAGGACGCCTGTGCGCCAGCGCCAGCTCGACGCTCATGCTGCTGAAAATCTGAGCGCCGACGCGCCCGCAGGGCGCAACCCGCCATTAAGCCCGGCCCGTCCATGCTCCCGGGGAGAGCCATGGCTGCGGACGCGCGATGACCGAGAGTGAGGACTTCTTCGCGGCCGCGCGGGCGGCGAACGAGGCGTTTCACGCGGCCAAGGCCGCCGGAAACCTCGACGCTGCGGCGCGGATCCATCTCGATTCGCCGCTGGCCGGACAGGAAATGGTGGACCTCGCGGCTCTCGCCTTCGAGCAGGGCGACCTGCGGCGCACGCGGCGCTTTGCGCGTCAGGCGATCGCCCGGCGAAGCCAGATCGGCGCGCGCCTCGTGCTGGCGCTGAGTTGGATCGTCCTCCTGCCGCCGTTGCTGCCGAGTTTCGGACTGTTCCTGCTCGGCGCGCGCATCGTCGACTTCGCCAGACGCCGGCGATGGATCGCGGCGGCGTCGGCGCTCGCCCTCGCTTATCTCGCGGCCATCGCCCTGCGCCATGCGGCGCTCCTCGTCGCGACGCCCGCGCAGGTCGCGTTGGCGATGTATGTGGCGGTCGGCGGGTTCGCGGTCTTGATGCTCACCCCGCTCCTCATCGACATCGCCCATGCGCTGACCGATCGCGACTGAGCGCGGCGGCCGCTTCGGTCAACCATTTGGGGCTCCGCATCGGGAGGGCGAGTCGCCAAAATCCGCTGCGCCGACGCGCCAGAGGGGGAGACGCCGCGCCAAAGCCGTGACAGGCTCGCCCGGCGCGGCGCTTGCATGGCGCCCGCCACAGGCCGGAGGGGGTCGGGATGGCGGCGACAGACGCGGTTTCCACGAAAGATCATGTCGACGAGATGTTGCCGGCGCCGCGGCTCGCGGCGCTCGGCCTGCAGCATGTGCTCGTCATGTATGCGGGCGCGGTGGCGGTGCCGCTCATCGTCGGCCGAGCGCTCGGGCTACAGCCGCAGGACGTGGCGTTCCTTATCAGCGCGGACCTTTTCGCCTGCGGCGTGGCGACGCTCATTCAGGCCTGGGGCCTGCCGGGCGTCGGCATCCGCCTTCCGGTGATGATGGGCGTCACCTTCGCCTCCGTCACGCCGATGATCGCCATCGGCAAGACCGGCGATCTCGGCATCACCGGCGTGTTCGGCGCGGTGATCGCGGCCGGCGTGTTCGGGCTCGTCATCTCGCCGCTCGTCAGCCGGATGCTGCGTTTCTTCCCGCCCGTGGTGACGGGGACGATCATCCTCGTCATCGGCGTCTCGCTGATGCGCGTCGGCATCCAGTGGGCGGCTGGAGGGCCGGCCTTCATCACCGCGATGATCGAGGGCAAGCTGCGCCTCATCGACAATCCGAACCCTAATTACGGCGCGCCCGGCGGGCTCGCCATCGCCGGCTTCGTGCTGCTCGTCGTGCTCGGCATCACCAGGTTCGCGCGCGGATTCCTGCAGAACGTCGCGGTGCTCGCGGGCATCGTGATCGGCTGCCTCGTCGCCGGCGCCTTCGGCATGATGAATTTCGACGCGGTGGGCCGCGCCGGATGGTTCGCGCTGGTGACGCCCTTCCATTTCGGCGCGCCGAAATTCGAGATCTTCTCTATCGTCACCATGTGCCTGGTGATGATCGTGGTGATGATCGAATCGACGGGCATGTTCCTCGCCCTCGGCGAGATGACGGGCCGCAAGGTCGATCAGGCGTCGCTGACGAAGGGCCTGCGCGCCGACGGTCTCGGCACGATCATCGGGGGCGTGTTCAACACGTTCCCCTATACGAGCTTCTCGCAGAATGTCGGGCTCGTCGGCGTCACCGGCGTGCGCTCGCGCTTCGTTGCGGTGGCGGGCGGCGTCATCCTGCTGGCGATGGGTCTGATCCCCAAGCTCGGCGCGCTGGTCGAGGCGGTGCCGCAGGCTGTGCTCGGCGGGGCGGGAATCGTGATGTTCGGCATGGTGGCGGCCACCGGCGCGCGCATCCTCGCGGGCGTCGACTTCAAGGGCAACCGCAACAATCTCTATATCGTCGCCGTATCGGTCGGCTTCGGCATGATCCCGCTGGTCGCGCCGAACTTCTTCAAGCAGCTGCCGCACGGGCTGCACCCGCTGCTCGAATCCGGCATCCTGCTCGCCGCCGTGGCGGCGGTCGTGCTGAACCTGTTCTTCAACGGCGCCGGCCGGGCCGACGAACGCGCGGCGATCGAGGCGGCGAGCCACGCGGAGGCGTGAGCGGCGCGCCGGAACGCGAGCCTCCGGCTCGCAAAGGGGGCGCAGAAGCGAGCCAGAGGCTCGCGGTCCGTGCGGGCGTCCTGGAACGCGAGCCTCCGGCTCGCAAAGAGGCGCTAAAGCGAGCCGGAGGCTCGCGGTCCGGCGCGTCAGTCCTTGGCGCGCTCGGCGTAGCTGCCGTCTTCCGTCAGCACCACGATGCGGGTGCCGGCGGTGATGTGCGGCGGCACCATGACGCGCGCGCCGTTCGACATCTTGGCGGGCTTGTAGGAGGAGGAGGCCGTCTGCCCCTTCGTCACCGGCTCGGTCTCCATCACCTCCAGCGTCACGCGCTGGGGCAGCTGGATCGCCACCGCATTGCCGTCGAAGGTCGACAGGATGCAGACCATGCCTTCCTGCAGCCACTGGCCCTTGTCGCCGACCACGTCCTCGGACACCGCGAGCTGCTCGTAGTTGTCCTGGTTCATGAAGTGGTAGCCGTCGCCGTCCTGATACAGGAAGGAGAAGTCGTGATCCTCGACATGGGCGCGCTCGACCTGCTCGGTCGTCTTGTAGCGCTCGGAGACCTTCACGCCGTCCGACATGCGGCGCATGTCGACCTGCGTCGTCGGCGTGCCCTTGCCGGGGAAGAAGCTCTCGGCGCTGAGCACGATGAACAGCTGGCCGTCCTTCTCGACGACATTGCCCTTGCGAAGGGAGCTCGCGATGACTCTCACGGACGGACCTCGATTTTCGACATGACGGGGAAAGGCGGAAAGGCTACCCCTGCCCGCCGGAATCGGGCCTGCGCTTAGCCGATTTCCCGTCCGAACGCCAGCGCCGGGGGCCTGCATGTCGCGATGGTGGTCGAAGGAGCGGCACGCGGCCCGCCGCCCGCGGCTCATCGCCCGCGCCCGGATCGCGGCCGCGCTGCGCGGCTGGTTCGCGGACGAGGCCTTCGTCGAAGTGGAGCCGGCCGCCTTGCAGGCCTCGCCCGGCAACGAGACGCATCTGCACGGGTTTCGCACCGAGGCGATCGGCCTCGACGGGGCGCGGCGGGAGCTGTGGCTGCACACCTCGCCGGAATTCGCGATGAAGAAGCTGCTGGCGGCCGGCGAGGCGCGCATCTTCGCGCTCGCGCCCGTCTACCGGAACCGCGAGGGCTCGGGCCTGCACGCCAACGAATTTGCGATGCTGGAATGGTATCGCGCCGGCGCGCCCTATGCGGCGCTGATGGCCGATTGCGCGGCGATCCTGCGGCTGGCGGCGCAGGCGGGATTGACCCACGAGGCGCGGTTTCGCGGCCGCGTCTGCGATCTCGCCGCCGAGCCGGAGCGGCTCAGCCTCGTCGAAGCTTTCGCGAGACACGCCGGCGTCGATCTCGCCGCCGCCCTGCCCGACGCCTCGCCCGATCCGCGCGGCGCGCTGGCCGCCGCGGCGGCGCGCATCGGCGTGCGGACGACGCCGGACGACGGCTGGTCGGACCTGTTCTCGAAAATCCTGTCGGAGCGGATCGAGCCGCATCTGGGCGGCGGGCGGCCGACGATCCTGACCGACTATCCGGTCAGCGAGGCGGCGCTGGCGCGGCCGAAGCCGGAGGATCGGCGCTTCGCCGAGCGGTTCGAGCTCTATGTCTGCGGCGTCGAGCTCGCCAACGCCTTCGGCGAACTGACGGACCCGGCCGAGCAGCGCCGGCGCTTTCTGGCGGATATGGACGAGAAGCAGCGCATCTATGGCGAGCGCTATCCGCTCGACGAGGATTTTCTGGCCGCGCTGGCGCAGATGCCGCCGGCCAGCGGCGCGGCGCTCGGCTTCGACCGGCTCGTCATGCTGGCGACCGGGGCGCAGACGGTCGCCGACGTCCAATGGACGCCGGACTGACCGCTCAGCCCGCCGCCAGCATCAGCGCGCCGACCGCCGCGGCGAGCGCGAGCCCCGCGCCCAGAACATAGATCAGCCCGGCGCGCAGGCCCTGCCCGGCCTGATCGGGCGTGCGGGCGACCGGCGTTTTCTCGACGGGGGTCTCCTGACGGAATTCGGACATGGCGCGTCTCCTGATAGCACTGATGAGGAAACCGCCGGCGGCGCGCATCGTTCCGTCGCCCCGGACGCTTGACGCGGCGGCGAGGCGGGCCGCAAGAGGGCGCGCATGTCCGCCTCCCGCCCCGTCCGCACGCTTCGCGACCCGGCCGCGCTCGCCCGCGCCGGGCTGATCGCGCCGGAACGCGCGGCGGCGCTGGAGGAGGTGGCGGCGCGCTACGCGGTCGCCGTGTCGGCAACGTCCGCAGCCCTGATCGACCCCACGGACGCGGCCGACCCCATCGCGCGGCAGTTCATCCCGGACCCGCGCGAACTTCAGGCGCGGCCGCAGGAGCTGGCCGATCCGATCGGCGACGGCGTTCATTCCCCGACGCGCGGCGTGGTGCATCGCTATCCCGACCGGGCGCTGTTCGCGCCAACCCTCGTCTGCCCGGTCTATTGCCGGTTCTGCTTTCGCCGGGAGGTGGTGGGTCCGGGGGCGCAGGCCGCGCTGTCGCGGGGCGAGATCGCCGCCGCGCTCGACTATTTCCGGGCGCATTCGGACATTCGCGAGGTCATCCTCACGGGCGGCGATCCGCTGGGGTTGACGCCGGCGCGCATCGGCGCGCTCGTCGGCGCGCTGGCCGAGATCCCGCATGTCGCGACGATCCGCGCCCACAGCCGCGTGCCGGTGGCGACGTCGGAGCGGGTGACGGACGATTTCGTCGCCGCCCTCGCCGGGCCGATCCGCGCGCGCGGCAAGACCGTCGCCGTCGCCGCGCACGCCAACCATCCGCGCGAGTTCACGCCCGCGGCCCGCGCGGCGCTGCGGCGGCTCGCCGACGCGGGGATCATGCTTCTCAGCCAGTCGGTGCTGCTCGCCGGCGTCAACGACGACGCCGACACGCTGGCGGCGCTGATGCGGGCCTTCGTCGCGGCCGGGGCCAAGCCCTACTATCTGCACCATCCCGACCTTGCGCCGGGAACGGGGCATTTCCGCCTGCCGATCGCGCGCGGGCTGGCGCTCGTGCGCGGCCTGCGCGGGCGCGTCTCGGGCCTCGCCCAGCCGACCTATGTGCTCGACATTCCGGGCGGCCACGGCAAGGTCGCGCTCGACAGCGCGGCGGCGCGGCCGCTCGACGAGGGGCTCTGGGAGCTCACCGACTTTCGCGGCCGCGCGCATCTCTATCGCGAGGCGTGAGCGGGCTTCAGTCCGGCTGAAGCCCGGCGCGGCGCACCATGCCGAACAGATCGCGCGGCTCGTCCGGATCGGCGAGCAGATCGATCTGCAGACAGGGCGCGCCGGCGGCGACCTTGCCGCGCAGCCAGCGCAGCGCGGAAAAATCCTCGATGGCGAAGCCGACCGAATCGAACAGCGTGATCGCTTCGCGCGAGCGCCGGCCCGGCGCCTGCCCGGCCAGCACGCGCCATAGCTCCGTCACCGGGTGATCGGGCGCGAGCTGCTGGATCTCGCCCTCGATGCGGGTCTGCTCGGGATGCTCCACGAAGATGTCGGCGCGGCGCAGAATGTCGGGATGCAGCTCCGTCTTGCCGGGGCAGTCGCCGCCGACGGCGTTGAGGTGCTGGCCGGCGCCGACCATGTTGTCGGTCAGGATGGCGGCGCGCGACTTGTCGGCGGTCACCGTGGTGATGACGTCGGCGCCCTCCACCGCCTCCTCGATCGTTCGCGCGACCGTGGCGCGAATGTCGAATCCGGCGAGATTGCGCAGGCATTTCTCGCTCGCCCAGGGGTCGAGATCGAACAGGCGCGCCTCGCGCACGCCGGTGAGCCGGCGGAAGGCGAGGATCTGGAACTCGGCCTGCGCGCCGTTGCCGACCACCGCCATCACGCGCGACTCCGGCCGCGCCAGCGCGCGGGCGGCGAGGGCGGAGACCGCCGCCGTGCGCAGCGCGGTGAGGATGGTCATTTCGGAGAGCAGCGCGGGATAGCCCGTCGCCACGTCCGCCAGCACGCCGAAGGCGGTGACGGTCTGCAAGCCGTCGCGCAGGTTCTTGGGGTGGCCGTTGACGTATTTGAAGGCGTAGTCGCGCCCGTCCGTCGTCGGCATCAGCTCGATCACGCCCTCGAGCGAATGCGAGGCGAGGCGCGGCGTCTTCTCGAAATCGGGCCAGCGCAGGAAATCGGCCTCGACATGGGCGGCGATCTCCTCGAGGGCGCGGCCGACGCCCTCGGCGCGCAACAGCGCCATCATGTGATCGACCGAGACGAAGGGAACGAGATTGAGGCGGCCCGCGGCGCGCGCGGCCGCGTAATGCTCCGGGTTTGTCATGAGAGAGGCGCTTCGGTTCGTCCGCGCGGGGGCGGAACGTCGGCGCCGCAGCCTCGCCACAGCAGGCCGACCGCGACATCATTGCACAGATTTGCCGCGCCGGGCGCCCCCTCAGCCCGCCGCGCGGCGGGCGAGCTCTCCGGCGTCGTCCCAGAGATAGGCGATCTCGTCGATCGGATGGCCGCGCACGATCTCGCGCCGCTCCCGCCCCGGCCGGCCGCCAAGGCGCTCGTAGAAGGCGCGGGCCGGCGCGTTGCCGACGACGACCCAGAGGCCGAGCGAGCCGGGCGCGGCCTGCGCCGCCCAGCGCGCGGCGGCCGCCGTCAAGGCGCGGCCGACGCCGCCCCCCTGTCCGGCGGCGCGGACATAGAGCATCATGATCTCGCTGGCCGCCCCGTCCGCCGCGATCTCCCGCGCCGGCCCGGCCGAGACGTAGCCGAGCAGCCCACCGTCGCCTTCGGCGACATAGAGGCCGCCAGCTTCGCCGCGCGCCGCGAACCAGCCGGGCCACTGGCTGCGGCGCAGCTCCAGCGTGGTCGCGTCGAGCAGCGCGTCCGGCACTTGGCCGCGATAGGCCTCCTCCCAGCCGCGCCAATGAATTTCGGCGATTCCATCAAGATCGGCCGCCGCCGCGGGTCGAACGGAGACCCGCGAGGCCCGGCGCGCCAGATCGGCCGCGTCGTCCCACAGCCAGGCCGTCTCGTTGAAGCCGTGGCCCAGCAAGGCGTGCGCGCGGGTCAGGCCCCGCCGGGCGCCGAGGCGGGCGTAGACGCGCGCGGCGCGCTCGTTGCCGGCGATGACCCACAGGCCGACCGGGCCGGGGCGCTCGCGCGCCGCCCAGCGCGCGCCGGCGCGCAGCAAGGCGGCGCCGACGCCGCGCCCCTGCAGGTCGGCGCGCACATGCAGGAGGTCGATCTCGGTTTCCGCGCCCTGCGCGGCCGTCCCCTCCGCCGGGGCGACGCGCAGGATGCCGGCGAGAGCCTCGCCTTCGTCCTCGGCGACGAACAGCCCGTCCTCGCCGCGCGCCAGCCAGTCGCGCCATTGCGCCTGCCGGCGTTCGACCGTCAGCGCGTCGATCAGCGCCTCGGGCAGGAGGCCGCGATAGGTCGCCCGCCAGCTCTCGCAATGCAGGCGCGCGGCGTCCTCCGCGTCGCCCGGCGTCGCGGGGTGGACGCGAACCCTCACTCGGCCGCCTTCTGCGACTCGATGCGGTAGGGGTGGGCGGGATAGACGCCGAGAATGCGCATTTCCTTGGTGAAGAAGCCGAGCTCGTCGAAAGCGTGGCGCAGGCCCGGATCGTCGGGATGGCCGTCGACGTCGGCGAGGAACTGCGTCGCGGTGAATTCGCCGTCGACCATGTAGCTCTCGAGCTTGGTCATGTTGACGCCGTTGGTGGCGAAGCCGCCGAGCGCCTTGTAGAGCGCGGCCGGCACGTTGCGGACGCGGAAGACAAAGGTGGTGACGAGCGGCGCGGGCCCCTGCGGCTCCGCCCAGTCCGGCGTCCTGGACAAGACGACGAAGCGCGTCGTGTTGTGCTTCTCGTCCTCGACGTCGGCGACGAGCGTCTTCAGCCCGTAGATCTCGCCAGCGAGGCGCGTCGCCAGCGAGGCCTTGGAGGGATCGCCCCATTCCGCCACCTGACGGGCCGATCCGGCCGTGTCGCCGGCGACATGGCCGCGCAGGCCGAGCTGGCGGATGATCTTGCGGCACTGGCCGAGCGCGTGAACGTGGCTGTAGACGTCGCGGATCGAATCGAGGCTGGCCGAGGGCAGGCCGAGCAACTGGAAGCGGATCGGCAAAAAATACTCGCCGACGATGTGCAGGCCGGAGGCCGGCAGAAGGTGATGGATGTCGGCGACGCGGCCGGCGATCGAGTTCTCGATCGGGATCATGCCGAGATCGGCGGCGCCGTCGCGGATCGCGCCCAGCGCCTCCTCGAAGGTGGCGCAGGGCAAGGGCTCCCAATCGGGATAGACGTCGCGGCAGGCGATGTCGGAATTGGCGCCGGGTTCGCCCTGATAGGCGATGCGTTGGGCGGTCATCTCAATCCTCACGAAGCGAGCATGGCGCGGGCGCGCGCCAGATCTGCGGGCGTATCGACGCCGAGCGGCACGACGTCGACGATCTCGGCGTCGATGCGCATGCCGGCCTCGAGCGCGCGCAACTGTTCGAGCTTCTCGCGCTTCTCCAGCGGCGAGGGCGGCAGCGCCACGAAGCGGGCGAGCGCGGCGCGGCGATAGGCGTAGAGGCCGATGTGGTGGACGAGCGGCCCCTCGCCCCAGGGCGCGGCGGCGCGCGTGAAATAGAGCGCGCGCAGGCGGCGCGGGGCGAGGTTCGAGCCGACGATCTTGACGACGCTCGGCTCGGTCTTCTCCGCCTCGCGCGTGATGATCGCGCCGAGGGTGGCGATGTCCACCGCCGGCTCGGCGAGGGGGGCGACGGCCGCCCTCACCGCCTCGCGCTCGATGGTCGGCAGGTCGCCCTGCACGTTGACGACGACATCGTGCGCGCCGTCGGGATCGACGAGGTTCAGCGCCTCGAAGATGCGGTCGGAGCCGGACTGGTGGTGGTCGCCGGTCATCACCGCGCGGCCGCCGGCGGCCTCGACCGCGGCGACGATGCGGGCGTCGTCGGCCGCGACGACCACGGGGCCGACATCGGCCTCCATCGCCCGCCGCCAGACCTGCACGATCATCGGCGCGCCGGCGATGTCGGCCAGCGGCTTGTCGGGCAGGCGCGTCGAGGCCATGCGGGCGGGGATGAGGACGATGGGGCGCATGTTCGCGGGGTCCGGGCCGACGCCGGCGCCGGCTCGCGGCCCGGACTGGCGTAAAGGAGGAGGTTGGGCGCTTATACTGACCGGCGATACGAGTTGCCAACCGCCGGGCAAAGCGGCTAATCACAGGCGCACGAACAGCGGGCTGAGCGGGCGGAGAGCGCGGGATGAATTCTTACAATCTGATCAAGGCCTCCGGCATCGTGCTGGGCACGCTGGCCGGGACGATGCTGATCGGAATGTTCGCCAACGTTCTCGTGTCGGCCGACACGCCCGCCAAGCCCGGCTACGCGCTCCCGGCCGGCGAGGCCGCGCCCGCCGCCGCCAAGGGCGCGGCGCCCGCCGCCGAACCGCTGCCGGCGCTGCTGGCCAAGGCCGACGCCAAGAAGGGCGAAAGCGCCGCCAAGGTCTGCGCGGCCTGCCACACCTTCGACAAGGGCGGCGCCAACAAGGTCGGCCCGAACCTTTACGGCGTGATCGGCCGCAAGGTCGGCGGGCATGAGGGCTTCGCCTATTCCGACGCGATGAAGGGCCATGGCGGAAACTGGGCGTTCGACACGCTCGACGCCTATATCGCCGATCCGAAGAAGGCGATCCCGGGCAACAAGATGGCCTATGCGGGCGAGAAGGATCCGGGCAAGCGCGCCGACAT
Source organism: Hyphomicrobiales bacterium (assembly GCA_016716745.1). Taxonomy (GTDB): domain Bacteria; phylum Pseudomonadota; class Alphaproteobacteria; order Rhizobiales; family Beijerinckiaceae. The sequence goes on from JADJVD010000001.1 coordinate 24,091, forward strand.
TCTCGTCTATCTGCGCTCGCTCGCCGACGCGCCGGTCGATCTGCCGAAGTAAGCGGGCCGCGCCCGAACGATTCTGCCGACGGCCGGGCTCGCCCGGCCGTTCGCTTGTCGGCAGGGGGCGCAAACTGGCGCGGACGCCAAAAAACACCATAATCCGGCGAATCATTCCCGCATCAGCCGCGCCCGGGCGGCCGAGCAGAGGATTTCGCGTTTGATCCGCATCACCCGTCGTCACGCGCTCGGCATCGCCGCCGCGACCGCCGCCTCGGGCGCGCTCCGGCTGTCGCCGGCGGCGGCGCAGGCCGCCGGCGGCGGGATCGAGACGCACGGCCTGTCGACCTTCGGCGATCTCGCCCTGCCGGCCGACTTTCCGCATTTCCCCTATGTCGACCCCGCCTCGCCGAAGGGCGGGCTGCTGACGCTGCAGATCAAGCAGGCGTCCGGCAACCAGAATTTCGAGACCTTCGACACGCTGAACATCTTCACGTTCAAGGGCGACGGGGCGGCCGGCATGGGCATGACCTACGACTCGCTGATGGCGGGGTCGGGGGACGAGCCGGACGCCGCCTACGGGCTGGTCGCGCACGCCGTGCGCATCTCGGCGGACAGGCTCGAATACCGGTTCCTGCTGCGGCCGGAGGCGCGCTTCCACGACGGCTCGCGCCTGACCGCGCGCGACGTCGCCTTCTCGCTGACGACGCTGAAGACGAAGGGCCACCCGGTCTACCGGATGATGCTCTCCGAAATGGACGGCGCGAGCGCCGAGGCGGACGACGTTGTCCTCGTGCGCTTCCAGCCGACCCGCACGCGCGACGCGCATCTGATCGTCGCCGGCATGCCGATCTTCTCGGAGGACTGGTGGAAGGGCCGCGACTTCGAGGCGGCGACGCTCGAGGCGCCGCTCGGCTCGGGCGCCTACAAGCTCGGGCGGTTCGAGACCGGTCGCTACATCGAGTTCGAGCGCGTCAAGGACTATTGGGGCGCGGCGCTGCCGGTGAATGTCGGGCTGAACAATTTCGACCGCATCCGCTACGAATATTTCCGCGAGCGGCAGGCCGCCTTCGAGGCGTTCAAGAGCGGCGTCGTGACCTTCAACGAGGAATACACCTCGCGACTGTGGAACACGGCCTACGACTTCCCCGCGATCCGCGAGGGGAAGGTGAGGAAGGAGACGCTGCCGGACGGCAAGCCGATCTCTTCGCAAGGCTGGTATTTCAACACGCGGCGCGAGATGTTCGCCGATCCGCGCATCCGCGAGGCGCTCGCCTACGCGTTCGATTTCGAATGGACGAACGCCAACATCATGTACGGCGCCTACAAGCGCCTGCATTCCTTCTTCCAGAATTCCGACATGCAGGCGAAGGGCCCGCCGACGGCGGAGGAGCTGACGCTGCTCGAGCCCTTCCGCGGCAAGGTTCCCGACGAGGCGTTCGGCGAACCGTGGGTTCCCCCCGTGAGCGACGGTTCGGGAAGCGACCGCACGCTCCTGCGCAAGGCGGACGAGCTGCTGCGCGCGGCCGGCTGCAAGCGCGAGGGCGGCGTGCTGAAGCTGCCGAGCGGCAAGCCGTTCGAGATCGAGTTCCTCGATTCCTCGCCCGCGCTGCAGCCGCACACGCAGCCCTTCCAGGCGAATCTGAAGAAGCTCGGCATCGCCGCGCAATCGCGCATCGTCGACGCCGCGCAGTATCGCCGCCGGCTGGACGGGTTCGATTTCGACATGATCTCGATGGCGCTTGGCGGCTCGGTCAATCCTGGCGTCGAGCTGCGCAACGTGTTCTCGACGAAGGCCGCCGAGACGCCCGGCTCGCGCAACGTCGCCGGCGTGCGCGACCCGGCTATCGACGCAATGGTCGAGATCATCGCCAACGCGAAGACGAAGATCGAGGTGCACACGGCGGCGCGCGCGCTCGACCGGCTGCTGCGCGCCGGGCGCTACTGGATTCCGATGTGGTTCCGCGACGAGGCGTGGGTCGCCTATTGGGACGCCTATGCGCGTCCCGCGACGCGGCCGCGCTACGGCAGCGGCGCGCCCGATCTGTGGCGCTGGGACGCCGAGAAGGCCAAACGCATCGGGCTCGCCGGATGATCGCCTACATCGCCCGCAGACTGCTGCTGATGATCCCGACGATCCTGGGGATCATGCTCATCTCCTTCACCATCGTGCAGTTCGCGCCGGGCGGCCCGGTGGAGCGCATCATCGCGCAATTGCAGGGGCTCGATCAGGGCGCCTCCTCGCGCGTCTCGGGCGGAGGCGCCGACATCGGCGCGCAGGCGCAAGCGCAAGCGGCGGCCGGCGACGCCGGCTCGAAGTATCGCGGCGCGCAGGGGCTCGACCCGAAATTCATCGCCGAACTGGAAAAGCAGTTCGGCTTCGACAAGCCGGCGCATGAGCGCTTCCTGCTCATGATCCGCAACTACGCGACCTTCGACTTCGGCAAGAGCTACTACCGCGACGCCTCCGTCCTGCAACTGATCAAGGAGAAGATGCCGGTCTCGATCTCGCTCGGGCTGTGGATGACACTGCTCTCCTACCTCATCTCGATCCCGCTCGGCATCCGCAAGGCGGTGCGGGACGGCTCGCCCTTCGACACCTGGACATCGGGCGTCATCATCGTCGGCTATGCGATTCCCTCGTTCCTGTTCGCGATCATGCTGCTGCTGCTGTTCGCCGGCGGCTCGTTCTGGAGCATCTTCCCGCTGCGCGGGCTGACCTCCGAGACCTGGGCGGAGATGGCGTGGCCGGCGCGCATCCTCGATTACTTCTGGCACATCGCGCTGCCCGTGTTCGCGATGACGCTCGGCGCCTTCGCGACCTCGACCTTCCTGACCAAGAACTCCTTCCTCGACGAGATCCGCAAGCAATATGTGCAGACCGCGCGGATGAAGGGGCTGACCGAGCGGCAGGTGCTGTACGGGCACGTCTTCCGCAACGCCATGCTGATCGTCATCGCCGGCTTTCCGGGCGCCTTCGTGCACGCCTTCTTCACCGGCTCGCTGCTGATCGAGACGATCTTCTCGCTCGACGGGCTGGGGCTGCTTTCCTACGAGGCGATCCTCAACCGCGACTATCCGGTGGTGTTCGCCAATCTGTTCATCTTCGCCCTGATCGGCCTCGTCGTGAATCTCGTGTCCGACCTCACCTACACCTGGATCGATCCGCGGATCGATTTCGAGACGCGCGAGGTGTGAGCGTGGGCGCGCGACACGGAACCGAACGCCGCGAGACGGCGCGCGGGCGCCGGCGCGCAAGCCGTGGCTGAAGCTGACGCCGATCAACCGGCGGCGGCTCGACAATTTCAAGCGCAACCGGCGCGGCTGGTGGTCGTTCTGGCTCTTCCTTGCGCTGTTCGGCCTGTCGCTCTGCGCCGAACTCATCGCCAACGACAAGCCGCTCGTCGCCTCCTACAAGGGCGAACTGCTGTTCCCGGCGCTCGTCGACTATCCGGAGGAGAAGTTCGGCGGGTTTCTTGCGACGACTGACTATCGCGATCCCGTCATCGCTCAGGAGATCGAGTCGAAGGGCTGGATGATCTGGCCGCCGATCCGCTACTCCTACCGCACGCGCAATCTGTCGCCGCCAGCCCCGGCCCTCGCCGCCGACATGGGCGCTGAGCGAGGATGAGTGCAAGGCCGCCCTCGCCAGACACAACAAGCCGGTCGACGCGGGCTGCGCGGGGCTGGAGACGAACTGGCTCGGCACCGACGATCAGGGCCGCGACGTCGTCGCGCGGCTGATCTACGGCTTCCGCATCTCGGTTCTGTTCGGGCTGCTGCTGTCGTCGATCTCCTCGGTGATCGGCGTCACCGCCGGCGCGGTGCAGGGCTTCTTCGGCGGCTGGGTCGATCTGATTTTCCAAAGGTTCATCGAGATCTGGTCGTCGCTGCCGCGGCTCTACATCCTCATCATCATCGCGGCGGTGATCACGCCGGGCTTCTTCGTGCTGCTCGGCATCCTGCTGCTGTTCTCCTGGGTGGCGCTGGTCGGCGTGGTGCGGGCCGAATTCCTGCGCGCGCGCAACTTCGAATATGTGAACGCGGCGCGCGCGCTCGGGCTCTCGAACGGCAAGATCATGACGCGCCACATCCTGCCCAACGCGATGGTGGCGACGCTGACCTTCCTGCCGTTCATTCTCAACGGCTCGATCACCACGCTCACCTCGCTCGATTTCCTCGGCTTCGGCCTGCCGCCGGGCTCGCCCTCGCTCGGCGAAATGCTGCTGCAAGGCAAATCCAACCTGCAGGCGCCATGGTTGGGGCTGACCGGCTTCGTCGTCATCGCGCTGATGCTGTCGCTGCTGATCTTCATCGGCGAGGCGGTGCGCGACGCCTTCGATCCGCGCAAGACCTTCGCGTGAGCGCCCCCCTCCTCGACATCCGCGATCTGTCGATCGCCTTCCGCAGGGCGGGCGCGAGACGCGCGCGGTCGACGGCGTGTCGTTCACGATCGCGCCGGGCGAAACGCTGGCGCTGGTCGGCGAATCCGGCTCCGGCAAGTCGATGACGGCGCTGACGATCATGCGCCTGCTGCAGGGCCGCGGCGGCATCCGTCGGGCGAAATCTGTTCAAGGGCGCAACCTGCTGACGGCCGACGAGGCGCGCTGCGCGCGGTGCGCGGCGACGACGTCACCATGGTGTTTCAGGAGCCGATGACCTCGCTCAATCCGCTGCACACGATCGAGCGGCAGATCGGCGAGATCATCGAGCTGCACAAGCCGGACCTGAGCGGCGCGGCGCGGCGCGCCCGCATTCTCGAACTGCTGACCGAGGTCGGCATTCCGGATCCGGCGAGCCGGCTCGGCGCCTATCCGCATCAGCTCTCCGGCGGGCAGCGCCAGCGCGTGATGATCGCGATGGCGCTCGCCAACCGACCGAAGCTGCTGATCGCCGACGAGCCGACCACGGCGCTCGACGTCACCGTGCAGGCGCAGATCCTGAAGCTGCTCAAGGAGCTTCAGGACAGGCACGGCATGGCGATGCTGTTCATCACGCACGATCTCGGCATCGTGCGGCGCATCGCCGACAAGGTGGCGGTGATGCAGAAGGGTCGCATCGTCGAGGCGGGGCCGGTCGAGCGCGTGTTCACCGCGCCCGAGCACGCCTATACGAAGATGCTGCTCGCCGCCGAACCGAAGGGCGAGCCGACGCCGCACGACGCGGACGCCGCGCCGATCGTCAGCGTCGACAATCTGAAGGTCTGGTTCCCGATCAAGAAAGGGTTCCTGCGCCGCACGGTCGGCCATGTGAAGGCGGTCGACGGCATCTCGCTCACGGTGCGCGAGGGGCAGACGGTCGGCGTCGTCGGCGAGTCGGGCTCGGGCAAGACGACGCTCGGCCTCGCCATCCTGCGCCTCATCCGCTCGGACGGGCCGATCCTGTATCTCGGCAAGCGCATCGACGGGTTGCAATCGGGTCAGATGCGGCCGCTGCGGCGCGAGATGCAGATCGTGTTTCAGGACCCCTACGGCTCGCTGTCGCCGCGCATGTCGGTCGCCGAAATCGTCGCCGAGGGGCTGGACGTGCAGCGGCCGGGCCTGTCCTACGACGAGCGCCGCGCCATCGTCGCCAAGGCGCTCGCCGACACCGGCCTCGACCCCTCCGCGATGGATCGCTACCCGCACGAATTCTCCGGCGGGCAGCGTCAGCGCATCGCGATCGCGCGGGCGATGGCGCTGGAGCCGCGCTTCGTCGTGCTCGACGAGCCGACCTCGGCGCTCGACATGTCGGTGCAGGCGCAGATCGTCGATCTGCTGCGCGATCTGCAGAAGCGGCGGGGCCTGGCCTATCTGTTCATCAGCCACGACCTGAAGGTGGTGCGGGCGCTCGCCACGGAGCTCATCGTCATGCGGCACGGCAAGGTGATGGAGGCGGGCGCGGCCAAGGCGATCTTCGACGATCCGAAGACGGACTATACGCAGGCGCTGTTCGCCGCCGCCTTCCGCATCGAGGCGACGGGCGCAGGCGCGGTGGCGCAATGAGCCGCGCGATGATCCTCGTGCTCGATTCGGTCGGCTGCGGCGGCGCGGCTGACGCCGATCGCTATGGCGACGAGGGATCGGACACGCTCGGCCATATCGCCGAGGCCTGCGCGGAGGGGCTTGCCGACCGCGCAGGGCTGCGCGCCGGCCCGCTCGTTCTGCCGAATCTCGACGCGCTGGGCCTGTGGCTCGCCTGCACGGCCTCGACCGGCCGGCTGCCGGCCGGCTTCGCGCGGCCGCCGCGGCCGCGCGCGCTCGCGGGCTACGGGATCGAGGTGTCGCAAGGCAAGGACACGCCGTCCGGCCATTGGGAGATCAACGGCGCGCCGGTCGATTTCGCCTGGGGCTATTTTCCCGATGCCCGGCCGAGCTTTCCGGCGACGCTCACCGCGGCGCTGATCGCGCAGGGCGGCGTGCCCGGCCTGCTCGGCGACAAGCACGCCTCGGGCACGGCGATCCTCGACGAGCTTGGCGAAGAGCACATGCGCTCGGGCAGGCCGATCGTCTACACCTCGGTCGACTCGGTGCTGCAGATCGCCGCGCATGAGGAGACGTTCGGGCTGGAGCGGCTCTACGAATTGTGCCGCGTGGCGCGACGGCTCTGCGACCCGCTCAACATCGGCCGCGTCATCGCGCGACCCTTCGTCGGCGCAAGGGCCGGCGAATTCCGCCGCACGCCGCGACGCAAGGATTTCGCCATTCCCCCGCCCGAGGGCGGGCTGCTGCAACGAGCGAGCGAGGCGGGACGCACGGTCGTGACCATCGGCAAGATCGGCGACATCTTCGCCCATCGCTTCACCGGCGAGGAGATCAAGGGCGCCTCGAACGACGCGCATCTCGACATCGCGCTGGCCACGCTCGCCAAGCTGCCGGAGGGCGGGCTCGCCTTCGTCAATCTCGTCGATTTCGACACCGAATACGGCCATCGCCGCGACGTCGCGGGTTACGCGGCCTGCCTCGAGGCGCTCGACCGGCGCCTGCCGGAGCTGCTCAGGGCGCTGCAAACGGGCGACCTGCTCGTGATCACGGCCGACCACGGCAACGACCCGACATGGCCGGGCACGGACCACACGCGCGAGCATGTTCCCATTCTGGCCTATCGGCCCGGCCTGCCCGGCGGCGGGCTCGGCGGGCGGGCGAGTTTCGCCGACATCGGCGCAAGCGTCGCGGCGCATCTCGGCTTACCGGCGACCGCGCGCGGAACGTCCTTCCTGTGAGGCGGACGCTGGCGATTCTGGCGCTCTGCGCGGCGTGCCTGTCGGCGCGGGCCGAGCCCTCGCCCGTGCTCTACGAGTTCGCGCCGGCTCCGCCCGGAAATCCCGGACGGCTGCCGACGCGGATCGAGGAAGTGGCGGATCGCGCGCGGGCGGCGCGCGGCGCGCCCGTTCAGGCGCGGCCGGCGGCCGGCGCCTCGAGAAAGAAGGGCAGACGGTCGCGCGCCAGAGCGTAGGCGCCGCCGCCGAGCAGCATCTGCGCGACCAGCGTCAACGCCCAGAAGCCGGCGAACTCCCAGCCGTTGTCTTGCATGTAGAAGCCGTTGGCCGCGTGAGCCGTGACGATGGCGCCAAGCAGGATGGCGATCATCGCGGCGGAGACGGCGCGCGTCCAGACGCCGAGGATGAGGGCGAGGCCGCCGGCGATCTCGGCGGCGATCACGACATAGGCGAGCGGGCCGGGCAGGCCGATCTTCTCGAAGAAGGCGACCGTGCCGGCCGGCGTGAAGACGGCGTATTTGAGCCAGGCATGGGTGAGGAACCACACGCCGTTGGTGAGGCGCAGGACGAGGGCGGCGGTATCGGACTGGGCGTTCATGTGCGTCGGCTCCGGATGGGTCGGCGGACGCTCCGTCGAGTCCGCTCTGCCCGGACAGATGTCGCACGCCGACAGGTTTGATTAGCCGCCCTCTCGTGGCATCATCTCGCACCTATGGTGTGAGATTGAGCGACATGGCCGATCGCTTCGCCGGAATGCGGGTGTTCGTCGAAATCGCCAGGGCGGGCGCCATCTCGCGCGCCGCGCGCCCTGCGCATGTCGGCGACGATGGCGACCAAGCATGTCGACGCGCTGGAGGCGCGGCTCGGCGTGCGCCTCCTGCACCGCACGACGCGCCGTCTCACCCTTACCGAGGCGGGGCGCGAGTATCTGGCCGCCTGCGAGCGCATTCTGGCGGATGTGGCGGAGGCCGAGGCCTCGGCCGCCGAGGGTCGGGCGCATCCGCGCGGACTGCTGCGCGTCAGCGCGCCGAACGCGCTGGGCCAGCGCGAGGTCATGCCGCTGCTGCCGGCGTTTCTGGCGCTCCACCCCGATCTTCAGGTCGAGATGTCGCTGAACGACCGCTTCGTCGATCTTGCGGCCGAGGGGTTCGACATGGCGATCCGCATCGGCGCCCTATCCGGGGCGAGCCTGATCGCGCGCAAGCTCGCGCCGGCGCGGATGCTGGTGTGTGCGGCGCCGGCCTATCTGGCTCGGGCGGGCCGGCCGGAGACGACGGCCGATCTCGCCCGCCACGCCTGTCTCGGCTACACGTTGCCGGAGCCCGCCAGCGCCTATCGCTGGCTGTTCGGCGCGCGCGGCGAAATCGTCGCGCCGATCGCGCCGCGCCTCCTGTCCAACAATGGCGAGGCGCTGCGCGCGGCCGCCGTCGCCGGCGCCGGGCTCGTCTACCTCCCGAGCTTCATCGTCGGCGAGGATCTCGCCGCCGGACGGCTCGCGTGCGTCGGCCTCGACGCGCCGCCGGCCGAGCTGGATGGCGTCTACGCCGTCACCCCGCCCGGCCGCTTGCCGCAGGCGAAGACGCGCGCGCTGATCGCGTTTCTGGCCGACGCATGGGCGAGCCCGCCCTGGGAGCGGGCGCGGCGTTGACGCGCCTTGCGGGCGCGCACAAGATGGGGCGATCCGCCGGCGACGGCCCGGATCGGAAGGCCCTCACAGCGTGGGGGCCTTCGCGGTTTCAGGACGGCGCCGCCTCACCCCGGGCGACCCGACCTCATGACGACGCCGAACAAGACCGGTCACATCCGCCTCACCTCGCATCCCGAGCCCGGCGCCAGCGCGGAGCGCTTCCCCATCGTCTGGGGCGCCGCGACGGCCCGCGAGCGCGGCCCCGTCATCGGCTCGACGACGCGGCCGGGGGACCGCAACGTCATCGGCTCGCATGGCGGCGCCTATGCGCTCTACCGCGCCCTCGCCGTCTCGGCCGGGGCGCTCAATCCGCTGGCGCGGCCGGACCTGACCAATACGAGTCCGGCGGTCGGCATCGGCCCGCATCCGCAATGGGCCGATCCCGGCAAGCTCGTCTCCATCGACCCCTGGGGCCACAAGGTGCAGGAGGTTTTCGCGACCGAGATCGCCGAGGGGCTCGACATCCGCCCCTCCATCGCCATCACCAAAGCGCGGCTCAACATGCCGGAGATCGTCGGCGCGATGGCCGAAGGACGGATGAAGCCCGACGAGACGATTCTGAAATCGAACGGCGACATCGCCGTCACCAAGATCGCGGTCGATCCGGTGTGGCACCTGCCGGGCGTCGCCGCGCGATTCGAGATCGGCGAGACGCAGTTGCGCCGCACGCTGTTCGAGCAGACCGGCGGCATGTATCCGGAACTGGTGACGCGGCCGGACCTGCATGTCTTCCTGCCGCCGATCGGCGGGGCGACCTGCTACATCTTCGGCGATCCGGCGGCGATCACCGATCCCAAGCGCCGCCTCGCCTGCCGCGTGCACGACGAGTGCAACGGCTCGGACGTGTTCGGCTCCGACATCTGCACCTGCCGGCCCCTATCTCGCGCACGGCATCGAGGAATGCGTGAAGGAGGCGCAGGCCGGCGGCGCCGGCATCATCGTCTACAACCGCAAGGAAGGCCGCGCGCTCGGCGAGGTGACGAAGTTCCTCGTCTACAACGCGCGCAAGCGGCAGGAGGGCGGCGACACCGCCGCCACCTATTTCGAGCGCACCGAATGCGTCGCCGGCGTGCAGGACGCGCGCTTCCAGCAACTCATGCCGGACGTGCTGCACTGGCTCGGCGTGACGCGGATCGACCGCTTCATGTCGATGTCGAACATGAAGTTCGACGCGCTCGACAAGGCGGGCATCGAAATCGGCGAGCGCGTGGCGATCCCCGACGAACTCATTCCGCCCGACGCCTCCGTGGAAATGGAGGCGAAGAAAGCCGCCGGCTATTTCGCGCCGAAAGGCGCGGCGAGCGCGGACGAGTTGAAGAAGGTCGCCGGCCGCGACCTCGAGAAATACTGAAGGCGCGCCGCGTGAGCGCCGCGCGCCTCCATCGCGCCGTCCGTCGCGACTTACGCCTTCGCGCCGGAGTCGAACACGGGCTCGAAGCCGCCCCAGAACATGCGCTTGCCGTCGAAGGGCATGTCCTTGCCCATCGCCTCCATCTCCGGGTCCTGCATCATCTTCGCCCAGGCCGCGTCGCAGGTGGCGCGGTCCGGCCACTCGATCCACGAAAACACCACCGCCTCGCCGGGCTCGGCCTTCACCGACTTGCGGAAATCGGTGAGCTTGCCGTCCGGCACGTCGACGCCCCACGTCTCGACCATGCGCAGCGCGCCGTATTTGGCGAAGAAGGGCCAGCCCTTGCGCGCATGATCGACATAGGCCTTCCTGTTGGCCTCCGGCACGGCCAGCACGAATCCGCTGTAATAGGTCATTTGCTCCTCCATGATCGCCTTGTCGGCGGATATTGTGGGAGGCACGGTAGAAGCGAAGTCGGACGAAAGCGTGACGCGCGGCGCAGGAGACGATCGAATGGCCGACGCGGCTGAGCTGGCGCGCGGATTGCTGACGGCGCGTGCCGTGCGCCAGCGCGCCGGCATGATGCTGGCGCTCGCGCGCGCCGACGGGTTGACGCATTGGCGGCTCGACGAGCGCGCGCTGCCCGCGCTCGCCGAGCGCGTGATCGCGACGACGCGCGCCGCCTATCCCGATCTCGCGATTCCCTTCCACGCGCGCTGGCGGCACTTCGTCGTCGACGGCGAGGACTGGTGGGACAACGAGGAGCGCGCGCTCGAATTCGAGGACGCCGCCGACCGCGCGCGCTGCGAGATCGATCTTGCGGTCGTCAGCGTTCTGCTCGACGCTGGCGCGGGGCCGGATTGGCGCTACGAGAGCGAGCACGGGCCCGTCCTGCGCCGCTCCGAGGGGCTCGCCGTCGCCAGCCTCGACATGTTCGAGAAGGGCTTTTTCTCGGCCGCCGAGATGGACCCCTGGCGCGCCGACGCGGAAGGCCTGAAGCGCGTCGACGCCGGCCTGCTCGCCGAAGGCTTCAAGGTGAGCGAGCGAAATCCGCTCGTCGGGCTCGAGGGGCGCGCGGCGCTGCTCAACGCGCTGGGGCGCGCGGTCGATGCGCGGCCGAGCGTGTTCGGCCGCCGCGGCGCGCCGCGGCCGGGCGGGCTTTACGATCACTTCCGCCGCATCGCCAGGGGCGGCCCGCTGAAGGCGGCGACGATTCTGGAAACGGTGCTCGAACAGTTCGGGCCGATCTGGCCGTCGCGACTTTCGCTCGGCGGCGTCGCGCTCGGCGATTGCTGGCGCCATCCCCTGATCGCGACGGGCGATGCGACGAGCGGGCTGGTTCCCTTCCACAAGTTGTCGCAGTGGCTGACCTACTCGCTGATCGAGCCGCTTCAACGCGCACATATCGAGGTCGTCGACGTCGACGATCTGACCGGCCTGCCGGAGTATCGCAACGGCGGCCTGTTTATCGACGGCGGCGCGCTCGTGCTGCGCGATCCGGCGCAGGCGCAGATCGCGCACGCGCCGGGCGCCGAGCTGATCGTCGAGTGGCGCGCGCTCACCGTCGCGCTGCTGGACGAGATCGCCGCGCTCGTGCGCGCGCGGCTCGGCATGGATCGCGCATCGCTGCCGCTGGCGAAAGTGCTCGAAGGCGGCACATGGGCGACCGGGCGCATCCTCGCCCGAGAGAAACGCGAGGGCGGCGGCCCGCCGCTCGATATCGCCAGCGACGGAACCGTGTTTTGAGGGGGAGTTTCATGGAAGGGGTTCACGTCGTCTCGCATCCGCTGGTGCAGCACAAGCTCACGCTGATGCGCGACAAGTCCCGCTCGACGAAGGGCTTCCGGCAATTGCTGCACGAGATCGGCATGCTGCTGTGCTACGAGGTGACGCGCGATCTGCCGACCGAGAAGATCGAGGTCGAGACGCCGCTCGGCAAGACGATGCAGCCGATCATCGCCGGCAAGAAGCTCACCTTCGCGCCGATCCTGCGGGCCGGCATGGGCTTTCTGGACGGCATGCTCGAACTCGTGCCGTCGGCGCGCGTGGCGCATATCGGCCTCTATCGCGACCCGAAGACGCTCGTCGCCGTCGAGTACTACTTCAAGGCGCCCTCGGACGTGCACGAGCGGCTCGTCATCGTCACCGATCCGATGCTGGCGACCGGCAACTCCGCCTCGGCGGCGCTCGACCGGCTGAAGGAACGCGGCTGCAAGGACATCCGCTTCGTCTGCCTGCTCGCCGCGCCGGAGGGAGTCGCCAAGCTGCGCGCCGACCACCCGGACGTCGAGATCTGGACGGCGGCCATCGACGACCATCTCAACGATCACGGCTACATCGTGCCCGGCCTCGGCGACGCGGGCGACCGCATGTACGGCACGAAGTGAGCGCGCGGCGCGCGCTCGCGTGACATCGCTCGCGACCTATTCGGGCCTTTTCCTCGCCGCGCTGATCGCGGCGACGATCCTGCCGGCGCAGTCGGAGGCCGCGCTCGCCGCGCTGATCGTGGCAGGGCGCGAGCCCGTCTGGGCGCTCGTCGCCGTCGCAGGCCTCGGCAACGTGCTCGGCTCGCTGATCAACTATGCGCTGGGCTGGTTCGTGACGCGGTTCGAGAACCGGCGCTGGTTTCCGGCCTCGCGCGCGCAGATCGACAAGGCGGAGGGCTGGTATCGGCGCTACGGCAAGTGGTCGTTGCTGGCGAGCTGGGTTCCGATCATCGGCGACCCCTTGACGCTCGTCGCCGGCGTGCTGCGCGAGAATGTCTGGGTGTTCCTCGCGCTCGTGACGATCGCCAAGGTCGGCCGCTATCTCGTCATCGCCGCGGCGCTCGCCCTCGCGCCGATCTGACCACGCAGGATTTGGCGCCGGCGCGGCTTTGCGCCATTCCTTGCGCGAGGCGAGTCGAGGAGGGGCGGGAATGTCGGCGCTGTTGCGGGAGCTCGTGCCGCCGCTGGCGGCGCTGATCGTCGTCTTTGCGGCGAGCCTTGCTTATGTCGCGGCCGTCTCGGCCCGGCGCGACGCCTTGGCCGTTCTGATCACGCTGTTGTTCCTGCTGTTCGGCTCGATCGTCTACGACGCCTTCGACAGCGTCGCGGACGAAACGCACGACGCCCTGGCGCGCGCCACCGCCGTATCGGCGGATCTGCTGATCGTCAGCATGTGCGGCAAGATGCTCGCGGTGCTGGCCTTTCACCGCGCCGGCGCGGCGACGGCGGCGCTCATCGCGCTCGCGGCCTTTCTGGCCTCGTTCGGCCTGCATTATCTGGACGACATCGAGCCCCAACTCTACGTCGGTTTGAGCCCGGCCGCGAAAGCAGCGGCCAGCGGCGTGCTCGCCTATCTGAGCCTCGTCGCGCACGCGCTCGTCGTCACGGGCGTCCTGATCTTCGTCGAGCGCAAACGCGGCTTGGCGCCGGCGCACTGAACATCTCGACGCGTCGCACGTATATACGCCCGAACACCTGATCGAGGAGACCTCATGTCCCAACCCGTCAACGTCGCCGTGCTCGTCGGCAGCCTTCGCAAGGATTCGCTCAACCGCAAGATGGCGCATGCGCTCGCCGCGCTGGCCCCGGCCGGGATGACGCTCTCGATCGTCGAGATCGGCGAGCTGACGCTCTACAATCAGGATCTCGACGGCGCACCGCCGGCGTCGTGGACGGCCTTCCGCGAGCAGGTCGCCAAAGCCGACGCGCTGCTGTTCGTCACGCCCGAATACAACCGCTCCGTCCCCGGCGTGCTGAAGAACGCGCTCGACGTCGGCTCGCGCCCCTACGGAAAAAGCGTGTTCAGCGGCAAGCCCGGCGCGGTCGTCAGCGTCTCGCCCGGCGCGATCGGCGGGTTCGGCGCCAACCATCATCTGCGGCAGGTGCTGACTTTCCTGAACGTGCCGGCGATGGCGCAGCCGGAGGCCTATATCGGCGGCGTGGGCGATCTGTTCGACGACAAGGGCGCCATCGCCAAGGAGGCGACGAAGACCTTCCTGACGAGCTTCATGACCGCCTTCGGCGCGTGGGTCGCGGCGAACCGGAAGGGCTGAGCCCTCAGTCGTTCTGCAGGATGAAGTTGCGCACCAGCGGGTAGATCTGCCCGTCCCACTTGCGCCCGCTGAACACGCCATAATGGCCGACGCCCGCCTGCATGTGATGCTTGCGGCGGGCCGGCCGCAACGATCTGCACAGATCGTGCGCGGCGACCGTCTGCCCGACCGAGCAGATGTCGTCGCGCTCGCCTTCCACCGTCAGCAGCGCGGTGCGGCGGATCGCCGCCGGATCGACGACGCGCCCGCGCCAGACGAGTTCGCCCTTGGGCAGCAGATACTCCTGAAACACGCGGCTCACCGTCTCGAGATAGAACTCGGCCGGCAGGTCGAGGACGGCGAAATACTCGTCGTAGAAATCCTTGCGCACCTGCGCCTTGTCGTAATCCCCGTTCGCCAGTTCGGAGAACATGTCGGAATGCGCCTTCACATGGCGCTCCATGTTCATCGACATGAAGGCGGCGAGCTGCACGAAGCCGGGATAGACGCGGCGGCCCGCGCCCTTGAAGCGCGGCGGCACGCGGCTGATGAGATTCTTCTCGAACCACTCGATCGGCTTGTCGCTGGCGAGCCTGTTCACCTCGGTCGGCGCGATGCGGCAGTCGATCGGCCCGGCCATCAGCGTCATCGAGGACGGCCGGCAAGGATGATCGTCCTCGTTCATCAGGGCGGCGGCGGCGAGCGTCTGCACGCAGGGCTGGCAGACGGCGACGACATGCGCTCCCGGCCCCATGCGCTCGAGAAACATCATCACATGCTCGACATATTCGTCGAAGCCGAAGCGCCCGGCCTCGAGCGGCGCATCACGCGCGTTCAGCCAGTCCGTGATGTAGACGTCGTGATCGGCCAGCAACGTGCGCACCGTGTTGCGCAGCAGGGTGGCAAAGTGACCCGACATCGGCGCGACGACGAGCACACGGGGCTGCGGCGTGTCGATGTCCTTGCGGAAGCGCAACAGCACGCCGAAGGGCGTCGCCATCACCGGCTCCTCGACGACCGACACGTCGCGATTGCCGACCTGAACGCTGTCGACGCCGTAGGGCGGACGGTCATGCGTGAGGGCGGCGCGCGACATCATCTCGCAGGCGGCGCGCGCGGCGCGCATCGGCGGCATGTCGCCAAAACCGCCCGAGGCGGCGAACATATCCGCCGCCGCCTTCGCGAAGGCGCGCAAGGGCTCGGACATGTCGGATTGCGTTTGATAGGCGAGGTAGAGCATTTCGGCCGAAATGGTAACGGGACGCGCCGACTTTGCAACGTTCGTGCCGCTGGCACGGCGTTTGAAACGGGACGCCCAACGATGCTAACTACGCTTCGACCGCCCAGCGAGTGAGACAATATGATCAGGAAACCGGCGGCTCCGGCTAGCGGAAAGGCAAAATCCGCCGCGGCCAAGAGCGAGGAAAAACCCCGCAAGGCCCCCGCAAAGGGCGCGATTGCAGGCAGCGGAAAGGGCTCCGGAGCCAGGGCCGCAGCCGAATCGGCCGCGCCGCCCGCCGCCAAAGCGGCCGGCAAGGGTGCGGCCAAAGCGCGCGCCGGCGCTCCCGAGGCGCATCTGACCATCACCTCGAAGAACTATTCCTCCTGGTCGCTGCGCGGCTGGCTGATCTGTCGCATGGCGGGACTGCCCTTCGTCGAGGACGTGCTGCCGGCCGACGACCCGACGACGCGGGCCGAGCTTCTGTTGATGTCCCCCTCCTTCCTCGTGCCGCGGCTGCGCCACGGCAAGGTCGACGTGTGGGACACGATGGCGATCGCCGATTATCTCGGCGAGATCCTGCCCGAATCGGGGCTGCTGCCCGCCGACATCGCGGTGCGCGCGCATTGCCGGGCGATCAGCGGCGAAATGCATTCGGGCTTCGCCAATCTGCGCGCCGCGCTGCCGATGAACATCAAGGGCCGCTATCCCGGCTTCAAGGTGTGGGCGGGCGCGCAGGCGGACATCGACCACATCGTGGCGATCTGGAAGGATTGCCTCAACCGCTACGGCGGGCCCTTCCTGTTCGGCAAGACGAAGACGGTGGCCGACGCCATGTATGCGCCGGTGTGCGCGCGCTTCGTCACCTACGACGTCGAGCTCGACGACCAGTGCGCCGCCTATCGCGACCACATCATGGCGCTGCCCGCCATGAAGGAGTGGATCGACGGCGCGGCGCTTGAGCCGGACGAACTTGAGGAGCTCGACGTCGAGTTCTGACGCCGCCCGGCGCCCGCGGCGCGGGACGGCGCGTTCTCAATCCCCGATCGCCACGCCCTCGCGCCGCCCGTCCGCGCCGCCGAGATAGCCCTGCGGCGTCGCCACGATCGCCTGCGCGCCCGAGGTCATCTCGATGGCGCGCACCTCGTGGCCCTTCGCCTCGAGCGCGGCTTTCCACGGCTCGGCCTCCGTGCCCTTCTCGATTTCAGTCGGGCCGTTGCGGCTGCCCATGTTCGGGAAGTCGACCGCGCGCTGCGGATCGAGCCGCCAGTCGAGCATGGCGACCAGCGTCTTGGCGACATAGTTGATGATCAGGCTGCCGCCGGGGGAGCCCGCCACCGCGGCGAGCCTGCCGTCCTTGTCGAACACGATGGTCGGCGCCATCGACGAGCGCGGGCGCTTGCCGGGCTCGACGCGGTTGGCGACCGGCTTGCCGTCCTCGCTCGGGGCGAAGTTGAAGTCGGTCAACTCGTTGTTGAGCAGGAAGCCGAGCGCGTCATCAGCCGGGCGCCGAACCCGTCCTCGATGGTCGTCGTCATCGCCACCGCGCTTCCGTCGGCGTCGACGATGGAAATATGGCTGGTTCCGTATTCGACGCCCTCGCCCGGGGCGAGGTTCATCGTCTTCTTCATCGGCGGCTCGCCGGCCTTGGCGCGGCCCATGCTCTTGTCGGCCGAGATGAGCGCGGCGCGGCTTGCGACATAGGCGGGGTCGATCATCCCGGCGACCGGCACGTCGACGAAGGCCGGGTCGCCGAGATAGAGCGCGCGGTCGGCGAAGGCGAGGCGCCCGGCCTCGGAAAACCAGTGCAGCGCCTCCGGCCCCGGCCCCATCGCCGCCAGATCCCTGCCCGCGAGGGCGCCGAGAATCTGCAGCACGGCGACGCCGCCCGAGGAGGGCGGGCCCATGCCGCACACCGTCCATGCGCGATAGGGCCCGCACACCGGCTCGCGCTCGACCACCTTGTAGGCGGCCAGATCGCCAGCGTCATGTCGCCGGGATTGGTCGGATGGCTGCGCACGGTGGCGACGATGTCGTCGGCCACCGGCCCCTCGTAGAACAGCGGCGAGCCGATCATGGCGAGGCCGCGCAGCGTGGCGGCGAAGGCGGGATTGCGCAGCCGGTAGCCGACCGGGCGCGGCGCGCCCGCCTCGTCGTAGAAATAGGCGCGCGCCCGCGCGTCGAGCCGCAGCGCCTGCTCCTGCGCCAGCAGGCCGTTGAGGCGCGGCGAGACGGCGAAGCCGCCTTCCGCGAGGTCGATCGCGGGCTGGAACAGCACCGCCCAGGGCAGCTTGCCCCAGCGCCGATGCGCCTCCTCGAGCAGTTTCAACGTGCCCGGCACGCCGACCGAACGGCCGCCGACCACCGCCTCCATGAACTTCATCGGCTTGCCGTCGGCGCCCATGAAGCGATCCGGCTTGGCCAGCGCCGGCGCGGTCTCGCGGCCGTCGAGCGTCGTCAGGCGGCGGTTGCGCGCGTCCCAAACCACCATGAAGGCGCCGCCGCCGATCCCGGAACTCTGCGGCTCGACGAGGTTGAGCACGAGCTGCGTGGCGACCGCCGCGTCGACCGCGCTGCCGCCCATGCGCAGCATCGTGCGGCCGGCCTCCGTCGCCAGCGGATTGGCGGCGGCCGCCATGTATTTCGTCGTCACGCCCATCTGCTTGAGGGCGCGGCCGGTGGCGGCCTCGGGGGCTTGAGTCTGCGCGAAAACAGCGGGGGCTGCGCCGCAGACGGCGGCGGCGAGAGTCAATGCTGCGAGCGCGGAGCGAATCATTCCGGACCTCCCGGGGATATCGGGCCGGCGATCATGCCGGCGATGACGAATTCGGCCGTGGCGACGGAGAGCGCCAGCGGCACGTCGTAGACGAGGGCGACGCGCATCAACGCCTTGACGTCGACGTCGTGCGGATGCGGCGACAGGGGATCGACGAAGAAGAACAGCGCGTCGATGCGCCCTTCCGCGATCATCGCGCCGATCTGCTGGTCGCCGCCGAGCGGGCCGCTCTTCAGGCGCAGCGGCGCGAGTTGCGGGCACCGCTGCGCGACGCGCGCGCCCGTCGTGCCGGTCGCCACCAGATCGCAGCGCGAAAGCCGCTCGACATGGCGCGCGACCCATTCGGTCATCTCCGCCTTCTTGTCGTCATGCGCGACGAGCGCGAAGCGCAGGCGGCGCGGCGCGTCAGTTGCCCCAGCGGTCATTCCACATCCGTTCCCCGATGGCGCAGGAGACGCGCGGGACGCGCGCCTGCGCGAAGCCGACGGCCGGCGCGGGCGCCGGAACCGGCCCGAGCGCCACCTCCATCACGAGCTTTGTGCGCGTCGCCTCGACGAATTGCGCGCGGTCGCGGATCGGCAGCACGAACGCGCCCTGCCCGCCGATGACGCAATCCTGATAGTAGACGTCGAGATCCTGGATGTCGCCCCAGCCGTAGTTCGGCCGGTTGAGCACGAGCGGCAAGCCGTTGATGACGACGCCCTCGGCCAGAACCGCGTCGCGCGCGCTCGTGACGAGCCGCCCCTCGTTGTTCGGGCCGTCGCCCGACACGTCGATGACGCGGCGCAGACCGTTGAAGCCGTTCCTCTCGAAGGCGGCGAGCGAGGCCTCGAGCGCGCCGGAGATCGAGGTGCGGCGGGCCCGGCGCGTCGGCGCCTCGGCGAGCTTGTCGGCGAGCGCGTGGGCGCGCTCCGGCCCGTCGATCAGCGTCCAGTCGACGACGACGCGCTGATCGGACGCGCCCGCCCATTCGAGATAGAGGATCGCCACCTTGCCGTGCACGCCGGCGCGCACGGCCTCCTGAAACTCGGCCGAGCGCAGGGCCTCGACATAGCCGCGCCGTTGCAGACGCTGCTCCTCCTCGTCCATCGAGTAGGAAATATCGACGGCGATGACGAGTTCGACGTCCACCTCGGTCGCGCCGCCGCGCGCCAGCGCAGCGCCTGGCGCGCCCGGACCCATGGCGGCCAGGCAGGCGGCGAGACAGGCGGTCAGGAAGGCGGCGCGCAAACGTCCATGCGAAAGGGCCATCCCGATCCCTCCGGCGGCGCCCCCGATAGCCGATCCTGCGAACAATCGGCGGGACTGACAAGGCAAACTTTTCGCGAGGACGAGTGCGCGCGCGCCAGTTGGCGGCGCCCGTCCGCCGTGGCATCCTGCCCGCAGACGACGGCGCAGGACGCCGCGCACAGGGAGATTTCGTCATGACCTTGCGCCTCACCCACGCGATGCGCGGCGCGGCCGCCGCGGCCGCTCTCTTCGCCAGCGCGCTCGCCGCGCAGGCGGCGGATGTGAAACCGGCGATCGTCTACGATCTCGGCGGCAAGTTCGACAAATCCTTCAACGAGGGCGTCTACAACGGCGCCGAACGGTTCAAGAAGGAGACCGGCGTCGACTATCGCGACTTCGAGGTGCAGAACGACTCGCAGCGCGAACAGGCGCTGCGCCGCTTCGCGCGCGAGGGCTATTCGCCCGTCGTCGCCGTCGGCTTCAGCCAGGCTTCCTCTGTCGAGAAGGTGTCGGCCGAGTTTCCCAAGACGCAGTTCACCATCATCGACATGGTGGTCGACAAGCCGAACGTGCAGTCGGTCGTGTTCAAGGAGCACGAGGGCTCCTACGTCGTCGGCCTGATGGCGGCGAAGGCCTCGAAGACCGGCAAGGTCGGCTTCGTCGGCGGCATGGACATTCCGCTGATCCGCAAATTCGCCTGCGGCTACGTGCAGGGCGTGAAGGCCGGCAACGCCTCGGCGGAGGTCTACCAGAACATGACCGGCACGACGGGCGCAGCCTGGAACGATCCGGTGAAGGGCGCCGAACTCGCCAAGTCGCAGATGGATCGCGGCGCGGACGTGATCTATCACGCCGCAGGCGGCACCGGCATCGGCGTGCTGCGCGCGGCGGCGGACGCCGGCAAGTTCGGCATCGGCGTCGACTCCAACCAGAACGCGTTGCACCCCGGCAAGGTGCTGACCTCGATGCTGAAGCGCGTCGACGTCGCCACCTACAAGACCTTCATGGACGCCAGGAACGGAAGCTGGAAGCCCGGCGCGACCGCGCTCGGCCTGAAGGAGGAGGGCGTCGGCTACGCGCTCGACGACAGCAACAAGGCCGTCGTGACGGCGGAGATCAAGGCCGCCGCCGACAAGGCGGTCGCCGACATCGTGTCCGGCGCCGTCAAGGTTCACGACTACATGTCGGACTCCAAGTGTCCGATGTGACGATGCCGGGCCCGGCCGGGGCGCGCCGCGCGCCGGCCCTTCTTCGAGACTTCTCCCAACAGGATTGACGGCACGCATGGCGCCCGCGATCGAACTGGTCGGCGTCGACAAGCGCTTCGGCGCGGTGCACGCCAATCGTAACATCGATCTCGTCGTCGAGGCCGGCAGCATTCACGGAATCGTTGGCGAGAACGGCGCCGGCAAGTCGACGTTGATGTCGATCCTCTACGGCTTCTACGAGGCGGACGCCGGCGAGATCCGCATCGACGGCGCGAGCCGCCGCATCCGCTCCTCGCGCGACGCCATCGCGGCCGGCATCGGCATGGTGCATCAGCACTTCATGCTGGTGGAGCCCCTGAGCGTTCTCGACAATGTGATGCTCGGGGCCGAGGGCGGCGCGCTTCTGGCGCAGGGCGCGGCGGCGACCCGCGCGCGGCTCGCCGAATTGGGCCGCGCCTACGGCCTCGCCATCGATCCGGACGCCACGGTCGGCGATCTGCCGGTCGGCTTGCAGCAGCGCGTCGAAATCCTGAAGGCGCTTGTGCGCGGCGCCCGCATTCTCATTCTCGACGAACCGACGGCGGTGCTCACCCCGGCCGAGGCCGACCAACTGTTCGAGATGCTGCGGGCGCTGCGCGCGGAGGGCAAGACGGTCATCCTGATCACGCACAAGCTGCGCGAGATCATGGCCGTCACAGACCGCGTCTCGGTGATGCGGCGCGGCGAGATGGTCGCGCATTTCGACACCGCGCGCACCAGCGCGCAGGAGCTGGCGAGCGCGATGGTGGGCCGTCCCGTCCTCTTGAAGGTCGACAAGACGCCGGCTGCGCCGGGTGAGATCGCGCTCGCGGCCGAGGGGCTGGTCGCCCGCGACCGCAGCGGCGTGGCGCGCGTCGATCATGTCAGTCTCTCATTGCGCGTCGGCGAGATCGTCGGCGTCGCCGGCGTCTCCGGCAACGGGCAGAGCGAATTGCTGCTCGCGCTCGCCGGAATCGCGCATCCGCAGGAAGGGCGCATCACGCTCGGCGGACGCGACGTGACGCGCCTGTCGCCGGCCGCCCTGCGCAAGCTCGGCCTCGCGCATGTGCCGGAGGATCGCCATCACATGGGACTCGTGCTGCCGTTCGAGGAGAACGAGAGCGCGCTGCTCGGCTATCAGGACGATCCCGCGTATGGAAGCGGGCCGCTGCTCGACCGCGACGCGGTGCGCGCCGACGCGCGCGTCAAGATTCGGGCCTACGACGTGCAGCCGCCCGACTGCCTCCT
This sequence comes from Hyphomicrobiales bacterium, assembly GCA_016716745.1. Classification (GTDB taxonomy): domain Bacteria; phylum Pseudomonadota; class Alphaproteobacteria; order Rhizobiales; family Beijerinckiaceae. The sequence continues at coordinate 46,035 of JADJVD010000001.1, forward strand.
GAAGACGGCGAACTTCTCCGGCGGCAACCAGCAGAAGATCGTGCTGGCGCGCGAGATGGAGCGCGACCCGAACGTGCTGATCGTCGGCCAGCCGACGCGCGGCGTCGACATCGGCGCCATCGAGTTCATCCACAAGCGCCTGATCGCGATGCGCGACGCGGGGGCGGCGATCCTGCTCGTCTCCGTCGAACTCGACGAGATCATGGCGCTCAGCGACCGCATTCTCGTGATGTGCGGCGGACGGATCACGGGCGAGCGGCGCGCCGCCGACACCAATGCGCAGGAGCTCGGCCTGCTGATGGCCGGCGTGACGGAGAAGGCGGCATGAATTTGCGCGCCTGCATGATCACGCTCGGCGTCGACGATCTCGCCCGCGCCCGCGCCTTCTACGAGGCGTGGGGATTTCGCCCCTCGCAGACGAGCCAGGGCGACGTCGTGTTCTTCTGCGGGCCCGGCCCGGTGCTCGCGCTGTATCCGCGCGGGAAGCTGGCCGAGGATGCGCAGGTCGAGGATGCGCCGACGGGCTTTTCCGCCGTGACGCTGGCCGCCAACCAGCGCAGCGTCGAGGATGTCGACCGCGTCTTCGCCGCGGCGCTGGCGGCGGGCGGACGCGCCGTTAAGACGCCGCGCGCGGTTTTCTGGGGCGGCTACAGCGGCTATGTCGCCGACCCGGACGGGCATCTTTGGGAGATCGCGCACAACCCGTTCCTGCCGCTCGACGAGGACGGGATGCCGAGGTTGATGACATGAGCGCGCCCATCGTTCTGCCGAAATGGGTCGATCTGGCGCTCGTGCCGGCGTTGAACGTGGCGACCGCCTTCGCGATTTCCGGCCTCGTCGTTCTGGCGATCGGCGAGAACCCGCTGCATGCGGTGCGCTCGCTCGTCGCCGGCAGTCTGGGCAGCGCCGAGGGACTCGGCTTCACGCTCTATTACGCGACGAACTTCATCTTCACCGGGCTTGCGGTGGCGCTCGCCTATCGCGCCGGGCTGTTCAACATCGGCGGCGAGGGACAGGCCTATGTCGCCGGCCTCGGCGCCGCGCTCGTGTGCCTGCATCTCGACTTCCTGCCGGCGATCCTGCTGCTGCCGGCCGGCGTGCTCGGCGCGGCCGCGTTCGGCGCGGCGTGGGCCATCGTGCCGGCCTGGCTGCAGGCCAGGCGCGGCAGCCACATCGTCATCACCACCATCATGTTCAACTGGCTGGCGACGACGCTGATGGCCTATCTGCTGGTCAATGTGATGCGCGAGCCGCAATCCATGCAGCCGGAGACGCGCGTCTTCGCGCCCAACGGGCGCCTGCCGCAGCTGCACGACATCGCCGGCGCGCTCGGGCTGCCCTTGCCTGCGACGCCGCTCAACCTCGCCTTCCTGCTGGCCCTCGTCGCCGCTTTTCTCGTCTGGCTGCTGCTCTGGCGCACGCGCCTCGGCTACGAGATCCGCACCGTCGGCCTCAGCCCGACGGCGGCCGACTACGCCGGCATTTCGACGACGCGCGTCATCGTGGTGACGATGGCGCTGTCGGGGGCGCTGTGCGGCGGTCTCGCCGTCAACGAAATCATGGGCGTGCAGCATCGGCTGCTGCTGGAATTCACCTCGGGCTACGGCTTCGTCGGCATCGCCGTCGCGCTGATGGGCCGCGCCCATCCCGTCGGCGTCGTTCTGGCGAGCCTGCTGTTCGGCATGCTGTATCAAGGCGGCGCCGAACTCGCCTTCGACCAGCCGAAGATCACGCGCGACATGATCGTCGTCATTCAGGGGCTCGTGGTGCTGTTCGCAGGCGCGCTCGAAGGCGTGTTCCGCGCGCCGCTGGCGCGGCTCTTCGCGCCCGCCGGGCCGGAGGCGACGACATGACGGAGACGATCGACAACGCCGTCTTCGTGCTCGCCTCGGCGTTGCGGCTCGCCGTGCCGCTGCTGCTGGCGTGCCTCGCCGGGCTGTGGTCCGAACGCTCGGGCGTCGTCGACATCGGGCTCGAAGGCAAGATGCTGGGCGCCGCCTTCGCGGCGGGCGCGGCCGCCGCCGTCACCGGCAATGCATGGGTGGGCCTTGCGGCCGGCGTCGCGGCCTCGGTGGCGCTCGGCCTCGTGCACGGCTACGCCTCGATCGACCAGCGCGGCAACCAGATCGTCTCCGGCACGGCGATCAACATGATCGCGGTCGGCCTCACCGCGCTGCTCGGCGCGGCCTGGTTCGGCCAGGGCGGGCGCACGCCGCCGCTCGAAGGGGCGGCGCGCTTCCAGCCGATCGCGTTGCCGGGCGCGGACGCCGCCGCCGCGATCCCGGTGCTGGGGCCGATCTACCGCTCGCTGATCTCCGGGCAGGACGCGCTGACATGGCTGGCGCTCGCCGCCGCGCCGCTCACCGCCTTCGTTCTCTATCGCACGCGCTTCGGGTTACGCCTGCGCGCGGTCGGCGAAAATCCCGCGGCGGTCGACACGGCCGGCATTTCGGTGCGGGCGCTGCGCTACGCCGGCGTCGTCATCTGCGGGGCGCTGTGCGGCGTGGCGGGCGCCTATCTCTCCGTGGCGCAGGCGGCCGGCTTCCTGCCGCAGATGACGGCGGGCAAGGGCTTCATCGCGCTCGCGGCGCTGGTGTTCGCCAAATGGCGGCCCGGCGCAGCGCTCGCCACCTGCTTCCTGTTCGGCCTGCTCGACGCCGCGGCGATCCGGCTGCAGGGCGTCGAGCTGCCGCTTGTCGGTCAGGTTCCGGTTCAGGCGATTCAGGCCCTGCCCTATCTCCTCACTGTCGTGCTGCTCGCCGGCTTCATCGGCCGTGCGATTCCGCCGCGCGCCTCGGGCGTCCCCTATGTCAAAGAACGCTGACGATCGGCTGGACCGCCTTTTCGACGCCGCGCGCGCGGCGCGCGAGCGCGCCTATGCGCCCTATTCACATTTCGCCGTCGGGGCGGCGGTTTTTTCCGAGTCCGGCGCGATCCACGCAGGATGCAACGTCGAGAACGCGGCCTACCCCCAGGGAAGCTGCGCCGAAACAGGCGCGATCTCGGCAATGGTCGCGGCGGGCGATCGTCGCATTGTCGATATCGTGGTGGTCGGCGCGGGCGAGGAACTCGTCACGCCGTGCGGCGGATGTCGCCAGCGCATCCGCGAATTCGCCGACGCTGAAACGCGCGTGCATGTCGCGGACCTGAAAGGAATTCGTTCATCCTTTCGCATTTCCGAGTTGCTGCCATATTCCTTTGGGCCGCAAAATCTGACACATAGCTGACGCACGCTCGCATATCGGCCGACTCATGACATCGACAGCGCTTGACGCGATTCTTTCCGGCGCGCCGCCCGCCGCGGCGGAAACCCTGCGACGCATGGGCGTCACGGAGCCGATCTCCGCCGCCATCGTCCTGGGCACCGGCCTCGGCTCGATGGCGGATGCGGTCGACGGCGCGATCGTCGCGCCTTATTCCGATCTCCCCGGTTTTCCGCAGAGCAAGGTCAGCGGACATGCGGGGCGTCTCGTCATCGGCCTGCTCGAGGGCCAGCGCGTCGCGTTGCTGCAAGGGCGCTCGCATTATTACGAGAGCGGCGACGCCGCCGCGATGGCGACGCCCCTCGCCACCGTCGCCGCGCTCGGGGCGCGCAACGTCCTGCTCACCAATTCGGCCGGCAGCCTGCGCAACACCTGGCATCCCGGCACCGTCGTCGTCATCTCCGACCACATCAACTATGCGGGCATAAATCCGCTGATCGGCGACACCTCCGACAAGCGCTTCGTCTCGATGACGGAGGCCTATGACCGGCGCCTGCGCGAGCGGCTGCACAAGGCGGCGGCGAGCGTCGGCCTGAAGCCGCAGGAAGGCGTCTACATCTGGTTCTCCGGCCCCTCCTTCGAGACGCCGGCGGAGGTGCGCATGGCGCGCCTGCTCGGCGGCGACGTCGTCGGCATGTCGACCGTGCCGGAGACGATTCTGGCGCGCCGGCTCGGCCTGCGCGTGGCGGCGATCTCGGTGATCACGAATTTCGGCGCGGGCATCGGCGGCGCCGATCCCTCGCACTCCGAAACCAAGGACGTCGCGCTCGCCGGAACGATCGCCTTGCGCAAGCTCGCCCGCGCCTTCATAAAAATGCGGGATGACTGACGCCTCCCGCCACGCCGCCGCGCTGCGCGCCCTCGCCGCGCTCGATCTCACCGATTTGTCCGACGCCGCGACCGAGGCCGGTCTCGATTCGCTCTGCGCGCGCGCCGCGACGCCCTATGGCGCGGTCGCCGCCGTATGCGTCTGGCCCCGCTTCGTCGCGCGGGCGCGCGAGCGCCTTGCGGGAACGAAGGTGCGGATCGCCACGGTGGCGAATTTTCCCGCCGGCGGCGAGGATGCGGCGGCGACGGGCGCGGAGATCGCGCAAAGCGTCGCCGACGGGGCCGACGAGATCGACGTCGTGCTGCCGTGGCGGGCGATGCGCGCGGGGCGGGAAGGCGACGCGCGCCGCCTCGTCGACGCGGCGCGGGCGGCGACCGGCGCGCGCCGTCTCAAGGTCATTCTCGAGACCGGCGAACTCGCCGAGCCCGACCTGATCGCGCGCGCGGCGCGCCTCGCCATCGACGCCGGCGCCGACTTCATCAAGACCTCGACTGGCAAGACGCCCGTCTCGGCGACGCCGCAGGCGGCCGAGACGATGCTGCGCGTGATCGCGGACAGCGGCCGACCTGTCGGCTTCAAGGCCTCGGGCGGCGTGCGCACGCTCGACGACGCGCGGATCTACCTTTCGCTCGCCGACCGCATCATGGGCCCGGACTGGGCGGCGCCGGCGCGCTTTCGCATCGGCGCGAGCGGACTGCTCGACGCGCTCGTCGCGGAACTTCGCGGAGCGCGCGCCTGATGCTGCCGCAGGAGATCATCCGCAGGAAACGCGACGGCGCGACGCTCGACGACAACGAGATCGCGCAGTTCATCGCCGGCCTCGTCGACGGCCGCGTGACCGAGGGACAGGCCGCCGCCTTCGCGATGGCGGTGTTCTTCAACGGCATGACGATCGACGAGCGCGTCGCGCTGACGCGCGCGATGACGGCCTCGGGCGAGACGCTCGACTGGCGCGCGCTCGATCTGGGCGGGCCGACGCTCGACAAGCACTCCACAGGCGGCGTCGGCGACACGGTGAGCCTGATGCTGGCGCCGATGGTGGCGGCGTGCGGCGGCTTCGTGCCGATGATCTCGGGCCGCGGACTCGGCCACACCGGCGGCACGCTCGACAAGCTCGACGCCATTCCCGGCTATGTCTCGCAGCCTGACGTCGCCACGCTGCAGCGCGTGGTGAAGGCGGCGGGCTGCGCGATCATCGGCCAGACGGAGGGGCTCGCGCCCGCCGACAAACGGCTTTACGCGATCCGCGACGTGACGGCGACGGTTGAGTCGATCCCGCTGATCACGGCCTCGATCCTGTCGAAGAAGCTCGCCGCCGGTCTCGACGGTCTGGTGATGGACGTGAAGACAGGCAGCGGCGCCTTCATGCCGACGCTCGAGCGATCGCGCGCGCTGGCGCAGAGCATCGCCACGGTGGCGACGCGCGCCGACCTGCCGACGACGGCGCTGATCACCGACATGAACGAGCCGCTCGCCAGCGTCGCCGGCAACGCGCTCGAGACGCGCGCGGCGATCGACTTCCTCACCGGCGCGCGACGCGAGGCGCGGCTGCTGGAGGTCACGCTGGCGCTCGCCGCCGAAATGCTGGTCGGCGGCCGGCTGGCGGCGAACGCCGCGGCGGCGCGCGCGATGTTGCAGCGCGCGCTGGACAGCGGCGCGGCGGCCGAGCGCTTCCAGCGCATGGCGTCCGGCCTCGGCGGGCCGGGCGATCTGATCGAGAGGCCGCAGCGCCATCTGGCCGCCGCGCCGGTCATTCGCGCCGCCGCGCCCGGGACGGCGGGCTTCGTGACGGCGATCGACGTGCGCGCGGTCGGCCTCGCGGTGGTGGCGCTCGGCGGCGGGCGCACGCGGCCGGGCGACGCGATCGACCCCGCCGTCGGACTGACCGGGCTCGCAGGGCTCGGCGCGCGCGTCGACGCGGCGGCGCCGCTCGCCATCGTGCATGCGGCGGACGAGGCGGCGGCGGCGCGCGCATGCGACGCCTTGCGCAATGCCTATCGGCTGGGCGAAGCTCCGCCTCCCTCCGCTCCGGCCGTGGTCGAGCGGTTCGCGCCCGAGGACGCCGCATGACGCTGCTCGTGACCATCACCGGCTGGGAGGTCGAGCCCTGGCTCGACCGGTTCCGCCGCCTGCTGCCGGACAAGCGGATCGTCACGCCGGACGACGCCTTCGCGCGCGACGACGTCACCTATGTCGCGACGTGGAAGCATCCGCGGGGCGCCCTGAAGGATCTGCCGCGCCTGCGCGCGGTCTTCTCGCTCGGCGCCGGCGTCGACCATGTCTTCGCCGATCCCGACCTGCCGAAGATTCCCATCGTGCGGGTGATCGACCCCGATCTCACCATGCGGATGAGCGAGTGGGTCGTCCTGCACGTGCTGATGCATCACCGCCAGCAGCGCATGTACGACTGGCAGCAGGCCGAGAAGATCTGGGACGAGGATCGCGAGCAGCCGGCCGCCAAGGACGTGCGCGTCGGCATGATGGGGCTCGGCGAACTCGGCGCCGACGCGGCGCGCAAACTCGCGGCCATCGGCTTCGACGTCGCCGGTTGGGCGCGCTCGCGGCACCGGCTGGAGGGCATCCGCTGTTTTTCGGGCATCGGCGAGCTCGACGCCTTTCTGGCGCGCACCGACATTCTCGTCTGCATGCTGCCTTTGACGGACGACACGCGCGGCCTGCTCAACGCTGCGCTGTTCGCCAAGCTGCCGAAGGACGGGCGGCTCGGCGGGCCGTTCCTGCTGAATGCGGGACGCGGCGGATTGCAGGTCGAGGCCGACATCGTCGCATCGCTCGATTCCGGGGATCTGAAGGCGGCGACGCTCGACGTGTTCGAGACCGAGCCGCTGCCGCAGGAGTCGCCGCTCTGGTCGCATCCGCGCGTGACGGTGACGCCGCACAATTCGGCGATCTCCAATCCCGACGCGATCGCCGCCTCGATCGCCCGCCAGGTCCGCGCCTTCGAGCGCGGCGAGGCGCTGAGCAACGTCGTCAATCCGGCGCGGCAATATTAGGCCGGACGGCGGATCCAATATCAGGCCGGACGGCGGATCGACGTGATCGGTCCGAAGGTCTTTTCGAGAATGCGCTGACGCGCCTCGGCGAGCGGCTCGCTGACGACCAGCATGTGCGTTCCGTTGGCGTGCAGAAGGCGCTCGCGATCCTGCATCAGGCCGACATGGCCTTTCCAGAACACGAGATCGCCGCGCCTGAGATGGGCGAGGCGGTCGTCGATCGGCAGCGGTTCGCCCGCCCATGCCTCCAGCATGTCGGAATCGCGCGGGGCGGGCCGGCCGGCAAGGCGCATCGCCGTCTGCACGAGACCCGAGCAATCCGTGCCCTGGCTGGTGCGGCCGCCCCACAGATAGGGGACGCCGAGAAAACGCTCGGCCGTCGCCACATAGTCGGAAGCGACGTAACCGAGCGGGGCGAGATGCGTCGCGAAGATCGCGCCTTCGGCGGTGATGGCGAAATCGCCGCGCACGTCGAGCACGTGCACGGGGCTGCCGAGCAGGAGCGGCATCACCGGCGGCAGCTTGATGCTGGGGCCGGGATACAGAAACGTCCGCATCGCATCGACGCGATGGGTGGCCGCGCGCATCGGCGCGCGCAGCGCGGCGCGCGGCAGATAGCCGACATAATCGTCGCGCTCGAGCTGGACCCAGGCCCAGCCCTCCGCCTCGTCATAGACGAAGACGCGCTCGCCGAAGATCGCCTGCGTGTCGATTCCACGCGTCGGATCGGGCGCGGGCCCGACATTGACGACGCTCTCGCACACCTGCATCACGCGCGCCTCGACATAGCGGGGCGCCGCGACGACGCCGACGAGGTGGGCGGCGGCGAGGTCGGCGCGCGCCGGCGTCAGGCGGCGATCGGTCGGCTTGCGTCTCATCGCGGCAGCTCCCGCGCTTTGGCGACCACAAGGTCGCCGAGCTTCTCGACGAACAGCGCGCCCTTGACGGTGCGCTGAATGATGACGTTGCGGCGATCCTTCTCGTCGCGGCGGCGGGCGACGAGATCGTGCTTGCCCATGGTGTCGAGACCTCGCGTGATGACCGGCTTGGTGACGCCGAGTTTCTTCGCCATGCCGCGCACCGTGTGCGGCGGCGGTTCGAGATAGATGGTCAGCAGCATGGCGAGCTGGCGCATGCTGAAATCGGGCACGTCGTCCGCGCCCGCGCCCAGAACGAGCGCGTAGGCGACGTCGTGCGTCAGGGTGAGCGCCTGCGCGGGCTTGATGTCAACCGGCATCGCGCCTGCCGCCGCGTATGCGACGCTCGACGAGTTCGTAGACAAGGCGGGCGGCCTGCGGCTCGCCGCCTTCGGGACGGCCGGGACGGGCCGCCGGCGTCCAGCCGTAGATGTCGAAATGCGCCCACGATTTCGCCTTGCCGGCGAAGCGGCGCAGGAACAGCGCGGCGACGATCGAGCCGGCGAAGCCGCCGCCCGGCGCGGAGTTCACGGTCGCGATCTTGCCCTCGAGCATGCGCTCGTAGGCGGGCCAGAGCGGCATGCGCCAGACAGGGTCGCACGCCGCCCCGCCCGCCTGCGCGATCTCGGCGGCCAGCGCCTCGTCATCGGTGTAGAAGGGCGGCAGATCGGGGCCGAGCGCGACGCGCGCGGCGCCGGTCAGCGTCGCGAAGTCGATCAAGAGATCGGGCGCCTCCTCGCCGGCGAGGGCGAGCGCGTCGGCCAGAATGAGCCGTCCCTCGGCGTCGGTGTTGCCGATCTCGACCGTCAGCCCGTTGCGCGCGCGATAGACGTCGCCGGTGCGGAAGGCCTCGCCCGACACCGCGTTCTCGACGATCGGCAGCAGCACGCGCAGCCGCACGGGCAGCTTTGCGCCGACAATCATGTCGGCAGCCGCAAGCGCGGCGGCGGCGCCGCCCATATCCTTCTTCATCAGCGCCATCGCGCTCGATGGTTTGATGTCGAGGCCGCCGGTGTCGTAGCAGACGCCCTTGCCGACGAGCGTGACGCGCGGCCCGCGCGTTCCCCAGCGCAGATCGACGAGGCGAGGCGCGCGCGCCGAGGCGCGGCCGACGGCGGCGATGAGGGGAAAGCCCTTTTCCAGCGCCCTGCCCTTGACACACGCGACGCGCGCGCGCCGGCGGCGGGCGAAGGCGCGCGCGGCGGCCTCCAACTCGGCGGGCCCGAGATCGTTGGCGGGTGTGTTGATGAGGTCGCGTCCCATCGCCACGGCCTGCGCGATGCGCTCGATGCGGGCCGCATCGACGCCGGGCGGCGCGACAAGCCGGACGCCCGCCTCCGTCCGCTTGGCGCGATACCGATCGAAACGGTAGGCCCCGAGAAGGAAAGCGAGCGCAGCCTGCGCCGCGCCTTCGCCGGCCTCGGCGAAGCGATAGACGCCGGCCGGGAGAAGCGCCGGCAGCTTGCCGGCCAGAAACGGATCGGCGCCGCGCTCGCCCGGCTCGTGCGCCCCGAACAGGACGGCGGCCAGAGCGCCGTCGGCGTCCGGCGCCAGAGCCAGCCGTCCAGGCGTGGCCTCGAAGCCGAGGTTGGCGAGAAAGGCGCGCGCGGCGGGCGCGAGCGCGCGCTCGACCCCGGCGCGATTGGCGCGCGTGACGAAATGGATCGGAACGGCGTGGCCGGGCGCCGATTTTCCCGCTGCGGCGAAGGTGAGGGACACGGAAATGAAGAACCTCCCGATTCGGGACAATGCGACGGCGTCCATTAACCGCGCGTTAGGGTTAACCAATTACTGCTCGCCAAGGAACTGTCACGCCGACCGCGAGATCACATCATGCGCGACCCGATCCCCTTCCTGCGCCTGCGCCGCTTCGGCCTCGCCTCGCTTGCGGTGGCGATGGTGGCGGGTGGCCTCGGCGGATGCAAGAGCGTCGACTTCGGCGACGTCACCGGATCGATCTCGACCAAGGCGCCGCCGAGCGATCCGGCGATGCTGCGCAGCTACACCGACGAACTCGGCAAGCGCTACGACGCCAAGCCGAACGATCCCAACGTGGCGATGGCCTATGCGCGCGCGCTGCGCGCCCAGCGGCAATTCGCGCAGGCCGTCGCCGTGCTGCAGACGGCCGCCGCCAAGAACGCCGAAAATCGCGCCGTGATCGGCGCCTTCGGCAAGGCGCTGGCCGACGCCGGCCGCTTCAAGGAGGCGGCCGAAGTGCTGCCGCGCGCCCACACGCCGGAACGGCCGGACTGGAGCGTTCTGTCGACGCAGGGCTCCGTCGCCGATCAACTTGGCGACCATGCGGGCGCGCAGGGTTACTACGCATCGGCGCTGAAGATCGCGCCGGGCGAACCCTCGGTCATGTCCAATCTCGGCCTGTCCTATGCGCTGTCGAAGGATCTGGCGCGCGCCGAGGACACGTTGCGGCAGGCCTCCGACCATCCGCGCGCCGACATGCGGGTGCGTCAGAATCTCGCGCTCGTGCTGGCGCTGCGCGGCAAGTTCGACGAGGCCGAAACCGTGTCGCGTCGCGATCTGTCGCCGTCGGACGCTTCCGCCAATGTCATGACGATCCGCAAGATGATCGTCGAGTCGAACACCTGGCGGCAGATTCAGGAAGGCGGCAAGGCCAAGCCCGCCGCCAGCCGCCGCGGCTGAGGCGCGCGGCGCCGAACGCGCCAGACCTCCACAAAAGCGAACGCCGCACCATGCGGGACCAACGAAAAACGCCGCGCTTTCACGCGGCGTTTCTTTTCGTCTGTTCGGGCGCCGTCAGCTCCAGTGGAAGATCTGGATCAGCGCCGGCGTGAGAATGACGGCGAACAGCACCGGCAGGAAGAACAGGATCATCGGCACGGTGAGCTTGGGCGGCAGGGCGGCGGCCTTCTTCTCGGCCTCGTTCATGCGCTGGTCGCGGCTTTCCTGCGCCAGAACGCGCAGCGCGGTGCCAAGCGGCGTGCCGTAGCGCTCGGCCTGCACGAGAACCGTGCTCAGCGCGCGCACCGAATCGAGCCCGGTGCGATTGGAGAGGTTCTCGTAAGCCGAGCGACGATCCGGCAGGTAGGAAAGCTCGGCCGTCGTCAGCGTCAGCTCCTCCGCCATCGGAATGGATTCGACGCCGATCTCCTGACTCACCTTGCGGAAGGCGTGCTCGATCGACATGCCCGATTCGACGCAGATGAGCAGAAGGTCGAGCGCGTTCGGATAGGCGCGCGACATCGATTGCTGGCGCTTCGACGTCGAGTTGGCGAGGAAGAGCTCGGGCAGCTTGATGCCGACATAGGCCGCGCACAGCGTGGCGCCGAATTTGACGACGCCCGACTGATTCCACTCGATGATGCCGAAGATGTAGACGACCGAGATCAGGAACAGCGCGATCGGCGTGACGAGGCGGAAGAAGACAAACGCGATTTCCGCCTGCGGACCGCGGAAGCCCGCCATCCAGAGCTTCTGTTTCGCCGTCTCCGTGCCGAGCCACTTGGTCAGGCTGAGATTGTCGACGATCCGCTTCATGAAGGCGCGCGGCTCGTAACGGAGCGTCACCTTCTCCTGACCGGCGGCGAGACGTTCGCGCTCGCGCTGGCGGATGCGCTCGCGCTCGCTGGCGACATCTTTCATCCGCTTCGACAGACGATCGCCCTCGAGCAGCGGCGTGGCGATGGTGAGGATCGTCGCGCCCACCGCGATCGCCACCAGGATGCTGGCGATCACCTGCGGCTTCTGCAGCTCCTGGAAGATCGTCGTCAACATAATCCGGATTCCTCAGATGTCGAACTGGATCATCTTGCGCATCGCCATGAGGCCGATGAACATCCAGAAGAGCGAGACCGCCATCACGATCTTGCCGGTCGTGCTGGTGAAAAGAAGCTCCATGTAGGCCGGCGTCGACAGATAGACGAGCAGGCCGACGATGAAAGGCAGCGCGCCGATGATCGCGGCGGAGGCCTTCGCCTCCATCGACATCGCCGTCACCTTGCCGCGCATCTTCTTGCGTTCGCGCAGAACCCGGGAGAGGTTGCCCAGCGCTTCCGAAAGGTTGCCGCCGGACTTCGATTGAATGTTGACGACGATCGAGAAGAAGTTGGCTTCCGCCGCCGGCACGCGCTCGGCCATGCGCTCGACCGCCTCGCCCAGCGACAGGCCGAGCGACTGCGCCTCGACGATCATGCGGAATTCGGTGCGAACCGGATCGGCCGCCTCGCTGGCGATGATGCGAAGGCAATCGCCGAGCGGCAGGCCGGCCTTGATGCCGCGCACGATAACGTCCATCGCATTCGGCAGTTCGGTCGTGAACTTGTTGATGCGCCGCTTGCGCATGAAGTTCAGGCCCCAGGCCGGCAGACCGAACCCGCCGATGAGGACGCCGCCAAGACCATACAGCGGATTGCCGGACAGAACGACGAACACGATCGCGAGCGCCAGGCCCGAGAGCACGCTGTAAATCAGAAACTGGTTCTTGGTCGTCGTCGCGCCGGCCTGCTGTAGCTTGGTCTCGATGGTCAAGCGCTTGGATTTCTGCTTGGCGTCGAGTTCCTTCAGGCTGTCGGCGATCTGCTTGCGGCGCGCGTTCGGATCGGCGTTGCGATCGGCCGTGCGGCCGACGCGCTTGCGCTCGGAGATGGCGGCCTTGCGCTTCTCCATCTTGGCTTCGCCCGACAGAAGCGGATAGGCGACGGCGTAGAACACGCCGCCGGCCGCCACCATCGCGAGCGCGACGACGAGGATGCTGTTCTGTGCGAGGAGTTGCGAGATCATGGCCGGCCCATCTCCACGGTCACGCCTTCTCGGCCGACGCGTCGAGCGCGGCGGCGAGGCGCAGCTCTTCGCCGTAGTAGCGGGCGCGGTCCCAGAATTTCGGGCGACCGATGCCGGTCGAGCGATGGCGGCCCTTCAGCTTGCCCTGCGCGTCTTCGCCGAGAAGCTCGTAGACGAACAGATCCTGGGTGATGATGACGTCGCCTTCCATGCCAAGCACTTCGGTGACGTGGGTGATGCGACGCGAGCCGTCGCGTAGACGGGCGGCCTGAATGATCACGTCGACGGAAGACACGACCATCTCGCGGATGGTCTTGGAGGGAAGCGCGAAGCCGCCCATCGTGATCATCGATTCAAGACGCGAAAGGGCTTCGCGCGGGGAGTTGGCGTGCAGCGTGCCCATCGAGCCGTCGTGGCCGGTGTTCATCGCCTGCAGAAGATCGAACGCCTCCGGGCCGCGGACCTCGCCGACGATGATGCGCTCGGGGCGCATACGCAGGCAGTTCTTGACGAGATCGCGCATCGAGATCGCGCCGGTTCCCTCGAGGTTCGGCGGGCGCGTCTCCAGACGCACCACATGCGGCTGCTGAAGCTGAAGTTCGGCGGCGTCCTCGCAGGTGATCACGCGCTCGTCGTGATCGATGTAGTTGGTCATGCAGTTCAGGAGCGTCGTCTTGCCCGAACCCGTGCCGCCCGAGATGAGGACGTTGCATCGCACGCGGCCGATGATCTTGAGAATCTCTGCGCCTTCCGCGGAGATCGCGCCGAACCGCTGGAGCTGGTCGAGCGTCAGCTTGTCCTTCTTGAACTTACGAATGGTGAGCGCGGCGCCGTCGATGGCGAGCGGCGGCGCGATGACGTTGACGCGGGAGCCGTCCGGCAGACGCGCGTCGCAGATCGGCGAGGATTCGTCGACGCGGCGGCCGACCTGGCTGACGATGCGCTGGCAGATGTTCATCAGCTGCGCGTTGTCGCGGAAGCGGATGTTCGTGAGCTGAATCTTGCCGGCGACTTCGATGTAGGTCTTGGTCGGGCCGTTGACCATGATGTCGGCGATGTCGTCGCGCGCCAGAAGCGGCTCCAGAGGGCCGTAGCCGAGAACGTCGTTGCAGATGTCGTCGAGCAGTTCCTCCTGCTCGGCGATCGACATCACCACGTTCTTGATCGCGATGATCTCGTTGACGATGTCGCGGATTTCCTCGCGCGCGTTCTCGGGGTCGAGCTTGGCCAGCGCGCTGAGATCGATCGCCTCGATCAGCGCGCCGAAGATCATGCTCTTGGTCTGGTAGTATTCGTCCGAGCGCCGTTCGGGCGCGCGATGGGACTCGGGGGCGCGCCCGCCCTGCGGCGCGGCGGCCGGCGCCGACGAGGGCGGCGGCGCCGCCGCAGGCGCCGGCGAAGCAGGAGTAGAGCCAAAGTTGCCACGTTTGCCGAACATCGGCGTCTTACTCCATGCAGCCGGTCAGTCGGTATTGGAGCGTCAGCTCCGGATCACGCCCGCTTGCGCAGGCGCGAAAGAATGGGATCCAGCAGAGTTTTCTTCTGCTTCTTCGTCTCGCCGCGGCCGAGCAGGGAACGGGCGAGATCGGTGAAGCCGGCGGCGATCTTGTTGGCGGGCTCGACCTCGGCGATCATCTGCCCGTTGTTCGCCGCCGTCCCGAACAGCTTCGGATCGAAGGGAATGGACAGCGTCGCGTCGGTCTCGACCGACTTGCCGAAGTCGGGCGCCGCGATCTCCGGGCGCTTGAGCACGCCGACATTGTTGAGCACGAGCCGCGCCGGAAAGTCGTTCGGCCGGGCCGCGCGCAACTGGTCGAGAATGTTCTTGGTGTTGCGCAGACTCGCGAGTTCGGGCGAGGCGACGACGACCACCTCGTCGGCGCCGACGAGGATGCGCCGCGTCCATGCGTTCCATGCGTTCGGCACGTCCAGCACGGCGACCGGGGTCGTGGCGCGCAGGATGTCCATCAGCGGGTCGAAGGCCGTCTCGGCGATATCGTAGCAGCGCTCGAGCGTGGCGGGCGCGGCCAGCATGCTGAGATTGGCGCCGCATTTCGACAGCAGCCGGTCGACGAAGTTCTGGTCGAGACGCTCGGGCGAGAACACCGCCTCGGCGACGCCCTGCGGCGGGTCCTGATTGAAGTCGAGGCCCGCCGTTCCGAAGCCGAGATCCATGTCGACGAGAATCGTCGAGACCTCGTGATCGACCGCGATCGACCAGGCGAGATTGTGCGCGACCGTGGAAGCGCCCGCGCCGCCCTTCGCGCCGGTGACGGCGATGACGCGGCCGAGCGCGCCGGCGCCCGGCGTGTTGTAGAGCTCGGACACAGCGCGGATGAGATCGACCACCGTGAACGGCGCGACGAGATAGTCGCTCACGCCGCGGCTGATGAGAGCGCGGTAGAGAACGATGTCGTTGACGCGTCCGATCACCACGACCTTGGTGCCCGCGTCGCAGAACTCGGACAGCTCCTCGAGCTGCGAGATCAACGTCGCGCGGTCGCTGGTCGATTCGATGACGATCAGGTTCGGCGTCGGCGCATTGCGGTAGGCCTCGGCGGCGGCCGCCGAGCCTCCCATATGCACCTTGACGTGCGCCTTGTTCATCCTGCGATCGGCCATCGCCTCCTGGATCAGGGCGGCGATGTCGGCGCCTTCGCAGAAGGCCTGGATCGAGATGCGCGGAACGGGCGCAATCTGAAGCGAAGGATCGTGCATGATTTCTGATGCTGACATGGAGATCGCCCGCCCTTACGGAACAGTGTTGCCGATGGCGTTGGAGCCCTTCGGCCAGCTCGTGGTCGGCGCCTCGCCGCGGCGCACGGATTCGATGGCGCGGATGCGCATCTGGCTGTCGGCGGGATCCTGCGTGCGCGGCCGGACCAGATCGCGCGGATCGGCGATCTGCGCGGCCAGGTTCTGCTGATAGGCGCAGCCGAAATTGTAGTAGGGCCGGTTCTGCATGCCCTGGAACGAACCGCCGGAGGCGAGGTCTTCCGGCCACTGGCCGCATTCCTCCGCCGTGCGCGCCTGCAGGCCCGAGAAGCTCATGCGGACGGGCGCGGCGAGCTGCGGATCGACGACAGGATACGTTCCCTCGTTGACGTAGCCCTTGACGCCGGCCTTCGACAGCACCGCCCGGATCTGCGCGACCGTGCGCGCCGCCGCGGCCTCGCCGCCGGTCCCGCGCGGGCTGAGGATCTGGATCACGCCCGTGCCCTTGTTGCGATACTCCTGCGCGAAGGCCTTCACGTCGTCGCGCTGGCGTTCGTCGAGCTTGCCGTCGGCGCCGGGCAGGAAGATTTCGAGCGTCACCGGCGCGTTGGCGATCACCAGCGGGTGGCGCGCGCGATAGTCGTGCGGCACGACCGAGGCGGTCGACACGCGGTCGACCGTGGAGCAGGCGCCGAGCGGGGCGGCGAGCAGCGCCAGGAAGGCCAGACGCGTCCAGGCGGAGGAAGAGGTCATGAACATCTGTGTCGTCCGTATGCTGGCGGTCAGTCGTTGATGAAGCCGACGCGACCCTTGAGATTGTTCAGGAGCTGCGGGTTCTTGGCGGTGGCGTAGATGCGGTTGACGCGGCCGAGGAAGTAGCCCTGCCCGTCGGAGGCTTCCTGGAAGCCGTCGTCGGGACGCGCGATGCGGTCGGGCCGCGTCGGCTGGACGATGTAGGGCGACATGACGATCATCAGCTCGGTCTCTTCCTTC
Organism: Hyphomicrobiales bacterium; assembly: GCA_016716745.1. GTDB lineage: Bacteria > Pseudomonadota > Alphaproteobacteria > Rhizobiales > Beijerinckiaceae. The sequence continues at coordinate 62,518 of JADJVD010000001.1, forward strand.
AGGAAGTCGCGCGAGCGGAACAGCGTGCCCAGAATCGGCAGGTTCATCAGGCCGGGCTGGCCGGTGAGGAACTGGCGCGAGCGCTGCTGGATGAGGCCGGCCGAGACGATGGAGCCGCCCGAGGGAAGCTCCAGCGTCGTCTCGTGCGCGCGGGTGCGGAAGCCGGGCTGGTTCGGGCAGGCGCCGTTCATCGGGCCGGTCGCGGGGTCGACCTCGGTCACTTCGGTCGCCACATGCATCTGGATGCGGCCTTCGGAGAGCACGATCGGCGTCATCGACAGCGACACGCCGTATTTGCGCATCGAATAGGCGACCTTGCAGGTCGCGCTGCCGGCGTAACCCTGCCCGCCCTCGACGCTGATCGGCACCTGCACTTCGCCGCCGGCGAGGAACTTGCCGGTTTCGCCGGAGATCGCGACGACCGTCGGCTCGGACAGGATGCGCGCCACGCCCGCGCGCTCGAGCGAGCGGATGACCGCGCCGATGGTCGCCGAGCCGGCCTTCATGTTGAAGTCGGAGCCGCCATTGATCGAGCCGATCGTCTGCGACAGCGGGTGATTGAGGTTGAAGCCGGCCGGATAGGCGCCGGCGCCGACCGTCCAGCGGCCGTAGCCCTCGATGCCGAGCTGCTTGACCACCGCGCGCTGCACCTCGGCGATGGTGACCTTCACCATCACCTGATCGCGACCGCGGATGACGATCGAGTTGATCAACTTGCCCTCGACGACGGTGCTCGAGCCGAAGGTGACGTTGCCGTTGCCGACCGCGCCGCCGGTGCCGACCACCGAGTAGCCGACGAAGGCGCTCGCAATGTCGGAGGCCTTCTGCGCCTCGGAAGCCGAGTCGACGGAGCCCGTCAGGATGATCGTGTCGTTGACGGTGCGCACCTCGATGTCGGCGTTGGGCATCGCCGTCTTCAGGATCTGGCGCAGCTCGCCGATGTCGCGGCCGATGCGCAGGTCGAGATCGAGGAAGCGGTTGCCTTCCTTGTCGAGCGCGTAAATCGAGGTCTGGCCGTTGCCGGTGCCGAGAATGAACAGCCGGCGCGGCGTGCGCACGATGGCGTTGGCGACCGACGGGTTGCCGACGAAGATCTCGGCGGCGTCGCGCGGCAGGTCGATGACCGCCGACTTGCCGACAGCAAGGGTGAGCTGCTGACCGGCGCGCTGATAGGTCTGCTCGGCGCTCGCCGCCGGCATCGGCGCGACGAAGATCGCCGTCAGGGCGCAGGCGACGCCGGAGAGCAGGGAGATACGGAACTTGGTCATGGGTGGCGCCTCACGGGCAATCTGTCGCGGAGGTGGGATTCAGCGGGCGGTGGTGGAGAGGCCGAAGCGCACAAGGGTCAGCGCACGGTCGCTTTCCTCGGGCGCGCCCTCTTTCACCTTGGCGGCGTCGAGCATGCTGCGCAGGGCGAGCGTGAGCTGTCCGCCGCCGATGCGCTGGGCTTTCACGATGTCTTCGACCTGACGGGGGTCGAGCTCCAGCGTGGCGTTGGTGCTGCCCGTCGTCGCGCCGTTCTTCTCCTGCACGTTCTGGCCGATCGCCAGCACGCGCACATTGGTGAGGATCGTTTCGCTGGCGTAGAAATCGCCGCCGCGGATCTTCGATTCGACGTCGTCGCGATAGACGCGCACCACGTCGACGCGGTCGTTGGGCAGGATGAAGCCGCCGGCCGTCGTCGCGCCGGACGAATCGATGTTGATCGCGACGGCGCGATAGCCCTGCGGCAGGATGGCCGACATGTAGCCGGAGCTCGCGCCCTTGATCAGGCGGTCGCGGCGAATCGGCTCGCCGACCGTGAATGCGGTGCGGGCGATCGAGCCCTTCACGTCCTCGATGGTCTTGGCGAAGTCGCCTTCCTTGCGGATGACGTAGTCCGGCATGTCGGCCTTCGGCCACTGCTGCCAGCGGAAATCGGCCTCGCTGAGCATCGTGCCCATCGGCAGTTCGCGCGCGGCGACCATGATGCCGATGGTTTCGAGCGAAGGCGCCGCGGAGACGATCTGCGGAGAGGGCTGCGGCGGCGGCGCGGAGCCGGCGATGAGATACCAGGCGCCGAGACCCGCCGTGACGGCGACTGCCAGGACCGCAATACGAGCTTTATTCATGGCCATCGGTTTCCGATACGTCACGCTCGCCAGGAGCGTCCGAACCGGATTCAATCAGCCAAAGGTCAAGGTATGGTTAATCGCTGGTTGCGGTTTGAGGCTACCAAACCGTTAAGGCGTCTTTCAGGAGGCGGCCGCCACCCACACCGCCGTCTGCGGGTAGAGCATCAGGCCCGCCGCCGCCAGCGCGATGCCGTAGGGCACGCCGTTCTTGTTGTCGTGCAGGCGCGACATCCATTCGCTCTCGACCACCCATTGCGGGGCCGGCTGCTTGCGCAGGAACACGATCAGCAGCGTGAGACCGCCGCCGATGATGGCGGAAATCGCGCCGTAGTCGACCATCAGCGCCCAGCCGAGCCAGACCGCCGTCGCCGCCGCCAGCTTGGCGTCGCCGCCGCCGATCCAGCCGAAGGCGAACAACGTGAATGTGATCACGAGCATCGCCGCCCCGCACAGCAGGTGCATGCCGACGACGTTCAGCGGCAGGCCTGCGAGGAAGGCGAAGACGAGGAAGCCGGCGACGAGCAGGATCGAGATGCGGTTCGAGATCGTCATCGTGAACAGGTCCGACGAGGCGGCGAACGCCATCAGGGCCGGAAAGAAGATCAGAAGCGCGGCGTCGAGCATGGAGGGCGATCCTCAGCGGCGCGGACGATGTCCGCGCCAGTCGGGACGGAGTATGTCCGGCAGGTCATTTCTCTTTGGTTACGCGCCACGCCGTCGCGGGGCTGCGCAAACGCAAACGGCCCCGGCAAGGCCGGGGCCGTAAGAACGAACGCGCCAGCGCTCAGAGCTTGGCGGAGACGTTGCCGAAGGTGCCCTTCAGCTTGGTGCCGAGGTTGGTCACGGCCGTGATGATGGCGACGCCGACGAGGGCGGCGATGAGGCCATACTCGATCGCGGTGGCGCCGGACTCGTCCTTGGCGAAACGGGTGAGAAGGGACATGTCGTGCGTGCTCCTTGTTCGTCAGATGGGCGGACCGTCTGTTTGCTCCAGCGTCCTGCAGGGGGAGATTGACCGGCGTTTATGAAGATCGGCCTAACCTCCCAATGCGACTTCGGGCCGCCCCTACATTTTCCCGAACTTTCCTGGTCTTCGCTGCCCCATGCTTGGCGTGCATCGTATGAAGACGTTCATATTTAACGAAAAACGGCCCCGGCGATGCCGGGGCCGCAATTCACACAACCTGACGGGCCTTTGCGGCCCGAGGCCGGATCAGAGCTTCGCGGAAACGTTGCCGAACGTGCCGGAGAGCTTCGTGCCGAGGGTCGTCACGGCGGTGATGATGGCGACGCCGACGAGGGCGGCGATCAGGCCGTACTCAATCGCGGTGGCGCCGGACTGGTCCTTGGCGAAACGGGCGAACAGCTTGGACATGAACTTGCTCCTGATATCTTCCCCGGCCCCAGGCGGCGACGCCGCATTTGCTCCGGTCGAGGGCCAGATTGGCGTCGCCCCGTGAACATCCGCCTAACGCGGCCGTGTAAACTGCGCCCACAACGCCGAAGTCCCGGCCAATTCTCGCGGACGCTTAACGAAGCGTGAGCGGCGTCATGTCAATGCGCCGGGCCCCCGCGGCGATGCTTCCGGTTTGCTCGGCGAAGGCGCCGGAGGCCTCGTGCAGGATCAGCGGCGGCAGCAGCGACAGGGGCGCGCGCGAGCCTTTGACGCCGCCGATCAGGACGCGGATCGCGGCTGCGTCGGCGCGGGAGTGGACCGGAAGGACGGCGACGCCGCCGAGCCGGCCGCCGATCGCGGCGAGGCAGGAGGCCAGCGCGTCGGCGCGATGGATCATGCGAAAGGCGCCGCCCGGCGCCAGCAGCGCGAGACAGGCGCGCACCCAGGCCGCCAGCCCGTCGCCGTCGCCGGCTGGCGGCAGCACATGCGCGCGGGCGCGCGCCGCGTCCGGCGAGGGGCGCACCGCGCCCGACGGATGGAAGGGCGGATTGGTCAGAACGAGCGCCGCCGCGCCGTCCGCCAGGCCCGCCGCGCGTCGGGCGGCCGGAACCAGCACGTCGGCTCGAACCGCCCGCCCGCCCGCCGCCCGCCCGGCGGCGGCGAGATTGCGGCCGGCGAGACTGGCGAGCGCAGAATCGATCTCCACCAGCGCCAGCTCCGCCGCCGGCGATGCGAGCGCGGCTCCGAGCCCGACCGCCCCCGCGCCGGCGCCGACGTCGACGATGAGCCCCTCGACGCCCGCCGGCGCGCTGGCGGCGAGGAGAACGGCGTCGGTGCCGGAGCGATGGCCGCGCGCGGGCTGGCGCAGCGCCAGACGCCCGCCGAAGAAGGCGTCCAGCGTCTCCCGCCCGCCGTCGGTCCCGCCCATCAGTTGCGGCTCGCCGGCAATTCGTCGCCGAGCCCCGCCTCGACCATCAGACGGCGCGCCTCCTCCAGCCGACCCTCCGGGACCAGCAGCCGGCGCGGCAGGAAGCCGAGCGAACCGTCGACCGAGGCGGCGTAGGAATCGGCGACGAACAGGCCGACGCCCGCCTCGTCGAGCAGCGACTGGACGACCGAGATGAGAACGAGGTCGTTGGTGCGCAACAATTCGACCATCCCGGCTCCCGTTTCTCCGGCGCGCGACAAGGCGAGGCGCCCTTCCTTCCGCCGGACCGGGGCTCTATGGTGCCCGCTCGTCAACCGCAGGCAGGATAGCACGTTGGGCGTCGTCGTCGCTTTCGAAGAGAAGCAACCCACTCCGCAGATCGACAGCCTCGTCGGGCTCGTGGCGCCGGACATGGAGCGCGTCAACGCGACGATCCTCGCCCGCACGGGATCGGACGTGACGATGATCCCGGAGGTGGCCAACCACCTCATCTCCTCCGGCGGCAAGCGGCTGCGGCCGATGCTGACGCTCGCCACCGCAGCGCTCTGCGACTATCCCGGCGAGGGGCACGTGAAGCTCGCCGCCGCCGTCGAATTCATGCACACGGCGACGCTGCTGCACGACGACGTGGTCGACGAAAGCGACATGCGGCGCGGCAAGCTCGCGGCGCGGATGCTGTGGGGCAACGAGGCCTCGGTGCTGGTCGGCGACTTCCTGCTCGGCCAGGCGTTCAAGATGATGGTCGAGGTCGGGTCCCTGCCCTGTCTCGACGTGCTGTCGACCGCCGCCGCCGTGATCGCCGAGGGCGAGGTGATGCAGCTCTCGGCCGCCAAGGACACGCAGACGACGGAGGACGCATATCTCGCCGTCATCCGCGCCAAGACGGCGGCGCTGTTCGCCGCGGCCTGCGAGGTCGGGCCGATTCTGGCCAGGCGGGGCCGGGCGGAAATCGCCGCCTGCCGAAGCTACGGACTCAATCTCGGCATCGCCTTCCAGCTGATCGACGACGCGCTCGATTACGGCGGCTCCTCCGCCAAGCTCGGCAAGAACACCGGCGACGATTTCCGCGAAGGCAAGATCACGCTGCCCGTGGTGCTCGCCTTCCGGCGCGGCAGCGAGCAGGAGCGCGCGTTCTGGCGCAAGGCGCTCGAACAGGGCGAGGTCGGCGAGGCCGATCTCGACGCGGCGATCGCCATCATGCGCAAGCACCGGGCGCTCGAGGACACGGTGGAGCGCGCCCGCCACTACGGCAAGATGGCGCGCGACGCGCTGGAGCTGTTCGCCCCCTCGCCGATCAAGCAAGCCATGCTGGACGCTGTCGAATTCGCCATTTCGCGCGCGCATTGAGCGATTGCGCGCGTCGCAAGCCATGGAAATCGCTGGCGATTGCGCTGCTTGCGGATTCGCCTTCGGCGAATGTGCGGCGGGACGCCGCTTTTCTTGAGCCATACGCCTTTCGATCATTTTCGAGCGCGCGGCTTGCGTGCGGCGGGAATAAGGCGTAGCAGCGCGCCCCACGGCCGCCGACTTGCGCGGTTGTTCCCGAGGCGACGTTCATGTCCAGCGGAGAAACGGAGCCCAATCGCTCCGACAGCGCCGAGCCGGCGCAAGCGATGTCTGTCGATAGATCCCCTCAAACGCCCACCGATCCGCATGATCCCGGCGCCGCGCATGGCGGCCACGGGCGCTTCCTCGCCCTGCTCGTCGGCTCGATCGGCGTCGTCTATGGCGACATCGGCACCAGCCCGCTCTACGCGCTGCGCGAGGCGCTGACGGCGGCCGGCGCGTCGCATCACGGCGTCGAGCGCGCCGACGTCATCGGCATCCTGTCGCTGATCCTGTGGGCGCTGACGATCATCGTCAGCGTCAAATACGTCGTCATCCTCTTGCGCGCGGACAATGACGGCGAGGGCGGCACGCTCTCGCTGATGGCGCTGGCGCAGCGCGCGCTGGGGCGCCCCTCGCGCGTCGTTTTCCTGCTGGCGATCACCGGCGCGGCGCTGTTCTTCGGCGACGCGATGATCACGCCGGCGATCTCGGTGCTGTCGGCGGTCGAAGGCCTGAAGCTGATCACGCCGGCGCTGGAGCCGTATGTGATTCCGATCACCGTCGTCATCATTCTGGCGCTGTTCCTGGCCCAGAGCCACGGCACGGCGGCGGTGGCGCGACTGTTCGGGCCGATCACCATCGTCTGGTTCATCGCAATGGCGCTGGGCGGCCTCGCGCACATCGCCGACGATCCGGGCGTGTTCGCCGCGATCAATCCGCTGCACGCCGCGCGCTTCCTGATCGACAACGGCCATCTCGGCCTCGTCGCGCTCGGCGCGGTGTTTCTCGCCGTCACCGGCGCGGAGGCGCTCTACGCCGATCTCGGCCATTTCGGCCGCAGCCCGATCCGCTGGGCGTGGGCGGCGATCGTTTTCCCTAGTCTGGCGCTCAACTACATGGGCCAGGCGGCGCTGGTGCTCGCAAAGCCGACGGCGCTCGAGAACCCGTTCTTCCTGCTCTATCCGGAGTGGCTGCTGGCGCCGATGGTGGCGCTGGCGACGCTCGCCACCATCATCGCCAGCCAGGCCGTCATCACCGGCGCCTATTCGCTGACGCGGCAGGCGATCCAGTTGCGGCTGCTGCCGCGCATGGAGGTGCGTCACACCTCGGCGGAGCATTCCGGCCAGATCTACATGCCGCAGGTCAACACGCTGGTGCTGATCGGCGTGCTGTTCCTCGTCGCGCTGTTCCAGTCCTCGAGCAAGCTCGCGACCGCCTACGGCATCGCGGTGACGGGCACGATGATCGTGACGGCGTGTCTCGCCTTCATCGTCGTGTGGCGCGCCTGGGGCTGGCCGCGCTGGGCGGCGGCGCTGCTGATCGCGCCGTTCCTCGCGATCGACCTCATCTTCTTCGGCGCCAACGCGCTGAAGCTGCTCGAAGGCGGTTTCGTGCCGCTGATGATCGCGGCGCTGGTGATGATCGTGATGTGGACGTGGACGCGCGGCGCGCAGCTCGTCTTCGACAAGACGCGGCGCGAGGAGGCGCCGATCGCCGATCTCGCCCGCCAGCTCGCGGCGCGGCCGCCGCAGCGGGTCAAGGGCACGGCGGTGTTCCTCACCGCCGACCCGGAGATCGCGCCGCCGGCGCTGATGCACAGCCTCAAGCACTACAAGGTGCTGCACGAGAAGAACGTGCTGCTCACGGTCAAGGTGGAGAACACGCCGCGCGTCAACGAGGCGCGGCGCGCGCGGCTGGAGGCGCTCGACGACAACTTCTCGCGCGTCTTCCTCACCTTCGGCTACATGGAGGAGCCGAACGTGCCGAAGGCGCTGGCGCTGTGCCGCAAGCAGGGCTGGAAGTTCGACATCATGTCGACCTCCTTCTTCCTGTCGCGGCGCGTGATCCGCGCGGCGCGGGACGGGCGCGCGATGCCGCTGTGGCAGGACAAGCTGTTCATCTCGCTGGCGCAGAACGCCTCCGACACCAGCGCCTACTTCCACATCCCGACCAACCGCGTCGTCGAGATCGGCGCGCAAGTGTCGATCTGAGGCTCGATCAGTCCTTGCGTTCGGCGGGCGGCGTCCAGGCGCCGCTCGCGTAACGCGCGCCGACCACCTCGTCAGGCGGCACCGCGGCCTCGAGCGCGGCGACGTCGGCTGCGGTGAGCGTAATCGCGGCGGCGGCGACGTTCTCCTCCAGGCGATCGATGCGGCGCGTGCCGGGGATGGGGACGATGTCCTCGCCCTTGACCAGCACCCAGGCGAGCGCAAGCTGCGCCTTGGTGACGCCGTGCATGCGGGCGATGGCGTCGATGCGCGCGACGAGCCGCGCGTTGGCTTCCATCGCATCGGCCTGGAAGCGCGGCAGCTTGCGGCGAAAATCGTCCTCGGCCAGATCGGTCTGCGGCGTCACCGAACCGGCGAGAAAGCCCCGCCCGAGCGGCGAGAAGGGCACGAAGCCGACATTCAGCTCGCGCATCGTCGGCAGCGCGTCGGCCTCGACCCCGCGCGACCACAGCGAATATTCGCTCTGCACCGCCGCAATGGGATGCACGGCGTGGGCGCGCCGGAGCGTCGGCCCGTCGACCTCCGACAGGCCGATGAAGCGCACCTTGCCGGCCTTGACGAGATCGGCCATCGCGCCGACCGACTCCTCGACCGGCACGTTCGGATCGACGCGATGCAAATAGAAGAGGTCGATCACGTCGACGCCGAGACGTCTCAGGCTCTCGTCGGCGACCTTTCGCGCATTGGCGGGCGTGCCGTCGAGACCCTGCATGCGGTCGTGGCCGCTCGCGCCCTCGGGCGCGATGGCGAAACCGAATTTGGTGGCGACGACGACGCGCTCGCGCAGGCCCTTCAGCGCCTTGCCGAGCAGGATCTCGTTCGCATACGGCCCGTACACCTCCGCCGTGTCGAACAGCGTCACGCCGAGCTCGACGGCGCGGCGGATGGCGGCGATGGAGGCGCCCTCCTCCTGCCCGCCATAGGCGTGGCTCATGCCCATGCAGCCAAGGCCGATGGCGGCGACTTCAAGATGCGGGCCGAGACGGCGGGTCTGCATGACGGCTGCCCTCTTGTCTTCAGAGTTTGTGGACGCGCTTCAGCGCGGCGAAAAAGAGCTCGGCCTGCGGGACCAGCACGCTGCGGTATTGCGCGGCCGTGTCCGACAGCAGCGGCTCCGGGATGAGCTTGAGCGCGCGGCGGGTCGACATGGCGAGGACCTGCTGGCGGCAGGCGCGTTCCAGATAATAGAGCTCGTCGAACGCGACGGCGACCGAGGGACCGCAGACGGTGACGCCGTGATTGGCGAGGAAGAAGACGTCGGCGTCCGGATTGCCCTTCGCCGCCTCGGCGATGCGCTCGCCCTCGGACGCCTCGAGCGCGAGGCCGCCGAACGCCTCGTAGCCGATGCGGCCGTGAAAGCGCGCCGCCGTCTGATGCGCCATCTCCAGCCGTCCGCCCTCGATCATGCCGAGCGCGGTGGCGTAAGGCATGTGCACATGCAGGATCGCCGCGTGGCGCGCATTGGCGCGGTGGCCGGCGATATGGATGTTGCGCGCGGTCGCCTCGACCTCGCCCTCGCCTTCGAGCACGCGGCCCTCGCCGTCGATCATCAGCAGGTCTTCGGGCCGGATCTCCGACCAGTGCAGGCCGTAGGCGTTGATGAGATAGCGCTCGCCGGCGCCGGGGACGACGACGGAGAAATGATTGCAGATGCCTTCGCTGAAACCGAAATGATCGGCGAGGCGCAGCGCGGCGGCCAGATCGCGGCGCAGGGACATGACGGATGAAGCGGGCATAGGGCGTCTCCCGGGATCGGCGCATCATCCCGGCGGGCGCGCCGCCCCGCAAGCGCGCCTCCGGCATGGCGCGCATGTCGGAAGCGCGCGCTGCGCGCATTGGCGCGGGTTCCCGCGTTCCGTCGCGCCGCGCCCGAAAGGAAAAAAGCCGCCGGCCCGAAGGCCGGCGGCTCGTGTTTCGTCGCGTGCGCGACGATTACTTCTTGGCTTCGCGGGCCTTCAGGGCCGCGCCGAGAATGTCGCCGAGCGAGGCGCCGGAGTCGGCCGAGCCGTACTGGGCGATCGCCTCCTTCTCCTCGGCCACTTCGAGCGCCTTGATCGACACCTGCGCCTTGCGGGCGCGACGGTCGAACAGGGTGACGCGCGCATCGACCTTGTCGCCGACTGCGAAGCGCTCGGGGCGCTGGTCGGCGCGGTCGCGCGCCAGCTCGCTGCGCTTGACGAAGCAGGTCATGTCGGTGCCGGCGATGCGGACCTCGATGCCGCCCTCCTTCACGTCCACGACCTCGCAGGTGACGACCTGGCCCTTGCGGATGTCGCCGGAGGCGTCGCCCTCCTCGGCCGCCTTCTGGCGGTCCGAGACCTGCTTGACGCCCAGCGAGATGCGCTCCTTCTCGACGTCGACGTCGAGAACGACCGCCTTCACGATGTCGCCCTTCTTGTACTCCTCGATCACCTGCTCGCCGGGGCGCGAACGATCGAGATCGGACAGGTGCACCATGCCGTCGACGTCGCCGTCGAGACCGATGAACAGGCCGAACTCGGTCTTGTTCTTGACCTCGCCCTCGACCACCGCGCCGATCGGATGCTTCTCGACGAAGGCCTCCCACGGGTTCTGCAGCGTCTGCTTGAGGCCGAGCGAGATGCGGCGCTTGACCGGATCGACCTCGAGCACCTGAACCTCGACCTCCTGGCTCGTCGAAACGATCTTGCCGGGATGGACGTTCTTCTTGGTCCAGGACATCTCGGAGACGTGGATCAGGCCTTCGATGCCGGGCTCCAGCTCCACGAACGCGCCGTAGTCGGTGATGTTGGTGACGCGGCCCTTGAGCTTGGCCTCGACCGGATAGCGCGCCTCGATGCCCTGCCACGGATCCTCGAGAAGCTGCTTCATGCCGAGCGAGATGCGCTGCGTCTCGTGGTTGATCTTGATGATCTTGACCTTGACCGTCTGGCCGATGGTCAGCACCTCGGACGGGTGGTTGATGCGGCGCCAGGCGATGTCGGTGACGTGCAGCAGGCCATCGATGCCGCCGAGGTCCACGAACGCGCCGTAATCGGTGATGTTCTTGACGACGCCCTCGATCACCTGACCCTCTTCGAGGTTGGCGACGATCTCGTGGCGCTGCTCGGCGCGCGACTCTTCCAGCACGGTGCGGCGCGACACGACGATGTTGCCGCGGCGGCGATCCATCTTGAGGATCTGGAAGGGCTGCGGAACGCCCATCAGCGGCGTGACGTCGCGGATCGGGCGGATGTCGACCTGCGAGCGCGGCAGGAAGGCCACGGCGCCGTCGAGATCGACGGTGAAGCCGCCCTTGACCTGATTGAAGATGACGCCTTCGACCTTTTCCTTGGCCTCGAACGCCTTTTCGAGCTTGACCCAGCTCTCCTCGCGGCGCGCCTTGTCGCGCGAGATGACGGCCTCGCCGAGCGCGTTCTCGACGCGCTCGAGATAGACCTCGACCTCGTCGCCGACCTTCAGCGTTCCTTCCCGGCCCGGGCCGGTGAATTCCTTCAGCGCCACGCGGCCCCTCGGTCTTGAGGCCGATGTCGATGACCGCGACGTCCTTTTCGATCGCGACCACGACGCCCTTGACGACCGAGCCCTCGAAGGCCTCGCTCTTGCCGTAGCTCTCTTCGAGCAGCGCGGCGAAATCCTCGCGCGACGGAGCGCGCTGAGCGGTGGAAGAAGCCATTTTTTCTCCTGAACGCCCGTATTCGGGCGAAGCGCCGGTTGTGTTCGCGTTGCGGGCCGCATTCGCGTCGCCGGAGCTCCGATATCCTCGGAGCGCCGCCCTTTCGGGCGGGCCGGCGCGGGCCGGCGGCGGAGCGCGGTTTCCCCGGTTTTCCGGGAAGGGCGGCCTATAGCAGGCCCGGCCGGCGCGAACAACCGCAAACAACGTTCGCCACGCCGTCGCGGCGGCGCTCCATTTCGGGACGGCGAATTAACGCGGCCGGCGCCCCGCCAGCCGACTCGCGGTCGCCGCTTGCGCCCTCGCGGCGCCGCGGCGCCATATCTGGCGTGAACGGGACGCGAACCTGCACGACGCCCCGATTCGGGCATGGTCCGTTCGCGCTTGGCGCCATTCCTTACCGAAGAGGCGCGAGGACGGCCGCGCGGCGGACCGAAGCCCGGCCGGCGCAAACGAAAACGCCCCGTCGAGCGGGGCGCATCGTCGCGATCCGGCTCGGCGGCCTACCTCGGCGCGAGCACCATGATCATCTGGCGGCCCTCCATCGAGGGCTCGGCCTCCACCTTGGCGATGGCGGCGGTCTCCTCCTTCACCTTCAGGAGCAGGCGATAGCCAATGTCGGTGTGCGCCATCTCGCGGCCGCGGAAGCGCAGGGTGACCTTGACCTTGTCGCCTTCCTCGAAGAAGCGGCGCACGGCGCGCATCTTCACGTCGTAATCGTGGTCGTCGATCATCGGGCGCAGCTTGATCTCCTTGATCTCGACGATCTTCTGCTTCTTGCGGGCTTCGGCCGCTTTCTTCTGTTCGAGGAAGCGGAACTTGCCGTAGTCGAGAATCTTGCAGACGGGCGGATTGGCGTTCGGCACGATCTCGACGAGATCGAGACCGGCCTCCTCGGCGAGGCGGAGCGCCTCGGTCGCTTCGACCACGCCGCGGTTCTGACCCTCGGCGTCGATGAGCTGCACCTCGCGCGCCCGAATGTCACGGTTGATCCGCGGCCCGTCTTTTTGCGGGGTCGGGGGCGCTTTCATGGGACGGCGAATGGACGTTCTCCTGATTCCGTTGGGCAAACCCGCGCGACGCCGGCTTCGAGGCGCGACGCGAACCTGCCGCAGAGATTGTCCCGAACCTCGCGCAAGTCAACTCGCCGGCAGGATTTTGCGGCGATTCACCCGAAAAGCGCCCGCAACGGGTGGCCCGGCTGCAACGCCAGCCGAACGGCGAGGGCGAGGCAGACGAGGACCAGCATCGGCCGGATGAGCCGCGCGCCGTTGCGCATCGCCGCCCGGGCGCCGAGCGTCGAGCCGGCCGACTGGGCGAGGCCCATGGCCAGCCCCACCGGCCAGACGATCTGCCCGAGCAGGGCGTAGGTCGCCAGACTCGCCGCATTGGAGGCGAAATTGGCGAGCTTGGTCGCCGCCACGGCGCGGACGACGCCGAAGCGCAGCAGGCCGACGAAGGCCATCATGTAGAAGGAGCCGGCGCCGGGCCCAAACACGCCGTCGTAGAACCCGACCAGCGGGACGACGGCGGCGGTGACGAGGGCGGGCGACAGGCGGGCCGCCCCGTCCCGCTCCACCAGCGCCGGCGACAGGCCGAAATAGAGCGCGACCAGAACGAGGGCGACCGGCAGGGCCGCCTGCACCAGCTCGCGCGGCACATGGGCGAGGGCGACCGCCCCGAGAATGGAGCCGGCCGCGGCCATGCCGGCCATCGGCAGCGCAGCGCGTCCGTAATGGCCCTGCCGGGCGAAGGCGAGGGTCGCAGCCCCCGTGCCGAAGGTGGCGTTGACCTTGTTGGTGGCGACCGCCGCCACCGGATCGAGCCCCGCCAGCGCGAGGGCCGGCACCGTCAGCAGCCCGCCGCCGCCGGCGATGGCGTCGATGAACCCCGCCACGAAGGCGACGAGGGCGAGCAGCAGCAGGATGTCGAGCGCGAGGGTCACGCCGGTTCGACGATCCGGATCACCGCCTCGATCTCGACCGTCATGCCGTTCGGCAGCGAGCCCATGCCGACCGCCGAGCGGGCGTGGCGGCCACGCTCGCCGAGGACTTCGACGAACAGATCCGAGCAGCCGTTGATCACCTTGGGATGATCGGCGAAGTCCGGCGCGGCGTTGACCATGCCGAACACTTTCACGATCTCGACGCGCGACAGGTCGCCGCCGGCGGTCAGGCGCGCCACGGCGAGCAGTTGCAGCGCCGTCTGGCGGGCGTGGCCGTAGGCGGCCTCCACCGTGACGCCGGCGCCGACCTTGCCGACGTGGTAGCCGCCCTCGGGCCGGCGCGGCCCCTGCCCCGACAGATAGACGGTCGCGCCGTCCCGCCTGAACGGAACGTAGGTGGCGACGGGCGTCGGAACCTCGGGCAGCGTCAGCCCCATCGCCTCGAGTCTGGCCTCAGGGCTCATGCGCGGCCTCCCTGCGCGGGGAAGCGCGCGGCGTCGGCGGAATGGAACCATTTGCCCTTCAGCACCGTCCCCTCGGCGACGATCTTGCGGTCGCCTTCGAGGTGCTCGCCGACGACGTCGACATAATCGAACTTGCCCCTGGCGACCGAAAGGATCGTCGCGTCGCCGAGCGAGCCCGGCTTCAGCGAACCGTATTCGGGCCGCTTCAGCGCCATGCCGGCGTTGAGCGTGGAGGCGGCGATCACGTCGCCAAGCTCCATGCCCATGCACAGGAATTTCGACATGGTGGTGACCTGATCGAAGGCCGGACCGTTGATGCAGAGCTGATGCACGTCCGACGAAATGGTGTCCGGCGGGAAGCCGCCGGCGAGCATGGCGCGCGCCGTCTTGAAGGCGAAGCTCCCCATGCCGTGGCCAATGTCGAAGATCACGCCGCGCTCGCGCGCCTCGCGCACGGCGCGCTTGACCTTGCCCTGCCCGTCCGCCGGCGAATTGGGGAAGGGGCGGAAGGCGTGGGTGAGAATGTCGCCGCCGCGCAAAAGGCCGATCACGTCCTCGTAGGACGGCGGGGGATGGTCGATATGCGCCATCAGCGGCATGCCGACTTCCTCGGCGACTTCCAGCGCCATCTTCAGCGCCGCCCAGCCCTGCGTGCCGGAGGAATGGCGGCCGACGCGCACCTTGACGCCGACGATCATGTCGCGATTGGCGTCGGCGATCTCGGCGCATTCGCGCGGGGCGAGCAGGCGGATCTCCTCGCTCTCGCCGACCATGGTGTTTTTCGAGAAGCCGTAGATGCCGGCGAAGGAGACATGCAGATAAGCGAGAATGCGCGCCTCGCTGCGCTCGATCACATGCTTGCGAAAGCCGAGAAAATTGCCCGGCCCGGCGCTGCCTGTGTCGACCGACGTGGTGACGCCGGACGTGCGGCAGAACTCGTCCGCGTCGATGCCGAGCGAGGTGCCGCCCCAATAGACATGCGTGTGCAGATCGATGAGGCCGGGCGTGACGATGTAGCCCGTCACGTCGCGCACCTGCGTCTGCGGCCCGGCCGCGAGCGAGGCGCCGACCGCCGCCACCTTGCCGTTCGCGAAGGCGACGTCGCGCACGCCGTCGAGCTTCTGCGACGGGTCGACGACGCGCCCGCCGCGCAGAATCAGATCGTAAGCCATGCTCTCTCCCTGCGCGCCTTATGGCGGCTCGATCGCGCCCTTGCGCTCGACGATCATGCGATACTGATCGGGCTCGCGATGGCGCTCGAAATTGAAGGTCGTCGTCTTGTAGCTCTTGCACGCGTCGAGATCGCAGCGGGCGATCACGAGTTCGTCGTCGCGGGTGATCGCCTGCGCCACGATCTCGCCGGTCGGCGCGACGATCGCCGAGCCGCCGATCATGTCGCAGCCCTCCTCGACGCCGCATTTGGCGACGCCGACCACCCACGTCCCGTTCTGATAGGCGCCCGCCTGCATGACGAGATGGTTGTGGAAATCGCCGAGCCGGTCGTGATCGGGCGCGGGCGGATTGTGCACCGGCGTGTTGTAGCCGAGCAGGATCATCTCGACGCCCTGCAGGCCCATGACGCGATATGTCTCGGGCCAGCGCCTGTCGTTGCAGATGCACATGCCGAACAGGCCGCCCATCGCCCGCCACACCGGCCAGGACAGGTCGCCGACCTCGAAATAGCGCTTCTCCAGATGCTGGAAGGCGCGCCAGGGCTCATGTTCGCGATGGCCGGGCAAATGGATCTTGCGATACTTGCCGACGACGCTTCCCGTCTTGTCGACCATGATCTGCGTGTTGAAGCGGCGCGTGCGCCCGTCCTGCTCCACCAGTTCCGCGTAGCCGAGCGTGAAGCCGAGCTTCAGGCGGCGCGCCGCCTCGAACAGCGGCGCGGTCTCCCGCGAGGGCATTTCGCGCTCGAAGAAGCTGTCGACCTCCGCCTGATCCGCCATGAACCAGCGCGGAAAGAAGGTGGTGAGCGCAAGCTCCGGAAAGGCGACGAGATCGACGCCGTTGGCGGCCGCCTGCTCCATCAGCTTCAACATGCGCGCGACGACGCTGGCGCGGTCGTGGCTGCGCTGGATCGGGCCGAGCTGGCCGGCGGCGACGGTGAGGATGCGGCTCATGCCGCAAGGATGGCCCGCGCGATGCGGGCCGCGCAAGCGCCGCGCGACGCATGCAGCCATGCGCTGCGGTTCGTGCCGGCAAGCGGAACGGCTAGCGCGCGTCCTCGCGCGCCAGCGCCAGCGCCTTGCGCATCACATTGGGCAACGCCTCGCCGTCCACCGCGTCGGCGGCGACCCAGCGCGCGCCCTCCGGCGCCGGCGCGTCCTGCGGGGCGTCGGCGACATAGACGCTCAGCGCAAGCTCGAAATGCGTGAACACATGCGCGACGCGGCCGGCGAGACGCCGCCAATTCGCCCGCGCCGGCGCGGCGGCGAGGGCGTCCGCCTCGTCGAAATCGGCCCGCCACGCGCCGCCCGGCAATTCCGCCATTCCACCGAGCAGGCCCTTGGGCGGGCGCGTGCGCAGGAGGACGGCGCCGTCGGCGCGGCGCAGATAGAAGACCGCGCCGGCGCGCTTCGGCCGTTCGGGCTTGGGCGCCCTGGTCGGCAGCAGCTCCTGCACGCCGGCCTCGCGCGCGGCGCAATCCTGCATCAGCGGGCACAGCGCGCAGGCGGGGCGCCTCGGCGAACAGAGCGTCGCGCCGAGATCCATCATCGCCTGCGCGAAATCGCCGGCGCGCGCCTCCGGCGTGATCGCGTCCGTCGCGGCGCGGATCGCCGGCCTGCCGCCGGGCAGCGGCGTCTCGATGCGGAAGAGGCGCGTCACGACGCGCTCGACATTGCCGTCGACGACCACGGCGCGGCGGCCGAAGGCGATGGCGGCGATGGCGGCGGCCGTGTAGGGCCCGACGCCGGGCAGCCCGCGCAGGCCGTCCTCCGTATCGGGAAAGCGCCCGGCGTGATCGCGCGCCACGGCCTGCGCCGCCGCATGCAGATTGCGCGCCCGCGAGTAATAGCCAAGGCCCGCCCAGGCCTTCATCACCTCGTCGACAGGGGCGGCCGCCAGATCCTCGACGCGCGGCCACAGCGCCAGAAATTTCTCGTAATAGGGCTTCACCGCCGCGACCGTGGTCTGCTGCAGCATGATCTCCGAGAGCCAGACGCCGTAGGCGTCGGCGGGCCGGCCTGGCCGCGCGCGCCACGGCAGAGCGCGGGCGTGCGCGTCGTACCAGCCGAGCAGACGGGCGGCGACGCTCATGCCGGGTTTGATGGCGCCGCGTGCGGCGCGAGGCGCCCGTCGACGACATGCACGCGCCGGTCGGCCTGCGCGGCGAGCGACAGATCGTGCGTGACGATGGCGACGCTCGTCTTCGTCTCGTCGACGAGCTTGCGCAGGATCGCCAGCACCTGTTCCGTCGAGTGCGAATCGAGATTGCCGGTCGGCTCGTCGGCGAGGATCAGCTTCGGCCGGTTGGCGAGCGCGCGGGCGATGGCGACGCGCTGGCGCTGGCCGCCCGACATCTGGTCCGGCCGCTTGCCCATATGCGCCTCGAGCCCGAGCGAGGCGAGGAGATCGCGCGCCTGCGCCGTCATCTGCCGATCCGACAGGCGGCCGAACGCGCGCATCGGCAGCATCACATTGTCGAGCGCGGAGAACTCCGGCAGCAGGAAGTGAAACTGGAAGACGAAGCCGAGCGTCGAAAGGCGCAGATCGGCGCGCGCCTCCTCCCTCAGGCGGCTCGTCTCGCGCCCGTCGATGGCGAGCTCGCCGCGAGTCGGCTCGTCGAGCAGGCCGAGCAGATAGAGCAGCGAGGATTTTCCGGAGCCCGACGGGCCGGTGATGGCGAGGAACTCGCCCGCCGCGATGTCGAGATCGACGCCGTCGACCAGCGTCGTCTCGATCTCGCCGGTCAGGATGCGCGTCAGCCCGCGCGCGACGACCAGAGGCGCGCTCACGAGGCGCCCCGGATGATCTCGACCGGATGCAGGCTCGCCGCCTTGCGCGCCGGGAAGTAGCCGGCGAAGACGGAGGATGCGAGCGCGACGCCGCCGGCGATGAGATAGTGCTGCGGCGCATAGGCGATCGGCAGATGGTTCTTGTCGCCGAAGGGCAGGTTGATCTCGATCGAGCCGAGACCGCGCGACATCAGATAGCCGAGCGCCCAGCCGATGAGGAGGCCGCCGAGGCCGATGATCATCGCCTCCAGCACGAAGATGCGCCGCACCGTGGATTCGCGCAGGCCGAGCGACTTCATGATGGCGATGTCGCGCGTCTTCTCGTGCGTGATCGTCGAGACGATGTTGTAGGTGCCGAAGCTCGCCACCAGCAGGATCGCGCCGACGACCGTGTACATGATGAGATTGCGGATCGCGAAGGCGGAGAGAAGATCCTCGTTCTGCTCCTGCCACGAAACCGACTTGTAGCCGGTCTGCGCCTCGATCCTGTCCGCCATCTCGCGCGCCTGCATCACGTCGTTCAGGCGGATGCGCAGCTCGTTGACGAGGCCGGTCTGGCCGGCGAGCACCTGCGCGGTCTTGAGCAGCGTGTAGGCCTGCGTCTCGTCGTTGATCTTCATGCCGGAGTGAGAGAGGCCGACGACGCGCGCCGACATCGTGGCGCCGCCGCCGGTCGCCACCACGACCGAATTGCCGACGCGCGCGCCGATCTTCTTGGCGAGGCCGTCGCCGAGGATGATCCCGTTGGAGGCGCGTTGCAGCGCCTCGAGCGAGCCCTCGCGGATCTGCGCGGCGATCTTCGAGACCTTCGGCTCACGGCGCGGATCGACGCCGACGACATTGGCCGCCGTGTCGCGGCCGGCGTAGCGGATGACGGCGCGCGCCTGCACGGATGGCGCGACGACGCCCGGCAGCCAGGCCTCGAGCGAAGCCATCAGCGCGTAAGGATTCTTCACGCCCCGCCGCATCGCCGGAGTCGACTGGCCGGAGATCTGCGCCGCCGCGTAATCCTGCTCGGCCGGCTGCACCGGCGGGTTGCGGCGCTCGTCCGACACCGAGACATGCGGCATGGCGTCGACGAGCTGGGCGACGAAATCCTCCTGCGAGCCCTGCATCAGCGCCGCCATGATCACCGAGAAGCCGACGCCGGTGGCGACGCCGAGCACGCCGACGAAGGTCTGGCGCAGGCGCGCGCGCACATGCGTCACGGCGATGGAGACGATGAGATCGAGCGCGCCGGTCACGGACGGCTCATGGCGCCGGCGCGAGGCGCACGCGCGCGCCGTCGCGGAAGTCGGCGCGGGCGGGCGTGGCGACGCGATCCGTCTCGCTCAGGCCCTCGGCCGCCTCGACCATGCGCGCGCCGCGCACGCCGAGCGTCACCGGGCGTCGGCGGAGCCTGCCGTCCTCGACGACGAACACCGCGCCGCCGACCACCGCCTCGGCCGGGATGACGAGCGCGTTCTGCTTTTCGCGCACGACGATGTTGGCCTCCACGCTCATGCCGATGCGCAGCCTCGTGTCGGCCGGCAGCGGCAGGTAGACGCGGAAGGTCTTCGATTGCGGATCGCCCTTCGGGGTGATGTCGCCGACCTTCGCCTCGACCCTGGCGTCGGCGAGCGCGTCGTTGCGCAGGAGCGCGGTCTGGCCGGTGGCGACCTTGAGGATGTCCTCCTCGTTCACCTCGGCGACGATGCGCAGGGGCTGCGGCTGGCCGACCCAGAACAGCACGTCGGTCTGGCCGACGATCTCGCCGATCTGGCCGTCTCGCCGCAGCACCACCCCGTCCATCGGCGCGCGCAGCACGAGTTCGTCGATCCGGTCTTTCTGGGCGACGATGCGCGCCTCGATCTCGGCGAGCGCGGTCTGCGCCTGATCGACATTCGTCTGCGTGCCGGCGGCGCGCTGGGCGAGACTGGTCGCGCGCTCGAGGTCGCGCTGGCGCTTGTCGCGCGTCGCCTGCATCTCGGCGAGTTGGGCGCGCTCCTCGACATCGTCGAGCCGGGCGAGTTCGTCGCCCTTCTTCACCTGCTTGCCCTCGCAGAAACACATGTCGACGATGCGCTTGCGATTGAGCGGCACGACCTTGGCCCAGCGCTCGGGCTCGACGACGCCGGTCGCGTAGACGACCTCGGCGACGGCGCCGCGGACCGGCGCGACCGCCTGCGCCAGCGGCCCGCGCCCGACCTGACGCCACCACAGCGCGCCCGCCCCGCCGGCCAGAAGCACGAGAATCAGCAGCCACCGCGCCAGACGCATTCCCGAATTCCCCGCCTCGCCGACGACCCTCGCCTTGCCGCCGCCGCGGCCCGCGCTACCTCGCCCTGCATAACATAGGGAGGAGGCGCGCATGGTCGACGCCATCAAGCCGGTTTTCACTGCCGTCGCAACCGCGACGGGCGGCCGCAACGGCCACACCTCGGCCGCCGACGGCACGGTGAGCGCCGATCTCTCCGTGCCGAAGGAGATGGGCGGCCCCGGAAAGCCGGGGACGACGACGCCGGAGCACCTGTTCGCCGCCGGATACGCCGCCTGCTTCGGCGGCGCGCTCGATTTCGTCGGCCGCCAACGCAAGGTGAACGCCGCCGGCGCCGCCGTCACCTGCGCGGCGACGATCGGACCGCGCGAGAAGGGCGGATTCGGCCTCGCCGTGCGGCTGAGCGTCGTCGACCCGACCATTCCGACCGCCACGCTGAAATCCCTCGCCGACGAGGCGCACGAGAAGATCTGCCCCTATAGCCACGCCACGCGAGGCAATGTGGACGTGCAAATCACAGTCGAGGGCGGTTGACGGCAAGATCACGATGTCGTGCGCCCGTTTTCGGGCGCCCTCAAGCTTTGTTAAGTTCGCGGTCCCATTGTTGAGCCGACCGCCAGCCCGGCGGCGCGCGCCATTGCGTTTGGACCATTGCGAATGGACCATCTGCTGCAAACGATCGACAAGCAGGACTGGGCGATCATCGCGATGGTGGTGCTCGTCGTCGCGCTGGTCGGCGTGCGCATCGCGCGCAACGTCGCGGCCGCGCGGGCGGTGGCGCGCAAGCGGGCGGCCGAGCGCGACCTGCCGCCCAAACGCGGGCGCTGACCGCAGACCTCCTCCGAGCGCGGCGCCGTCGCGCCGCCCGCTCCCCCATGCTACACAGGCGCTCTGACCGCAATAGCGGTTTGCAGGAGCCTGTCCGCATGTCCACGTCCTCGACCGCGCGCGTCGAAGCGCCCAACGATCTCGAAGCCTTCTGGATGCCGTTCACGCCGAACCGGGCGTTCAAGAAGAAGCCGCGCATGATCGCGCGCGCCAAGGACATGTACTACTACACGCCTGACGGGCGGGCGGTGATCGACTCCTCGGCCGGCCTGTGGTGCGCCAACGCCGGGCACAACCGCGAGGTGATCGTCAAGGCGATCCAGGCGCAGGCGGCCGAACTCGATTTCGCGCCGAACTTCCAGTTCGGCCACCCCAAGGTGTTCCAGCTCGCCTCGCGCATCGCGGCGCTCGCGCCGGCCGATCTCGACTACGTGTTCTTCGCCAATTCAGGCTCCGAGGCGGTCGACACCGCGCTGAAGATGGCGATCGCCTATCACCTCGCCCGCGGCGAGGGGCAGCGCACGCGCCTGATCGGCCGCGAGCGCGGCTATCACGGCGTCGGCTTCGGCGGCATCTCGGTCGGCGGCATGGTCGGCAACCGCCGCACCTTCGGGCAGATGCTGGGCGGCGTCGATCATCTGCCGCACACCTACAACCGCACCGAGCAGGCCTTCACCAAGGGCGAGCCGGAGTGGGGCGGCCACCTCGCCGACGAGCTGGAGCGCATCGTCGCGTTGCACGACGCCTCCACCATCGCGGCCGTGATCGTCGAGCCGATGGCCGGCTCCACCGGCGTGCTGCCGCCGCCGAAGGGCTATCTGAAGCGCCTGCGCGAGATCTGCGACAAGCACGGCATCCTGCTGATCTTCGACGAGGTGATCACCGGCTTCGGGCGGCTCGGCCACGCCTTCGCGTCGGAGCGGTTCGGCGTCATCCCCGACATCTTCACCTTCGCCAAGGGCGTGACCTCGGGCGCCGTGCCGATGGGCGGCATCGTGGCGCGCAAGCATGTCTACGACGCCTTCATGAAGGGGCCGGAGCACGTCGCCGAGCTGTTCCACGGCTACACCTATTCGGGCCACCCGCTCGCCTGCGCCGCGGGCCTCGCCACGCTCGACGTCTATCGCGACGAGAAGCTGTTCGAGAAAGCCCATGCGATGGAGGCGAAGTGGGCCGACGCCGTGATGACGCTGCGCGGCGAGCCGAACGTGCTCGACATCCGCACCATCGGCGTCACGGCGGCGATCGACCTCGCCTCCAAGCCCGACGCGGTGGGCCGGCGCGCCTACGACGCGATGGACGCCGGCTATCACGAGCACGGCGTCATGCTGCGCATCACCGGCGACACGATCGCGCTGACGCCGCCGCTGATCTGCAGCGACGACGAGATGGGCGAGATCATCGACAAGACCGCGAAGGCGATCCGCTCGGCGGCGTGAGGCCCGCGCCCTCTCCCGCCCGGCGGGAGAGGGACGAGTCGGCGCCGATCAGCCGGTCACAGATATTTCCGCCATAGCGCCTTCTCGCCCATCGTGGCGAGGAAGGCCTCGTGTGCGGCCGCCTCCTCGGGCGTGACGCCGGAGGCGAGCGGACGCGGGCGGGCCCGCGCCGTCACCGCCGCCTCGCCGCGCGCGACCTCGGCCTCGGCCGAGAGCAGCAACGCGCTCTGCCGGCCGCCGGTCAATTCGGCGTAGACCTCGGCCAGAATCTCGGCGTCGGTCAGCGCGCCGTGCTTGACGCGGCGGGAATTGTCGACGCCGTAGCGCGCGCACAGCGCGTCGAGCGAGTTGGCCGCGCCCGGATGCTTGCGGCGGGCGAGCGCCAGCGTGTCGATCGCCCGGCCCATGCCGATCGCCGGGCGGCCGAGGCGCGTCAGCTCGAAATCGATGAAGCGGATGTCGAATTCGGCGTTGTGGGCGATCAGCCGGGCGTCGCCGACGAACTCCAGGAAGGCGTCGGCGACATCGGCGAAGCGCGGCTTGTCCGAGAGGAATTCGGTCGACAGGCCGTGGACGGCGAAGGCCCCCTCCGACATCTCCCGCTCGGGGTTGATGTAGACGTGATAGGTCGCCCCGGTCGGGATCTGGTTGATCAGCTCGACGCAGCCGATCTCGACCAGACGGTCGCCCGTGGCCGGATCGAACCCTGTCGTCTCGGTGTCGAAGACGATTTCACGCATGCCGCCCCTGCCCCGCAGACGCCGGCTCACCCCGCCACCGCGAAGGCCCGCAACACGCCGGCGACCTGACGGCGGGCGGATTCGAGCCCGCGGCCGGTGTCGATCAGGACATGCGCGCGGCGCCGCTTTTCCGAATCAGGCGTCTGCCGTCCGAGGATCGCCGCCAGATGCGCCGCGGTCATCCCCGGCCGGGCGAGGACGCGCGCCTTTTGCACAGCTTCCGGCGCGGTGACCACCGCCACCGCGTCGACCAGCCGGTCGCCGCCGGTCTCGAACAAGAGGGGGATGTCGAGCACGGCGAGGCGCGCGCCGGCGGCGCGGGCGCGGGCGAGAAAGGCGTCGCGGGCGGCCGCGACGAGCGGGTGGACGATGGCCTCGAGCCGCCCCATCGCCTCCGCGTCGCCCAGAACGCGGGGGCCAAGCAGCCTCCGGTCGATCGCCCCGTCGCGCACGACGCCGGGAAAGGCCGCCTCGACGGGCGCGACGGCGGCGCCGCGATACAGGGCGTGGACGGCCAGATCCGCGTCATGAACCGGCGCGCCCAGCGCCCGGAACATCGCCGCGGTGGTCGACTTGCCCATCCCGATCGAGCCGGTGAGCCCCAGAATCAGCATTTCGCAGCCTTCCCGAACGTCCGCTCACGGATTGGTGAGGTGACGGATCGCGTTGACGTTGCAAACAATTTTCCGCAGCAGGGCAAGGATTCATCCATCCCGTCGGCGCATGAAGCCGGGCGTGCGGCGATCTGTCCCTTGTGCGTTGCGGCAGAGCACAACATTTGAGCACCGTTCATTGTTGCAGTGCAATATAATGGTGACGGGGAAACGCTAGAAGGCAGGCCAAAGGTCGAATCAGGAGACACTGCATTATGGCTGAGCGCCGTCTCGCCCGCCTTTTCGCCCCGCGCACGATCGCGCTCGCCGGGGCCAGCGCCCGCGAGGGCTCGATCGGTCACGCCGTCCTTAGAAATCTGAAAGACGCCGGCTTCCCCGGCAAGATCTACGCGGTGAACCCGCGCCATGCCGAAGTCGACGGGCTGGAGTGCTTCCCCTCCTTCCACGACCTGCCGGCGACGCCGGACCTCGCCGTCGTCTGCGCGCCGAAGGAGCATGTCGTCGAGTTGGTCGAGGACGCCGCCGCCAAAGGCGCGCCGACCGCGATCGTCATCACCGCCGACCCCGACCATGGCGAGAATTCGCTGGCGGCGAAGCTGCGCGAGGTGGCGCGCCGCACCGGCATCCGCATCGTCGGGCCGAACTGCCTCGGCGTCATGTCGCTGCGCACCAAGCTGAACGCCAGCTTCGCGGCGGCCGCCGCGCCGGCGGGCGACCTCGCGATCATCAGCCAGTCCGGCGCCATCGCCGCCGGCCTGATCGACTGGGCGCGGGCCCATCATCTCGGCCTTTCGGGCCTGGTCTCGGTCGGCGACATGTCGGACGTGAATTTCGCCGACCTGCTCGACCATTTCGCGCTCGACGCCTCGACGCGCGCCATCGTGCTCTACATCGAGTCGATCACCGACGCGAAGCGCTTCCTGTCCGCCGCCCGCGCGGCGGCGCGCGTGAAGCCCGTCATCGTCGTCAAGTCGGGCCGCCACTACGAGGCGGCGAAGGCTGCGGCCACCCACACCGGCGCGCTCGCCGGGCGCGACGCGGTGTACGAGGCGGCCTTCCGCCGCGCCGGCCTGCTGCGCGTCAACGGCCTCGACGAGGTGTTCGCGGCGGCCGAAACGCTCGGCCGCGTGCGGCCGTTCAACGGCAAGCGCCTCGCGATCCTGACCAATGGCGGCGGCCTCGGCGTGCTCGCCGTCGACGGGTTGCTCGATCTCGGCGGCGAGACCGCCAGGCTCGCGCCCGAGACGATCGAAAAGCTGAACGCCAGGCTGCCTTCGAACTGGTCGAAGTCCAATCCGATCGACATCGTCGGCGACGCCGATCCGCAGCGCTTCAACGACTCCCTGTCGGATACGCTCGCCGACAAGGGCGTCGACGCGGTGCTGGTGATGCATTGCCCGACCGCTCTGTCGACCGGCGCCGGCGCGGCCGAGGCTATCGCCAAGGCGGTGGCCGCGCATCGCTCCAAGACGCTCAACGCCAAGCCGGTGTTCGCGGTCTGGTTCGGCGGCACGCCGGAGATCGACGAGATCTTCGAGAAGGCGCGCATCCCGCATTTCGCCACCGAGGCGGACGCGCTGCGCGGCTTCATGCAGATGGTTCGCTGGCGCGAGAGCCGCGACGCGCTGATGCGCACGCCGCCCGATCTGCCGACCGAGTTCAAGCCCGATCCGGCGCGCGCCCGCCGCGCCATCCGACAGGCGATCTCGGAAGGCCGTCAGTGGCTCGATCAGCTCGAGATCGTCGAGGTGCTCGACGCCTACGGCATCGAATGCGCCTCGTCCGTTCTGGCGACGACGCCACAGGAAGCCGCCGCCGCCGGCCGCGCCTACCTCATCACCAACGGCGCGGTGGCGGTGAAGATCGCCTCGCGCGACATCACGCACAAGTCCGACATCGGCGCGGTGAAGCTCGACCTGCGCACGCCGGAGGCGGTGGAGGAAGCTGCGCGCGATATTCTCACGCGCATTCCGAAGCTGCGCCCGAATGCGCATATCGAGGGCGTCACCGTGCATCCGATGGTCGTGCGCCCGCATGGCCGCGAACTCATTGCGGGCATCGGCGACGATCCGGTGTTCGGGCCGGTGGTGGTCTTCGGGCGCGGCGGCAAGGCGGTGGAGCGCATCGCCGACACCGCGCTGGCGCTGCCGCCGCTCGATCTCGATCTCGCCCATTCGCTGATCGCGCGCACGCGCGTGCGCCGGGTGCTCGACGCCTATCGCGACGTGCCGGCCGCCGACATGGAGCAGATCGCGCTGACGCTCGTGAAGCTGTCGCATATCTCGGCGGATCTGCCGGAGATCCGCGAGCTCGATCTCAACCCGCTGGTCGCCGACGAGACGGGCGTCATCTCCCTCGACGCGCGCATTCAGGTCGCGCCCGCCGCGCTCGACAAGGGCTCGGGCGTCAACGAGCGCTTCTCGATCATGCCTTACCCAAAGAACTGGGAGCGGCATGTCGATCTGCGCGACGGGCGTCGCGTCTTCGTGCGGCCGGTGCGGCCGGAAGACGAGCCGATGTATGTGCGCTTCTTCGAGACGATCACGCCGGAGGATCTGCGGCTGCGCTTCTTCGCGCCGGTGCGCGAGTTCAGCCACGCCTTCATCGCCCGCCTGACGCAGGTCGACTATGCGCGCGCCTTCGTGCTGGTGGCGATCGAGGAGGAGACGGGCGAGATGCTCGGCGAGGTGCGCCTGATGCGCGACGTCGACCGGCCGGTCGGCGAATACGCCGTCATTCTGCGCGGCGACCTGAAGGGTCAGGGCCTCGGCTGGGCGCTGATGACCTTCATGATCGCGCATGCCGAGGAAGTCGGCCTGCACGAGGTCGAGGGGCAGGTGCTCGACGAGAACGTCACCATGCTCGGCATGTGCGCCAATCTCGGCTTCAAGATCTCGGCCGATCCGGACGAGCCGGGCGTGCGCCTCGTCAGGCTCGATCTCGACCGGCCGATGGATGAAGTGCTGGCCGATAAGCCCGCCGCAGCGCAGCCAGAGCGCTCGGCGGCGTAAGCAGACGCAACGGTCCGGCGGGCGCCGCGCGCGCCGGGCCGTAGCCCTCGAAACTCCAGAGCCGGAACGCGCCGTCGAGGCGCAGGAACGCGTCCGCGCCGGCGGCGATCATCGCGCCGTCGGGCAGCGCCTGCGCCACCGCGCGCGCCAGCACGGGCTTTTGCGCGAGACGCTCGGCGTGCAGGCGCAGATCCATCTGCGGCGCCGGAAGCTGCGCGCCGAAGGCGGCGTCGCGGAACGCCGTCGCGTCGGCGCGACGACACTCGAAACACGGGCGGTGGCCCGCCGCCAGCGCCGTCGCCTCGTCGAGGAAGAACAGTTCGGTGTAGCCCGCGCCCCAGACCGCGCGGCGGCGGCCCTTGAAGCAGAGCGCGCAGCAAATCCAGGCGCGCGAGGCGGAACGGCGCGCGCCGAGCGTCGCGTCGTCGCGATGGAAGCGGCCGCCGCGATTGCCCATCATCGTCCCGCGCGCGGCCGTGGCGACCAGCGCGCCGAACGGATCGACCCGGTTCTGTCGCGGCGAGGGCCGCTCCGTCACAGG
This sequence comes from Hyphomicrobiales bacterium, assembly GCA_016716745.1. GTDB lineage: Bacteria > Pseudomonadota > Alphaproteobacteria > Rhizobiales > Beijerinckiaceae. The sequence continues at coordinate 89,966 of JADJVD010000001.1, forward strand.
CCGATGCAGCCGTATTTGACGTTCAGATAGTCGTCGAGGCCGTATTTCGAGCCCTCGCGGCCCATGCCGGACTCCTTGACGCCGCCGAACGGTGCGACCTCCGTCGTGATGACGCCGGCGTTGATCCCGACCTGCCCGTATTGCAGCCCCTCCATCACCCGGAAGGCGCGACCGAGATCGCGCGTGAAGGCGTAGGCGGCGAGGCCGAACTCGGTGTCGTTGGCCATCGCGATCGCCTGCTCCTCCGTCTCGAAGCGGAAGAGCGGCGCGAGCGGGCCGAACGTCTCCTCCTTCGCCACCGCCATCGCCGGCGTCACGCCCGTCACGATGGTCGGCTCGAAGAAGCTGCGGCCAAGCGGGTGACGCTTGCCGCCGACCAGCACCTTTGCGCCTTTCGACACGGCGTCGGCGATGTGCTCCTCGACCTTGGCGACCGCCTTGTCGTCGATCAGCGGGCCCTGCACCGTGCCGGGCGCGAGACCGTCGCCGACCTGAAGCGCCTTTACGGCGGCGGCGAATTTGGCGGCGAAGGCGTCGTAGACGCCGGCCTGCACATAGAAGCGGTTGGCGCAGACGCAGGTCTGCCCGGAGTTGCGATATTTGGAGGCGACGGCGCCCTCCACCGCCGCGTCGAGATCAGCGTCGTCGAACACGAGGAAGGGCGCGTTGCCGCCGAGCTCCATCGAGACGCGCTTCATCGTGCTGGCGCATTGCGCCATCAGCTTCTTGCCGATCTCGGTGGAGCCGGTGAAGGTGATCTTCTTGACCAGCGGATTGGCGGTCAGCTCGCCGCCGATGTCGCCGGCCGAGCCGGTGAGGATGTTGATGACGCCCGGCGGAATGCCCGCCTCCTCCGCCAGCACGCCCCAGGCGAGCGCCGAATAGGGCGTCTGCGAGGCCGGCTTGCACACGACCGTGCAGCCCGCCGCCAGCGCCGCGCCAAGCTTGCGCGAGAGCATGGACGAAGGGAAGTTCCACGGCGTGATCGCCGCGACGACGCCGACCGGCTCCTTCGTCACCAGAATGCGCCGGCCCGCCCAGGGCGAGGGGATCGTGTCGCCGTAGACGCGCCGCGCCTCCTCCGCGAACCACTGCACATAGGCCGCGCTGATGCCGACCTCGCCGCGCGACTCGGCGAGCGGCTTGCCCTGCTCGCTGGTGAGGAGGACGGCGAGCTCCTCCTTGTTCTTCTCGATGGCGGCGGCGAGCTTGCGCAGCTTGTCGGCGCGCTCGGCCGCGGTGAGCTTGCGCCACCCCTCGAAGGCGCCCTGCGCCGCCTCGATCGCCCGGCGCGTCTCGGCCGCGCCGCAGGAGGGGACGTGGCCGATCGTCTGCCCGGTCGCGGGGTTGGTGACGGCGAAGGTCTCGCCGGAATCGGCGCCGACCCACTGGCCGCCGATGAGATTCGCCTCGCGCAGGAAGGGCAGTTTGGCGGTCATGGCCGTCTCTCCAAGATCGTGATCGGCGCGCACCATGCGCGGGGGCGCCGGCCTCCGCAAGGGCCGGCGGGAGGGGCGCGCGGCGCTTGTGCGCGCCGGCGCTCTGCCCTTACGCTTGCGGCCGAGCTTTTCGGAGGAACGACTGAAGTGAAATCGCGCGCGGCCGTCGCCTGGGCGGCAAACAAGCCCCTCACCATCGAAACCGTCGACATCGCGGGCCCGAAGGCCGGCGAGGTGCTGGTCGAGATCATGGCGACGGGGGTGTGCCACACCGACGCCTACACGCTCTCGGGCCTCGACTCGGAAGGCAAGTTTCCGGCGATCCTCGGGCACGAGGGTGCGGGAATCGTGCGCGAGGTCGGCGCGGGCGTCACCACGGTGAAGCCGGGCGATCACGTCATTCCGCTCTACACGCCGGAATGCCGGCAATGCAAAACCTGCCTGTCGCAACGCTCCAACCTCTGCACCTCGATCCGCGCGACGCAGGGACAGGGCGTGATGCCGGACGGGGCGAGCCGCTTCTCCTGCTCGGGCGAGACCGTGTTCCACTACATGGGCTGCTCGACCTTCTCGAACTTCACCGTGCTGCCGGAAATCGCGGTGGCCAAGGTGCGCGAGGACGCGCCCTTCGAGAAGATCTGCTACATCGGCTGCGGCGTGACGACGGGCGTCGGCGCCGTCATCTACACCGCCAAGGTGTGGCCGGGCGCCAACGTCGTCGTGTTCGGCCTCGGCGGCATCGGCCTCAACGTCATTCAGGGCGCGCGCATGGTCGGCGCCGACAAGATCATCGGCGTCGATCTCAACCCGGCCAAGGTCGAGATCGCGAAGAAATTCGGCATGACGCATTTCGTCAATCCGAACGAGGTGGGCCGCGACAAGGTCGTGCAGGCGATCGTCGACCTGACGGGCGGCGGCGCCGACTTCTCCTTCGAATGCATCGGCAACACGACGACGATGCGTCAGGCGCTCGAATGCTGCCATCGCGGCTGGGGCGAATCGATCATCATCGGCGTCGCGCCGTCGGGAACCGAGATCTCGACGCGGCCGTTCCAGCTCGTCACCGGGCGGGTCTGGAGGGGCTCGGCCTTCGGCGGCGCGCGCGGGCGCACCGACGTGCCGAAAATCGTGGACTGGTACATGGAGGGCAAGATCAATATCGACGATCTGATCACCCACACCATGCCGCTCGAGAAGATCAACGACGCCTTCGACCTGATGCACGAGGGCAAATCGATCCGCAGCGTCGTGACGTTCTGATTTCTCGCCGGCGCGGTCCACTTTTTCCCGGATTGAACATGATGAAGCAGATCTCCGCCGCCAGGGCGTTCGGCGGCACGCAGTTCGTCTTCGCGCACGCCTCGCAGGTGTGCGCCTGTGACATGACCTTCGCCCTCTATCTGCCGCCGCTGCCGGCGGGCGCGAAGGCGCCCGTCGTCTGGTATCTGTCCGGCCTCACCTGCACGCATCAGAACGTGATGGACAAGGGCGAATACAGGCGCATGGCGGCCGAACTCGGCCTCGCCATCGTCTGCCCCGACACGAGCCCGCGCGGCGACGACGTTCCCGACGAGACGGACAACTGGCAGTTCGGCAAGGGCGCCGGCTTCTATCTCGACGCGACGCAGGCGCCGTTCGCGCGCAACTACAACATGGCCAGCTATGTGCGCGACGAGCTGCCCGCGCTGCTCGCCGCGAGCGATCTGCCGCTCGACATGACGCGGCAATCGATCTTCGGCCACTCCATGGGCGGGCATGGCGCGATCACGCTGGCGCTGAAAAATCCGGAGCGCTTCCGCTCCGTCTCGGCCTTCGCGCCGATCGCGCAGCCCTCCACCGCGAACTGGTCGCGGCCCGCGCTCGAGAAATATCTCGGCGCGGACGAGAGAGCGTGGCGCGGCTACGACTCCACGCTGCTGATCGCGGACAGCCACAGCATAAGGGAGCTGCTCGTCGATCAGGGGACGGCCGATCCGTTCCTCGACAACGGACTTCGACCCTGGCTGCTCGCGGACGCCTGCAAGGCGGCGGGCGTTCACCTCACGCTCAACATGCGCGAGGGCTACGACCACTCCTACTTCTTCATCTCCACCTTCATGGACGACCATCTGCGCTGGCACGCCGCGCGGCTGCGCTGAGGCGCGTCGCCGCTCGCCATCAGCGCTATGCGCGCGCGCTCGCCGTCATTGCGAGCGAAGCGAAGCAATCCAGCTGCGGGCGAGGCGGATTGCTTCGTCGCTGCGCTCCTCGCAATGACGGCCGAAGCGGGCGCCGGCCTGCAACGACGGCCCAGGAATGCCGCGCGCCCAGCCGCCGTCATTGCGAGCGAAGCGAAGCAATCCAGACCTGCGGGAAGGGTGGATTGCTTCGTCGCTGCGCTCCTCGCAACGACGGCCGAGGGGCGGCGCCTATTCCGCCGCCTGCGGCAGATCGGGCTGCGCGTCGTCGGGGATCGGACTCCGGAACGGCGCGCGCTTCAGCCGCGCGGCGTGGTCGGCCTTCGCCTTGTCGATGAATCCCGGCTCCTCGATCAACGCCAGCGCGGTCGCCGCCATCACCTTGGCGGCGTGCTCCATGCCCTTCTTCGCGATGGACGACTTGCCCTGCGCCGTCGCCTGCCATGAGTGCAGCGCAGTGCCGATGGCGTGCGTCGCGCCGCGCATCTGCACGGTGGGCACGACCCAGCTCACCGTGCCGACATCGGTCGAGCCGACGAAGTTCGGATCGCCGGAGCCGAGCGGCAGCACGCGGTCGATCAGCGCAAGACCGTCCACCGGCTCCATGCGCGCGCGGCGGAACGTGTCGTCGATCTCCTCGGGCGTCAGCGTCGCCTGAATGGATCTCGCGAAAGACTGATCGGCCGAATCGAAAGCCGGCGCGCCGAGGCGCTCCAGCTCGCGCTGCATCAGCGATTCCAGCGGCCCGTTGCCGACGAGATCGGCGTCGCCGGAGACGAAGCGGCGCGTCATGCTCGTCTCGGTCATCAGCGCCGCGCCCTGCGCGATCTTGTCGACGCGCGCGACGAGCGGCATCAGCTCCGGCAGACTGCGCGCGCGGACGAGATAGCGCACCGAGGCGAAGGCCTGCACGACGTTGGGCGCGACGCCGCCGGCGTCGGTGATCGCGTAATGCACGCGCGCGGTCTGCGGCATGTGCTCGCGCATGTAGTTGACGCCGACATTCATGAGTTCGACCGCATCGAGCGCGCTGCGGCCCAGATGCGGCGCGCCGGCGGCGTGCGCGGCGCGGCCCTTGAACGAATAGACGAACTCCTGACAGGCGAGCGAGACCGGCAGGCTCACCGCCGCCACCGCCGACGGGTGCCAGGAGATCGCGACGTCGACATCCTCGAACCGGCCGGCGCGCACCATGAAGCCCTTGCCCGAGCCGCCTTCCTCGGCCGGGCAGCCGTAGTAGCGCACGCGCGCCTTGATCCCTCTTTCCGCGAGGTAGCGGCGCACGCCGTCGGCCGCCATCATCGCGCCGGCGCCGAGCAGATTGTGGCCGCAACCGTGGCCTGAACCGCCGGCGACGAGCTCGCGTTTCTCCGCCAGGCCCGCGGCCTGCGAGAGGCCCGGCAGCGCGTCGAACTCGCCCATGATGGCGATCACGGGACCGCCCTCGCCCGCCTCGCCGATCACCGCCGTCGGTAGGCCGGCGACGCCGCGCGCGACGCGGAAGCCACGTTCGGCGAGCGTCTGCGCATGCGCGTCGCTGGAGGCGAATTCGTTGAAATTGAGCTCCGGCGTGTCCCACACGCGGTCGCTCAGCGCGAAGAAGGTTTCGCGATCCTGCTCGATCAGCGTCCACACGTCATGCGCGTTGGCGGTCATCGTAGGCTCCGTTTCTCGCGCCTGTCTCGCATGCGGGCGCACGCCTCACAATGGCGCGACTGCGCGGCGCCCCGGCGCGCGGCGCAGTCGCGTCAATCCTGTCGCGCAAGCGCGGCGAGCTCGGCCACCGTCACCGGTTTCACCGGCGCGCGAATGTTCATATGGCCGATCGCCGCGACGGATTCGCCACGCGCCTCCGCCATCAATTCGGCGACGGTGAGGCCGCAAAGCCGGCCCTGACAAGGGCCCATGCCGGCGCGCGAGAACGCCTTGGCCTGATTGGGGCCCTGCGCGCCGCGCTGCGCGAGATCGCGGATCGCGCCGGCCGTCACCTCCTCGCAGCGGCAGACGATCACGTCGTCGGCCGGCTTGCGGAAATGATCGGCGGGGCGGAACAGCGCGTCGACAAAGGCGCGGCCGCGCAGCGCCTTCGCATGCGCGGCGCGCGCGGCGTCGAGCGCCGACGCCTCCGCGCGCGCGCCGAGTCGCGCGGCGATGGCGAGGCCGGCGAGGCGGCCGGCGGCGCGCGCGGCCTCCGCGCCCGCAATGGCGCCGCTGTCGCCGGCGATGAAGAGCCCGTCCACCGGCGTCGCGCCGTCGCCGTCGCGCTCCGGCTCGAAGGCGAGACGCGCCTCGCTCCAGCGATGCGGAACGCCGGCGCTCATCGCCAGATGAATCTGCGGGACGACTCCCTGATGCAGCAGCAGCGCGCGCGCCTCCAGCGTCTCCTCGCGGCCATGCGCGACGAAGCGCACGCGTTCGAGCCGCCCCTCGCCTTCGGCGACAAGCGCCGTCACGCCGCGCACGAGGCGCGTGGACCGCGCCGCCTCGCCGATCAGGCGCAGACCCTTGGCGAAATTGTCGCTGGCGAGAAAACCCGGCAGCTTGCCGAGCGCGCCGCGAAAATTACGCTTGGGCGTCGCATCGAGCAGCGCGGCGACGGAGATTCCGGCGCGCGCGTATTGCGCGGCGAGCAGGAACAGCAGCGGCCCCGTTCCGGCGAGAACGACGGGCGCATCGGGCGCGAGCGCGCTCTGCTTCAGCAGCGTCTGCGCCGCGCCGGCCGTGATCACGCCCGGCAACGTCCAGCCCGGAATCGGAAAGGGGCGCTCCAGCGCGCCGGTCGCGATGAGCACGGTTTTCGCACGCACGAGACGCGCCGCGCCGGCATGCGAGAGCGCGACGTCGAAGCCGCCGTCGTCGCGACGCTCGATCAGAAAGACGGTCGTCGCCGCTGCATGGCGCGCGCCGCTGGCGGCGAACGCCTCGACCAGCGGGCGCCCCGCGACATACTCCGCGCCGAAGATGGAAGCCGGCGCGCCGGCCGCGACATTGCGATAGATCTGCCCGCCGGGCGCGGGGTTCTCGTCCGCAACCAGAACGTCGCGCCCCGCGCGCGCAAGTTCGACGGCCGCCGCCATGCCGGCCGGTCCTGCGCCGACGATCAGGCAATCGCATGAGTCGGTCGTGGCGCGATCCTCGCTCATCGCTTCGGCTCCAGCCGGCGCTTGCCGGCGCCCGTCTCGACGCGCATGCCTTCCGCGACCGGCGTGAGGCACGCCTGCCGGCTGGCGATCCCGTCGATGGTGACGAGACAATCGAAGCACACGCCCATGCCGCAATAGAGGCCGCGCGGCGCGCCGCTCGTCGGCGTCGCGCGCCAGCGGTCGAGCCCGGCGAGCATCAGCGCGGCGGCGACGGTGTCGCCCTCGCCCGCCTCGACGCGGGCGTCGTCGATCGTCAGCGCGACCATGCGCGCGGGCTGTGCGATGCGTCTAGCCATGCGCAAACCTCCGCGCCGAGAAGGGCGCAAGATCCTCCGTCGGCCAGGCGTCGCGCGCGATGGCGGTTCCGAGAATGCGCGCATGCGCGGCCGCGAGCGTGACGCCGCTGTGGCAGGTGACGACATAGGCGGGCGGGCCGGAGCCCGCGCGTTCGTAGATCGGATAGCCGTCCGGGCTCATCACGCGCAGCGCCGCCCAGGCCCGCACGATGCGCGCCTGCGCCAGTTGCGGAAACACGCGCACGGCGTTGGCGGCGATGCGCGCCATGGTGCGCCAGTCCTGACCCGAATCGTAACCGCGATCCTCGTTCGAATAGCCGATCATCACGCCGCCCTCGTCGGTCTGGCGGAAGCCGCTCATCGGGTGGCGCAGGAAGGGTTGAACCTTCTCCGTCACCATCACCTGCCCGCGCTCGGGCTTCACCGGCGCCGACAGGCCGAGCATCGGCGCAAGCCGCGCATTGTCGAGCCCGGCGGCGAGCGCGACGCGGCGCGCGCGCATCTCGCCCGCCTGCGTCACGAGACGAAACCCGTCGGCGAGCGGCTCGATGCTCTCCACCCGCGCATTCGGGCGATAGGCCGCGCCGCGCAGGCGCGCCGCCTCGTGCAGCGCGTCGAACAGTCTTAGCGAATTCACATGCGCGTCCGCCGCGCACCACGTTCCGCCGACGACGTCCGGTCCGATCTGCGGCAGCAGCTTCTGCAACCGGCGACGATCGAGCTTCTCGACGGCGGCGGCGCGCGGCTCGGCGTTGTGCAGGCGCTCGACGCCGGAAAAGCGTTCCTCCAATTCGGCCTCGTCGAGCGCCACGTCGACCCCGCCGGGACGGTCGTAATGCAGGCGACGGCCGGTCTCGGCCTCGAGTTCGGCGGCGAAGCCCGGCCACAGGTCCGACGAGCCGAGCGTCCAGCGCGCGTAGGGCGGAAGGCCGACGCCCTTGCCCTGCACCCAGACCAGCGCAAAATTGCCGCGCGAGGCGCGGAAGGCGCGATCTCCCTCGTCGAGAATCGTCACGCGCGCGCCGGCGCCCGCCGCCCCATGCGCCAGCGCCATGCCGACGACGCCCGCGCCGACGATGGCGAGATCGCAGTCGTTTCCCGTTGCGGATTGCGGCATGGTTCGTCCTGGCGACGTCTCAGGCCCTTTGTGGCGCAGCGGCGCGACGCCGACAAGGCCGGCGCAAGGCCTCCCGGTCTGGCGAGGCGCGCGGAGCGGGCGTATCGTGCCGCGGAACGACACAAGGGAGCCAAACGTGGCCGGTCTCTATTTCGACGAACTGCATGTCGGCCAGATCTTCAAGCACGCGATCCATCGCACGATCACAGAGGCCGACAATGTCTGGTTCTCGGCGATCACGCACAATCCGGCGCGGCTGCATCTCGACGAGGAATATTGCCGCACCGAGACGCCGTTCGGCCAGCGCATCGTCAACTCCTGCTTCACGCTGGCGCTGATGGTCGGCATCTCGGTGAACGACACGACGCTCGGCACCGCCATCGCCAATCTCGGCTGGGACGAGGTGCGCTTTCCCAAGCCGCTTTTCCACGGCGATACGGTGCGCATCGAGACCGAAGTGATCGACCTGCGCGAGTCGAAGTCGCGGCCGGACGCGGGCATCGTCACCTTCGCCCATCGCGCCTTCAACCAGAAGGGCGAGCTGGTGGCGAGCTGCAAGCGCTCGGGCCTGCAAAGGAAGAAGCCGGCGGCGTGAGCCGCGCCGCGTGACCGCGCCACTCGTTCGCGGTCATGCCCGGGCTTGACCCGGGCATCCACGGGGCGGAGAGCGAAAGTCGTGCAGGTCGCGTGGCGGCATGGCGTGAAGCGTCGCGACGACGCAATCCGCCCCGTCCGCAGGCTGGATTGCTTAGCTTCGCTCGCAATGACGACCGCGGCGCGGCTTGCGCGGCCGGGGGGCCTCGCGCTGTTGCCGTCGCTTGCATGACGGCGGGGAGCGTTGCTAGCCGAGCGAACGCAATCCATCGCGTCCGCGGGTTGGATTGCTTCGCTTCGCTCGCGATGACGGCGGGGCGCGGCTTGCCTTGCCGTCATTGCGAGGCGCGTAGCGGCGAGGCAATCCATCGCGTGCGCGGACTGGATTGCTTCGCTTCGCTCGCAATGACGGCGGGGCGCGGCTTCTCAGGAGCCCCCGGCGGCGCCGCTTTGCGCCATGACAATTTCGACGAGCAGAACCAGCGCCCCCGGCTCAGGCGTGATTTCCGCCGCCTCGCCCGAAACGTCGGCCACGTCGTAGAGCTGGAGCGCGAGGCGCCTCGTCGGGGCCGACAGCGCACAGGCGCCGGCGCCGCAGACGACGAAGGCGAGCGGCGCTGGCGTGCGCAGGCGCTCGGGCGCCTCGACGCGCCGCACGCGATGGGACATCGCGCCGCGCCGCGTCATCACGTTGAGATCGACGATGGGCCCGGCGAGCAAACGCGAGGCGACGGCCGCGTCGCCGGTAAAAGCGAAAGGCGCGCCGCGTCGCAGCGCGCGCTCCTCATCATCGCCGAAGCGCAGCGCGATCCCTTCGCCCGTCACCACGGTCAGCGTGCGGTCGACATTGGCGAAAGTCGAGAACGGGCCATCGCTCGCCACGTCCGCGAAGCTGATGCGCCAGTCGAATGTGTCGAGGTTCGCGTCGGGCGGGGCGATGGCGACGTCGCGCGTGACGCCGCCGCCGTTCTTCCACGGCCGGGCGATGCGGTCCTTCGCCGACAACAGACGCATGGCGCTTCTCCTCAGCCGAGCAGGGTCCGCGCGATGATGTTGCGCTGAACCTCGGACGAACCTTCATAGATGCGCATGATGCGCACGTCGCGCACGTAGCGCTCGAGCGGAAAATCGCGCGTGAAGCCGTAGCCGCCATGCAGCTGCAGCGCCTTGTCGGTGACGCGCGCCGCCATCTCGGAGGCGAACAGCTTCGCCTGTGCGGCTTCGAGGCTGTAGCGTTCGCCGCGCGCGCGTTTCTCCGTCGCCGCGAGGCAGAGGCCGCGCGCAGCGGCCAAATCGACGCCCATGTCGGCGATCATCCATTGCAGGCCCTGAAACTCGGCGAGCGGCGCGCCGCCGACCTTGCGCGTCCTCGCCCAGTCGAGCGCGCGCGCGAAGGCGGCCTCGGCGATTCCCACGCAGCAGGCGGCGATGTCGAGACGCCCCGCGTCGAGCGTCTTCAGCGCGGTGCGGAAGCCCGAGCCTTCCGGGCCGAGGCGATTTCCGGCGGGCACGCGCGCGTCGATGCGCACCTCGAAAACATGGCCGCCCTTCAGGCCCATCGTGCGTTCGGCCGGCCCCGTCTCGACGCCCATGCCGCGCTCGACGACGAAGGCCGAGATTCCGCGCGCCCCGGCCGCCATGTCCGTCTTGGCGTAGACGACGACGAAATCGGCCTCGCCCGCGTTCGAGATGAAGTGCTTCGTTCCCTTGAGACGATAATGATCGCCCTCGCGCACGGCGCGCGTCGTCATGTCGGCGGGGTTGGAGCCGGCGCCGGGCTCGGTGAGACCGAAGGCGCCGAGGCTTTCGCCGCTCGCGGCGCGCGGCAGATAGCGCGCCTTCTGCGCCTCGTCGCCGCCATACTGAATGGAGTCGGTGGCGAGGTAATGCGCCGTGAACATCGAGGCGGTGGAGGCGCAGGCGCCGGACATGCGCGCCACCGCCTCGAACAGCGTGAACGGGTCGACGCCTGCGCCGCCATAGTCGACCGGAAGATTGAGGCCCATGACGCCGAGTTCGCCGAGTGCGGCGCGGTGGACGGTCGCAAAGATCGAGCGCTCGTCGATTTCGGCGGCGCGCGGCTCCAGCACGTCGCGGCAGAAGGTCTCGATCTGATCGAGAACCGCCCGGTCGACGCGGGAATCGACTTGGCTCATCGCACGTCCCTCCAGATCGCTTGGCCGGTTTCAAGGCGGGGGTTGTCCGCGCCGAGGCGCGGAGCGGCGCTCGCCCCGCCGCGCGCGACGCCCGAGAAGCGCGCCGGCTGCTCGGGCGCGCGAATCGCGCCCGGCGCGGAATGGGCGACCTCCTGCAAGACGGGACGACCCTGCGCGTCCGCCATCGCCAGCGCCTGGAGCGTGTCCTGCACCTCGGCGGCGGGCACGCCGGCGGCGACGAGCGCGGCGACCGCCTCGCGCGTCGTCAGCGCGCGCGACCAGGCCTCGATCTCGGCGCGCAGCGCGGCCTCGTTGGCGAGCCGCAGCGCATCGCTCGCGTAGCGCGGATCGTCGACGAGGGCGGGCTTGCCGATCACCGCGGCGAGCGCGGCGAAGAGTTTGGGATTGAGCACGGCGAGCACGATCTGCCCGTCGCGCGCGGCGAAGGCGCCGAAGGGCGCCGACAGGGCGTGCCGATTGCCGACGCGCGCGGGCGCCTCGCCCGTCGCCAGACATCGCGCGACGACGAGCGGCTGCAAGGCGAGCATGGAGTCGAACATCGCGACGTCGACATGGCGGCCGCGGCCGGTGCGCTCGCGCTCGAGCAGCGCGGCGAGCACCGCCCAGGAGCCGAACAGGCCGGCGGTGACGTCGCCGATCGATTCGCCGATCAGCGTCGGCGGCCGGTCGGGATCGCCGGTCACCGACATCAGGCCGGAGAGCGCCTGCACGACGATGTCGTAGGCCGGGCGGCCGGCGTTCGGGCCGGTCTGGCCGAAGCCGGAGATCGAGGCGTAGACGAGGCGCGGATTGCGCGCCGACAGCGCGGCGTAGCCAATGCCGAGCTTGTCGGCGACGCCGGGGCGGAAGTTCTCGACGACCACGTCCGCCTCGTCGGCGAGGCCCAGTGCGAGGTCGCGATGGTCGGGCTTGGCGAGATCGAGCGCGAGGCTGCGCTTGCCGCGATTGACCGCCTCGAACAGGGCGCTCGAACCGTCGGCGAGGAAGGGGCCGATATGGCGATAGTCGTCGCCCTGCGGCGGCTCGATCTTGACGACGTCGGCGCCGAGATCGGCGAACAGCGCGGTGCAATAGGGGCCGGCGAGCACGCGCGTGAAATCCAGCACGCGCAGATGCGACAGCGGCCGTGCGGACGGCGTCTCCGTCATGCGACCTCCCAAGACCGCCGGGGCGCGGCGGCCACGATGCAAATGTATAGACATAAAGAGGAGGCGCGCAACGGCGCGGCCGGCGCCTCAGCGCAGCGTTTCGCGCAATCCGGCGGCGAGCGCCTTCTGCCGGTCGAATTCGGCGCGGCGGCGGGCGACCTCTGCGGCGCTCATGCGCTCGACATTCATGTAGTCGGCCTTCCAGGCGCCGTCCGCCGCCCAGCGCTGCGGCGAATGCAGGCTCGTGCGCGGGCCGGGCGCGCTTTCGAGCAGGCGCAGCGCCAGATCGAGCGTGGCGGCCTGCGAGGCTGAATCATGCGGTTTGCCGGCGGCGTGGCCGAGCGGAAAATCGCTGAACAGAAAGCGCGGCGCGCCGGCGTGCTCGACGATGTCCTTGGCGCAGCCCATGACGACGGTGGCGATCCCGGCCGCCTCGGCGGCGCGGGCGGCGAGGCTGACGCTCTGGTGGCAGACCGGACAGTTGGGGACGAAGATCGCCGCCTGCGCCCCGTCCTCGCGCAGGCGCGCCACGAGGTCGGGCGCGTCGACCTCCTCCGTGCGCTGGCGGCTGCGGTTGGTCGGCAGGCCATGGATGCGCGCGGCGAGGCGGAAGCGCCCCTCGGCCGCAAGACGCCGCATCGGCGGCAGCGGGAACCAGCAGCTCGGATCGTCCGCCCGGTTGTGCGCGCGGTCGTAGGCGATGTGCGAGATGCGCAAATCGGCGTCCGCGTCCGAAGGGCGCGAATAGACCTCGTAGAACTTCGCCGCCGCATTGTAGGGCGCGCCGGGGCCCTGATCGCCCTTGCCCTCCTGAAACGGGGCGGCGGTGACGACGAGGGCGAGGCGCGTCTGCGCCAGCGGCTTCGAGAGCGGCGCGAAGGGCGCGTCGACGTGATGCGCCCAGCGGTAGGGATTGTCGTAGCCGAGCGCCAGATAATAGGCGCGCGTGCGCGCCATGTAGCGGAGCGGCGAATCGTCTTCCGCTTCCGGCGCGCTCACGGCCTCAGGCGGCCTGCGGCGTGTAGCCGGCGGCGGAAATCGCCGCCTCCACCTTGGCGCGGTCGGCGGCGCCCGTCACCGTGACGAGCTTGGTCGCCGGATCGGCCGCGACCTTGGCGCCGGGAACCGCACCTTCGACCGCCTTGGCGATGGCCCCCGCGCAATGGCCGCAGGCCATGTCCTCGACTTTCAGGGTGATGGCGTCCGACATGCGAAATCTCCGTTCCGGGACCATATTGGGCGAAGATGGGCCTTCCCGCCATGGCAAGGTCAAGGGCCAACGCCGGCTTGACCCTCCTATCATGGGAGGGTCTAGGAAAGCGGCCCGATCCGGCTTCGAGTGTCGCCCATGTCCGCCGCGCCCGCCACGTTCGACGTTCCCATTCGCGGCATGTCCTGCGCGGCCTGCGTGAAGCGGGTCGAGACCGCGATCCGCGGCGCGCAGGGCGTCGCCGGGGCGAGCGTCAATCTCGCCACCGAGCGGGCGCATGTGGAGCTTGCGCCCGGCGGCGGCGCGGGCGCGGTGGACGCCGCCATCCGCGCCGCCGGCTACGAGCCCGTGGCGCAGGAGGCGGACCTTTCGGTCGACGAGATGATGTGCGCGGCCTGCGTGAAGCGGGTCGAGAAGGCGCTGGCGGCCGTGCCCGGCGCGCTCGACGTCTCGGTCAATCTCGCCACCCGCCGCGCGCATGTGCGCGGACTGGGGAGCGACCTGCCGCAGCGCCTTGCGCAGGCGGCGACGGCGGCCGGCTATCCCGCGCGGCCGCTCGAGAGCCCGGCCGTGCAGGCCGGGCGCGAGGCCGCCACGCGCGCCGCCGAGCTGGCGACGCTGAAGCGCCGCGTGCTGGCGGCCGCGGCGGCGACGATCCCGCTCGTCGCCATCGAGATGGGCGGGCATGTCTTCGACGATCTGCATCACTGGCTGATGGGGACGTTCGGCGAGACGACAATGGGCCTTCTCGTCTTCGCGCTCGCCGCCTTCGTGCAGTTCGGCCCCGGCCTGCCCTTCCTGACGAAGGGGTTCCCGGCGCTGGCGAAAGGCGCCCCGGACATGAACTCGCTGGTCGCGCTCGGCTCGAGCGCGGCGTTCGGCTTCTCGACCGTCGCGACCTTCGCGCCGCAGCTTCTGCCCGAGGACTCGCGCGGCTCGTATTTCGAATCCGCCGCCGTCGTCGTCACGCTGGTGCTGTTCGGCCGCCTGCTGGAGGCGCGCGCGCGCGGACGCGCCGGCGAGGCGATCCGCCGCCTCGTCGACCTCAAGCCGACAACCGCGCGGCTCGTGGAGAACGGCGGCGAGCGCGAAATCGCGGTCGACATGCTGAAGCCCGGCGACGTCGTCGCGGTGCGGCCGGGCGAGAAAATCGCGGTCGACGGCGAGGTGGTCGAGGGCCTCTCGCATGTCGACGAATCGATGCTGACGGGCGAGCCTGTTCCGGTAGAGAAGACGCCGGGCGCGCGCGTCGCCGGCGGCGCGATCAACGGGGCGGGCGCGTTCTCCTTCCGCGTCACGCGCGTCGGCGCGGACACGCTGCTGGCGCAGATCCTGCGCACGGTGGAGGCGGCGCAGGCCGGCAAGCTGCCGATCCAGGGCATGGTCGATCGCGTCACGGCCGTTTTCGTGCCGATCGTGATGGCGATCGCGGCGCTGACCTTCCTCGCATGGCTGGTGATCGGCCCCGAGCCGCGCCTGTCGCATGCGCTCGCCAGCGCGGTGGCCGTGCTGGTCGTCGCCTGTCCCTGCGCGATGGGGTTGGCGACGCCGATCTCGATCATGGTCGCCTCCGGCAAGGCGGCCGAACTCGGCGTGCTGGTGCGGCGCGGCGAGGCGTTGCAGGCGCTCGCCGACACGAAGACCATCGCGCTCGACAAGACCGGCACGCTGACGCTGGGGCGGCCCGAACTCACCGACATCGCCGTCGCGGAGGGATTCGCGGAGACGGAGGCGCTCGCCCATGTCGCGGCGCTCGAGGCGAAGTCCGAGCATCCCGTCGCCGCCGCCATCGTCCGCGCCGCCGCGGCGCGCGGGCTGACGTTCCCCGTGGTCGAAACGTTCCAGTCGCAGGCGGGATTCGGCGTCTCGGGCCGCGTCGGCGGGCGCGAGATTCTCGTCGGCGCGGACCGCGCGATGGCGCGCGCCGGGATCGACGTTGCGCCCTTCGCGCGGGAGGCCGCGCGGCTTGGCGAGGCGGGGCGCACGCCGCTCTACGCCGCGCTCGACGGGCGGCTCGCGGCGATCCTCGCCGTCGCCGATCCGGTGAAGCCGACGACGCCGGCCGCGCTCGCCGCGCTGCATGCGCAGGGGCTGCGCGTCGTCATGATCACCGGCGACAACGCGCTGACCGCGCGGGCGGTCGCGCGCGCGGTGAAGATCGACGAGGTGGTCGCCGAGGTGCTGCCCACCGACAAGGCCGAGACGGTGAAGCGCCTTCAATCGGGCGCGGGCGGGCGCGTCGCCTTCGTCGGCGACGGCGTCAACGACGCGCCGGCCCTCGCGCAGGCCGATGTGGGCCTCGCCATCGGCAATGGCTCGGACGTCGCCATCGAGAGCGCCGACGCCGTGCTGATGACCGGCGATCTGTCCGGCGCGGCGAACGCGGTGGCGCTGTCGCGCGCGACCATCGCCAACATCCGCCAGAACCTCGCCTGGGCGTTCGGCTACAACATCGTTCTCATTCCGCTCGCGGCGGGCGCGTTCTTTCCGGCTTTCGGATGGACGCTGTCGCCTATGTTCGCGGGCGGCGCGATGGCGCTGTCGAGCGTCAGCGTGGTGACGAACGCGCTGCGCCTGCGCCGCTTCGTTCCGCCGCTGGCGCCGGGAGGACGGGCATGAACATCGGGCAGGCCGCGCGCGCCTCCGGCGTCAGCGCCAAGATGATCCGCTATTACGAGAGCGTCGGCCTGATCGCCGCGCCGGGGCGCACGCAGGCCAACTATCGCGTCTACGATGCGGCGGACGTTCACGCCCTGCGCTTCGTCCGGCGCGCGCGCTCGCTCGGCTTCTCGCTCGCCGAGACGCAGACGCTGCTCGGCCTGTGGCGCGACCGCGCACGCGCCAGCGCCGACGTGAAGGCGGTGGCGACGCAACATGTGCGCGACCTCGAGGCGAAGATCGCCGAATTGCAGGCGATGGCGCGCACGCTGAAGCACCTCGCCGAGCACTGCCACGGCGACGGCCGGCCGGATTGCCCGATCCTCGACGATCTTTCGGGCGACGGCTGCTGCGCCACGGCGAAGGGCTAAGCGACCGGCCGCCTGCCTTCGTCCGGCGCGCTTGCGCCCGCGCCGCGCGCGTGCCACCTCGGCGCGATGACCTTTCCTCTTCTCGTTCTCGGCGGCGCGCGCTCGGGCAAGAGCGCGCTGGCGCTGGCGCGCGCGCAGGCGAGCGGGCTTGCGCGCGTGATGATCGCCACCGCGACGGCCGGCGACGCCGAGATGGCCGCGCGCATCGCGCGTCATCGCGCCGAGCGCGACGCGACGTGGCGCACCGTCGAGGCGCCGCTCGATCTCGTCGGCGCGCTGGCCGACGCCGCGGCGCCGGAGCGCGTCGTCGTCGTCGAGTGCCTGACGCTGTGGCTGAGCAACGTGATGCTCGCCGGGCGCGACGCGGACGCCGAAACCGCTGCGCTCGTCGCGGCGGCCGGCGCGCTCGCCGGCCCTGTCGTCTTCGTCTCGAACGAGGTCGGGCTCGGCCTCGTGCCGGAGACGCCGCTCGGCCGCGCCTTCCGCGACGCGCAGGGGCGGCTCAATCAGGCGATGGCGCGGGTCGCCGCGCAGGTCGTCTTCGTCGCCGCCGGCCTGCCGCTGACGTTGAAGGGCTGAGGCGGGCGCAAACGAAAAAGGCGCGCCGCACGGGCGCGCCTCGATCGTCAGTCGTGCGGTCGGCCGATCAGGCGGCGCCGGCCGGGGGCTGGCCCATCTGCGCGACGCGCTGCTGGTAAAGCGCGGCGAAGTCGATCGGATCGACATAGAGCGGCGGGAAGCCGCCGTTGCGGATCGCGTCCGCGACGATCTGGCGCGCGAAGGGGAAGAGCAGGCGCGGGCACTCGATCATCACGACGAGCGGGATCTGCTCCTGCGGGATGTTCTGGAGACGGAACACGCCGCCGTAATCGAGCTCGAAGCGGAACAGCGTCTCGGCGCCCTCGCCGGCCGAACCCTCAAGCTTGAGATCGACCTCGAAATCGGTCTCGCTCAGCGGGCGGGCGTTGACGTTGACGTTGATCTGGATCGGCGGATTGCCCTCCTGCGGCGCGAGCGAGCGCGGCGCGTTCGGGTTCTCGAAGGACAGATCCTTGGCGTACTGCACCAGAACGTTCAGCGAGGGGACCTTGTCCGCACCCGCCGCGCCGGCGCCGTTGCCGCCGTTGCCCGCATCCGCCATCGTCGATCTCCCAAGGGTCCAAAGCCGTCAGAACGCGCCGGACGCAGCCGGCGAAACCGCGCGCCGCGTAGCACGCGCGGCGCCCCGCCACAAGCGGCGGGCCTGCTAACGCGCCAGATCGCGCAGGCCGTCGACGACGAGGCGGCCGCCGACCAGGCCGAAGGCGAGACCGAACCCCGCCTCGACCCGGCGCGCGAAGGCGGCGTAGCCGCTGCGCGCCGGCCCGCTCGACAGCAGCGCGGCGTAGCCGCCGTAGACGATCAGCGCCGAGGCCGCGCCGAGCGGAGCGATGACCAGCGCCTGCGCCGTCGTCAGGCCCGAACCGATGAGGTAGGTCGCGACCGCGCTCCACATCAGCGCCGATTTCGGGTTGGTGAGATTGACCGCGAGGCCGCGCGCATAGGCGCGCAGGCCCGAGAGCGGCGCGCCCCTGGCCGCGACAAGATCGCGCGGCGCGCCGCGCCATGCAGCCAGCAGCGCCTTCGCCGCCAGCGCGCAGAGATAGGCGCCGCCGGCCAGCTTCATCGCGGTCAGCGCGGCCGGGGCGACCGCGATCAGCGCGGCGAGGCCCGTCACCGCCAGCGTCACCCAGGCGAAGACGGCTGTGGCGACGCCGAGGGCGACGAGCAGCGCCGGCCGGCGTCCTTGCGACAGCGCCGTCGCGGCGACGGCGAGCAGATTGGGGCCGGGCGCGATCTGCCCGAGAACGACGCCGGCGAGCGTGGTCAGATAGACCTCCAGCACGGCGCGCCTCAGCCGCGCCAGTGCAGCGCGGCGACGAGCGTGAACAGCCGGCGCGCGGTGTCGAAATCGGTCTCGATCTTGCCGGCGAGCCGCTCTTCCAGAATGCGCGCGCCGTCGTCGTGCAGGGCGCGGCGGTTGAAGTCCATCGCCTCGATCTGCGCCGGCGTCGCGGTGCGGATCGCCGCGTAGTAGCTTTCGCAGATCAGAAAATAGTCTTTCAGGATGCGGCGGAACGGCGTCAGCGACAGCAGATGCGTGACGATCGAGGCGCCGTCCGTCGTGCGCACGTCGAGCGCGAGCCGCGATTCGTGCAGCGCGATCATCAGCGCGTAGGGGCCGTCGTCGCGGCCCGGCAGGCCGAAGACATTCTCCTCGACGAGATCGTAGATCGCGATCTGGCGCTCGTGCTGCTGCTCGACTCCGACCTGTCCGGTCGCCGCGTCGTCGAGGACGACGGCGACGAGGCGGCGGCGGTCGATCTCGTCCGTCGCGTCCATCAGATCGTCCGGAAGTTGGTGCGGATCGCCACGGAGCGGGCGTGCGCGGCCAGCCCCTCCGCCTCGCCGAGCGCGATGGCGGCCGGCGCCAGCTCCACCAGCGCGGCGGCGCTGCATTTCAGCAGCGAGGTGCGCTTCATGAAGTCGAGCACGTTGAGGCCGGAGGCGAAGCGCGCGGAGCGCGCCGTCGGCAGCACATGGTTGGAGCCGCCGACATAATCGCCGATGGCCTCCGGCGTATGCGCGCCGAGGAAGATCGCGCCGGCGTTGGTCACCTGTCTGGCGAGCGCCTCGTCGTCCTTCGCCATGATCTCGAGATGCTCGGGGGCGAGCCGGTCGACCAGCGGGATCGCCTCGGCGAGCGCGCCGACGAGAATGATGGCGCCATTGTCGCGCCAGCTCGCCTCGGCGATGGCGCGGCGCGGCAGCGTCGCGAGCTGGGAGTCGACGGCTTTCGTCACGCGCTCGGCGAGCGCGGCGTCGTCGGTGACGAGGATCGACTGCGCCGCCTCGTCGTGCTCGGCCTGCGCCAGCAGGTCTGCGGCGATCCAGTCGGCGTTGGCCGTCCGGTCGGCGAGGATCACCACCTCGGAGGGACCGGCGATCATGTCGATGCCGACTGTTCCAAAAACGCGGCGCTTGGCGGCGGCGACATAGGCGTTGCCGGGTCCGACGATCTTGGCGACGGGGCGGATCGACTGCGTGCCGTAGGCGAGGGCGGCCACCGCCTGCGCGCCGCCGACGCGCCAGATCTCGTCGACGCCGGCAAGGTCGGCCGCCGCCAGCACCAGCGGCGAGATCTCGCCGCGCGGCGTCGGCACGGTCATGGCGAGGCGCTTGACGCCGGCGACCTTGGCGGGGATGGCGTTCATCAGCACCGAGGAGGGGTAGCTCGCCGTGCCGCCCGGAACGTAGAGGCCGACCGCCTCAATGGCGCTCCAGCGCCAGCCGAGCTCGACGCCGGCTGCGTCGGTGAAGCGCAGATCGGCTGGCTTCTGGCGTTCGTGATAGGCGCGAATGCGCGCGGCGGCGAAGCGCAGCGCCTCGAGCTGGCGCGCCGGAGACGGGGCAGCGGCGGCGGCGATCTCGGCCTTCGTGACGGCGAGGCCGCCGGCGGCGAGATCGACATGGTCGAACTTGCCCGGCAGTTCGATCAGCGCCGCGTCGCCGCGCGCCCGCACGTCGGCGATGATGTCGGCGACGGCGCGGTCGACATCCTCCGACGCCTCGCGCTTCATCGTCAGCAGCGTCTCGAAGCGGGCGGCGAAATCGGGATCGCTCGTCGTCAGACGAATCGGCATTTGTCCATGTTCCTGCAAATGTCCCGTCAGCGCGGCGGCGCCTCGTCGCCGAGCTGGTGGCCGGGGCAGCACCCCGCCCGCCAGCGCGGCCCCATGTCGCGCATCTGCGCCTCGACGCACTCGACCGCAAGACGAATGGCGACGCCGCCGGAGAAGGTGAGCACGATGTGGCCGGCCGGCGCCTCGCCGGGCTCGAAGCGGATCGCCAGCAGATTGAGGATCGCGTCGCGGTTGTCGCGGTCGAACCGCACGCTGGAGACGCCGGTGACGCGGTCGAAATGCAGGCCTGTGCAGGCGCGCTCGCGCCGGCCCCGCTCCATCGCCTCCCAGTCGAACCGGGAGACGAGCAGCGCGAAGCGCTTCTCCCGCGGCAGCCACGCCATGTCGCGCGTCGGCGCCAGCGCGTCCTGCAGATGCGCGGAGACGACGGCGAGGTCGTCCTCGTCGAGCGCCATGAGTTTCAGTGGGGCGGCCGTCTTCATCATCGCCGGGTCCTGTCGGGGTTCTGCATAGAGCGCAGGGCCGAGCGGCGCAACGCCGCCGCGGCCGGCTCGTGGTCGGCCCCTAGATGGGGTCGACGCGCCCCGGCGTCACCCTCAGGCGCTGCGCGCCGGCCGGCAGATCGGCGAAGGCCGCCGGATCGGCCCCGGTGAGCCAGACCTGTCCGCCGAGCGCCTCCAGCGCGCCGAACAGGGCGGCGCGGCGCTTCGGATCGAAATGGGCGGCGATCTCGTCGAGCAGAACCAGCGGGGCGAGGCCGCTCTCCTGCGCCACGAGGCGGGCGTGGGCGAGCACGAGGCCGACCAGCAGCGCCTTCTGTTCGCCGGTCGAGCACAGCGCCGCCTCGACGTCCTTCGGCCCGTGGCGGACGAGCAGGTCGGCGCGGTGCGGGCCGACGAGCGTGCGCCCGGCGGCGGCGTCGCGCGCCCGACCCTCGCGCAGCAGCGCGCGATAGCGATCCTCGACCGCGAGCGCGGGCTCGGCGGCGATCCAGCCCTCCAGATCGCCCGCCAGCGCCAGCGTCGCCCAGGGGAAGCCGGCGGCGGCGTCCCGCGTGCGGGCCGCCAGCCCGGCGAGACGGGCGACCGTCTCGACGCGCGCGGCGGCGACCGCCACGCCGAGTTCGGCCAGTTCGCGCTCGGCGGCGTCGAGCCAGCGCGAGTCGCGGCCGCCCTCCTCGAGCAGGCGGTTGCGGTTGCGCAGGGCCCGCTCCAGCGCGCTGACGCGGGCGCCGTGGTCGCTGTCGACCGCGAGCACAAGACGGTCGAGAAAACGGCGCCGGCGCTCGCCGGCGGCGGCGACGAACAGCCCGTCCATGGCCGGCGTCAGCCAGACGACGCGCAGATGATCGGCGAAGACGCGGGCGCTGGCGGCCGGCGCGCGGTCGACGCGGAACTGGCGCTGGCCCGCGCCATCCCCCTCGCCCTGCCCCGGCTCGACGCCGGTGCCGAGGCGCACGCGGTCGGCGGGCGCCAGATCGTCGTCGCGCGTGGCCTCCAAAGAGACCGCCCAGCCGCCCGAGCCGCCGATGCGCGCGCTGTCGGAAATCTCGGCCCGGCGCATGCCGCGCCCCGGCGTGAACAGGGAGAGCGCCTCGAGCACGTTGGTCTTGCCGGCGCCGTTGTCGCCGGTCAGCGCGACGACGGCGCCGTCGACCGCCAGATCGAGCGCGGCGTAGGAGCGATAATCGGCGAGCGCGAGGCGACGCACCATCGGCCGGCGCGGGCGCGGGGCTTGGAACGGGCGTGCGGGCGCGGAATCGGACATCGGCAGGTGAAGTGGCACGAACCGGGCCGGCGCGGAAGGGCGTTCAGGCGCAGACGAAGGCGCGCAGCCGCGCCGACAGCGCCTGCGCCTGCCGCGTCTCGCACTCCCAGACGACGAGGCTCGACCATCCCTGCCCTGCAAGGGCGGCGAGCGCGGCCGCGTCGCGGGCGCGGTTGCGGGCGATCTTGGCGGCCCAGTAGTCCGCGTTCGCCTTCGGCATGCGGGCGCCGCGCGGGCAGTCGTGGCCGTGCCAGAAGCAGCCATGCACGAAGATCGCCTTCCGCCGGCCGAGATAGGCGACGTCGGGCCGTCCCGGCAGCTCCTTGCGGTCGAGCCGGTAGCCCGGCGCGAAGGCGCGCAGCAACGCGCGCACGGCAAGCTCGGGCGTGGTGTCGCGCGACTTCACCGCGCGCATCGTGGCGGAGCGCCGCGCGTCGGGCGGCTCAGGCCGCGTCACGGCCGCGCGCCGCCGCCAGCAGCGGCAGCAACAGATGCTCGGACAGGAAGCGCACGACGGGGACGACCACGCCGTCCCCCAGCAAATGATAGGCGTCGTTGGCGCGGGCCGGCAGCGAATAGGAGTCGGGCAGGCCCATCAGCCGCGCCGCCTCGCGCGGCGAGACGAGGCGGCTGCGCACCCTGCCGTCCTCGACGATCAGCAGCGACTGGCGGGAGGAGCCGCCGGCCGGCGTGCGCAGGCAACCGGCGAGGCCGTCGAACCGCGCCTCGGCGCGTTGCCGACGGACGCCCGCCGCGTCGCGCCGCGT
This sequence comes from Hyphomicrobiales bacterium, assembly GCA_016716745.1. GTDB lineage: Bacteria > Pseudomonadota > Alphaproteobacteria > Rhizobiales > Beijerinckiaceae. The sequence goes on from JADJVD010000001.1 coordinate 112,513, forward strand.
GCGCCGGTAGAGCGCGCCGACCCGGAAGCCGCCGGCCGCCCGCGCGGCCTCGACGCGGGCGAGATTCAGCGGCGACATCAGCGCCAGCAGCCGCGCCGTCTGCTCCGGCGCGTCCCACCGCACGCCCTGCGGATCGCGCTCGACGAGATCGGCGAGATCGACATTCCGGCGCGGCGGGGCCGGCAGGCGCCACCACCGCCATGCGGCGCGCAGATCGGCCGGCAGCGTGGCGACGGCGCGGATCAGCGCGGGGCTCGCGCAGTCCGGCGACGGGGCGGGCGCGGCGAGCGCCGGATCGGGATCGCGGGCGGCGACCACGAACAGGCGCGGACGCGATTGCGGAACGAAATGCGCGGCGTCGACGGTCATGGCGCCGACGACGTAGCCGAGGCGCGCAAGCGCGTCGCAGAGCGCGACGAAATCGCGCCCGCCATGCGAGGTGACGAGGCCGACGACATTCTCGATGGCGACGAGGCGCGGCGCCCTGCCCTCGGCGGCGAGCCCCGCCAGCAGCGCGTGAAAGCCCCAGAAGGCGCCCGAACGCGCGCCCGACAGGCCGCGCCCGGCGCCGGCGAGGGAGAGATCCTGACAAGGGAAGGAGGCCCAGGCGAGGTCGGCGACGCCGGGCAGATCGGCGGGGCGAAGCGCGTGAACGTCGCCGACGCGCAGCGCGTCCGCACCCCAGGCGCCGGCGTAGCTTGCGGCCTTGCGGGCGTCGATGTCGTTGGCGAAGAGGCAGCGCCAATCCGCGCCGAGGCCGGCGCGGACCATGCCGCCGCCGGCGAAGAACTCGTAGAAGCCCGGCTTGGCGCCGCGCACGGCCCCTGCGCTCACACGCGCATCGGCATGAGGACGTAGAGCGCGGCGGCGCCGTCGCGGTCCTGCAGCAGCGTCGGCGAGCCGGGATCGGCGAGCCTGATCAGCGCGGTGTCGGAATCGAGCTGCTGGGTGATGTCGAGCAGGTAGCGGGCGTTGAAGCCGATGTCGATCGGCGCGGCGTCGTAATCGACCTCGACCTCCTCGGTCGCCGAGCCCGAATCCGGGTTGTTGACTGTGAGCGTCAGCCGCCCCTCGGCGATCGACAGTTTCACGGCGCGGCCGCGCTCGGACGAGATGGTCGAGACGCGGTCGACGGCGGCGGCGAAGGGCGCCTTGTCGAGCACGAGGCGCTTGTCGTTGCCGGTCGGGATGACGCGCTGATAGTCCGGGAAGGTGCCGTCGATCAGCTTGGTGGTCATCACCACCGCGCCGAACTGGAAGCGCGCCTTGGTCGTCGACAGTTCGATCGACACCTCCTCGCCCGCATCCTCGACGAGCTTCTGAATTTCGGCGACGGCCTTGCGCGGAATGATCACGCCCGGCATGCCGGCCGCGCCCTGCGGGGCGGGAATCTCGACGCGCGCGAGGCGATGGCCGTCGGTCGCCACCGCGCGCAGCAGCGTGCGGCCCTCGACCTCGACCGTGTGCATGAAGATGCCGTTGAGATAGTAGCGCGTCTCCTCGGTCGAGATCGCGAACTGCGTCTTGTCGATGAGGCGCTTCAGGTCAGTCGCGGCGAGCGCGAATTTATGCGTCAGCTCGGCGGCCGAAAGATCGGGAAAATCGGCCTCGGGCAGCGCCTGCAACTGGAACACCTGCGCGCCGTCGGGAATCTTGCGGACGATGTCGTAGAGCGTGTGCGCCGGCAGCGTGGTGCCGCCGGCCTGGCCGATGTCGGCGGCCAGCGTCTCGGTGATCTCGATGTCGAGATCGGTCGCCTTCAGCGTCAGCGACTGGCCCTTGGCCTGCAACAGCACGTTCGACAGGATCGGGATTGTGTTGCGGCGCTCGACGACGCGGTGGACATGGCCGAGCGCCTTGAGAAGGGCGGCGCGCTCGAGGGTGACCTTCATTGAAAAAACCCTGTCGTCGGTTCGTCAGGGCGCGCGCGATCGCGGCGCGAAAAACGCGCGCCCGTGGGGCGGCGACTGTGACGCGGCCAGCGCCGGCGCGCAAGCGCGCGCGTCGTTTGTCCCCGGAAAACGGAGGCCGCGGGCGCGCCCGCGGCGCGCTCACTGCACCGCGTTGGCGATGCTCGCGCCCGACGAGACCGGCGCGACGACCATGTTGAAGAGCTGGAGGAACTTCTGCGCGTCGGTCATCGGCGCGTTGGAGACGTAGATCAGGTCGCGGTTGAAGACGCGGAACTGATTGGCCAGGAACATGCTGTTGGGATCGCGCATGTTGATCTGGTAGACGACCTTGACGCGGCCGCCGGAGGAGGCGACGCCCTGCGCCTCGGGCAGGCGGCGGGCGAAGCTCTCGGGCTCGAGGCGGAACACGAAGACGCCCTGCGGATCGGCCCGGGAATCGAGCAGGCCGCCGGCCTTCGAGAGCGCCTGCGCCAGCGTGACGCCCTCGGCCTCGAACGGGATTTCGGCGTTACGGCCGGTCGCGCCGTAAGCGTAGAAGCGCTGCGGATCGCGGATCACGGTCAGCACGTCGCCGGGGCGCACGAAGATGTTCTCGCGCGGATCGGCGGCGACGCGCGTCATCGCCACGCGCACTGTGCGGGAGCCGCGGCTGAGCTGCACGAAGGACTCGATCATCGGGGCGCGCACGCCGCCGGCCGAGGCGATGACGTCGAGCACGCGGTCGCCCTTCGGCGAGACCGGCACGCGCGCGCCGCCGCCGGCGGCCTCGCCCAGCACGGTGACCATGCTGCTCATCGGCTTGGAGACGGTGACCAGCACCTGCGGCTGGATCGCCTTGCCCTCCAGCGCGCGCTCGATGTCGTGCTGGATGTCCTGCGTGGTGCGGCCGGCGGCGCGCACGCGGCCGGCGTAGGGCACGGTGACGTAGCCGTCGCGGCCCACCGTCTGTTCGGGGATCGACGCCGAGCGCGAGCCCGCCGACAGCCGGTCAGCCACCGCGCCGGAGAACAGACCGCCCGAGCCCGCCTCCCAGATCGTCAGCGACACGACGTCGCCGACGCCGACGCGCGGATCGACCGAGCCGCGATGGTCGCCGAAGCTGGCGAAGCTCGAATCGCCGGAGCGCCCGCGCAGCATCTGGATCGACCGGTCGTCGAGCTGGACGACGGCGTAGCGACGCTCGGATTCGGGGGCGGTCGCCTCGTCGGCGACGTCGCTGGCTTTGGGGCCGACATTCGGAACGGCCGAACAGCCGCCGAGCAACGCCAGGGCCAGACTCGAAACGAGACCTGCGACAGGCAGGATTTTCACAGGGGCGCGCATCTGCGGCAGCTTTACCATGGCGTCCCCAACGTGACCACCCGCGCGCGATGCGGGCGCCGTCCCATTCCGGAACGCCGCCGCCGGCGCCTCACGATCAAGCCTTCGCATCCGACGAGCTTTCACACGAAAAAGCGAACAACGTCTTACACCTGCCTCTTACACCGGGGATTGTGGCTGCGGTCCGGCCGCAAGGTCGCGCCGCGTCGTTTCCGGCGACGGTGTGTCTTTCCGGTCATCCCTTGCAGCTCATCCCTCGGGACGTCCGCGCGCGGCGCGCGCGGGACGTTCACCAGGCCGTCCAACCGCCGTCGACCGGCAGCGTCGCGCCGGTCATGTAGCTGGAGGCCGGCGACAGCAGGAAGGCGACGACGCCGGCGCATTCGGCCGGCGCGCCGATGCGCCCGAGCGGGGCGCGGGCGGCGAGGCGGGCGACGAAGGCGGGGGCGCCGGCCTGCGCGTCCGCATTCGGGAACGGGCCGGGGCAGACCGCGTTTACGCGGATCCCGTCCGGCCCGTACTCGCAGGCGGCGTAACGGGTGAGCTGCAACAGCGCCGCCTTCGACGCGCCGTAGAAGGGCGGGTTGCGCCCGGCCTCCGTGTCGTAGACGCGCGGATCGGGGCTGACCAACCCGTACATGGACGAGATGTTGACCACGCTCGCGCCGCCGCGCTCGGCCACGGCGCGCTTCAGCGCGGGGGCGGCGAGACGGATCGTGTCGGCGATCGCCGCGACGAAGAGCGCGTAGCTCTCCATGAAGTCCTTGCCGGTGGACAGGCGCAGCGACCCGGTGCGGCCGACGCCGGCGTTGTTGACCAGACCGTCGAGCGCGCCGACGCGATCCATCAGGGCGGCGACGGCGTCGGCGTCGCGAATGTCGAGCGCCGTCGCAAGCATTTCGCCCGGCAGGCCGGCGAGATCGGCGGCGAGCCGGTCGAGTTTGCCGGCGTCGCGGCCGACGGCGTAGACGGTCGCCCCGGCCTCGACCAGCAGCCGCGTCATCGCCGCGCCGAGCCAGCCGGCGGCGCCGGTGACGACAATGCGCCGGTCCTGCAGCGCGAACATCGGATGGCTCACGCCGACACCTCCGTGTCGAGCCGCCAGAGATTGGGATTGAGCACGGCGTCGGCGAGGCGCGGCCGGCGGGCGCGCACCGCGGCGACTTCGCCGGCCGACAGGGGCGGCGCGCCGAACAGCTCCAGATTCTGGTCGAGCTGCGCGCAGTCGACGACGCCGATCACCACGCCGTCGATCCAGCCGAGGCTGCGCACATAGGCGATCGACAGATCGAGCAGCGAGCGCCGGCCGGAGGCGGCCGCCAGCGCGCCAAGCGCCTCGGCGACGGCGGGGCCGGCGGGGCCGGCGACCCGACGCCAGGGACGAGGATCGGGCGCGGCGAGCAGGCCTTGCAGCAGCACGCTGCGGACATGGATCACCACGTCCGGGCGCGCCTCCAGCGCATCCTGCACGAGTTCTTCCTCCCAGCGGTGGTCGAGGAGGTTCATCGGGCACTGGATGTGGGTCACATCCCGGCAGGCGAGCGCCGACAGCAGTTCGGAGGGCGTCGACAGCGACACGCCGAGGCGGCCGATCCGCCCCTCGTCGCGCTGGCGCAGCAACAGACGCCAGATCGCCCCGCCCCAGCGATGCAGATGCTCCGGGCGATGGAGCTGGACGACCGGCAGCGCGTCGAGCCGCAGGGCGCGGCGCGACTCGTCGAGCGAGCCGGCGGCGGCGGCGCAGGCCGCCTCGACGGACGCATCGGCGGCCAGAGCGGCGAGCGGATCGAGCTTGGTGACGGCCTGAACGCGGCCCGAGCCCTGAAAGGCCTCGCCGATCAGCGCCTCGGCGTCGCCATAGGCGCGGGCGGTGTCGAAACAGGTCACGCCGCGCGCGGCCGCCCGCCGCAGCACCTCGAGCGCATGCGGGCGATCCGGCCGACCCGCGGGGTTGGTCACGCCGTAATCGAGGCCGATCTGCACCGTCCCCAGAACGAAGTCAGGCGTCCTCGCCATCACGTCCGCGACCTGAACCTTGCTCATGCTGCCCGGCCCGACGCCAGCCGGGACACGCGATCGCGCAGCGCGTCGACGATCGCCTCGCGGCTGCCATAGTCCAACAGGGTATGATGGACAATGCCTTTTTGCCAGCAATCGGCCTTTGTGACGGGATCGGCCCGCCACGCCTCGCCGCCGCCCGGCCACACGGTAAATGACCAGATCGGCCAAGCTCCTACCGCAGCCGCGAGATCGCGCTGGGTGACGCCGGGCATGACCAGCGCGTCGAGCCCCTTCAGCGCCCAGCCCTGACCGACGAAGTCGTTCAGCATGTCGACGCCCTCGATATGCTTCAGGCGCACGCCGGTGCGTTGGGCGATGGCCTCGTTCTCCTCCTCGAAGGAGACCGGATGCAGATCGACGAAGGTCACGCCGGGAACGGCGAGGACGGGGGCCATCTCGATCGCCGTCAGCATGTCGCGCGGCCGGCGCGTGGCGCTGTAGTAGCTGTTGCGCCAGACGATGCCGACCTTCAGGCCGGGGCCGAGCGCGGACAGGCTCGCCTCCGCCGCCCCCCTGCCCTCGGGCGGCAGGTCGAGCGCCCCGAGGCCGGGCGCGAAGAACGACGTCTCGATTCCGGCGAAATGGAAGATGCGGATGCAGTCCTCCGGCCAGACGAGAAAATCGTAGTCCCGCTCGGCGCCGGCGGGGACATAGGCGTTGAGGCGGCGCAGCAGCTCCACCGAGCCGGGCGTCGCGCTGTTGGAGAGCCCCGGCGCCACCGGGCCCGGCGTGCGGTTGAAGCGCCGGCCGGCCCAGGGATTGGCGATGAAGCGCACGCCCGGATAGTTGAACTCGAAGATCCGGCGCACCCGCTCGTCGCCGACGACGGCGACCTCGCCGGCCTGCCGCAGCAATTCGCGGAACAGGCCGCTGTACCAGCGCAGCTCGTCGCCCGGCCCGCCGCGATTCATGAACAGCACGCGTTTGCCGGCCAGACTCTCGCCGTTCCACGCGCGCAGGCGGCGCGGCGTCACCGCGTGCAGGCTGGCGCGCATCAGATCCTCGCCCCGGCGCATGTTCGGAGCGTCGCGCAGAATGCCGGCGGTGGTGACGATCGACCAGGCGGCGCGCAGATGCGGATCCTCGCCCGCCTCGGCGCGCAGATCGGCGGCGCGGCCGTAGCGCTCGAGCGCCAGAGCGTGGCGGCCGGCGTCCTCGGCGATCTTGCCGAGCGTGTCGTACACCGCGGCCCGACGCGGCCGCATGCGGCGGACGATCCCCGCCAACGCCTCGGCGTCGTCGTGCCGCTCCTCGCCGAGCCGGGCGAGCGCGGCGACCGTGTAGGCGTCGGCGGACGCCGGATCGAGAGCTGCGGCGACCTCCGCGTGGCGCAGCGCCCAGCCGAAATCGGCCGCGTCGAGCGCGTTGCGGGCGGCGACGAGCTGGAACGCCGCGTTCGTCGGCTCGCGCCGCAGAGCGCCGAGCGCCGGCTCGCGCCAGCCCTGCCCCTGACCGGCGGCGCGGGCCAGATTGACGAGGCGCATCACCGAGGCGGGCGCGTCGTCGCCGGCGGCGGCGGCGGCGGCGAGCAGATCGGCGACGCCCTCCCGGTCGGAGGCGAGGCGCGCGGCCGCCAGCGCGAATTCGGCGAGCTGCGGCGAAGCCGGCCGGCGCTCGAAGGCGCGGCGAGCCCAGTCGTAAGCCTCGCCGATGCGGCCGCGCTCGGCCCACAACGCCGACAGCCAGGCGCATTCGCGCCCCGCCAGCCCCGCGACCCGCTCCAGCGCCTCGAGGCGCAGAATCTCGGCCTCGCTCCCGCCCAGCCGCTCGACCGCGCCGGCCCACTGGTTGACGAGCGAGGGGCGCTCCCCGTCCTCGCGCAAGCGCAGCTCGAGCGCAGCGCGCAGTTCGCCGTCGCGGCCGAGCGCCTCGAGCGCCGCGCATTTGCGCGTCAGCAGCGCCGCCGAGGCGGGCGCGCCGGCGAGCGCCGCCTCGACCGCCTCCAGAACCCGTTCCTGCGCGCCATGGCCGGCGAAGGCGTCGGCCGCCGCCACGGCCGCGCGCGTGCGCGCCCGCTGGGCCGGGGACAGGCGCGCCAGCGCCGCCTCGGAGGCCGCGAAAGCGCCGCGCTGATTGGCCTGCTCGGCGAAGGCGCACAGAAGCACTTCGGCGCGGGCGCGGGGGGCGGCGAGGCCGCGCTCCAGCGCCTCGTGCGCCTCGTCCATCCGGTCGGCGGCGAGCAGCAGCCGCATGCGCGCCTGCGCCTCCAGATCGCCCGCCTCGGCCGGCAAAGGCGTGCGAACCGCCTCCACGACCGCGGCGTCGAACGTTCCGGCGCGCAGGAGCAAGCCGGCGCACCGGTCGAAAGCGCGCTGCGAGGCCGCATAGGGCCACAGCGCCGCGGCCGCCGCCTCCCGGTCGCCGGCGAGGGCGAGAAACTGCGCCCGCAGAAGAGCGGCTGCCTCCGAGGCGACGGGGCCCGCGGCGTCGGCGGCGCGGCGCAGCGTCTCGGCGGCCGGCGAGGCGGGACCGTCGGCGGCGGCCGCGAGCGCGGCCTCGTAGAGTTCGGCGGCCTCCGAATCGGCGACGCGCCGCGTCGGCGCAGGCGGCTTCAGACGGCGGCGCGTCTCGTCGGCGAGCGAGGCGCGCAGGCGCGCGGCCGCCTCGATCTGGCCGACCTCGGTCGCCCGGTCGATCAGGATCTGCGCGGCGGCGACGTTGCGCCACAGGCCGATGGCGACGAAGCGCGCGACGCCCTCGCGCGCCAGCCCCTCGGTTCCCCCGACCGCCTCCAGCACCCGCCGCATCGCGTCGATCGCCGTCCCCTCGGCGACCGCATTGGCGGCCGCCAGCGCCGTCGCCCGCAGGTCGCCGGCGTCGCGGAACAGGCGCTCGAACTGCGGCAGCGCGTCCTGCACGACGCGGGAGCGCACGCCGCGCGACTTCGCCATCGTCTCGAGGGCGAGGGCGAGATCGTCCGCATAGGCGGCGCGCGCCTCGGCGGTCGGGCGCGCCTCGGCGACGCGGCTTTTCGCGAACAGGCCGGGCGGCGCGGCCTCGAGCTTGTAGAGAAGCCGGAAGAACGCCGCCTCGCCCTCGTCGGCGCAGGCGACGTCGATCCAGCGGAAGGCGAGCGGCGAGGGTTCGGCGCGGCCATTGTCGACGCAGCGCGCGCGGGCGGCCGACGCCTTCACCGACGCCAGATCCGCCCAGCCCGCGACCGGGCGCCCGATCAGATCGACCGTCGCGGCGACGGCGCCGCCGGGCGCGCCGGCGGCGACGAGGCGCGCCGTCAGCGGGTCGAGCGCGACCACGCGGTCGGCGATGCGGCTGGCGACGGCGAGGTCGACCGGCGGGCAGATGGCGACGCCCCGCTCGGCGACGAGATCGACCGCCGCGCCGCGCTCCAGCGCCAGCGGATTGGGCAGGAAGGCCGCGCGCTCGGCCGGAACGCCCGCGCGGCGCAGCGCCGCGCCCACCGCGGCGGCGGTGGCGGCGGCGTCCTCCGGCCCGTCGATCGCGGGGCCGACGATCAGCGCCTCGACATGCGGCGGCAGGCCCTGCGCGCCGGCCGGGCGGGCGTAGGGAACCTCGACGACGGCGGCGGCGGTCAGCCGCGCGTCCTCGTCCTCGACGGCGAGCGGCGCGCCGCCGGCCCAGGCCGCCGGATCGAGCGGGTGGAGCCAAATCTCATCCTCATGCGCGGGGCGCTTGCCGCCGCGCCCCTCAAGCGCGCCGATCAGCGCCAGCGGCGACCGGGTGGCGAGGAAGGTGCGCCCCTCGATCGGCGCGGCCGATTCGGGCGCCGCGCGCAGCGCCGACCGGTCGACGACGACGCAGACCGCGCCCTCGGCGGCGCGCATCAGCGCCAGCGTCTCGGCCGTCAGCGCGCCGTCGGGCCCGCGCACCACGAAGGCGAGCTGGTAGTCGGGAAACTTGCGCAGGAACGCGTCGCGACGCCCCGTCGCGCCGATGACGAAGAGGAACGGGCGCGCATCGTCCGGCCGCTTGCCGGGGATCGAGAAATGGCGATGGGCGTGCGCGGCGGCCCGCAGCCGGGCGGAATCCTCGCCGCTCGAGATGGAAAACGACATTCCTGAAACTGGCGTTGGGGCGAAAAAAGCGCAGGTTTGCGGGCGGCCGGACTTTAGGGCGCGACCCGGGAAAGCGCGAGCGGAAAATCGCGCCCGCGCGAGGCGCGGGGTTCGCTCAACGCTCCTTGCGCCAGTAGGAGCACGGCTTGTCGACCCGCACCATCGGCTCGACGACGCCGCGCGCGGCGCGGAAGTCGTCGACCGCCTTGCGGCAATAGGTCCAGGCGTCCTCGCCGTAATCGTCGACGATGACGTAACCGCCGACCGAGAGCCGGTCGTACAGGTTGGTCAACGCGTCCATCGTCGATTCATAGTAGTCGCCGTCGAGCCGCATGATCGCCAGCCGCTCGATCGGCGCGGCCGGAAGCGTGTCCTTGAACCAGCCCTTCAGGAAGCGCACCCGCTCGTCGAGCATGCCGAAGGCCGCGAAGTTCGCCCGCACCTCCTCGAGGCCGACGGCGAGATGATTGTAGAACTTCGTCATCGCCGCGCTCCTGAAGCTCTCGGCCTCGCGCGGATATTTCTCGGGGTCGGGTTCGGGCAGGCCCTCGAACGAATCGGCGACCCAGACCCGGCGGTCGCGGCAGCCGTAGACCTCGAGCGCGGCGCGCATGAAGATGGTGGCGCCGCCGCGCCAGACGCCGGTCTCGATCAGATCGCCCGGCACGTCGTCGGCGACGACGGCGCGGATCGCGGCCTGCAATTGATCGAAGCGGGCGAGCGGCAGCATCGAGATCGCGCCGCCCTGCTGGTAGTGCTTGATGTGCTGGCCGACGAAGCGATGCAGATTGTCCTGATCGGCGTCCGGTTCGGCGGCGAACAGCGTCCGCGTGAGGACGCGCTTCAGGAGATCCAGATAGAGATCATCCGACTCGCGGAGGGGGGACGGCGGCATGCGGGCGCTCCTGCGCTTGCGCGGCGCGGCGGGCTCGATCAGCCGGGCGCGTCGCCGTGAAGGCGGTTGTAGATCGGCGATATCATGTTTTCGGGGCCGTTGTCGTAGTCCGCCGCGAGCCGCGGCCAGAAGAAATCGAACCAGCGGTCGGTCCAGCCGTGCAGCGTCTCGCCGGGCCGCAAGCTCGGGCCGGGCTCGAGCGCGACGGCGATCTTCGGCCCCTCGAACATGCAGGCGAAATAGAAGGCGGGCGCCCTGGCCGCGTAGGCCAACGTCGGCGGCCCGAGCATCAACGTCACCTCGGCGCCGCGTTGGCGGAACACGCGCCCGCGCCCGCCGACCAGCCCGTCGCCGGCGACGAAGACGTGCCCCCCCTGCCGGCCGGCGAATGTCGCCAGACGCGCCAGCGCGGTGTGGTTGTCCTTGCCGCAGACGTCGTGCACGCAGCCGTCGAACGCCATCAGGACCTCGTCGGTCAGTCCGACGATGCGATGCTTGAGGCCGCTCCCGGCCAGAAGGGCGAGGCCGAGATGGCCGACGCCGACATGGCCGCTGACCAGAATCGCGCCGCGCCCCTCGGCTCCGTCCCGCCTCGCAACGCGCCAGTCGACGGGCGTCGCGAAGGCGGCGATCTCGGCCAGCGCCTCGCGCCGGAAATACGCCCAGGCGTTGACGAGATCGACGACCTTGCGGCCCCAGACGTGGCGCAGCCGCGTCTCCCAGCCGCCGCGCTCGGGAAGCAGACCGTCCTCGAGACGGCGGCGCGAGGCCTGCTGCGGGACGAGCTGCGTCTCGATCGCCAGCAGGCCGTCGACGAAGGTCGGCGGCAGGGCGGCGCGGGCGGCGAGGCGCGCCTGCGCGAACAGCTCCAGCGCCTCCGCGTGTCGGCCCTGACGACGCACGGCGATGGCGAGCTGGCGGCTCGCCGGGAAATTGCCCGGCTCGCGCGCCAGAACGTGGCGGAAGGCGCGCTCGGCCGGCGCGCCCTGCGCGGCGCGCGCGTGCAGCATGCCGAGCGCGTGCGCCAGACCGATGTCGGCGGGCGCGGCCTCCAGCGCGGCCTCGAGCGCGGCGACGGCGCGGTCGCGCTCTCCGGCCGCGTCGAGCGCGCGCGACAGGCCGAGCGCGGCGGCGCGATGGCCGGGCTGGAGCGCCAGCGCCCGCTCGTACGCCGCGATCGCGGCCGGCGGATCGTCCCGCTCGCACAGCCGCGCAAGGGCGAGCCACAGATGCGGAGCGTCGGCGCGCAGCGCCAGCGCGGCGGCGAGTTCGGCGCGCAGCGCCCCGGATTCGCCGGCGGACTGCCGAAGCGCGATCAACTGCTCGACCGCCTTCGCATGCGCGGGATCGAGCCGGAGCGCCTGCGCCAGCGCGTCCTTCGCCCCGGTCTCGTCACCGTCGGCGGCGCGCACGGCGCCGAGCCTCGCCCACAGGCCGGCGTCTTCTGGGCGCAGGGCGACGGCCCGCGCGAAGACCGCCGCCGCCTCGGCGCGGCGTCCGGCGCGGTCGAGCAGATGGGCGTATTGCTGGATCGCGGGGAAAAAATCCGGCGCGTCGTCCGCCAGTTCGCCGAGACGTTCGAGCGCCTCGTCGAGACGCGCCAGCCGGGCCAGGGCGAGCGCGCGGCGCAACCGCAGGCCGGGGTCGGCGGGCAGCGCCTGCAGCAACGCGTCGAGGGCGGCGAGCGCGTCGGCGTCGCGCTTGTCCTGCTCGTAGAGCGCGAGCAGGCAACGCAGCGCGCCCACATGGCCCGGCTGCAATGCCAGCGCGCGGTCGAGCGCGGCCTCCGCCGCCCGCCCCTCGCCCAGCCGCTGCGCGACGCGGCCATAGCTGAACTGGACGATGGCGACCTCGGGATGGCGCTGCGCGAGAGGCGCGAGGATCGCCGCCGCCTCCGTCAGACGACCGGCGGCCTCGTGCGCGGCCGCCTCCTGCAACGCCGCCTTCACGAGCCGCCCGCCGGCGGCGCCTGATCGGCGATGAAATGCGTCAGCCGCGAGGCGTCGACATGCGCGAGCGGCAGCTCGAAGACGCCCTCGCCCGCGGAGCGGAAGCCCAGTCGCTCGTACAGATCCGCGACGACGCCGTTGCGCGCGGTCGGGGCGTACAGGCCGACGATGCGCGAGGCGCCGCGCCGGCGCGCCTCCTCGACGAGCTTCGTCACGACGAACTGCTCGGCCGTGCGCGAGAAGACGCGACAGCTCATCAGCCAGTCGTCGACGGTCATCGTCGCGCCGTCCTGCTTCACGACGAGCGAGGAGACGACGCCGTGATCGGCGAAACGATCCCTGAGGGCGAAGACGAACACCGCAGCGTCGGCGCGCGCCATCAGCGCCGCGATGTCGGCGGCGTCGTAACGACGCGTCGTCAGATTGAACTGGTTGGTGCGCGCCTGCATCTGCGCCAGCCGCTCGACGTCGCCGGCGAGGGCGGAACGGAACAGGCCGCGCATGGCCAGGCCCGCAAGATGCTCGTCGAGGGTGGCGGCCTGCGGTTTCGTCGCCTCGGCCGCGCGCAGCGCGGCGTAGCTCTCGGCGCGGCGCGCGTCGGCGGCGGTCAGCGTCTGGCGCCAGAACAGCCGCGCGCGGTCGAGCGCGGCGACATGGCCGGACGGATCGCCCGACAGTTCGACGACGGCGACCTGCGGCAGGCGCTCGCGCACCAGCGCATTCGGCCGGGTTGTCGTCGGCGAAGGCGATCGCGTCGAGCCCGATGTTGAGCTCGCGGGCGATCTCCGCGATGTTCGTCGCCTTGTCGCGCCAGTCGCAATGGAACGCCGCGAAATCGGTCAGGCGCAGCGGCATGTCCGCCCGCTCGGCGAACAGACGGCGCGGCAATTCGGGATCGTTCTTCGAGCACACCGCCAGCGTGACGCCGCGCGCGGCGAGCGCCTTCAGATAGGCGGCGAAGGCGGCGTAGGCCTCGCCCGCCGCCGACCCCGCGCCGAAGACCACGCCGTCGAGCCCGTCGTCGCCGATCACGCCGCCCCACAGCGAGCCGTCGAGATCGACCACCAGCGCCTTCCTCTCGCGCGCCGCCATGCCGCGCCAGACGGCGGCGAAGGCATGGGCGTAGAGCGGCAGCCAGCGCGGCGCGAAAGGCTGTCTGGCGACAAAATAGTCGCGCGGCGAATTCCAGTTCGACAGGCCGACGCGCATCGCCAGCGCGCCCAGATCGAGGAAGGCGACATGGCCCGGCGCGGCCTCGACCAGCGCCGCGTTCATCCGCTCGACGCAGCGCCGGGGCGAGTCCTCCAGGCGGCGCTCGGCCGGGCCGGCGAGGTCGTGATCGGGCGGCTCCATCAGATGATGCAGAACGCGCGCGCCCGCGCGATCGTGGATCGCCCGCCAGAGGCCGGCGATCGCCTCGACCCGCGCCGGCAGGTCGGCCGGCGCCGGCGCGTCGCGCCAGCCGAGCGCCACGACGACGAGATCCGGCTCGAACGCATACAGGGCGCCGGCGGGATCGAGCGCCTCGATCAGATAAGCGTCGTAGCCGCCCTCGCGAATGTCGGCGGCGACGCCGAGGGAGGCGAGCGCGACCCGGATCGCCTTGGCCAACATGGCCGAGGCGAGCGCCCCGCAAAGCACGTAAACGCGCAAGGGCGCCTCGACGGGCGCGGCCGCCCGGGCCGTCCGGTCGGCCGAGACCAGTCCGGCCAGCGTCAGCCCGCCGGCGTCGAGCGCGCGGGCGAGCGCGACCGCGGCGGCTCCGGGATCGGCGGCTCCGGGATCGGCGACTTCGGGATCGGCGGCCGGCGTCGCTGCGCCGGGCGGCGAAGGCGCCGGCGCGCCGGACGGCGTCATCTCAGCGCCGCAACTGCGCGGCCGTCGCGGCGCGGATTTCGCCAATCGTATGAATGTTTTCCATTTGCGAATCCGAGAATTTCACGCCGAGCTCCTCCTCGAGAGCGCTCAGAACCATGATGTGCGTCACGCTATCCCACTTCTCTACCGACTCCGGATTGTCATCATCCGCCAGAGCCGCGCCATTGCACTCGAATATAGAGCCAATTATATCGTTTATACGTTCCATCGACGCCTCCAAAAGTCGCCGCGCGGCACAGGCAAATGTTATAATTTGGTTCTTACTTCGGTCAATGGCGGAACGGGGGAGGACGAGTCCGCGCGCTCCCCCGCGCGTCCCGCTCGCCGTCCGACGAAGGGCAGAGGGCGTTCCCGGCGGTCTGCGCCGGGCGACTATGGCGCAGCGCACAATTTTGCGGTAGAAGAATGCCGTCGCGCACAGCGCGAGCGATGCGCACGAGGTGCGCCTTCGCACGTCATCAAGGTGGATTTCTTTCGCAAGAACAGGCAATAAGTATGCCGCTGCGATGATAGCGCGATGTTTGTCGCAGGGTTGGCTGGGCGCATGAGAATGCGGCGAAGCTCGCCGCGACCGGGGCCCGCGAGCGCGCCCGGTCCCGATACGGCCGGACGCCGTTGGCGCGCGGGCAGAACATGGACGCCGCCGCCGCTGAATGGAGAGCTTAATGAGTCTAAGCGTCAAGAGATCGTATCTGATCACCGGTGGAACGGGCTCGTTTGGCAAGCAGTTCCTCTCCGCCCTGATGAAGCGCCCGAACGTCGAGCGCGTCGTCGTGTTCTCGCGCGACGAGCAGAAGCACTTCGCGCTTCAGAACGAGTGGGGGAACGAGCCCAGGCTGCAGTTCTTCCCCGGCGACGTGCGCGATCTCGAGCGGCTCGAGCGGGCGATGGCGGGGGTCGACGTCGTCATCCACGCCGCGGCGATGAAGCATGTGCCGATCGCCGAGTTCCACCCGACCGAGTGCATCCAGACCAATATCGGCGGCGCGCAGAACGTCATCTCGGCCGCCTTCAAGATGGGCGTGAAGTCGGTGATGGCGCTGTCGACCGACAAGGCCGCCAAGCCGATCAATCTCTACGGCGCGACCAAGCTGGCCTCCGACAAGCTGTTCGTCGCCGCCAACGCCTCCTCCGGCGAGAAGGGCCCGAAATTCGGCGTCGTGCGCTACGGCAACGTCGTCGGCTCGATGGGCTCCGTGGTGCCCTTCTTCAATCGCCTGATCGGTCAGGGCGCGACGCGCCTGCCGATCACCGACGCGAATATGACGCGCTTCTGGATCACGCTGCGTCAGGGCGTCGATTTCGTCTTCCGCAATCTCGACCGCATGCAGGGCGGCGAGATCTTCGTGCCGAAGATTCCGTCCGTGCGCATCGTCGATCTGGCCCGCGCCATGGCGCCGACGCTGCCGCAGGAGATCGTCGGCATCCGCCCCGGCGAGAAGCTGCACGAGGTGATGTGTCCGCGCGAGGACGGGCATCTGACGGTCGAGTTCGAGGATCATTACGTGATCCAGCCGACCATCACCTTCCCCGACCGCAAGATCGACTACACGCTGAACCGTCTCGGCGAGCGCGGCTGGCGGGCCAAGCCCGACTTCGAGTATCGCTCGGACCTCAACGACCACTTCCTCAACAGCGAGGAAATCCTCGAATACAACAAGATCGCCGCGCTCGACCCGCGCGCCGAACTTCCGGCCTCGACGCCGGCGATCCTGCGCGCGAAATCGGCATGATTCCGTACGGACGGCAGGACATCACTGCCGATGACGTCGCCGCCGTCGAGGCGGTTCTGCGTTCGGACTTTCTGACCCAGGGCCCGGCGATCCCGCAATTCGAGGCGGCGGTCGCGCGGGCGGCCGGGTCGCCGCACGCCGTCGCCGTGAGCAGCGCGACGGCGGCGCTGCACATCGCCTACGACGCGCTCGACGTCGGGCCGGGCGACGTGGTGTGGACGAGCCCGAACACCTTCGTGGCGACCGCCAACGCCGCGCTCTACTGCGGCGCCGGGGTCGATTTCGTCGACATCGACGCGCGCACCCTCAATCTCGATCCGCGGGCGCTGGCCGACAGGCTGGCGCGCACGCGCCGGGACGGCGGGAAGCTGCCGAAGCTGGTGGCGCCGGTGCATTTCGGCGGCGAGCCGTGCCGGCTCGACGAGATCGCCGATCTCGGCCGCGAGTTCGGTTTCCGCATCGTCGAGGACGCCTCGCACGCGATCGGCGGATCGTTCAAGAACCATCCGATCGGCGACGGGGCTTTCTCCGACCTCACCGTGTTCTCGTTCCACCCCGTCAAGATCGTCACGACGGGCGAGGGCGGCGCGATCACGGCGCGCGATCCCTCCCTGCTCGACCGGCTGAACCTGCTGCGCAGCCACGGCATCACGCGCGAGGCGCGGCTGATGCGGGGCGAGAGCGAGGGCGGCTGGTATTACCAGCAGGTCGATCTCGGCTTCAATTACCGCATGACCGACATCCAGGCGGCGCTGGGGACGAGCCAGTTCGCCCGGCTGAACGCCTATGTCGAGGCGCGCGAGGCGCGCGCCCGCGTCTACGACGCCGCCTTCGGGCCGGCCGGAATCGGCGCGCAGGCGCGCGCATCGGATTCGCGCTCGGCGCTGCATCTTTACGTGATCCGCTGGCCGGACGACGCGCCGATCGGCCGGCGCGAGGCGTTCGACCGGCTGCGGGCGGCCGGGATCGGCGTCAACCTGCATTACATGCCGGTCTACCTGCAGCCTTATTATTCTGACATGGGTTTCAAACCCGGTTATTGTCCACAGGCTGAAGATTATTATCGTCAGGCGATCACCTTGCCGCTGCACCCCGGCCTCACCGCCGCGGAGCAGGACTTTGTGATCGACACCGTGCTCAAGCTCGCCGGCCGCGCGTCCTCCTGAGGCGCGTGGTCGGATTTCGTCAGAAGCGATCACATGTCCCGCGCTCCCCTTCTCGTCTACGAAGTCGCCAACGTTCATGGCGGCGATCCGGCCGTCGTCACCGCTCTCATCGACGCGCTGGCGCCGCTGGCCTATCCGCGGCGGGCGATGAAGTTCCATCCGATCGCCGCCGACGCGCTGGCGCTGAAGGATTTCTCCCACCACGCGCTGTACGAGAAGCTCGGCTTCGACGACGCGACCTGGGCCCGCCTGATCGAGGACGCGGCCAATCGCATCGGCGCGGTCTTCCTCGAAATGGCCGACGCCAATTGCGCGCGTGTGTTCAGCGCCAACAAGGCGAAGATCGCGGGCGTGAAGTTCCAGGCCTCGATGGTCGACAATTCCGAGGTGCTCGGCCTGTTCGCCGCCGCGCAGGGCGAGGATCCGGTCGACGTCGTCGTCAACGTCTCCGGCTACGATCTGGCCGAGCTCGAGGTCGTCGTCGCGCGCATGGCGCGCATCCCGGCGCGCCGGCGCTTCTTGCAGATCGGCTTCCAGGGCTATCCGACCGCGCTGTCCGACACGCAGCTCAACAAGCTGGCGATCGTGCGCGCGCGCTTCCCCGACTACGGGCTCGCCTTCGCCGATCATGTCGAGGGTTCGAGCCCGATGGCGCGGCGCGTGCCGGTGATCGCGGCGGCCATGGGCTGCGAGATGATCGAGAAGCACGTCTGCCTGTCGCGGGCGGCGACGCAGTACGACGGCTGGTCGGCGCTGGAGCCGGCCGAGCTCGTCGAGCTGCAGGGCGAGCTGGCGCAGATTCCGACGATGTTCGGCGAGAGCTTCGTGGCGCGCGCCGAACACGACTATCTGGTCAAGGGCATGGTGGTGCCGATCGCCGCCGAGGATCACGCCAGTGGGCGCTTCGTCACCACGCGCTCGGTGATCTTCCGCCGCACCGCGCAGACCGGCATGACCTTCGACGCGCTGACCAAGGCGCAGGCGAACGAACGGATGATCCTCGCCGAGCCGGCGCCGAAGGGCACGACGATCCGCCGCGCCCAGTTGCGCAAGGCGCGGGTGGCGGCGATCGTCGCGTGCCGGCTGAAATCCTCCCGCCTGCCGCGCAAGGCGCTGTTGCCGATCGGCGGCGTCGCCTCGGTGGAGCGCTGCCTCGAAGGCGCGCTGCGCGTGCCGGGCGTCGACTTCGTGGCGCTCGCCACCTCGACCCATCCGGACGACGCCGCGCTCGCCGATTACACGCTCGGCGGCAAGGCGATCTTCCATCGCGGCGACCCGGACGACGTGCTGCGCCGCTATCTCGACGTCTGCGACGCGCAGGACGTGGATGTCGTCGTGCGGATCACGTCCGACTGCCCGACCCCCTCCTCGGAGGTGCTGGGGGCGCTGCTGGAGGCGCATTTCGCCGCCGGCGCCGACCTGACGCGCGCGCGCCGCGAGGCGATCGGCTCGTCCGGGCAGATCATCACCGTCGAGGCGATGCGCCGGGTGCTGAAACTGATGGGCGGGGCGCCGCATTCGGAATACATGAACCTGTATTTCGAGAACAATCCCGAGCATTTCAACATCAATATCGTCGATCTTCCCGAGCATCTCATCCGCGACTACCGGCTGACGCTCGACTATCCGGAAGACCTGGAGATGTTCGAGGCGCTGTTCGCAGAGTTGAAACGACGCGGACAGCAGGCCGATTTGCAGAACGTCTTCAAGATTCTGGACGAGCGGCCGGAGATCGCCGGGATCAATGCGGGAATCATGCCGAAATACAAGGTGAACGAGGAACTCGTCTCGATGCTGAACCGCGTGACGCGGATCGCGCCGGCCGCCTGAGCGGCGGCGGCGCGGCCAACGTCGTCCCGCGGCGACCGTTCGGACACAAAGTTGCGCCATTCCTTGGCGATGGGTGACGGCGAAAGCGTGGGAGCGAAGTGGATGGCGAAGCACGCCAAGACCGACGAGATCCCGGCCGCCGACATCAACGGCGAGGCCGAGGCGCAGGCGCACGTCAAGACGCCGCGCAAATCGTCGGCGTTGCAGAAGGCGGAGGCCCTTCGCGCCGTCATCGCCGACAAGGCGAACCTGCTCGCCCTGCTGCGCTCCGATCCGATGACGCCGGCCGAGCACGAGGAACGCGTCTACGAGACGCACGCCCGGCCGCGCGGGCGCGAGAAGCGCCATGTCGTCCGTCAGGTTGGCCGCCGGCTGACGCTGGCGCTGTTTCTTCTGATCGTCGCGCTGCCGACGTTTCTGGCGACGATCTACACGCTGGCGGTGGCGAGCCCGCAATACACCTCCGAATTCCAGCTCGCCGTGCGCGGATGGGACGCGCCGGCGATGGATTCGGTCGGCGCCGTGCTCGGCGCGGGGGCGAGCGGGGCGGGCGGGCTGGTGCTCGCCAACTCCTACATCGTCGCCGAATTCCTGCGCAGCCGCGACGCGGTGGAGGCGATCACCCCGCGCGTCGACCCGATCGCCGTCTATTCCGCGCCCGCGGTCGACTGGTTCGCGCGTTATCGCGGCGAGCGTCGCTACGAGGAGTTCCTGCCCTTCTGGCGCCGGCACGTGAAGGTCAATTTCGATCCGTTGACCGGCATCATCCTCGGCCTCGTCGAGGCGCCCTCGCCGGACACCGCGCGGTCGATCGCGACCGAATTGCGCACGGAGGCCGAGAGGCTGATCAACCGGCTCTCGGAAAAGGCGCGCGAGGACACGCTGGGCCAGGCGCGCAAGGAAGTGACGACGGCCGAGGAGAAGCTGCGCTCGGCGCGCATGGAGCTCGAGACCTATCGCAACCAGTCGCAGATCGTCGACCCGCGCAAGCAGGCCGAGACGCAGTTGCTGAGCCTGAAGGAGATGCGCGACGACCGCGCCAAGGCGCGCGCGGAGCTGGAGGCGGCCGGCTCGTTGATGTCGAAGACGGCGCCGACGCTGCTCGCCTTGCAGGCGCGCCTCAAGGCGCTCGACGCGCAGATCAAGATCGCCGAGGACAATCTGGCCTCGACCAACGCCAGCGTCGCCTCGCTGGCGACGGTGTTGAGCAAGTTCCAGGAGCTGGAGATCCAGCAGGGCGTCGCCGAGCGCGCCTACACCAACGCGCTCGAGGCGATGGACCGGGCCCGGCGCGACGCCGACCGCAAGCAGATCTACATCGCCGCCTTCGTCGAGCCGCGCCTGCCGGACGCGCCGTCCTTCCCCTCGCCGTTCAAGAACGTCGCCATCGTGATGGCGATCTGCCTCGGCCTGTGGATCGTCGCCTCGGTGTTCGGGCACGCGCTGCTCGACCGCGCGCGCGGCGCGTGAGCCTCACTCCGGGGCGATGCGGTTGAGGTAGTCGCTGGCTTCCTGAAGCGTCGGGAAGAACTCGATGCGGCCGTGATGCAGCGTCGCGGCCGCATCGCAGAAGCGGTCGAGCACCGTCCAGTTCGAGCCCATCGCGATCACGCCGGCCTTCTGCGCCTTGTCCTGCAGCAGTTGCAGGCACTTGGCGCGGAAGCGCACGTCGCCGACGCCGATCGCCTCGTCGACGAGCTGGATGTCGAAATCGAGCGCGAAGGACACGCCGTAAGCGACCTTGGTGCGATGCACGGGCGTCGTGTAGCGCAGCGGCTCGTCGGCGCCGCGGCGCAGCCCGGCGAAATCGAACACCTGATCGATCATCTCGTCGACGTCGCGCCCGTAGAGGCGCGCCATGAAGGCGATGTTCTCGGCGGCGGTCAGCTCGTAGGTCAGCCAGCCGGCGTAGCCGAGCGGGAACGAGATGGAGCTGCCCCGCTCGATCGCGCCCGAATCGAGGCTCTTGGCCCCGCACAGGATCTGCGCCAGCGTCGACTTGCCCTGCCCCGGCCGGGCCAGCACGCCGAGCGCCACGTCGGCGCGGAAGTCGGCGGTCACGTCGTCGAGCACGCGCACGACCTTGCGGGTGCGGCGGAACTCCTTGCCGGCGTCGATGAGCCTGATCATGCCGACTGGTATTGCTTGATGGCGATGTTCTCCAGCAGCGTCGCGCAGGTGATGAGAACGAGCGCGACGGCGAACGGATAGGTCTGGTCCATGATCAGACTGCCATAGCCGTAATAAATGCCGCTGCGGAACATCTCGACCAGATGCATCAGCGGGTTCCACTCGACGAAGTTGCGGATGAACGGCGGCATGTGGTCGGGCACGAAGAAGATGCCGCAAGTGAAATACATGATTCGATTGATGAAATTGCCGATCTTGGGCATGAACGGCAACATGCTGTTGAGGAAGCCGACGAGCATGCCCCACGACACGCCGAGACAGATCAGACCGACGATCGCCTTCAGGAGGGCTATCGTGTTGTAGACGTAGATTTCCGTATTGATCGCGAGAAGAACGCACACGATAAAGAAGACATTCATCATCCACACCGACAATTCGATGATGATGCGGCTGACGACGACGTCGAAAATGATGATCTTGCGCAGCGGATACAGCGTCTGCTGATTCAAGCCGATCGAGATGCGGAAGAAGGTGCGCTGGAACAGGAAGAAGGGGAGAATGCCGGAGGCGAAGAAGAGGGCGAAGCTGTCGCCCTCATGCGGGCGGCGCGGCATCAGCGAGGTCGCCGCCATGTAGAACAGCATGTGCATCCCCGGCTCCCACATGAGCCAGAAGATCTCCATGGGAGATCGCCCGACGCGCAGGTTCCAGTCGCGCACTGTCAGGGCGAAGATGGCGTTCCACGTTCTCAAGACGATCGCCGGGGTTGTTCACTTCCTCGCGGGCCAAGAAGCAGAGGATTGTGGCTCGAAAGCGCCCAAGATCAAGCGTCGAGGGTCGAACCCGCAGGATCGGGCGCCCACGAGGCGCCCGGACACAGGCCGGCGCGCTTAGCCGGCGACGAAGGCGTTCTTCGGCGGATAGAAAAGGAGCTGGAAGACGCGGCCCTCCACGTCGTTCGGCGGCAGACGGTTACGGAAGGCGAGGCGCAGTTCGGCGACGAGATCGGAGAACAGCCACAGCTCGACATTCTGCGCCGCGCAGACCTGGCGGAACGTGGTCGAGGCGTGGCGCGAGACCAGCACGCGGGCGTTGGCGCGCGGGGCGAAGCCGGCCTGAATCAGCGTCTGATCGCGGTCGGGCGATGAGAAGCGCCCCTTCAGCCACTCGCCGAGGGCGGCCGGATCCTTCTCGTCGATCGGCGTGCGGCCAATCTCGACCTCGATGTGATGGCGGCGGTTGTTGGCGGAATCGAACGCCAGCAGCGCGATGTCCTGCCCCTGCCCGACGCTCACGTCGGCGCTGATCAGCCAATGCTTGACGTAGTTCAAATAGAGCGACACGACTCGCGTCTGCGCATCCATGATCCGACCCCTCGACCGCACATCGTCCCGTAGCGAAGCCTTGCCGGCTTACATCAGCTCCGCCCCATATTCCAGTTACTTAAGTGTGCTAGCGCACAGCCCCGCCGCCGCCGCCGAAGGCGCCGGAAGCGCCTCTCCGGACGCGCCGGACGCGAGCGTCGCGGCGCTCCCGAAGCTCTCCATCGCCGCGACCACGCGCTCCGCCCCGCGCCCGTCGACGAGGCGCATCCCGGCCCGCGCGGCGCGCAGCCGCCAGTCGGCGTCGGCGAGCGCCCCGGAGAGGCGGGAGGCCAGTTCGTCGTCGTCGAAATCGCGGGCGTGGCCGAGCGAGGCGATGAGGCCGAGCCCGGCGAGGCGACCGGTGATGCGGGTCTGGTTGTCGGCGAGCATGGCGACCAGCGCCGGCTTGCCGAGATACATGCGCTCCCATGTCGTCGTGCCGCCGGCGCCGAGGCACAGCTCGACCGATTGCAGGATTGGCTCGAAGGCGCCGGTGTCGACATGCAGGCGCGCGTTCGGCAGCGCGGCGGCGGCGGCGCGCACCTCGTCGAGCCGCAGATTGGCCCGGCTCGACGTCGCCTCGATCTCCAAATGCGCGAATTGCGGGCGCGCCAGCGTCTTCAGCGCGCGGATGGTCATGCCGACGGGATCGTTGCCGCCGAAGGAGACGAGCAGACGCCGGACCGGACCGGCGACGGGCGGGGACGGCGTCAACGCGCGGAAAGCCTTGCGCAGGATGACGTAATCCTGCCCGACGAGACGGCGGCAGGCGGGCGGAGCGAGATCGTCGTAGACCGCCGCCTCCTCCGCGCCGTGGCTCGAATCGACGAGGGCGTCGCAATCGTGGGCGCGGTCGGCGAGATCGTCGATCGCCAGAATGCGCGCGGCGAGCGGCCGGGCGGCGCGCTCGAAGGCGGCGCCGCGCTCGTAATGATCGACGATCAGCCAGTCCCAGCCCGCGCCCGCGACCGCGGCGAGGGCGGCGGCGTCGGCCGCCTCGTCCAGCCCGTCGGGCAGCGCGACGGCGCTCCAGCCGCGCTCGGCGAGCAGGCCGAGCAGCGCGCCCGGCGCCTCGGCGCAGGCGAACAGCACGCGATGGCCGCGCCCGACGAGTTCCTCGGCGAGCGCCATGCAGCGATAGACATGGCCGGTGCCGATGCGCGAGGAGGCGTCGGCGCGAATGAGGACGCGCATCGTCAGGCCTCTTTCGCATCGCCGCGCGCGGCGACGAGATCGCGCACGCGCTCCGCGAGCGCCGCCGCGATGCTGGCGCGATCGCCGTGCGAGACGAAATCGTGATGCAGGATGCGCGGCTGGAAGCGGTCGCGCCCCTCGGCGTCGATGCGCCAGCGCTCGCTGTATTCGGGCGCGAGATTGAACGACCACACCTCGCCCTCGCGGAAGGCGGCGGCGACGTCGCGCTGGGTGACGCCGGGCGTGATCACCGCGTCGAGACAGGCCGAGAGCGCGGCGAGCGCCTCGAAATCATTCTGCAGATCGAAGGGGCCGCGATAGAGCCGGCCGCCGGCAAGCTCGACGGCGCGGGCGAACTCCTCGTCGACGACGTTGGGATGCAGATCGACGAAGATCGCGCCGGGAACCGACAGGAAGGCGCCGGCGTCCTCGACATGGAAGAAGCCGCCGGTGAAGCGGTTGGCGCTCGCATAGCTCGCCCGCCACGACACGCCGACGCGCGGGCCGGGCGGCAGAGCGTCGAGGAAAGCGCGCGCCGCCGCGAGTTTCTCCGGATCGCAGACGAGCGGCGCCGGCGCCTCGGGCGCATGCGTGTCGCCGAAGACGGGGAACAGGCGATGCTCCCACAGCGCGTCGGCCACCGCGATGTTGTGCGCCTCGTCGACGATCTTCTGCGGCAGATAGGAGCCGAAGCGGCGCAGCGCCTCGAGCGTGCCCTGCGCGAGGCCCTTGCGCATCTCGTCGGTGATCGCCTCGCGGCGGCGGCCGAGGCGGCGGCCGGTCCACGGATTGGGCACGAAGGTCGCGCCAGGGAAGTTGCGGCGGAACAAAGATTCGAGGCGCGGATCGCCGACATGGGTCAGGTGCGAGGCCTCGGCGGCAACGCGGCGCAGCACCGCGTAGTAGAGGCGCACCTCGTCGCCCGGCCCGCCGCGGGCGACGGTGAGCATGCGCTGGCGGCGGAAGGGCGCGCCGGTCCACAGGCCGAGATCGGGCGGGAAGACGCCGTAAATCGCCTGCGTCATCTGCCGCGCGAAGCGCATGAAGGCGGCGTGGTCGCCAGCCTCGCCGGCGAGGGCGGCGGCCGACCAGATCATGCGGATCTGCGGCTTGTCGCCGTTGATCGTGCGCAGGCTCTCGACCACGTCCATCGAGGCGACGGCGGCGGCTGCGTCGCGCCGGGCGATGGCGTTCTCGACGGCGGCGGTGTGCGACAGCGTGCGGTCCGGCCAGACCGCCGCGGCGGTCGAGGCGAGCGCGTCCGCCTCCTCGGGGCGGCCGAGCCGACGCGCGATGCGGGCGGCCAGAAAATACCCGCCCATGCGCAGCGGATCGACGTCGAGCGAGGCGCGCGCATGTTTGTGCGCGGTCTCGAAATCCTCGCGCTCGAAGGCGATGCGCGCGGCTGTCATCAGGATCGCGGGATTGCGCGGGGCGAGCTTCAGCGCGCGCTCGACGCAATCGTTGGCGCGGCCCGTCTCGCCGAGCGTGCGCCAGATCTCCGCCGTCTCGGCGAGCCGGGTCGGGCGGGCCTCGAACATCGGCTCGAGGCGGGCGACGACGGCGCGCGCGCCCTCAAAATCGGCGTCGAGGCCGAGCAGGTCAATGAGGTTGCGGGCGAGGTTGACGTTGAGCGGCTCGGCCTCGCAGGCCTCGCGGGCGCGGGCGAGCGCGGCGTCGAGGCGGCCGGCCTCGGCCTCGATGGCGGACAGCCAGAAGGCGGGGCTCGCCTCCGTCGTCGTCGCGGCGAGGCGTTCGAGGCTGGCGCGCGCGGCGGGAAGAGCGCGGGCGAGCCGCAGCGCCGAGGCCCAGGGCTGCACCACGGCCCGCGACAGCGGGGCGTTGCGCAGCACGTCGCCATAATGCCCGGCGGCGTCAGCGTAGAGGCCGGACGTCTCGGCGATCTCGGCGAGCGCCAGACGCGCCGCCTGCCGCGCCTGCCCGGACTCCAGCACCAGCGTCCAAGCGGCGCGCGCGCCGTCGAGATCGCCGAGGCCGCGCCGGCAACGGGCGACGAGAATGAGCGCCTGCACGCGATAGGGGCCGGGCTCCTGCGCAACGGCGAGCGCGTCGAGCGCCTCGCGCCAGCGGCCGGAGCGGGTGAGAATCTCGCCGAGCGCGAAGTCAACGTCGACCTCGCGGCCGACCCCGTCCGCCTTCGCCTCGGCGGCGAGCGCGATGGCCTCGTCGGCGCGGCCGGCGGCGGCCAGCATCGACATCAGGTGACGAAGCTGCGGCAGGCCCTTCCTGGCGCGATAGATCTCGCGGTAGCCCTCGATCTCGCGGTCGAGCCCGCCGGAGCGGGCGACGAGGGCGCGCAGGCGCGCGGCGGCGGCCGAGCTGCCGGCGCGCTCGGCGGCGCGCAACGTGGCGCGCGCGGCCTCGCCGTCGCCGACGAAGCCCTGCAATTCGGCGAGCGCCAGCGCGGCGGCGTCGCGGGCGCGGGCGCGGTCGGCCGAATCGCCGAAGCGCGCCAGCGCGATGTCGAGCGCCTCGTCGGTCTGGTTGCGGGCGAGCAGGAAATCGGTGAGGCCGCTCGCCACCGCCGGCGCGAGGCGCCCGGCGGCGCGCGACAAAGCGCGGCGGGCGATCTGCTCGGCAAGCTCGGTCTGGCCCGACAGATGCGCGCGCTCGGCGGCGACCAGCATGTCCGCCGCGCCGCCGCCCGCGCCCGTCTCCGCGCCGGCGTCGCCGGCCGCCAGACGCAGCTCGGCGACCGACGGGTCGTCCGGCGCGAGGGCCGAGAGGCGGCGCGCCGTGGCCAGCGCCTCGGGCAGCAGCCCGAGTTCGAGCTGGCGCTCGGCGGTCAGCGACAGCACCTCGGCGCCGGCGTCCGGGCGGGCGGCCGCAACCTCCAGCACCGCGAGGGCGGCGCGGTTCGACTCCTCGCGCACCAGCTTGGCGGCGAGGCGGGTCAGAACGCCGGGCCGCGCGGCGAAGCGTTCGGCGATCTCGGCGAGGAGGGCGCGCTGGGCCCCGTGCTCGCGCAGCAGCTCGCCCAGATCGTAGGCGGCGGCGGCCTCGTCGCCCGTCACGCCGAGGCGCAGCAGGGCGACGGCCGGTCGGTCGACCGGTTGCAGGCGCGGGGCGGCGAAATCGAGAAAATCGTCGACCAGATCGACGCGCTGGCTGAGGCGCGGAACCGTCGCCGCCGCCTCGCGCCGCAGCGTCTCGCGCAGCACGGCGCGGCCTTCGGCGCTCATCTCGCCGGATTCGATGTCGCGCCCCAGAATGCGCGCGCCAACCGCGTCGACGGCGCCGACGGCCAGCAGTTCGGAGGCAAGGTCTGCGATCTCGGCCGGCGCGTCGGCGGTGAGGCCGAGCCGGGCGAAAGCGTGCTCGCGGTCGATCAGGCGCTTCGAGCCGGCGGCGATGAAGCGCGTCTCGGCCAGCGAGCGCAGCACCAGCGCGCGGGCGCGGGCGCGCGCCTCGTCCGTCGGCTGCGCCTCGCCGTCGGCCTGCGGGAAGCCGCCGAGCGTCATCACCGCCGCGAGCGCGTCGTCGCCGGTCGACACGGTCGGCCGGTCGGCGGCGCGCCAGATCTGGCCGAAGATCGCCGAGGGCAGTTCGGCCGGGCGGCGCGAGGGCCCGTCCAGCGCCAACGGGCTTGCGGCCATCGTCGTCTCCTCGCCGGGCTCGCCGCGCGGGGCGGCGCGCTCGCGGGCGCGATCCTCCATCTGCGCGCCGAGGCCGGCATAGGACGAGCCGAAGAGAACCAGACGCGGATTGGCGGCGCCGCGCGCCCAGGGCCGCGCGAAAATCTGCTCGATGTCGCGGCCGATGCGCTCGAGCGCGGGATCGAGCGGGGCGGGCGCGTCCTCGCGCGCGGGCCGCAGCCACAAACCCTCGACGCCCTTGTCCGCCGTCATGGCGCCGAGCGGCGACAGCAGCGCGAGGGACGCGCGCGCGGCCAGCGCCGTATCGCGCGCGGCGAGCGCCTCATGCGCCTCGCGCGTCGCGCAGACGAGGCGGGCGCGGGCGCCAATCTTCTTCAACAGCCGCGCCGTGCCGGCGGTGTAATTGCCGCGCCGCGTCGGGCGCACATAGATCACCGTCGCGCCGCGGAAGAAGCCGGCGATCCGCGTCAGCGCCTCGCCGTTCGCGCCGAAGACGAAGAAAATCTCGCCGCTCTCGGGCAGCCGGAACGTGTCGCGCCGCGAGATCGAGAAGAACTTGTGATTGCGGATCAGCGTCTCGGGCGACTGCACGAGCAATTGAACGCGCGCCTCGGCCTTTCTGTAGAGCAGGCTCCAGATGCGGGCGACGTTCAAGAATCGAATCCTTCCGAGACGAACGAAGCGGGCGCCAGGCGACGCGCGCGACCGCGCGATCCGTTCGGTCGTCCGAGGATCGCGCGGGGGCGGGAACGCCGGGGTTTTACGTTATCGCGGGTCCGCGTTCAACGCCGCCGGCGGGCGCATCAGGCATGACCTTCGATGCAAGCAAGCGCTCAAGCCGGTCGACGACGCGCTCGCAGGTCGCGCCGAGACTGTCCAGCCGGTAGTAGGCGCCGTTGACGAGGCTGTCGCGCGCCATCGTTCCGGCGAAGGCGAGCCACGTCTCGCGATCCATGCCGGGCGCGCCCGACCAGAAGCGGTCCAGCGCCTCGAGGCTGCGGTCGTCGCGATTGACGGTGAGGCCGTCGTAGAAGGCGTCGCCGAAAGCGAAAACCGGCTTGCCCTGCGCGAAGGCGACGAGCGCGGAGGTGGAGTTGATCGTCACCATGCCGAGGCTCGCCTGCGAGAGCGGGCCGAGCGCGCCGTCGTCGAGATAATGCACGCGGTCCGACAGGCCGAGCGCGGCCGCGCGCGCGAGCGTGTGCTTGCGCGCCGAGGTGTGGCCGCGGTCGAGCGGGTGGCCCTTGACCAGCAGATGCAGATCGGCCGGCGCTGCGCGGGCGAAGGAGGCGAGCGTCGCGTCGACGAGCTTGCCGACCGTCCAGCCGCGCCCGTGCCGGCGCAGTTGCAGATCGTCGAACACCTGCAAGGCGAGGATCATGTGGCGGCCAGCCAGTTCGCCGACGGCGCGGCGGACGACGGCGCGGTTGGCGCGGCGGAACCAGATCTTCTTGCCGAGACTCGCCCACCAGGCGACGGCCTCGCGCACGGGGTGGCGGCGGCGGTGATGCTCGTATTGGGGATAGCGCCCGCGCCCCAGATGCAGCGCGACGAAATAGCGCGTCGCATACCAGGCGATGACGGCGAAGGCGCCGCCGAGCGGCTCGTGATGGGGCGGCGGCGGAACCTCGCCGCCCGGCCGCCAGGCGCGCAGCGGCGAGCAGGCGTTGTTGCCGCCGGGCTCGAGCGTGACGAAATCGGGCCGCAGATAGCCTTCCTCGAAGGACATGACGCGGGCGCCGGCGCGCGCGGCGGCCTCCTTGGCGGCGAGGTGAATCGGGCGCTGGTCGCCGAACATCAGAACAGCCTCGGCCCCCTCCTCGCGGAAGATCGCGGCGAGACGGTCGACCCATTCGGCCTGCGGCGCGTCGAAGCGCAGCGTGCGGCCGCGGCCGGCGTAAATCTCGTCGCCGGCGTTAAAGACGAGGCGCAGCGCGCGCCAGCCGCGCGCCTCCAGCGCGCGTTGCAGCCACGCGAAAAATGGCCCGACCGGGCCTTGCAGCAGAACCACGCTTCGCCCCGCGCGGGGCGCCGATGTCGTCACGCTCTGCGCCTCCTGCGCTCGCCGCGCCGTTTACGACGTCGCAGGCGCTTTTCCAACAGCGCGCTCAGCCGCGTGCGCGCGCCCAGCGGATGAGACGGCCGACGAGCGAGCGACGCGGCGGCGCGGGCGGGGCGGCGCGCAGCGCGTCGAGCGCGGCCAGATAATCCTCCGGCCCGCAGGGACAGCGCGACAGCGGATCGGCGTAGAGCGGATAGAGGATCAGCGCGGCCGCCGTCAGCGCGTCGAGATCGAGCCGGCGGACGCGGCGCGGGCATGTCGCGCGATCCTCCGTCAGGCCCCAGAAGGCGTAGAAGGGGACGCCCCAGGTCGTCACGTTCACGCCGCGCATCAGCGCCTCGAAGCCGGCGAGCGAGGTGACGACGTGCAGCCGGTCGATCTGGCCGTAGAGGCCGCCGAGATCGCCCTCGCGCAACACCAGATCGGCGAGGCGGGCGATGGCCTGCGCGTCGCCGCCCCTGCGCGCGCCGGCGGCGACGTCGGGATGCTCCTTGTAGACGATGAAGGCGTCCGGCCGCTCGGCGCGCACGGCGGCGAGCAAGCCCTCGTTGGGCGCAACGACGCCGCCGCCGAGGCGGATCGCCGCGTCGTCCGCCACCTGCGCGGCGACGAGCAGGATCTCGCGACCCTGCGCGGCGGCGCGCAGATCGGGCGCGGCGGCCGGGGCGAGGTTGTATTTCGTCATCGCGCGAGCGACGACGGCGGCGCGCAGGGCGCGGGCGCGGGCGCGCAACTCGTCCGTGAAATTGGTCTCGGCGAGAATGGTCTCGAGACGGCTGACGCCCGAGGCGTCGAAATAGAGATGCGGACCGTCGAGCGCCATCGAGCCGGCGGCCAGCAGGTCCGAGCCGAGGCCGACCGAGCGCAGGAAGCCATCCTCCATGCGCGCCAGCGGCAGGCCCTTCGCACGCGCGGCGTCGCGGAAGGCGACGCTGTCCTTCAGGCCCCAGACCACCGGGCGTTCGCCTGTTTCGATCCGCGCCAGCGCGCGCGGACGGGCGGGGCCGAGAAAGCGCACGCGCCGCTGCGCGCCGCCGAACATCGCCGCGACCGCCGGCTGCTTCCAGCGCGAGAAGCCGAAACAGGCGAGCGGCGGGCCGGCGAGCGCAGCGTCGCGGTCGCGCCAGTCGACGATGCGGTCGACCGCGCCGTGAAAATCGAGCGGCTCGCCGCCGACCGGATCGCGATAGCGCGCATAGAGGAGCAGCGCGGCGGCGAACAGGCCTTCGAGATCGACGTCGGGGCGACGGCGGGCGAAGGCGGCGGCGGCGAATTCGCCCTGCGCCAGATCCTCGCTCAGGCCCCAGCCGGCGTAGAAGGGGACGGCGAAGGTCGTCACCGGGACGCCGCGCAGCAGCGCCTCGAAGCCGAGCGCGCTCGAGATCGTCCACACCGCCGCCGCCTCGTCGAGCAGCGCGGGCGCGGCGCGATCCTCCTCCAGCACGGGGAGCCCGAGGCGCGCGGCCTGCGGGGCGAGGAGGCCCTGCGCCTTGCCGGCGAGCACGTCCGGATGGGCGCGCAGGACGAGACGATCGAGGACGCCGCGTTCGCGCGCCGTCTCGACGATGCGCGCGGCGATGGAAGCGTCGGCGCCGGCGCCTTGCAGCGACAGGTCGCCGGCCACCTGATCGACCAGCAGGATTTTTCCGCGCAGGGCCGGCAGCGGCCGGTCCGGGCCAAGATTGTATTTCGACAGCCGCTCGGCCCGCCAGCGCGCCAGCGCCTCGGCCGCGCCGAGCCCCGCCGCGTCGCCGGCGCGGTCGTTCAGCAGGCGCTCGAGGCGCGAGGGGCGGGCGGCGTCGTAATAGACGCCCTCCTCGTCGACCACGACGGAGACGGTCGGCGCGCCGGCCTTGCCGAGACCGACCGAGCGCAGGAACCCGTCCTCCAGAATGGCGAAGGGGCGGCCAGTCCGGGCGGCGAAGGCGCGGGCCGCCGCGCCCGAGCGCTTGGCGCCCCAGCCGAGGGCGGCCGCGCTCGTCTCGCCCAGCGGCGCGACGGCGCGACCGGCGAAGAAGCCCGAGAGATAGGGCGTGCGGGCGAGCTCGTCCGACGCCGCGCCGAGGCGGGCGCCGGCGCCAGCGCGTCGATCCGGAGCGGGCCGACCGCCTGATCCTCATGCGTTTCGCTCACCCGCGTCCGCACCCGGTTTCGCCCGCAACACGCGGCTTCGCCCTTCCCTCTAGTCGAAAGCCGCCAGCGAGGGAACGGCGCGTGATCTTGACATATTTCTTATGATAGGATACTTATCCTATATTCACGGAGCGCCCGCATGTCCGTCACCGACCATCTCTCCCTTCCCTTGATCGCCGCCGCGCAATCCCAGAAGCACGTCACCCACAACGAGGCGCTGCTGGCGCTCGACGATCTGACCCAGCTGAGCGTCGTCAGCCGCAGCGCGGCGCTGCCGGCGACCGGCGCCGTCTCCGGCGAACGCCGGATCGTCGCCTCTGGCGCGCAGCCAGGGTCCGTCGCTGTGTGGCGCGACGGGGTCTGGAGCTATCTCGCCCCGTGCAAGGGCTGGCGCGCCTATGTCGAGGACGAGGCGCGCGCCGTGGTGTGGACCGGCGCGGCCTGGGCGGCGGAGACCAATCCGACGCCGATGGTCGGCGTCAACGCGACCGCCGATGCGACGACGCGGCTCGTCGTCAAGTCGAACGCCTGCCTGTTCAGCCATGACGACGCGACGCCGGGCGACGGCCATGCCCGGCTCGTCGTCAACAAGGCGCAGGCCGACCGCGCCGCCTCCCTGCTGTTGCAGACCGACTGGTCGGGCCGGGCCGAACTGACCTGCGAGGCGGGCGACGCGGTGGCGCTGAAGACGAGCGCGGACGGGGCGCTGTGGCGCTACGCGCTCGGCGCCGACGGAGCGGGGCAGATCGCCGTCGGCAAGAAGACGCCGACCGCCGCGCTCGACCTCAACTGCGCCGACGGCGGCGCCTTCGCCCTGTCGGCCGCGAACACGGCGCTGCTGATGACGCAGAGCGACGCCGGCGTCGACGCGCTCACTGCGCAGACCGACGTCAATCTGCGCTCGGCGGGGCTCGCGGCCGCGGGCGGCTACGTCTCGTTCTTCCGCCTGTCGCCGTCGACGGGCCACACCAATCTGCGCGTCTACCGCAGCGTCGGGACGGCGGCGATCAACGCGATGATCGGCGGCAACACGGCGACCACCTATTTCGCCGCAGCTGTCGGCAATGTCGGCGTCGGCACCTCCGCGCCGCATTCCAAGCTGACGGTGGCCGGCGTGACCGCGCCCTTCGCCGACAACGCCTACACGCTCGGCGCCTCGGGCTATCGCTGGTCGAGCGTCTATGCGGCGACCGGCGTCATCAACACCTCCGACGCGCGGCTGAAGCGCGACGTTTCGGACTGTCCGCTCGGCCTTTCCTTCGTGCGCGCGCTGCGGCCGCGCCTCTATCGCTGGGTCGACGGCGGCGCCGAGACGCGCAGCGTCGAGACGCCCTCGCAGGAGGCGCCGGGCGAGGCGGAGATGCGGATCGAGACGACGACGCGGCCGGGGCGCAGGCTGCACGCCGGTCTGATCGCGCAAGACGTCAAGGCGGCGCTCGACGCGGCGGGCGTCGATTGCGGGTTGTGGACGCTCGCCGACCCGGCCGACCCGAAGAGCGTGCAGTCGCTGCGCTACGACCAGATGATCGCGCCGCTGGTGCAGGCGGTGAAGGAGCTGGCCGACAGGCTCGACGCCGTGGAGGCGAAAGCCGCGAGCGCATGAGTCAGGCGAGCGCGGCGTCGCGCGCGGACGCGAGGCGCTCCAGCCCCTCCTCCGCCACGACGGGACGGCGGCGGGCGACGTCGAAATAGAGCGGATAGCGGGCCACCGCCGCGTCGATCAGCGCGTCGAGCGCGACGTCGCGGCGCGGCCGGCGGGCGAGGATCGCGGCGGCCTCGGCCGTCGCGGGCGAATCCTGCGTCAGGCCCCAGCCGGCGTAGAAGGGCGCGGCGAAGCAGCGCGCCGCCTTGCCCCGGATCAGCGCCTCGAAGCCGAGCTGGCTCGAGGCGGTCCACACCTCGTCCACTTCATCGAGCAGAGCGTGCGGATGCGCGCCGGAGGGAACGCGCGGCAGATCGGCCGCGCCGAGCATGCCGCGCGCGAGCCCGGCCTCGACGTCGGGATGCGTCTTGAGAAACACCGCCGCGCCCGTGCCGCGCGCCTCGTCCGCCGCCCGCGCCATTGCCACGAAGGCGGCCTCGTCCGCCCCCGCGCCCGGCAGCGACTGATCGCCCGCCACCTGATCCAGCACGACGATGCGGCGCGCGCCCGCCGGCGCCTCCAGCGCCAGCGGCCGGTCGGGGACGTGATTGTATTTCGACAGGCGGCTGCGCACGATCAGATCGCGCAGGCGCGCGCCGCGCGCCAGCATGTCGGGGCCCGGCCGGGCGGCGATCAGCGCCTCGACGTCGCTGGCGGCGCGGCCGTCGAAATAGATTCCCGTCCGGTCGAGCACGAGCGACCAGGCCGGCGCGCCGCGCTTGCCGAGGCCGACCGAGCGGAAAAAACCGTCCTCCAGCGTCCAGCAGGGCAGGCCGCGCAGCGCCGCGAGCCGGCGCGCCCAGCGCCAGGAGGGCTTGCGCCCCCAACCCGCCGCGGCGTCGGCCGCCGCGAAGGGGTTTTCGAGGGCGACGACGCGCATCGGCGCCAGCGCCTCGGGCAGCCAGGGAAACAGGCGCGTCAGCCCGAGCGGCAGCGCCAGCCGCGCCGCCCCCGCCCTCTCCGCCGCGGCCTCGCCCGCCTCGCCTTCGCCACTCAAGACCCGCCTCCCGCTTCGGCCCGCACGGAGCCCGAGCGCGGCCGCCGCGTCAACCTGTGCGCCCGCGCACTGCGCGCGCGGCGCCGGACCGGCCAGGCCCTATCGTCCAAAAGCCACGGTTTTCAACCCGATGGCCGCCGTGCTAGCAAGTCGCCGACTTCCACCCGGCGCCGATGACCTTGCCCTTTCTCCATCCCGTCTTCCGCGAGATGAGCCTGCGCCCCGTCGAGGCGAGGGATCGCGACCGGCTGCTGGTCTGGCGCAACCGGCCGGAGGTGCGGGCCGGCATGTTCACGACCCACGAGATCGCGCCGGCCGAGCACGCGGCCTGGTTCGCCCGGCTGATCGCGAAGCCGAAGCCGTTCTACTTCATCGCCGAACATCTGGGACGACCCGTCGGCGTCGCCGGCTTCACCGATTGCGACGTGCAGAACCGGCGCGCGGAATGGAGCTTCCACATCGGCGAATACGACGCCCCGCGCGGCGCCGGCTCGGCGATGGGCGCGCTCGCCATCGACGCCTTCTTCGCCGACGGCACCTTCGACAAGCTGTGCTGCAGCGTGCTCGACGGCAACGACGCCAGCCTGCGGATGCATCGCAAACTCGGCTTCGAGGAGGAAGGCTTCCGCCGCCGGCACGTCTGGCGCGAGGGCGTCGCCTGCGACGTGCACGAGTTCGCCCTGTTCGCCGACAAATGGCGCGCGATGCGGGCGGGCTGACGATGAGCCCCGCGCCCGAGCTCGCCCTCGCCCTGTCCATGCCGCGCCCGCGCATCGCCGCGCTGCTGCGCCGCCAGCTCGGCTCGCTGTTCGAGTTCGACGAGGCGGCCGACGGCGCGTCGCTCGATGCGGCGCTCGCCGGCGCGCTCGAAGATGTGGCGGTCTGCTTTCGGCCGGCGCGCAACAAATATTTCCATCGCGACGGCGCGCCGTGGTTCGATCCGTTCCACTCCGGGCAGAACACGATCTTCCTGTACTATCTGTCGCGCCGTCTGGCGCGCGGCGGCGCGACGAGTCTGGCCGACCGCGCCTACGGCCTCAACAAGGCGCTGAACGGCCTCGATCTCTATCACGGCGTCGAGATGCCGGCGGTGTTCGGCCTCGATCATCCGGTCGGCTCGGTGATCGGGCGGGCGCGGATCGGCGAAGGCTTCTTCTTCTGCCAGAACTGCACCGTCGGCTCGAGCCGGGGCGTGTTTCCCACGCTCGGGCGCGAGGTGACGATGTTCGCCTACGCCGCCGTGATCGGGCGCTGCGCGATCGGCGATCGCGTCATCCTCGGCGCGGGGACGATGGTGGTGGATCAGGATGTGCCCGCGATGAGCGTCGTCACGGGCCGCTCGCCGCATCTCGACATCCGGCCGATGCGGGAGGAGAGCTTCCTGCGTCGCGCCTATTTCGAGCCCGCGCTGCTCGGCGCGCCCGGTTAGGGCGGCGTGGCGCGGGCATGCGGCGCGTAGACGGCGCCGACTTTTTTCAGGAGCGTATTTTGTGACCAGACCCAATTCCTTCGTGCATATCGTGCTCGAGACCGATTCGCTCGGGCTGCCGCGCCCGTGGAACGCCAAGCGCGCCGAAGAGGCGCCGGAGCAGTTCTTCCGCTACCGCGAGACCTATCCCTATCTGCTGCTCAGGCTGATGCGCGACGCCTGCCCCGACAGCGAGGTGCTCGTCACCAATCTCGGCCAGCGCGCCAGCACCATGTCGGCCGCCGCGATCAAGCGCGCCGATCTGCTTGGCTACATGGAGCCGAGCGCCGCGATCATCCATCACGGCGTCGTCGACTGCTGGGTGCGCGAGAACGAGGCGCGGCGCTTCCGCGTGCCGGCCGAAGAGTTTCGCGGCTATATCAACCAGGTGCTCGAAACCAAGGCGACGCAGGCGCCGCAACTTCCGCTGATTTTCATCGGCATCATGCCGACGACGGCCGCGATGCTGGCGCGCGTGCCCGAACAGAACGACATCATCGCGCAGTACAACGACATCCTGCGCGAATGCGTGGCCGGCAAGGCCATCCTCTTCGACGTGGAGCGCATGTTCAGCCACATGATCGAGCAGGTCGTCCATCTGGACGGCCACCATCTGTCGCGCACCGGGCACCGGCTCTATGCGGACGAGCTGTTCCGCCTGCTGCTCGTCAACGGCGTCGGCGCATGAGCGGCGAGAACCGCGAATCCGGGACGGCGCATGACGTCGCGCTCGCGCAGGTGCGCGAGGGGCGCCGGGCGCTGGCGGCGGGCGACTTCGCCGCCGCCGAGACGGCGCTGCGCAAGGCGCTCGCCGCCGATCCCGGCCAGCACGTCGCCTCGCGCCATCTGATCCAGCTGCTCGAACGGCAGAAGCGTTTCGCCGACGCCATCGTCGAGATCGACCGGCTGACGGCGCTCGGCCATAGCGACGCCTCGCTGGCGCTCAGGCGCGGCGTGTCGCTAGCCAGCCTCGACAGGCTGGACGAGGCGCAGGCGGCGATGCGCGAGGTGTTCGAGCGCGATCCGGGCCAGCCCGCGGCGGCGGCGCATTATTCGGCGCTGCTGGAGCGGCTCGACCGCGCCGACGAGGCCTCGGCCGTTCTGATGCGCGCGCTCAAGGCGCGCCCGGACGACGAGATCCTGTGGCTGCGCATGGGCGTGCTGCTGGTCGGCATGGAGCGCGGCCGCGAGGCGCTGATCGCGCTGCGCCAGACGCTGAAGCTCGCGCCCGGATCGGTTCCCGCGATCACGCATCTGGCCGCCGAACTGACCCGGCAGGGCCAGAGCGACGAGGCCTACGAGACTCTGCGCGAAGGCGCCAAGGCGGCGCCGGACGCCATTCCCGTGCTGCTGGCGCTGGGCGCGGCGGCGTTCGAGCGCGAGGCGACTGTGGCCGCCGACGCCTATCGCGCCATCCTCGCCCTGCAACCTCTGCACAAGGCCGCCGCGCTGCGGCTCTGCGCGCTGCTGCTGCGCGCCGGCGACCGCGCGGGCGCGGCCGAGGCGCTGCGCCCGGCCGCCGCCGCCCATCCCGACGACGCGACGCTGACGGGCAAGCTCGCGGCGATCGAGAAGGGCCTGCGCGCGCCGCCGAAGCCCGCCGCCGCGCCTCTCGCCGCAGCGCCCGCCGAGCCCGCGCCTGCCGAGCCCGGCGCGGCGATCCTGGAGGCGGCCGCGCGCGCCGCGCCGCTGGCGCTCAGCTTCGACGCCGAACTCGCCGCCGCCGCGCATGGCCTCGGCGAGGCGGTGGACGTCGGGCCCGACCGCCTGCCCGAGCGCGTCGGCTGGGATCCGCAACGCCGCCGCATCTGGGAGGGGCGCGCCGTCGCCGCCTTCGACCGATGGGCGACGCTGCGCCCCGAACAGATCGAGGAGGCGCTCGCCTACGCCGCGCCGCAGAATGTCGAGGCGATGGTCGCGCTGGCCGCGCCCGGCGGCGCCGTCGTGGCGCTGGCGAGCGGCAGGGGCCTGGCGCTCGCCGCCCTGACGATGGCGCGCGCCGGCGCGCCGTTCCGCATTCTCGTCGCCGACGACCCGGCGCCGCGCCGTCTGGCGCAGGCCGGCCTGCTGCCGGCCGAGGCGTTGTTCGAGGCGCAGGCGGGCGAGCCGGCCGCCGCCTTCGCGCAGCTCTCCCGCTTCCTGCGCGAGACCAACGGGCTCGTGCTCTGCCCGCCGCCGGCGGGCGAGGCGATGCCGTGGATCACGCTGGCCGCCATCGCGCGCGCGCCCGCGTATCGCTGCGCGGTCGAGGCCGGCGGCGACGCGTTCCGGCTCGCCCTGACGCGCGGACCGGACGCGCCGGTCGGACGCCCGCTCGAGGAGTGGCGGGCGGAGTGGCTGCGCTTTCTGGCGCCGTCGCGCGCGGCCGGGCCCGACCGGCCGTTCGCGCTCGACGCGCGCGCCGGGCGGATCGACCTCGGCGACGGCGCGCCGACCGCCGAGCCGACCGACCTTCCCTTCGCCGCAGGCGCCGAGGCGCGCCGCCCCTCGCCGAAATGGACGTTCGACCGGGAGGGGACGCTGCGCCTCGCCCTGCCGGGCGCGGCCGCGCTCGATTGGCCGGGCGACGGCGGCGCGCCGCGCCTGCTGATCGAGCCGGCGGCCGTCAACCGTTTCGCGCAGCCCGACTGGGGACTCGTCTGGCGCGCCGGGCCGGAGGGCGGGCTCGCCTCGAACGGCGGCTATCGCATCGAGGCGCCGAAGGGGGCCGCCGTCGCCGTCTCCGGCGAGGGCGAGGAGCTGGGGCTGCGCTATCTCGAACTCTATCTCGGCGCCGGCGCCGAGGCGGCGACGTTCCGTCTCGTTGTGGCCGACGGCGAGGACTCGGCGCCCGTGCGCGCCGGCGACCGGCTCGCCCTGTCGATCTTCGCGCGCGCCCCGCAGGACGGGGCGACGGCGCGGCTGCGCTGGGCCTGCGCCTTCCTGAGCTCTGGGGGCGATATCGTCTCGCAGTGGCGGGAGACGTCCGACGCCGCCGTCGGGCAGACGCTGGCGCGCCATTGCGCCGCGCCGCCGCCCGCCCCCGCCGGCGCGAGCCAGGCGCGCCTGTGGCTCGAGATCGAGGCGCCCGCCGGCCACTCCGTGCGGCTGCGTCTGCATCACCACCAATGCGAGAGCGGCGCCGCCGCGACCTCGCCGATCCGCGCGCTCGGCCCCCGCCCCTATCGGCGGGCGGCCGACCTGCTGCGCCTGCCGGCGCTCGCGGGCGGACGCGGCGAGCTGTCGCTCGGCTTCGCCGCCGGCGCGGGCGACGTCGCCCTCGTCCGCGACGGCGAGGGGCGGCTGGCGATCGGGCGCGTGGCGACGGGGGAGATCGTGCTGGTGGCCGAGGAGCGCACGGTGCGCCGGATCGCCGCGCCGGCCGGCGACGGCGGCGTGACGTTGCGCCTCAATCCCGAGGGGATCGAACTCGAAGTCGCGGGCCAGGCGACCGCCCGCGCCTCGCTGTCCGAGCCGGTCGAGAGCGCGTTGCGCATCGGCGGCGAGGGCGCGCTCGGCCTGACGCGACTCGCGTGGCGGCCGGGACGGCGCTGAGCCGATCCGCGCCCCACTCGCGCCGCGTTCTTGCGGCTCACATACGGCTCGCCGGCGAATATTGCTCCCGGCGCGAGGGAAGGACGACAGCATGATCTTTGCGCGAAGGACCGCCGCGGTTCGGCGGATGACGGTCGCGGCGGCGCTCGCCGCCGGTCTCGGGCTCGGGCTGGCGACGCATGGCGCGTCGGCGCAGGCGCCGCAGGAGGCGCCGGCGCGCCCGCGCGTCGTCAACGAATTGCCGAAGCCGTGGGAAACCTACGCGGCCCGTCCGCTGGCGCGCGCGGCGGCCGAGCCGGACGCGCGGCAACTGCCCGTCGCCGTCGGCCATCTGCGCGCCACGGGCTACACGCATTTCAGCGTGATGAGCCGCGGCAAGGACGGGCGGCTGAACCTGTTCTCCTATGTCGGCGCGCAGCACCAGAGCGGCAAGGAAAGCGCCATCGACTACCGCTTCTCGACCGATCACGGCGCGACATGGACGACGCGCCGCCTGCTCGACGGCGCCGGCCAGGGCGTCGACTGGCGCATCGGCGCCTCGGGCGTCGGGCGCGGCGGGCGCATCCTCCTCGTGCTGGTGCGCATCGACCTGACGACGCAGACCAACACGATCGGTTCGATCCATTCCGACGACAATGGCGCGACATGGTCGGAATACACCGAGCTGAAGCAGGATCCGCCGAGCCCGTTCGGCGGCAAGGGCAGCCAGGTCGTCACCTACGGGCAGATCAAGTCGACGCCCTCGGGCCGGCTGGTGATGATGGCCTATGTGGGTCCGTTCAATTTCTCGATGACGAGCGACGACAACGGCGCGAGCTGGCGGCGCACGACGATGGTGCGCTCGGACGTCCCCTATTCGGAGGCGGCGGTGCAGCCGATCGACGACGACAACTGGGTGTCCGTCTTCCGCATCGACCGCGGCCGCACGCAGATGGCGCAGTTCGTCACCCACGACGCCGGCGCGACCTGGCAGGATCTCGGCCCACTCAACATCCCGCTTTCGCCCGGCTACGTCTCGCCGACGCTCGACCTCGTGCGCGCCGACGGGCGTGCGACGCTGGTGCTCGGCGTGACCGACCGCACCACCGGCCAGTCGACGCTGCGCACGGCCGACCCCGCGCAGGCGACCCAGTCGGCGCAGGTCTGGAGCGGGCCGCGCGTCTTCGCGCAGGGCCTGCGCGTGCGCTCGGGCTACCAGACCGCCGCGCCCGACCCGGCCTGCGACCGGCTGGTGATCGCCAACCATCGCGAGACCTCGGCGGCGACCGCGAACCTCGAAGTGGCGATGGTCAAATTCTCCGACCTGCTGCCCGGCCACGCGCCGCACCCGGTCTCGGGCGCGGCCTGTCCGTTGCCGCACTGAGGCGGCCCTTCCGCCTCATGCGACGACGGTGAAGTCTCCGGCGCCGAGGACGGGCAGGTTCTGCAGACGCACGATGGCGAGGCGCGCGCCAGCGCCCTGGCCGTCGGCGTCCCAGTAGAGGAAGCCGTCGTCGGTGTCGTAGTGGAACACGCCGTTGGCAAAGCCGG
The DNA here is from genome assembly GCA_016716745.1 of Hyphomicrobiales bacterium. Classification (GTDB taxonomy): domain Bacteria; phylum Pseudomonadota; class Alphaproteobacteria; order Rhizobiales; family Beijerinckiaceae. The sequence continues at coordinate 152,963 of JADJVD010000001.1, forward strand.
TCGAGGTCGGCGCCGAGCCGGCGACGAGGTTCACCGTTCCGCCCGCGACGAGGCCGCCGCCGAACTGCGAGGCGTCGATCTCCAGTCTGTCGAGCGCATGCTCGAAATCGGTGATGCGGTCGAGCCCGCCGGCGGCGGGGGCGAGGTTGAACACGAAGGTGTCGGCGTCGGCGCCGCCCGTCATCACGTCGGCGCCGTCCTCGCCGACGAGCCGGTCATTGCCGGCGCCGCCTTCGAGAATGTCCGCGCCGCCGCGACCCGTGAGCCGATCATTGCCGCCATTGCCGACGAGGCGATTGGCGGCGCCGTCGCCGACGAAGACGTCGACGCCGGTCGCCGAGCCGACGAGATTCTCGATCGACACGAGCGTGTCGCCCGCCGCCGCGGCGGCGTTGACGCCGGAGCCGTCGAGATAGACGACCGTGCTGGTGCCGGTGGAATAGTTGACCGCGTCGGTGTCGGCGCCGCCGTCGAACAGATCGGCGCCCGTGCCGGCGCGGAAAGCCGTCATTGCCGCCCTCGCCGTAGAGGAAATCGTCGCCGGCGCCGCCGTCGAGATTGTCGGCGCCGAGGCCGCCGCGGATCGTGTCGCCGCCGCCGAGGCCGGAGAGGATGTTGGCCGCGCCGTTGCCCGTGATGTCGTTGGCGAGGTCGTTGCCGACGCCGCCGATGGCGGCGGCGCCCATGAGGACGAGGTTCTCGACATAGGCCGACATGCGCCATGTGGCGGTGGCCTCGACAGTGTCGACGCCCTCGTTCGCGAGCTCGATCGCCATGTCCGTGGACAGGTCGACGACGTAGGTGTCGTCGCCGAGGCCGCCGATCATCGTGTCGCGGCCGCCCTTGCCGTCGATGCGGTCGGCTCCGTCAAAGCCCGTCAGAACGTTGACGGCGGAGTTGCCGACAAGCGTGTCGGCGAAGTCCGAGCCGATCAGGTTCTCGATGTCGATCAGCGTGTCATTGCCGGCCGAACCCGAGGAGGAGCCGCCGGTATGGCCGCCGACCGCGTCGGTCAGCGTCGCGGTCACGGATCCTTCGGCGTAGCGATATTCCGCCGTATCGAGGCCCGGCCCCGCCGTTCAGCGTGTCGGCGCCGAGGCGACCGTCGAGGATGTTGGCGCCGGCGTTGCCGGTCAGCGTGTCGGCGAAATCCGAGCCGCCGACACCCTCGATGTCGATCAGCGTGTCATTGCCGTCCGCGCCCGACGAAGAGCCGCCGCTGTGGCCGGCGACGACATTGGTGAGCGTCACGGTCACCGCCCCGGTCGCGTTGCGGTAGCTCGCGAAATCGAGGCCGGCGCCGCCGTTGATCGTGTCGTTCCCAAGTCCGCCGCGCAGCTTGTTGTCGCTCGAATTGCCGGTCAGCGAATCGTTGAAATCGCCGCCTCGCACGTCCTCGATGTCGATCAGCGTGTCAGTGCCGTCGGCGCCCGAGGAGGAGCCGCCGGTGTGGCCGCCGACGGCGTTGGTCAGCGTCACCGTCACCGCGCCGGTCGCGTCTCTGTAATCCGCCCAATCCTCGCCACCCGCGCCGTTCAGCGTGTCGGCGCCGGCGTTGCCGCGCAGCCAGTTGTCGGCCGAGTTGCCGGTCATGGTGTCGCCGAAGGCGCTGCCCGTCGCCCCCTCGATGTCGATCAGCGTGTCGACGCCGTCCGCGCCCGTGGACGAGCCGCCGGTATGGCCGCCGACCGCGTCGGTCAGGGTGACCGTGATCGCGCCCGTGGCGGCGTAGAAGCTCACCCAGTCGAAACCGCCGGCGCCGTTCAGGATGTCGGCGCCGCGATTGCCGCGCAGGAAATTGTCCTCGTCGTTGCCGGTGATCGTGTCGGCGAAATCGGAGCCGCGCACCTCCTCGATGTCGATCAGCGTGTCGGCGCCGTCCGCGCCCGAAGACCAGCCGCCGGTATGGCCTGCGACCATGTTGGTGAGAGTCACCGTCACCGATCCTGAAGCTTCCCAATAGTCGGCTATATCGTAACCATCGCCGCCGTTCAGCGTATCGGCGCCTTCCAAGCCGCGAAGGAAATTACCCTCCGCATTGCCCACGAGCGTGTCCGAGTAAAAGCCCCCGCGAATGTCCTCGATGTCGATCAGTATATCTAACCCGTCGGCGCCCGACGACCCGCCGCCGGTATGTCCGCCGACCCGATCCGTCAACGTGACCCATACCGAGCCGCTCGCGTTGTAATAGTCCGCAACATCAACTCCCCCACCCCCATCGATCACATCGTCGCCCTTTCGGCCGCGCAACCAGTTATCGAATGAGTTGCCCGTGAGCGTGTCTGCGTTATCCGAGCCGCGGATCGCCTCAATGTCGATCAACGTATCATTGCCGTCCGCTCCGAAGGACGCGCCGCCCGTATGGCCGCCCGAACCGTCGGTAAGGGTTACAGAGACCGAGCCGATCGCGTTACGATAATCCACCCAGTCGTAGCCGCCTTTGCCGTCGATGACGTCATCGCCAGCCATTCCGCGAAAGAAGTTCTGGACGGCGTTTCCGGTCAGCGTGTCGCCGAACGCGGAACCGCGAATCGCCTCGACGTCGACCAGCGTGTCGCTTCCGTCGCCGCCCGAAGAAGAGCCGCCGGAATGGCCGCCGGCAATGTCGGTCAACGTCACGGTGACGGCGCTTGGCGCGTAGCGATAGTCGCTCCAGTCGAAGCCGGCCCCTCCATCGATCGCGTCGTCGCCGAGGCCGCCGCGAATGAAGTTGTCGCCGCTATTTCCAGTGATCGCGTTGGCGACATTCACAGACGTGCTGGCGAAAATTTCCATCGGGTTGGTGCCGGCGGCCGTGAAATTGACGACCGTCGAATCCAGCGTGACCGTGATGTAAGGCGTGGAGTAACTTGCCGAGATCGTCAGGTTGTCGACGCCGACATAGATCGCTTCGAGAACGCTGTATAAGGGGTCGACAAAGATGGTGTCGCCAGCCGAAGCCAAAGCAGCGGCCTGAGAGATCGACGTGAAATCCTGAGGAACGCGCAAAGTCGCCATGACCATCTCCCGAACGATTTGATACGTCAAAACTCAGATCACTGCCGAAAACACCAATATATTGAGCGAAAATTCAAATTACGGCAACCTGATCGGCGACTGACCTGCTTACCGATATAGCGACGCAACGCCGCATCGCCCGCGCTCACGGGCGCGGCGGCCGCCGCGCGTCCCGGAAGAACGCCTCCGGGCGTTGCAGCAGCTTGGCGAGTTTCTTCGGCAGGCCGCGACGCTCGACGGCCAGATGCCAGGCGAGCGGATCGAAGCGCGGGACGCGGGCGGGCGCCGGCGTCGGGCGGGCGAGGCGCGCGAGCTCGGCGACGATGGCGGCCAGCGGAGCGGCCGGGTCGTCGCTCTGGCCGAAGCGTTCGATCAGGCGCGCATGGGTCGCCTGCGAGGGGCCCGTCGCGGCGCCGGCGACGAGACGCTCGATCCAGCGCGCCAGCTCCGCGCCGTCGCGGGCGCGCGGCAGATCGAGCGCGTCGAACACGCCGTTGGCGCGCGCGTCGTAGGCGACGACCAACGCGGCGCGGCCCATCGCGGCGGCCTCGATCAGCATGGTCGAGCCCATCGACAGCGCCAGCGCGCATTGGGCCACGCTCTCGCCGGGCGCGCGTTCGGGCTCGGGGCCCGGCGCGACGACGCGCACATGCGGGCCGAGCGCGCCCGCGCGCGCCCCGTCCGGCAGCAGGCCCGGCAGATCGGCGGGCGGCGGGCGCAGCACGAGGCTGGCGCGCCCTGCCGTCGCGCGCGCGGCGTCGGCGACGGCGCGGCGCTGGGTCGCGCGCGCGGTTTCGGGGTCCGCGACATTGTCGAGCGGCTGCAACGCGAACAGCGCGACGGGCCGGTCCGCGTCGAGGTCGAGGCGGGCGCGCCACTCCCGCGCGTCGAGGGAGGGCCGCGCGGCGGCGGCGGCCGAGAGCTTGGCCGAGCCGACCACGGCGATCCGGTCGGCCGGGAACCCCCGCGCGGCAAACAGATCGCGATGCAGGCCGCCCCAGACCAGCGCGCGGTCGGCGACAGGGGCGACGCCGGCGCCGCCGTAATACAGCGCCTCGTCGAAGAACACGCCCTCATGCAGCAGCATCGCCGTCGGCAGGCCGAGGGCGCGCGCCTCCGCCACCAGCATGCGCATGACGGGCGACCAGTCGAAGCTGACGAGCAGGCCGCTCGCGGCGCCCTCGCGCGCCATTGCGGCGGCAAGGCGCGCGCGCATGGCGCGGCGGAAGCGGGCCGGCTCGCGCCGCGCCATCAGCGAGACGGCGAGGCGCAGATGCGGCTCTGCCTCGGGGTAGAGGCGGACCGGGGCGAGGCGCGGCGCGCCGGGCGCGGCGGCGAGCATGGCGAACAGCGCGTCGCCATGCTCGCGAATCCAGGGCGGGTAGAGCCAGGGCGCGGCGGGCGCGGGGCCGGGCTCGCCCATCGCCGTCAGCCGATCCGGCGCAGCAGCATGAACGCCTCGGCGCGCGTCAGCCCGCAGGAGGCGCCGCGCCAGGCCGCCAGCGCGGCGATGGACTCGCGCGAGCGCGGATGGGGCGCCTCGCGCATCTCGCGCGCATAGGCGTCGAGCGCGGCGAGCTTGCGGTCGAACACGTCGCCGACGTCCTGAAACCAGTTCGGGACGAAGGGGGCGGCCGCCGTCGGCGCCTGCCACTCGGTCGAGGAGGCGACCTCGAAGGACAGGATGGTCGGCGCGGCGCGGCCGGGCTGGGGGCGGAAGCAGGTCATCACGGCGGCCCCCGTGACACGATGGTCGACGTTCAGATCGCCGAGATGATGGGTGTAGACGACATCCGGCCGGCGGCCGGCGACGAAGCCCTCGACGAATTGCGCGACGGCGAGCAGCGGGACGGAATCCATCGCATTGTCGGGGAAGGCGCCGAAGACGGGCGGCGCGGAGCCGAGAATGCGCGCGGCGTTCTCCGCCATCGCGCGCCGGGCCCTGGCGTCCTCCGCGCCCTCGCCGCGCGAGCCGACGCCGTCCGTCATGAAGACGGTTTCGACGCGGTCGCCGGCGGAGGCGTGGCGCGCCATGGCGCCGCCGCAGCCGAGCGCCTCGTCGTCGGCATGGGCGGCGATGACCAGAACGAGACGGGACATGGCGGGCTCCTCAGGCGGACGGGGCGGCGAGCACGGCGCGCGCGGCCTGAGCCAACGCGCCGTCGCGGGCGGCGACGACGCCGTCCAGCTTCTCGATGGGACCGTCGAAACGATAGGCGCCGCCGCCGACGCGCTCCAGCACGCAGCCGGTCTCGGCGAGCAGCACGGCGGCCGGCGCCATGTCCCAGTCGCGCACCACAACGTCCTTGACGAACAGATCGGCGGAGCCGTCGGCGACGAGCGCGGCCTTCAGGCCGAGGCTGCCGCTTTCGAGGTAAGTCGCGCCGGCCAGGCCGGCGACGAGCCGGGCCGCCGCGCGCTTGGGCTGCGGATAATTGTCGACGACGAGGCGGCGCGCGGTCGGCGCGCGGCGCGGCAGGCGCGCGCCGTCGCGGAAGGCGCCGCGACCGGCAAGGCCGAGATAGTCGCGCTTCAGCGCCGGGGCGACCATGATCCCGACCTGCGGAACATGATCGACGATCAGCGCGATCTGCACGACGAAGCCGGGGAAGCCGCCCTTCCAGCTCGCCGTGCCGTCGATCGGGTCGATCAGCCAGTAGCGGGAGGGACGCGCGTCGGCGTGGACGACATCCTCCTCGCTGATGACGGGGACGCCGGGGTTCGTCTCGTCGAGACGCACGCACAGATATTCGTGCAGCGCGATGTCGGCGCCGATCTTTCCGGGGCGGCCCGGCACCTCGGCGCGGGCGGACGGGTCGTCGCGCCAGGCGAGCAGCTTGTCCGCCGCCTCGCGGCAGATCTCGAGATACGGCGCGGGATCGAAATCGGCCGGCAGGGTCATGTCGTGTCTCCGGCGACGGTTTCGGCGCGCAGCGCGGCGACGAGGGCGGCGAGGCGCTGCTCGAAGCTGATCGGGCAGGCCGCGCCGCAGGCGCGCGCGCGGTCGAGCCGCATCTCGAAATCGGGGTGTCGAATGGACGTGGCGAAGCGCCGGCCGGTCGCGGCGGCGAGCGCATCGAGAAGGCGGTTGACCGACAGCGCGCCGTCATAGCCGAGATTGATCGGGCCGCGAGCGCCCTCGGCCAACGCCAGACGCGCCACCGCCGCGCCCGCGTCCTCGACATGCATCGCCGCCCACACCAGCGGCTCGACCGGCAGCGTCGGCTCGCGCCCCTCGAGGGCGCAGCGGGCCAGGTTGTAGACGAGGCCGCCCGTGCGGCGGCCGCCGAACAGGCCGGGCAGACGCGCGGCGACCCAGTCGACGCCCGCCGCCTGCAAGCGCCGCTCGCCCTCGAGCTTGCCCCGCGCATAGGCGGAGTGCGGCGTCGCGCCGTCCTCGTCGACGGGACCGTCGCCGGGCTCGCCATAGACGGTCATCGAGGAAATGAAGACGACGCGCTTCGGCCGCGCCTCGATGAGGCGGTCGACGAGGCGCAGGTTCAGTTCGGCCTGGGCGAGATCGTGATAGTCGTCGCCGCGCACCGGCACGATGGCGGCGGCGTGGACCACGACATCGGGATCGAGCCGCGACAGCAGCGCCTGCGCGGCGCCGGGCGCCTCGAGATCGGACGTTTCGACGCCCTCGCCGCCGGCGCGGTCGCAGCCGAAGGTCTGCGCGCCGAAGCGGCGCAGCGAGGCCGCCACCTCGCGGCCGAGATAGCCGGCCGCGCCGGTGACGAGAACACGCCGCCCGCTCATCGCCGCGTCCCCCGTCTCGTCCCGCGCGTCATCGCTCAGATCATGTCCCAGGTGATCCAGGCGTCGGCCGCGATGGCGCGGCGCGCGGTGCGGCCGATCACCTGCTCGCGCAGATGCTGGGGCACGCCGTGGCCGGGGCGCTTGGTCACGAGCATGTCGCGCGTGATCACGGTTCCGACCGGAATGTCGCGCGCCGCATGCAGGGAGCGGCGGCACTTGTCGGCCATCTCCTGCTCGGCGGGGCGCGGGCCCGATTTGGCGCCGTCGCCGATCATCGCCTCGATCTCGCGCACCTTGCGCATCATCTCCTTGAACTCGTGCGGCTCCATCGCGAAGGCGTGGTCGGGGCCGGGCAGCGAGCGGTCGAGCGTGAAGTGCTTCTCGATCATGCAGGCGCCGCGCGCGATGGCCGCGCAGACGGCGACGTCGCCGATGGTGTGGTCGGAATAGCCGGTCGGCACGTTGAAGGCGGCGCGGATCGTGTCCATCGCGCGCAGATTGGTGAGCTCGATCGGCGCGGGATAGAGCGAGGTGCATTGAAGCACGACGATGTCGTCATTGCCGGCGCGCCGGCACGCCTCGAGCGCGCGGTGGATGTCCATCCAGTCGGCGAGGCCCGTCGACAGGATGACCGGCACGCCGGAGCGGGCGATGACGTCGATGAGATCGAGATCGGGCAGATCGAAGGAGGCGACCTTGTGCGCCGGCGCCTTCAGCGCGTTGAGCTGGGCCACCGCCTCGACGTCGCAGGGCGAGGAGAAGAAGTGCGCGCCCTGCGCCTGCGCATGGGCCTGCAACGGGCCCTGCCAGGAACGATCCAGCTCGAGCGAGCGGATCAGCGAATGAATGTCCTTGTCGGCGAGGTAGCTCGGCGACTCGGCGTGTTTGGAGACATGCGCCTCGGCCTTGAAGGTCTGGAACTTCACGGCGTCCGCGCCGGCCGCGACGGCGGCGTCGATCATGCGGCGGGCGAGATCGAAATCCTGATTATGGTTCGAGCCGATCTCGGCGATGACGTAGGACGGCGCGCCGTCGCCGACGGGGCGGCCGGCGATCTCGATGGTCAGGCGCGAGGCGTTCGACATGTCGGTGCTCCGGGGCGCGGGTCGTCAGGCGGGCGAAAAATCGCCGCCGAAATGATTGAACCAGTTGCGGCGCAGCGTGACGCGGCGGCGCGGCGTGTAGACCTCTCCGGCATGGGGCGCGGCGAGGTCGGCGAAGGGATCGTAGCCCTCGGCGAGCACGAGGCAGAAGGTGGTCGAGACGCGCGGATTGATCTCGAAGGGATAGCACACGCCGTCCTTCAGCATGAGCTGGATGTTGTAGACGCCGCGCGCGCCGAAGGCCGTCTGGAAATCGCGCGCATAGGCGATCACGTCGGGATGCGCCTCGGTCTCGGCGGCGATGGTGACGCCCTTCTTGGAGCCGACCTTCACCGGAACCACGGCGCGCAGGCGGCCCGCATCGTCGGCGGCGACGAAGACGGTGTATTCCTGGCCCTCGATCAGCTCCTGCGCGATCACCTTGTCGGGCGCGCTGCGATAGAGCGTCAGATAGGCCGGCACATCGTCATGCGCCCGGAGCTTCTCGACGCCGCGCGACCCGCGCCCGGAGGCGGGCTTGGCGATGAAGGGCGCGGGCAGGCTCGCCGCATCGCGGATCGGCACGGTGCGCGGATGGCTGAGGCCGTGCGCGGCGAGCGCGCGCATGGAGGCGAGCTTGTCGAGATGCAGCGCCACGAAGTCGGCGGATGGCAGCAGCAGGCGCGCCGGCGCGAGCCGGGCAGCCGCCTCGGCCAGCTTGACCAGCTCCTCGTCGACGCCGGGGACGACGACGTCGATCCTGAGCTGCGTGACGAGCGCGGCGACGTTCTCGACGAAATGGTCATCGCGCGCCATCGCGACGCTGTGGCGGCGCTCGGGCGGGATCGTCGGGGCGATGGCGTCGCGGTCGCCGTCCGCGAAATGGAGGTCGTAGCGCGCGCCGAGCAGGCGGAAGATCGCCTCGGCGGCCGCGCCGCCGCCGCCGGTGAACAGAATTCGCGTCACTCGCCCGTCCGCCGTCGATGAAGGGGTCGCCGCCGGCCGGCCGCGCGGGGCGGGCCGGGGCGGAGAGGTCGGCGAGGGCTCTACCAAGGCCGCCCCGTCGGCGCAACCGCGCGGGGCGGGCGGCAGGCGCCCGCGCCCGCGTCACACTTACGCCACGACCGTGAAATCTCCCGTCGTCAGCGTCGGCAGGTTTTGCAGGCGGACGATGGAGACGCGGGCGCCGGCGCCCTGGCCGTCGGCGTCCCAATAGAGGAAGCCGTCGTCCGTATCGTAGTGGAACACGCCGCCGGCGAAGCCCGTCGAGGTCGGCGCCGAGCCGGAGACGAGGTTGACCACGCCGCCGGCGACGAGGCCGCCGCCGAACTGCGAGGCGTCGATCTCGAGCTTGTCGGTCCCGCCCGCGAAATCGGTGATGCGGTCGAGCCCGCCGGCGGCGGGGGCGAGGTTGAAGACGAAGGTGTCGGCGTCTTCGCCGCCGGTCATCGCGTCGAGGCCCTGCTCGCCGACGAGACGGTCGTTTCCGGCGCCGCCTTCGAGAATGTCGTTTCCGGCCCGACCCGTCAGGCGATCATTGCCGCCATTGCCGGTGAGGCGGTTGGCCGCGCCGTCGCCGACGAAGACGTCGACGCCGGTGAGCGAGCCGACGAGATTCTCGATTCCGACGAGCGTGTCGCCGGCCGCCGCGGCGGCGTTGGCGCCGGAGCCGTCGAGATAGACCACCGTGCTGGTGCCGGTCGAGTAGTTCACTACGTCCGTATCCGCGCCGCCGTCGAACAGGTCCGCGCCGACGCCGGCGCGGAAGGCGTCATTGCCGGCCTCGCCATAGAGGAAATCCCCCTCGGCGCCGCCGTCCAGCGTGTCGGCGTCGGCGCCGCCGTGAATCGTGTCGATCCCGCCGGCGCCGACGAGCGTGTTCGCCGCGTCGTTTCCCTTGATGTCGTTGGCGAGTTCGTTGCCCGTGCCGTTGATGGCGAGGGGGACCGGCGAGAACGAGGTTCTCGAAATTGGCGAGCAGGCGATACGTGACTGAGGATTCGACCGTATCGGTCCCCTCGTTCAGGGCCTCGGCGATCAGTTCGTTGGCGACGTTGACGACATAGACATCGTCGCCGCCGCGCCCGGCCATCACGTCGCGGCCGAGGCCGCCGTCGAGCCGGTTGGCGGCGCCGTCGCCGCGCAACGTGTCGACGAGGCTCGCGCCGATCAGGTTCTCGATGGAGATCAGCGTGTCGAGGCCCTGGCCGGTGTTCTGCTGGCCGGCGATGGCAAGGTCGATGGTGATCGCCGCGGCCGCGCCGGAATAGTCGGCGGTGTCGGAATCGGCGCCGCCGTCGAGCGCGTCGTCGCCCGCCGCGCCGATCAGCACGTCGTCGCCCGCCTCGCCGTAGATCAGGTCGCCGCCGTCCTCGCCCTCGAGGCGGTCCTTGCCGGCGCCGCCATGCAGCGTGTCGTCGCCGAGGCCGCCATAGAGCGCATCGTCAGCGAGGCCGCCGCTCATGTCGTCGACGAATTCGGTGCCCACCGCCTCGTCGCCGAGATCTGTGCCGGTGAAGACGATTCCCTGCGTGCGGCCGTCGACGAAGGCGCCTTTGACGTGGCCGTCGAACGTGCCCCACGAGACGAAGAAGCGCCCGTCCGGCATCGCGTCGAGGCTGAAGCCGGGGGTTGAGGCCGCGCCGCCGGTCACGCCCGCCTGGGCGATCGGCGAGATGTCGAAGGCGGCGCCGACGGGCGCGCCGGCGGCGGTGTAGATGCGGCCGCGAATCGTGCCGGCGCTGGCGCCGGTCCCGCGTTCGTCCCACGCCACGAGGAAGGTTCCGTCGCGGCCGACGGCGATCTGCGGATTGTCTACGGCGACGCCGAGCCCGTCGGGCGGCGTCACCTCGACGCGCGCGGTCTCGACGGTTCCGTTCACGTTCATGATCGTGAAGGCGACGTTGTTGGAGTCGCTGACGCCGGGCACATAGGCGCTGAACTGCCGCTCGTAGACGACGACGAAGGAGTCGGCGTCGAGGAAGGCGGCGCGCGGGCGCGTGTCCTGCCCCATGATGAACTGGGAGTCGACGACGCTTTCGGCGCCGTTGACGTTCATCATCAGCGCGGGCGTTCCGCTCGCCGAGGAGACGAAGAGATTGACGAGCGCGCCGCCGGAGGAGAGCGCGAAGGTGAGGTTGCGCTGATCGCCCGCCGTCGCCCCATTGACGCGCGCGAAGGCGCCTTTCGTGTTGGAGGCGGAGAGGCTGCGCTCGTAGAGCCCGAACGAACTGGCGTCGGCGTCGAGCATCAGCGCGTCCGGCGGCGTGAAGGCATGGAAGCCGACGAGCACCGAATTGTCCGACAGGCCGATCAGGGACGGCGCGCCGGCGCCGACGCTATAGGGCCCGTTGAGCTGGATATGCGGGATCATCACCGTCTGTTCGGGCTGCAACGCGCCGGTGGTTCCGTCGAAGCGGCGAACGACCTGATTGACGCGCGTGGTGAACGAGGTGGTCCCGTTCGAGAAGCTCTCGGAGAGATCGTTGTAGAGCACCGCGAAGCCGCCATCGGCTGTCAGCGCGACCTGCGCGGAGTTCTGCGTGTAGCGCGGCGAGATGTGGCCCGGCTCGATGTCGATGGAAATCTCGAACTGCGTCCCGACGACGCCGCGCGCGCTGAGAAACACGCCGTCGATATCGGAGTCCGCCGTGTTGGCCGGCGGATCGGACTGCGCGAAGGGATCGAGCGAACTCACCTGATCGGCGGTGGTGGTGAAGACGGTGATGATGCGTCCGGTCGACAGGACCGCGACGTCCGGCCTGGTGTTCTCTCCGCCGACGACGGAATCGATTGCGATCGGGCTTGTTACGGTCGCCATTCGGGTCTCCTCCAGAACGCCGCTCTGCGTCGGCTCTTCCCAAACGGAGACAATGCTAGACGCGCGGCGAGGCGATCCGCAACGTTCAATACGTGATTTGCAATGTGCTTCCGGATCACAAAACGGACGGCCGCCGCGTGAAAGATACAGCCGCCGAACGGGGCTATCCGGCGCCGGCGGTCATCGCCGGCGCCGGGCGCGGCGTCAAGCCACGACGGTGAAATCTCCCGCCGTCAGCGCGGGCAGGTTCTGCAGGCGCACGATGGCGAGGCGGGCGCCGGCGCCGGCGCCGTCGGCGTCCCAGTAGAGGAAGCCGTCGTCGGTGTCGTAGAGGAACACGCCGGCGGCGAAGCCGACCGATGTCGGCGTCGGGCCGGAGACGAAGTTGACGGCGCCGCCCGCCACGAGGCCGCCGCCGAACAGCGAGGCGTCGATCTCCAGTCTGTCGAGCGCGTGCTCGAAATCGGTGATGCGGTCGAGCCCGCCGGCGGCGGGGGCGAGGTTGAAGACGAAGGCGTCGGCCTCGGTTCCGCCCGTCATCACGTCGGCGCCGTCCTCGCCGACGAGCCGGTCGGCGCCGGCGCCGCCTTCCAGAATGTCGGCGCCGCCGCGGCCGGTCAGCCGATCATTGCCGCCATTGCCGACGAGGCGGTTGGCGTTGGCGTCGCCGACGAAGACGTCGACGCCGGTCGCCGAGCCGACGAGGTTCTCGATCGAGACGAGCGTGTCTCCGGCGGCCGCCGCCGCATTGGCGCCCGAGCCGTCGAGATAGACGACCGTGCTGGTGCCGGTGGAATAGTTGACCGCGTCGACGCCGTCGCCGCCGTCGAAGAGGTCCGCGCCCGCGCCGGCGCGGAAGCCGTCATTGTCGCCCTCGCCATAGAGGAAATCGTCGCCGGCGCCGCCGTCGAGATTGTCGGCGCCGAGGCCGCCATGGATCGTGTCGGCGCCGCCGAGGCCGGAGAGGGCGTTGGCGCCGTCATTGCCCTTGATGTCGTTGGCGAGATCGTTGCCGACGCCGCCGATGGTCGCGACGCCCATGAGGACGAGGTTCTCGACATTGGCCGACATGCGATACGTCAACGATGCCTCGACCGTATCCAGCCCCTCGCCCGGCCGTTCGATCACGCGATCACGCGGATCGTCCACCACATAGGCATCGTCGCCGCCGCGCCCGTACATCGTGTCGCCGCCGGGCCCGCCGTCGAGTCTGTCGGCGCCGTCCGGACCATTGAAGCCGACCGCATAAGGCGCATTCAGCACATCGTAAGCCGATGTCGCGGTGGCGTATGGCAGGAAACCCGCCAAAGTCGCGGCCGCCATCACGTCGATACGGTCCTGCACGGTCGTGCGGTCCGTGTCGACAGACAGCAATGCGACGCCGTGGGCGCCGAAGTCGGTCCGCGCCTTGGAGATGGCGGCCTGTTGGCCGAGCGTAAAGTAGTTCTCGACGAGGACCGCGTCCACGACGGCCCGATAGGCGTCCGCGTGCGCAGCATCCGAGGCGCCGTCGCTGAGTATGTAGACCGCGCCGTTGGCGATGATCTTGAATTGCGCGACGTCGTAGGCGGCCCCGCGCGCCAGGCGCAACGCCCCATCGGCATAGGCGCCCAGTTCGATGATCAGGTCCCGCATCTGCGCGGCCGCGAGCGCGTTCGAGCCTGGCCCTTGGGAATTGAAGTAGCCCAGAACGTCGTCGAGGAAGAGACCGTCGAAGCCTTGCGCAATCAGGACGTCAACGCGGGCGAATAGCGCATCTTTCCAGCCGCTTTCCCAATAGCGCGCGAAGCGCGTGTTCGCATAGGCGGGATCGACGGCGCCAAGCCATGACGGCGCGGAGGAGGCAAGGGCTCCGCCTGCGAGGCCGTTGTCGGTCCAGCCTGCATTCCACATGCCGGTAAAGCTGTTGATCTTGCTCAGGTTGACATAGCCGATGGCCTTTCGACCGCCGGCCTGGATGGCTGCGATCTCGGCCGACGTCCAAAGCGTCTCGCCGCCCGGCGCGTCGGTCACTATCGTCCGCGCCGGATTGATGATCACCAGCTCGTGCGGCGCCTGCGACAGCCCGGCGACGGAATATGCCGCCCCTTGATAGAGCACTGCGAAGCTCGAGGCGCCCAAGCGCGCCTCGGCCTGGGCCATCACCGACAGCTCGAGGCCCGCCGACGGATGGTCGCCCCAGATCACGTCGTCGCCCGCGCCGCCGGTCAATATGTCCGAACCGGCACGCCCGTAGATCGTATCGTCGCCGGGCGTGACAGGCATGAGCCTTCCTCCTTGGGCCTACGCCACGACGGTGAAGTCGCTCGCGGCCAGCGCGGGCAGGTTCTGCAAGCGCACGATGGCGAGGCGCGCGCCGGCGCCGGCGCCGTCGGCGTCCCAATAGAGGAAGCCATCGTCGGTGTCGTAGAGGAACACGCCCGCCGCGAAGCCGACCGATGTCGGCGTCGGGCCCGAGACGAAGTTGACGGCGCCGCCCACGATCAGGCCGCCGCCGAACTGCGAGGCGTCGATCTCGAGCTTGTCGACGCCGGCCTCGAAATCGGTGATGCGATCGAGCCCGCCGGCGGCGGGGGCGAGGTTGAAGACGAAGGTGTCGGCGTCGGCGCCGCCCGTCATCACGTCGGCGCCGTCCTCGCCGACGAGCCGGTCATTGCCGGCGCCGCCTTCCAGAATGTCGGCGCCGCCGCGGCCGGTCAGCCGATCATTGCCGCCATTGCCGACGAGGCGATTGGCGTTGGCGTCGCCGACGAAGACGTCGACGCCGGTCGCCGAGCCGACGAGGTTCTCGATGCCGACCAACGTGTCGCCGGCCGCCGAGGCGGCGTTGACGCCCGAGCCGTCGAGATAGACGACCGTGCTGGTGCCGGTGGCGTAGTTCACCGCGTCGACGCCGTCGCCGCCGTCGAAGAGGTCCGCGCCCGCGCCGGCGCGGAAGCCGTCATTGTCGCCCTCGCCATAGAGGAAATCGTCGCCGGCGCCGCCGTCGAGATTGTCGGCGCCGAGGCCGCCATGGATCGTGTCTGCGCCGCCGAGGCCGGAGAGGGCGTTGGCGCCGTCGTTGCCCCTGATGTCGTTGGCGAGGTCGTTGCCGACGCCGCCGATGGCGGCGACGCCCATGAGGACGAGATTCTCGATATGGGCCGACATGCGCCAGGTGGCGGTGGCCATCACCGTGTCGGTTCCCTGATTGGCGAGTTCGGTGACGACGTCGGTGGCGAGATCGACGGCGTAGGCGTCGTCGCCGTCGCCGCCGATCATCGTGTCGCGACCGGCGCCGCCGTCGATCTCGTTGGCGCCGGCATTGCCGGTGAGGCGGTCGGCGAAGGCCGAGCCGATCAGCGCCTCGATGCTGACCAGCGTGTCGCGGCCGGCGCCGCCGGTGACCTGAGCGGCCGCCGTCGCGAGGCTGACCGTGACGGCCGAGGTCGCGTTGGAATAGTCGGCGACGTCGAGACCGGCGCCGCCGTCGATCAGATCGTCGCCCGCCCCGCCGCGCAGCCAGTCATGTCCGGACAGGCCGAACAGGCGGTCGGCGCCGCCGGCGCCGTCGAGACGGTCGTCGACATTGCGGTCGCCGTAGAGCGTGTCGGCGGCCGCGCCGCCGACGACGCCCGGATCGACGATGTGGAAGAACTGCGGGCCCGTTCCGCCGGGCATGCTGACGAGCACCTCGCCGTCGGAGGCGAGCTCCATGTCGGCGTTGAACAGCGGCTGAATGCCGGTGTCGGTCGCCACCAGCCCCGCGCGGTCGAAGGTGTAGAGACTGGAGGAGACGCCCTGCCCCGAACTGTGGATGGTGAGCGCGGCGGCGGCGCCGCCATTGGCGAGGTCGCAGCTCGTCAGCTCGAACAGCTGCGTGCCGCTCCAGGCCGCGCCGTCATAGGTCCAGGCGCCGGAGGCGAGCGTGCCGCTCGTCAACACCGCGCCGGCGGGGCTGACGATGGCGTAACGCGCCGCCCAGTTGATGGCGAAGCCGGCCGGCGGCGGATAGCTCGGCGGGTCGGCGGACTCCTCCTGCCAGACGACGATGAAGCCGCCCGTCGCCAGGCTGTGGACGTCCGGATCCATCGACACCATGCCGGCGCCCGCCGAGGCGATGACGATGTCGGCGCCCGTGGGCTGGCCGGCGGCGTCGATCATGCGGGCGCGCAACTGCGAAATCTGCCTGTTGTTCTGCGTGACGACGCCGTGATCGAAGACGGCGACGAGGCCGGCGCCGAGCTGAACCGTTTCGCCGCCGCCATTGGCGTCCGTCGCATCGGCGTTGATCTGGAACGCCGCGCCCGCCGCCGCGCCGTCGGCGTCGAGCAGCTGGCCGTAGACGTTCGCGTCGACGATGTCGCCCGGCAGCAGGTTGAACTGGGAGTAGGAGAGCAGGAAGCGCCCGTCGTCGAGACGCACGATCGACGTGCCGAAGGCGGCCTGCGTCGAGGAGCCGGTCAGCGCGAAGGTCGCCTCGACGGTCCCGCTCGCCGAATAGAACTGGACCGTCGCGTCGCTGATCGGGTCCGCCTCGTGATTGATGATGACGACATAGCCGCCGTCGCCGCGCCCGGCCGCCGAGGCGACCTGATAATAGTCCGCCGTGGCGGGCACATCGAGCAGCGTGTCGGGGTCGGTCAGGGCGTAGCTTGCGAAGGCGTAGGTCGGCGTCAGGACCTGCGCCGTGATCGTCATGTCGCCGGTGACGCCGTCCATCGACGCCCACAGCTCCTGCGTCACGAGGAAGGCGCGCTCGTCGCCGCCGACATCCATCAGCCAGGCGCGCGGCCCGCCGTAGGTCGCGAGAGCGAGCGTGTTGTTCAGAAATGCAAACGTCATCAGCGCACTCCCCGAAGCCGCGACGCGCGCGCTATCGGGCGCTGCGTTCGACGGCCGCAGGTCGGCGCCCGCCCGCGCAATTGCGGATGCGGTTCGCCCGACTCACGGCCGCGCCGAAGGTGTTGCCGTAATCGGCGCGGCCGGGCAAGTGCGGCAGGCAGGCGAGGCCGGGCGCGTCAACGCGGCCAAAGCACACGCGACGCGCCCTGCCGTCTCACGCGACGACGGTGAAGTCTCCGGCGCCGAGGACGGGCAGGTTTTGCAGGCGGACGATGGAGACGCGGGCGCCGGCGCCCTGGCCGTCGGCGTCCCAGTAGAGGAAGCCGTCGTCGGTGTCGTAGTGGAACACGCCGGCGGCGAAGCCGGTCGAGGTCGGCGCCGAGCCGGCGACGAGGTTCACCGTTCCGCCCGCGACGAGGCCGCCGCCGAACTGCGAGGCGTCGATCTCCAGTCTGTCGAGCGCATGCTCGAAATCGGTGATGCGGTCGAGCCCGCCGGCGGCGGGGGCGAGGTTGAACACGAAGGTGTCGGCGTCCGCGCCGCCGGTCATGGCGTCGAGGCCCTGCTCGCCGACGAGACGGTCGTTTCCGGCGCCGCCCTCCAGAATGTCATTCCCGGCGCGGCCCGTCAGGCGGTCGTTTCCGCCATTGCCGGTGAGGCGATTGGCGGCGCCGTCGCCGACGAAGACGTCGACGCCCGTCGCCGAGCCGACGAGGTTCTCGATCGACACGAGCGTGTCTCCGGCGGCCGCCGCCGCATTGACGCCGGAGCCGTCGAGATAGACGACCGTGCTGGTGCCGGTGGAATAGTTGACCGCGTCGGTGTCGGCGCCGCCGTCGAACAGATCGGCGCCCGTGCCGGCGCGGAAGCCGTCATTGCCGCCCTCGCCATAGAGGAAATCGCCCTCCGCGCCGCCATCCAGAGTGTCGGCGCCGAGGCCGCCATAGATCGTGTCGGCGCCGCCGAGGCCGGAGATGACGTTGGCGGCGTCATTGCCGGCGATCAAATTGGCGAGGTCATTGCCGACGCCGCCGATGGCGGCGGCGCCCATGAGGAAGAGGTTCTCGACATAGGCCGACATGCGCCATGTGGCGGTGGCCTCGACCTTATCGACGCCTTCGTTCGCGAGCTCGATCGCCATGTCCGTGGACAGGTCGACGACGTAGGTGTCGTCGCCCGCCCCGCCATACATGAAATCTCGCCCTTCTCCGCCGTCGAGACGATCGGTCCCGTCGCGACCGCGCAACGTGTCGCCGCCGGCATGACCCCGCAACTCGTCGGCCCCGGCGCCGCCGTCGAGAACGTTGGCGCGCTCATTGCCGGCAATCAGATCGTCCCCGGCCGTGCCGACGACGTTCTCGAATCCGCGCCCCATGCCGACATACCAGTAGTCGACAGCGCCCCGCATGGAGATATCAAGACCGTCGAAGAAGGAGACGCCATTGGACCATCCATAACCATCGAGCCGCACGTTCACCGCGTTCGGGCTTCCGCCGAGATTGATCGTGTCGACGCCGTCGCCGCCATCGAGCCACACCGTCGAAACCTGATAGGACATGTATGGCTCGGGCGTCGTCGGCAAATCGATCTGGACGTTCACCGTGTCGTTTCCGCCGCCGAGATTGAAGTCGTCGCCGGCGGCGGTATTGACGCCGTTGATCGTCAGGACGTCGGCGCCGTCGGATGCGAACAGGGACGGACCGGCCAAATCCAAAGGTCCGGCGATGCTGCCGATCGTCTCGCCGGTCGCGGTGTTGACCAACGTTCCGCTGTTGAGCACGAAGCCGCTCGTGAGCCCCTGGGCGCCGTTCACGAGCACGCTCGCGACGTCGGACGCCTTGGTCGGGAAGGCGCCCGTCATGTCCAATGTGAAGTCGCCGAAAGTCAGGCTTCCACCGGACGCAGAATAGGTGAGCGCGGCGCGCTGCGAGCCGTCCGACATGGCGACGATTCCCGTCACGTCGTAATTCTTGAGAACCGAGGTAGCCGGATTGTAGGTCGTCTTCAGCCCGCCGGTGACGGGATCGACGAGCTCGGCGTAAGCGGCGTTGACCTCCGCCAGCGAGGTCGGCAGGTGGCCGTTGATCGTGAGCGATTCGGTCCCCGACTGGAGGGTCCACGAGGTCGGCGTGAGGCTGAGACGAAGCACCTCGACGCCGTCGCGCGTGACGACGATGTTCGACAAGACGCCGCCGGCGCTGCCGTCGAAATTGTCGACCGCGTCGAGAAAGGCGGCGAGCGCGTCGTCGAGCGTCGTGTCGATCACGATCGGCCCGAAGCCACTGCCTTCGAAACGCACGACCGAGCCCGCTCCGTCGCTCAGCTCGATCAGCGAGGCGCCGAGCGCCGTGGGATGCATGAGGTCATTCGCGAAGGCGGTCTTCACCACGTCGAGCTCTGTGGCGAAGTCGAAGGTGAAGAGCGTGTCGACCGTGGTCTTGAGATCCGCGCCAAGATCGGTCCAGCCCGGATTGATGACAGTCGTGACCATTCGTCCCCCCTGCGAGAAACAATTTGACGCAATGACCAATTCGTATTCGATTCCGGCTGCTCGGAGCATTCGAGAAGATGCGACGTTTCGTCTCGCTAATATTGCTGGTCGGGACTTTACTTGCCCTCGCACGCGCGCCGTCGACCGCCGAAGAGGCAGGGACGACCGTGCGGACTAATCTTGGAGACATCACGCTTTTTGTCGGCCTTACGAAGTCGACGCATGTGGGCGCCTTCGACGTGTATGTCGGGCCGGCGGCGCGGCGCGCGTTGCGCCGCCTGTTCGGCGGCGGCGCAGTGTCGGCGGGGCCTTCCGGCAGGCCGCGATGGCTCGATCTCTTGCTGCCGGACGGCAGTCTGCCTGCGGACGCGTCGTGGTCCTACAAGGCGTCGCCCGGCGTCGAATTCGGCGCGTCGATAGAGACTCCGGCGCTGGCGATCCGGCGGAGCGCGCAGACCCGCCTCTCCCTGATCGGCGTATTCGATTTCAACCGACTGCGCGTGCGGGCGCCGTCGGGGCTCGGCGTCCTCATCGATCCGACGACGCTTGATTTCACGACGAACTACTTCGGCGTGGCGAGCCTGTACGAGACGGCGCTTTGGTCGCATGCGGGACGCGGCGCGCGGCATACGGTCTTCGGCGGCGTCGGCGTCTTCGCCTATCTGTCCGACACGACGGCTTTCGCGCGATCTGATTTTTTGCGCGTGCGAATCGCCGACCGGCGTCGCCGCATCGCGCCGATCGCAAGCCTTGCCTACGAGGTTTCGAGGGCGGACGGGACGGCGCCGCGCGCCGTCTCCGTCCATCTACGTGCGTTTCCGACGGATCACTTCCTGACGCTCAGCGCCTCGGTGCGCGCTTCGCTGTGGTTCTGACGCGTCACACTTACGCCACGACGGTGAAATCGGCCGTCGTCAGGGTCGGCAGGTTTTGCAGGCGGACGATGGAGACGCGGGCGCCGGCGCCCTGGCCGTCGGCGTCCCAGTAGAGGAAGCCGTCGTCGGTGTCGTAGAGGAACACGCCGGCGGCGAAGCCCGCCGAGGAGGGCGTCGAGCCCGAGACGAGGCTCACCGCCCCGCCCGCCGCGAGGCCGCCGCCGAACAGCGAGGCGTCGATCTCGAGCTTGTCGATCCCGGCCTCGAAATCGGTGACGCGGTCGACGCCGCCGGCGTTCGGCGCGAGGTTGAACACGAAGGTGTCGATCCGCCGCCGCCGGTCATCACGTCGTTGTCCTGCTCGCCGACGAGCCGGTCATTGCCGTCGCCGCCCTCCAGAATATCGGCGCCGGCGCGGCCCGTGAGGCGGTCATTGCCGCCATTGCCGGTGAGGCGGTTGGCGGCGCCGTCGCCGACGAAGACGTCGACGCCCGTCGCCGAGCCGACGAGATTTTCGATTCCCACGAGCGTGTCGCCGGCCGCGCCGGCGGCGTTGACGCCGGAGCCGTCGAGATAGACCACCGCGCTGGTGGCGGTGGAATAGTTCACCGCGTCGGTGTCGGCGCCGCCGTCGAACAGGTCGGCGCCCGTGCCGGCGCGGAAGCCGTCATTGCCGCCCTCGCCGTAGAGGAAATCGTCGCCGGCGCCGCCGTCGAGATTGTCGGCGCCGAGGCCGCCGCGGATCGTGTCGCCGCCGAGCCCGCCGGAGATCGCATTGGCCGCGCCGTTGCCCGTGATGTCGTTGGCGAGGTCGTTGCCGACGCCGCCGATCGCCGCCGATCCGGCAAGCACGAGCTTCTCGACATTGGCGGCCATGCGCCATGTGACCGAGGCCTCGACGGTGTCGACGCCTTCGTTCGCGAGTTCCGTGACCACGTCGGTGGCGAGGTCGACGACGTAGACGTCGTCGCCGAGGCCGCCGATCATCGTGTCGCGGCCGCCCTTGCCGTCGAGGCGGTCGGCCCCGTCAAGGCCGGTCAGAACGTTGACGGCCGAGTTGCCGACAAGCGTGTCGGCGAAGTCCGAGCCGATGAGGTTCTCGATGTCGATCAGCACATCGACGCCGTCCGCGCCCGACGACGAGCCGCCGGTGTGGCCGCCGACCGCATCCGTCAGCGTGGCCGTCACGGAACCTTCGGCGAAGCGATACTCGGCCGCATCGAGGCCCGCCCCGCCGTTCAGCGTGTCGGCGCCGAGGCGACCGTCGAGGATGTTGGCGCCGGCGTTGCCGGTCAGCGTGTCGGCGAAATCCGAGCCGCCGACACCCTCGATGTCGATCAGCGTGTCATTGCCGTCCGCGCCCGACGAGGAGCCGCCGGTGTGGCCGCCGACCGCGTTCGTCAGCGTCACCGTCACCGCCGCGGAGGCGTTGCGGTAGCTCGCGAAATCGAGTCCGGCGCCGCCGTTGATCGTGTCGTTCCCAAGTCCGCCGCGCAGCTTGTTGTCGCTCGAATTGCCGGTCAGCGAATCGTTGAAATCGCCGCCTCGCACGTCCTCGATGTCGATCAGCGTGTCATTGCCGTCGGCGCCCGACGAGGAGCCGCCGGTGTGGCCGCCGACCGCGTTGGTCAGCGTCACCGTCACCGCGCCGGTCGCGAATTTGTAGTCGGCCCAGTCCTCGCCGGCCGCGCCGTTCAGCGTGTCGGCGCCGGCGTTGCCGCGCAGCCAGTTGTCGGCCGAGTTGCCGGTCATGGTGTCGCCGAAGGCGCTGCCGGTCATGCCCTCGATGTCGGTCAGCGCATCGGCGCCGTCCGCGCCTGACGAGGAGCCGCCGGTGTGGCCGGCCACGGCGTCCGTCAGGGTGACGGTGACGGCGCCTGTGGCGGCCCCGTAGCTCACCCAGTCGAAACCGCCGGCGCCGTTCAGGATGTCGGCGCCATTGTTGCCGCGCAGGAAGTTGTCCTCGTCGTTGCCGGTGATCACATCGGCGAAATCGGAGCCGCGAACCTCCTCGATGTCGATCAGCGTGTCGTTTCCGTCCGCGCCCGACGACGAGCCGCCGGTGTGGCCGTCCGCCATGTTGGTGAGCGTCACCGTCACCGAACCTGCGGCGGTGGAATAGTCGGCCGTGTCGAAGCCGTCGCCGCCATCCAGTGTGTCGGCGCCGCCGCGGCCGCGCAGCAGATTGTCTTCCGCGTTGCCGGTCAGCGCATCGGCAAAGTCGCCGCCGGCGATGTTCTCGATGTCGGTCAGCGTGTCGGCGCCGTCCGCGCCGGAGGACGAGCCGCCGGTGTGGCCGGCGACCATGTTGGTGAGCGTCACCGTCACGGAACCGCCGGCGTTGCCGTAGTCGGCCGTGTCCTCGCCGCCCTTGCCGTCGAGAATGTCGGCGCCGGCGCGGCCGCGCAGCCAGTTGTTCTGCGAGTTGCCGGTGAGCGTGTCGGCGAAGTCGCCGCCGCGGATCGCCTCGATGTCGGTCAATGTGTCGGCGCCGTCCGCGCCGGAGGACGAGCCGCCGGTGTGGCCACCGGCGCCGTCCGTCAACGTCACCGTCACCGAATTCGAGGCGTTGCGGTAGTCCACCCAGTCGAAGCCAGCCTTGCCGTCGATCGCGTCGTCGCCGGTTCCGCCGCGGAACCAGTTGTCCTCGGCGTTGCCGGTCAGCGTGTCGGCCGCCGTGGAGCCGCGAACGCGCTCGATGTCGATCAACGTGTCCGAGCCGTCGCCCGTCGCCGTGCCGCCGGAATGGCCGGCGACGACGTCCGTCAGCGTGACCGTGACCGGCGCGGCCGAGAAGCGGAAATCCGCCCAATCGAAGCCGGCGCCGCCGTCGATCGTGTCGTCGCCCGCGCCGCCGCGAATGAAATTGTCGCCGTCGTTGCCGTGGATCGTGTTGTTGATGGCGAGGGAGGTGCTGGCGTAGACCTCGGTGTCGTTAGTGCCGGTCGCGGTGAAGTTCACCGCCGAGGCGAGCAGCGTGACGGTGATGAGCGGCGTCGAGGCGCTGGCCGAGATCGTCAGGTTGTTCACGCCGACCGTGACGCTCTCCGCAACGCCATAGGCCGGATCGACGAGGATGGTGTCGCCGGCGGCGGCGGCGGCCACGGCCTGACCGATCGAGGCGAAGTCCTGGGGAACGCGAAGGGTGGGCATGGCGGCTCCGAAGCGGGGTCGATTTGACCCGATGCTAGGAGACCGGAGCCGCCGGCGAAAGCGTGAAAAAAGTCACAAATCCGTGCAATGTGAATAGGTTCACACATAGCGGCGGAGCGCGACGCGTGGCGGCCAGCGCCCGGTTCAGGCGCCCGGTTCAGGCGCCGATGTCGAAGAGCGCGGGGCCCTGCTTCATGGCGTTGCGGGCGATGGTGAAGCGGTGGATCTCGGAGGCGCCGTCGAAGATGCGGTAGATGCGCGCGTCGCGATAATAGCGCTCGATCGGCAGATCCTTGCAGAAGCCCATGCCTCCGAACACCTGCACCGCGCGGTCGACGACGCGGCCGAGCGTCTCGGCGGCGTTGACCTTCACCATGGCGATGAGGTCGCGGCCGTCGCGCCCGGCGTCGAGTTCGGCCGCCGCGCGCAGCAGCAGCAGGCGCGCGCAGTTCACCTCGATGATCGAGTCGGCGATCATCTGCTGCACCATCTGGAAGTCGCCGAGCGGCTTGCCGAACTGCTTGCGCTCGCGCGCATGGTCGACGAGCTTCGTCAGCACGTGCGTCGCCTTGCCGACGGCGCGGGCGCCGACCTGGGCCAGACGCACGCGACCGAGCGTTGCGAGCGCCAGACGCAGGCCCTGCCCCTCCTGCCCGAGCAACGCGACGGGCTCGAGCGGCGTATCGTCGAAGAACAGCTCGACATGGCTGGTGCCGCGCAGGCCCATCATCGGCTGGTCGCGGCCGATGGCGAAGCCCGGCAGCCCCTTGTCGACGAGGAACATCGAGACGCCGCGCGCGCCGGCCGCCGGATCGGTGACGGCGGTGACGAGGAAGAAATCCGAGACGAGACCGTCCGAGATGAAGTGCTTGTTGCCGGTGAGCCGCCAGCCGGCGCCGTCGCGCACGGCGCGGGTGCGGATGCCGGCCGCGTCCGAGCCGGCGCCGGGCTCGGTGATGGCGATCGAGCAGACGCGCTCGCCGCGCACGCAGGGGCGCAGCCAGCGCTCCACCTGCTCGCCGCGACATTCGAGCAGCATCTCGTAGACATTGCCGAAGGCGCGGCGGATGAGAATGTCGGTCGTATGCCCGAACTGCTCTTCGGCCAGCATGTGATCGACGGCGCTGAGGCCGCCGCCGCCATGCTCGACCGGAATGTTCATCGCATAGAGGCCGAGCGCCTTCGACTTCTCGTGGATGGCGCGCGCCAGTTCCGGCCGCAGGACGCCGGTTTCCTCAACCTCGTCCTCGAGCGGGGCGAGTTCCGCCGCAATGAAGCCGCGCACGGTTTCGACGAGCATGCGCTGCTCGTCGCTCAGCAGGAAATCCATCGTCGTCTCCCTACGCGAACGGCGGGCCGAGGCCCGCCGTTCGACTTGTCGTCAGGCCTTCTTGCCGACGAGACTCCTGTAGAGCTGCGTCTTCGACACGAGGAGGAAGAGGATCGAGCCGAACAGCACGATCGACAGCGGGCTCATCAGCGTGCCCTTCAGCAACAGCCACAGGCTCTCCTGATCGGAGATGATGGCGCGCCGCCAGTTGTCGTCGAGCAGGCGCGACAGGATGACGCCGAGGATGACCGGCCCGAGCTGGTAGCCGTAGCACTTCATGAAGTAGCCGAGCACGCCGAAGCCGAGCGTCCAGTAGACGTCCGTCAGCGAGTTGTTCACCGCATAGGCGCCGACGATCGACAGCAGGATGATCATCGGCAGCAGCACGGTGCGCGGCATCTCGACGACCTTCACGAAGATGCGGATGCCGGTGAGGCCGAAGATCAGCATGAAGATCGTGCCGAGGGTCAGCGAGCCGACGATGTACCAGAACATGTCCGGCTTATCGACCATCAGCATCGGCCCCGGATTGAGGCCGTGGATGAACAGCGCGCCGATCATGATCGCGGTGACGGAGTCGCCGGGAATGCCGAGCGTCATCATCGGAATGTAGGCGCCGCCGACGGCCGCGTTGTTGGCCGTTTCGGGAGCGACGAGACCCTCGATGGCGCCCTGCCCGAACGGCACCTCCGGGTTCTTCACGGTGCGCTTGGCGTGATCGTAAGCCATCAGCGCGGCGATGTCGCCGCCGGTGCCGGGCAGCGCGCCGATGATGACGCCGATCGTCGAGCAGCGCAGCGACAGGGGCATGTGCTTGAGGATCGTCGCCCAGGACGGCACGATGCGGCTGATGTTCTGGCGCACCGCCTCCTTGTGCACGTCGTGCAGCTGCACGAGCGCCTCGGAGATGCCGAACATGCCGATCATCACGGCGACGAAGGAGATGCCGGCGCGCAGCGAGTCGAAGCCGAAGGTGAAACGATCGGCGACAGTGAGCGGGTCCATGCCGACGGTGCCGATGAGCAGGCCGAAGGCGCCGGCGAAAACGCCCTTGATGAGGCTTTCGCCCGACAGCGAGCCGACGAGCAGCAGGCCGAGGATCGCCAGCATCATGTAGTCGCGCGGCTGCACGCGCACGGCGAATTCGGAGACGATGGGCGCGGCGGTGGCGAGCACCAGAATGCCGAGCATGCCGCCGAAGAAGGAGACCGTCGTGGTGATGCCGATGGCCTCGCCCGCCTGTCCCTTCTGGGCGAGGGGATAGCCGTCGAGCGAGGTGGCGATGGCCGCCGGCGCGCCGGGGATGTTGAGCAGGATCGCGGTGCGCGAGCCGCCGTAGACGCCGCCCATGTAGATGCCCGACATCAGCGCCAGCGCCGGCAGCACGTCCCACGAGAAGGTGAAGGAGATCAGGATCGACACCGCCATCGTCACCGACAGGCCGGGGATGGCGCCGATGTAAATGCCGGCCCAGGTGCCCGTCGCGATGAGGAAGAGCAGCTTGGGCTCGATGAAGGGGGTGAAGAAGGCGGAGAAGCCGGTCATCTCACTTGCCTCCCGAGAAGAGCGATCCGAACCAGGCGATGATCTGCCCCTCGGGCACGATCCCCTCCGGCATCAGCACCGCGAAGACAAGGCGGAAGACGATGTAGATCGAGGCCAGGGTCACCGCCGAGGTCCACAGGCAGAAGAACATCGGGCGGCCGGACAGCGCCTTGATCATCGCCACGAGGAAGATGAACGATGTCGGCAGGAAGCCGAGCGGCACGAGCAGCACGGCGTAGCCGACGATGAGGGCGACCCCGATCCAGACGTCGCGCGGGAGGATGTTCGTCCAGAACGTCTCGGCCTTGTCCTGTTCGCTCTTCACCGTCTTCCAGGCGATGACGAAGGAGCTCACCACCATGGTTGCGGCCGCGCCCATCGGCAGCGCGCCGGAGGAGGACAGCGACGAGAAGCCGTCGATCTCGTAGGCCTTCCAGAGCAGGAAGAGGCTGAATGCGGCGACGAGAAGCGAGAACACCGCCTCGCCTGGCCGCCTGATATGTCCCTCGCGCATGGTCGCGTTCCTCCGCGCGCGGCCTCTTGGATGCGGCCGTCGCCATCGTTTTCATGGATTGTCGAAAAAGGGCCGCCGCATCCGCCGACGCGGCGGCCCGTTCGATCAGGGCTTGGGAATGCCGAACTTGTCGGGCGAGTTCTTGGCCATGCCGGCGTCCTGCAACAGCCAGGCGGTCGTCGACTGCCACTTGCCGAGGAAGGCGTCCGCCTCCTTGCCCGACAGGTTCAGCATGGTGAAGGCGCGCCCTTCCATCATCTTCAGGAAGTCGGCGTTCTTGGCGCCGGCGGCGAAGGAGTCGACCAGCTTCTTGGTCACATCGTCCGGCGTGCCCTTCTTGACGAAGACGCCGAAGAACGGACCCCAGGGCAGATACTGCTTGAACTCGGGGTGCGTATCCGTGATCGCCTTGACGTTCGGCAGCGCCGGGTGGGCGGCGGTGTCGATCACGGTCAGCGCCTTGATGCGGCCGGCGCGGATGTTCTCGATCGCGGCGCCGACGACGGCGGGCATCACGTCGATGGCGCCGCCCTGCAGCGCGGTGAGCGCCGGGCCGTCGCCGTCGTAAGGGACCGCCGTCACCTGGATCGGCGTCTTGGAGTTGATCATCGCCGTGACGACGGAGGGCAGGCCGCCGGGGCCGGTCGAGCCGAACTTCACCGCCTTCGGATTGGCCTTGATGTAGGCCAGCATCTCGTCGAACGTGTTGAACGGCGCGTCGTTGCGGGCGACGAGGATCGCCGTGCCGCGCGCGATGACGTTGACCGGAACGAAGTCCGCATAGTCCTTCTGGCCGAGGCCCATCACCTTGTAGAGCAGCGGGTTCTCCGCGCCGTAGAGCAGCGTGTAGCCGTCCGCCGCCGCATCGGCCGCCTTGTTGAGGCCGATCGCGCCGACGCCGCCGGTGACGTTCTGCAACACGACCTTGCCGCCGAGCGCGGCCTCCGCATGCGGGGTGACCGAGCGGCTGACGACGTCGGTCGAGCCGCCGGCGCCCCACTGGATGACGCCCTGGATTTCCTTGTTGGGAAATTGCGCCAGAGCCGGGCCGGCCATGACGCCGAAAGCGACCGCTGCCGCGAGCCAAATCTTCTTCATTTTCCTACCTCCCCAATGGGGCGCCGTTTCCGGCGCCGATCCGACGAGCGGATTTTCGCGACCGCAGATTTTCAGACCCAGGTCGTAACTGCAAAGCACAAGGTCCCCGCTCCACATAACCTCATGTTAATTTCGGCCCGCCCCTCAATAGCTGACGCGCGCCAGCGAACGCAGCTCGGCGGCGGTCGCCGTTCCGAAGCCGAAGAACTCGATGTAGGCCGGGATCATCTCGTAGAGCATGTCGATGCCGACCTGCGTGGCGCAGCCGCGCGCCCGCGCGGCGGCGAGGAAGGCCGTCGTCTCCTGCTTCATCACCACCTCGCCGACGAAGGTCTCCGGCGCGATGCGGGAGACGTCCATCGCCAGCGGATCGCCGGGATTCATGCCGAGCGGGGTGGCGTTGACGACGATGTCGAAACCGGCCGGATCGTTGACGCCGACGCTGACCGGCAGGTCCGGGTAGACGACGGACAGGCGCTCGCCGAGCCGCTCCATGGCCGCCGTGTCGACGTCGAAGAGCGAGAGCGCGCCGACGCCCGCGCCCGCGAACGAGGCGGCGATCGCCGAGCCGACGCCGCCGGAGCCGCAGACGAAGACACGCGCGCCCTCGATCGCTCGGCCCTTCAGCCGCACGCCGCGCACGAAGCCCTCGCCGTCGAACTGGTCGCCGACGAGGCGCCCGTCCGGCATGCGGCGCACCGCGTTGCAGGCGCCGGCGACGCGCACCGCCTTGCTCGTCTCGTCGAGCATCGCCACCACCGCCACCTTGTGCGGCATGGTGATGAGCGCGCCGTGAAAATTCGTGAAGGCGAAGATGGTCGGCAGCGCGGCCGCCGCCTCCGCCGGCACGCCCATCGGCACCACGAGCGCGTCGATCCCCCTGGCCTCGAACCAGGGATTGTAGATCATCGGCGCCTTGAACGAGGACGTCGGGTAGCCGATGTGCGGGATGAGCGCCGTCTTGCCGGAAATGTTCATGAGCGGTTGTCCAGGCGCCTATTTGCGCGCGTCGAACAGATGGGCCATGCGCAGCAGCGCCAGCACGTAACCCTGCGTGCCGAAGCCGGCGAGGACCGCGTCGGCGCGCATCGAGACGTAGGAGTGGTGCCGGAACGCCTCGCGCTTGTGAACCTGCGAGATGTGGCACTCGATCACCGACCCGTCGAACGTGTTCAACGCGTCGAGGATCGCCACCGAGGTGTGGGTGAAGGCGCCCGGATTGATGACGATCCCGCCGGCGATCTCGCGCGCCTCGTGAATCCAGTCGATCAGCTCGTATTCGCGATTGGACTGGTGGTAGCGCAGCTCCAGCCCGTTCTCGCCGCAGGCCTTGCGGCACATCGCCTCGACGTCGGCCATCGTCTCATGGCCGTAGATGTGCGGCTGGCGCTTGCCGAGCAGGTTGAGATTGGGGCCGTTGAGAACGAAAACGAGGCGGGACATCCGTGTCTCCTGAAAATGAGGCGCGCGCAGCCTAAGCGCGCGCCCTGCGGCGTCAACACGCCGCGTCAGTCGGTGGCGACGTGCGAGACGTGCTTGCCGGGCGAATAGATATCGAGAATGTTCCAGTGTCCCGAGGTCGGCGTCGGATTGTTGATCATCGCGACATCGATCACGCAGGGCTGGCCAGAGGCGATGGCCGCCTCGAGCGCCGGCCGGAATTCCGCCGCCGAGCGCACGCGCACGCCCTTGACGCCATAGGCCTCGGCGATCGCCGCGTAATTCGGCAGCTGCTCGCCCGCGTCCTTCGGGAAGACCGTGCCGAGCGTCAGCCCGTAATGGGCCTTCTGCAAGCCGGCGATGGTGCCGAAGGCGTTGTTGTTCATCACCACCCAGATCGCGGCGATGTTCATCTCGCGCGCGGTGGCGAGCATGGCCGGATTCTGGCCGAAGCCGCCGTCACCGACCATCGAGACGACGACGCGGTTCGGCGCGGCGAGCTTGGCGCCGAGCGCGGCCGGCGGACCGAAGCCCATCGTTGCAAATCCGCCCGGCGTCAGCACCGAGCCCGGCGTGAAGATCGGGAACTGCTGGCCGACGCCGTTCTTGTTCCAGCCCACATCCGTCGTCAGGATGCCGTCGCGCGGCATGGCGGCGCGCACGTCGGCGAGGATGCGCTCGGGCATCATCGGGAAGGCGTCGGAGGTCGCCATCTTCTGGTTGGAGGCGACGAAGGTCTTGCGGTAGTCGGCGATCTCGGCCTTCAGCGCATCGTCCTTGCGACCGTTCGGATAGAGGCGCTTGGCCACGCGCAGCAGCGTCTTCAGCGCCTGCTTCAGATCGGCGACGGCGCCGATCTCGGTGGGAAAATTGCGGCCGATCTCCTGCGGCTCGATGTCGATGTGGATCAGCTTCGTCGGCGGAATGTTGAAGGTGAAGTCGGGATACCAGGAGGAGCAGTCCGCCTCCTTGAAGCGCGTGCCGAGGCCGATCAGCCAATCCGCCGCCAGGCACTTGCCGTTGACGAACTTCGTGCCCCAGAAGCCGGTCATGCCGAGGGTGAGCGGATGATCATCGGCGAGCGCGCCCTTGCCCATCAGCGAATGCGCGACCGGGATCGACATGTGGTCGACGAAGGCGCGCAGCTCGTCGGCGGCCTTGGCGAGCAGCACGCCGCCGCCGGCGTAGATCAGCGGGCGGTCCGCCTCGCCCAGCGCCTTGACGATGCGCTCGGCGGTCTCCTCGTCCAGCGCGGGCGCGACGAGCTTCTTCGTGTTGTGATTGAGCCGATCCCAGAGCGCGACGTCGATCTCGCGCGAGAAGAAATCCATCGGCACGTTGACGAGGACGGGGCCGGGCTGGCCGCTCTCGGCCAGCGCGAAGGCCTTCTCGACGATCTCGGGCAGAAGCTCAGGCGTGTCGACGCGCCAGGCGCGCTTGACGAAGGGACGATAGATCTCGAACTGCGAGCCGTCCGCATGCAGGTTCACTTCCTGATGCGGGTGCTTGCCGTAGTAGTAGCTCGGAATGTCGCCGGCGATCACGACCATCGGGATGCAATCGAGCGCGGCGTTGGCGACGCCGGTCGAGGCGTTGGTGAGGCCGGGGCCCAGATGCGACAGCAGCACCGAGGCCTTGCCGGTGACGCGCGCGTAGGCGTCGGCGGCGTGCGAGGCGATCTGCTCGTGGCGCACCACGACGAACTGGATCTTCGAATTGGCGAGGGCGGAGAGCACCGCGATATTGGTGTGTCCGCACAGGCCGAACATGTGCCCGACGCCGCGACGCTCGAGATATTTCACCAGCTGGTTCGAAATCAGATCTTTCATCGTTTCCTCCGCCGCCTCGCGCGCGTCATCGTTGTCGGGGCCGCCCGCGCGGTGCGGGCGGCGGCGCGGCTCACATCGTCGCGGTGTTGTAGAATTCGCCGAACAGCCACTCGTCGGAGGGGCGGTCCTCGGGGATCGGCTTCGAAACCCAGGTCGTCTGGAGATAATGCTTCAGCGACACGTTTTCGTTGGTGATGTTGCCGCCCCACACGCCGCAACCCAGCGAGGAGGTCATCGGCATGCCGTTGGTGAAGGAGCCGGCGTTCGCCTTCGATTGCGGCTGGCGCACCATCATGCGGCTGACCGGCGCGACATGCGCCAGCGACATGATGTGCTCGTCGTCGAACGAGTAAATGCCGCAGGAGTGGCCGGTGCCGCCGACCTTGTAGATCTCCCGGACCTTGGCGAGGGCGTCGCTCCAGCCGTGATATTTGAACAGCGCCATCACGACGCACAACTTCTCGGAGGAGAACTTCTGGTCCTTGCCGATCTTGTCGTGCTCGACCATGATGAATTTGGCGCTGTCGGGCACCTTGAAACCTGCGATCTCGGCGATGCGCTGGGCGGAGACCGCCACCGTGTCGATGGTGCGATGGCCGTGCGCATCCCACAGCGCCTTCTCGAGCTTGGCCTTCTCCTCGCCGTTGCAGAGATAGCCGCCTTCGGCGACGAGCGCGTCGCGCAGCGCGTCGTAGATGCGATCGTCGATCAGCAGATTGCCGTCCGCCGAGCAGCCCGAGCCGTAATCGGAGGTCTTGGAGACGCGCGAATTGTAGGCCACCTCCTTGATGTCGGCGGTCTCGTCGATGACCATCGTCGAGTTGCCCGCGCCGACGCCGTAGGCCGGCTTGCCGGAGGAATAGGCCGC
The DNA here is from genome assembly GCA_016716745.1 of Hyphomicrobiales bacterium. Lineage (GTDB taxonomy): Bacteria > Pseudomonadota > Alphaproteobacteria > Rhizobiales > Beijerinckiaceae. Next base: position 184,588 of record JADJVD010000001.1, read on the forward strand.
CTTCACCATCGGCTTGCCGGCGGTCGCCAGCGTGAGGTCGCAGTGCGCCATCAGCTCGCCGGTGAGGGGAATGGAGGGATTCTCGACCACCTGAAAGATGTCGGCAGGCGCGCCGAGCTGCTTCATCGTCTCGCGCATCACCCGCACCATCTCGGCGGTCGTCTTCTTCGAGCGCGGATGCGGCGAGAAGATCACCGCGTCCTTCGCCTTGAGGGCGTAGATGCCGGTGACGGGCGGCGTCAGCTCGGGGTTCGTCGTCGGGATCAGCGAGGCGATGACGCCGGCGGGCTTGGCGATCTTGACGAGCCCCTTGGCCTCGTCGACCTCGATCACGCCGACGCTCTGCTGGCGCAGCGCGTCGCGCAGCACGCCGAGCACCTTGCCGCGCTTGCCGCCGCGGCCAGCGCGGTCGCCGATGCCGCTCTCGTCGACGCCCATCTGGGCGATGCGCACGAAGGTCTTCTCGTTGCCGCACGCCCAGCCGAGCGCGCGCACAAGGCGGTCGACGCGCTCCTGATCGTAGTCCCTGATCTCCTCCATGGCGGCGCGGCCGCGCGCCACCATGTCGGCGACCTGCTGGATTTCTTCCGGGGTGATTTCGCGGGCCATCGGGCGTCTCCTTGCGTCGTTCGTTCAGCCGTGCGCGCCAGCGGCGCGGCGGCGTTGGTCGGGAAGGTGGTTTTCGAGATGATTGCGCGCCGTCTGCAGGCACAGGCGCGCGTGCCCCTCGAAGCCGAGTTCGCGCGCGCGACGCGCATTGGGCAGTTCGATGGAGAGCGGAACCTCGGGAACGCTCGCCATCAGGGCTGCGAAATCGATGCAGCCTTCGCCGAGATAAAGGCGATCCTCGCGGGCGATCTTCTTCATGCCGTCGGCCGTGTCGGGCACGTCGCGGCGCGTATCGGCGATATGGAGGAAGTGGAACCAGGATCGCGGCAGAGCGGCGAGTTCGGCCGGCTTCACGCGGCCGAAATGGAAATAGAGCGAGTCGACGAGCAGGCCGCAATTCGGCCGGTCGGCGGCGCGCAGGATGTCGACCGCCTCGGCGAGATTGCGCAGGCGCGAGAAGGTGGGGAATTCGAGATCGACGGTGAGGCCGTATCTGGCAGCCAGATCGCAGATCGCGGCGTAACGCTCGACCACGAAATCGCGGTCGTCGCGCTCCTTCGTCCATGCCGAGGAGATGACGTGGCGCGCGCCGAGTTCGGCGGCCGCCTCGATCGCCGGCTCGTAGCTCGCCGGATCGCGGTCGCGCGTGATGCAGGCGAGTTCAAGGTCGAGCATGCTCACGCCGGTTTCGCGCAGCGCGGCGCGCGTCGCCGCGATCATCGCGCGGTCGCCCGGCAGATAGGCCGGCTCGCCGGGCGTGCGCATCGGGATCAGGCGCAGGCTGACGAAATCGTAGCCGGCGCGGGCGGCGACATAGGTCATCTCCGGCGGGGCGAGGCCGAGAACCGTGAGATGGGCGAGGGAGAATTGCAGGGCCATGCGGTCTCTCCTCACGCGGCCGCGTCGATATAGGCCATGCGGCTCGGCAACTTGCGGCCGACGAGCCCGGCCAGTCGCAGCGCGACAGGCTGCAGCTTCGTCCAGTCGATCCCGGTCGCCACGCCCATGCGCTCAAGCGCGAAGACCGCGTCCTCGGTGGCGATGTTGCCGGTGGCGGCCGGAATGAAGGGGCAGCCGCCGAGGCCGCCGACGGCGGCGTCGAACACGGTCACGCCCGCCTGCAGGCCGGCGAGCATGTTGGCGAGACCGAGGCCGCGCGTGTCGTGCAGATGCAGCGACAGGGTCACCTCGTCGCCGAGCGCCTCGCGCAGCAGCGTGACGAGGCGGTGAACGCGTTGCGGATCGGCGAGGCCCGCCGTGTCGGCGATGTTGATCTCACGCACGCCGGCGTCGCGATAGAGACGCGCGATGCGCAGCGCCTGCGCGGGATCGACGTCGCCCTCGTAGCCGCAGCCGAGCGCGGACTGCACGCCGGCGCGCACCGCGACGCCCGCGGCGAGCGCGCGCTCGATCGTCGGCAGAATGTCGGCGAGCGCCGCGTCGACGGATTTGTTCGTGTTCTTGCGGCTGTGCGTCTCGCTGGCCGAGACCGAAATCGACAGATGCCTCGCGCCCACGGCGAGCGCGCGGTCGAGGCCGGCGGCGTTCAGAACGAGGCCGGAATAGACGACGCCTTCGCGCGGCGGCAGCGCGGCGAACAGCTCGTCCGTGTTGGCCATCTGCGGCGCCCATCGGGGCGAGACGAAGGAGCCGACCTGAATGCGCCGCACGCCTGCGTCCGCGATGGCGGCGACGAGCTCGAGCTTTTCGGCGACGGAGAACAGGCGCTTCTCGTTCTGAAGCCCGTCCCGCAGCGCCTCGTCCTCGATCAGAACCGTCTTCGGCAGGTTGAGCATTGCGCCCTCGTTTCTCCCTGCCAAAGGTCTAGGCCCGCCCGCCAATTGCCTCCAATATCCAGAATTGCCGTTTACGAAACATCATGTTAATTTCATGCGCGGGAGGCGGCCATGCTGACGCTGCGACAGATCGAGATCATCCGGGCGATCATGGTCACCGGCACGGTCAACGGGGCGGCCGATCTCCTGAACGTGTCGGCCCCCGGCATAAGCCGCGCGATGAAGCACGCCGAGGGCCTGCTCGGCCTCAGGCTGTTCTCGCGCCAGCACGGACGCTACGTGCCGACCCATGCGGCGCGCGACGTTTTCGCGCAGATGCAGGACGTGTTCCGCAAGATCGAGGATCTGAACTTCGCCATCGGCCGCGTGCGCAGCGGGGCGAATTCGGTGTTCTCCTTCGCCTCGGTGTCGTCGATCTCGCAGGCGGTGCTGCCCGGCGCCATCGCCCGGCTCAGAAGCGCCTATCCCGATCTGATGATGAAACTCGACGTGCTGAAGATCGAGGAGGCGATCGACTACCTGTTGCTGAAGAAGGGCGAGATGGTGGCGCTGAGCTACAAGCTCGACCATCCCGCCCTGCTGTTCCAGCAGCTCGCGCCGTGCTCGCTGGTGGCGCTGGTTCCCGCCGACCATGCGCTGGCGAAACGTAAGAGCGTCACCGTGCCGATGCTGCTCGACCATCCGCTGATCGGCTTCGACCCCGGCGACCCTTACGGCGCGCATATCGCGCGGCCGTTCCTGGAGGCGGGCCGAACGCTCGACCTCGCCATTCAGGCGCGTTACGCGCACACCGTCATCGGCCTTGTCGCCAAGAAGCTCGGCGTCGCCGTGATCGACGCCTTTTCGGTGGCGGGCGGAACGCCGCCGGGCGTCGTGAAGCTGCCGCTCGACCCGCCCTCGCGCTTCATGACCTATGTGGCGACCAACGCCGACGCGCCGCCCTCCAACTACGCCGAGAGCCTGATCGACTTTCTGCGCGCCGAGGCGAAGGCGGTCTCCGCCGCGAAGGGGTGAGGCCGACGGCGACGAGGCGGGGTCGTCCGGGCGCCGCCCTCAATCCATGTCGAGGCTGGCGATCACCGCCTGCGTCTCTTCGGCGTCGCGCGTCTGCGCGGCCATGCGCACGGGCGCGTTGACGGCGCCGAAGCCGGCATAGCCCTCGCGCTGCACGATCTCGAAGAACAGGCCGTTCACCTCGCGCGTGTAGAGCTGGAAGTAACGCCCCTTTCGCGTCCTCGTCGTAGAGGATGTTGCCGCGGCGCAGCCGCTCGATCAGCGCCGGATCGAGATCGAAGCGCAGCGCCAGAATGTCGTAGTAGCTCGCCGGAATTTGCAGCACCATCGCCGGATCGACGCGGCCCGCGAGCGCGAAGATGTCGTCGCAGGCGAAAGCGAAGTGCTGATAGCCCGCCCCCATCGCCGCGCCGAGAAAACGGCGCGTCGTCGAATTGGCGGCCGACGAGGCGTTGATCGACAGGCGCACGGCGCCGTCGCGATTGCGCATGTTGCGGCTCTGCACGGCGCCATGCGGATCGATGAGGCCGACCTGCCCGCCTTTCTCGAAGCCGAGCGCGCTGCGACAGAAGAGCTGCGCCTGATAGAACTCGGCCGGCTCCACCGCCTGCGAGAAATGGTCGACGCCGCGCACGCCCGCCGGATTGGCCGGCGCGGGCGCGAGGGCCACGAAATCGACCTCGGCGAACGCGGCCTGCGTCGCCGCATCGAGAAAGAAGATCTGGCTGCCGTCGACATTGCGGATCGCCGGGATGTCGAGTTCGCCCGGCCGCGCGGCGAGCGCGACGGCGCCGGAGCCGAACGCCTTCAGCCGCTCGAGCCAGGCCGGCAGATCGTCGACGAGATAGCCGACGGCGCAGACGCTCGCGCCATGCAGCAGGAAATAGGAATGGGCGACGCTGCCCGGCTCCTCGTTGAGCACGATGGAGACCTCGCCGAGCCGCCAGAGCGAAACGGTCTTGGAGCGATGGCGATGGGTCTGCGCGAAACCGAGCGCCTGGAGCAGAGCGACGATGCGCGCGCGGTCGGCGTCGAACGCCGCGATCTCGATGAAGGCGACGGATCGCACGGCTTCGCGCGCGTCCGCCCGCGCATTCTCCAGCCAGGCGAAGGCGCGCACGCCGTCGGCGGCGATGGCGGCGGGCGAGAGGCCGCGCATCTGGTCGTTGAAAATCTCCAGCGACAGGAAGCCGGCGTAACCCATCGCCGCCAGACGCCGATAAAGGTCGCGCAAGGGCAGATCGCCCTGCCCCGGAAACAGCCGGAAATTGCTGCTGAGCAGCGCCGGATCCATGCGGATGTCCGGAACGTCGGCCAGATGCACGAGCGCGATGCGGCTGGCGTCGAGCCGCTCCAGCGCGTCGAAGCCCGCGCCGGCGAAGACCGTGTGGGCGACGCCGAGGACGAGGCCGAGGTTCGGCCGGTCCGCCCGCGCGACGATGGCGTTGGCCTCCTCGAAAGTGCGCACATGGCGGCCGGTGGAGAGCGCCTCGTAGCCGATCGACAGGCCGCGCGTCGCCGCGCGGTCGGCGAGGTCGGCGAGGTCGCGCGCGGCCTGCGCCGGATCGTCGAGCGCGTCGGCGCGGGTGTTGGAGCAGACGATCAGCATCCGCGCGCCGATGGCGGCGGCCAGGTCGAGCATCCGCTCGGCGCGCTTGACGTTCCAGCCCCGCAGCGCGGCCGGCGCGGCCTCGTAGTCGCGCAGCGATTGCAGGCTGACGATCTCGACGCCGAGTTCGCGGGCGAAGCGCGCCATGTCGGCGACCGGCACGCCGGAATAAATCAGATCCTCATGGAAGATCTCGAAGCCCGAAAAGCCCGCAGCGGCGGCGGCCTCGATCTTCCTTTGCAGCGCGTCGGGAAAGGAGAGCGAGGAGATGGCCCACTTCATGATGCGCTTTCAGGCTCCGGCGAGGACGGGCGCGAGGCTAGCACGCGCCGACGCCGCGCCGCCACCTGCCCCTCAGGCGCGCCGCCGCCTGCCCCTCAGGCGAGCGGAACGCGGAGCGCGGCCAGCGCCTCGGCGGTTCCGGGACGCACGCCGCGCCACCAGGCGAAGCCTTCCGCCCCCTGCTCGACCAGCATGCCCACCCCGTCCGCCAGTTGCCTCGCGCCGGCGGCGCGGCCCTGCGCGAGGAAAGGGGTGAGCCCCTTGCCGTAGGCGAGTTCGTAGGCGAGCGTTTCCGGTCCGAACACGCCGTCGGCGACATCGGGGCGCTGCCCGAACAGGCTCGCCGAGGTGGCGTTGACGACGATGTCGAACGCCTGCTCGCCGAGGCGGGCGCGGTCGGCCAGCGCGATCGGGCCGAGGGCGCGGACGCGCTCGACCAGCGCTTCGGCTTTCGCGACGGTGCGGTTCAGCAGCACGAGTTCGGCCGGCCCCGCCTCGAGGAAGGGCTGCAACGCGCCGCGCGCCGCCCCGCCGGCGCCCAATATCAGCACGCGCCGGCCGGCGAGGGGGCGGGCGAGATTGATCTCGACGTCGCGCCTGAGGCCCAGCCCGTCGACATTGTCGGCGAGGATGCGCCCGTCCTCGAATTTCAGCGTGTTGACCGCGCCGGCGCTCTCGGCGCGCGGCGACAGCCAGTCGGCCGCCGCGAAAGCCTCCAGCTTGAACGGGGCGGTGACGTTGCCGCCGCGGCCGCCGGCGGCGCGGAAGGCGGCCAGCGCCTCCGCAAAGCCGCCGGGCGGCGCCTCGATCGCCTCGTAGCTCATGTCCTGCCCGGTCGCGCGGGCGAACATCGCGTGCAGCGCCGGCGATTTCGACTGCTTCACCGGATTGCCGAACAGGGCGTAACGGTCGCTCATGCGCGCCTCATCCGCCTCTGGCCGCCGGCTCGGCGTAGAGCACGCCGTCGGCCTGCATGGCGGCGATCTCGGCCTCGGAGCGGCCGAGGCCGCGCGCCACGTCGGCGTTGTGCTGGCCGAGCAGGGGCGCGGGCGATTTCGGCGTCGTGTCGCTCTCCGAAAAACGGAAGGGCAGGTTCGGCAGCCTCACCTTGCCGAGCACGGGATGGTCCTGCTCCACCACCATGCCGCGGGCGGCGATCTGCGGATCGGCCAGCACCTGATCGATCGTCTGCACGCGGGCGCCCGGCACGCCCGCCGCGTCGAGCGCCGCCAGGCAGGCGGAGGTGGAGGGCTGCGCCATCGCCCAGTCCGCGACGAGCTTCGTCGCCGCCTCGAAATGGGTCGCCCTGCCCTCCGGCGTGCGGAAGCGCGGGTCGAGCGCCGGCCCGCCGATCAGGCCAGCGAGACGCTCCCAGGCGTCGTCCACCTGCGCGGCGATCACCAGATTGCCGTCGCGGGCGGCGAAGACGCCGTAGATCGGCGAATCGGGCGCGTGGCTGCCGGTCTGGCGCGGAATGTCCTTGCCGCCGCTCATGAAGTAGCGCTGCACCGCGTAGTCGTGCATCGACACCATGCAGTCGTAGAGCGCGAGATCGATATGCTGGCCGCGGCCGGAGGCGACGCGGCCGTAGAGCGCGGCGCAGACCGCCGAGACGCCGTGCATGCCGGCGTACATGTCGGCGAGCGGCATGCGCAGCAGCGGCGGGGCGTGACCCGGCTCGCCGAGCATGGCGAGCGCGCCGCTCTTGGCCTCGGCGATCAGGCCGAAGCCGGGGCGAGCGGCGTCCGGCCCGGTGTGGCCGTAGGCGGAGATCGAGCAATAGATCAGGCGCGGATTGAGCTTGGCCAGCTCGGCATAGCCGAGGCCGAGCTTGTCGAGCGCGCCGGGGCGGTAATTCTCGACGAACACGTCGGCCGTCTTCACCAGATCGCGCATCAGGGCGAGGCCGCGCGGATCCTTGATGTTCACGCACAGGCCCTGCTTGCCCATGTTCTGCTGGAGGAAATAGCCGGACTGGCCGTCCTTGAAATAGCCGTGGGCGCGGCCGGCGTCGCCGCCCGGCGGGCGCTCGACCTTGATCACCTCGGCCCCCATCGCGGCGAGGCAGCGCGACAGATGCGGGCCGGCGAGAAAATGGCTGTAGTCGATGACGCGGACGCCGGCGAGCGGCGCCGGCTGACGGGCGGCGGACATGGGTTTCCTTCCGGAACGGGCGAAATCGGCGACGAGGCTGGCACGGATCGCGCCGCGCCGTCGAGGCCCGCAGGCGGCGGCGCGGCGCCGCGCGCCTTGCCGGGCGGCCGCCGAGCGGCTCTAACTTCGGCGGGGCGCCGAGGCGCGGGACGAGCGGAAGGATGCGATGGGGACGGCCGAGGCGCCCGGCGCGGGCGATCCCGACAGGGGCCAGTTGTTGACCGCGCTCGCCGCGCTCGCCGAGGAGGCGGGCCGGGCGACGATGGCGATCTACGCCGGCGAGCAGGGCGTGCGGGTCAAGTCCGACGGCTCGCCGGTGACGGCGGCCGATCTCGCCAGCGAGGCGATCATCGCGGCGGGGCTGGCGCGGCTCGCCCCGGACATTCCGACGATCAGCGAGGAAGCCGCCGCCGAGGGGCGCATTCCCGCCGTCGCGGAGCGGTTCTTCCTGGTCGATCCGCTCGACGGCACCAAGGAGTTCATCGCCCGCAACGGCGAATTCACCGTCAACATCGCGCTGATCGAGGCCGGCGCGCCGACGCTCGGCGTGATCTGCGCGCCGGCGCTCGGCCGGCTCTACGCGGGCGCGCGCGGCGCCGGCGCATGGCGGCAGGACGCCGACGGCGCGCGCCGCGCGATTCGCGCCCGCCCCGCGCCCGCCCGCCTCGTCGTCGTCGGCAGCCGCTCGCACGCAGGCGCCGAGACGCGCGACTGGCTGGCTCGCTTCGAGGTGGAGCGGTTCACGCCGGCCGGCTCGTCGCTGAAATTCTGCCTCGTGGCGAGCGGGGAAGCCGACCTCTATCCGCGCTTCGGCCGCACGATGGCGTGGGACACGGCGGCGGGCGAGGCGATCCTGCGGGCGGCGGGGGGATGCGTCAGCCGGCTCGACGGGACGGCGCTCGACTATCGCGCGACCTGCCTTGCGGGATGCGAGAACGGCGACTTCGTCGCCTGGGGCGATCCGGCGCTGATGCGCCGCGCCGTCCTCACGCGGTAGGCGACCGGCCCGCCGTCGGCGGACGGCGGAAGGCGGCGACGATGCGGGCCCGATCCGTGATTCCGAGCGCGAACAGACACGCGGCGTGGACCGCGACGCCGGCGACGCAGACCGCCGCCAGCGTCGCGGCGCGCAGCGCGAACGGCGCCGGCGGGGCGAGCGCGCCCTCGAAGAGGCTCCGCAGCAGAAAGGCGACGCCGGCGGTGGCGACCGAGGCGAGCGCGATCGCCGCCAGATTGCGCCGGCTCATCGCGTCGAAGGGCAGATCGCCCGTTCCGCGCAGGCCCGCCGCCAGCACGCCGGCGTTGACGAAGGCGGAGGCCGCGACGCCGAGCGGAGCGGCGACATGGCCGAGCGAGCGGACGAGGCTCAGCGTCACGACGATGTTGACGACGACGCCGGCGAGCGCGGCGACGAGCGGCGCGCGGATGTTTTCGCGCGCGAGGTAGGGCGGCAGCAGCGCCTTGACGAGCACGAAGCCCGGCAACGCGAGCGCGAGCGCCCGCAACACCTCGGCCGTCGCCTTCGCGTCCGCGAAGGAGAACGCGCCGTGCCGGTAGATCACGGTGACGATGGGATCGGCCAGAACGACCAGCGAGAGCGCGGCCGGCAGCACGAGCATGAAGCCGAACTCGATGGCCCGCCCGCCCGCCGCGCGCGCGCCCTCGTGATCGGCGGCGCTGATGGCGCGCGAGACTTCCGGCAACAGCACCGTGCCGATCGCCGCCGCGACGAAGCCGAGCGGCAACTGGAACAGGCGGTCGGCGTAATAGAGCCACGACACCGCCGAGGGCAGCGAGGACGACATCTGCGCGGCGACCACCATGTTGAAATGGCCGGCGCCGGCGAGCATCAGGCCCGGCAGGATGCGCAGCATCAGCATGCGCACGTCGCCGCCGAAGGAAGGCTTGCGCCAGCGCAGGGCGAGCCCGGCGCGTCGAAGCCCCCAGCCGACGATCAGCAATTGCGCGACGCCGGCGACGAGCACCGTCAGCACCATCGCAAGGCCCGCCTCGCGTCGCTCGCGCCAGCCGAGCGCGAGAAGGACCGCGAGCACGGCGATCAACATGACATTGAGCGCGAGCGGCGCCAGCGCGACGAGCGAGAAGCGCCCGATGGCGTTCAGGATCGAGGCGATCAGCGCAGAGACGACGATGGCGCCGACGAAGATGAAAGCGAGACGACCGAACAGCACCGCGTCGGCGAATTTCTCCGGCTCGCTGGCGAAGCCAGGCGCGACGGCCGCGATCAGGACCGGCATCAGAAGCTCGCTCGCCACGACGGCGACGCAGACGAATGCGACCAGCGTCGAGAAGGCCGACTCGATGAAGGCCTGCACGCTCTCCTCGCCGCCCGTCGCGGCGCGACGCGCGTAGATCGGCACGAAGGCGGCGTTGAACGCGCCTTCCGACAGCACGCGGCGAAACAGATTCGGCAGAAGGAAGGCGGCGATATAGGCGTCCGCCACGGCGCTCGAGCCGAGCACGGCGGCGATCATCACGTCGCGCACGAAGCCGGTGAGTCGCGACAGCAGCGTCGCCGCCCCGACAGTGGTGTAGTGCCTCGCCAGCGACATCTGGTCTCCCGGCCCGCCGTCCGCTTCGCGCCGTGGAGCGACTCCACCACATTTCGAGCGCGATGTAACGCTGCGGCGCGCTCAGGCCGTGGCGGCGCGGGCGAGCGCGAGACCTTCCGCAAGGAGCGCCTCGGCGGCGGCCTGCGTCGGCGCCTCGACATAGACGCGCAGTTCCGGCGCATTGCCGGAGGCGCGCACATGCGCGGTGGCGCCGTCGCCGAGCGTCAGGCGCAAGCCGTCGCGGCGGTCGCGCGCGAGGACGCCGCCATGCGCGGCGAAGGCTTCGTCGCGGAACGAGGGATCGTCCGAATCGAGCCGCGCGATGAAGGCGGCGGTCCTGTCCTGCGGCACGTTCTGCAACCGGTTCGACAGCGCCACCGCGAAGGCCATGTCGGCGGCGAGCGCGCTCAGCGGACGGCGCGCGCGCGCCATGCTCGCGAGCGCGCAGACGATCGGCAGCATGGCGTCGCGCGTCGGCAAGGCGGCGAGCGTGCGGCCCCGCGCCGACGCGTCGGAGCCGAGCAGCACGCCGCCATTGGCCTCGAAGCCGACGACGAGGCGCGCGCCTGCGCCCGCCGCCTCCTGCATGCCGGCGATGACGTAGGGCGAGCCGACCTTGGTGCGCAGAACCTGCACGAACAGGCCGAGCTTCTCGAGCGCGGAATTGGAGGTGACGGGCGTGACGATCGCGTCCGCCCCGAGGGCTGCGGCCGTGAGCGCGCCGACAAGATCGCCGCGGAGGAAGCGGCCCTGTTCGTCGGCGACGAGCGGGCGGTCGGCGTCGCCGTCCGTCGAGACGATGGCGTCGAGCGGCTGCGCTTGCGCCCAACCGAGCGCGAGTTCTTCGTCCTCCGGCCGCAACGCCTCCGTGTCGACGGGAATGAAGGCTTCGGCGCGGCCGAGCGGAACGACGCGCGCGCCGAGCGCGGCGAGCGTCTCGCACATCGCGTCGCGCGCCACCGAGGAGTGCTGGTAGACGCCGACGCTCATCCCTGCGAGTGCCTCCGCGCCGAAGAAATCGACATAGCGCGCGCGATAGGGCGCGAGCGCCTCGAGCGGGTGCGCGAGCGCGGTCGCGACGGGCGGCGCGCGGTCGATGGCGAGACGAGCGTGCAGCGCGAGAATGCGCGCCTCGTCCGCCTTGTCGATCTCGCCGCCCTTGCGATAGAATTTCAGGCCGTTGCGATCCTCCGGGATGTGGCTGCCCGTGACCATGATCGCCGGCGCGCCGGCGCCCATCGCGGCGAGCGCGAGGGCGGGCGTCGGAACGGCGCCGCAATCGACCGGAACGAGCCCGGCGTCGGCGACGGCCTGAATGCAGGCGGCGGCGATCTGCGGGCTGGAGGCGCGCAGATCGCGCGCGATCATCGCCTCGCCTGCCGGGCCGGCCGCGCCGTCCTCGCGGATCATCTCGCAGAAGGCGCGCGTATAGGCGTAGGCCGGCGCGCCGACAAGCTCGGTCACCAGGCCGCGCAGGCCGGACGTGCCGAATTTCAGCGAGCTCGCGCTCATCGCAGCCTCCCGCCTCAGACGCGCTTGTAGATGTCCTCGATGCGCACGATGTCGTCCTCGCCGAGATAGGAGCCGACCTGCACCTCGATCAGTTCGAGCGGGATCTTGCCGGGATTGGCCATGCGGTGCACGCAGCCGATCGGCAAATAGATCGACTCGTTCTCGTGCACGACAATCACCTCGTCGTTGCGCGTCACCTCCGCCGTGCCGCGCACGACGACCCAGTGCTCGGCGCGATGGAAGTGCTTCTGCAGCGACAGCACGCCGCCGGGCTTGACGGTGATGCGCTTGACCTGATGGCGCGCGCCCATGTCGATCGACACATACTTGCCCCAGGGGCGGCGGATCTCGCGATGCTCGCCGGCCTCCGGCTCGCCGGCCGCGCGCATCGCCTCCACCACGTCCTTCACCTTGTCGGACATGGCGCGCGGGGCGACGAGCACGGCGTCGCGCGTGGCGATCACCGCCACATTGTCGAGCCCGACGACGGCGACCAGCGCTTCCTCCGAACGCACCAGATTGTCGCGGCCCTGACGCACATAGCCGCGACCGACGACGGCGTTGCCCGCCTCGTCCTTCTGCGAGAGGTCCCACACGGCCGACCAGCCGCCGACATCCGACCAGCCGAAGGCGCCGGGCACGACGGCGGCCTTGGTCGTGCGCTCCATCACCGCGTAGTCGATCGAGATCTTGCGCGCCCTGGCGAAGGCCGCCTCGTCGAGGCGCAGAAAGCCGAGATCGCGCGTCGCGGCGGCGACGGCGGCGGCGGCCGGGCCGATCACGTCCGGCGCGAAGCTCTGCAATTCGCCGCGCATCGTGGCGGCGCCGAAGATGAAGTTGCCGGAGTTCCAGAGATAGCCGTCGAGCAGATATTGCGCGGCGCGCGGCGCGTCCGGCTTCTCGACGAAGGCCTCGACGGCGCGCGCCCCGCCCTCGATGGCGGCGCCCTGGCGGATATAGCCATAGCCGGTCGCCGGATGCGTCGGCGGAATGCCGATGGTGACGATGCGCCCGCCCGCCGCCACGGCGGCGGCCTTGCGGCAGGTTTCGACGAACAGGCTCGCGTCCTGCACGATGTGATCGGCCGCGAAGACGCCGACCACCGCGTCCGGCGCGCGGGCGAGCGCGAGTTCGGTCGCCACCGCGACGGCGGCGGCCGAATCGCGGCGCACCGGCTCGAGCACGATGTCGGCCTCGACGCCGACGTCCTTCATCTGCTCGGCGACGAGGAAGCGGTAATCGGAATTGGTGACGACGATGGGCGCCGCGAAGCCGGGATCGCCCGAGACGAGCTTCAGCGCGCGCTGGAAGGTGGAGAGCGAGCCGAGCAGCGGGATGAACTGCTTCGGCATCGAATCGCGCGAGACCGGCCACAGCCGCGTGCCGGCGCCGCCGCACATGATCACGGGAACAATCGTCGGCGTTGCGGCCATGCGAACCTCGTCCATCGGCCGCGGCGCCGGCAGGCGACGCCGAGTCGGCCCCGACCAGATGTGCCCGAGGGGCCGGCCCGCCGCAAGGCGTCGGCCGGCGCCGTCTTTCCACATGGTCAACACTTGCGCTTAACCGCGACCGCCTCAATTGGCGGCGAGGATGACATGGGCGGGCGCGAAGCCGGCGGTCAGGCGCGCGCCGACGACGGCCTGCAACCGATCCGCGTCGACGCGCGGAACTACCGCCGTCATCGTCTTGCCGGCGCCGATGTCGAGCCGCACCTCGGCGCTCGATTCGTCGTCGACGCGCGCGACGACCTCGCCGGCGAACGTATTGACGGCGCCGTCCGAACGCGCGGCGGACAGGGCGACGAAGGGCGCCTTGATCAGGGCGAGCGCCCTGCGCCCGGGCGCGAGCGCAAGGCTCGTCGCCGCCGCGTTGGTGACGAGCGCCTCGATGGCGTGCGCATCGGAAAGGCGCAGGGTGACGCGAACCTCGACCGGGCCGCGCGCCACCTCGCGCACCTCGCACTGGAAGACGTTGCGGGTGGACAGGCGCGCCCCGAACATCAGCAGCAGCGCCTCGTCCTGGCCCTCCAGCCCCTCCTCGGCGATCAGGCGGGAAATCTCGGTCAGGCGCGCCTCGAGGCGATGGAAGGTGGCGATCAGGCGACGGCCTTCGTCGGTCACCTGCGCGCCGCCGCCGGCCCGGCCGCCCGTGCGGGTTCGGAAGGCCGGCGTCGGCAGCAGATTGTTGATCGCGTTCACCGCGTCCCACGCAGTCTTGTAGGAAAACCCGGTCGCCTGCGCCGCGCGGGTGATGTTGCCGTGCTCGGCCACCGCCTCGAGCAGGCGGATGCGGTCGCGCCCGACCAGAAAGCGGTCGCCGGCGTGCAAGGCGATGGAGGCGTCGATCTCGCCGTCCCCGGCGGCGGACTGCGCGCGCCGGGCCGGTTTGCGGGCTGGCCGGCGGGCGGGAGATTTGAGGGGCATCGCGGATCGCCAATTCTGGTTCGGCCGCGAGTATGCCGCGAAGCGGCTCCAAGTGCGATTGGGGCGCGATTGGCGCGTCAGCCTTGCAGGGAAACGCCTTTCACCTGCGCGTGCACGGCGCGCCCCTCGCTCAGGCCGAGTTCGCGCCACGACCGGCGGGTGACGCGGGCGAGGATGCGCGCCTCGCCCGGCGCCTCGTCGAGCGCGAGGACGGCGAGCATGTCGCTGTCGTTGAGCACGCGCGCCGACCGGATGGAGGCCGGCAGGCTGTTGACGATGGTGCTGTCGGCCGGCCGCGACAGGGCGAGGCTGACGTCGCCGGCGGCGATGCGCAGGCGCAGCGCGTCGCCCTCCCGCGCCAGAACGCGCGGGGCGAGCAGCCGCGCCCCGCCGACGGCGAGCGCCATCAGCCCGTCGCCAGCGTCCGCCGCGGCGACCCGGGCCGACAGCGTCACCGCCGCCTCGCGCGCGGCCGCGAGCGGCAGATCGGGATCGCTCTGCATGTCGGCGAGGGGGCCCGAGGCGACGACGCGCCCGGCCTGCATGAGCACGAGATGATCGGCGAGGCGCTCGATCTCGCGCATGTCGTGCGTGACGTAGAGCATCGGCAGCGCGGTGGCGCGGGCGAGGCGCTCGAGAAAGGGCAGAATCTCGGCGCGCGCCTGCTGGTCGAGCGCGGAGAGCGGTTCGTCCATCAGCAGGAGGCGCGGCTCGGACAACAGAGCCCGGCCGATGGCGACGCGCTGGCGCTCGCCGCCGGACAGGCCCTCGACGCCGCGCCCCAGCAGGCGGGCGAGGCCAAGCAGATCGACGATCTCCTCGAAAGACGGGCCGCGCCAGCGCTTCGGCGCGCCGAACAGCAGATTGCCCTCGACAGACAGATGCGCGAACAGGCTCGGCTCCTGAAACACGTAGCCGACGGCGCGCCGGTGAGCGGGAACGAAGCGGCCGACCTCCTGCCATGTCTCGTCGCCGACGCGGCACTCGCCGGCGAGGCGGTTGAGGCCCGCGATGGCGCGCAGCACCGTCGTCTTGCCGCAGCCGGAGGGGCCGAACAGGCCGGTGACGCCGGCGGCCGGCGCCTCGAACGCCGCATCGAGCGCGAACCGCCCGAGCCGGCCGGCGAAACGGGCGCGGATGAGCCCCATCGTCACGACCCCGCCCGCGCGGCGCGCCTGCCGAGCAGGATGGTGGCGAGAATCACGACGAAGGAGAAAACCACCATGCCGGCGGACAGAAGGCCCGCCTCGCGCCAGCGCGATGTCTCGACATAATCGTAAATCGCCACCGACAGCACCTTGGTCTTGCCCGGCACCGCGCCGCCGATCATCAACACGACGCCGAACTCGCCCACCGTATGGGCGAAGCCGAGCACGGCGCCGGTGATCAGGCCGGGGCGGGCGAGCGGCAGGGCGACCCGCCAGAACGCCTGCGCGGGCGAGGCGCGCAGCGTCGCGGCGACCTCGAGCGGGCGTTCGCCCATCGCCTCGAAGGCGTTGCGGATCGGCTGCACGACGAAGGGCAGCGAATAGACGATGGAGCCGATCACCAGCCCGGCGAAGGAGAAAGCGAGCGTGCGCGCGCCCCAGAGCCCGGCGATCGCCCCGCCCGGCCCGTCCGGCCCGAGGGCGATCAGGAGGTAGAAGCCGAGAACGGTCGGCGGCAGCACGAGCGGCATCGCCACGACGGCGGCGACGCCCTCCTTCCAGCGGACGCGCGAGCGGGCGAGCCACCAGGCGAGCGGCGTGCCGAGCAGCAGCAGCAGCGCGGTGGTCAGGAGCGCCAGCTCCAGCGTCAGCCGGACGGCGATCCAGACGTCGGGGGACAGGCCTTGCATCGCCTCAACAGGCCAGAGTCACGGCGCGCCGTCGAGGGCGTAGCCGTATTTCTCGACGATGGCGCGCGCCTGCGGGCCCTTCAGGAAGGCGACAAAGGCGAGGGCGGCGGGATTGCCCTCGCCGCGCTTCAGCAGGATCGCGTCCTGCCGGATCGGCGCGTAGAGCGATTGCGGCACGAGCCAGCGCGACCCCTGTTTGCCGACGATCTGGGCGAGGGCGACGAGGCCGACCTCGGCGTTGCCGGTCTCGACGAACTGGAACGCCTGCGCGATGCTCGCGCCCTCGACGATCTTCGGCTTCAGCGCGTCGTGGAGGCCGAGCTTCTTCATCGTCTCGATCGCCGCCGCCCCGTAGGGCGCCCCGACCGGATTGGCGATCGAGAGTTTGTCGAACTTGGCCTCGCGCAGCGTCTCCTCGCCGGTCACGAGGCCGGCCGAACGGCTCCACAGCACGAGCTTGCCGATGGCGTAAGTGAAACGTTGCGAAGCGACGCCGAGCCCCTCCTCGGCGAGCTTCCTCGGGCGCTCGTCGTCGGCCGACAGGAAGACCTCGAACGGGGCGGCCTGCACGATCTGCGCATAGAACTGGCCGGAGGCGCCGAAGCTCAGCACGGCATCGTGCCCGGTCCCGGCCTTGAATGCGACGGCGATCTCGCGCGCCGCTTCGGTGAAGTTGGCGGCGACGGCGACATGCGTCTCGGCCGCCCGCGCGGCGCTCGCGCCCCATGCCGCGGCCCATGTCGCGCCCAGCGCGGCGGCGACGAACGCCAGTCTCCGGATTCGCATCGCGGTTCTCCCTCGGCGCGGCGCCCCGCCCATGCGCGGCGGCCGACCTTCTTATTATGTAATTAACTTACCTATCGCTGCTCCGCCAGTGGCGCGCGACGGCCCTGGCGTCGCAGGCGGCGGCGCGCGGCGATGGCGCGCCGCCGGGGAAAGCGAAGCTGGCGAGAAAGCGACGGGACAGGACGATCGGCGGCGCAAACCGCCGCATTCCGCGCAAAGGGGCGGCGGGCGCCTGCGCGCCCGGACTTTCACGATCAACGACGCCCGAGGAGAGAGTTTGGTGGAGCCAGACGGAATCGAACCGACGACCTCTTCAATGCCATTGAAGCGCTCTCCCAACTGAGCTATGGCCCCACGTTTCGCCGGAATGGCCGATCGCTCGGAATTCCCGGTCTTTTCGCCGCGTTTGGGGCGCGGCGGTCGCGACGCCCTGTCGGGCGGCGCGCGGTCATATAGCCGGATCGGGCGCGCTCCACAAGCCTTCGCGCGCGCAATTCGCCGACGATCTTCAGCCTTCCTCGTCGTCCTCGATGTCGCCGTCGATGAGATCGGAGACGTCGTCGTCGTCCTCCTCCTCCTCCTCGAGGAAGGTGTCGTCGTCGGCCGCCTCGTCCTCGACGTCGATGTCGTCCTCGGCGCCCTCGACGGCCTTGTCGGCGGCCGCATCGGCCTCCTCGAGCGGAACGAGTTCGGCGTTGACGGGAACGGCCTCCTCCTCCTCGTTCGCGGGCTGCACGCGCGCGGCGCGCACGGGCGCGGCCTGGAACACTGCGCCGCATTTCGGGCAGAGGATCGGGCTCTTGTTCAGGTCGAAGAATTTCGCGCCGCAATTCTGGCACTGGCGTTTGCCGCCGAGTTCAGGTTTCGCCACCGACGTTGGCCTCTCGCAGATGTCGCGGTTCTCAGATCGGCGCTTCGGTTAGTCGCGGGGGGCGCTCGTGTCAAATGGGAAGTTCGGCCGGATCGCGCGGCTCGTGACGCGCCGGCCCCGCCATGTTAGGAGCGCGCGCTCTCCCAATACGAGGCCACCCGCACGTGTCATCCCTCCCGCACGGGACGCCGAAGCCCGCCAGAGCCGCGCCGGCCGGCCCGCTGAAGGGCCGCTTCAAGCCGCCAGGCGACAAGTCGATTTCCCATCGCGCCTTCATCTTCGGCCTGCTCGCCGTCGGCGAGACGGCGATCGAAGGATTGCTGGAGGGCGACGACGTGCTGCGCACGGGCGCGGCCTGCCGGGCGCTCGGCGCCCGCGTCGAGCGGCTCGCGCCCGGGCGCTGGCGGGTGGCCGGCGCGGGCCTCGGCTCGCTGCTTGCGCCCGTGGAGACGCTGGACTTCGGCAACGCCGGCACCGGTTCGCGGCTGATGATGGGCGTCGTCGCCGGCCATCCGATCGAGGCGCGGTTCGACGGCGACGCCTCGCTGCGCAAGCGGCCGATGCGGCGCATTCTCGACCCGCTCGAGCTGATGGGCGCGCGCGTGCTCGAACAGGGCGAGGGCGGGCGCTGCCCGATCCTGCTGCGCGGCGCCGACGCGCCGGCGCCGATCGAATACGAGACGCCGGTCGCCTCGGCGCAGATCAAATCCGCCGTGCTGCTCGCCGGCCTCAATTCGCCGGGCCGCACGGTCGTGCTCGAGAAAGAGGCCTCGCGCGACCACACCGAGAAGATGCTGGCCCATTTCGGCGCGCGCGTGCGCTCCGAGCCGTGGGGCGAGGCGGGGCGGCGAATCACCCTCGAGGGCCGGCCGGAGCTGAAGCCGGCGCCCGTCGTCGTGCCGGCCGATCCGTCCTCGGCGGCCTTCGCCACCGTCGCCGCGCTGATCGTTCCGGGCTCCGACGTCACCATCGAAGGGGTCATGACCAATCCGTTGCGCACCGGCCTGATCACGACGCTGCGCGAGATGGGCGCCGACATTTCCTTCGACAACGCCCGTATCGAGGGCGGCGAGGACGTGGCGGACCTGCGCGTGCGCGCCTCGTCGCTGACGGGCGTCGACGTGCCGGCGGCGCGCCCCCTCGATGATCGACGAATATCCGATCCTGGCGGTCGCCGCGGCCTTCGCGCGCGGGCAGACGCGGATGCGCGGCCTTGGCGAATTGCGGGTGAAGGAATCCGACCGTCTGGCCGCCGTCGCCGCGGGCCTTGCGGCGGCGGGCGCGACGGCGCGGATCGAGGGCGACGATCTGATCGTCGCCGGCGGCGACGGCGACGTGCGCGGCGGCGGCCTCGTCGAGACGCATCTCGACCATCGCATCGCGATGAGCTTCCTCGTGATGGGGATGGCGGCGCGCGAGGGCATGGGCGTCGACGATGTGGAGATGATCGCCACGAGCTATCCGGGCTTCGCCGCCGACATGGCGCGGCTCGGCGCGACGATCGCATGAGCCGGCGCGGGGGACGCATGATCATCGCCATCGACGGGCCGGCCGCCTCCGGCAAGGGCACGCTGGCCCGCCGCCTCGCCGCGCATTTCCGGCTGCCGCATCTCGACACCGGCCTGCTCTATCGCGCCACCGCGCTCGCGCTGATGGACGCCGACCAGCGCCTCGACGACGAGGACGCGGCGGAGGCGGCGGCGCGCGGCCTCGGCCTGATGGATTTCGACGAGACGCGCCTTCGCGGCCGCGTCATGGGCGAGGCGGCCTCCGTCGTCGCCGCGATGCCGCGCGTGCGCGCTGCGCTGATCGAGGCGCAGCAGCGCTTCGCCAACCGGCCGGACGGCGCGGTGCTGGACGGGCGCGACATCGGCACCACCATCGCTCCGGACGCGGACGTGAAGATCTTCGTCACCGCCTCGCCCGAGACGCGCGCCAGCCGCCGCGCCATCGAACTCGCGGGGCGCGGCGAACATGTCGACTACGCCGCCATCCTCGAGGATGTGCGCAAGCGCGACCGGCGCGATTCGGAGCGGGCGATCTCGCCGCTCGTCGCCGCGCCGGACGCGGTGACGCTCGACACGTCCGGGCTCGACATCGAGGCGGCCTTCCGCGCCGCGCTCGACATCGTCGACCGACGCCGGCGCTGAGCGCAAAAAAAAAAGCGATCGGAGACGCTTCCCGGCGGCGGCGGCGACCCTCCGCGTCGCGGACTTCACCGCGTCCCGGCGGCGCCTTCGGCCTGCCGGACATGGCCCCGGCCTCCTGCGCGCCCGGACAGAAGCAGCTTCGGCGCAGGGTCGCTTTTTCCCGCGGCCTCGTTCAGCCCGGATTGGACAGGCGCTCGATCTCGGCGTTGCAGCCGCCGAGCTTCTTTTCCAGATGCTCGAAGCCGCGGTCGAGATGGTAGACGCGATTGACGATCGTCTCCCCCTCCGCCGCCAGCGCGGCGATGACGAGCGAGACCGAGGCGCGCAGATCCGTCGCCATCACCGGCGCGCCCTTCAGCACCGGCACGCCCTCGACGATGGCGGTGTCGCCGTCGAGCCGGATATGCGCGCCGAGGCGGGCGAGCTCCTGCACATGCATGAAGCGATTCTCGAAGATCGTCTCGCGGATGCGCGAGACGCCGGCGGCGCGCGTCATCAGCCCCATGAACTGCGCCTGCAGATCGGTCGGGAAACCGGGGAAGGGCTCGGTGACGATGTCGACGGGGCGGATGTCGCCGCCGTTGCGGCGCACGCGCACGCCGCCCTTCTCGCTCGCCACCTCTGCGCCGGTCTCCACCAGCGCGTCGAGCGCGGCCTGCAACAGATCGGCGCGCGCGCCTTCGAGCAGCACGTCGCCGCCGGTCATCGCCACCGCCATCGCGTAGGTGCCGGTCTCGATGCGATCCGGCAGGACCGCATGGCTCGCCCCGCCGAGGCGGGCGACGCCCTCGATCTCGATGGTCGAGCTTCCCGCGCCCTTGATTCGCGCGCCCATCTTGGTCAGGCAGTCGGCAAGGTCCGTCACTTCGGGCTCGCGCGCGGCGTTGTGCAGCACCGTCGTTCCGTGCGCCAGCGAGGCGGCCATCAGCGCCATATGCGTGCCGCCGACGGTGACCTTGGAGAAGTCGATCTCGGCGCCGCGCAGCCCCTTGGGCGCGCGCGCGACGACATAGCCGGCCTCGATGTCGATCTGCGCGCCGAGGCGCTCCATCGCCATCAGCAGCAGGTCGACCGGGCGCGTGCCGATGGCGCAGCCGCCGGGCAGCGAGACGCGCGCCTCGCCCATGCGGGCGAGCAGCGGCCCGAGCACCCAGAAGCTGGCGCGCATCTTCGAGACGAGTTCGTACGGCGCCGTCGTATCGACGATGACGCGCGCCTCCAGATGCACGGTCTGGCCGGACGTCTCGCCCTCGCCCTTGCGCTTGCCGTCGATCGAGTAGTCGACGCCGTGATTGCCGAGGATGCGGGTGAGCTGGTTGACGTCGGCCAGGCGCGGCAGATTCTCCAGCGTCAGCTTGCGGTCGGTCAGCAGGCTCGCGATCATCAGCGGGAGCGCGGCGTTCTTGGCGCCCGAGATCGGGATGCGGCCTTCGAGGCGGCGGCCGCCGACGATGCGGATGCGGTCCATGATCTCTCCTTGGCCGGCGGCCCGCTCAGGCGGGCTCGTCGGGAGCGTCCGGCGGCGGAGCCGCCGCGCGGGCGCGCGACTGCGCCTTGCGGCGCTTCAGATTCTCCCGCAGCGCGGCGGCGCGCCGGTCGAGCGCGGCCTGACGCCCGGGCGCGGGCGGCGGGCCGGACGGCTTGGCGCCGGAGGCGGGAGGCTTCGGTTCGTTGGTCGTTATTGAGGCGGGGGGTCGAAACGGGCCGCGACGCTTCTAGGGAGTTCGCAAGGCCCCGGCAAGGCCGCGGTCGGGCCGAACCGCGCCCGTCCCCCGACAATCGCCGCCTCGCCCCTTCCCTCGCCCTCACCCTTGCCCTCACCCTTGCCCTTGCCCTCGCCGGAGGCCTGTGGCACATAGCGCCCGCTCCGCGCGGCCCCCGCGCGAGGCCAAGGCCCGCTGGCCGAACGCTGCCGTAGCTCAGTGGTAGAGCACTCCCTTGGTAAGGGGCGGCTCTTGGGGCTTAAGTGGTTGACGAAATGGGCGATGCCCGTAGGAAGTTCGCTTCCAGGGTAACGCCTCGGGTTAAAATGCTGTTGTAGCTCAGTGGTAGAGCACTCCCTTGGTAAGGGAGAGGTCGAGAGTTCAATCCTCTCCAACAGCACCACCTCACCGTCAAAACCTCGAAAAGCGAGCTGTCATTCTGCCGCAAGCTTTTGCGATCCCGATGGGACGGCTTCATCATTCAAGAACGTTGCTGCTACTCGATGACCGCTGGCCTCCACAAGCGAGCGAGCCATTCCCGGCAGCTCTGATTTGGCGCGCAGATAGTCATCCAAGCCGATAGGATCGGAGCTTTCGGGGGCATCGAGACGACAGACTTGATCCTTGCCGATCAAAAGGTACGCTTGCCCCAGAGCATTGAGCGATTGGGCTCGCATAGCTCCCTTGATCGCTTTGCGCCATTGCCAGAAGCCGCCCAGCGTCTTCGACGCATCCACCTTGAACGTTGTCTCACCACAACCAAGGCTGAGGACTTGAACCTGCCGCCGATCAATCTCGAAACAGGTCAGCGCATCGACAACGGCGTTCATAACGGGGTTATTCGCCCATAATCCACCGTCGACCATGGTGTAACCATTGTTGTCGAGAGCTGCGAAGAACGTCGGCGCGGCTGCCGTAGCGAGACCAACCGTCACCATCTTTTCGAACTTGTCGCGCTTGTAGTCAGGATGGTGCGGCGTCTTGTAGATCCAGGGCTCGCCGTGCGTTCCCTCGAACGCTGGGATGCAGAGACGGTTTCGCGCTTCCGCCAAAGCGGCATCGCCAAAGATGCGCAACAGTTCGTCCTTTAGCGGTTGACGCTCGTAGGCGTAGCGCTGAGTTTGCCTCAGCCATCCGACCATACGCCTGATCGGACCACGCGGCGGGAAGATCAGACCGCCTTTCTCCATGTAGATGTCGCGCACCTGCGCCGCCGTCAGTCCGTGGGCAAGCCCCAGGGCGATGATGCCACCGGTCGAAGTCCCGGCGATCATATCGAAGTATCTGCCGATGGACCGGCCCTGCAAAAACCGGCTTTCGAGCTCGCTCAGGATGCAGGCAGGCAGGATGCCGCAGATGCCGCCACCGTCGATTGAGAGGATGCGGAATGGGCGATCTCCGGGCCAAGGCAGAGGCACGCGGCGGGTCTGGATCGTGCCGTCGGATCGACGGGGCGGAATGTACGTCATTGGGAAGACTCCTCCAGAACAGCTCGTCCATGTCGTCCGCCGCCATGCCATCGGCCGGTTGCCAACCAACCTTCATAACAAGCGAGCCAGTCAGCGGCCCATGGAAGGGTCGTATGAGCGATCAGGTCACGATGCGACCATTCCGACTTGGCCGGATCGAACAAACAGAGCGGCGATAGGGTGATGTCCGGCTCTTCGAAATAGACATGAGGCAGCGGCGCTTCCTCTGCGGAGTCGGGCTTCAAGATCAGCCGTGGCGACAGGACCCGCACTACAGGGAAGCGTGTCGCCTTGGACGTTCCGTCGCCGTGCGCTGGCAGCGCGAATTCAACAGAAAGCCGGTGAGCGCGCTCAATGCCTACGAGCGATCCGAACCATAGTGCGGACGTCGCCGTTTCATCGGCAAGGTCGAACATGGGCCACCGGCGCGCCATCGCAGCAATCTGTTGCCGCACCGACTTCATTCCTTCGACCATCGGGTTCCGTAGAAAGTATGCGGACGGGGTTGAGCGGGACCCGACTTCAGGATGAAGGGAGCGGCGGCTGCGGCGGGCAAAACCCGCCCGATCGGAGAAACGAAGCGGTCCCCGGTTCTGACGGCCTTGCCGATGCTCGCGGCGTACTCATCGACCGTCGACTGGGCCGGGCCTTCGCCAAACATCTCCACCAGCAGGTCGCGCTTTTCGTCCAGCATCAGGCGATCCGACATCAAGGCGGCCAGCTGCTTGCGCAGCAGCTTCAGGTCTTCAATGTAGAGACGTTGCGCATCACGGTTTTCAGGCCATCGGTCGGTGAAGTGCTCATCGGCGCACTTCGGGTTCTTCACCTCGACAAGGCGCACTTCCCGTTCCGCCGTTTCAAGCGTCATCTGGATCGCAGATGCAATTGCCTCCAGCGCTCCCGCGATGCTCGCACCCGGCGCTGAAGTCTCGGCAGCGATCTTCGCCATCATGACCGACGGCGGCAGCCTCATGCCCTTCCGCTTTTCGTATCGGAGGTTGCGATTCCGCTTGAGCAACTGCAACGCGACGACCGTAGCGGACTTCCCGCCTTCGATCGTCGAATGCGTGGGCACCGGCTTCACGTCGGCGTCGGCGCGGATCACCAACTGATCGAATGCCGCCGCGCGCTTCGCGTATGCCTGGGCAAAGCGGATATCAGCGGGCGTCAACACGTTGAACCACTCGCAGAACGCGTAGCTATTCATCAGCCGCCGCTCGTGCTTGGAAGGCGGCTCTTCCGGCTTAGCGTGGTGTAGGCAGCTCAGACGCGGATCATGCTCGTTGATGATGATCGTCGGTGTCACATCAAGGTGCATCCCGTCGGCGTAGTAGACCGTGACGCATCGGGTCTGACGTTCGACCATCCCATGGTACTTCGAGCCAGGCGGGCCATTGATCGCCTCGAACAGAAGATCAAGCACCTGTGCCGGCGTCAGGGACAACGGGAGGATCAATTCCGCCACGATGTCGATGTCGAAGCCGTCAACACGCCTGCGGGACTTG
Organism: Hyphomicrobiales bacterium; assembly: GCA_016716745.1. Lineage (GTDB taxonomy): Bacteria > Pseudomonadota > Alphaproteobacteria > Rhizobiales > Beijerinckiaceae. The sequence continues at coordinate 208,884 of JADJVD010000001.1, forward strand.
ATCGTGGCGCGAATGGCCATCGATCCTTGCGGATAGAAGATGCGCACCCGATCGTGCAGCGGGCTGTCCGGCCGCTCGATATGCTTGCGCATAGCCTCGTATCGGTCCACGGCGAGCTGATGCAAGCTTGGCGGAAGTTCAATGCGGATCGCCGTGCCCGCCAACAGGATTTCGCCAACCGGGGCCGTCGGCCCGAGAGGCGGATTGCTCCAAAGATCATTCATGGCCTCAGCCCCTCTGTTCCCTGTAAGTTCACGACGCCGGGGTTGACCCAGCGATTCTCGTGCGTATAGTTTCCATATGGGTCAGGTAATGCGACCTGTCAAGAAACTATGCTCTTCGGGAGGCGCAGGTTGTGGACAACGAGGATGGCAAGCTCCGTTGGGGGACAGAGCAACGCCTTGAGTTCATTGAGTTTCAGGCATTTTGGGAGGGTGGGGTTCGTCGCGGGGACATCACCTCACGGTTTGGCGTGTCAGTGCCTCAGGCCTCGAACGACCTGACGCTGTATCAGAAGCTCGCGCCGCATAACCTGCGCTATGATTCCAGCGAAAAGCGCTATGTCCCCTCGCCGGAATTCGCCCCACGCTTCTTGAAGCCCAATGCCGAACGGTATCTCGTACAGCTTCAGGCGATCGCGAACCGCGTGATTGCGCTGTCCGACACATGGATCGCGCATGCGCCGGACGCGGGCGTCATGCCGGTTCCCTATCGGCGGATCGATCCGGCGATCTTTAAGCGCTTCGTTGAGGTGATCCGAGCGGCGCGGTCGATTGAGATCCACTACCAATCCATGAATGTGAAGAGGCCGGATGCTATCTGGCGACGGATCACACCGCATGCGTTCGGCACAGACGGGCTGCGCTGGCACGTGCGGGGGTTCTGCCACCTCGAAAACAAGTGGAAGGATTTCATCCTGTCGCGTTGCCGCGAGCTTCGCGCCGAAGGGGATGCAGGCGCGCCCGCTTCAGACGATCAGAAATGGCTGACGGATTTCGATGTCCATTTGATCCCGAACCCCGAGCTTTCCGAAAGTCAGCGGGAGACGATCGCGATGGATTACGACATGCGCGATGGGCGGGCTGTCGTCCCCGTTCGCTGTGCGATGCTCTACTACTTTGAGAAGCGGCTGCGGCTGGATGTCGACCCCAAGAAGGATCGCCCGGCGGAGAAGCCCGTAGTGGTCGCCAACTGGAAAGAATTCATCGAAGCGCGCGACGCGGCGATGGCTTGAATCTTGAGATTGAACGGAACGTAGGAAAGCAGGGGCATCATGATCGTGGGCGAAATCAAAAGCCAGATCGACAGCATTTGGAACGACTTCTGGTCGGGCGGCCTGTCCAATCCGCTGAGCGTGATGGAGCAGATCACCTATCTGCTTTTCATCAAGCGATTGGACGAGCTGCATAGCCGCGAAGAAGCGAAGGCCAACACGCTCAACATCCCCATGGAGCGGCGCATCTTCCCCGAGGGCCGCGATGGGCGCGGCGATGAGGAAATGCGCGCGCAGGGCGGGCGTCCTTACGACGATCTGCGCTGGTCACGCTTCAAGCTCATGGCTCCGAAGGAGATGTTTCAGGTCGTGGATGAGCACGTCTTCCCGTTCATTCGGGAGAAGGTGGCGACCGAAGGCAATCTTGCCCAGCACATGAAGGAGGCGCGCAACGCCATCCCGTCACCGGCGCTGCTCGCCAAGGTGGTCGACAAACTCGACAAGGTGAAGATGGAGGATCGCGACACCAAGGGCGATGTCTATGAATACATGCTCGGGATGATCGCGAGCGCAGGGCAGAATGGCCAGTTCCGCACGCCGCGCCACATCATCCAGCTGATGGTGGAGCTGACCGAACCCAAGCCCCAGGACATCATCTGCGACCCGGCGGCGGGCACCTGCGGCTTCCTTGTGGGCGCGGGCGAATTTCTCCGCAAGAAGCACACCGCGCTGTTCCGCGATCCCGCCTTGCGCAAGCACTTCCACGACAACGCGTTCCACGGGTTCGATTTCGACCCGACAATGCTGCGCATCGGTTCGATGAACATGATCCTGCATGGCATCGAAAACCCTGTGATTCAGCAGCGCGACTCCCTGTCGGAGGACATCGCGAGCGAGAAAGAGCGCTACAATCTCATCCTAGCTAATCCGCCATTCGCCGGGTCGCTGGACTACGAGCAGACGGCGAAGGACCTGCAACAGACGGTCAAGACACGAAAGACCGAACTGCTGTTCGTCGCGCTGTTCCTGCGGCTGCTGAAAACCGGCGGACGCGCGGCGGTCATCGTGCCGGACGGCGTGCTCTTCGGCTCGTCCAGCGCCCACAAGGCGATCCGCAAGATGCTGGTGGAGGACAACAAGCTGGACGCAATCATCTCGCTGCCCTCGGGCGTGTTCCGCCCCTATGCGGGTGTGTCCACCGCAATCCTCGTCTTCACGAAGACCGGCGTCGGCGGCACGGATCACGTCTGGTTCTATGACGTGAAGGCGGATGGCCTGTCCCTGGACGACAAGCGGCAGGCGCTCTTGCCCGAAGAGAAGCAAGGGCCGGTGCCGGCCGTTGAACTGATGGAAGCCGAGCACGACAGGAATAACCTGCCGGACGTGCTGATGCGCTGGGAGGAGCGGAACGGTGCGGAGCTTGAGCGCCCGCGCACGGCGCAGAGCTTCTGCGTGCCCAAGGCGGACATCGCGAAAGATGGTGCCTATGACCTCTCGCTCAACCGCTACAAGCAGACGTTGCATGCCGAGGTGAAGTATGACAGCCCCGCTGAAATCATCGCTCGCCTGAAGGCGCTGGAAGCCGAAATTTCCGAAGGCTTGGGGAAGCTAGAGGAGATGGTGGGATGACATGGCCAATTATCCCAATCCGTTCTTTTTGTAATACTGGAAGTGGAACGACTCCAGCCCGTGATAAATCAGAGCGATACTATGGCGGTTCTATACCATGGGTGAAATCGGGTGAATTACGCGAGGCGATTATTACAAAAACCGAGGAAATGGTTACGGAAGCAGCAATCAATGAGACCGCATTGAGGCTCGTTCCATCGGGGGCTTTATTAGTTGCTATGTATGGCGCAACCGTAGGTCGTGTAGGGATACTTGGCGTTCCGGCGACAACAAATCAGGCGGTTTGTCACATAGTTCCTGATCCCAAGAAGGCCGATCAGCGATACTTATTTCATGCGCTGCGAGCACTTGCCCCGGAGCTTGTAAAGCGAGGCGTTGGCGGAGCGCAGCCAAACATTAATCAGCAGATTGTCAAGGATGCCGAAGTACCGCTTCCGCCGGTCAGTGAACAGCGGCGCATTGCTGCGATCCTCGACCAAGTGGATGGTCTGCGCTGCAAGCGAAGGGAAGCGGTAGCGATGTTCCACAATTTGCGGCAATCGGCATTCAAAGAATTATTCGGCGATCCGGCTTCTAATCCAAGGGGTTGGCCCGTTGGCCGCATTTTGGATGTGACGTCTTCAACTCAATATGGCACCAGCGCGAAGGCGGGCGAAGAAGGCCGCTTCCCAATCCTGCGAATGGGCAACTTAACGACGGATGGGGGTTGGAAACTCGATGAACTCAAGTACATCGACTTGGTAGAGCAAGATATCGCAAAATACACAGTTAGGAAGGGTGATATCCTATTCAACAGAACGAACAGTCCTGACCTCGTTGGTAAATCGGCCGTATTCCGTGAAGAGCGCGAGTTTGCTTTTGCCGGATATCTTGTGCGCCTTCGCCTAAATGGGCGGGCAGAACCCGAATTTGTGTCCGCGTACCTCAATTCTACGCACGGCAAAGCTACACTAAGAGGAATGTGCAAAAGCATTATAGGGATGGCCAACATTAACGCGAAAGAACTTACGTCTATTCCGCTAATGATTCCTCCGATCGAGCTTCAAAAAAGATACGCATCAATGATCGAGAAATCACTTGAAGCTGAAATATTAAACACCGTGCACCTCCGAGATTTAGATCAATTGTTCAATTCGCTTCAGCATCGTGCTTTCCGAGGGGAGCTATGATCGATGCGTGGCGAGTTCCTTCCGGTATGGTCTGAAACATGGCGGGATATTTGGTCAAAACTCGTCAAGTCCGCTGGCGCACCTGAAGATTTGTTCTCGGAGCTTTTCCGCGAACTCGCGGCGGCATTTTCCGTGCAATTGACGCCAGAAAAGCTGGCGGATGCCGTAGCGGTCCCCGCCCGTGCGAAGTCCAAGTTTCGACGCGTCACGGCGGACCAGTTCGGAAGCGAACATGCTGTCATTGGATTTTTGGAACGCGCGCATGCCATAGCCGTGGACCTTGGTGGTGACCCTCTTGCCAACCGCTATTTCACGCTCGTCGAGGCGTTCCTGACCAAGTTCAGTCTCCGCTACGACTTGCGCCGCCCGTTCACGCTGCATCCGACCTTGCCAGGCGTCTTCGCCCGCATGGTGACGGAACTCAAGGCGGTGACGCGTGCCGACGCCCATCTGCATCAGCTCATGGGCGACTTCGAGGAAGCCGTGCGCGACCTTCGCGCCGATCCCTCATCCAACCGGATACGCGTTTGCATTTCACGGCAGATGAACTTGCTCGAAGCGATCGGCCGGGGCTTTCCGGCGGTCACCGAAAACTCGCTTGGCAGGATTTGCGACCAGCTTGGCGGCCTCGCCAATCCGGTTTGGCCTCATGACCGCGTCCGGGATGCGATGAAGGACCTCTACAAGTTCGCGTCCGATTATCCCGGCATCCGCCACGGCGGCACGCCCGCCAACGCCCGGCGCGATATCGACATGCGGGACATGGTGGCGATAAGCATTCTTCTTGCAGGCTTCACGCCTTATCTTTCACACCAAGTTGATTCCAATATCGTCTATCGGGGCTGACGATGCAGAAATCCGATTATTCCGTCAGTTCCTTAGTCGACATGTACAAGCGGGGCGAATTGCGCCTCCCCGAGATTCAACGCCATTACGTCTGGCGCGCCACGCGGGTGCGCGACCTGTTCGACTCCCTCTATCGTGGATACCCCTCAGGTTCGATCCTGATGTGGGAGACGGATGAGCCGGTCCAGACGCGTGACGCGGCGATTGCCCAAAACCCAACGGCTTTCGCGGGTCGCAAGCTTCTGCTGGACGGGCAGCAGCGCCTCACGTCGCTGACATCGGTTCTCAATGGCGAGCCGGTCAGCGTTCGCGGCCGCAAGCGGCCGATCGATATCCTGTTCAATCTCGACCACCCCGACGGCCCGCCCGTTGGCGCGCTGGAAGTCGAGAGCGATGAGGAAAGCCCGATCACGCCTGACGATGAATTGGCGGATGATGCCGATGATCCCGAGGCAGAGGATGACAGCGCATCTGCGCTCGCTGAGCGCTTCAACAAGCGCACCTTCGTGGTCGCCAGCAAGGCGCTCGCGGCGCTGCCCAACTGGGTTTCGGTGAGCGAGGTTTTCAAGTCGCCCAACACAAACACATTCGTCAAGCGTGCTGGGATCACTGACCTTGATGACCCCCGGGGTCAGAAGATCAGTGATCGGCTCGCCAAGCTGAAAAAGATCGCAGAATACCCTTATGTGGTTCACGTGCTCCACCGTGGGATGAGCTACGAGGAAATCACAGAGATTTTCGTCCGCGTGAATTCGCTGGGCGCCAAGCTGCGATCCTCCGATTTGGCGCTGGCGCAGATGACCTCACGCTGGCCCAAACTGCTGGAGGAACTCGAAGCCTTTCAGGAGGAATGCGAGAAGAAGAGCGGCTTCACCATCGACCTGGGCCAGCTTGTCCGCGCCATCGTCGTCTTCGCGACGCGGCAGTGCTTGTTCCGCGCCGTCAGCTCAACGTCCGTGGATGCGCTCAAGCAGGGATGGAACGAGGCTAAGGAGGGCCTGAATTTCGCGATCAACTTCCTTCGCGCCAATGCCGGCATCGAGGATGAATCGCTGCTGTCATCGCCGATGTTCCTGCATGCACTCGCCGCCATCAACCATGTGCGGTCAAACAAGATCGCGAAGGACGAACAGAACGCCATCCTTCGGTGGTTGCTGGTCGCCAACGCGCGGGGGCGCTATTCGCGCGGCTCCACGGAAACGCTGCTGAACGAAGACCTCAAGGTAATCTTCGGCGGGGGGCAGGCGGGCGAATTGATCGACATTCTCAAGCGGCAGTTCGGCCGCTTGGTGATTGAGCCCGGCGACCTACAAGGGCGCGGCGCGAATAGTCCGCTGTTTTCTCTCGCCTATCTCGCGCTCAAGGACGCAGGTGCGAAGGACTGGTTCAGCGGCCTTGGCCTTTCGCTCACGCATCAAGGGCGTCTACACTTCATCCAGTGGCATCACATCTTCCCGAAGGCGCTGCTGCGCGAAAACGGCTTTGAAACCGGTGAGATCAATGAGATTGCCAACATGGCGTTCATTACCGGGCAGACCAACCGCAGGCTTGGGCGGAAGCCTCCATCCGAGTATCTGGAAGACATTGTCGACAAGCAGGGCGTAGCGGCGCTTTCGACCCAACTTGTGCCAACGGATTTCAAGGCGCTGACAGTGGCGAGCTATCGGCAATTCCTCGCCGATCGCCGCGTCGCGCTCTCAGCCTGCATGAACAGCTTCATCAACAAGAAGGCGGGTGGCGGATGACCTCGCAATTCGCGTTCCTCGCCGCTGAGTTCGCTGAGATCCATGAGCACGCCGCGAAGGCGGAAAGCCTCGCGCATGCCGATCCCCGTTCGTCGTGCTTCTATGCGCGCTTCGCCTTGGAGCTCATCGTCAAGTGGCTCTACCGGCACGATGGCAGCCTGAAGGACCCTTACGAGACGACGTTGTCGGCGCGCATCCATGAACCGACCTTTCAGAAGCTCATCGGTTTGCCGCTGCTCGCCAAAGCAAGGATCGTGAAGGACCTCGGCAACGGCGCTGTCCACGACGCCAAGGCGGTGACATTCCCGCAAGCCGCTACGTCCGTTCGTGAGCTGTTCCATCTCTCCTACTGGTTCGTTCGGACTTATGGCAGGGCGAGCAAGCCTGATGCGGGAATCGCCTTCTCACAGGATGCGTTGCCGCGCACCTCGTCCATTTCCGCTCAGAACCTGAAACAGCTGCAAGAGATTGCGAAGCGTTTCGCCGACACCGTTGCGGCGCGCGACGAAGCGGAGAGGAAGCGGCTCGCATCGGAAACCGAACGCGCGAAGCTCGAAGCCGAGATAGCCGCGCTGCGCGCTGAAGTTGCGAAGACCAAGGCCGCCAACACGAAGGCGGCCGACACGCACGACTATAATGAAGAGCAGACACGCGATGCCTTCATCGACCTGCTGCTTTCAGAAGTTGGCTGGACGTTCACAAAGCCGGGCCATGACACCGAGTTCCCGGTGAAAGGCATGCCCAACAATTCGGGCGACGGGTATGTTGACTATGTCCTCTGGGGAGATGACGGCAAACCGCTGGCGCTTGTCGAAGCGAAGCGGACCAAGCGCGATCCGCGCGTCGGGCAGCAGCAGGCCAAGCTCTACGCGGATTGCCTTGAAGCGGCGTTCGGACAGCGGCCGATCATCTTCTACACCAACGGATATGAGCATTGGCTGTGGGATGACCGGCGCTATCCGCCGCGACCGGTGCAAGGCTTCTTCACCAAAGACGAGCTTGAACTGGCTATCCGCCGTCGCACGTCGTTGAGACCGCTCAGTTCTGTCACATTAGATGCTGCCGTCGTCAATCGGTACTATCAAACCCGAGCGATCCGCCGGGTGGCCGAGGCTTTCGAAAAAGACCATCTGCGTCGCGCGCTTCTTGTCATGGCGACTGGCGCGGGCAAGACGCGCACCGTCATCGCCCTGAGCGATTTGCTGATGCGAGCGAATTGGGCGCGGCGCGTGCTATTCCTCGCAGATCGCGTGGCGCTAGTGAACCAAGCTGTTGGCGCATTCAAAAGGTTTCTACCTTCAGCTTCGCCGGTCAACCTCGTTTCAGACAAGGACGCGACAGGCCGCGTTTATGTGTCGACCTATCCCACCATGATCCGACTGATTGATGAGGCCAAGAACGGGAAGCGCCGCTTCGGACCCGGCCATTTTGATCTCATCGTGATCGATGAAGCGCACAGGTCCGTGTATCGGAAGTATGGCGCGATCTTCAGCTATTTCGACAGCCTCGTTGTCGGGCTGACCGCCACGCCCAAAGACGACGTTGATCGCGACACGTACCGTCTGTTTGACTTGCAGCGTGGCGTTCCCACGGATGCCTACGGGTTGGATGAAGCCGTGAAGGATGGCTTCCTTGTCCCGCCTCGCGCCGTGTCTGTCCCGCTCAAATTCCAGCGCGACGGCATCCGTTACGATCAACTGTCCGAGGATGAAAAAGAGCAATGGGATGCGGTCGAATGGGACGACACTGGGACGGTCCCGACTGCTGTTGAACCGGGCGCGCTGAATAAGTGGCTTTTCAACGCCGATACGGTCGACAAGGTGCTTGAACACCTGATGACGAACGGGCTCAAAGTCGCCGATGGTGACCGGCTCGGCAAAACCATCATTTTCGCTAAAACCCATGAACACGCAGAGTTCATCGTCAATCGATTCGATGCGAACTACCCTCACCTGAAGGGTTCATTCGCGCGCGTCATCGATTTCAAGACGGAATATGCTCAATCACTGATCGACGATTTCAGCGACCCTAACAAAGCACCCCATATTGCCGTATCGGTCGACATGCTCGATACGGGCATCGACATTCCTGAAATCGTGAACCTAGTCTTCTTCAAAATCATCCGATCCAAGACCAAGTTCTGGCAAATGATCGGTCGTGGAACGCGGCTGCGGCCGGACCTGTTCGGCCCTGGACAGGACAAAGAATTCTTCAAGGTTTTCGACTTCTGCCAAAATTTTGAATTCTTCAATCAGAATCCTGACCTTGCCGAGTCGAGCGCGGGCGTATCCCTCGCGGAGCGCCTGTTCACGTCTCGCGTCGAACTGATTGCCGAACTTGATGAGGTGATCGGCGTCGCGCCCGCTTTAGACGACGAAGGTAGCTACACCCAACCTGAGACAGTCATTCTGCATGTCGGCGAGCGGGGCAGCACAGCCGACGATAAGGCGCAGCTGATCGAGCTGCGAGCGGCGACGGCCGGCGTCCTTCGGGATGAAGTTCGCGCCATGAATCCCGACAACTTCATCGTTCGACCAAAAAGGCGCTACGTTGAAAAGTACGCAGAGGATGCGGCTTGGACCCGGCTGGGCATCGAAGAACGGAATGAACTCGTTGGGGAGCTTGCCGGGCTGCCATCGTCGCTCGTGGACGACGATATCGCCGCCAAGCAGTTCGACCTTATGGTGTTGCGAACCCAACTGGCTCTTCTTCGCGCTGATCAGGCATTCAACAGTTACAAAACAAAGATCATCCAAATTGCGAGCCTGTTGGAAGAGAAGAGAAATGTCCCGATGATTGCGAGGGAGTTGGCGTTGATCCTCGAAATTCAGACGGATGAGTACTGGCAGGATATCACTGCCCCAATTTTGGAAACAGCACGTCGGCGGCTGCGGGCGTTGATCAAACTTATCGAGGTCAAGCAGCGTCCGACGATCTACACGGACTTTGAAGATGAGATCGGCGAGAGCACGCCAATGGCCGTCCCCGGTGTCGGCAGTGGCACCGATATGGACAGGTTCAGGGCGAAGGCTCGATATTTTCTTCACGAAAATGCACACCACATCGCCATTTTGAAGTTGCGCAAGAATGAGCCACTGACGCCGACTGATCTTTCCGAGCTTGAACGCATCTTCGTTCAGGAAGGTGCGGGGCCGGAACAGTTGGATCGTATTCGGACCGAAGGCGGACTTGGCCTGTTTGTCCGCTCGCTGGTGGGGATGGAACGGGAAGCAGCAAAGGCTGCCTTCGCGGATTTCTTGCGTGGAACGCAAGCGACTTCGAACCAGATTGAGTTCGTCAATATGATCGTTGACTATTTGACGGAACGCGGCGCGATGGATCCCCGCATGCTCTATGAGAGCCCGTTCACGGATATCGATCCGATGGGCGTTGAGGGCGTCCTTGGTCAAGACGACGCCAAGCGCATTATCGCCATATTGGCTGACATCAAAAGCCGCGCGGCAGCATAGGTCAAATCGGTGACGTAGCTACCGCGCCACGCACTCCACTGTGTCCGCCGCGACCCTCACGCACCGGACCACGACGCCTTGCCGCCGCTGGATGCTGACCCAGTTCGCGACAGCGGCGCGAGCCGGGATGCCCCTCGCCATTTCGATCGCTACGAAGTCGCGCGCGACCTGCCGCATGCCCTCGGATAGATTGAGCGCGGCGACGAGGCGATCGGCTTCGCCGTTCGCGCCTGCTGGCTGCCCGCTTATGAGCAAGGTCTGCTGACCGGGAGGCCCGACGTGCAAGATGCGCGGCTCGCGCGACGCGGTGCAGCCCGAGAGCGCCAACGCCGCCAGCGCGGCGGCAGCAAGCGCCGTCGGCTGGACGATCGTCCACGAACCGGGACGGCGCCAGCCCTGCGCCACGCCTGCCATGGCTGTTTGCCTCATACGTATCGCCTCCGGAGTTCCTTGCGCACCCGCCGCCACTTACCTTGCTCCACCGCCCGAGAGCGGAACCAAGCCGCGTGCTCTTCCGTGATGGCCGCGCCCTCGGGGTCATCGGGATGGCGCGCTGCGATCTCATCGGCGAGGCGGATGATCTCGGCACGCGGGATGAGCCTCGGGAGAATGTCATGCTCAACGATGCCCCAGCCGATGCCGAGGATGATCGGCGAGAGCGCCAGGGCGATGAGCGCCCAATGGATGATGTTGCCGATTGTCTGCCAGTCCATGCCTGATCACGTCCAGGATCAGGATTGTAGACTATCGTCGTCATCGTGTTCGGAAAAGCGAAAAGAGACTCATAGTCCGTGGACCTTTAGTCATCACGGCGGCTCGCTCAGCCCATGTCATGGAAAGCGAGCATCACGAAGATCGTCGGGGAGAACGTGCGCCGGGCGCGAGAGGCCGTCGGCTTGTCGCAGGAAGAGCTTGGCGACAAGGCGGGCATTGATCGCACCTACGTGTCGGGCGTTGAGCGGGGCGTGCGCAACCCGACGGTGAAGGTGCTGGCCCGGCTTGCCGAGGCGCTTGAGACGACGCCTGACAAGCTGCTTGTCCGCGAGGGCGCGAAGGCCTGAGGACGCTACTCGGGCTTGTCCTCGGGCGTTGGCTTCGCGCCGCCGAACTTCTCCATCCAAGCCGCCATGTCCATCGCACCGGGAACGACAAGCACGCCAGCCGAGCCGGAATGCTCCAGCTTCGCCGCGAGCCGCTCGGAATACTTGTCCGGCATCCGGGCGCGCAAGGCGACCTCAAGCAGGCGGTCGGACTTCACCTTCTCATGGCCGACCAATTCGCCGCGCTGGTAGATCGGTCGCTCAACGCCCTCGAAGATGCGCTCATGCAATTCCTCTTCAAGCTTCGCGTTGAAGCGATCCTGCGCCATGTCCCATGCTTCGGCCACGTCCGGGTTCTTCTCCCGCGCTTTGTAGAGGGTGACACGCGAGACGCCGACATAGTCGGCTGCGGCCGTGACGTTGCCGAGCCGTTCCAGCGCGAGGAAGAAGGCGTCGCGCCGCTTGAAGGTGAGCTTCACGTAGGGGCGACGCACAGGGACGTAATCGTTGTCCGACATACCCGTGAGTTTACTGTTTATACGCCCCTCGCGCGCGCGAAATTCGTTGTCCCTGTTCGGGAGGGCGCTCAAGCTGCCAGCGTCTGGCAGATGCGCTGCGCCACGCTCTTGCCGATACCAAGTTCGCGGGCGATCCGGTCCATGCCCATGCCGGCCCGGCGAAGCTCGCCGACGCGCGCCGACACTTCGCCGTCCTTCGAGGGGCGGCCCAGCTTCGTTCCCGCTGCCCGCGCCCTGTCGAGACCGGCGCGGGTCCGCTCGATGAGCATCGCCCGCTCGAATTCCGCGAAGACGCCCGCCATGCCGAACAGAGCGCGGCCTGCTGGCGTCGTGGTGTCCACGCCCTGCTGGTCAAGGTAGAGGTCAACGCCGATCGTGCGAAGGGTCTCGAAGCAGTCCAGAAGCTCGCGCAGGGAGCGGCCCAGCCGCGAGACATCCCAAGCCAGCACCACGTCGAACTTCCGACGCGTGGCGTCCTTGAGCATCCGGTCATAGGCTGGGCGCTTGCCGCGCGCGGCCGCACCGGAGACGGTTTCCTCGTAAACCTCGACAACTTGCCATCCCGAGCGTTCCGCGACTTCACGCAAGCGTTGAAGCTGGTTGTCGGTGGTCTGCCGATCGGTCGAAACGCGGGTGAAGATCGCGGCGCGGCGCTCTGTCATATGGGCCTCCCTTCCTATGAGGGAGACTATACGTTCATTTTTTGTTCTCGTCTACCGATATCCACCCGGCAATCGTCCGTTTATCGGGTGACGCCGCGCGCTGCGAAAAGCGCCACGATTTCCACCCTCGCGCCGTGGCGTTTTCGTGGGGGTTTTCCGGGTGGCCGCTCTCACGCGTGAGCGATGCAGGCCGACGTCCTTCCGCGACAACCTCAACGACGTGCACGCCTCGCCGTGATGCCCATCATCACCGCTGGCTGCCTGCTGCCCATGGCACCGACACCCCCCCACCCCAAATTCTGAAACGCCAGCCGGGTGTCCGCACCTTGCCCGGCTCCGGGACCACATTTGCGGCCGCGTTCCCACACGGGGGGTTCACGGGGTTCAGGGGGTTCATTCTGAGCAACGCGAGAACATGACCCAATCTCAACCAGCGGAAGAAAGTCGGCACTCCCCGAGGAGAACCCTCAGAACCCCTCAAACCCCTCGCCCAGATCCAACTCCGGTGGCCGAGTTGCCGCCGCACCGGGCTGTGCTAGCAGTTTATAGCTCGCGCCCTGCTTCGGGTTAGGCAACTGCTTGATGCAGTAACCGTGTAGCCAGCGCTCGCTGACTTTCGTGAGGTAGTTGCCGAGCCGCTTCGCGTTCGGCCCATGTGGGCAGATGCATTCGATAACCTCGCGGAGAGGCTCATCATCGTGAAGTCCCTTCAGCAAATCCTTGGCTTGGAAGATCACGCCCACGCCGAACGTCGAAAGCAGCGCGTCCAGTAGCATCCTGTGTTCGTCGCGAGCCATGTCGCGCTGCTCGACGAACGAGCGCGACAAACAAGGGTCGGCCTCTCCCAGCCAAACAAGCGCACCGCGCACCATGTCGGACCAAGTTTCAAACCGGCCGAAGGGTTGTAAGCGATGAAGCTCCGGTCGCCCCGCAACGTGGAAAGCCCGCAAGATGGTAAGCCCCGCCGCCACCAGCGCCGGGCGCGTTGCTCGCACCTCACCGCGCAGATCGCCGTGGAAAGCGCGCGTCTCCGGCGACTCCACCCCTGCATCGAGGCGACAGATCAAGATGCGTGTCGACATATCGCCCTTGATAGAGATGTTGTTTCCCGTCGCGATGAAGAGCGCGTTTGTCGACACGCTGACCTGTCTACTCTGGCCGAGCAGGCGCGACGCCCACGTTTCCTGGGTCAGGATCGAAGCGAGCGCATCCCCTGACAGCGGCCTTTCGATGTTGTCGAGAACAATGATCGGATCGCTTTGCATCAGAATCGCGAGCAAGCGCTTTTCATCCTCCTCCTCATTCTTCCCTTGTGAGATCACGGTCGCACTTCGCCCCGTTGCGATGATGCTCACGACGTCGGCGAGCAGCGACTTACCTGTGCCCATAGTCGGCGCTGTGAACGCGTGGAGCGGAGCGCTTCGAAGCGACCGGCGGCAGAGCGCGGTTAGAATTGCGGAGAGAAGGACGGAACGCGATGTGCTAGCGCCCGGCGGGCCGCCATCATCTTCAACGAATGGAAACAGCGCGATCGGTGCCTTCAAGAGCGCGAGGGAGGATATCGCGTCGTCGCGTGTAGGCGCGTCGGGAATGTGTGGGAATGCTTGTCCGCCGAAGCTTGCGACGATGCCGGAAGCATCGTCATAGCCCTCACGCTGCAACACCGTGCCGTCCGCCCGCATATTGGGTGCCTCCACGATGGCTCGGAGCGGGCGCAGCCGCCATTTGTCGGAGCGCGCGAGCAAATGCTTTGCGTGGATGAGGGTAGGTGCTGCCGTGTCGGGCTCATCCTTCGCCGTCATGCGCCGAAACGCTATATGCTCGACCATGTATTCCCGTAAACGGTAGTCCGACACATCGCGGATCATTAGTCCGCCGCTGGACCCCGCAAAGGACGCCTCGCGTGGCTCGATATGTACCAGGCGTTGGTTCATCTGATAGACGGGCGCTTCCATCGACAGAAGAGCGTCTTCCACTTCGTCAAGGACGCGGTGGAGTTCAGTATCATTCAGCATGATCAGCGGACGGTTCGACGATTGACCGTCGTGAACCTTCGCACGCGCGCTGCCAATCTGCGCCAGAGCCTCACGGAATGGGTCACGCTTCTCTCTAACCGACTCGCTAATACCCAGATCGGCGTCCGTGACGATCGCTGCCATAGTGTCGTCGTCCACCCCAGCGCGAACCATCTCGCACAACACCCGGAAGACCCATTCGGAGCGCGAAGGGTGCCGATCAGGCTCATCGGGATCATGCCCATAAACGATGATTTCCTTGCACTTGGCGGAGACGCCCGGTGGTAGCTTTTCGAGATCAACTTTCTCTACCCGAACGTTCCGGGTGCGCCCATGAGGCAGTTTGTTTGGAAGCGGGGCGCTTTTCGGCTCGATCGCGCTGCTTGCAAGCGACTTGAACTCGGAAATCGGGTAACGCAAAGACCAATCAGCGTATCGGAGCGACGCCAGGACTGGTACGCGACCCTTCCTCTGCTTCTTGGCGTCCGGCATGTTGATGGTGCCCGGAAGCCGCATGATGCGATTAATGTCATGGCAATTGTCGGCTGTCAGGTAGCGTGCAATGTACTGGTTGTAGCCTTCGAGTTCGACGGCCAGCGCCTCTTGCCCATCGATCGGCTGCTCCTGATCAAGGAGCCAGAAGCCTTGGAAGCCGTTGCCGCTGTCAATGATAAATGACGGCACGGGTTGGTAGTTGCGCAGCACCCGTTCGGCGCGCTCGCGTTCGGCTGTCAAATTCTCCCCGGCGCGCGGGTCAACATCGACATGCAGGGCCTTCATTCCCCGCATGTCCGTCTTTTTCGATTTCACTCCATTTCCGTTCATCTCGCGGGTACACGGGTTCACACTGAAATACAGGTTCGCCCGTCCATGCCGACCTTCAAGCCATGTCAGGATTTCATCCTGCTGCGACTGGGGCCGAAACGTGCGTGACGACACACCGCCGCCATCAGGGATGATGGCCGTCAGCACGATCGGTTCATCACCGGAATAGGCGATCAAGAATCCGATGGTCTCATCGAAATTGGGGCTTGGTAGTGCCGACACGATGCGGCCTCGATCAAGCGGCTGTGCGAGCAGCAGCCTGCTTCGCAACCCAATCAAGCACTTCGGAACGCAACCACGCGACGCGTTGCGTAGCGAGATGGATCTGGCGCGGGAACGTCCCCGCCTTGATCATGCGGTAGAGTGTCGGCTTGGCGAGGCGGGTGACTTCCGTCACCTCGCGCAGCGTAAGCAAGCGGTCTTGCGGGTTCATTGCGGGTCTCCCGGAGCCCGCGAGGAACGGCGGGCGTTGAGGGGAGATTCGCCGAAACCGCTTCAGTCAGATAATCGAGCATCCGAACGGCTCAGCTCGTTCGAATCCCGTAAGTTGATGAGGATTGTGTAGGCGGCGCGCCAGTGGCCAGCGCCATAGTCGTTCTTGTCGTTCATCAACGCTTCGTCGATGCGTTGCAGCTCATCTCCGATCCAACGAACGACGCTGCTTGGTGCCGACGGCTCACCAAATCTGTCATAGAGCGACAGCGTCACCGGCTGATTTTGCGGCCGAACGTGCTGATCCCAATGCCTCAACAGAATACGGGCTGCTTCCGTGTGCGCGGCGCGGACCTTCGAGCCTTCGCGCTCGCGGAAATAGACATGAGCGTAGTTGAGAATCATGGACAGGGATTGGTCGCTGAGTTCAAAGCCATGCTCTTTGAAGGCGCTGACGATGGCGTCCTTTGCCCGCTGATCCAGTTGATCGAACTGGGCTTCGAATGCGTGGATCTTGTCGCGCAACTGCCGACGCTCGCGCTTCGCCTCGGGTGAATAACGCCGCTCCTCGTTCAAGAATGCGGCGGCTGCCTCGCGCCGAGCTATGGCCAGTTGCCTTTCGCCTTTACTATCGGGCATTTCTCCCGGGCATCCTCACGCGGCGCGCGGCGAAATCGCCGAATAGTCATGCGCCGTCTCAGCCTTCGACAGGTCATGCGCCGCCTGCAAGTTGAGCCAGAAACGGGCGTCGGTGTTGAAGTAGCGCCCGAGGCGGATCGCGGTGTCGGCCGACACGTCGCGACGGCCGCGCGCGATTTCCGTGAGCCGGTTCGCAGGCACGCCGATCGCCTCGCCAAGGGCGCGCGCGCTCAGCCCAAGCGGCACCATGAATTCCTCCCGCAGAACTTCGCCGGGATGCGTTCTCAGACGGGCCATGCGAACCTCCTCAATGGTAGTCGACTATCTCAATGTCGGCTGGGCCTTCGGGCGTCCAGCGGAAGCAGATGCGGCATTGCTGATTTACGCGGATGCTCCACTGGCCGTTGCGATCGCCTTTCGACGCTTCGAGCCGGTTGCCCGGCGGGGAGCGCATATCTTCGAGCCGGGTCGCGGCATCGACCATATCGAGCTTGCGCGCCGCCACCGCCTCGAAGGACCGCCATTGCGCCGGGCAGACGCCATCCCGAAAGAAGCGTTCGGTTGCCCGGTCGGCGAAACTGACGATCATAACTCAATATGCGATACGTAACACGTATCGTCAAGCGCGATTGCGCACCGGCTTCATCAGCGTGGCGCTCGGCTGGCCGTCCTCCCACAACTTGCCCCACGTCTCTAAGGCCGTGCGCTTCTGGTCGAGATAGCTGTAGCGGTTGTAGACGCCCGCGACGCCGGGAATGACATGGCCAAGCACCCGCTCGATGATCTCTTGGGCGATGCCGAGCCGAGCCATCTCCGTGGCAACGGTGCGTCGGATGTCGTGGATGGTCCAGTCGGTGACGCCGGACAGCTTATCGAGCCGCTGCTTGGCCTTGCTGAAGCCGCTGACGGGCTTCGCGCCGCCGTTGGTCGTGAACAGGAAATCGTCGCGGGTGAAGCGCGGCAGGCTGGCTAGCAGTTCGCTCATCGCCGAAGTCAGCGGCACGACTTGCGGGCGCTTGGTCTTGTAGTAGTCGCTCGGCACTTCAAGCGCGTTCATGTCGGTGCGCACCCACGTCCATCGCGCCTCCGCGATTTCGGACTTGCGTTGGCCGGAGAGTATGAGCATCCGCACGATGGGGCCGAAGGGATAGCCCATGGCGGGCGTCGCCTCCCAGATCGCCCGCATCTCCGCCATGGTGAGCGTGCGCTCGCGCGGCTTGTAGGCGATCTCAGGGCGTTCCATGCCGGACAGCGGATTGGCGCGGATGATGTCGCGGTCCACGGCCCAGTTGAACACGCGGGTCAAATGCTTGCGCACCTCGCGCCCGCGTGAAATCTCCCCCTGCGCCACGAATTCGTCGATTAGGTTGTGGGCGTCGGCGCGGGTGATTGTGTCGATGCGCCGATCGCCCCAAGCGGTGACGACATAGGTCTGCAACAGGCGCTCGATTTCCCGCGCGTTGACAAGGTTCGGACGCGCATAGACGGTGGCGAAGCGCTCCACGACGTGGCGCACCAAGCGCTCATCCTGCTTGGCCTGAATCTGCCCCCGGATCGCCGGGGCGGACGCCCGCTCGCGGGTCGCGCCCGGCTCCTGCCCGGTGTCGGCGATCTCAAGCACTTGCAGCGCGCGAATCCGGGCGTCGGCGAGGCCGATCAGCGGATACTCGCCTAAGGTCACGCGCTTCAACGGCCCGCGCTTGCCGTCTTCGCCTTCACCGGCGATGCGGTAGAGCACCGACCATGATTTCTGACCCTGCGGCGTGATGCGCAGCACGAGCCCTTGCGTCTGCTGATCGCGGATTTCGCGGCGGCGCGCCGGATCGGCTGTGAGCTTCTTGACCGCCGCATCGGTGAAGCGGATAGGCGGGTCCTTGGCGGTGGCGAGGGGCTGCTTGGCCATGTCCGGGTAACGCGGGGTTAAAAATACGATGAGTTTGCGCGGGTTCGCGCGAGACGGCGCGAGCCCTTTATAGACCGCAAAGCATTGATCGTAAATCTCTTTCGTTACCGCCGGAGACGGTTAGAGCCTGCCAGAGATAAGGGGTTGCTCTATTGGTAAGGGAGAGGTCGAGAGTTCAATCCTCTCTGGCAGCACCAGCCGCCTTATTCAGCTGATCAGAAGTTGGAAAATTTCTTGCAACCGCGAGTCGATTGCACTCCGGCTCCGTTCTGCTATTAAATCCAGAAATTCAATCACTTGAGCATCCCCTAAAGCAATAATGTAGCCACGACCATCTTGTGCCGTATCTCGGCATCGCGCGCACAAGCGCCCATAATCATCGACATTGCGGTAGAGCATTATTCCTAGACGACCCCTGTTTACACTGAATCTTCCTGACAATTGGTCGAGTTCTGGATTTTCCAGATCTTTGCTATAGTTCTTGCACTCCACCATTATCATACTGGAGGCAATGTTATGAGCCGTATGCGCCCGCCAAAAAAATCCACTCTGCGCCGCGTTCGTGTAGACAATGTCGATACGCTTTCTACCCTCGTGGACTTCGTGTTCCTTTCTTGGGTATATTAAGTTTGGCCAGAATAAGAATTCGAGTACGCCAATTATAAAGATGTGATATCGATTTGCGTTGGCACTTCCCGGCGTAATTGATGGCAATTCGGAAGCCAATGCACGCGCAAATACAGACTCATCAAAATCGTGATCGAAATCTTTATGATTAAGAGTTCCTTCCGCACCTTCAATCTCTGCATATAGTCGCTTATACGACTTCAATACGTCAGGATTCGCTGCAGAAAATCTTGCTACAAACTCTTTCGAGAACGGAAATCTCTCCCTCAGAGCCGTCTTGGATGGAGGTCGCCGCTCGCCACTTTTTAGCACTCTGACCAGCGGGGATCGACGATCTAGTTCGTCTTGTTGAATAAAATTCAATATGTGATGAGAATAGAACTCCTGCGAATCCAGAGCCATCTTTCTCCTCACTGTATATTTTGGTACCAATATTAATCGCCTATGACCAACAACGGGGATTTCAACATATTTATGTCGCCACTCTCCTGCATCCATATCCCAATAACGCCCGGAGGGAAATTCCGCTTCCAGTGCGATTCCGTGGAGGGCGCATTGCCGCTGCGTATACTCTATCAGAGGTCCCCGGATGATGTTCGTGGTGATGTCAGAGATTTTGTCGCTGCCAATGCCCGGTATAAACAGGTCGCACTCTGCAAGCTCTTCAAGCAAACCCGTCCGCGCGGCCTGTGATGTGGAAAGGCTTTCGTATAAGTCGAAGGCCTGCCTTCCCCCCACTCCTCGCCCAGCCGGAACACCTCTCGAAAGACCAAGGCAGGTTTCGTTCGGCTCGCTTAGGCCGTTCAGCATCAACCTCGCCTCCCGATCGCGCCCGGCTCGGATGTGATCGATTGCCGTTTGAAAGAAATGCGTTATGTGCTGATGGCACGTCTCTGACCACGAATCCCCCTTTAGCGAAATCGCAAAAGGGTCAATAAACAGCGGCATATCGCGGTCAGGATCAATGTCGACGAAATCCAACTGGGGGCTGCTCCGAGGCCAATCCCAAAATATCTCAGAAAATCTCATACCTGCCCTCAAACGACTGAAGGTGCGATGGCTCCGGGAGTAAAATTGCATTTGTTCTTGGATTGTTTCAAGGGGTAGCTCTGGTTACCTGTATCGGCCATCGTCGAGACGGAACTTTCGGTCGCCGTAACCGCCGTTGCACGTCTCGCCCGCGCCGCCGGCGCCCCCGAGCCCATTCCGCGCTCCTAACGGATAACGTAAATCGGGCTCGACCAGGCGACGTGGCCGTCCTCGGTGCGCACGCGCGCCCAGACCGGCGTGTCGCGGTCCTCGTAGAGCCGGACGCGGCGCGACACCGTCATTTCGGTCGTCTCCAGACGGTCGGGCAGGCGTTGCGCCGATATGGCGCGCTCCAGCCCTCCGGCGTCGAGACGGCGCGGCTCGAGGCCGAGGTCGCCCAACTCGATCGTTCCTTCCACCAGGTTGGCGGCGATGCGGACCGTCCCCTCGAGCCGGTCCAGCGCCACGTCGAAGCCGCAGAAATTGCCGGTGGTGACCGCTTCGAAGCGAATCGAGTCCGGGCTCTCGCGACGCAGCGGCCGCTCGGGGTTCCACCAGTTGATCGGCGAAATGCTTTTGGCGACGGCGTCCGAGAACGTCGCCGTTCCCTTCCACAAGGTCTGCCGCCCGCGCCCGCGATACTGCGCCCCGTGGCAGAGGATGCGCAGTCGATCGCCGAGCGCGTCGCGGTCATAGCCGCGGAACGTCGCGACGATCTCGCTGGCGGTGAACACCTCGATCGACAGGATCGGCGAACCGGCGGAGACGGCGACGCCGACCGTCGCCGATTTGGCCGCGCTGCGGACGATCTCGCCCATCTCCGCCCGGGCGCGGACGCACCGAGGCCCCGCGCCCGCGGCGGGATCGACGTGGAAGATTTCGGCCGGCTCGTCGAAGGCGATCCGGACATCCAGATGCAACCGCGAGCCGGTGGTTCCGTAGTGGCTGCGCCGGCGGATCGCCTCGAACAGGCTGGCCCTGTCGAGCGCGGCGGCGCGATAGCAGGTGAGGCCGCCGAGCGCGCCGAAGCTCGCCGCGCCGGGGTAGCTCGCGCCCGGCCGCCCCTTGTGCACGTCGCTGTTGCAGACGACGCCGACGCGATGGCCGAGGCGGAAGCTGTCATGCAGCATCCATTCGAATGTGCCCCAGTCGGAATGCAGCTCGACGGCGGTCCGAAGCCTCGGGTCGTGCGCGAGGGCGAGGTTCGCGGGACGCCCGCCGACATGGGCGAACAGCACGCAGTCCTCGCGTGCGAGCGCGGCGTAGAGCGCGGCGAGATCATGCGCGTCCGTCGAAAGGTCGCGCCTGTCCTCGATCATCGCGTGCGAGGATCGGACGATCGGCCTGCCCTCGTCGCGGAAATAGACGTTGTGATCGCCGCCGACGGCCGTGTTGGCGGACCACTCGTAGCCGGGAAAGGTCACGAACCGGCCCTCGTCGTTGAACGCGCGCGTCGTGGCGTTGATCGTGTCCCAGAACGCGTCCTTGACCTGAAAGTCGTTGGCCTGATGGGCGCAGGCGTCGACGAACGCGATGTCGCGCGCGAAGGCGAAATACGCCTCGATGGAGTTGATGCCGACCGTCTCGCCGCTCTGGCCGTGCAAGTCCGCCCAAAAGGTTTGTTCGCCATCGCCGATCAGCAGCGGCGGGCCTTCGGCGAGCTTTGCGCCGGCGCCGTCGTGCAGGCTGAATCGGTAGGTTCCCGGCGCATCGAGCCGTCGCTCGATCTTGTGGGATCGGGCGCCCGGCGCCCAGTCGAACTCCACCGGCGAGAGCGGGACCGGCCCCGACGCCCGCAGGACCAGCGGCACTTCGACGCTATCCGACGCATTGCCCCACAGGTCTTCGCCGACGACGCCGACGACAATCGTCGCCCCTGCCCGGCGGGCGGTCGGATTGATCACCTTCCAGCGCACGGGCGGCGCCGCAACGACGGGAATGGCGATCCGATCCTCGAGCGGCGCGAAGAATCCGGTGGCGCAGGGATCGACCGAAACGCGCAGCTCGAAGGCGCTCTCGCAGAAGGTCTGCATGAGAAATCCCGGCGAGCCCTGCGAGCGGTCGCCGAACGTCACATCAATCTCGTCCCCCGGCTTCAGCGCGCCGCCCACGACCTCGAAGCGGACGGCCTTGTCCCACGGCCTGAAGCCGTGCCTTTCGCAGTGGACGGCGATGCGCGCACCGGTCGAGCTTCTCGCGCTGACGTAGTTCGCCGCGCCGGGGTCGCTCGATTGGAGCGCCCCGCCGTCGTGCGTGAAGCGCAGCGAGATCCGGAAACCGCCGGTGTCGTCGAAGCCGAAGCGCCCGACCGTGAGCTTCAGGCGCAGCTCCTGCCAGCTGCGAACCTCGCAAGGCGCGCTGTCGGCGATCGTCACGCGCGCATAGTCGGATGTGGCGCGTCCGGGCTGCACCGGCGGCCAGACGTCGCCCATCAGTTCGTCGGAAATCATGTCGGCGCTCCCCCGGTTTCGCGGCGACCCTGCTTCGTTCCCCGGCATGCAAGCACAGTTTCGGCGACGGCGCGCATCGGTTTGTCGCGACCCTCCTTCGACGCGCGGCTCGCCGACGGGCCCGCACGGCTGGACAGTGTCCCCGCCCGCCCCTATCAGGCGGCGTCGGGCGGTTGCCGCCCTTTCCCGGCTCACGGAAGGCGCGCTCATGTCCATCACGGTCGAACCGATTTCGGCGGAGGCGTTCGCGCCGTTCGGCAGCGTGATCGCGCATGCGGCCGGCGCGATCATCGCCGACGCGTCGGGCGCCTTCGCGGGCGCGGAGCCCGGCATGGCGCCGACGCTCGAATGGATGCGCCTGACCTTCCGCGTCGAGCTGCCGCTCGGCGTCGACACGCTGGAGCAGCACCCCTTCTCCGACCAGACCTTCCTGCCGCAGAGCGATTCGCCGCTGCTCGTCTTCGTCTGCCCGTCCCGGCCCGACGGTTCGCCGGATGCGGCGGGCGCCCGCGCCTTCCACCTGCCGGCGACGATGGGCGTGACCTTCCGTCGCGGCGTCTGGCATCGCAGCCTCGCCCCGCTCGCCGCCCCCTCCGTCTTCGCGATGGCGATGGCGCGCACCGGCCGGGGCGACGATTCGCTGGTCGCCAAACTCGACCCGCCGGTCGTCGTCGCGGGTTGAGGCGCGCGCCCCTCTAGCGCCAGCGCAAGAGCCGCCGCTCGGCCCAGCCGATCAGCTGGGCGACCGTCAGGCCGAGGCCCGACAGAACCAGCACGCCGGCGATCAGCCGGTCGATCTGCATCAGATTGCCGGCCGCCAGCACCAGCGCGCCGACGCCGTGCTCGGCGCCGATCATCTCGGCCGCCGTGAGCAGGATGACGCCGATCGAGGCCGAGATGCGCGCCCCCGAGAGCAGCGCCGGCGTCGCCCCCGGCAGCACGATCTTGCGGACGATGTCGCGGCCCGGCACGCCGAAGCTCTGCGCCATGCGGATCAGGCCGCGATCCACCCCGTCCACGCCGCCGAAGGCGGCGATCGCCATCGGCGAGAACACGCCGAACGCGATGGTGGCGTATTTCGACGCCTCGCCGATGCCGAACCAGACGATGAACAGCGGCAACAGCGCGATCTTCGGGATCGGGAACAGCGCCGAGACGAGCGGCAGCGCCGTGGCGCGGGCGAGCGTCGACAGGCCGATGGCGAGGCCCACCGCGACGCCGGCGCTCGCCCCCAGCGCCCAGCCGACGGCGAGGCGGCGCAGCGAGGCGGCGAGGTGGCGGGCGAGCTCCCCGCTCGCCGTCATCTCCCACAGCGCGCGGGCGACCTCGACCGGCGGCGGCAGGGCGATGGGGCTGACGAGGCGCAGGCCCGTCGCCGCCTGCCACAGCGCCAGCACGGCGAGGAAGGCGAGCGGCGCGGCGCCGCGCAGGCGGCCCGGCGCGAAGCCGCCGCCGCGGAAGGGCACGGGGCGCAGCGCCGCGCCGGCGCGCGTCTCCTCAGGGCGCATCGACCAGCTCCCGGTCAGCCAGCGCGGCCTCGGCGCGGATCAGCGACCAGATGCGGGCGGAGGCCTCGACCAGCGCCGGATCGCCCTCGCGGCGCGCCTCCAGCGGCGCGTCGATGGCGACGATCTCGCGCACCCGGCCGGGCCGACGCGACAGCACGACCACGCGGTGGCCGAGGCGGATCGCCTCGGCGACGTTGTGGGTGACGTAGGCCGCCGCAAAGCGCGTCTCGCCCCACAGGCGCAGCAGGTCGTCCATCAGCAGTTCGCGCGTCTGCGCGTCGAGCGCCGACAGCGGCTCGTCCATCAGGAAGATCGCCGGATTGACGACGAGCGCGCGGGCGATGGCGGCGCGGCTTCATGCCGCCGGAGAGCTGGCGCGGATAGGCTGGCCGCGAAGTCGTCGAGGCCGACGCGGGCGAGCGCGTCGGCGACGCGGGCGCGCCGCTCGTCCGCCGGCATCGCAAGGTGTTCGAGCGGCAGCGCGACATTGCCCGCGACGGTGCGCCACGGCGCCAGCGCGAAATCCTGAAACACATAGGCGAGCGGCGACAGCGAGCCCGCCGGCGCCTCGCCGGCCGTCAGCACGCGGCCGGAGTCCGGCCGCTCCAGCCCGCCGAGCAGGCGCAGCAGCGTGGACTTGCCGCAGCCGGAGGGGCCGAGGATCGCGACGATCTCGCCGCGGCCGATGCGCAGGCTGACGCCGTCGAGCACGGTCAGGGGCCCGTAGCTGCGACGCAGATCCTGCGCGACGAGCTCCATCCCAGCGCTTACTTCGCGAAGGACGTGTCGACGAACTTCTTCGCCTCGACGCTCGCGTCGACCAGCTTCTCGGCCTTGTACCAGGCGATCTGCGCCTCGATGTTGGCGAGGTCGAGCTTGCCGGTCGGCTCGCAATAGGGGGCCGAGCCGATCACCTTCTTCGCCGCGTCGGGCGCCGCGTCGGAGGGATAGACGTATTTGCCGATCTCGGTCGCGGCCTTCGTCGCCGCCTCGTCGGCGACGCGCTTGCCGTCGGCCGTGCGCATCAGCGCGGCGTCGTAGTCCTTCAGGCCCTTCTGGTAGGCGCGCACGAAACGCTCAACCAGCGCGCGGTTGGAAGCGATCAGCGCGGGCGAGGTGAACAGGCCGCCGAACTGATAGTCGGCGATGTCGGACAGCGGAACGATCACCTTCGCCTCGCCGCGCGCGGCGAGCGGGCCGGCGAGGTGCGGCGGCAGGATCGCGGCGTCGACCTGCCCGGTCTTCACCGCCGCCACCATGTTGGGCAGCGATTGCAGCGGCTTCAGCGCGATCTTCGCCAGATCGAACCCCTTCGCCGCGGCGATCTGGCCGAACTGGTAGTGGAAGGTGGAGCCGACCTGCGAGATGGCGGCGCTCGCCCCCGCGAGCTTGTCGGGCGAGGTCAGGCCCTTGGCATAGGCCTCGTTGGAGACGACGAGCTGGTTGCCGACGACGCCCTTCTTCTCCGCGCCCTGCGCGGCGACGACGACGAGACCGCCCTTGGCGGCCAGATTGTAGGCGCCGGCGGTGAGCCCGGTGACGCCGAACTGCACGTCGCCCGACACCACCGCGACCGCGATCGGCTGCGCCGCCTCGAAGAACTTCAGCTCGACCTCGATTCCCTCGGCGGCGAAATAGCCGCGCTCGAGCGCCAGGAAAATCCCGCCCGAGGAGACGAAGCGCAGCGCGCCGACCGCCACCTTGTCGGCGGCGCGGGCGGGGCCGGCCGCCACCAAACCGGCGAGCGCGACGGCGAGGGCGGCGGCGGCGAGGCCGCGACGGTCGATCAGCATGGGCGTTCTCCCGAAATCCGCGCGGGGCGCGAGTCGGCGCGGACTGTAAACCCGACGACGCGCCGCCGGCAAAGCGCGCGGCCCGCCGCTTGCCCCGCCCCCTCGCGGGGGCCGTCCGGCGCCCCGAACCGGAACAGACCGCGGCGGAACAGGCCATGAGCGCGCTCACTTTGGGACATCGCAAGCCGGGATCCGGCGAGCGGGCGGCGACGCCCGATCCGGGGCTGCGTCTCCTCGCCCTGCGGTCCCTCGACGCGCCGGCGCTGCTCGCCGGCCTGCTGGCGGGGCTCGCCCTGTTCCTCGTCGCCTCGCCGCCGCCCCTGCCCTTGCTGCGCTATGGCGGCGACTGGCTGGCGCTGCTCGACGCCGCGCATCGGCTCGACCTCGGCCAGCGCCCGCATGTCGATTTCCACTCGCCCTTCGGCCCGATTCCGCTGGCGCTCGCATGGGCCTCGACGCATCTGGCCGACGCGGCGCGCGCGTTCTGGACGATGCAGGGCCTGCAATGGTTCGCGCTGGCGCCGTTCGGGCTGGCGGCGGCCGCTGCGCAGGCCGGGACGTGGCGGCGCCTCGCCGTGCTGGTCGGCTTCTCGCTGCCGCTCTTCGTTCCGTATGTGATGGACTACGACGCCCTGCGCGAATTCAACGGCAACGGGATCTACAACCGCTTCTGCACGGCCGGCCTGTTCGTCCTCGTCGCCGGGCTCGTTGCGCAGAAGCGCGTCTCGGCGGGCTGGACGGTCTGGCTCGGCGGCCTTCTGGCGCTGCTGGCGTTCACGAAGATCACCGCCGCGCTCGCGGCCGCGCCGATCGTCGCGGCGTTCGCGCTCGCCTCGCCGGTCGCCCGGCGCCTCGCCCTGCGCGCCGCGCTCGGCGTCGCGCTTGTCGCGGCGCTGCTGCAACTGGCGAGCGGGTTGACCCTCGCCTATGCGCAGGACGTCGCCGAGATGGCGCGGCTGAACCGCGGCAAGGGCCTCTATTTCATGGCGACGCTGACGTTGCGCAGCTGGCCGGGGGCGCTCGCCGTCGCCGCGCTCGCCTTCGTCTGGCTGGCGCAACTCGATCTGCGCCGCGTGTCGGACCCATCGCCGTGGCGGGCGAGCCTGCGCCGCGCGCGGCCGGTTCTCGCGCTTCTGGCGATCTGCGCGGCGGCGATCTTCGCCGAGAGCCAGAATACCGGCGCGCTCAATCTCTACATCGTTCCGGCGCTGGCGCTCATGCCGATGCGCCGCGACCTCGGCGCGGCGCCGGCGACGCGCGCCGCGCTGGCGGCGACGGTCGCGCTCTGCCTGACGCCGATCCTCGAAAACATGGTGCGTCGCGGCTTCCACTTCGCGATGACGGACACGCGCGCGATGACGCGCGAGGCGAGCCTCGGGCCGGCGCTTCCGGGCTTGCGCGTGACGGCCGCGACGAGCGCGCTGGCGCGCGAACTCGCCGAGGACTGGCGCGCGCGCGCCGCCGACGGCCGCTCGCAGGAGACCGCGCTGCTGGCCGCGCGCAGCAACGAGCCGGCGCATTCCCTCGCCCAGCTCAGGCTGATGGAGGAGGCGGCGCGGATCGCCCGCGCGCGCGGCCTCGTCGGCGCGGCGACGCGCACGACGACGATCAATCTCGTCGACGTCGCGACGCGCATGGCGGGCGCGACGCCGGCGCCGGGGATGAAGCTGTGGCTCGACCCCGTGCGCACCTTCGGGCCGATGACGCGCGAGGAGGCGCAGGCCTATCTCGCGCCTGCGGAGGCGGCGTTCCAGCCCGTTTGCGGCGTCAGCGAGGAGATGGCCGCCATCGCCGAGCGGCTGACGCCGGGTCTCGTCGTCGACTTCGCGCCGACGCGGCTCACGGACTGCGTGACGCTTTGGCTGCGCAAGCCGGGCGCGCGGGGACGCGTTTCGGCGCTCTAGCGCGGCGCCTTTCGTCAACCATGCGGAGATTCCGTCGCCACGCGAGGGGACGGCGTTAACCGGCGCAAAGCGAGGGGCGGCCGAGAGTAGCCGCTCCTCGCGCCGGACTCCCGCCCATGACATCCCGCATCGCCCTCGCCCTGCTCTCGATCTTCGCCGTCGGCCTGGCCACGGAGGCGTCCGCCAAAGGTATCCGCTTCTCCTTCGGCAAGGCCGCCGCCGTGTCCGGCGCGCGAGCCGCCGTCAAGGCGACGCGCGACAAGCCGGCGGCGCCCGAGACCGCCGCGCCGGTCCTGTCGCCGCGCCTCGACGCGCCGGCCGCGGCGGCGCCGACTGCGCTTGCGACCGCCGCCCCGGCGACGCCCGAAGCGAGCCGCTCCAACTGCGCGGCGCGGCAGGGCCGGATGGTCGGCGCGACGACCGGCGGGTTCTGCGTCCTCAACTGACGACGATCGCGCGGCGCGGCACGGCCCGGACAAGCGTCGAGCCGTCTCATGTCGGCATGACCGACCCCGACCGCACCGATTCACTTCGCACCGATTCACTTCGCGCCGATTCACTTGGCGCCGATTCCCTTGGCGCCGATTCCTTTCGCGCCGGCGAGCGACGCGGCGCGGGCCGCCGCCGCATCCGCCTGCACGCCGCAAGGCTCTTCGACCTCAACGGCCGCTTCCTGTGCGAGGCGCGGCTCGGCGACCGCTCGGACCGGGGCGTCGGCCTGCGGTTGGCGCGCGATTGCGCCCTGCCAGCGGCGTTTCTGGTGTTCGACGAGGCGAGCCGCTGCGCCGCCGCCGCGCAACTGATCTGGGCGCAGGGCCGCGAGGCCGGGGCCGCGCTCGGGGTCTGGCGCGGGCTCGACGAGCTGGACGCGCCGCTGCGTCTGCGCCTTGCCGGCGACTATTACGCGCGCGAGCCGGGCTGACGCTTCGGCGCCCTCACGCCACGTCGGCGTCCGGCTCGAAGGGGGTCGGCGCGCGGGCGCCGACGAAGGCGCAGGCGTCCTCCATCGAGGCGAAGCGGCGCGCCCCGAGCAGTGTGTCGATCTCGACCGACCCGTCGGCGAATTTGCGATAGGGCCGGGCCGCGATCTCGCCGCGCTCGACGCAGGCCGGGCGCGGCCGCTCGCGCGGCGCCTCGGGCGCGTTGGCGGCCGGCGCGGGAGCGGGATGATAGGGGGGCGGCGCATCGAGGCGCTCGCGCGGGCGCGGGCGCGGGGCGTAGTCAGGCGTCGCGAATTCCGGAAACAGGTTTTCGCGGGGCGGGGCGACGGGCGGGCCCGGCGGGCGGGCGCGCGCCTCGCCCGGCGCATGGGCGCGCGGCAGGGGCGGCGGCGGGGCGGGCGGCGACGAGGCGGGCGCCGGCCGCTCGTAACGCGGGTCCGGGCGCGGGGGCCGTGCGGCGGCGTAGGCGTCCGCCTCGTCATAGGCGGGGCCGGGGGCCGGCCGGGACGCGCGCGCCTCCGCGCGGTGCCGCTCGGCGGCCAGAATTTCGTCCCGATAGGCGTCCTGACGGTAGACCTCCTGGCGATACGCCGTCTCCGGATAAGGCTCGAACGCAACACCCTCGCGCGACCGCCCAGCCGCATGGACGCGCTCGAAATCGTCGAGCGGATCGGGCGCCGGCTGCGGCGGGGCGAGGCGCGGTTGCGGCTTCGGGGGCGGATCGGCGCGGAGCCGGGCGCCGGGCTGGGGCGGAGGCGCGGCGAGCGCGGGCTCGGCCGGAGCGTCCGGCCGGGCGGCCTGCGCGTCGGGCTTGCCGCGTGTGCGGGCGGCGATCTCGGAGAAGAACCGGTCGAGCGCGCCGAAGCCGGTCTCCGTCGCGCCGACGATGGCGACGCCGAGGCCGGTGACGATCACCCATTGCGCCAGCGTGACGATCAGCGCGCCGGAACGCTCGCCCATATGCTCGAGCGCGAGCCCGACGATGAAGGCGGCCCAGCCGATCGAGGCTAGCGCGAGGCCGACGCATTTGCCGCAGGTCATGCCATCCCTCCGCGCGCGCCGCCGCGCCGGCCCGCCTCAGCGCAGGTCGTTCTTGGCGACATAGTTGAACTCGTGAACGAGGACTTCCTTCACCGCGTCCGTCTTCAGGCGGGCGGGCAGGCGCGCGTCGAGCGCGCGCTTGAAGCGGTCGACGTCGTATTTTTCGAGGCGGCGGAAATCGAGCGAGGGGTCGCCGTAAATGAGGCGGAACGCCTCGTCGAGGAGATAGGGCTCGGGGTCGATCCGCGCGGTCTTCAGCGCCTCGACGTCGACCATGTAGGCGAGCTGCACGACGACATAGCCGAGCAACTCGCCATCCTGCACGATCGGCACGTTGAGCGGGCGCGCCTTGCGCAATTCGGCGCCGGGCGTGGGCGCGGCGACTTTCGCGGCGGCGCGGCGCGCCTCCCACACGCCGTAACCATGCGCCGCGCCAAGCGCGGCGCCGGCCGACCAGAGCGCGACGAGCAGCGATTTCAGCATGGCCGGCGCCTCACCGGGCCTGACCGCGCACGAGGCGCGTCGCCGCATAGGTGCCGTCCGACTCGATGTCGGCGACGACGCGCTTCAGCGTTTCGGCGACGCGGCGGGCGGCCTCCAGATGCAGGCCGAGCACCGCGTGATTGCGCGCCACCGCCGCCTTCATGCGCGACAGCGCCTCGCGCAGGCGGTCGTCGAAGGGCGGCGCGCAGCCGCGCGCGGCGCGCGTGAATTCGAGCAGCAGCAGCGCCTTGCGATCGAAAACGTCGCCGCCGCGCGGCAGCCGGCCGGCCTCGAAGCAGGCGGTCTCCTCCTCCACCGCGTCGGCGATGCGGCTGGCGATGCGCGTCAGCGCGCGCGCGTCGGCGAGGGGGGCGGCGGCGCTCATGTCGGCAGCGCCCGCGCGCCGACGAGGCTCGCCGCCTCGAGACGGGCGCGATGGGCCTCGCCGATGCGCGCGGCGACGCCGAGGCCGCGGCCCTGCGCCATGCTCTTCGACACATGCTCGGCGAGGAAGCCGCGCCACATCCTGCCGGCGCCGCCGCCGCCATAGAGGTCCGGCGAGGCGGGCAGCATCGCCTCGACGAGGCGGGCGAGCAGCGCCTCCTCGACGCCGCGATAGGCGGCCGCCGCGCCTTCGCCGGCCGGCGCCGCGGCCTCGCCGGCCGAACGGGTCGCGATCCGCGCCATGCGCAGCGCCACATCGAAGGGCGAGGGCTGCGCCGAAGCGGTCTCCACCGCGCCCGAGGCCGGCGCGCCGAGCGCCCGCTCGGCGGCGGCGAGCCGCGCCGGCTCGGCGTTGCGGGCGACGTCGAGGACGATGTCGGTCGGCGGGCGGATCATGACGGCTCCTGGCGGATTCGCGCCGCAAGGCTAGGCCGCGAGGCTGACCGCAGGCTTGCGCCGCGGCGGCGCCGAGGCGCCGGTCGAGCAACTCCTCGAGCGCGCGCGCCTGCGCCCGCCGCTCCTCCTCCTGCGCCAGACGCTCGGCCAGCGCGGCGGCGGCGCGCGACAGGCGGCGGTCGGCGCGGGCGCGGACGAAACTCGCCTCGCGATCCCGCGCCAGAATCGCCGCCTGCGCCTGAAGGCGCGACAGGCGGCGCGCCAGCGCGGCGGCGAAGTCCGGCCCGCCCTGCATGACAGAGAACTCGACCGTCTCGGCCTCGCGCCTGGCCGTCTCGTCAATTTCGCGTTCGAGGCCGAGGCGGCGCGCGGTCTCGACCTCTCGTCGCGCCTCGAGCGCCCGCGCGAGGCGGGCGAGCCGCGCGGCGCGCTCCGCGCTCACAGCGTCTCGACGCGGCGGGCCATCGCGTCGAGAAGGATCTCGAACATCGGCCGGCCGGTGAAATAGAGAACGAGCAGACCGACGCCGATCAGGAGCGGCGTCGAGACGAAATAGATCGGCGCCTGCGGCATGAAGCGCGAGACGAGGCCGAAGGCGACATTGGCGGCGATCGACAGGAGGAGGATCGGCGCGGCCAGTTGCAGGCAGATCAGCGAGGCCTCCTGCAACGAGGCCAGAAACATCTGCAAGCCTAGCTGCGGCGCGAGGCCCGCGCCGGGCGGCACGGCCGCATAGGAGCCGACGAGCGCGCGCAGCATCTGCGCGTCGAGCCCGGCGGCGAAAAACAACATCGTCGCCCCAAGCGTCAGCGCGCCGGCGAGCGCGGGGGCGAGCTGATCGCCCTCGACCGGCGGCGCGAAGGCGGCCGACAGGCCGATGGCCGTCGACATCGCCGCCGTCATCATCTCGAAGGCGAGAACATAGACGCGCACCAGAAGGCCCATGACGACGCCGACCAGAGTCTCGCGCAGGATCGCGGCCGCCTGATCGGGCAGCGCAGGCGACAGCGCCTGCGCACCGAAGCGATCGCGCACCAGCGGGGCGACCGCCAGACTGGCGAGCACGGCGAGAGCGAGGCGCGCGCGCATGGGCAGGCGCGCGCTCGACAGGCCCGGCATCGCCATGACGCAGCCGGCGATGCGGCAGAAGACGAGCGCGCCGGCGAAGAACGCCTGTTCGGCCTCGCTCACGAGACGGCCCCGAGCGGCGCGATCTCGACGCCGCGCGCGATCTCCAGATGCGAAAGCGTTTGCAGGTTCGGAAACATGCGCTCGACGATCATGCGCACGAAGGGACGCGCCTCGGCGGCGGCGAGGATGACGAAGACGTGCCCCTCGTCCATGCGCGCGCGAATGACGGGCGCGGCCTGCTCGCTGAACTGCTCGACCATGCGCGGATCGAGGTCGATCTCGACGACGTCGCCCTTGGCGTCGCGCTTCAACGCCTGATGGAAGGCGAGATCCCAGCGCTGGCCGAGGCGCAGCACCTTCAGCACGCCATTGTCCATCAGGTCGCCGCAGATCTGCTGCGCCATGCGGATGCGCACATGCTCGGCGATCTGCTCGGGCCGGCGCGCATGCGGAGCGATCTCGGCGATGGCTTCGAGGATGAGATGCAGGTTGCGGATGGAGACGCGCTCGGCGAGCAGCAGCTTCAGCACCGCCTGAAGGCCGGACATCGACATGTGCGCGGGCACGATGTCGTCGACGAGGCGACGATAGTCGGCGTCCAGCCGGTCGATCAGCGAGCGCAGGTCGCGATAGGCCAGGAGATGGGCGAGATTGCCGCGAATGACCTCGCTGAGATGGGTGAGCACGAGCGACATGTGGTCGATGGGCGCGAAGCCGTCGCGCCTGAGACCGGCGGCGAAGGTCTGCGACATCCACAGCGCGCGCACGCCGAAGGCAGGCTCGCGCGTCTCCTCGGCCGGATAATCCGGCCGCCGCCCGTCGCCGACGACGACCATCGCCTCGCCGGGCTTCAACGCGAAGCGCGCCACCGCCGCGCCGTGAATGCGGATCTCGTAGGTCTTGGCGTCCATGCGCAGATCGTCGGCGATGCGCACCGGCGGAACGACGATGCCGTGCTGGCGCGCGAATTTTCGGCGCATCTGCGCGAGGCGATGCGACAACTCGTCCTGCGCGGCGAGAAACTCGGTCGCAATCTGCTTGCCGAAACGCAGCTCGATCTCGGGCGAGCGCAGATCGTCGCGCACCGAGTCGCGCGCCGACTCCTCCTCCGTCTGCGCGACGACGGGCGGGCGCGCGGCGGCGGAGGCGCGCGCCTCGGCCCGGGCCGCCGCGGCGCGGCCGACGACGAGCAGCGCGCCGCCGAGCAGCGCGAAGGGAAACAGCGGCAGGCCCGGCATCAGGCCGAGCGCGAAGAGCAGCGCCGCCGAGACGATGGCGGCGCGCGGATGGCCGGAGAGCTGGTCGAGCACCGTGCGCTCGGCCGAGCCGCGCGTGCCGCCCTTGGCGACGATGAGGCCGGCGCCGAGCGAGACGATGAGGGCGGGCACCTGCGAGACGAGGCCGTCGCCGACCGACAGTTTGGTGAACACGTCGGCGGCGTGCGCGAAGCTCATGTTGTGACGCACCACGCCGAGAACGACGCCGCCGACGACGTTCACCGCCAGAATGACGATGCCGGCGATGGCGTCGCCGCGCACGAATTTCGAGGCGCCGTCCATCGCGCCGAAAAAGGCGCTCTCCTCCTCCAGCTCGCGCCGGCGCCGGCGCGCCTCCTCCTCGTCGATCAATCCCGACGACAGGTCGGCGTCGATCGCCATCTGCTTGCCGGGAATAGCGTCGAGCGTGAAGCGGGCGCCGACCTCGGCGATGCGCGTCGCGCCCTTGGTGATGACGAGAAAGTTCACCGTCACCAGAATGGTGAAGACGATGATGCCGATCAGGAAGTCGCCGCCCATGACGAGCGAGGCGAAGCCGGCGATGATGTGGCCGGCCGCCGTCGCTCCCTCCGCGCCATGCGAGAGGATGAGGCGCGTCGTCGCGATGTTGAGCGCGAGGCGCAGCATGGTGGCGACGAGCAACACGGTCGGGAAGGCGGAGAATTCGAGCGGCCGCTCGATCCACAGCGCCACCATGAGGATGAGCACCGACAGCGAGATCGACACCACGAGGCCGATGTCGACGAGGATCGGCGGCGCGGGCAGGAAGAAGACCGCGAGGATGAGGACGATGCCGCCGGCGAAGGCGATCTCGCGCGAGCCGCCGTCCCGGCCCGTCGCGCGTGCGGGGCGCCGCCGCGCTCATGGCGCGCGCCTAGCGGCCGAAGCCATGTTCGACATGCGCGTAGACGCGCTCGCTGAACGCGCTGACATGGGCGCCGACCGTGCTGGCGCTGACCGCGAAGGCGAGCGCCATGACGACGATCTTGGGCAGGAAGGTGAGCGTCGATTCCTGAATCTGCGTCAGCGCCTGAAACAGCGCGACCAGCGTGCCGATGGCGGCGGCCGCCAGGATCGGCGGCCCCGCGCCGACGATCATCAGCCAGATCGCCGATTGCAGAAGGTCGATCGCGTCGGCCGCGTTCATGCCGGGCCGATCGAGACGCCGTCGCCGACGACGAGGCTTTCGCCGCTCTCGAGCGTGGCGACAATGTCGGCCCCCGAGAGCGTGACGAACGCGACCACGCCCGACGTCGCCCCGTCGCCCGAGATCAGCTGCCGGCCGATGAGGCCGTTGACCTGCGCCAGGCGCGAGGAGGACAGCAACGTCTCGAGCTTCTGGTTCATCTGCACGCCCTGCTCGACGCTCGAGAAGGAGGCGAGCTGCGACAGATATTGCGTCGAGTCGGTCGGGTTCGTCGGGTCCTGATTCTGCGCCTGGGCCACGAGGAGCTTCAGGAAGGATTGGTAGTCGACCGTGTTGCGCTGCGCCGCCGTTGCGGCGGTCTGCTGCGTCGCGCCGGCGCCGGAGACGGAGGTCATGCGCGGTTCTCCCGAGAGGCCGCACGCGGAGGCTGAGCGGCGAGAATGGCGTCCTCGACCGGGAACAGCGCGCGCAGACGCTTCATCACGTCGAAATGGCGGCCCGCCTCGAGCTGGGCGGCGATCTGCGGCAGCTCGCGCGCGATGTCCGGCGTTTCGACCAGCGGGGCGAGGCGCAGCAACATGCCGGCCGCGAGCGCGGCGGCGCTGTCGGCCTCCGAGGGATCCATCAGCGCGGCCTGCACCGCGAAGTAGATCTGGCGCAGCGGCGTCGTCGCCTCCTCGACCTGCATGACATGCGAGTCAAGCAGGAACGTCACGTCGTTGAGAATCTGCAGATTGACGCGCCGGTCCGTGCGGATGACGGCGCCGTTGATGTAGGCCTTCGCGCCCGCGCGCAGGGAGAGGATCATGCCGCCGTCCTCAGCCCGTCGCGAATGATCTCGTTGATCTCGATCAGCCCGTCGAACGAGTGGGCGCGACCGTTGCGCAGCGCCTCGGTCTCCTTCAACACCCAGATGCCGATGGAGATGAGGCTCGCCTTGAGTTCGTCCGGCAGCCCGTTGCTCGGATGGGCGAGATCCTCGAGCAGCACTTTCCAGAAGCGATCGAGATAGTACAGCGCCTCGATCGCCTCGCGCGATTCGGGACCGCGCATGCGCGCGGCCTGCAGGCGATGCACCGCCTCGTCGAAGGCGGCGCGCTCGTTGCGGCGGGCTTCCGACATGTCGTCGGAGAGAATGTCGGCGTAGGGAAATTGATACACGCTGGCGCCCGACGTTCGAGGATCAGAGGTAGTTCAGGAGGGACAGGCGATTGAGCCGCGTCGTCAGCGCGTAGGCCTGTTCGAGCCGCGCGCCGAGATCGTTGACGCGCGTTGCGGCGTCGTAGGGGTCGACGCCTTGCGCGGCGTCGATGTCGAGCGTCAGGCGCTGACGCGTCGCCTGCATGGCGGCCTGCGCGTCGGCGATGCGCTGCTGCGCGGCGCCGAGGCGCGTCTGCGTCGCCGACAACCCGTCTGACGCGGACGAGGCGACGGAGATCGCCTTGTCGACGAGCGCGCCGAAGGCGGCTTCGTTCAGATGCGCGGCGCCGAGATCGGCGACCATCGTCGCGACCTCCGTCAGCGCCCGGAAGCCCGCCTCGTTGGCGCTGGCGCTGGTCTGCGCGGTCTCGTTGGGCGCGACCGTCGTCGTCATCGTCGCGTCGGTGGCGCGCGACCATGCGCTCCAGCCCGGCGGCGAGAACGGGGCGTGGAAGGCGCTGTCGAGGAAGGACCGCATGTCGGCGGCCGAGATGGCGGCGACGCCCGGCGCGTCCTGCGTTACGCCGAAGGCGGTCTGGAACGCGGCCGCGATGTCCGCCGCCGGGCCCGTGGCGCGCGTCGCGTCGTAGGCGGCGACGACCGGCGCATCGAGCCGCTGGCCGCCGAACAGCGCGACGCCGGATGCGTCCGCGTTCAGGGCGGAAATGGTCTGCGCGAGAACGGCGCGCGCGGTCTCGACGAGGCCGGCGCGCTGCTGCGGCGAGGCGCGCGCGGCGAGCAAGGCGCCGCGCAGCGACTCCGCGCCCTTCTTCATCTGGTCGAGCGAGGATTGCGTCGCCGCAAGGCGGGAGGCGGCGAGCGCGTCGGTCGCGTCCAGCGCATCAAGCGCGGCGAGGCGCGCCTTGTCGCCGGTCAGCCGCCCATAGTCCTCGCCGAGCGCGACGCCGATGTCGGCCTTGAGGCCGGAGGCCATCTCGCGATTGGCGACGTCGTGCGCGCGCGTCAGCGCGCTGACGGCCTGGCGCAACGCCTCGGAGGGAACGGAGGAAGATATGCGCATCCGGCTCATCCCACGGCCTGCAAGAGCGATCCGAACATGTCGTCGAGCGTCGTCAGCAATTTCGCCGAGGCCTGATAGGCGCGCTCCACGTCGAGCAGGCGCGACAGCTCCTCGTCGACATTGACGCCGCGCGCGTTCGACAGGCTTTCGACGGTGCGGTCGCGCACGGCGGTCTCGCGCGTCGCGTCTGCGCTGGCGCTCCGCCGCGCGCCGGCGAGCCAGGCGGCGGAGGCGCTCGCCGCGTCGGCCAGCGAGGTTGCGCCGGCGACGCCGCTTTCGCTGGAGAACGACGCCGGAGCGTCGAGCGCGCCGGCGAGCGCGCGCAGGCGATCCGAATAACCGGAGACGCCGGCCGCATTGTAGAGGTAGGCGGGATTGCCGGGATCGGACACGCCGCCGTCGCGCAGGCGCGTCGCTTCGCCGCCCTGCGCGGGATCGGCGTTGGCGTTGACCGCAAGACGCATGGCGAGGCCCGTCGCCTCGGCCGGAACACCGGGTTCGAGCCGGTCGACGAAAAGACCGGCGAGCGTCGGCGCGCTCGGGGCGGCGCGCTGGTCGCTCTCGGCGAAGCCCTCGACGAGCGCGAGCGCGGTCTCGTCGGCCTGCGCCTGCAAGGCGACGCCGGCCTCGTCGCGGAGCGCGAAGAGCGCGGCGATGCGGCCGGTCGTCACGCGCATGGTCGAGCCGGCGGAGGTGGCGTCGACGCCGTCGATCATCACGCTCGCGCCCTGCGCGCCGGAGACGAGGGGTCCGCTGGTCCGAAATTCGACGCGGCGCGGCTCGCGGTCGAACAGGGTGAGGCCGCCATCGGCGTAGAGCGCCAGGCCGCCGTTGCGCTGCGGCCGCGCGGCGACGCCGATCTCCTTCGACAGCTCCGCGAGAATGGCGTCGCGCTCGTCCTGCGCGTCGGAGGCGTTGCGGCCGGTTCCGACCGCGCCGACGACGGCGTCGTTGGCGGCCTTGAAGCGGGCCAGCAGCTCGTTGACGTTGGCGACGGAGTCCGCGATGTCGGCGTCGGCGCCGCTGCGCAGTTCCGTCGCGGCCTGCGACATGCGGTTGAGTTCGCGCGCGACGCCGCCGGCCGCGCGCATAGCGGCCTCGCCGAAGGCGACGCGCGCGGGCTCGTTGGCGTATTGCGTCAGCGAGTCCTTCAGCCGCCCGAACAGCGCGGCGAGGGAGTCGTCGCCCGATTGCGCGCCGATGACGGCGTCGATGCGGTCGAGCCCGTCGAGCGTCGTCTGTGCGCCCTGCGCGCGCGAGTCGGCGTCGAGCGCGGCGTTGCGCAACGCGTCCTCGGCGATGCGGCGCACGGCGACGCCGACGCCCTCGGCCACAGGATCGTTGACGAGATCGGCGATGCGACGGGCATAGCCCGCCTGCCCCGCCGAGGCGACGTTGCGCGAAATCAGCGCGCTCTGGATCGCGGCGTTGGCGAGCGAGCTGCGCGTCGTCTGCAAGGCTGTCGCGAGCGTCATGTCCATGCACCTCTTGCCGCAACGGGCGCGGCGACCGTCAGGCTTTCAGCGTCATCAGCACGTCGAGCAGTTCCGAGCCGGCCTGAAACACTTTGGAGTTCGCGGTGTAGCCGCGCTGCGCCTCGATCATCGTGGTCAGTTCGGAGGCGAGGTCGACCGTCGAGCTTTCGAGCGCGCCCGAGACGATGTCGCCGCGCAGGCCCGTCAACGCGTCGCCGATGACGACGCCGCCCGAGTTGGCGGTCTCCCACCAGACGTTGCCGCTTTGCGCGGAGAGATTGTCGGGGCTGACGACGTCGGCCAGCGGAATGCGATAGCGCGGCACGAGCGTGCCGTCCTTGTAGACGGCGGTGACGGTTCCGTCGCGGCCGACGTCGACGCGCTCGAGCTGGCTCGGCGCATGGCCGTCGACCGAGGCCTGCGCGACGGCGAAGGGCGAGGCCAGTTGCGTCGCCTTCGACACGCCGAGGTTCAGCGTCTGACCGTTCGGAATCGGGATCGCGACGAGGCCGTTCGCCGGCGCCGTCAGCTTGCCGTTGGCGTCGAAGGCGAGCGTCGCGCTCGCCAGCGGGCCGGAGGCGTAGGGGAAGCCGCCCGCCGCCGGCGCGCCGGCCGAATCGTAGACCGACATCTCCCACTGGCCGGTCCCTGTCTTCGCGGCAAAGACGTCGAGCACCGCCTTGTGGCCAAGATTGTCGTAGGTCACGAGCGAGGTCTTGGCGGTCATCGTCGCGCCGGCCGCATTCGTCGACGGCAGATTGGCTGCGGCGACGACGGCGGCGTCCGACGGCAGGTTCGCGGTCATGAAGCCCGTGGTCGAGGGCGCGGCGGTGAGCGGCATCTGGTTAACGTCGATGCGCGTCAGCGAGGCGAGGCCGTTGGAGGCCAGGCCCGACGTTCCGGCGAGATCGTAGCCCAGCAGATATTGCCCGGCGGCGTTGACGAGGCGGCCTTGCGCGTCGGGAACGAAGGCGCCGGCGCGCGTCAGGCCCGGCGTGCCGGAGGAATCCTCGACGACGAAGAAGCCGCGCCCGCGAATGGCGAGGTCGGTCGCTTGCCCGGTCGTCTGCACCGTGCCCTGCTCGGTGTTGAGCGACTGGAACTCGGTCATCACGCCGCCGGAGTAATACGGCATGTCGCCCGACGAGCCGACGAGCGTCTCGAACTCGGTGCGGGCGCGCTTGTAGCCGGTGGTGGAGACGTTGGCGATATTCTCCGACACCGCGCCGATGCGGTTGGTCTGCGCGGTCATGCCGGAGACGCTGGTGCGCAACGCGCCGTAGAGGCTCATGAGCTCGTTCCCTGAAGCGTGATCTTCAAGCCGTCCGCATCATCGCGCGGGCGGCTTGCGCGGGGCTCGCGCACAGGCGATGCGGTAGCCAAGGAAGCGCTTCGACTCGACAGGATCGACGCCGAGCGCGGCGGCGAGCTTGCGACGCAGCTTGCTGACGTGACTCTCGACGACGCTCTCCTGCACCTGATCGTCGAACAGGCCATAGGTGGCGGCGAAAACCTGCTGCTTCGTCAGCCAGCGACCGCGCTGGGCGGCGAGCACTTCGAGAATGCGGCGCTCGCGGCGCGGCAGCGCCAGTTCGGCGCCGGCGACGTCCGGCGAGCGACCATCGAAATAGACGCGCAGGCGGCCGATCTCGACCGAGCGCGCCTCGACGCGCTCGCGCCGGCGCACCGCCTCGACGCGGGCGAGCAGCTCGCGCACATGCACGGGCTTGCGCACCACATCGTCGGCGCCGGCCTGGAAGAGCGCCAGCGTGCGCTCGAGCGAGGGCGTCTCGCTCATCGCGATGACGGGCGCCGGCGAATGCGCGCGGATGAATTTGGAGAGCGATTCGGGCTGCTCGCAATTGCCGAGCAGGAAAGCCTCGACCGTGCGCAGATCCTCGCTCGGCGCCGCCGTCATCCATTCCAGGAACTCTTCCGGCAGGAAGCTGGCGAGCGGCACGCCCTCGCGGCCCAGACTCGAGGCGAATCCCGTCGCCACGAGCGTCGACGGTTCGATCAGAATGTACATGGAAGCCCCCGCATCGTCCGGACGGCGGCCGTGGCCTGCACGCCTTCCGCGCATGTCAATCGAGACGCGAACAACACGAGCAACACAACTTAAGGTTGTGTATCGGACGATTCGGAGGAACGCAAGCGATCAAGCTCGCGGCGGCGACGATTCCGCGATATTTCTCATCGTGTTAACTATTTATAGGGGCAAAGGTTAACAGAACCGGCGAGAGTGTTAACGCCGATACAACCTCTACTGGCAGAAGGCTCGGGCCCCGCCCGTCCATGCGCCGAAGCCGGTCGCCACCATGTTGCGGATCACCGCGCAGACGTAGCGCTTCTGCGCCGGGTCGTTGTCGGGGCCGGCGTGATAGCGCGCGACGGCGAGCGTCCACGAGCCCTCCTTGACGCGCAGGCGGGTGAGGAAGCGGGCCGCATAGTCGACATTGTGCGCCGGATCGAACATCGCGGCGAGCGAGGGGAACTCGCGGCCGTGATAGTGGTGGTTGATCTGCATGCAGCCGACGTCGATCAGCTTCACGCCGCGCGCGCGGGCGCTCGCGAAGGCGCGCTCGGCGTCGGCGTAGTCGCGCGCGAAATAGGCCGCGCCGGCGATGTTCATCGCATAGGGCTGCAGCGAGCCCTTGCGGCCAGTCTCGGTGAGGCCGACTGCGTAGAGCACGGCGAGCGGCACGGCGTGGCGGCTGGCGGCGCGCGCCATCTCCTGCTCGCAGATGCGGCTGGCGACAGGCGGCGTCGCCTCAGCCGGGCTCGAAGCCGGCAGCGTCCCGGACAGGAGCGTCGCGACGAGGCCGAGGCTCGCCCTCGCGCCCCTGCCGAGGCGCGGGGCGGCGCTGCTCGTCCGCCGCCGCGCCGTCGCGCTGCGGGCGCTGATCCTCGTGCGGTCGCCCGGCATGGCTGTGCTCCCTCTGTTCGCTCGTCCGCGCGGGCGCGGCGTCCGTCGCAGCCTGGGCGACATGCAGCGCGCCGATCTCGTAGCCCGCCTTGCGCAAGGCGTCGGCCAGTTCGCCGCGCCGCTGCTCGATCAGCGCGGCCGTCTCGCCGGTCTGCGCGAGAATGCGCGCCTCCAGTTCGCCGCCGCGCAGCCGCAACGTCACCGACACCGCGCCGAGCCGCTCGGGATCGAGCGCCAGGCGCAGCACGCCGACGCGGGCGGCGGCGGGCGTCGCCGCCTCGTCCGACGGCGCGACGAGAGAGGCGCGCAGCGCGCCGGCGCTCTCGCCGATGGCCGCGATCGCCTGCGGCCAGCGCGCCGGCGGCAGATGCGTCTCGACCAGCGGCGCGACATTCGTCGCCAGCGCGCCCGCGAGCGAGGGCGCGGGCGCGGCGTCGGCGGATTCGAACGCCGCGCGCGGTCGGGACGAGCCGGGCGACGCCGCGCTCCCGGGCGCGTCAGGCGCCGGCGCCGCTGCGCGCGCGGCGAAGGCGGGAGCGGGCGCGACGGCGCTGCGGCGCGGCGCGCCTTCGGCCGACTCGTCCGGGCCGGCGCGCGCGGGCGCGGCGAGGTCGCCGGGCGGCTGGACGGGCGCGAGCGGCGCCGTCGCTCCGTCCGGCGCGGCGGCGGACGCCGAGTCCTCGCCCGACCCCGCAGCAAGGCGAGCCGAGAGCAGGCGACGCCACAGCGTCGTCGCGACGTCGGGCTCGCGGCCCGCGCCGTCCGTCGCCGGTTCGCCCGACGCCTCGGCCGCCTGCTCGCGAAGGGGCGCGAGGTCGGTCGCGCGATCGAGGGCCGTCGGCCCGCCGCGCCGCGCCAGCGCCGCGTCGAAGGCCTCGACGGCGGCGGGCGATGCGCGCTCCCCGCGCGGCTGCGCGCGCGCAAGGGCGGGCGCCGCCTGCGTCGTCGACGCCGTCTCGTTCATCGCGTCTCTCCAATCGGCGCGCGCGTCATGGCTCGCCCAACAACTGGATGGTGGCGGCGAGGGCGCGTTCGCGCGCGCCATCGTCTCCGTAGGTTCGGGCGGCGGCTCGGACCGGGCGGCGGCCGGCGCGGCCGGAGGCCAGACATAGATCTGCTGCGCGACGGCGGCGGCGGCGGCGAGCAACTGCCGGTCCTCGCGGCGCGCCGCTTCGCGCCGGAGCGCGAGGCGGCCGACGACGCCGGGCCCCTCCGTCAGCACGCCGACGGCGACCGCATAGGCCGCCGCGCTCTCGGCCTCGCGCGACAGCGAGGGCGTCAGTTCGAGCGTGCGGCGCGCGGCGATCAGCGCCAGATCGAGCCGCCCCTTCTCGAGCGCGGCGCGGGCGATGGCGAGCGTCGCCTGACCGCGTTCGGCGGCCTCGAAATCGGCGAGCAGGCTCTCGTAGGGCTGCAAGGTGGGCTCGGGCGAGGCGAGCGCCAGCGCCGCCAGCGTCTGCGGCGCGCGCTCGCGAAACGAGCCGGCGTAGACCGAGCGCGAGAAGCGCCGCGCATACTGGCTGGCGAGCCTCACGTAGCGCGGCCCGTCGAGCCGCTCCTCTGCGAGGCGGATCTGGCGGCGCAGCGCCGTTTCCTCGACGAGTCCGCCCGGCGAGAGCAGCCGGGCGCGATCGAACAGGGCGTTGGCGCGCTCGGGCGCGTCGCGCTCGAGCGAAGCTTGCACGAGGGCGAACTGCGCGGCGATGGAGGGGCCGTGACGATCGGGCTCGATCTCGTCGAGCCGGCGGCGCGCCTCCTCGCCGCGCCCCTCGGCGAAGGCGAGCGCGGCCTCGACCGTCGGCGAGTCGTCGCCGAAGGCGCCTTCGTCGAAGCGCAGGCGCATCGCGCGCGGATCGCCGCCGCTGAGCAGCAGCGCGGCCGCGGCGGCGGCGTTGCGCGGCGCGCGCCAGAGCGTCGGGTCGGCGGCGGCGAAGGCCTCGGACAGTTCGCTCACGACGCGCGGCTGCGCCTGCTGCGCGATCGTCGAGCCCTGCGCCATCTGCGCTTGCAGGCGTTGCAGCGTGCGGATGAGCCGCCAGGGCTGGGGCGGGCCTTCGGGCTCGGCGACGGCCGGCGCTGCGGCCGGCGGCGGCGGCGGCGCGTGGGCGTGGCCGCCGGCGGCGAACGCCTCGCCGGCGCAGGCGAGGCCGCAGGCCAGCGCGAGACGGACGGCGAGACGGCGCGCGCGCATGGCTCACTCCTTCGCGCGAATGAGGATTTCGACGCGACGGTTCTCCGCCGCCAGCGGATCGGCGCGGTTGCGCAGCGCGCGGTCCGCCAGACCCTCCAGCCGCTCGACGCGGCTCGCGTCGAAGCCGCCGCGCAGGAGCATCTGCTGCGCCATGTGGGCGCGCGCCGCCGACAGGCGCCAATTGTCCGAAACGCCGCGCCGGAACGGCCGCGCGTCGGTGTGGCCGCGCAGCA
Organism: Hyphomicrobiales bacterium; assembly: GCA_016716745.1. Lineage (GTDB taxonomy): Bacteria > Pseudomonadota > Alphaproteobacteria > Rhizobiales > Beijerinckiaceae. Next base: position 252,207 of record JADJVD010000001.1, read on the forward strand.
CCACGACGCCGGGCGCGCGCGCCAGCGCCTTCGACACGCGCTCCATCAGGCGGATCACCTTGGGATGCGGCTCGGACGAGCCGACCGCGAACATCTCGAAAGACTCCGAATCGGTGAGGCTCACCAGCACCCCTTCCGGCGTGCGCGCGACGTCGAGCGAAGGGCCGCTCGCCGCGCCGAACACCTCCGCCATCGCGCCGCGCAGATCCGCCTTCATCTGCGCGGCGCGCGCGTCGGCGCCCTTGTCGTCGACGGGCTTGTCGCCGGGCGCTCTGACGTCCGCCTGTGCGGCCTCGCGCCGCCGCGCCTCTTGCTGCGCGTCTTGCCGGGCCTCCCGCTGCGCCGCATCGCCGGGCCTGCCTTCGCGCGGAGGCGCCTTCGCCTCGCGCGCCTCGCCGGGGTGGCGTTCGCCGGCGGGAGCGGCGCCCGGCGCCGCGTCGCCGCGCGGCCGATCGCCGGGGCCGCCATCGTCGTCGCGCCAGGGCGCGAGCGCCGCGCCGACGCGCTCCTGCGCCGCATCGGGCCCCGCGCCGGACGAACCGCGCTCGACCGGCGAGCGGGCGCCGCCTTGCGGACGCGACGTGAGGGTCGGCGCTGTCGCCTCGAACGGATCCTGAAACGTCGCCGGCGCGAGAGGCGCCGGCGGCGCGTCGAGCTTGGCGAGCGCGGCGAGAACCGCCTGCGGATCGGCGCCGATGGCCGCCTCGTCGTAGCTCGGCTTGCGGCCGACGGCTCCGTCTCCCTCGCGCGGGCCGCCCCTGCCCGCGCCCGAGTCGGCGGGCGGACGCAGGCGCGTCGGCCCGCTCGCCTCGGCCGGCGCGTCCGGCTTGCGGACGGCTTTCGCCGCGGCCTGCTTGTCCTTCGCGTCTTTCGATTCTCTGGCGTGCTCCTTGGGCTGATCCTTCGGCGGCGATTTCGCGTGCGCGTCCTTGGCGTCTTTCTCGTCCCTGGCGTGCGCGTCTTTCGCGTCGTCGGCGCCCTTCGGCTTGCTCTCCCCCTTGGCCTCGCCCGAGGGCGCCTCCGCCTTGCCGGCCGGCGAAGCGGCGCGCTCGTCTTTGGTCGGCGCCTCGCCGCCCTTGGCCGCGTCGGTCTCGTCCCGCGCCGGCCTGGCGTCGTCGGGCCTGGCTTTCGATTTGGCCGACTGCGTGTCGGACTGGCCGCTCTTCTCGGGGCCGTTCGGCGCGGCGCGGCCGCGATCGTCGGCGGAGGCGTCGAATTCGGACTCCTTGGGATCGCGCAGGCCCTTGCGCGCCGGAGTCGTCTCGGCGAGACGGATCGGATTGAAGTAGCGCGCGATCGACGAGCGCGTCTCCTTGCTGGTGGAGTTGACGATCCACAGCACGAGGAAGAACGCCATCATCGCCGTCATGAAGTCGGCGAAGGCGATCTTCCAGACGCCGCCGTGATGGCCATCGTCATGGCCGCCGCCGCGGCGCTTGACGATGATGATCTCGTGGACGCCGTCCTCCGGCTTGCCTGCCACCGCTCACTCCTGTGCTTCATCGAGGCGTCGGGCCCATTGCCCGAGCCGGGTTTCGACCGTGGTGGGCCCGAGCGTGGCGACGACGTCGGCGCCGTCGGTCTCGACGAAGGCGACGCGCGCATCGGCGCCGACCTCGGCGCGCAGCCGCGCCAGAAGATCGGCGGGGCCGGCGACGCGCATGATCGGCCCGTCCTGCGCGGCGAGCAGCCGGCGCGCCTCCTCCGCGAGCTTGCGCGCGGCGCTCTCGGCGAGGCGATGCTCAAGCACCGGGCGCAGGGCCTGCGCCGCGCCCTCGGAGAGCCGACGCTCGATGTCGGCGATCGCCGCGTCGAGCCGTTGCGACAAGATCTGACTCTCCTGCGCCGCCCATTGCGCCCGCGCAGCCGAAAGCGCGGCTCGCGCGCTCGGCGTCGGCCTCGGCGCGCTGTTCGGCGAGACGGCGCTCGCAATCGGCGCGCGCGTCCTCGCGGCCGGCGCGGCGGGCGGCCTCGACCGCCGCCTCCGCCAGCGCCGAGTCGAGCGCGGGCGCGGCCGCGCGCGGCGCGCCGAGATGGGCGAGCAGCGTCGCGACGGGGCGCGCGCTCACGCGGCGACCTTCTCGCGCACCCACTGACGCAGGATGGCGGCGGCGAGATCCTCGTCGAACGCGACGATCTGCTCGAGCTTGCGCTGCGCGATGCGGCGCGGCGGCTCGAGCGTCACGGACTCCTCGGCCGGCCGGCGGGGACGCGAGCGCGGTCGCGGGCGGGGCGGCGGCCGCGCCGCCCGCCTGCGCGGCGATCTGCGCCGGCGCGCCCTCCGACGCCTCCAGCGCGGGCCGCGCCGCAGGACCGGCCGCGACGAGCGCGCGGATGAGCGGGCGCACGCCCAACAGCAGAACCAGCGCGACGATGGCCAGACCGACGAGCGCGCCGATCAACGCGCTGGCGTTGCGGGCGAGAAAGGCCAGCGCGGCATTTGGCTCAGCGACGGGCGCGTCCGAATCGGCGGCGGAGAAATCGACGGCGGAAATTTTCACCGTGTCGCCGCGATCGGTACGCAGCCCGGCCGCCGAGACGACGAGCTGTTCGAGCGTCTTGATCTCGGCCTCGGCGTCCTCCGGCTTGGCGCCCGTTTTCGCCGAGGCGAGGCTGGCGCGGTTGACGACGACGGCGACCGACAGATGCTCGACCGCATAGCCCGCGCTCGTCGTCGAGACGCGCTTGGAGGACAGTTCGAAATTGGTCAGCTCCTCGCGCTTCTGGTTCTCCTCGGAGGATTGCTTGCCGTCGCCCTGCTTGCCGCGGTCGCTCGGCAAATTGCGCTCGACGCTGGTGGCTTGCGATTGCGTGGCGTTCTGCGAGTTCTGACTTTCCTTGACGACGCGCACCGAGCGCTCGACCTTCGATTCGGGATTGAAGATCGTCTCGTCGGTCTGCCTGCGGTCGGCGTTGAGGCGGGCGGCGACGCTGACCTGAAGGTTCTGCACGCCGATGAGGGGCGCGAGCGTGCGGCGGATGTTGTCCTGCGCCTCCTGCGCGACGGTGCGTTCGAGCTGGCGCAGGCGCGAGGGGCCGGCGTCCGCCGAATCCTCGCCCGAGGCGAGCACCACGCCCTCGCTCGACAACACGGTCACCTGATCGCTCGTCATGCCGGGCACGGCGGCGGCGACGAGCTTGCGGATGGCGGCGGCGGTGGCGCGGTCGGCGCCGCCGTCGGTGCGAATGACGACCGAGGCCGAGGCGGCCTGCTTGGCGCGGCGGAACGAGCCTTCGTCCGCCGCCACGATGTGCACGCGCGCCGCCTTGACGCCGCGGATTACCTGAATCGTGCGCGACAGCTCGCCCTCGATGGCGCGCAGCTTCGTCACTTCCTGCATGAAGGAGGTGAGGCCGAGCGAGCCGAGCTTGTCGAACAGTTCGTAGCCGCCGCTCGCCCCGTGCGGCAGGCCGCGCTCGGCCATCATCATGCGCGCCTGCGCGCTCGAGCCGAATGGCACGTAGACGGTCGCCCCATCCGCGCTGGTGTCGAAGGCGACGCCCGATTCGCGCAGCGCCGAGCCGATGCGCCCGACATCCTGCCGGTCGAGACCCGTATAGAGCGTCTCCCAGTTCGGACGGCTGGCGAACCAGGCCGCGCCCGAGGTGAGGCCGGCGACGATCAGCCCGATGAGGCCGAGAATGGCGAGCCGGCGGCCGCCGAGCGCGGCGAGGCTAGCGCGCAACTGTTCGAGATGTCTGAACGCCTGCTCCACCGGCCCGTCCGCATTGCGTGTTCGGATGCGAAGGTGCGCGGCGACGCTTGTGCGAGCATGAAGCGTTCAAAGAAAAAGGGGAGGCTCGCGCCTCCCCCATCGCATTTTCGCAGATGAGTTCGCCTCAGCGGAACAGCGACAGGATCGTCTGCGAGTTCTGGTTGGCGATCGACAGGGACTGCACGCCGAGCTGCTGCTGGACCTGCAGGGCCTGAAGACGCGTCGACTCCTGGTTCATGTCGGCGTCGACCAGCGCGCCGACGCCCTTGGTGATCGCGTCGGACAGATCGGCGATGAACTGCGACTGCGTCGACACGCGGGCCTTGGAGGCGCCGAGCGAGGACGAGGCGGAGACGATGTCGGCATGCGCAGCGTCGGCGATCGAGACATACTCGTTGATCGTCGTGATGTCGGCGGCCGAATCGGTCAGCGCGGAGATGTCGATGTCGGCCAGCGCAATCGTCGAGCCGCCGGCCGTGCGATCCTTGTCGATGATGCCGAGATTGCCGTTGGAGTCGTAGAGGACCTTCGAGGAAATATCGACGTCGATCGTGTTGATCGTCACCGCGCCCGCGCCGTCGCGGGTGTAGGAGCCGACGACGCTGCGCGTGGCGTTGTAGTCGGCCGCGCCGGAGTCGACCGACAGCCAGTTCTGGCCGGAGAAGACGGCGGAGTCGGCGACGCTCTTGAGCTGGCTCTGCAACGCGCCGATTTCGTCCTGAACCTTGGCGCGGTCGATGCCGGGCTGGGCGGCGGCGACGAGCTTGTTCTTGATCTGGTCGACCAGATCCTTCGAGGCGTTGAGGCCGGCGGTGGCGACGTCGATCGTGGCCGTGCCGAGCGCCAGCGCGTCCTTGACGGTCGACAGCGCGCCGTTGTCGGACTTCATCGTCGTTGCGATCGACCAGTAGGCCGCGTTGTCGGAGGCCGAGCCGACGCGCAGGCCGGTCGAGATGCGACCCTGCGTCGTTTCGAGGTTGCGATTGGTCTGGGAAAGATTCTGAAGCGCGGTCAGGGCCGAGCTGTTGGTGAGAAGGCTGAGCATGAAACGATGTCCCTGTCGGTTCTGTTGGGCGGGACATTCCGGACCGGGCCGGGACGACGGGGCGGCTTCATGCCTCCGGGCGTTTCGTTCGCCCGACCCGTCATGCAGCCATCCTGCGCGGGGCGCGTTACGAAACCCTTAAGACGCGCGCGACAAGATGAATATCGTCAACGATTTTCGCTACTTACGTAACGTCACCCGTAGGAGCGCACGAGGCTGCCGGCGAGCAGACTCCAGCCGTCGATGAGGACGAAGAACAGAACTTTCAACGGCAGCGAGAGCACTGAGGGCGGCAACATCATCATGCCCATCGACATCACGACGATGGCCACGATCATGTCGATGACGAGAAAGGGCAGGATGATCAGGAAGCCGATCTCGAAGCCGCGGCGCAGCTCGGAAATGAGAAAGGCCGGCATCAGCACGCGCAGGTCCGCCTCGTCACGCTTGACGATCTTCAGCTGCTCGGCGGCGAGATCGGAGAAGAGCTGGAGATCGCGGTCGCGCACCTGCGACAGCATGAAGGCGCGCAGCGGTTTGGCGGCGGCCTCGAACGCCTCCTTCTCGCCAATGCGATTCTCGATCAGAGGCGAGACGCCGTCGCGCCAGGCCTGATCGAGCGTCGGCGCCATAACATAGGCGGTCATGAACAGCGACAACGCGATGAGCACGAGATTGGCGGGCGCGCCCTGCAGGCCGAGGCCGGAGCGCAGGAAGGAGAAGGCGACGAGAAAGCGCGTGAAACTCGTCGCCATGACGAGCAGCAAGGGCGCGAGCGACAGCGCGGTGAGCAGCGCGAAGGTCTGGACGAGGCGGCCCGAGATCGGGCCGGGCGCCTCCGCCGGCGCGCCCGCCGCTTGCGCCAGCGCCGCGCCGGCGGCGAAGGCGAGAAGAATGATCGCCAGCGAGAGCCGTTTCACTGCACCACCAGCGTGTGAATGACGAGGGCGCGCGCGCGCCGCGCGCTGCGGATGGCGAGACGCTCGTCGAGATCCTCGCGCAGATGCTGAAGGCCGAGCGAGCCTTGGATCTGCGGCAGCGTGAGCGTCGCGAGATAGGCGAGCATGTCCTGCGTCACCTCTCCGCGGAGCTTTTCGAGCTCCTTGGCCTCCATCGGATCGACGTTGATCGAGGCTTCCAGACGCACCCAGACGCCGGCGGGCGCGGCGAGATTGCCGACGATGGGCGGCAGTTCGACGAGGCCGGCGCGCGGAGCCGCCTTCGGATCGGGTTTGGCGTCCCCATGCCCGCCGCCCTTGGCCTCGCCTTGGCCGCTCTTGGCGTCGACCGGCGCGGGCGCGGCCGCCTCCGTCTTCGCCTTCGCCTGTTCGGTCGCGACCGGCGGACGCAGGAAGCGCGCATAGGCGACGCCGAGACCGGCGGCGAGGAGGCCGGCGACGAGAAGGCTCAGGACGAAGCGCATCGCATCCCCTCAGAACGGCGTGACGCGGTCGTAAAGCTGATGCACGACGCCCGGCTGCTGCACCTCGCTCAGACGGCCGCGCCCGCCATAAGAGACGCGCGCCTCGGCGATCTTGTCGTAGGCGATGGTGTTGTCGCGGCCGATGTCGCGCGGGCGCACGAGGCCGGCGATGGTGAGGTTGCGCAGCTCGAAATCGACGCGGATCTCCTGCGAGCCGGAGATCATGAGATTGCCGTTGGCGAGCACGTCCGTGACGACGGCGGCGATGGAGAGCTGGATCTTCTCGGAGCGTTGAATCGCGCCCTTGCCCTTGCTGGAGGATTGCGACTCGACATCGAGCCCGGCGGAGGCGGCGCGGTTGAGGCCGAACAGAGCGAGGATGAGGTCGAAATTGTTCTTCACCTTCGAATCGCGCGACCGGTCCGTCGTGTTGCCGAGGCTGGCGCGGTCGTCGATCGAGATGTTGATCGTCAGGATGTCGCCGACGCGCGCGGCGCGCCTGTCGCGAAACAGATCGCCGTTGCGCGCGTCCCACAGCGAATCGCCGCCGATACGCTCGGAACGCAGGCCGTAGCTCATCACCTGCGGCGCCTTCGTCTGCGCGATGCCCGAGCCGACGGACGTCATCTCGGGCTCGCGACCGAGATCGCGCATGTCGCCGGCGCATCCGGCGAGCGCGGCGGCGAGCATTACGGGAACGGCGATGCGTCGAATCACGGGGTCGCTCCTTGCGCGCCGACGGGGGCGGGAGTCATCGCGGCGGCGAGGCGCGCGGCCTTGGCCGGCTGCATCTCGTTGAGAACGGCGCTGGCGTTGCGCGCGCTCATGCGCTGCAGGAGCGCCGAGGCGCTCGCCTCCTCCATCGCGGCGAGCTGGGCGGCGGCCGCATCCGGCCGCATGCGCGCGAGAATGGCGGAGACGTTGTCCTCCGCCTTGCGGCGCGCCTCCTCCTGCTTGCGAAACCACTCGCGATATTCCGCCTGCTTTTTCTCCAGCCGCTCGATCTGCTCGGCGACGCGCGCCTCGAGTTCGCTGAGGCGCTTGGCCTGATAGGCGGCGCGCGCCTCCTGCGCGGCGTCCTGAACGACGCGGCAATAGGCCGAGGCGAGCGAATTGGCGGGCGGCGCTTTCGACTCGGCGACGGCCGGCGGCGCGGCGAGCGCGACCGCGGCCGCGACCGGCGCTTGCGGCGGCCGCCAGTCCGGCGGCAGGGCGGGGCCGAAGGCTTCCGGCTTCGCGGCGGCGTCGCGCGTCTCGGCAGGCGCGGCGGCCGCCTTCGTCGGTTCGGCCGACCTGTCGAGCGGATCCGGAATGGTCGCCAGATCGAGCGGCCGGGGTGGCGGCTGCGGCGGCGCGGCAGGCGCGGCGCGCGGGCGGGCGCGCGGCTTCGGCCGGAGCGCCGGGGCGATGAGATCGAGCGGGGCCGTCCGCTGCTCGGCGGCAGCGGGCGTCGCGGGCGCCGTCCCCCCGTCGGGTTCGGCGCGCGCCGGCGAGCGGACGAGCGCGCCGGCGAGCGCGGCGAGAACCAAACCCAATGAGCGTGCAGTCGGCCTCATGCGCAACCGTCTTCCGTGTCGGGGCGACTGTGCGCGGCGGCGCTTGCCTCGGGCTGGCGCTATTGCACGACGAGTTCGGCCTGCAACGCGCCGGCTGTCTTCAGCGTTTGCAGGATGGCGATGATTCCGGTCGGCTTCAGGCCGATATTGTTGAGGCCGCGCACCAGCGTGCGCAGCGTCGCGCCGTTGAGGATGGCGATCTGTCCGCCCGATTGCTCGGCCTCGATCTGCGTGCGCGGCAGCACGACCGTCTCGCCCTTCGACAAGGGGGCCGGCTGCGAGGCGACCGGCGTTTCGGTGACGCGCACCGTGACGCCGCCATGCGTCACCGCGACGGTCGAGATCTTCACGTCCTGACCGATGACGATGGTGCCGGTGCGCGCGTCGACGACGACGCGGGCCGGCGCGTCCGGCGCGACCTCGATATCGCCGATCTCGGCGAGGAAGCGCGCCGCCGTGCCGCGCGGCGGACGCGTCAGCAGCACGGTGCGGTGATCGCGCTCGCGGGCGAGATCCTTGCCGTAGGCGCGGCGCGTGTGGGCGTTCACCGCATCGGCGATGAGCGTCGCGGTGCGGAAATCGGGGTTTCGCAGTTCGAGCGCGAGCGGCCCGTCGGCGAGCGCGCCCGGCGGCTCGCGCTCGACGGCGCCGCCGCCGGGCACGCGCGCGGCGGTCGGCACGCCCTGGCTCAACTGCTCGCCCTGTCCCTGCGCGGCGAGGCCCGAGACGATGAGCTGGCCTTGCGCGACGGCGTAGGTCTGCCCGTCGGCGCCGGTGAGCGGGGTCAGCACCAGCGTGCCGCCCATCAGCGAGGCCGCGTCGCCCATCGAGGACACCGTGACGTCGATGCGCGAGCCGCGATTGGCGAAGGGCGGCAGATCGGCCGTCACCACCACGGCGGCGACGTTGCGGGTGCGCAGCGCGCCGGCCTTCACCGACACGCCCATGCGATCGAGCATGGATTGCAGCGACTGCTCGGTGAAGGGCGCGTTGCGCAGGCTGTCGCCGCTGCCTTGCAGGCCGACGACGAGGCCGTAGCCGACGAGCTGGTTGTCGCGCATCTTCGGCGTCGAGACGATGTCCTTGATGCGCGTCGCCTGCGCCGCGCCGACGCCGGCGAGCGCAATCAGCGCGGCGAGCGCCAGACGTTTCAGGGCCCGCCGACGCTTCAAGGCCCATCCTCGATCGCCAGCGATCCGTCCGCGGTCAGCACTCCCGAGACGACGACGCCGGTCTGCGCGTTGCGGGCGCGGGCGCGCTCGCCGGCTGCAGCGGCCTGCAACGCGACGCCGGCGGCGCGGATCTCGAGCCCGTCGGCGCGGAAGATCAGCCGCACGCCGGAACCGATCTGCACGAGCGGCGGATCGGCGAGCGCGGCGAGCGGCACCGGGCGGCGCGGCAGCAGGGTCGTCCGGCTCATCTTGCCGACGATCTCGGACGCGGCGGTGGCCACCGCGCCGAGGCCCGGCACGCGCGTCTCCGGCTCCAGCGCCTCCAGCATGTCGGCGCGGATGATCTGGCGCGGATAGATCGTCACGGTCGGCACGAGCGCCGTCTGCGCGAGGGCCGCCGAGGCGGCGAACGTCGCGCCCGCGACGAGCCCGGCGCGCGCGATCATCTGATCGCCCGCGTCAGAGTCGACGACATGTCGTCGGCCGCCTGCACGATCTTGGAGTTCATCTCGTAGGCGCGCTGGGCGGAGATGAGTTCGGTGATCTCCTTCACCGGATCGACGTTCGAGCTTTCCAGATAGCCCTGACGGATCGTCCCCAGCCCGTCGAGCCGGGATTGCCGGCGACCGGCGCGCCGGAGGCGGTGGTCTGCTTGTAGAGATTGCCGCCGAGCGGCTCGAGCCCGGCCTCGTTGGCGAAGTTGGCGAGCGCGATCTGGCCGATCTGCTGCAACGCCGTCTGCCCCGGCAGACGCGCGCTGACGACGCCGGACTCGTTGACGACGACCTCCAGCGTGTTGGGCGGAATCGTCATCGCCGGCTGCACCTGATAGCCGTCGAGCGTGACGATCTGCCCCGTTCCGTTGGTGTTGAAGGCGCCGGCGCGGGTGTAGACCGTTTCGCCGTCCGGTCCGAGAATCTGGAAGAAGCCGCGGCCCGACAGCGCCAGATCGAGCTTGTTGCCGGTCTGCGCGATGGTGCCTTGCAGATGCAGGTTGCGGATCGCGGCGGTGCGCACGCCGAGGCCGATATTGGCGCCCTCGGGGATCACCCCTTCCTCGCCGCGCGCCGAGGCGCCCTGCAGGCGCTCGGCCATGTAGAGCAGATCGGTGAACTCCGCGCGGGCGCGCTTGAAGCCGGTCGTGTTGATGTTCGCCACGTTGTTGGCGATCACCTCGACGTTCATCTGTTGCGCGGCGAGCCCGGTCGCCGCGATATGAAGAGCTCTCATCATTGCGGCGACCTCAGATCTGCATCCGTGAAATGTCCTGAAGCGAGGCGACGAAGCGGTCGCGCAGGGCGATCGCCGTCTGCAGCGCGCGCTCGGCCTCCATCACCTTGCCGACGACGACATGCAACGGCGCATCGCCCGACAGGCCGCGAAGCGAGGCCGTCTCCGCCTCGCCGAGCGCGCGGCGCCCGCTCTCGGCGGCCTCGGTCAGAAACTGCGAGAAGCTGGCGCCGTCGGCGCCGCTGGCCGCGCCTGCGGCGCGCGTTTCGGCGGAGAGCGCATGCGCGGCGGCCGATTGCGGCGACAGCGCGCCGGAGACGGCGGTGATCAGCTCGATCGACATCGTCAGCCCTTCAGAAGGTCGATGGTCATGGCGTGCAGCTCGCGCGCCTGACGGACGATCTGCAACGCGGCCTGATAGGAGCGGTTGGCCTCGCGCATGTCGGCGAGTTCGACGAGCTGATCGACATTCGGCAGCTTGACGACGCCCTTGTCGTCGGCGGCGGGATGGGAGGGATCGTATTCGACCCGGAAGGGCCGCTCGTCCTCGGCGACGCGCTTGATCCTGACGAGGCGCGCCTCGCCGACGCGGTCGAGCGTCGTCTCGAAGGAGACGATCTTGCGCCGGAACGGATCGCCGCCGGGCGTCGAGGCCGTCGAGTCGGCGTTGGCGATGTTCTCAGCGACGACGCGCATGCGCGTGGACTGCGCCTCGAGCCCCGAGGCGGCGATGCGGAAGGCTGCCGACAGCGGATCGCTCATGCCTCAGCCCTTCAGATTGAGCAGCGTCATGCGCTGAAAGGCGCGCATGACGCTGGTGGCGACGGCGGCGCCGCGATTGGTTTCCGAGGCCCGCATCAGCTCCTGCTCGAGCGCGACGGAATTGCCGGAATAAGTCGTCTCCCAGCTGCGCGCGGGGGCGACGCGGTGGGCGCCCGACGCATCGGGCGCGCCGGAGGCGAGATGGCCGGGATGCGTCGCGGCCAGCCGCACGGGTTGAGCGTCGAGCACGTCGGAGAAGGCGCGCAGGTCGCGCGGGCGAAAGCCCGGCGTGTTGGCGTTCGAGATGTTCTCCGCAATGGTCGACTGGCGCGTCGCCAGCCAATCGAGGCGGCGCTCGCCGAGGGCGAACAGATCGGTCACGTCGTCCTCCCTCACAGGGGATCATGCATGCGCCTCATGCGCAGGCTCATCATGTCCGGCCGGGCTTGTCCCTGGCTGTCGCCGTCTCGTCCGGCGCGATGCGGCTGCGGGCGAGCGCGGCGGCGAGAGCCTCCGCCGGGTCCTCGTTCTTCGGCGCGTTGACGCCCATCACCTCGACGCCGCCGCGATGCGAGCCGAGCGTGAGGCGCAGAAACGCCGTGACCGGCGGGGCGCAGAACTCCAGATCGATGGAGACCGCCGCGCGCCCCTCCCAGCTCGCGCGCGCCTCCGCCGCGAGCGCGAATTCGAGCGCGCCGGGGCGGAAGTGCAATTCGGCGCAGGAGGCGACGATGTCCGCCATTTCCGCGCAGCGGCCGGACTTGGCGTGGAAGATGAGCTCGTCGAGCTCGACGAGGCGAAGCTCGGCGGCGACAGGGCGCAGCGCCTCCGCCAGCAGGCGTTCGCAGCGGGCGCGCGAGGCGGCGACGTCTGTGCTCATGATCCCCTCGCGACGCGGCTCATGGATAGCGCGCCGCGCGGCCGGCGGCGCTCTTGTTGACGGTGTGCACGACGGCGGCGACCGCCTCGTAGAACTCGGGCGGAATCATCCGGTCGACCGTCACCTGATCGTACATCGACCTTGCCAGAGCCTTGTCCTCGATGACGGGGATGCGATGGGCTTCGGCGAGGCCGCGGATGCGCAAGGCGAGATGATCGACGCCCTTGGCGAGGACGAGCGGCGCCGCCGTCTCGCCGCGCACATAACGCAGCGCGATGGCGTAATGCGTCGGATTGGCGATGACGAGCGTCGCCTGCGGCACGCTGGCGATCATGCGCCGGCGCGCGCGCTGCAGGCGCAAGGAACGCTGGCGCTGGCGCACATGCGGATCACCCTCGGCCTGGCGATGCTCCTCCTTCACCTCGGCGCGCGTCATGCGCAGGCCCTTCAGCCAATGCAGGCGCGACAGCAGGATGTCGGCGGCGGCGGCGAGCGCCACGGCGATCAGCGTCGTCGTCAGCACGCCGTCGACGGCGGAAAGAAGATCACCGGCGATGAGCGCCGGCGGACGGGCGAGCGCGCCGAGAACGGGCTCGACCAGACCGCGCGCGGCGATCGCGACGGCGATCAGCGCCACGGCGATGCGGGCCAGCGTGCGCAGGGCCTGGGCGCCGCCCTGCCGGCCGAACAGGCGCCGCCAGCCCTGACGCGGCGACAGGCGCGACCATTGCGGATGCAGGCGCGAGCCGACGATGCGGGGTCTGGCCTGCGCCACATGGCCGGCGACCGCCATCAGCGCGAGCGGGGCGACCAGCAGCAGCAGCGTCGGGCCCCATTCGCGGATGACGAGGACGAGCAGCGCGCCGGCGTCCTCGCCGCGATGCAGGCGGATCGCGTCGGCGCCCTCGAGCAAGCGGCCGAGACGGATCGTCGCCTGCGGCGCCTGCAACGGCGCGACGAAGGCGACGGCGATCCACGCGCCGGCGAGGCCCGCCGCCGTCACCACGTCGCGCGAGACCGGCGCGTCGCCGCGTTCGAGCGAGTCCTGCCGCTTCTTCTCGCTGGCGTCCTCGGTCTTGTCGTCGCGGTCGGCGGCGTCGCTCATTCACGCCCGCGCCTTCACGCCTGCGCCTGCGCGCCGGGGCGCTGGATCGCGCCCTGGTCGATCAGATCGACGACGATGCGCTCGATGGCGCGGCGGGCGGCGAGCACGTCCTTCTCGGCCACCGAGTCGGCGTTCTTCAACTCGGCCTCGACCATGCGACGGGCGCGCGAGGCGAGCGAGGAGAGCACCGCGTCGCGGAAGGCATCGTCCGTGTCCTTGAGCGCGAGGATGACCGATTCGGTCGGCGCCTTGTCGAACAGCACCATGCGGTCGCGCTGGGCGAGCAGCGGAATGTCCGTGAAGGAGAACAGGCGGTCGCGAATCTTTTTGGCGACGGCCGGCCGCGTCGTCTCCAGCGAGACGATCATCGCCTCGACCTGCTCGCGCTCGAGCTTGCCGACGATCTCGAGCAGGCGCGCCTCGGGCTGGGCGGGCGCGGCGCTCGCCTCGGCGCCGAACAGATCGCGCTCGAGCGACATCTCGATGACGTGCAGCGCGCGGTCCGAGGCCTTGCGCAATCCGATCAGCCGTTCGGCCACCATGTCGCGCCGCGCCGCCGGCAGCAGCACGAGCAGAGCAGCGACGCGCGCGCTGTCGAACCTGTCGAGCATGAAGGCGGCGACCTGCGGATGCTCCTCCTGCAAACAGGCGGCGAGGCGCGACTCCGGCAGGCCGGCCGCCTTGTTCCAGAAGCTCTCCTTCGGCCCGCCCGTGACGTCGGCCATGATGTCGGAGACGAGCTCGGGCGGCAGGACCTCGTCGAGGAGCCGGCGCGCCGATTCGGGATCGCCGATGACGTTGGCGCCGGAGGAGAAGTTGGTCGCGAACTCGTCGACGAGGCGCTCGAGCGCGGCGGTCGGCATCGGCTTCAGGCCCGCCGCCGCCTGCGTCAGGCGGCGCAGGTCGCTCTCGTCGAAATGCTTGAGCAGGCGCGAGGCCAGCGGCTTGCCCATCGCCAGCAGAAGCGCGGCCGCCTTCTCGACGCCGTCCAGACGCGGAAGAGGTTCGGCCGCCGACATGGGCTTCAGCGTCCCTCGCCGGCGCGAAGGATCTCGCGAATGACGACGCCGAGGCGATCGGGCTCGTTCTCGAGCGCGACGACCTCGCCGCGCGCCACGATGCGGCCGTTGACGGCGACGTCGACGAGATCGCCGAGCTTGCGGTCGAGCGCGACGATGGATCCCTGGCCGAGCGCCATGACGTCGGCCAGCGGCATGCGCAGCGAGCCGAGCACGACGTCGAGCTCGACCCGGATCTGCATCATGTGGCCGGGCATCGCCTCGCGCGGACGGGGCGGTGCGGCGGCGGCGTCGGATGTCATTGCGGGTCCCTCGCGTCAAAGGCGGGCGCGGCGCCCGCGTCGATCAGACGTTCGATCTGCACCGTGTAGCGGCCCTCGTTCTGGCCGAGCGCGCAGTAGAACAGCGGCGCGCCGCCGGCCTCGAGAATCGCCGGGCTGCGCGCCGTCGCGGCGAGCGGCAGGATCTGCCCCTCGCGGAGATCGGCGACGTCGGCGAGTGGGCGCCCGCGCTCGCGCAGCACGACGCGCAGCGGCGTGTCGATGACGGCGAGCGCCTCGGCCAGCGTGCGGCGGGGGCCGACCCGGCGCGGCGCGCCGGCGGAGGCGCGGCGCCAGACGGCGGGCGCGCGGATCCGAAGGCCGCTCTCGCGCCCGTTGACGCGCATGCGCAGCGCGATCGACATCGTCTCCTCGACGGGCGCAGGCGCGTTCGTCTCGAACCCATCGAACGCCAGGCCGTCGACCGCGAACGCTTCGCTGAGCGGCTCGGCCAGATCGTGCGCGAGCGCCTCGCACACCAGCGTCTCGAGCTGCGAGGGATCGCGCGCCTCGCGGTAGGGCGGGCTCGATCCGTCGCCGCCGAACAGCGCCTCGACGAGATCGTAGATCGCGGCTTGCGACAGGCCGAGCTCGGCGGCGCGGCCGCCGGCGACGTAGCGACCGTGCAGGCCGCGGCCGAGCGCCGGCTCCTCCGCTTCGTCGGCGGCGCCGGCTTCGCACGGCGCGAAGGCGATCTTCAGGCCGAGACGGCGGGCGAGATCGGCGCCGAGGCGGCGGGCGAGCGCCTGCGCCAGCGGGCGGGCCGGATCGCTCTCCGGATCGCGCGGGCGCAGCAGCAGCGCCAGGCCGCGCCGACCGTGCGGATCAGGCGGCCTTGGCATTGGCGGCTCCGCCGTCGATCGTCGCAGTCTCGACCTCGTCGATCGTCGGGCGTTCCTTGCTGGAGATGGTCTTGCGGCCGTGCTCCACCGCGATCTGCGGCATCGCGCCGTTCATGAAGGCCAGCAGCACCTGCTTGGCGACGATGAAGACGCGCTCCTGCGCGACGCGCGTCGCCTTGATCTTGTTGGCGAGCGGGCTGAGCATTCCATACGACATGAAGATGCCCGCGAAGGTGCCGACGAGCGCGGCGCCGATCAATCCGCCGAGCAGCTCCGGCGACTGGTCGAGCGCGCCCATCGCCTTGATGACGCCGAGCACGGCGGCGACGATGCCGAGCGCCGGCAGCGAATCGGAGACGACCGTCATCGCCTGATAGGGCTTCAGCTTGTCGTGCATCATCGTCTCGATCTCTTCGTCCATCAGCGCCTCGATCTCGTGCGGGCGCGCATTGCCGATGATGATGAGGCGCATGTAGTCGCAGATGAACGTCGTCAGATCGTGGTTGCCGAGCACGGCGGGATAGTTCTTGAAAATCGCCGACTCCGACGGATTGTCGACATGCGCTTCGATCTCGTTGCGGCCCTTGGCGCGCAGTTCGCGCATCATCGCGTGCAGGAGACCGAGCACCTCGAGAAAGTCGGACGTCTTCGGCTTCTTCTCGAGCAACGCCTCCATCACCGCCTTGCCGGAATCCTTGACGGTGGCGATGGTGTTGGCGGCGATGAAGGTGCCGAGCGCCGAGCCGCCGATGATGACGAGCTCCCAGGGCTGGACGAGCACTTCGAGATGGCCGCCCATCGCGGCGAAGCCGCCGAGCATGCAGGCCAGCGCCAGAACCAGTCCGATTGCGAATGTCACGCGCGCCCTCCGTCTTCGCCGGCCACTGAGGGCGCGTCGGCTTGCGCCGGGCTGGCGCGGCCGCCGCAAGTCACGCGCAAGGCGGGCGGACGAGACTTCGCCGCACATCCTCCCCGGAGTGCGCGCCGCCGTGCTGACGACCTACACGAACTTCCGCATCGTCGCGGCCGACCTCGCCAAGTCGATCGACCGCGTCGCCAAGGAGCCGCAGACCTCGCGCGAGGTCGACTACTGGAACGCCCATATTGGCGACGCGAAGGACATCGAGAATTTTCTCGCCGACTCGCGGCTGTTCCGCTTCGCCATGAAGGCCTACGGCCTCGGCGATCTCGGCTACGCCAAAGGCTTCATGCGCAAGGTGCTTCAAGGCGGCCTCGACGATCCGGCCAGCATGGCGAACCGATTGTCGGACGCGCGCTACAAGCAGTTCGCGCAAGCTTTCAACTTCGCCCGCTACGGGCAGTTCGCCACCGGGATGCCGGCCGCGCGGACCGAGACGGTCGATCGCTATCTGCGCCTGACGCTGGAGGAGAAGGCGGGCGCCGCCAACGAGGGCGTGCGCCTCGCGCTCTACTTCCAGCGCAAGGCCTCCGAGCTGACGAGCCCGATGCAGGTTCTGGCCGATCCGGCGCTTCTGAAGGTCGTGCAGGTCGCCTTCGGCCTGCCGGCGGAGATGTCGACCTCGCCGATCGACAGCCAGGCCGCGATGATCGCCAAGAAACTCGACGTCGCCTCGCTGAAGGACGGCAAGACGCTCGACGCCTTCCTCAAGCGTTTCGCCGCGATGCACGACGCAACCGCCTCCAACGCGCAGGCGGCGACGCGCAACCTGCTGCTGTCGGCGACGGGGGCGGCGGGCGTCAGCGCCGACACGCTGATGTCGATCGCGCGGCGGCGCACGGGCGGGTGAGCCATGCAGGGCAGCCTCTATGTCGGCCTGTCCGCGCAGATCGCGCTGCGCGAGCGTCTGGCGACGATCGCCCACAACGTCGCCAATGTGAACACGCCGGGCTTTCGCGCGGAGCAATCGAAGTTCGACGCGCTGGTGGCGCGCGCCGGCGACACGGACATCGCCTTCGCGGACGCGGGAACGACCTATCTGTCGCGCGCGCCGGGGGGGCTGGCGAAGACCGACAATCCGCTCGACGTCGGCGTCGTCGGCGAAGGGTATCTGGCGATCCAGACGCCGCAGGGGCGCGCCTATACGCGCGACGGACGCCTGTTCATGGCGCCGTCCGGCGCGCTGGTGACGGTGACGGGCCATCCCGCGCTCGACGTCGGAGGCGCGCCGATCCTGCTCGATCCGACGGCCGGGCCGCCGGCGATCGCGCGCGACGGCATGATTTCGCAGCAGGGTCGTCAGATCGGCGCGCTCGGCCTGTTTTCCATCGACCCGGCGGCGAAGCTCGCGCGTTTCGAGAATTCCGGCGTCGTTCCCGACCGTCCCGCGACGGCCATCCTCGACTTCACGCGCAACGGGCTCGTGCAGGGCTTCGTCGAGGGCTCGAACGTCTCGGGCGTCGCCGAGATTTCGCGGCTGGTGGCGATCCAGCGCGCCTTCGACGGCGTCACCACGGCGATGTCGCAGAGCGAGAACAGCCTGACCGACGCGATCCGCACGCTGGGCGGGGGATGAGCGCATGAGCGCGCTGTCGGCGCTGGCGCGCGCCATGTCCGCGGCGGCCGAGGATGTCGGACTCCTGCGCGTCGGCGGCGTCGTCGTCGGCGTGACGCCGGGCATGTATCATGTCGCCGGACTCTCGCGCGTCGTCGCGCTGGGCGATCTCGTCAGCATCGAGACGGGCGAGGACGGCGCCTCCGCCGGGTCTCTCGGCGAGGTGGTGCGCATCGATCCCGACGTGACGCTGGTCAAGCCGTTCGAGCGCGACGAGGGCGCGGCGCTGGGCCATCGCTGCTGGCGCGTCGGCCCGCATCGCGTCGCCCCGCACGAGAGCTGGCTCGGCCGCGTCGTCGACGCGCTCGGCCGGCCGATCGACGGCGCGGGGCCGATGTTGCAGGGCGCGCCGCGCGCCAGCGCGGGCGATCCGCCGGCGCCGCTGGCGCGGGCGCGCGTCGGCGCGGGCGTGCGCACGGGCGTGCGTGCGCTCGACGTGTTCGCCCCGCTCGTCGAGGGCCAGCGCATCGGCGTGTTCGCGGGCTCGGGCGTCGGCAAGTCGACGCTGCTCGCCATGCTGGCGCGCGCCAGCGGGTTCGACGCCGTCGTCGTCGCGCTCGTCGGCGAACGCGGCCGCGAGGTGCGCGACACGCTGGAGGAGAGTCTGGCCGGTTGCCGCGCGCGCGCCACCGTCGTCGTCGCCACCGCCGACGAGAGCGCGATGATGCGGCGCCTCGCCCCGCGCACCGCCGTGACCGTCGCCGAGCATTATCGCGCCTGCGGCCGCTCGGTTCTGCTGATCGTCGATTCGATCACGCGCTACGCGCATGCGCTGCGCGAGACCGCGCTGTCGGCCGGCGAGCCGCCGGTGGCGCGCGGCTATCCGCCCTCGGTGTTCAGCGATCTGCCGCGCCTGCTCGAGCGCGTCGGCCCCGGCGCGGAGGGCGAGGGCGCGATCACCGGCGTGTTCTCGGTGCTGGTCGACGGCGACGATCATAACGATCCCGTCGCGGACGCCATTCGCGGCGCGCTCGACGGGCACATCGTGCTGTCGCGCGCCATCGCCGACGAGGGCCGCTTTCCGGCCATCGACATCCTGCGCTCGCTGTCGCGCCTCGCGCCGCGCGTGTGGAGCGCGGAGGAACGCAAGCTCGCCCAATCGCTGCGCGCGATGATCGCGCGGTTCGAGGATACGCGCGATCTGCGGCTGATGGGCGGCTATCAGCGCGGCGGCGACGCCGAGCTCGACCGCGCGGTGACGACGACGCCGAAGCTCTACGCCTTCTGCGCGCAGACGCCGGACGATGCGCCCTCGACCGACGCCTTCCGCGAACTCGCGGCCGCGCTGCGCGGCGAGGCCGGCGCAGCGCCAGATTCGCGCAAGCCGGCGCAGGCATCGTGATGTGCGGCGCCGATGTCACGGCGCGCGATCGAAGGCGCCATCATGACGCTCGCCTGCCTGCCCGCCACCGACGTTTCCGCACGCCATGAAGGGCCCGCCGTGCTGCGACTGAGAATGCTCGAACTTGGCCACGCATTGCGCATCGGCGCCATCGACGCGCGCAGGCGCGCGGACGCCGAGGCGGCGCTCGCCGCGCTGCGCGCCGCCGTGCTGACGCGGCCGTCCGTCAGCCTCGCCGATCTCGCCGCGCGCATCCGCACCGAGGCCGACGCGCAACGCGCCGGGCCGTGAGACGAGAGCGATGACCGGCGCGCGCAACCGCAAGGCCGAGGCGATCTTCGACCGCATCCTGATCGCGACCGCCGCCTTCGCGACGCTGATCGCCGCCGGGCTCGCGCTGGCGACGATCCTGTCGCCGAACCCCTCGCCGACCTTCTCGGGCGCCGAACATCTCAATTTGTTCTCGCAGCCGGCGCGCTATGCGGCGCGGCCCGCGCATGTCGCCGATCCGCGCGGCGCGGGGCCCGACAGCGGACAGGTCGACCCGACGCCGGTCGGCGCCATCGGCGCGGCCGCCCCGCAGCCGCCGAGCGCGGAGCGCGAGTGGCGCGTGCACGACGTCGTCGGCAAACAGGCCTGGCTGATCGGCCCGCAGGGCCTGCGCATCGTCGACATCGGGGCCGATCTCGGCGAGCTCGGCTCGGTCACCGGCATCGGCATCGAGCGCGAGGGCTATGTGGTGACGACGACGAAGACGCGCATCGGCCCGGCGCGCTGAGGCGCGCCGCTCACACGGTCAGGCGCGACCACACCAGCATCGCGGCGGCCAGATCCTCGATCGAGGCGCCGACCGACTTGAACAGCGTGATCTCGTCGTCCGCGCCTCGCCCCTCGGCGCCGCGACACAGCGCGGCGAGATCGCCGAGCACATGCGCGCGATCGATGGCGTCGGCGGCGAGCGCGAGCGCGACGTCGCCGCCCTCCGTCAACGCGGCCGGCGTATCGACGAAGACGCGGGCGCGGCGCACGGCCTCGTCGTCGGCCTCGCGCATCTGGAGGTTGAACGCGCCGACGAGATCGAGATGCTGGCCGGGCTTCAGCCATCGGCCCTGCACCAGCGGGGCGCGCGACAGCGTCGCGCAGGAGACGATGTCGGCCTGCGCGACCGCCCTCTCCAGATCGTCCTCGACGCGCACCTCGAAGCCGTCGAGGGCGGCGGCGAGCGTCTCGGAGGCTTCGCGCCGCCGGTTCCACAGCGTCACCCGGCGGATCGGCCGCACCGCGGCGTGGGCGCGGATGAGAAAGGGCGCGAGCGCGCCGGCGCCGACCATGCAGAGCGTCGCCGCATCGGCGCGGGCGAGGCGGGAGGCCGCGAGCGCCGAGGCGGCGGCGGTGCGCCACACGGTGAGGCGCGCTCCGTCCATCACCGCGAGCGGCTCGCCCGTCGCGCCGTTCTGCAAGACATAGACGCCGTTGACGGCCGGCAGGCCGCGCGCGCCATTGTCGGGAAAGACGTTGACGATCTTGACGCCGAGAAAGGCGCCCTCGCCCGGCGCGTCCTGCGTCCAGGCCGGCATCAGCAATTGCGTGGCGTGCGCGGCGCCCTCGCGCGCGATCTCGTGGTGATGGCGTTGCGGCGCCGCGTAGCCCGATGCGAAGGCGCGCGCCAGCGCCGCGATCAACGCAGGAAAATCGAGACGCCTGTCGACCTCGGCCGCAGCGACGACGCGCATCTCAGAGGCGCGCGACAGGGCCGTCGACGCGCAGGCGGTCGACCTCGGCGCGCAGCTTGTGCGCCTCGAGCCCGCGCGCGCGCGCGGCGCGGCGATGTTTACCTTGCGCAAGCCATGCGGCGACGCCGCCGATCAACGCGCCCAGCGCGACGGCGGCGAGGATGACGACGAACAACGGCGCGGTCAGCCGCAGATCGGTGAGCGACAGTGCGAAGGGATCGAGCGAGACGTCGACCGGCGCGCGATTGGCGACCGACAGACCGACCACCGCGAGGATCAGCGGGACGAGAATCAACGCTTTGAACAATGCCTTCATGCCCTCACCGACCGCGTTACGATCCCTCGTTCAGCCGCTCGCGCAGCTCCTTGCCCGTCTTGAAGAACGGAACGCTCTTCTCCTGCACCTCGACATGCGTGCCGGTGCGCGGATTGCGGCCGACGCGGGCGTTGCGGCGCTTGACGGAGAACGCGCCGAAACCACGCAGCTCGACGCGATCGCCGCGCGCCATAGCCCCGGCGATCTCGTCGAGAATCGCGTTGACAACGTTCTCGACGTCGCGCTGATAGAGATGCGGATTGCGCTCGGCGATCCTTTGAACCAATTCGGACTTGATCACTACCGTCCCCCAACGGGCTGCGCCGGCTTTCCGGCCAAAACAACATCAAATCAATAATTTCCGGCGCACCGGAATATTAACCCTGCCAAATGGCCAGTAGACCGTCAAGATTCAGGGCGTCATCCGCGTCGGCGCGTCGCAGCGTCGCCGCCAGACGCTCGAAACCGAGGCCCTCGATCGCCCAGGCGCTCAGGCTGAAAAGGCCGAAGCGCAAATTGCGGTCCCGCTTCCATTCCCGCGCCGGCGTCTTGACCGGGATGTTCTTCTCCGCCGCCAGCCAGTCGCGGGCGGCGCGCTCGCCGCCGATGCGGTCGACCAGCTTCAGCTCCACGCCCTGCCGGCCGGTGAAGACGCGCCCGTCCGTCACCTTGTCGAGCGCGGCCTGATCGAGACCGCGCCGCGTCTTCACCAGATCCTTGAACCAGGCGTAGGAGTCGGCGACCAGCGCGGCGATGGCGGCGCGGGCGGCCTCGTCGGTCGGCTCGAACGGGCTCGGCGCGGCCTTCAGCGGCGATGACTTCACCGTGTCGACCTTGACGCCGACCGTCTCCAGCAATTTCACCACGTTGGGATACTGGAACAGCACGCCGATCGAGCCGACGAGCGAATTGCCTTCGGCGACGATCTGGTCGGCGCCGATGGCGGCGATGTAGCCGCCGGAGGCCGCCATCGTGCCGACCACGGCGACGACCGGCTTCTTCTCCGACAGGCGGCGGATTTCCTCGTAGAGCCGCTCCGAGCCGGCGGTGGTGCCGCCGGGGCTGTCGATCATCAGCAGCGCGGCGCGCGCCGTTTTCGACGCGCCGACGTCGCGCAGCAATTTCAGCGTCGCCTCGTCGCCGGTGATGACCCCGGTGATCGCCACCTTCGCCACATGCTCGCCGCCGGGGGGGCCGTCGCGGCCGGCCGCAAGCAGGCCCGCGCCGACGATGGCGAGCGCCGCGACGCCGAACGCCACGGCTCGCCACCAGGTGAGCTTGCGACGCAGCGCCCGGCGGTCGGCGATCTGGTCGGGACTTGGGAGGCTCGACATCTGCGGTCCGATCGGCAAAGGAGGGGCCGGACCATAGGTCGCGGGCTCCGGACGGGCAAGCCGCCGGCCGCCTCTGGTCGGGAGCGCGGCATGTCGGTTGCGGGCTATCTGCTGTTTCTGTCGGTCTACCTCGTCGCCGTCGCCTCGCCGGGGCCGGCCGTCGCCGCCGTGGTGGCGCGGGCGCTGGCGACCGGTTTTTCCCGCACCCTGCCCTTCATCGCCGGCGTCACGCTCGGCGATCTGATCTGGTTCTGGCTGTCGGCGGCGGGGCTGGCGGTGGTCGCCGAGCGGTTCCACCTCGCCTTCCTCGTCGTCAAATACGCCGGCGTTCTCTATCTGCTCTGGCTCGCCGTGAAACTGTGGCGCGCCCCGACGGCGACGGGCGAGCCGCCCGCGCAGGCGCGCGGGGACGGGTTTCGCCTGTTCCTCGGCGGGCTGTCGCTGACCATGGGCAACCCGAAGGTGATGGTGTTCTTCCTCGCCATCCTGCCGAACCTGATCGACGTCGGCCGCGTCTCGTGGGACGCGCTGGCGCTGGCGAGCCTGACGATCGTCGTCGCGCTGCCTGTCGTCATGATGGGCTACGCCGGCCTCGCCGACCGCGCCCGCCGCTTCGTCGCCAGCGCGACGGCGCAGCGCCGCCTGAACCGCGCCACGGCCGGGCTGATGGCGGGCGTCGCCGCCGCCGTGGCGGCGCGATGAGGGACGCGCGATGACGGACATGACGGCGGCGCGGGCGGCGCTGTCCAGCGTCTTCGGCTACGCCGACTTCCGGCCCGGACAGGCCGAGATCATCGCCGCCCACCGCGCCGGCCGGCCGACGCTCGCGGTGATGCCGACGGGCTCGGGAAAATCCATGTGCTACCAGCTCCCCGCCATTCTCGACGGCGGGCTGACGGTCGTCGTCTCGCCGCTGATCGCGCTGATGCGCGATCAGGTGGGCGCGCTGGAGCGTCAGGGCGTCGCCGCCGCGGCGCTCAACTCGTCCAACAGCGAGGCGGAGACGGCGGCCGTCTGGCGGGCGATCCGCGAGAAGAGCCTGCGCCTCATCTATGTCGCGCCCGAGCGGCTGATGATCGAGGGGTTCGCCGAGCGGCTGAAGAGCGCCGGGGCGTCGCGCCTGGCCGTCGACGAGGCCCATTGCGTCTCCGAATGGGGGCATGATTTCCGCCCCGAATACCGCCAGATCGCCCGCGCCGCGGCCGCGATGGGCCATCCCGCCGTGCTGGCGCTGACCGCCACCGCCGGACGGGCGACGCGGGCCGACATCGTCGAGCGGCTGTTCCCGGACGAGGCGCCCGAGATCTTCGTCCACTCCTTCGACCGGCCGAACATTTCGCTCGCCTTCGCCGAGAAGGCCGCCCCGCGCAAGCAGATCGTGGCGTTTCTGGCGCGTCGGCGCGGGCAGAGCGGCATCGTCTATTGCGCCAGCCGGGCGGGAACCGAGCGCCTCGCCGACGCGCTCAACGCGCATGGCTTCGACGCGCTCGCCTATCACGCCGGTCTCGATTCCGAGACGCGCCGGCGCCGGCAGGACCGCTTCCTGCAGGAGGACGGCGTCGTGATGGTGGCGACCGTCGCCTTCGGCATGGGCGTCAACAAGCCGGACGTGCGCTTCGTCATCCACGCCGACATGCCGTCCTCGGTCGAGGCCTACTATCAGGAGATCGGCCGGGCCGGACGCGACGGCCTGCCGGCCGAGACGCTCACCCTCTATTCGCTCGAGGACATGGCGCTGCGCCGCCGCCAGATCGACGAGAAGGCGCTCGACGAGACGCGGATGCGGATCGAGCACCGGCGCCTCGGCGCGCTCGCCATGCTGTGCGAGGGCGCGGGCTGCCGGCGCCAGCAATTGCTGGGCTATTTCGACGAGGCCTCGACACCGTGCGGGGCCTGCGACCATTGCCTCGGCCACATCCGCCTGCGCGACGCGACGCTGGAGGCGCAGAAGGCGCTCTCGGCGGTGGCGCGCACCGGCCAACGCTTCGGCGCGGGCCACATCGCCGACGTGCTGACGGGAACCGACAGCCCCGCCGTGCAGCGCCACGGCCATGCCGGGATCAAGACCTTCGGCGTCGGCGCCGACCGGCCGCGCGCGCACTGGATGGGGCTGGTGCGCCAGCTCTTCGCCGTGCAGGCGCTGGCCGAGGCGAGCGCCGAGCATGGCGGCTTCCGCCTCACCGAGAAGCGGCGAGGCGATCCTGTTCGGCCGCGAGCGGGGTGGAGTTGCCGGAGCTGAAAGCCCCGAGCGCGACGCGCGCCGACGCGCAAGGGCGCCGCGCCGCCCGGCGCGCGGCGAGCGAGGCCGCCGAGGCCGGCCCGGCCGGCGCGATCCTGACCGCGCTGAAGCGCAAGCGGCTCGAACTCGCTCGCGGGGAAGGCGTGGCCGCCTACATGATCTTCGCCGACCGGACGCTGATCGAGATGGCCGAGGCGCAGCCCGCGAGCCTCGCGCAGATGCGGGCGATCTCGGGCGTCGGCGAGACCAAACTGAAGCGCTACGGCGAGGCGTTTCTGGAGGCGCTGCGAGGTGGAACGATAGTACTTATATAAAACATTTGATTGTCGTTCCACGCTTAATCACAAGCATATTCATCCAGTGCCGTTATTCTGCCTGACCGATCAGAGGCACGGCGCAATATATTTGACACTTTTTTACGATAACCACGTCGCAAGGCGGAGGGACGATTTTGCACTCCTCACAGCGAGCATGGGAAACGCAATCATCGCATGTTCAGGTAAAAATGCATGGATATTCATGTCTCCTGCGTATTGTAGAACAATTTTTCGAATTCCCCCATCAACAAAATGAAACATTTCGTAGATATCATCCATATTCATACAATAATTACTATAGTTGACTTCCTCTCTTTTCTGTTGTATCCAATCAAATGCGCTATTAACCCCAATATAGCCATTCAATTGGTGATTATTGAATGTTTGTGAGAACTCTTTAAATGCACATTTGTGACTACTGCGCGCGTCAGCGTATTTTAGTTGCGTTGGGCTTGAGCCAGTTATACACTCAATTTTCATTGGCTTTTTTAGATTGTAATACAAACATATTGCATTGCTAAATAATATTGACTTGACTGCAAAAAATGCTGAATAGTACATTTGTATTACCGGCCAACTTCTATACCCCAATTCTAGGGAGGTTAGGCCCGAGATCAATGACAGAACCGCTGAACGATAGAGCCAAGCCCCATCCAATGCCGCTGCTTTACGAAGCTTCTCTGCTCCATTTCGATCTAGCACAAACGCGCGTTCTCCATAGCACTGGGATATTTCGATTTTAGTAAATGTCATAACTATATCTCAAATTTGTTTTCTTCAGGATCATCTATAACGAACGCATTATTTAATCTCTTGTAAATAGTCGCTACAGAGTTTTTTCCACCGAGCCCTTTTACCTCATCTTGCATAATCAAATTCTCAATATCAAACCCCACGCAGTTTGCTATGACATTTATTTTGAAACTCCGCTTTTTTGTGCAGTATGGGATTACTCGTTTTCTGAAAAACTCAATCGCAGCCGTAAATCCTGCGGCATACAGGAACACGTTTTTTGACGTTAGCCAACGGTCACCGTACGGTGAGGCAAGGGCCCTAAAGAAATTCAACAGGATTTGCGATTGCGCAGCGAAATCACTAACATTTATTTGCTCAAAATCACCTTTCTCTTCAACTAATGGTTTTAATGCAGCAACTGCTGTTGCTAGAGAAATACCGCCTCTTTCATATCTCGATGACGGAAATTTTATTAACTGCAAATATGGAGAATCTGATTCTTCATCCAAAAATTTTGCCAGATCAGTTGCCCTCTGTATATCCATATCTGCTATATGTTCTGATGCCTCGCTGAATAGATCATATACAAGACTTTTTGGAACTGGCTTCTGTTCTGTATTAATAGATATAAATATATCTGCACATTTTTGTGTCGTTAGATTTTCAAATATGGCGACCGGTATCTCAAAATCATGAATCTTAATATTTCTTGTCAACGCTGCAGCAATTCCGGCCCGCCTATGTTGTCCATCAATAACCTGCGCGCCCCTTTCAATAACGGGAACATGTAAAATATTGCTTTTCCTTTCTATTTTGAACGCCTGATTATTCCAATTTAGAACAAGAGTCGTCGGAAAAATACCGACCTCATTTGTAAAATCCCGAATTGAGGCGATTCTCTTGTTATTAAGATATCTTTGAACGGCTCCTTCTTCGTCATGCACACCTCGGATGCTTACGTAGGTCATTTTGACCAAGGCCCAAGCTGGAAGTGTTGTCAAAACAAAGGTCAGATCCCTTTGTCTAACGTTCACAAAATCGCACTTAATTGTCGGCGGTGAAGAGTTCTTGGTTGGCTGGGTCATAATACCATGCTCGTTCAATGTGGCCACTTTCTCAGTAGCCTATATCCATTCCTTACGTTCTGCTAGCCTCAGGCTCGGAGCTGCGGCCTAGGCCGGTGGTTCTCTTTCCCATTTACGGGCGATGGATGATACGATCTGACTTCCGAGCAAACTGTCAAATGTCGATTCGCACCGGAAAAGCCCCCGCATGAACGAGACCACGCCGCCGCCCGCGCCCGAGGAGTCCGCGTCCGCCCAGAGCTACGGCGCCGACTCCATCAAGGTGCTGAAGGGGCTCGACGCGGTGCGCAAGCGCCCGGGCATGTATATCGGCGACACCGACGACGGCTCCGGCCTGCACCACATGGTCTACGAGGTCGTCGACAACGCCATCGACGAGGCGCTGGCCGGCTACGCGACGCTCGTCACCGTGACGCTCAACGCCGACGGCTCCTGCACCGTCACCGACAACGGCCGCGGCATTCCGACCGACATCCACCCGGAAGAGGGCGTGTCGGCCGCCGAAGTGATCATGACGCAGCTGCACGCCGGCGGTAAGTTCGACCAGAACTCCTACAAGGTGTCGGGCGGTCTGCACGGCGTCGGCGTCTCGGTCGTCAACGCGCTGTCGACGACTTTGAAGCTGGTGATCTGGCGTAACGGCCGCGAGCACGCGATGGAGTTCGCCCATGGCGACGCGGTGTCCTCGCTCGCCGACGTCGGCCCGGCGCCGATGGCGGGCGATGCGCCGCTGCGCGGCACCTCCGTCACCTTCACGCCGTCGACCGAGACCTTCTCGATGGTCGATTTCGACTATGCGACGCTCGAGCATCGCCTGCGCGAACTGGCCTTCCTCAATTCCGGCGTGCGCATCGTGCTGACCGACGCGCGGCGCGCCGAGATCAAGCGCGAGGAGCTGTTCTACGAGGGCGGGCTCGAAGCCTTCGTGCGCTATCTCGACCGCACCAAGTCGCCGCTGATCGGCGCGCCGATCCTGATGCGCGGCGAGCGCGACCGCATCACGGTCGAGGTCGCGCTGTGGTGGAACGACAGCTACCACGAGAACGTGCTGGCCTTCACCAACAACATTCCCCAGCGCGACGGCGGCACGCATCTGGCGGGCTTCCGCGGCGCGCTGACGCGACAGGTGACGGGCTACGCGGATTCCTCCGGCCTCTCCAAGAAGGAGAAGGTGGATCTGACCGGCGACGATTGCCGCGAGGGGCTGACCGCCGTGCTCTCGGTGAAGGCGCCCGATCCGAAATTCTCATCGCAGACGAAGGACAAGCTCGTCTCATCCGAGGTGCGCCCGGTCGTCGAGAACATCGTCAGCGAGGCGTTCGCGGCAATGGTTCGAGGAACATCCGGCGCGAAGCAAGATCGTCGTCGGCAAGGTGATTCAGGCCGCCTCCGCGCGCGAGGCGGCGCGCAAGGCGCGCGAGGCGACGCCGCAAGGATCCGCTGAGCGTCGCCTCGCTGCCCGGCAAGCTCGCCGACTGTCAGGAGCGCGATCCGGCCAAGTCCGAATTGTTCATCGTCGAGGGCGATTCGGCCGGCGGCTCGGCCAAGCAGGGGCGCAATCGCGAGTATCAGGCCGTGCTGCCGCTGCGCGGCAAGATCCTCAACGTCGAACGCGCGCGCATGGACAAGATGCTGTCGAGCCAGGAGATCGGCACGCTGATCACCGCGCTCGGCACCGGCATCGGCCGCGGCGCGGACGCCTTCAACGTCGAGAAGCTGCGCTACCACAAGATCATCATCATGACGGACGCCGACGTCGACGGCGCCCACATCCGCACGCTGCTGCTGACCTTCTTCTACCGGCAGATGCCGGAGCTGATCGAGCGCGGCAACCTCTTCATCGCGCAACCGCCGCTCTACAAGGTCAAACGCGGCTCCTCCGAGCAATATCTGAAGGACGAGCGCGCGCTCGAGGACTATCTGATCGAGGGCGGCGTCGACGGCGCGATCCTGCGCCTGCCGACAGGCGAGGAGCGCGCCCGCGCCGATCTGGCGGCGATCGTCGCCGAGGCGCGGCTGGTGCGCCAGACGCTCGCCGCGCTGCATTCGCGCTACGACCGCACCGCCGTCGAGCAGACCGCCATCGCCGGCGGCCTCAGGCCGTTGCACGCGCTGTCCGACGAGGAGACGAGCGCGCTCGCGCGCGTCATCGCCGGCCGGCTCGACGCGCTGTCGGAGGAGACCGAGCGCGGCTGGACGGGCGAGGCGCAGAATGGCGGCTTCGTCTTCGCGCGCGAGGTGCGCGGCGTGAAGCAGGTCGCCCATCTCGACGCCGGGCTGCTCGCCTCGGCCGAAGCGCGCCGGCTCAACGATCACGCCGCCAAACTCGGCGAGGTCTATGCGAAGCCCGCCCTGTTCGTGCGCCGCAACGACGAGACGCAGGTCGCCGGCCCGACCGCGCTGATCGACGCGGTGACGGCGGCCGGCCGGCAAGGGCGTCACGACGCAGCGCTACAAGGGCCTCGGCGAGATGAACGCCGAGCAGCTGTGGGAGACGACGCTCGACCGCAACGAGCGCACGCTGCTGCAGGTGAAGGTGAAGGAAGGCGACGAGGCCGACGACATCTTCGTGAAACTGATGGGCGACGCCGTCGAGCCGCGCCGCGAGTTCATCCAGGACAACGCGCTGACCGTCGGCAATCTCGACGTGTGACGAGGGCGGCGCCCACCGCGCCCGATTTTGCCGGCGCACGGCCCGGGTCTAGGATCGGCGCGAGAGCGCGCTTCATCCTCCGGGGATACGTCGCATGAACGAGGCAACGATCACCTCATCTGGCTCCGGCCCCGCTCTCGAATGCGACATCGTGATGGCCGGCGGCGTCACCAGCGGCGTCGTCTATCCCGGCGCCGTCGTCGCCATCGCGCGGCGCTACCGGTTTCGCGCCATCGGCGGCGCCTCTGTCGGCGCGCTTGTGGCGGCTGCCGTGGCGGCCGCCGAATACGGGCGCCGCACCGGCAAGAACCCTACCGCGTTCCAGACCATCGCGACGCAGCCCGCCTTTCTCGGCGCGGCGACAGAGGACGGCCGCACGCGACTGTTCCATCTCTTCGCGGCACAAGCGCAGACGGCGCCGCTGTTCCGCCTCGTCGCGCCGCTGTTCGCGTCGTCGAGCGCGTGGGCGCGCATCGGCGGCGCGGCGGCCGCGACGCTGCGCGCCCCCGCCATCGCCGCGCCCGTGATCGTCGCGGCGCTCGTCGGCCTCGGCGCCGCCGCGCAGCTCTGGCCGAGCCATCCGATAGGGGCCGCCGTCGCTGCGCTCGCCGCACTCGCGCTCGGCGTCGTCACATGGATCGCGATGACCGTCGGACATCTCAGAAAGGTCTGGCTGCCGGCCTGGCGCGCCAACAATTACGGTCTGTGCACGGGCTACGACGCGCGCGCCGACGACGAAACGCCGTCGCTGACGGGATGGCTGCACGCGCTCGTGCAATCGCTCGCCCGACGCGGGCCGAACGATTCGCCGCTGACCTTCGGCGAGTTGTGGACGCTCGCCGACACGCCGGACGGCGCCGACGAAACCGGCGAACGGCAGATCGACCTCGCCATGGTGACGAGCGATCTCAGCCACGGACGCAGCGCGCAACTGCCGTTCATCGAGTCGCCGTGGCCGCTCTATGTCGACGCCGACACGCTGCGCCGCATGTTTCCGACCGCGATCGCGCATTGGATCGAGACACATCCCGGCCGCGCGAGCGATCCGCGCGTCGTCGTTCCGGACGGGACGATCCGTCTGCCCGCCCCGCGCGACCTGCCGATCGTCTTCGCCGCGCGCCTGTCGCTGAGCTTCCCCGTGCTGTTGTCGGCGACGCCATTGTGGACGCCGGACTATCGCAATGCGCGCGAGGGCCGCATTCCGCTGCATCGCGTCTGGTTCTCGGATGGCGGGCTCACCTCGAATTTTCCGCTGCACTTCTTCGATTCGCCGCTGCCGAGCCGGCCGACCTTCTGTCTCAACCTCGTCGACGCGCAGGCCGACGCGCCAGTGGAGAAGGGCGACGCGCGCGCGGCGGAGAATTCGACGAGTCGCGCGCGCCAGGCGCGCGAGCCATCGTCGTCCGTCGACGACGCCGACGCGTGGCGCTTCGTGTCGATGCTGCGCCGAAACGCCGTGGCGCTGCCGGCCTATGCGCCGTTCGATACGGCGCAGGGCGCCGGCGCGCTCGCCTTCTTCGGCGCGATTCTCAACACGGCGCGGTTCTGGAACGACAACCAGCTCCTGCTGGCGCCCGGCATGCGGGAGCGGATCGTCAACATCGCGCTGCGCGAGGACGAAGGCGGGCTGAACCTCAACATGCCCGCGCGGACGCTCGCCGAACTCGACCGGCGCGGCAAGGCGGCCGGCGAACTCATCGCCGCACGCTTCGATCCGGACGAGAGGGTCGATCCGAAGACCGGCGGGCCGAACGAACCCGCCTTTCCCAATCACCGCTGGGTGCGCTACCGCAATTTCATGGCCGCGTTCGAGGAGTTGAGCCGGCGCTACGCAAGCGCCCTGCGCCGCAGCGACGCGGCGGCCAAGGCGCGCGGCGAACCGGACATCGCGGCGATGATCGACGGCGACGCCCGCGGTCTGATCGGCTATCCCGCGCCGGCGCGCGCCCGGCCCTTCTTCCATTGGGCGACGGGCGCCTTCGACGACCTCGCCCGCGCGATGGCGGCGCGCACGCAGGCGGACCGGTTCGCCACCTTCGACCGCCGCCGCCGCGCCGATCCCGTCCGCGCAGCCAACCGGCGCGTCGCGCGCGACGGCGCCGCCGCGCCGCGCCCGAAGATGCGGCTCAGACTGCGGCCGATGGTCGACAGCGACCCGCGCGCCGAGTTCGCCGATCCGCCGGAGAGGATCGAGCCGCAACCGGGGACGGACGCATGACCAGGCTGTTGCTACGCGTCGCCTCGGTCTCGCTCGACGCGACCTCCGCTTCGAGCGTCCGCGTCGTCGCGACCGGCGAGGCCTCGAGCGGGGGGTGGACGCGCGTGCGCCTCGCGCAGCGCGCGAACGCGCCGGCCGACGGCATGATCCATCTCGATTTCGTCGGCGAGGCGCCGACCGGCGTCGTCATTCAGGCGCTGCAGCCGGCGATGGCCGCGCGCGTCGTCGCACGGCGCGGCCGCGGCGTCGTCGTGCGCGCCCGCGACAATGCGATGAAGGCCTATTTCTGAGGCCGCGCTACTTGCGGCGCTCCTGCAAGAGCTCGAGCTGCACACGCTGGATCTCGGCGAGCCGCGACCATTGATGCGACAGCAGATGGTCGATCTTGTCGTGCAGATGACGGATTTCGAGCTCGGCCTTGAGGTTGACCTGATAGTCGCCGAGCGCGCGCAGGCGGTCCTTCGCCTCCTGCCGCTTCTGGCTCATCATGATCACCGGCGCCTGGATCGCGGCGATGCAGGACAGCACGAGGTTGAGCAGGATGTAGGGATAGGGGTCGAAGGCGCGCCCGGAGAGGACGCCGTTGACGATCATCCAGCCGATCAGGACCGCGGCGAAGACGATCAGGAACGTCCAGCTTCCGCCGAATGCGGCGAGGCGGTCGGCCATCCGCTCGCCGACGCTGCGGCGCGTCTCGTAGGTCGCTTCGACATTTTCCGAGATCGTTTCGTGTTGGGCCAGCGACTGGGCGACGTCGCGCTCCAGATCGGAGAGTTCGCCGCGCTCGGCCTGGATGATGTCTTCGAGATAGGCGCGCCGATAGCCGTCGATCACGACGCGGCTCAGCGGCGCGTCGGGCGGCAAATCGGGGTGCTCGCGCAGGATGCGCTCCTGCAAGCCCTGCGGCAGTTCGTCGAGCAGCCGCATCCGCTTGCGGTTCGCCGTCTCGCCCGAGATCGCGCAGGTGGCGTTGCGGCGCGGATCGCCGGCGGGAAGGTGTGTGTCGCGCAGAGTCATCGCGTTCGCCTCCGACGAGGAACTGGTTCGGACGCGCGGGCGGCTGGTCGGCCTCAGCCTGCGGCGGCGACCTCGAGAATCTCGATCTCACGCCCGGCCAGCGTCGCCACGTCGCCGACCCGTTTGCCCATCAGGGCGCGGGCGAGCGGGGAGACGTAGGAGACCGAGCCATTGGCGGCGTCCGCCTCGTCCTCGCCGACGATGCGGAAGCGCTGGCGACGGCCGTCGTCGCGCGCGAAGGCGACCGTCGAGCCGAAGGCGACGAGCGCAGGATCGGCCGGCGGAGGCGCGCGTTCGGCGCTGGCGCGCCGGGCCGCCCAGTAGCGCAGGTCGCGCGCGGCGCGCGCCATCGCGGTGCGGTCGCGCGACGTCTCGCCGGCCGCCTTGGCGGCGCTCCAGTCGGCGCGCGCCTGCGCCAGTGCGGCCTCGATGGCGGCGAGGCCCGTCGCGGTGACGAGATTGGGATGGGGAGAGATCGGCCGGTCCGGCAGATGCGCGGCCGCCGCCTCGACATCCTCCTCGCGGGTGAAGGCGACGCTCACTGGCGCGTCGCGCCGTGCACGGCCACGCCGAGGGTGAGGTTGTTGGTGATCGCGATGTCCGCGCCGGCGCCGTAGGTGACGAGGCCGCGCGTGCCGCCGCCCGGCTCGAAAAAGGCGTTCAGCGTGTCGATGCCGCCGCCGAAGCCGCGCTGTCCGGTCGGCTTCAGGAAGGCCGCGCCGACGCTCGCCCACGGGCGGACGCGGCCGAAATCGTAGCCGACGGTGGCGCTGGTCTCGACGAAGTTCCAGCCGCCGGCGCGGCGGCCGCCCCAGAGCGGGGCGAAAGCGAGCGCCGGCGCGTAGCCCGCCCGCAGCTTCACGCCGAGGATGACGTTGTTGTCGAACGCGCGCGACCAGGCGACGTTGGTCGCCCCGCCGAAGCCGCCCTTGGCGCCGCGGCCGCCGATCCAGAACGCCTCCGCCCCGACCGACAGGCCCTTCCACGGCGAGTCCGGCGTCGCCTGCGGCGGCTGGCTCTGCGCGAAAGTCGGCAGGCCGCTCGTCTGCGCGCGCGCAGGAAGCGCGGCGACGAGAGGGGCCAGCAGCACGAGGAAGGCGGGGCAAACGCGCATCGGCACACAGTCGACGACAATCGCGGCGCAGATTAGGCGGGCGGGCTCGCCCCGTCAAAAGCCGTTCGCAGGCACGGAACCAGGGTTGTTCCGGCGCGCCAAAGCGGCCAATCATGCGGGCATGTCGATGGATCGGGCGCCTGCTGACGGCGTGAAGCGCAGCACGTTGAGGGTGGACACGCTGGCGCGGTTGCGCTGGCTGGCGGTGGTCGGCCAGTCGGCGTCCGTGGCGTTCGCCGCCCTCGTGCTCGGCTTCGAGATTCCGATCGTCGCCTGTCTCGTGTGGATCGCCCTGCTGGCGGCGCTCAATATCGGACTGCGCCTGCGCTACCGGCCGAGCTACCGGCTGCCGGTGCGGCTCGCCAGCCTTTTGCTCGGCTACGACATCGTCCAGCTCGCCGGCCTGCTCTATCTGACGGGCGGCCTCGCCAACCCGTTCGCCATGCTGTTCCTCGCGCCGGTGACGATCTCGGCCACCTCGCTGCCGCGACGCAACACCGCGATGCTGTGGCTGGTTCTGGCGGCCGCCTCGGGCGCGCTCGCGCTCCTGCACGGGCCCCTGCCCTGGCTGTGGGGCGCGCGGCTCGACCTGCCGCAGCTCTATGCGAAGGCGGTGTGGGCCTCGCTGATGATCAGCGCGGCCTTCATCGGCGTCTACGCCTCGCGCGTCGCCGAGGAGACGCAGCAGCTGTCCGACGCGCTGGCCGCCACGGATCTGGCGCTGGCGCGCTATCAGCACCTCGCCCAGCTCGACGGGCTGGCCGCCGCCGCCGCGCACGAGCTCGGCACGCCGCTCGGCACGGTGCGGCTCGTCGCGCGGGAGTGGCTGCGGGCGCTGCCCGCCGCCCCGACAGAGGACGACATCCGCCTCGTGGCGCAGGAAATCGACCGCTGCCGGACGATCCTCGGCAAACTGCGCTCCATGAAGGACGACGCCCTGCTCGACCATCTGTCGGTCGCCCAGCTCGTCGAGGAAGCGGCGACGCCGCACAGGGGCGGCGGCGTCGACATCCGCGCCGACATCGCCGGCGAGGGCCCGGAACCGACGCTCAAGCGCAATCCGGGCCTGACCTACGGGATCGGCAATCTGGTTGAGAACGCAGCCGATTTCGCCGCCACGACGGTGCGCGTCACGGCGCGGTGGACGCGCCAGACGCTGACCGTCTCCGTCGCCGACGACGGGCCGGGCTTCGCGCCGCAAATTCTGGCGCAGATCGGCGACCCGTATTTGCGCTCGGCCAAGGACGGGCGTCGCGTCAAGGGCGTAGAAGGCGGGCTGGGGCTCGGCCTCTTCATCGCCAAGACGCTGCTCGAACGGAGCGGCGCCCGTTTTTCGGCGCGCAACGCGCCGGAGGGCGGGGCTGTGGTGACGCTCCGTTGGGAGCGCGCCGCCGTCGAGGCCGACGAGGAGGCCGCCAAAGGCGCATTTTCTTTGGCGCCTGCGGGACATGGCTCTATATCGAACTAGCCGGCGGGCAGGAAACCGAGCGAGACAATGACCGAAAGACGAGATCCGGACGCCCAGGCCCAGGACGGCCCCTCGCATGCTCCCGCCGGGGACATGTCGCTCTTGATCGTCGACGACGACAAGCCCTTCCTCACCCGCCTCGCCCGCGCCATGGAGGCGCGCGGCTTCCTTGTCGCCACCGCCGAATCGGTCGAGGAGGGGATGGCGGCCATCGCCGGACGGCCGCCCGCCTTCGCGGTGATCGACATGCGGCTGATGGACGGCAACGGGCTCGACGTGATCGCCGAGCTGAAGGTCCGGCGGCCCGATGCGCGGGCGATCATCCTGACCGGCTACGGCAACATCATGACCGCGGTCACCGCCGTGAAGCTCGGCGCGTTCGACTATCTCGCCAAACCCGCCGACGCCGACGAGATCCACGCCGCGCTGTTGGCGCTCAACCATGACCGCGCCGAGATCCCCGACAATCCGATGTCGGCCGACAGGGTTCGCTGGGAGCATATCCAGCGCATCTACGAATTGTGCGGCCGCAACGTGTCCGAGACGGCGCGCCGGCTCAACATGCATCGGCGAACGCTGCAACGCATCCTCGCCAAGCGCGCGCCGCGCTGAGGCGCGGAGCTCGACGCGGCGGCGCCGCGCGCGATGTCCTCGCCATGATGGACGTCGCCGACAAGGCGACGCATGTGCGCCGTCCCAGGCAGACGATCATTCCGATCCTCTCTGCGATGAGCGCCTTCGCCCGCCGGCGGGGATGAGCGAGGCGCGGCGCGTTTTCTCGCCTCGCTCGAGCCGACGCGGCCGCGCGGCTACCGACCTATTCGGGCAAAGCGAGGCCGGGATCGACCAGCGCATGCAGCCGGTCGGCGGCGAGCGCGGCGAAGCGCAGCGTCAGGGCGCGGCGCGTCGCGGGCGCGAGCTTGTGAAGGGGCGCCTCGCGCAACGCGGCGGCGCCCCAGGCGTCGGCGACGATGAGCCCGGCGTCCTCCGGCATGATCGCCGGATCGAGCGTCTCGGGAATGGCGAAGAACAGCCGGTCGCAATGGGCGCGATAGTCGCGCCATTTGTGGTCGGCGCGGAAATCGGCGAGCGAGGATTTGATCTCGACGACGAGAAGCTCGCCGTCCGGCCCGAGCGCCATCAGATCGGCGCGCCGGCCCGAGGGCAGCGGCATCTCCACCACCGTCGCGTAGCCGAGGCCGCGCAGCAGGCGCCGCGCGCCGCGCGCCACCAGCAGCGCGGTCTCCGACTGGCGGCCGTCCACGAGTCGCTCGGAATCGACCGAGACGCCGGTGGTCACATAGAGCGAGACACTGCGGGCCATACGATCAGTCTAGCCCGACTCAGCGCCCCGCCGCGAGCATGAGTTCGGCCGCCCGCTCGGCGATCGCCATCGTCGGGGCGGCGGTGTTGCCGGAGGTGATGCGCGGCATCGCCGAGGCGTCGGCGACGCGCAGGCGCGCCACGCCGCGCACGCGCAGTTCGGCGTCCAGCACCGCGTTCGGATCGTGGTCCGGCCCCATCGCCGCCGTGCCGACGGGGTGGAAGATCGTGGTGCCGATATCGCCGGCGGCGCGGGCGAGATCGGCGTCGCTGGTCAGCGCGGCGCCGGGCAGCCGTTCGGCCGGCTGGAAGCGGGCGAGCGCCTGCGTCGCGCAGAGTTTGCGCGCCCAGCGGATCGAATCCGCGGCGACGCGGCGATCCTCCTCGGTCGCGAGATAGTTCGGACGGATCTTCGGCGCGGCGTCGTCCCGCCGCTCGAGATGGATCGAGCCGCGGCTCGACGGGCGCAGATTGCAGACGCTGACGGTGATCGCCGGAAAATCGTGCAGCGGATCGCCGAACTTGTCGAGCGAGAGCGGCTGGACGTGGAACTCGATGTTCGGCGTCGCATAGTCCGCGCTCGAGGCCATGAAGACGCCGAACTGCGAGGGCGCCATCGTCAGCGGCCCGCGCCGACGCAGCGCGTAGTCGAGGCCCATCAGGCCGCGCCGGAACAGCGACTTGTAGAGCACGTTCATCGTCGGCGTTCCGGCGACGGTGAAGATGGTGCGCAGTTGCAGATGGTCCTGCAAATTCTCGCCGACGCCCGGCAGGTGCGCCCGCGTCTCGACGCCGAGGCCTTGCAGCCGCGCGCCGTCGCCGAGGCCGGATGTCTCCATCAGCGCCGGCGTCGCCACCGCGCCGGCCGACAGCACGACCTCGCGCGCGACCTTCGCGACGCGGCGCTCGCCGCCAAGCGTGTATTCGACGCCCGTCGCGCGCCCGTCCTCGACGATCACGCGCTCGACCGTGACGCCTGTCGCCAGCGTCAGATTGGGGCGGTCGAGGACGGGCTTCAGAAACGCCGTCGCCGCGCTCCATCGCCGGCCGCGCTTCTGGTTCACGTCGAAATAGCCGGAGCCGAAATTCGTGCCGCGGTTGAAATCGGCGGTCGGCGGCACGCCGAGTTCGGCGGCCGCCTCGCGCATCGCGTCGAGGATCGGCCAGCGCATGCGCGGCTGCTCGACGCGCCACTCGCCGCCGGCGGCGTGCAGGTCGTTCGCGCCGCCGTGATAGTCCTCGTGCTTGCGGAACAGTTTCAGCACATCGTCCCAGCCCCAGCCGGGCAGGCCGAGCTGGCGCCAGCCGTCGTAATCGGCCGCCTGCCCGCGCATGTAGATCATCGCGTTGATGGCCGAGCAGCCGCCGATCACCTTGCCGCGCGGATAATTCAGCGCGCGGCCGTTGAGGCCGTCGCAAGGCTCCGTCTTCAACAGCCAGTCCGCGCGCGGATTGCCGATGGCGAACAGGTAGCCGACGGGGATGTGGAACCAGATCCAGTCGTCCTTGCCGCCGGCCTCCAGAACGAGGACGCGGTTGCGCGGATCGGCGGAGAGGCGATTGGCCAGCACGCAGCCGGCAGAGCCCGCGCCGACGACGATGAAGTCGAATTCAGCGCCGTCCGGCGGCCTCGTCTGCGTCATCGCGCCGTCCCCCTTGCCCGCCCTCCACCGCCCAGCAGGCGACGTCGCGGCCGTTCTTGTATTCGACCGGCGGCTCCTCGCGCCTGCACCTGTCGAAGGCGAGCGGGCAGCGCGGATGGAAGGCGCAGCCTTTCGGCGGATCGAAGGGCGAGGGCAATTCGCCCTTGAGGATGATGCGCTCCTTCACCGCGAAGGGATCGGCCACCGGCGTCGCCGACAGCAGCGCGCGCGTGTAGGGGTGCTGCGGGGCGGAGAAGATGGCCTCGCGCGTTCCCGTCTCCACCGCATGGCCGAGATAGATCACCATGACGCGGTCGGCGATGTGCTTGACGACCGACAGATCGTGGCTGACGAAGACGTAGGCGAGCTTGAACTCCTCCTGCAACTCGGCCAGCAGGTTGAGCACCTGCGCGCGGATCGACACGTCGAGCGCCGACACCGGCTCGTCGAGCACGAGGATCTTCGGCCGCAGCATCAGCGCGCGGGCGATGGCGATGCGCTGGCGCTGGCCGCCCGAGAACATGTGCGGATAGCGATCGTAGAATTCCGGCCTCAGGCCGACGCGCGCCATCATGTCGCGCGCGGCCTTCTCGCGCTCGGCCGCCGGCATGTCGGTGTTGACCAGCAGCGGCTCCTCCAGCGCGGCGCCGATCTTCTGGCGCGGATTGAGCGAGCCGTAGGGGTTCTGGAAGACGATCTGGATCTCGCGGCGCAGCCGCTTCAGCGTCGCGGCGTCCGCGCCGGCGACGTCCTTGCCGTCGATCAGAAGCTGGCCGGCGGTCGGCTCCTCGATCAGCGTCAGCAGGCGGGCGAGCGTCGACTTGCCGGAACCCGATTCGCCGACGACGGCGAGCGTCTTGCCCGCCTCGAGCGCGAAGGAGACGCCGGCGAGCGCCTTCACGGTGGCGGGGGCCGAGAACATGCCGCGCCTGGATTCGTAATCGCGCTTGAGGTCGCGCGCCTCGATCACCGCCGACATCAGGCGATCTCCTTGTCGCGCTGGGCCGCGACGGGCGCGCCTTCTACGAGCGGGGTGTGGCAGAGCGCGCGGCCAAGCTCGGGCGCGGCGTGGGCCGGCGCCTCGCGCCGGCAGCGCTCGAACACGAAGGCGCAGCGCGGCGAGAACAGACAGCCCTTCGGTCGGTCGAACTGGCCGGGCACGACGCCCGGAATGGCCGGCAGGCGGCGCTGCGTCGCCCGCTCCGGCAGCGCCGCCAGCAGCGCCGCCGTGTAGGGGTGATGGGGATCGGAGAACAGCGCGCGCGTGGCGTTGGTCTCCACCTGCTGGCCGGCGTATTGCACGACGACGCGATCGGCCGTCTCGGCGACGACGCCCATGTCGTGCGTGATGAGCACGAGCGCCATGCCCGTCTCCTTGCGCAGCGAGACGAGCAGATCGAGAATCTGGGCCTGGATGGTGACGTCGAGCGCCGTGCTCGGCTCGTCGGCGATCAGCAGCTTGGGTTTGCAGGCGAGCGCCATCGCGATCATCACGCGCTGGCTCATGCCGCCCGACAATTGATGCGGAAAGGCGGAGATGCGGCGCTCCGGATCGGTGATGCCGACCTGCTCCAGCAATTCGACCGTGCGCTTGCGGCGCGCGGCGCGATCCATGCCGAGATGCGTCTTCAGCGATTCGCCGATCTGGAAGCCCACCGTGAAACACGGGTTGAGCGAGGACATCGGCTCCTGAAAGATCATCGACAGGTCGCGGCCGACGATGGCGCGCCGCTCCTTCGCGGTGAGCGCGCGCAGGTCGCGCCCGTCGAACTCCATGCGGTCGGCCGTCACCGTCGCCGTCCATGGCAGCAGGCCCATCACGGCGAGCATGGCGACCGACTTGCCGGAGCCCGATTCGCCGACGATGGCCAGCACCTCGTTGCGATCGACCGAGACGTCGACGCCGTCGACCGCCTTGAACGGGCCGCCGCGGGTGGCGAAGGAGACGGAGAGGTTGCGGATGTCGAGCAGCGCCATCACGACCTCCGCATCTTCGGATCGAGCGCGTCGCGCAGGCCGTCGCCGAGAAGGTTGATGGAGATGACGGTGACGAGGATCGCCAGGCCCGGCAGCGTCACCAGCCACGGATTGGAGCGGATGAACTCGCGCGCGTCGGCCAGCATCGTCCCCCATTCGGAGATCGGCGGCTGCGCGCCGAGGCCGAGAAAGCCGAGCGCCGCCGCCTCGAGAATGGCGTCCGACACGCCGAGCGCGGCCTGGATGATGAGCGGGGCAAGACAGTTGGGCAGCACGGTCGAGAGCATCAGGCGCAGCGGGCCGACGCCGGCGACCTTGGCGGCCGTGACATATTCCTTGTTGAGCTCGGCCAGCGCCGAGGCGCGCACGAGGCGCACATAGCGCGGCAGATAGACGATCGTCACCGCGATGATGGTGTTGGTGAGATTCGGGCCCAGAACCGCGACGACGAGGATCGCCAGCACGAGGCCGGGCACCGCCATGATGAGATCCATCATGCGGGTGATCACGACGTCGACGACGCCGCCGAAATAAGCCGCCGCAAGGCCGATCATGATGCCGAGCACGAAGGACACGGCCATCACCGACAGGCCGATGAACAGCGAGATGCGCGCCCCGTGGATGAGGCGCGAAAGCATGTCGCGGCCGAGCCCGTCCGTGCCGAGCACGAAGCGCCACGTCCCGCCCTCGGCCCAGACCGGCGGCGCCTTCACCGCTTCGCGGAACTGCTCGTTGGGATGATAGGGCGCGACGAAATCCGCGAAGATCGCCAGCAACACGATCAGCGAGATCACGACGAGGCCGAGCACCGCGCCCTTGTTCTCGCTGAACGAGGCCCAGAAGGCGGCGAAGGGCCGCGCCGGCGGGACGACGAATTCGTCGGCGATGGTCGCCGCGAGCGGCGTTTCACCGGCCATGACGGATCCTCGGATTGATGACGCCGTAGAGCACGTCGACGCCCAGATTGACCAGAATGACGACGGTCGAGACCAGCATGACGCCGCCCTGCAACGCCGGATAGTCGCGCCGGCCGATCGATTCGATCAGCCATTTGCCGATGCCGGGCCAGGAGAAGATCGTCTCGGTCAGCACCGCGCCCGCCATCAGGCCGCCGACCGACAGGCCGATGACGGTGACCACCGGAATGAGCGCGTTGCGCAGCGCGTGCAGGCCGACGACGCGGAAGGGCGACAGGCCTTTGGCGCGCGCCGTGCGCACATAGTCCTCGCTCAGCACCTCGAGCATCGAGGAGCGCGTCATGCGCGCGATGGTGGCGAGCGGCACGGTGCCGAGCACGATCGCCGGCAGGATGAGGTGATGCAGCGCGTCGAGGAACGCGCCCTTCTGGCCCGAGAGCCAGGCGTCGACCGTCATGAAGCCGGTGACGGGCTCGAAATAGTATTTGATCAGATCGATGCGGCCGGAGACTGGGGTGAGGCCCCAACGCTCGGCGACCAGCATGATGAGCAGCAGGCCCCACCAGAAGATCGGCATCGAGAAGCCGGTGACGGAGAGCGCCATCAGCCCCTGATCGAACCAGGAGCCGCGCTTGACCGCGGCCACGGCGCCGGCCGGAATGCCGATCGCCGAGGCGAACAGCATGGCGAAGAAGGACAGCTCGATCGTGGCCGGGAACAGCGTGAAGAACTCGGTCAGCACCTTCTCGTTGGTGGCGAGAGACACTCCGAAATCGCCGTGCAGAATGTTCCAGACATAGTCGAAGAACTGCTTCCAGACGGGCTGGTCGAGGCCGAGCTCGTGACGGAAATAGGCGAGCCGCTCCGGGCTGATGCCGCGTTCGCCGACGCGCACCTCCACAGGGTCGCCGGGAACGAGGCGGATCGCCACGAAGGTGATGAACATCAGCGCCAGGAAGGTCGGAACCGTCAGCGCGAGTCGTTTAAGGAAGAATTTGATCATGGGCGGGGGGACGGGCGCGGCGGGGCGCGAGGCCCCGCCGCGGGTCGCGTCACTTCACGTCGACGCCGTTGAACTGATGCGAGCCGAACGGGCTCTGCTTGTAGCCCTCGACATTGGCGCGCATGGCCTCGTAGACGACGGAATGCGCGATCTTGAGATCGGGCGCTTCCTCGTTCTCGATGACCTGCATCTCCTCGTAGAGCTTGGCGCGAGCTTCCTGATTGGACAGGCCGCGCGCCTTGATCAGGCGCTCGTCATAGTCCTTGTTGCACCACTTGGTAATGTTCTGCCCGCCCGCGCGCGCGCCGGAGCAGCCGCGCAGGAAGAAGAAGTTGTCCGGGTCGCCATTGTCGCCCGTCCAGCCGAGCTGGGCGGTCATGTGCTCGCCCTGCTGGGCGCGCTTGCGATACTCGCCCCACTCGTAGGTGACGAGCTTGGCGTTGACGCCGACCTTGGCGAGATCGGCCTGCATCATCTCGGCGATGCGCTTGGCGTTCGGGTTGTAGGGGCGCTGCACCGGCATGTACCAGAGGTCGATCTCCAGCGGCGTCTTCACGCCGGCCTTCTCGAGCAGCTCCTTGGCCTTGGCCTGATCGAACGCGTAACCCTTCACCGCGGTGTTGTAGCTCCACAGCGTCGGCGGGATGAGGTTCACCGCCGCCTGACCTGCGCCGAGATAGACGTCGCGGATGATCGCCGCCTTGTCGATCGCCATGTTGAAGGCCTGACGGACCTCCTTCTTGTCAAAGGGCGGCTTCTGCACGTTGAAGGCCCAGTAGGCGATGTTGAGGCCTGGCTGGTTGATGACCTTCAGCGTCTGGTCCTTCTGCATCTCGGCCAGATCGGCCGGACGCGGCGCGATCATGAAGTGGCACTCGCCGGCCTTGAGCTTGGAGTAGCGCGCCGTCGGGTCGGGCGTGATCGCGTAGACGAGATCGTCGACCTTGGCCTTCTCGCCCCAGAAGTCGGGGTTGGCCTTGTAGCGGATCACCGCGTCCTTCTGGTAAGCGACGAAGGAGAACGGGCCGGTGCCGACCGGGACCTGATCGAACTGCTCGAGCTTGCCGGCCTTCTGCAGCTGCTCGGCGTATTCGGCCGAGGGAATGGACATGAAGTCCATCGCGAGGTTCGCGAGGATCGGCGCGTTCGGCTCGTTCAGCGTCATCTTGACGGTATAGTCGTCCATCTTCTCGATGGACTTGACGTTCTTCGGCATGTCCATGTCCGAATAGTAGTCGTACTTGCCGCCGGAAATCTTGTGGTAGGGGTGCTTGTCGTCGCCCTGGCGATTGAAGGCGAACAGCACGTCGTTGGCGTTGAAGTCGCGCGTCGGCTTGAAGCCGGGCACGGAATGGAACTTCACGCCCTTGCGCAGCTTGAAGGTGAAGACCTTGCCGTCATCGGAGACCGTCCAGCTTTCGGCGAGCGCGGGCACGACCTTGGTCGAGCCGCGCTCGAACTCGGTGAGCTTGTTGAAGATCGGGCGCGCGGCGTCGAAGCTCGTGCCCGTGGTGTTCAGC
Organism: Hyphomicrobiales bacterium; assembly: GCA_016716745.1. Classification (GTDB taxonomy): domain Bacteria; phylum Pseudomonadota; class Alphaproteobacteria; order Rhizobiales; family Beijerinckiaceae. Next base: position 295,765 of record JADJVD010000001.1, read on the forward strand.
GCCGGGGTGAAGTTCTCCGGCGAGCCTTCCGAGCAGTAGACGAGGGTCTTGGCCGAGAGCGCGGTCGCGCCCGTGAGCAGCGCGGCGAGGCTCATCCCCGCAAGAGCGAGCGATTTCATGACATCTCCCTGTTCCGGGTCGCGCGTTTGACGCCCGACCGCCTGACGCCGCGACCCGCCCGGAACCGTCGCCGGCCCGAGGGATCGCGCTGGCCGCATCGAATCCTCTTTTCGGTTCGCTTGCAAACGAAATTGCCGCGAGCCCCGGTCCTTCCCAGCGGCTGGTGAACGGCTGGCCGGATCGCGCGCAGCGGCTATGATCGCCGCCGACGTTCGCGCCTCCTGCCGGCGGCGGCGAACGAGGCATCCAAACGAGGCGTCCATGGGTCACCCCGCCCTTCCCTATCTGCGCTCCTCCGAAAAGGGAAAGGTCGTCTCGGCCGCCGAGGCGGTGCGCCTCGTGCGCGACGGCGACACGGTGGCGACCGGCGGATTCGTCGGCATCGGCTTCGCCGAGGAGATCGCCGTCGCGCTGGAGGAGCGCTTCCTGAGCGAGGAGGGAAAACCGCGCAATCTCACCCTCGTCTATGCGGCCGGCCAGGGCGACGGCAAGGAGAAGGGGCTGAACCATCTCGGCCATCCCGGCCTCGTCAAGCGCGTGATCGGCGGCCACTGGGGCCTCGCGCCGAAATTGCAGACGCTCGCCATCGGCAATCTGATCGAGGCCTACAATCTGCCGCAGGGGGTGATCACGCATCTGTTCCGCGACATCGCGGCGCGCCGGCCCTGCCACATCACGCGCATCGGCAAAGGCACCTTCGTCGATCCGGCCAATGGCGGCGGCAAACTGAACGCGAGGACGACGGAGGATCTGGTCGAGCCGATCACGATCGCCGGCGAGGAGTATCTGCTCTACAAGACCTTCCCCATCCATGTCGGGATCATCCGCGCCACCACCGGCGACCCGGACGGCAACCTGACGATGGAGAAGGAGGCGCTGACGCTGGAGGCGCTCGCCATCGCCATGGCGGCGCGCAATTCCGGCGGCGTCGTCATCGCGCAGGTCGAGCGCGTCGCCGAATCCGGCAGCCTCAACCCGCGGCAGGTGAAGATTCCGGGCGTTCTCGTCGACTGCGTGGTCGTGGCGAAGCCCGAAAACCACTGGCAGACCTTCGGCACGCCCTACAACCCCGCCTACAGCGCCGAGATCCGCGTGCGCGCCGGCTCGCTGCCCCCGATGCCGATGAGCGAGCGCAAGATCATCGCGCGGCGCGCCGCCTTCGAGCTGAAGCCGAACTCGGTCGTCAATCTCGGCATCGGCATGCCGGAGGGCGTTGCGGGCGTCGCCAACGAGGAGAAGATCATCGACCTGATCACGCTCACCGCCGAGCCCGGCGTGATCGGCGGCATTCCGGCGAGCGGCATCGATTTCGGCGCGGCGGTGAACACGCAGGCGGTGATCGACCAGCCCTACCAGTTCGATTTCTACGACGGCGGCGGGCTCGACGCGGCTTTCCTCGGCCTTGCGCAGGTGGACCGCGTCGGCAACCTCAACGTCTCCAAGTTCGGGCCGAAACTCGCCGGCGCGGGCGGCTTCATCAACATCTCGCAGACGGCGCAGAAGGTCGTCTTCGTCGGCACCTTCACCGCCGGCGGACTCGAGATTGCGGTCGGCGACGGGCGGCTCGACATCGTCGCCGAGGGGCGCGAGCGCAAATTCGTCGAGGCGGTCGAGCACGTCACCTTCTCGGGGCCGGTGGCGGCCAGAAGCGGACGGCCGATCCTCTACGTCACCGAGCGCTGCGTCTTTGCGTTGCGGCCGGACGGACTGGAACTGACGGAAGTCGCGCCGGGGATCGACATCGAGCGCGACATCCTGGCGAAGATGGCGTTCAAGCCGCTGATCCCGCGCGATCCGGCGGTGATGGACGCGCGCATCTTCCGGCCCGAGCCGATGGACCTGCGGGCCGCGCTGCTGGCGATCCCGCTCGACCAGCGCTTCGTCTACGACGAGAAGCAGAACCTGTTCTTCGTCAACCTCGAGCGTTACGCGCTGCGCGCCAAAGGCGACATCGAGGCGATCCGCAAGGCGGCCGAGGCCAAGCTCGCGCCACTGCATCACAAGGTGCACGCGGTGGTCAACTACGACAACTTCTCGATCGTGCCGGAGCTTCTCGACGACTACGCGGCGATGGTGCGCGGCCTTTACGAACGCTACTACTCTGGCGCCTCGCGCTACACGACCAGCGGTTTCCTGCGCATGAAGCTCGGCGAATCGCTGGAGAAGCGCGGCGTCTCCCCGCACATCTTCGAGAGCGCCGAGGAAGCGCGCAGCGACGCGCGCGAGACGCGCGAGGGTTAGTCGGCCGGCTCGGCCGCGACGAAGGCCCGCCCACCGAGCCGCACATGCGCAAAGCGCACGCCGAAGACGCGGTCGAACGTATCGTCGGCGAAGGCGTCGGCGCTCTTGCGGTCGGCGACGAGACGGCCGCCGTCCAGCAGAAGCACGCGATGGGCGTGGCGCAGCGCCAGCGCCACATCGTGCAGCACGGCGACGACGAGGCGGCCCTGCGCCGCCTGTTCGGCGAAGAGGCGCATCACCAACAGTTGATGCGCCGGATCGGCGGCGGCGACCGGCTCGTCGACCAGCAGCAGCGGCGCCTCGACCGCGAGCGCGCGGGCGAGCAGCACGCGGGCGCGCTCGCCGCCCGACAGTTCCGTGATCGGCCGGTCGGCGAATTGCGCCGCGTCGCAGGCCGCCATCGCACGCGCCACGATCGCCTCGTCCCCGGCCGACAAGCGCCCGCCCGGCGCGCCGAACGGGATGCGCCCGAGCGCGACGATCTCGCGCGCCGGCAAGGGCCAGTGCGCCTCGCCCGATTGCGGCAGGTAGGCGAGACGGCGCGCCCGCTCGCGCGCGCGCATCGCCAGCAGATCGTCGCCGCCGAAGCGCGCCGTTCCGCGCGCCGGCGCGAGGCCCGCGAGCGCGCGCAGCAGCGTCGTCTTGCCGGCGCCGTTCGGCCCGAGCACGACGACGAACTCGCCCGGCGCGACGCGGAAGGACGCATCGCGCAGCGCGGCGCGGCCATGCGCCAGATCGACCGACAGGCCGGCGACGTCGAGCGGGGCGGGCGCGATCACGCCAACGCCTCCGCGCCGCGCGCGCGCCGCCCGAGAATGAGCCACAGGAACAGCGGCACGCCGATCAGCGCGGTGAGCACGCCGACCTTGATCTCGCTCGTCGCCGGGATGAGCCGCACCGCGACGTCCGCCGCCGTCAGCAGCATCGCGCCGATGAAGGCGGAAGGCGCGAGGGCGCGGCCCGGATCGCCGCCGACCAGCGCACGGGCGAGATAGGGCGCGACGAGGCCGACGAAGCCGATGGCGCCCGACACGGCGACGCCGGCGCCGACACCGATGGCGACGCCGGCGACCGTGAGAACCCGCAACCGCGCCAGATCAACGCCGAGGCTGGCGGCCGCCTCCTCGCCCAGCGTCAGCGCGCGATAGTCGCGCGCGCGCGTCAGCAGCAGCGCGCAGGCGAGCGCGAGGAAGGGCGCGGCCATGACGACATGACGCAGCGAGCGATCCTCGAACGAACCCATCAGCCAGAACACGATCTCGGTGACGGCGAAGGGATTGGGCGACAGGTTGATGACGAGCGAGGTCGCGGCGCCCGCAAGGCTCGACAGAGCGAGGCCCGCAAGGATGAGCGTGACGAGCCCGGCGCGGCGGCCGGCGATCAGCAGCAGCGCGGCGACCGAGAGGCCCGCCCCGGCGATGGCGGCGACGGGCAGCGCCAGCGACGTCGCCTCCGCAAGGCCGAGATAGAGGACGATCACCGCGCCGAGCGCGGCCGCCTGCGGCGCGCCGAAGATGGCGGGCTCGGCGAGCGGATTGCGCAACAGGCCCTGCATCGCCGCCCCGCAAAGGCCGAGCGTCGCCCCGACCGACAGCGACAGCAGCAGACGCGGCAGGCGGATGTCGCGCACGATGAGGCCGGCCGCCCCCTCGCCGGAGACGAGGCCGGCCCAGGTCTCGGCCGGCGCGAGCCGCGCCGCGCCGACGGCGAGCGAGGCCGCCGCCAGCGCGAGCAGGCCGAGAACCGCGAGCGCCGCGACGGCGAGCCGGCCGAAGCCCTTGCCGGCCGCCACGGCGCGCGCGCTCACCATGTCGTCTTCAAGCCGGCGTAGAAGGAGCGGCCGGCCGTGCCGTAGTCGCGGATCTCCTCGTAGCGCTTGTCGAGCGCGTTCTCGATGCGGCCGAAGACGGAGAGATGGTCGTTGACCGCGTAGTCGGCGCGCAGATCGAGCCGGCCCCAACCCGGCATGACCGAGCGGCCGAAGGTCTGGTTGTTGAAGTCGTAGCGCGCGCCGATCATCACGAGGCGCGCCTCGAGTTCGAGCTTCGGCAGGCCGGTATAGACGAGCGAGAGCGAGCCCTTGTTGAAGGGCCGGCGCAGGAGCGCGGCCTTCGTCTGCAGATTCTCGGCGTGCTGATAGGTGTAGCTCGCCCGCACGCGCCAGGCGTCGGGAACCAGCGTCGCCTCGCCCGACAGCTCGACGCCCTGTATCAGCGCGCGCGACACGTTGAAATAGCGCAGCGTCGCGGAGTTGAAGTCGATCAGCTCGCGATAGCGGGCGCGGAACACGGTGGCCGAGAGCTTGGCGCGACCGTCGAACAGCGTCTGGTCGACGCCGGCGTCGACGCCGACATTCTTCTCGGCGCGCAACGTCGGGTCGCCATAGACCGAGAAGCGCTGATACAGCGTCGGCGCTTTCGCTCCCGTGCCGATGCTGGCGCGCAGCTTCGTGCCTGTTTCGAGAATGCGGTAGGCGACCGTCGCGCGCCCGGTGGCGAAGACGTCGCCGCCCGACACCTTGTCGAGGCGGCCGCCGAGCGAGACGTCGAGCCGCTCGCCGAGCGCGATCTGGTGCTGCAGGAAGGCGGAGTTCGTCGTCTGGCCAACGTCGATCCCGCGAATGCGCGGGTTCGGCAGAGGGTAGTATTGCTCGGCGGTCTTCGCCGTCTCGCGCGCTGCGCAGGCCGAAGATCGTCGTCCCCACGCGCCGAGCGACAGTTCGCCCTAGAAGGTGTTGCAGTCGTAGCTGGCGAAGGAGGCGTCGAAGCAGGCCTGCGTCAGCCGGTTCTCGTGATGGGCGCGATGGGCGAACAGCGTGAGCGTGTTGCGCAGGCGCCCGTCGAGCGCGTCGAAGCGCGTCTTCGCGTAGAGATTGCCGACGACGTTGCGGCCGCGGTTGAAGCGGTCGTCCGGGTCCGTGCCCCACGCGCCGGGATTGTCGAAGTTCACGCGCGACGCGTAGACGGCGCCGCCGAGCTCCACCTCGATCCCCGGCGCGGGGCGCCACGTCACGCGGCCCGTGGCGGCGAGCTTGCGCGCCGGATCGTCCTCGAGCGGGGTCGCGCGGCCCGCCAGAATGCGCGGAATGCGATAGCCGTAGCGCGAGAAGCCGCGCGTGGAGAAACCGTCGACCGAGAAGGCCCAGGTCACCTCGTCGTTCGAGCCCGAGGTCGTCGCCCGCGTGTGCAGCGCGCCGTAACTGCCCGCCTCGATCAGCAGGCTGGTCTTCGGCCGGCCGGTTCCCTTTCTGGTGACGATGTTGACGACGCCGCCCATCGCGTCCGACCCGTAGAGCGCCGATTGCGGCCCGCGCAGGATCTCGATGCGCTCGATGTCGGTGACCGAGAAGGCGCCGAAATCGAACTCGCCGGTCGCCGAGGTCGGATCGCCGACCTTCACGCCGTCGATCAGCACCAGCGCCTGCCCCGGCTGCGCCCCGCGCAGCGACAGGGTGGACAGGCCGCCCGGCCCGCCCGACTCGTAGATGTCGAGCCCCGGCGCGCCGCGCAGCACGTCGGCGACGCTCTTGGAGCCGGCCGCCGCGATGTCCTCGGCGCGGATGACGGTGATCGCCGAGCCGGCGCGGGCGACGGGCTGCTCCGTGCGCGTCGCCGTGACGACGAGTTCGGGCAGCTCGTCCGTCGCCTGCGCGAGAACGGGGGCGGAGAAGGTCGAAAGGATGAGGGAAGTCGCGCCGGCCTGAACGGCCCGGCGCAGGAGAGTCTTTGTCATGTCGCCTCCAGCCGTCCCACCGACGGCCTCGAGAGTTGCACCATGACGAGGGCCGGTCTCCTGGCTCGCGGGTCGTCGCCTCATTCCGCCTTCCCGCCGTTGCCGGCAGTGGCGTATCGGAATGAGGCTCGCCGCTCACAGTTGCGGGGGCAGCCGCGGTATTGGAGCGAAACGCTCCGCACCGCATTCCCATGCGCCGCCTTGCGGGCGGCGCGCCGTCGTCGCCTCGACTCGTAGGGGGTGGCGCGCCGCCGCGCAACAGGATAGTTCGGCGCATGCGCTGCGCCGTTCTGACGCCGATGCTGACCTTCGCCCTTGCGTTCTCGGCCGCGCTCGCCCCGGCGCGCGGCGAGGACGCCGCGCCGCGCCGGGTCGTCTCGGCCAATCTGTGCGCTGACCAGCTTCTGCTGACGCTGGCGGACCGCGATCAGATCGCCTCGCTGTCATACCTCGCCGCGGACGAGACGCTCTCGCCCGTGGCGCGCGACGCGAAGGCGTTCGCGCTCAATCGCGGCACAGGCGAGGACATTGCGCGGCTCGACGCCGATCTCGTGCTGATCGGCGCCTACGACACGCCCTTCACCCGCGCGCTGCTGAAGGAGCGCGGCCTGCCGACCTACGCGCTGGCGCCATGGCGCAGTCTCGCGGAGGGGCGCGCGCAGATCGCCGCGCTCGCCGCGCGGCTCGGGCATCCCGAGCGCGGCGCGGCGCTGATCGCGCGCATCGACGCCGCGCTGGCCGAGGCGCGCGGCGCGGCCGCGCGGCCGGCGACCTTCCTGACGCTGCACCGGCGCGCCTATGCGCCGGGCGGGCGCACCGTCGTCGCCGAAATCGCGACCGCGGCGGGGCTGCGCGACCTGTCGCGCGAGATGGGCGTCGAGACCGGCGGTTTCGTGCCTATCGAGAAGGTGATCGCGGCGCGGCCCGACTATCTCATCGTCTCGGACGTCGACGCGCGCGCCATCGACAACGGCACGGCGCTGATGTGGCATCCCGCGCTCGCCGCGCTCTATCCGCCGGACAAGCGCCTCGTCTCGCCCGATCCGCTGACGCTGTGCGCGGGGCCGGCGACGCCCGCCGCCATCGACGGGCTGGCGGCGGAGATTCGCGGCAAGGTCAGATAGCGCGGCGCCTCACAGCCCGCCGAGATGATCGGCGACGGTAAAGATGTCCTTGTCGCCGCGCCCGCACATGTTCATCACCATCAGGTGATCCTTCGGCAGCGTCGGCGCGAGGTCGATCACCTTGGCGAGCGCGTGCGCGGGCTCGAGCGCCGGGATGATGCCCTCGAGCTGGCAGCAGAGCTGGAAGGCGGCCAGACACTCCTTGTCCGTCGCCGACAGATAGGTGACGCGGCCCTGATCGCGCAGCCAGGCGTGTTCGGGGCCGATGCCGGGATAGTCGAGGCCGGCGGAGATCGAGTGGCCCTCGTTGATCTGGCCGTCCTCGTCCATCAACAGATAGGTGCGGTTGCCGTGCAGCACGCCGGGCTTGCCGCCGGCGAGCGAGGCGGCGTGCCCGTCCTTCACGTCGAGGCCGTGGCCGGCCGCCTCGACGCCGAAGATCTTCACCGACGGATCGTCGAGGAATGGATGGAACAGGCCGATGGCGTTCGAGCCGCCGCCGATCGCCGCGATCAGCGAATCCGGCAGGCGGCCTTCCTGCGCCATCATCTGCTCGCGCACCTCCTTGCCGATGATCGACTGGAAGTCGCGCACCATCGCCGGATAGGGATGCGGGCCGGCCGAGGTGCCGATGCAGTAGAACGTGTCGGAGACGTTGGTCACCCAGTCGCGCAGCGCCTCGTTCATCGCGTCTTTCAGCGTGCGCGCGCCGGCCTGCACGGGCACGACCTTGGCGCCGAGCAGCTTCATGCGGAAGACGTTGGGCTTCTGCCGCTCGACGTCGACCGCGCCCATGTAGACGACGCACGGCAGGCCGAATTTCGCGCAGGCCGTGGCGGTGGCGACGCCGTGCTGGCCGGCGCCCGTCTCGGCGATGATGCGCTTCTTGCCCATGCGCCGCGCGAGCAGGATCTGGCCCAGCACATTGTTGATCTTGTGCGCGCCGGTGTGGTTCAGCTCGTCGCGCTTGAAGAAGACTTTCGCGCCGCCGAGATGCTGGCTCAGGCGCTCGGCGTAATAGAGCGGGCTCGGGCGGCCGACATAATGCGTGGCGAGGCGCGCCAGCTCGGCGTGGAACTCGGGATCCTTCTTCGCCGCCTCGTAGGCCTGTTCGAGCTCGAGGATCAGCGGCATCAGCGTCTCGGCGACGAAGCGGCCGCCGAACATGCCGAAATGGCCCGTCGCGTCCGGGCCGTTGCGGAAGGAATTGGGCTTGTCGTGCAGCACGGGGCGTCGCTCCGGCGCGCGCCTCGCCGGCGAGCGCGTCAGGAAAGTCGGGAACGCCGGCGCCCTCAGGCGTCGACGCGCTTCATCACGATGGTGGCGTTGGTGCCGCCGAAACCGAAGGAGTTCGACAGCACGCAGCCGAGCTGCGCGTTGTCGACGCGCTTGCGGACGATCGGCATGTCGGCGAAGGCGGGATCGAGCTCCTCGATATGCGCGCTCTCGCAGATGAAGCCGTTGTTCATCATCAGCAGCGAGTAGATCGCCTCCTGCACGCCGGTCGCGCCGAGGGAATGGCCGGTGAGCGACTTGGTCGCCGAGATCGGCGGGCATTTCTCGCCCGAGCCGAAGACCGTGCGCAGAGCCTCGATCTCCTTCACGTCGCCGACCGGCGTCGAGGTCGCATGCGGGTTGATGTAGTCGACCGGCGCCTTCACCGATTGCAGCGCCATCCGCATGCAGCGGATCGCGCCCTCGCCGGAGGGCGCGACCATGTCGTAGCCGTCCGAGGTCGCGCCATAGCCGACGATTTCGCCGTAGATCTTCGCGCCGCGCGCCTTGGCGCGCTCGTATTCCTCCAGCACCAGCACGCCGGCGCCGCCGGCGATGACGAAGCCGTCGCGGTTCTTGTCGTAGGCGCGCGAGGCGGTGGAGGGGCGGTCGTTGTAGCTCGACGACATCGCGCCCATCGCGTCGAACAGCACGGAGAGCGACCAGTCGAGCTCCTCGCAGCCGCCGGCGAACACCACGTCCTGCTTGCCGTACTGGATCAGCTCGTAGGCGTTGCCGATGCAGTGGTTGGAGGTCGCGCAGGCCGACGAGATCGAATAGTTCACGCCCTTGATCTTGAACCAGACCGCCAGCGTCGCCGAGGCGGTGGAGGACATCGCCTTGGGCACGGCGAAGGGGCCGACGCGCTTGGGGCCCTTGGTGCGCGTCGTGTCTGCGCTCTCGACGATGGTGCGGGCGGACGGGCCGCCCGAGCCCATCACGATGCCGGTGCGCTCATGGCTCACCTCGTCCGGGCCGAGCCCGGAATCGGCGATCGCCTGCTCCATCGCGACATGGTTCCAGGCCGTGCCGCCGCCGTGGAAGCGCATGGCGCGACGGTCGACGACCTCCTCGGCCTTCAGCGTCGGCATGCCGTGCACCTGCGAGCGGAAGCCGAGCTTCGCGTAATCCTCGGCGCGGACGATGCCCGAGCGCGCCTCGCGCAGCGAGGTCAGCACCTGACCGGCGTCATTGCCGATCGAGGAGACGATGCCCATTCCGGTGACGACGACGCGTCTCATGCCAATCTCCCCGGTCCGGCGGGCCGGACCCTTCCATTCCCGTTCGGACGACGAGGCTCAGGCCTTGAACAGGCCGACCTTCATGTCCTTGACCTCGTAGATGCGGCGGCCGTCCGCCTCCAGCCAGCCGTCGGCGATGCCGAGGACGAGCCTGGTGCGCATGACGCGCTTGAAGTCGACGCCGTAGACGACCTTCTTGACGCTAGGGAGCACCTGATCGGCGAATTTCACCTCGCCGACGCCGAGGGCGCGGCCGCGCCCCTCCGCTCCGAGCCAGCCGAGAAAGAACCCTGTGAGCTGCCACAGCGCGTCGAGCCCGAGGCAGCCCGGCATGACGGGATCGCCCTTGAAGTGGCAGCCGAAGAACCAGAGGTCGGGCTTGATGTCGAATTCGGCGCGCACGCCGCCCTTGCCGTTGGCGCCGCCGTCCTCCGAAATCTCGACGATGCGGTCGAACATCAGCATCGGCGGCAGCGGCAATTGCGCATTGCCCGGCCCGAACATCTCGCCGCGCCCGCAGGCCAGCAGATCCTCGTACGAAAAGCTCGACCGTCTCTCGACCATTGTCTCCGACTGCCCCGGATCGCCTGATTTTGGATGCGGATTTCGCCGCTGAGCCCCCTCTAACACAGAGATATGGCGCCCGAAAGCGCCGCGCGCGCCGCCGTATCAAGGCGCCGCAGGGCGAGCGCGTTGCGCGCGGGCGCCGGAAGCCCTATCTTTGTGCGGAGCAGAAGCGGCGCAGCGGCGCCGCGCGAGCGGAGCTGTCCGACCATCGTCATGAGCAGAGGCGCCACGATCACCCCGCCCGCCGGCGAGACGGCGCGCCGCGCCTACGACCTGCAGGGCTGTCTGGTCCACGATCTGCGCAGCAAGCTGCGGGGCGCCGGGCTGCGGCCGACTCGCCAGCGCGTCGCGCTCGGCTGGCTGCTGTTCGCCAAGGGCGACCGGCACGTCACCGCCGAACGGCTCTACGAGGAGGCGACGCTCTCGCGCGTGCCGGTGTCGCTGGCCACGGTCTACAACACGCTGCACCAGTTCACGCAGGCCGGCCTGTTGCGCGAGATCGCGGTGGACGGGGCGAAGACCTATTTCGACACCAATCTCAGCACGCACCACCATTTTCTCGTCGAGGAGACCAACGCGCTGTTCGACATTCCCGGCGCGCAGGTCGAGGTCGGCCGGCTGCCCGAGCCGCCGCCCGGCATGGTGATCGACCGCGTCGACGTCGTCGTGCGCCTGCGCAAGGCCTGAACGGCCCCGCGCCCTCCCCTCAGGTTTCGACCGCGACCCGCCCGCCCTCGCGCGCGGCGCGGGCGATGGCGTCGACCACGCGCAGCGTCGCCAGCCCGTCCCGGCCCGACACAAGCGGCGGCTCCAGGCCGCGGGCGACGCGGGCGAGCTGGCGGACCTGCAGGCGCAGCGCGTCCTCCGCCGGCGGGGCGACGACGCGCCCGACGCCGATCGGCGCGAACCAGCTCTTGCGGCCCTCGTAGGACCACAGGTCGAGCCGCGGGATCGACAGCGAGCCCTGAGCTCCGCCGATGGTCAGGCACAATTCGCCGGTCGGCGGATAGGCGGGGTTCTCGCCCGCCGTCATCTCCCAGCTCCACGGCGCGACCGCCGTATCCGACACGCTGATCGTGCCAAGCGCGCCGTTGGCGAAGCGCATGAGCACGGCCGCCGTATCCTCGACCGCGAAGCCGCGCGCGGCGTTCGACAGCAGCGCCTGAACCTCGACGACCTCGCCGCAGAGATGGCGCATCAGATCGACGTCGTGGATCAGGTTGAGCAGCACCGGGCCGGCGCCCGGCTCGCGCCGCCAGCCGGCGTCGAAATAATCGTCCGGCTTCATCAGCCAGAAAAAGGCGTGGACGGCGACGATGCGGCCAAGCCGACCTTCCTCGATCAACGTTTTAGCGCGGGCGATCAAGGGGTTGTGGCGGCGGTGATGGCCCGTGAGCAGGGGCGCGCCGGCCCGCTCGGCCGCCGCGACAAGCCGGGCGCCGGAAGCAAGATCGTCGGCGAGCGGCTTTTCGACCAGCGTCGTCACGCCGACCGCGATCAGGGCGAGGCCGTGCTCGACATGCAGCCGGTTCGGCGTCGCCACGATCGCAGCGTCCGGGCGGCCGGCGGCGAGCATTGCGGCGATGTCGGAAAACCACGGAACGGCGTGCGCGGCGGCCAGCGCCCGGCCGGCCTCGGTCGGATCGACCACGCTGTGCAGCCGCGTCGTCGGCTCGGCGGCGACATGGGCGACATGGCGCGCGCCGATGAGGCCGGCGCCGATCACGCTGACGGCGACGGGCGCGACATCGGTCGGCGCGGCGGAACTGGACATATGCGGAGCCCCCGGACGGCGCGCGGACGGCGCCGGGCGGATGATCGCGCGAAGCCCCGGCCGGGTCGACCCCGCGCGACGCAGGGCGGGTCCGCGCGGCGGCTACTCGACCTTCTCGCCCGGATAGGCGCCCCAGAGATTGGCCTGCTGGATGAAGCCGTCGTAGCCCTCGCCGAAAATGCGGCACCACTGGCCGTCGCATTTGCGGATGTTGCCGATGACGTTGGCCTGCAACCGTGCGGAGACGGGCGCGGAGGCCTCGGGCCTGGCGAAAATGTCGATCGTCGCGTCCTTCTTCCACGGCGCGACGAGCGCGGTGCGGCGGCCGGAGAGCAGCGAGTGCAAGACCCAGCCCTCGGAGCCCTCGGAGTCGCGGATGCGCCGCCAGGTCTCGAACTCGGCCATGATCTCGACCGGCAGGCCGGCGCGCTGGAACACCCAACGCGTGCGGTGCTCCTTCGAGGGCCCCTCGCGCAGATTGACGCGGTCGGATTTCAGGCTGGCGTAGCGCGGCAGCGGCAGGCCGCTGACCGGCCCGACCTGCTGGGCGAGCGCGGGCGCGGCGAGGGCGGCGAAAGCCGCAAGGGCGGCGGCGAGGGCGCGCGGCGCGGCGCGACGGCGCGGCGACTCGGGCCGCGGGGCGGGTCTGCGACGCATCGGGCTCCTTTCCGCGGCGACGCCCGCACGGGGCGCGCGCCATTGTATTTGGCGGCCCGTCTGGTAGACAGGCCGAAACTCGCCGCGACAGCCGCGGACGTCGTCATTTCGTCGGACTTTTGTTGTGAAGCCGGCGTAGTTAACGATGCGTGAAGGACAGCGGCCAAGGAGACGGAGCGCGAATGCCCAGGAAGAAGCCGCTCGTCGTCGTCACGCGCAAGCTCCCCGAGTCGGTGGAGACGCGGATGTGCGAGCTGTTCGACACCCGCCTCAACATCGAGGACCGGCCGATGACCCCGGCCGAGCTCGTCGAGGCGATGAAGACGGCCGACGTGCTGGTTCCCACCGTGACCGACCGGATCGACGCGCATCTGATCGCGCAGGCCGGCGAGCAGATGAAGCTGATCGCCAATTTCGGCAACGGCGTCGACAATATCGACGTGACCTCGGCGCTGCGCCGGGGCGTCACCGTCACCAACACGCCGGGCGTGCTGACCGACGACACCGCCGACATGACGATGGCGCTGATCATGGCGGTCTCCCGCCGCATCGTGGAGGGCGCGGCCACCGTGCCGTCGGGCGAATGGAACGGCTGGTCGCCGACCTGGATGCTCGGCCACCGCATCACCGGCAAGCGGCTCGGCATCGTCGGCATGGGCCGCATCGGCCAGGCGGTCGCCCGCCGCGCCAAGGCGTTCGGCCTGTCGATCCACTACCACAACCGCAAGCGTGTCCCCGACCATGTCGAGGAGGAGCTGGAGGCGACCTATTGGGAGTCGCTCGACCAGATGCTGGCGCGCATGGACATCGTGACGATCCATTGCCCGCACACGCCGGCGACCTATCATCTCTTGTCGCCGCGCCGGCTGAAATATCTGCGCCCGCAGGCGATCGTGGTGAACACCGCGCGCGGCGAGATCATCGACGAGAACGCGCTGATCCGCATGCTGGAGCATGGGGAGCTGGCGGGCGCCGGGCTCGACGTGTTCGAGCACGAGCCGGCGGTCAACCCGAAGCTCGTCGACCTCGCCAGGTCCGGCCGCGTGACGCTGCTGCCGCATATGGGCTCGGCGACGATCGAGGGCCGCATCGACATGGGCGAGAAGGTCATCGTCAACATCAAGACCTTCATGGACGGCCACCGCCCGCCCGACCGCGTCCTGCCCTCGATGCTCTGACGCGCCGCGGCCGTGACCGGCCCCGGCCGCATCGCCGTCGCCGGCTGCGGACCGGCGGGGCTGGCGGTCGCCATTCTGCTCAGACGACAGGGCCGCGACGTCGCCATCTACGAACGCTTCGCGGCGCCGCAGCCGGTCGGCTCAGGCCTGATGCTGCAGCCGACCGGCCTCGCCGTGCTGCGCGCGATGGGGCTTGAGGCGGGCCTGCTCGGCAAAGGCGCGCGCATCGCGCGGCTGTTCGGACGCGCCGCGCCGTCCGGCCGGATCGTCCTCGACGTGCGTTACGACGCGCTCGGGCCCGGGCTGTTCGGGCTCGCCGTGCATCGGGCGGCGCTGTTCGAGGCGCTGCATGCGGCCGCCCTCGCCTCGGGCGCGACGATCCACGCCGGACGCGCCGTCGCCGCCGCGCCGCTGCGGCCGGACGGGCGACGCGATCTCGCCTTCGCCGACGGCGACCGGGCCGGCCCGTTCGACCTCGTGATCGACGCGCTCGGCGCGCGCTCGACCCTCGCCCCGCCGACCGGGCGCGACCTGCCCTACGGCGCGTTGTGGGCGAGCCTCGACTGGCCCGAGGGCGGCCCCTTCGCGGGCGACGCGCTGGAGCAACGCTACGTCCGCGCCGTCAGGATGGCCGGCGTGCTGCCGATCGGCCTCGCGCCGGCGCGGGAGCGGCCGCAAGCGGCCTACTTCTGGTCGCTGCGCGCCGACGCGCTGGCCGACTGGCGCGCCGCCGGGCTGGCGCGCTGGAAGGACGAGGCGCGCGCGCTGTGGCCGCAGACCGCGTCGCTGCTCGACGAGATCGTCGCGCCGGAGCAACTCGTCTTCGCCCGCTACGCCCATCGCACGCTCGCCGCCCCGGCCGAGCCGGCGCTGATGCATGTCGGCGACGCCTGGCGCTCGACCAGCCCGCAACTGGGGCAAGGCGCCAACATGGCGCTGCTCGACGCCGTTGCGCTGGCGCTCGCCCTCGCCGACACGCCGGCCGGGCGCGACCCGCTCGAGCGCGCCGTCGCGCTGCGGCGCCGGCACGTCCTGCTGTATCAGGGCATGAGCCGGCTGTTCACGCCGTTCTACCAGTCGGATGGGCGGACGCTGCCCTTCATCCGCGACGCGCTGGCCGGCCCTCTGTCGCGCATTCCGCCGTTTCCGCGCCTTCTGGCCGCGATGGTGGCGGGCGGCGTCGGCGGGCCGCTGCGCGGACTGGGGCTGACGAAGGCGGACGAGGCTCCGTGACAGGCTCGATTGCGCCGCATCGAGGCGCCTCGCACACGGCCGACGCGAGGTTGCGGTCAAGCCGGGCGGCTGCGCTCCATTAGCGCCCGCACCGTGTCATAAACGACGTCGGACTTGGGGATGTCCCGCAGCAGCACGCCGCTCGCCATTACGCTGGACGCGCCGACCAGCGACACCGTCGGCCATTCGCCCTGGCCAGTGGCGACCGTCGCGACATAGACCGAACCAAGGCCCGCCAGTCTTTGGAAGACAGAGCGACGCAGACTGACTTCCGTCACCGCGGAGAAGCGAAGTTCTTTCTCCTGCCGCGTCACAAATCTCTCGCTGATCACGATGCGGTCGGGATGAAGTCGATAGACGGTTTTCTTGTAGCTCTGCCACTTCCCGATCACCGAGATCAGCGTGACGATGCCAAATCCGATGATGAAGCCACGAACGCAAGCCCCAACATCAGCAACTGGTGTAGCCCAAAAGGCCGATCCCCATATTGGGTCGTAAATCGGTCGAAAAGTATCGCTCCACCAGGGATAAAGGATCATGGGCATAATCGAGGCCGCCATGCTGAACAAAAGCCGAATAGTCGCGCCTTCGCACACGGCTTGCCACCAAACGAAGCGAGGTTGAAACTGCACGAGTGCTGCGGACATGGCGTCTCGCTCCAATTGCCGCTCCGTTTGGAAAGCGCACGGGAGTGTATAGCGACCGCCTCAAGGCCATCAATACGGCAAGTGTATTTCCTGACCTCGCCAATGACGGGCGGATAGCGCGATTCGTCGCAAGGGCCCGCCGTCGCCGGCCTGAATCATGCTTCTTACGCCGCCAGATCTGCGACCACCGCGTCGAGCACCGGAAAACCTTCCGGCGTGACGCGCAGGCGGCCGGCGTCGGTCAGATCGACCAGCCCCTCCTCGATCAGCATGGCGACGCGGCCGCGGTCGAGCGGGCGGCGCGCGAGCTGCTCGAAGCGGGCGGGCTCGATCCCCTCGGCGAGCCGCAGACCCATCAGCAGGAACTCGTCGGCCTGCTCCTCGGTCGACAGGCCCTCGTCGACGGTCAGGCCGTGGCCCTCGCCCTCGACCGCCTTCAGCCACGCCTCGGGGTTGCGCTCGGTCGCCTGCGCGCGGCGGCCGGACGCGGCGATCACCCGGCCATGCGCGCCGGGGCCGACGCCGACATACTCGCCGTAACGCCAGTAGACGAGGTTGTGGCGGCTCTCCTCGCCCGGCCGTGCGTGGTTGGAGACCTCGTAGGCCGGCATGCCGGCGCGCTCCATCGTCGCCTGCGTCACGTCCCACAACGCGCGCGCCGTCTCCGGCTCGGGCGGATGCAGCTTGCCGGCCTTGTGCAGGCGCTCGAACATCGTCTCCGGCTCGATGGTGAGCTGGTAGAGCGACATGTGCCCGCCGGCGTGCGCGAGAGCGGCCTCCAGCTCCTCCTTCCAGCGCAGCGGCGTCTGGCCGGGGCGGGCGTAGATGAGATCGAAGGAAAAGCGCGAGAACGTTTTGGCCGCGATCTCGACCGCCGCCATCGCCTCGGCCGCCGTGTGCAGCCGGCCGAGGGCGCGCAGATCGACGTCGTTCATCGCCTGAACGCCGAGCGAGACGCGGTTGACGCCGGCGTCGCGATAGCCGCGGAAACGCCCGGCCTCGACGCTGGTCGGGTTGGCCTCGAGCGTGACCTCCGCGTCGGGGGCGACGCGCCAGCCCTTCGCGATGGCCTCGAGAATGCCGCCGACGGTCTGCGGCGCCATCAGCGAGGGCGTGCCGCCGCCGAAGAAGACGGACTGCACGGTGCGCCCGCGCGTCAGCGCGGCGCGGTGGCCGATCTCGGCGCGGAAGGCGGCCAGAAAGCGCGCCTCGTCGACCGGCTGATGCCGGACATGGCTGTTGAAGTCGCAATACGGGCACTTCGACAGGCAGAACGGCCAGTGGACATAGACCGCGAAGCCCGGGTCGTTCAGCGCCGCGGACGAGGAAGGAAGGACATGCGCCGGCTTATCGCACGTCCGCGCGCCTCGGCGCGATAGGCCGGCTCCAGGCGAGGGCTTGCGTCCCGCTGTCCTCGACGATGCGGCCGTCCTCCATCACAAGAACCCGGTCGGCGCGGTCAACGATCTTGGAGTCGTGCGTCACCATCAACGTGGTCGTTCCGCGCGCGCGTCCGAGACGCTTCAGCAGATCGACGACGTTGAGCGCGCTGTCGCGATCGAGCGCAGCCGTCGGCTCGTCGGCGAAGACGATCTCGGGATTGCCGATCAGCGCGCGGGCGATGGCGACGCGCTGCTTCTGGCCGCCCGACAGATTGGCCGGCAGGTAGTCGAGCCGGTCCGAAAGGCCGAGGAGGCCGAGCAGATGCGCGCACCCCTCGCGCCAGTTCGCCAGCGCCTGCCGCCCATGCACTTCGAGGCCCATCCGCACGTTCTGCATGGCGGTCAGGCTCTCGTGCAGATTGTGCGCCTGGAAGATGAAGCCGACGCGCCGGCGCAACGCGCGCAGGCCCGGCTCGCCGACGCCGGCGAGCTCGAGCCCGAGCACGCGCGCCGACCCCGCCTGCACGGCGCGCAGGCCGCCGAGCAAGGTGAGCAGGGTCGTCTTGCCGGAGCCCGAGGCGCCCATCAGCACGGTCAGCGCGCCGCGCGCGATCTCGAAGTCGAGATCATGCAGCGCCTGCTTGCGCGCCTCGCCCTCGCCAAACCAGTGCGACAGACCAAGGGCGCGGATGGGGGGAGCGGGGGCGGGGCCGCTCATCGTCAGAACAGGTCCGCCGGGTCGGCGCGCGCCAGCTTGCGCGTGGCGATCGCGCCGGAGAGGGCGCACATGGCGAGCGTGCCCAGGAACACGACGAGCGCGCGTCCCGCCGTCATCGCGATCGGCAGGCCGGTGACGGTCGCGACGAGCTTGTAGAGCCCGAGCGCGACGGCGAGGCCCGGCAGGTAACCGAGGATCGCCAGCACGAACGCCTCCTCGAAGACGACGCCGAGGAAGAAGCGCTGCGGATAGCCGATCGCCTTGAAGGTCGCGTACTCCTTGATGTGGTCGGCGACATCGGTGGAGAGCACCTGATAGACGATGATGACGCCGACCATCGCGCCGATGACGACGCCGAAGCCGAACACGATTCCGACCGGCCGCTGCGTCGTCTGATACGCCTGCTCGCGGGCGATGGCCTCTGGAATGGCGTGGACGGCGACGTCGTAGGCCGGCAAGGCGGCGCGCAGCCGCGCCAGCGTCGCAGCCGCGTCGGCGCCGGGCGCGAGCGTCAGCAGTATGTGATTGGGCGCGCCCGGCGCGCGCTGCGGGAAGAGCCTGAGGAAGGTCTGGTCGGAGACGATCAGATAGCCGTCGGTGACGAAGCCGCCGCCGAGTTCGAACAAGCCGCCGACGGTGAGCGTGCGGTTCTTCGCCTCGAAGCGATAGGTCTCGCCGCCGGCGATGCGCGGGAAGAGCCCCTTTGGCGCGTTGCGCGTGCGCGCGTCCAAGAGCGCGGCGTCGGCGAGGGCGAGGTCGCCGCGGCGCGCCTCGATCCCCGGCGTGCGGAAGGGCCGGGCCGCCGGGTCGACGCCGAACGTGTCGAGCGTGCGGATCGCGCCGTCGGGCTGCTTCCAGTCGATCTTGCCGAAATAGAGGGGCGTCGCCGCCGCCACGCCCTCGACGGCGAGCGCCTCGTACATGCGCTGGCGCGGCACTGGCGCGCCGTCGGCGAGCGTGTTCATGTCGGCGGCGGAGACGATGATGTCCGCGTTCATGTGCTCGTAGGGCAATCGCACGCTGGCGATCAGCGCGCCCATGAATCCGAGCTGCATCAGCACGAGAATGCCGGCGAAGGCGACGCCGGCGAGCGCGGCGAGGAAGCGCACGCGATTGTGCGCGAGTTGCAGCCAGCCGAGCGGCAGGCGGCCGAGCAGGCGCTCCAGCGCGGCGGCGGCGGTCATCGCGGCCCGCCCGGCGCGATCTTCGCGACCACCTGCAGGTTGGTGAAGCGGCGGGCCCGCTGCGAGGACTCCGCGTCGAGATCGACCGTGACCTTGACGACGCGGGCGTCCGTCGCCGCCGCCGGGCTCGGATCGAGCACGGTCTGGCGGGCGACCTCGAGGCCGACGCGCGAAACGACGCCGCGCAGCGGCGCGTCGAGCGCCTCGGCCCCGGCCTCGACCTGATCGCCGACGGCGATGCGGCCGATCTGCGTCTGGTAGATCTCGACCTCAACCGTCATGCGGGTGAGGTCGCCGAGCGTCATCAGACCCTTGGCGCCGGGTTTCTCGCCGGGGCGGACATGGATGGTCAGCACGGTTCCGGCGCGCGGGGCGCGGGCGACCGCCTTGTCGAGATCGGCCGCGGCGCGCGCGACATCGGCCTGCGCCGCCTCGACGTTGCGGCGGGCGGCGACGACATCGGGCTGGGTCTCGGCGTCCTCGAGGCGGCCGTAACGGGCGAGCCCGGCGCGGCCGCGCTCGACCTCGCGCGCCGCCTCGTCGCGGGCGGCGCGACGCTGCTCGAACTGCTGCTCGGTGGCCGAGCCGCGCCCGCGCAAGGCCTCGACGCGCTCGAAGTCGCGCGCCGCCTGCTGGGCGGCCGATTCGAGCCGGGCGAGCGTGGCGGCGGCCTCGCGCCGGCCGATCTCGACATTGGCGCGCGTCTGCGCGAGAGCCGCCTCGCGGGCGGAGACGGCGGCGCGCGCCGAGTCGAGCGCGGCGCGCAGGCTGGCGGCGTTGTCGAAGGTCGCAAGCGGCGCGCCGGCCTCGACGCCCTCGCCCTCGGCCACATGCAGCGTGGCGACGCGGGCGTCGCCGGCGCCGAAGGGCGCGGAGACGGTGACGACGTCGCCCTGCGGCAGCACCTTGCCGAGGCCGGCGACGACGCCCGGCCGGGGCAAGGCCGGCGGCGCGGGCGGCGGGGCCGGGACGGCGAAAGGCTGCGAGGCGCCGCCGCCCGGCTTCAGCCCGAGCGCGCCCATCAGAATGCGGATGCCGGGCGGCTGAAAGTACATCGCGACGAAACCGCCCGTCGCCATCACCGCCATCACCAGCGGAACGAACCGCGCGACGCGCCACACGCGCCGCAGCGCCGAGGCGCGCGCGGGCGTCGGCGCGGCGCGGCGCACCAGCTCGCGCGGCAGATCGTCGGCGTCGCGCGGCGATGGGGCGGAAGACATGCGGAAGGCCCGGCTGGACAGTTAGCGACTGGAAAGTCATTATCGCGCTCCCATGTCGAAATCAACGATAATGACCGGAGCGTCATCACAACCGCCCGACGCGACCACTCCCAAGGCCCGGCGCCGGCGCAAGGACGCGCGACCGGCCGAGCTGATCGAGGCCGGACTTCGGGAGTTTCTCGACAACGGCTACGCGGCGGCGCGGCTCGAGGACGTCGCCCGCCGCGCCGGCGCCTCGAAGGGCACGATCTACCGCTATTTCGCCGACAAGCAGGCCCTGTTCCAGGCGTGCGTGCGCTCGCGCATCGGGCCCGCGCTCGACGATTTTCCGGCCGTGGTCGACAGCTTCGAGGGATCGACGCGGGCGCTGCTGGCGCATCTCTTCGCGACGATGCACCGGCGGATCGTCGCCTCCGACATGCCGCACCTGTTCCGCATCATCGTCGCCGAGGGCGGGCGATTTCCGGATCTGGCGGCCCTTTACCATCGCGAGACGGTGGCGCGCGGCGCGGCGCTGGTCGAGCGGATCGTGGCGCGCGGCCGGGCGCGCGGCGAGGTGCGCGCGGGCGCCGCGGCCGATCTTCCGATCGTCCTGATCGGGCCCGCCCTGCTCGGGGTGATGTGGCGCATCCTGTTCCAGCGGATCGCCCCGCTCGACGGCGAGGCGCTGCTCGCCGCCCATGTCGACCTCGTCTGCGACGGGCTGCTGACGGACCCGCCTCAGCCGCCCTTAAGCGCCCGCTCGAGCGCCTGAAAGGCGCGGGCGCGGTGCGACAGGGCGCGCGAGCCGTCGGCCGGGATCCCGTGCTTCTCGGCGGCGCTCATCTCGCCGAAGGTGCGGGCGTGCCCCTCCGGCAGGAACATCGGGTCGTAGCCGAAACCGGCCTCGCCGCGCGGCGGCCAGACCAGCATTCCGTCGATGCGGCCCTCGACCTCGAGCGCGCGGCCGTCCGGCCAGACCAGCGCGACGGCGGAGACGAACCAGGCGCGCCGGTCGGCGGGATCGAAATCGTCGCGCTCGCGCAGCGCGGCCTCGATGCGCTCCATCGCGTGGCGGAAATCCTTGCCCGGCCCGGCCCAGCGGGCCGAGAACACGCCGGGCGCGCCGTCGAGCGCGGCGACGCAGAGGCCGGAATCGTCGGCGAGCGCCGGCAGGCCGGAGGCCGCGGCGGCCGCCTGCGCCTTGATCATGGCGTTGGCGGCGAAGGTGGTTCCGGTCTCCTCCGGTTCGGGCAGGCCGAGCTCGCCCGCCGACACCGCCTCGACCCCGTGCGGGGCCAGGAGCTCGCGCATCTCGCGCAGTTTGCCGGGGTTGTGGGTGGCGACGACGACGCGCCCGGCGAGCGCAGGGACGGTCCCGGTTCTGGTCGCGGTCATGACGGCTCCGGCGCGAGGGAGCGGGATGCGTAACCGCTTCCGAACGCTCGCGCAAACCTCCGCTTAACCGCCTGCGGCGATGAGCCCACGCAAGAAGCGTTCCACCCGCTAGGCGCGGGCGCGAAGCTGGGCTAGGTTGCTCGGCGCAAGTCGAAAAGCAAGTTTCGCGCCGGTTTTCCGCCGGGCGCGATCAGGTTGCGCAAGCGGGGCGTCGCGTGGGTCTGTCCGCCAAGTTGATGTTGCGTCAGGGACAGTCCCTGGTGATGACGCCGCAGCTTCTGCAGGCGATCAAGCTGCTGCAACTCTCGAATGTCGAGCTGACCGCCTTCGTCGACGAGGAACTCGAGCGCAATCCGCTGCTGGAGCGCGCCGAGGACGGGCCCGAGGCGGGCGAGACGGCCGCGCCGGGCGAGGACTCTCTGCCGGGCGAGGATGGCGAGCGCGACTGGAACTCGGCGACGCTGGAGACCGACACTGGCGCGCTCGAGGCCGGCCTCGGCACGGAGCTGGGCAACGAATTCGACGGCGAGCGCACCGTGGCGACGCTGGAGCGCGACGCCCCGACCGACCTGCACGGCGTGTCCGAAGGCGCCTGGAGCGGCTCCGGCCCCGGCGTCAACGGGACGGGCGGCGCGCCGGACGGCGAGGCCCCCAATCTGGAGGCCTATGTCGCGGAACGGCCGAGCCTGTCCGACCACCTCAACGCGCAGCTCGCCGTCGCCTGCCCTGACCCGGTTGACCGGGCGATCGGCGCGACGCTGATCGACCTCGTCGACGAGGCGGGCTACTTCACCGGCGACCTCGCCGAGATCGCCGGGCGGCTCGGCGCGCCGCTGGCGCGCGTCGAGCGGCTGCTGGCCGTCATCCAGACCTTCGAGCCGACGGGCGTGGGCGCCCGCAACCTCGCCGAGTGCCTCGCCATCCAGCTCAAGGAGCGCGACCGCTTCGACCCCGCCATGCAGGCGCTGGTCGCCAATCTGCCGCTGCTCGCCAAGCGCGACTTCGCCGCCCTGCGCCGCTTCTGCGGCGTCGACGAGGAGGACATGGCTGATATGGCCGCCGAGCTGCGCCGACTCGACCCCAAGCCCGGCCGCGCCTATGGCGGCCACGTCGAGGCGCCGGTCGCGCCCGACGTGTTCGTGCGGCCGGCGGCCGACGGCTCGTGGCATCTGGAGCTCAATTCCGACGCGCTGCCCAAGGTGCTGGTCAACCACGCCTATGCGCAACGGGTGAGCCGCGCCGGCGGCTCGGACGCGGACAAGACGTTCATCTCCGGCTGTCTGCAGACGGCGAACTGGCTGACCAAGAGCCTCGAGCAGCGCGCCCGGACGATCCTGAAAGTGTCGGCCGAGATCGTGCGCCAGCAGGACGGCTTCTTCGCCTATGGCGTCGAGCATCTGCGCCCGCTCAACCTGAAGATGATCGCCGACGCCATCGGCATGCACGAATCCACCGTCTCGCGCGTCACCTCGTCGAAATACATGGCGACGCCGCGCGGCCTGTTCGAGCTGAAATATTTCTTCACGGCCGCGATTCAGGCCACTGGCGGCGGCGAATCGCATTCCGCCGAAGCCGTGCGCCACCGCATCAAGCAGATGATCGACGCCGAGAGCGCCAACGACGTTCTGTCCGACGACGCGATCGTCGCCAGACTGCGCGAGTCGAAGATCGACATCGCCCGGCGCACCGTCGCCAAGTATCGCGAAAGTCTGCGCATTCCCTCCTCGATCGAGCGCAGGCGCGAGAAACAGTCGATGCGGCCATGCGCCAGCTGACCCATTAAACAGTTGACGCAAGAGCACTTTTGACAGCGAGCAAAGAGCCGCGCCTCGTCGTTGACTTCCCCCCGCCGCGCTCGTAACCCTAGCCAAGCGGCCGCTTCGGCCGGCCGCGGCTCGAGCCGGCTCGACCCGGCCGGCCCCACAGGGAGGTCAGAGCGCATGCCCCTGCGCGTTTCCGGAAAGAACCTCGACATCGGCGATTCGCTTCGCCAGCACGTCGTGTCGCGGGTGAACGTCGCCGTCGGGAAATATTTCGACGGCGGAGTGACCGGGCACGTCACCCTCGGCCGCGACGGCTCCGCCTATCGCTCGGACTGCACGCTGCATCTGAGCTCGGGCATCACGTTGCAGGCCGAAGGCAAGGCGCACGAGCCCTATGCGAGCTTCGAGCAGGCGGCCGAGCGCATCGAGAAGCGCCTGCGCCGCTACAAGCGCCGCCTGAAGGAGCGCAAGGCGCCGGGCGAGCCGGAGCCGGCCGGGGTGATGGCCGATTACGTCATCGAGCGCCCCGGTTCGGACGAGGAGGAGGTCGGGCTCGACTACAGCCCGCTCGTCATCGCCGAAAGCACGGCGCGGCTCGACGAGAAATCGGTCGCCGACGCGGTCGCCGATCTCGACCTTTCGGGGGCGCCGGTCTCGGTGTTCCGCCACGCAGGCAATGGCCGGATCAACGTCGTCTACCGTCGCGCGGACGGCAATATCGGCTGGCTCGACCCCGGCGCCGGGGCGGCGAAGAACTGACCGCGCGGCCCGCTGCGGTTTTTCGCGCCGGATCGTCGGAACTTTGATCTGGCGCATCGATCTGACGCATCGCGTCTGCCAATTGGCGCCCCGCTTGCCTCAAAACGAGCGGTGCGCCCGAAACGGACGAAACGAATGCCGCTGACAGATTTGCTGACCGCCGACTCGGTGATGCCGAGCCTGAAGGCCGCCACGAAGAAGCAGGTGCTGCAGGAGTTGAGCGAGCGGGCGGCGGCTCTGTCGGGCCTGCCGGAACGCGAGATCTTCGACGCGCTGTTGCAGCGCGAACGGCTCGGCTCGACCGGCGTCGGCGCCGGCGTCGCCATTCCGCACGGCAAGCTGACGCGCGCCACGCAGATCTTCGGCGTGTTCGCCCGGCTCGACAAGCCGATCGACTTCGAGTCGCTCGACGGCGCGCCGGTGGACCTCATC
The DNA here is from genome assembly GCA_016716745.1 of Hyphomicrobiales bacterium. Lineage (GTDB taxonomy): Bacteria > Pseudomonadota > Alphaproteobacteria > Rhizobiales > Beijerinckiaceae. The sequence continues at coordinate 320,389 of JADJVD010000001.1, forward strand.
TTCATGCTGGTGGCGCCCGAATCCTCCGGCGCCGATCATCTGAGGGCGCTCGCCCGCATCGCCCGCGCGCTACGCGAGCCGGGCGTCGTCGCCAAGCTGCGCGCCACGCGCGAGGCGGCCGGCCTCTACAGCGTGCTGACGCAGCGCTCCACGCCTCACGCCGCCTGACGCCACAGGCGCGCGGCGTAATCCAGCGCATAGTTCTGCGGCAGCGCCGCCAGCGCGGCCATGCCGAGCAGCACGGCGTCCTCGCGCAGCAGCAGGGACGTCGGCGCGGCCCGCGCGGCGGCCGCCACCGGCGCCTTGGCCTCGAAGCCGGCGCGGAAGGCCGCCGCATCGAGGAACGCCGCGATCTTCGGCGGAACGCCGCCGGCGACGACGACCCCGCCCGAGGCCAGGAACGCGATGGCGAGATCGCCGGCGTAACGCCCGAGAATGCGCCAGGCCGCGCGCAGCGTTTCGGCTTCCGCGCCTTGCGGCGCGGCGTCGGCGCGGGCCGTCAGCTGCGCCGGGGTCAGACCGGGGGCCGGCCGGCCGGCGGCGCGCTCGCGCGCATCGTGCAAGCGGGACAGGCCGGGGCCGGCGAGAACCGATTCGGCGGTGACGCGCCCGGCGACCCTCTCCATCGCGGCCCAGACCGGCGCCTCGTCGGCGTCGCCGGGGGCGATGTCCATATGTCCCGCCTCGCTCGGCAGCGCGCGCCAGCGCCCCTCGACCGCGATCAGCGCGGCGACGCCGAGGCCCGTGCCGGCGCCGATGAGGAGGCGCGGCCCGGCCGAATCGCCGGCGAGCGACTCGCCGATGGCGCGCGTCGCCCCCTCCGGCAGCGCCGGCAGCGACAAAGCGAGCGCCTCGAAATCGTTCAGGAGCAGGCCCTGCGCCAGCCCCAGCGCGTCGGCGAGATCCGGCCCGTCGAGCCGCCAGGGCGCGTTGGTGAGGGCGAGCGAACGACCCGAAACAGGCCCCGCGCCGCAGGCGACGAGCGCGCGCGGGCGGGCCGGCAGATCGAGCGACAGCACGGCCTCGGCGAGGCCGGGGAAGTCGGCCACGGCGCGTCGCTGCACGGCGCCCAACGGCGCGCCCGGCGCCTCGACGAGCGCGAAGCGGGCGTTGGTGCCGCCGATGTCGGCGACGAGCAGGGGAAACGGAAACACGCGCGGCCTCCCGGTCACGCCCCCGATTGGGCCGACGCTCACGTCTTCGTCAAGGCGGGCCTGGTTTGACGGCGCGCAATTGACGCAGCGCTCGCGCCCGACTTACATCGCGCGATGCCGACGGCCCGGACACAGAAGCGGTTGCGCGCGAGCCTCTGGCTGGCGCTCGCCTATCTGTTCTTCTTCCAGGGCCTGCTGTCGCCGATCGCCGCGTTGCGCATGGAGGCGCAGGCCGCCGTGTTCGGCGTCGTCTGCGTCACCAATGCGGACGGAACGCCGGGCGACGCGGCCGACCTCGCGCCGACCTGCGACGTCTCCTGCCTGCTGCGCACGCAGGGCGCCGCCGCGCCGCCGCCGCTTCCCCTGCTCTTCGACCGGCCCGCGCTCATCGTCGCGCCGGTCGACTATGTCGTCGCTCTCGTCGCCGTCGAGCCCGCCTCGCACGGCAAGCGCCCGCAATCGCAGCGCGCTCCGCCCTCGGCCTGACGCTCCGCCGCGCGCGCCCGCTCGTCCCCAACGGCGGCGCCGCGCGGCTCGCGCTTCGTCAGTCGAGAGGGATCACATCATGAAATTCGCGTCCATCGCGGCGGCCCTTGCCGGGCTCGCCGCTCTTTGCACATCCGCCTTCGCCGCGCCGACCGAAATCGTCGACGCGCTCGGCCGCAAGGTCACGGTCGAGACGCCGGTCAAGCGCGTCGTCGTCAACTTCAACTTCGAGGAATTCACCGCCGTCGCCGGCAAGGAGGGCTGGGCGAAAGTCGTCGGCATCTCGCGCGCGCCGTGGGCGGGCTGGCGCCCGGCGATCTTCTCGCGCTACGCGGCGGTGATCCCGAACCTTCAGGACATGGCGGACATCGGCCATTCCGACGACAACACCTTCTCGATCGAGAAGATCATCTCGTTGAAGCCCGACGTGCTGTTCATCTCGGAATGGGCGTGGAAGTCCATCGAGACCGGCCGCCCGCAGCTCGAGGCCGCCGGCATTCCCGTCGTCATCATCGACTACAACGCGCAACTGCTCGACCGGCATCTCGCCTCCACCCGCGCGCTCGGCAAGGCGATGGGGCAGGAGGCGCGCGCCGAGGAGATCGCCAAGCTCTACGAATCGAAATGGAACGACACGATGGCGCGCGTCGCCAAGGCCGCGCCAGCCAAGAAGCCGGTCGTCTATTTCGAGCTCGGACAGGCGGGCGCGGAGACGGTCGGCAACTCCTATTCGGGCACGATGTGGGGCAAGATCGCGACGCAGCTCGGCGCGACCAATCTGGCCGACGGCAAGCTGCCCGGCCCGTGGGGCCCGGTGAACGCGGAAGCGGTGATCGCCGACAATCCCGACCAGATCTTCATCGCGGGCTCGTCCTGGGTCGGCAAGCCGAAGGCGGTGAAGACCGGCTACGACGCGACGCCCGACGAGACGCGCGCGACGCTCGCGCCCTACGCGGCGCGGCCGGCATGGGCGGACCTCAAGGCGGTGAAGAACGGCGACGTGCACGCCATCGAGCACGGGCTCTGCCGTTCGCTGCCGGATTTCGTCGCCACGCGCTACATCGCCAAGGCGCTGTATCCGGCGCAGTTCGCCGACGTCGATCCGGCGAAGGAGTGGGCGGAGTATCACGCGAAATATCTGCCCGTCGCCTATTCGGGCACGTGGTTCGCGCGCGTGAAGCCGTGACGCGGCGTCGCTGACGCCTCAAACGCCAATCCTGCCGCGCCCGTCGGCCGCGGTCTCCCGCACCAACATGGCCGCGCCCGTCGGGCGCGGCTCGCGCCTCGATAGGGTCGAGCCATGTCTTCATCCGCTTCGCACTGGACACGGCGGCGCGCGCTCGCGCTGCCGCTCGCCGCGACCTTCGTCGCCACGGGCGCGACGCCCTCGCGCGCCGCCCGCGTGATCACCGACGCGCTCGGCCGCACGGTCGAACTGCCGGGCCCGGCCCGGCGCATCGTCGTCGCCTTCTATCTCGAAGAGTTCACGGCCATCGCCGGCGCCGCCGGCTGGGAGCAGGCGGTCGGGTTCCGCAAGCACCAATGGGCGGTCAACCGCGCGAAGACCTATCGACGCTTCGCCGCCGCGATTCCCCGTCTCGACGCGCTGCCGGACGTCGGCGCGGGAGAGGAGAAGCTGCTGATCGCCGAGAAGGTGCTCGCCGAGAAGCCCGATCTGATCATCGCGCCGCCCTGGGCGCTCGGCGCCAATCGCGCGGAGTTCGCGCCGCTCGAAGCCTCCGGCATTCCTTTCATCGTCGTCGACTACAACGCGCAGACGCTCGACAAGCACGTCGCCTCGACGCTCGCCATCGGTCAGGCGGTCGGCGCGGAGGATCGCGCGCAGGCGCTCGCCGATCTCTATCGCGCGAAGATGGCCGACATTCTCGCGCGGGCGAAATCCGCCAACCGAAAGCCGAAGACCTATATCGAGATCGGCTGGCTCGGCGCCGGCGAGTTCGGCAGCACCTACAAGAACACGATGTGGGGGCGCCTGCTCGACATGATCGGCGCCGACAACGTCGCCAATGCGGCGATGCCGGCGGCCTCCGGCTTCCAGCCGATCGCGCCGGAGGCGATCCTCGCGGCGCGGCCGGAGCATATCTTCATCACCGGCTCGTCCTGGGCGGGGCGGCCGAACGCGGTGCAGCTCGGCTACGACGTCGACCTCGCGACCGCGCGGGCGACGCTGAAGCCGTATCTGGCGCGGCCGGGCTGGGCCGACCTGCCGGCGGTGAAAGACGGCAACGTCTACACCGTCGAGCATTCGCTGATCCGCTCGCTGACCGACTGGATCTCGCTGCAATTCATCGCCAAGCAGCTTTATCCGGCCGAGTTCGCCGACGTCGATCCCGTCGCCTCGCTGCGCGATTTCCACGCGCGCTTTCTGCCGGTGGCGTTCGCGGGCACGTGGATGGCGAGGCTGGCGGAATGAGCGCGGCCGACATCGACCCCTCCGTCGCCCCCTCCGTCGCCGCCGCCTATCGCGCGCGCGCCGCGCGGCGGCTGACGGGGCTCGCCTTCGCCGCCGCCGGCCTCTGCCTCGCGGCGGTGCTCGACATGGCGACGGGGCCGGCCTTCCTGTCGCCGGCCGCGGTGGCGCGCTCGGCGCTGCGACTGGCGGAAGACCGCACCATCGACGCCATCGTCTGGTCGATCCGACTGCCTATCGCGGCCGTCGCCGTGCTGGTCGGCGCCAGCCTCGGGCTGACGGGGGCGATCATGCAGACGATCCTCGCCAACCCGCTCGCCTCCTCCTACACGCTCGGCGTGTCGGCGGGCGCAGGCTTCGGCGCGGCGCTGGTCATCGTCATGGGCGCGGTTCTGCCGGTGCCGGAGCTCTACGCCGTGCCGGTCGCCGCCTTCGTGTTCGCGGGCGTCGCCTGCGCCGGCGTCTACGCGCTCGGGGCGATGCGCGGGGCGACGCCGGAGCTGCTGGCGCTCGCCGGCATCGCCATGCTGTTCCTGTTTCAGGCGCTGCTGTCGCTGTTGCAGTTCATCGCCTCGCCCGAGGCGTTGCAGCAGATCGTGTTCTGGCTGTTCGGCAGCCTGCAACGGGCGACATGGACGAAGGCCGCGATCATCGCCGGCGCGCTGGCGCTCGCGGCGCCGTTTCTGGCGCGCGACTGCTGGCGGCTCACCGCGCTGAAGCTCGGCGACGAGCGCGCCGCAAGCCTCGGCGTCGACGCTAGGCGCCTGCGCCTGCGCTCGCTGGCGCTCGTGTCCGTGCTGACGGGCGTCGCCGTCGCCTTCGTCGGCGCCATCGGCTTCGTCGGCCTCGTCGCGCCGCACATCGCGCGGATGTTTCTGGGCGAGGATCAGCGATACCTGCTCGCCGGCTCGGCGCTCGTCGGCGCGCTGACGCTGTCGCTCGCCTCGGTCGCCTCGAAGAGCATCGTGCCCGGCGCCTTGTTTCCCATCGGCATCGTCACCTCGATGATCGGCGTGCCGTTCTTCATCTGGCTGATCGTGCGCTCGCGCCGGAGCTTCTGGTGAGGCTCGTCTTCGACAAGGTCGGCGTCGCCTACGGGTCGACTCGCGTCGTGGCCGGCGTCGATCTCGCCGTCGAGGCGGGCGAGGTGGTGGCGCTCGTCGGGCCGAACGGCTCGGGCAAATCCTCACTGGTGCGCGCCGCCGCCGGCCTCGTGCGGCACGCCGGCGCCATCCGCTTCGAGGGCGGCGCGCGCATCGGCTACATGCCGCAGGAGGAGGGGCGCAGGCCCGCGCTCACCGCGCTCGAAGTCGTGCTGCTCGGACGCATCCGCGGACTCGGCTTCCGCGTGCCGGACGCGGAGCTGGCCGCCGCCGAGGCGATGATGACCGAACTCGGCGTCGCCCGCTTTTCCGAGCGGCTCGTCGGCGAACTGTCCGGCGGGCAGCGCCAGCTCGTCTATCTGGCGCAGGCGCTCGTCGCCGAACCGGAGGCGCTGCTGCTCGACGAGCCGACCAGCGCGCTCGATCTGCGCCACCAGATGGACGTGCTGGCGACCGTGCGGCGGCTGACGCGGGCGCGCGGCCTCGCCTGCCTGGTCGTGCTGCACGACCTCAACGCCGCCGCCCGTTTCGCCGACCGAATCGCGCTGCTGCACGAGGGCGCGCTCGCCTGCTGCGCGCCGCCCGAGGCGGCGCTGACGGCGGCGCGCATCGCGACCGTGTTCGGCGTCGAAGCCGCCATCGGCCGCGCCCCGGACGGGCGCCCGACCGTGACGCCGCTCGCCGCCGTGGGGTGAACGCGCTTGCCAGCGGCCGCGCGCTCGCGGAGGATCGGGCGGGGCGCTCCGGGAGCGGAGCCATGGCGCATTTCGAGATGAAGCGCACGCGCGTGTCGCAACGCACGATCACGAGCCTGCGCGGCGAAGCCTTCAAATACGAGCTGTGGGGGCCGTTCGACCGCAACGGCGACGAAGTGAAGGTGCAGTTGCAGCCGGCCGCCGGCGCCGTCAACCGCAAGCGCCAGCTCGACGACAACCGCCAGCACTACGAACTGACCTGCCCCGGCGCGGCGCGCATCCGCCTCGTCGCGATGGCCGGCGTCGACGAGTGGGACTGGATGCAGCTCGACGTCGTCACCAAGTCGTGGGCGCTGTTCCTCGACAAGGACAAGCAGGCCTTCTGCGAGAAGATGGCGGCGGCGGCCGCCAAAGCCGCGAAGGAGAACGATCTGCCGCTCTCCGGCATGCTCGCCTGCGCGATGTCGGAGAGCCTGTGGGGCACGAGCGACATCTTCAAGCAGACGGGATGCCCGTTCAATCTGCAGCGGCCGGACGACTGGGTCTATCCGAAGTGCAAGACCAAGCCGATCGGCACCAAGAACAAGGCAGGGTCGGACGCGGTGGCGCCCGCCACCTTCTGCTGCGCCGACAGTCTGGAGGACGCCGCGCGGCTGTTCTGCGAGTGGGTCATGCATTTCGGCGAGTCGGCGAAGCCCCCGCGCACCGCCGGACGCGACCAGCTCCTGAAGTCGCGCACGAAACCGAAGGAGTTCGCCGAGAACCTGTTCCTCGTCGGCTTCGCCGACTCGAAGAAGGCGCTCACCGCCGAGTTCGGCGTGGTGTGGGAGAATTTCGGGCTGGGCCGGTTCGACCCGTGAACCTGTCCGGCGCGCGCCCGGGCGCCACTGGCCTCGCCCTCGCCCTTCGGCCGGCTTGGAATGGCCGGGCGCGGGCGTTAAGAGGCGAGCCGGTCATCTTCCCCGAGGATCGCGCCCCATGACATTCGCCTATCGCCCGCTGTTCCCGCTCGGCCATGACGAGACGCCCTACCGGCTCGTCACCACGGAGGGCGTTCGCGTCGAAAAGTTCGGCGACAAGGAGGTGCTGGTCGTCTCGCGCGAGGCGATCCGCCGGCTCTCCGAGGAGGCGATGGTGGACATCAACCATCTGCTGCGCCCCGGCCACCTCGCCCAGCTCGCGAAGATCCTCGACGACCCGGAGGCGACCGCCAACGACCGCTTCGTCGCCTACGATCTTCTGAAGAACGCCAACATCTCCGCCGGCGGCGTGCTGCCGATGTGCCAGGACACCGGCACCGCCATCATCATGGGCAAGAAGGGCCGCCTCGTGTGGACCGACGGCTCCGACGAGGCAGGCGCTCGCCGAGGGCATCCGCGACGCCTACGAGAAGAAGAACCTGCGCTATTCGCAGCTCGCGCCGCTCTCCATGTTCGAGGAGAAGAACACGCGCAACAACCTGCCGGCGCAGATCGAGATCTATTCCGAGGGCGAGGACGCCTACAAATTCCTGTTCGTCTCGAAGGGCGGCGGCTCGGCCAACAAGACCTTCCTCTTTCAGGGCACGCCGTCGCTGCTGACGCACGACCGGATGATCGCCTTCCTGAAGGAGAAGATCCTGACGCTCGGCACCGCCGCCTGCCCGCCCTACCACCTCGCCATCGTCATCGGCGGCACCAGCGCCGAGCAGAACCTGAAGACGGTGAAGCTCGCCTCGACGCGCTATCTCGACGCGCTGCCGACGGAAGGCTCGGAGGACGCGCACGCCTTCCGCGATCTCGCCATGGAGGCCGAGATCCACAAGCTCACCCAGCAGCTTGGCGTCGGCGCGCAGTTCGGCGGCAAATATTTCTGCCACGACGTGCGCGTCATCCGCCTGCCGCGCCACGGCGCGTCGCTGCCGATCGGCCTCGGCGTGTCCTGCTCGGCCGATCGTCAGGCCAAGGGCAAGATCACCAAGGACGGCGTGTTCCTCGAGGAGCTGGAGCGCGATCCCTCGAAATACCTGCCGGCGATCGACGAGTCGAAGCTCGGAGGCGAGGTCGTGAAGATCGACCTCAACCAGCCGATGAAGAAAATTCTCGCCACGCTGACGAAATATCCGATCAAGACGCGCCTGTCGCTCACCGGCCCGATGATCGTGGCGCGCGATCTCGCCCATGCGAAGATCCGCGAGCGACTCGAAAAGGGCGAGCCGATGCCCGACTATTTCAGGAACCACCCGGTCTATTACGCCGGCCCGGCGAAGACGCCGGCGGGCTACGCCTCGGGCGCCTTCGGGCCGACGACGGCGGGGCGCATGGATTCCTATGTCGACCAGTTCCAGGCGGCCGGCGGCTCGATGGTGATGCTCGCCAAGGGCAACCGCTCGGCGCAGGTGCGCGAGGCCTGCAAGGCCCATCGCGGCTTCTATCTCGGCTCCATCGGCGGCCCGGCCGCGCGCCTCGCGCAGGACTGCATCAGGAAGGTCGAGGTGCTCGAATATCCCGAGCTCGGCATGGAGGCGATCTGGAAGATCGAGGTCGAGAACTTCCCCGCCTTCATCGTCATCGACGACAAGGGCAACGACTTCTTCAAGGAGCTCAATCTGGGCTGACGCGACCGCGCCGCGGCAAGCGGGATCGGGAACTTCGGAGCCCTCGCGACGTTGCAGCGTCGCGGGGGTTTTTCATGCGCGGTTTCGATTTCACGTCCTGGGAGAGCATCGTCTCGACGCTAGTCGGCCTCGCCCTCGTGACGATGGTCGGCATGGGTCTGCGCATCGTCATGATGCTGACCCTGCAACAGCGGCGCGAGCGGCTGAACCGGCAGATCAACGAGCGGCTGCGCACGCTCATCGCCGCCTACAAGACGCTCGGCGGATCGTTCACCGGCGCGCTTGCGGTCGATCCGCGCCATCGCAAGGATCGTCGGCGCAGCGCGGCCGGCGATACGACCGGCGGCGACGACGCCTCGCCGCCCATCGACATCGCCGCGACGGCGGAGGATTTCGGCTCCGACCGCGCCCGGCGCATCCGCGACGCGGTCGAGGCCGCGCTGTCCGACATCGTCCTGCTCGGCACGCCTGAACAGGCGCGTCTGGCCGCCTCGGCCGCTTCCGAGCTGGCGGCGGGCCGGCCTATCGAGGTGCACGCGCTCGTCGTCTCGCTGCGCGGCTACATCCGCGAGGCGCTTGACCTCGAGCCGCTGCCGGACGATCTCGCGATCCCGCCGCAAGGCCCGGCGCGACCTGCCGGCGCGGGCGGCCCTGGCGCGCGCCGCGGCGAAGCGGGCGGCGGCCGCGCTGGCGGAGGAATGGGTGGCGGAATGGGCGCCGGCGTCGCGGGCCTCGGCATGGGGGCCGGCCTTGGCGCAGGCCTTGGCTCGGGCTCACGCGCCGGTCTGGACGCGGCGGACGATCCAGCCGATCCGACCGGCGCGCGTCGGCCTTGATCGCCGCAGGCGCCCGCGACGCACTCGGAAAAAAGCGTGGGCGCGCTGTGGAACCGCGATGCGCGCAGTCCGTTGTCCCGACAGCCGCGCGATGCGCGCGCAACCACCGAGGGCGAATATGGCCACTGCAAAGCGCAAGACCGTCTCCGACACCAGCGCCAAGGCGCTCGACACGCCGACGGATCTCGAGGCGAAAGACGTCGCCAAGGTGTGCGAGGCGCTGAACGGACTGCTGGCCGACGCCTTCGTCCTCTACATGAAGACGAAGAATTTCCACTGGCACGTCGCCGGCCCGAATTTCCGCGACATCCACCTGCTGCTCGACGAGCACGCCGACGCGATCTTCTCCTCGACCGACGAGATCGCAGAGCGCGTGCGCAAGCTCGGCGGCCGCACGCTGCGCTCGCTCTCCGAGGCGCTCGAGATGTCGAGCCTGAAGGAGAACAACGACGAGTACGTCGCGCCCGTCGACATGCTGCTGGAGCTCATGAACGACAACAAGAAGGTCGCCGCCGCGATGCGCAAGGCGCACAAGGTGTGCGACGACGCCGAGGACATCGCCTCGGCGAGCCTGATCGAGAACTATGTCGACGCGACCGAGAAGCGGACGTGGTTCCTGTTCGAGATGAGCCGCGCGGCCGGCCCGACCGGCCACTGAGGCGTCATTGCGCGCGCTCGTCGACGACATGCCCGTCGACGACGCGCCAGCCACGGCGCGGCGCGGCCTCGAAGGCCTGCGCCGACGCAGCCGCCAGAAGCGTCGCGCGGGGAGCTAGCAGCACGGCGGGCGGGGCCGAGAACCATCGTTTCGCCAGGCCGAGGACGCCCGAGCCGCCGGCGGCGCGCAGCGCCACCCCCTCGATGTTGCGTCCCGCGGCGGCGAGCGCGAAGGCCTCGCGCACCGCGCCCGTCCAGCCATGCGTGGGCGCGAGTCCGGCGCGCATCGTCATGATCCACTCCCCGCGCAGCGCCGCGACGCCGGCTCGCCACCCCGCGCGCGCATCCGACTCGCGAACGAGCGCGCAGCCGCCTTCGTCCGCCAGCTTCTCGGCGAGGGGGTCGCAAGTTCCGTCGAGAATCGCCACATCGCTGAGGAGCCCGTCGAGAACGCCCTCGACGAGACGCGACAGCGTGAGGGCGAGCGCCGGCTCGGGCCGCTCGTGGACGATCAGGGCCGAAATCATGCGCCCGTCTCTAGCATGTGCGGCGCCACACGACAGCGGGAGGAGCGCCCGCCGAAGCTGCATCGGCTCTTGACCGATTCGGTTATGTTCCTTATTTGTTCTTTATCCGAAGGAGGAGACGATGGGACAGTCCGCCGACCGCGCCGCGCCGCTCTCCCCTGCCGAATTGCCGCTGCGCCCGCGCGAGCCGCGCTTCGTCGGCTCGCAGCGCGGCGAGGCGCTCGCCGGCGACCGGCGCACGCCGCAGGGGCTGGCGCGCGGCCGAGGCGCGACCGCCAACGCGTCCGGCCGTTACGAGGCCTATGCGCGCGTGGCCGAACATGACGGCTGGGATCTCGACGAGGAGGCGACGCGCCTGCGCACCGAGGTGATCCTCGAAAAGCCGAAGACCATCATCACGCGCAACGACTCGCCCGACATCTCCTTCGACCGTTCGATCAACCCCTATCGCGGCTGCGAGCACGGCTGCGTCTACTGCTTCGCGCGGCCGACGCACGCCTATATGGGCCTGTCGCCGGGGCTCGATTTCGAATCGCGCCTGTTCGTCAAGGAGGGCGCGGCCGAGCTTCTGGAGAAGGAGCTGGCGGCGCCCGGCTACGAGCCGAAGACGATCGCCATCGGCACCAACACCGACCCCTACCAGCCGATCGAGAAGACGCATCGGGTGATGCGCTCGATCCTCGAAGTGCTGGCGCGGGCCAGGCACCCTGTCGGCATCGTCACCAAGTCGTCGCTGATCCTGCGCGATCTCGACCTGCTCGCGCCGATGGCGGCGCAGGGCCTCGTCAAGGTCGCCGTCTCGGTGACGACGCTCGACCCGGTTCTGGCGCGGCGGATGGAGCCGCGCGCGGCGAGCCCGGCGCGGCGGCTCGAGACCATCGCCGCGCTCGCCGAGGCGGGCGTGCCGACGGGCGTGATGGTCGCGCCCATCGTGCCCGGCCTGACCGATCAGGAGATCGAGACGATCCTCGCCCGCGCACAGGCCGCCGGCGCGCAGGAGGCGGGCTACATCATGCTGCGCCTGCCGCTCGAGGTGCGCGACCTGTTCCGCGACTGGCTGCAGGCGCATTATCCGGACCGCGCCAGCCACGTCATGGCGCTGGTGCGCGGAACGCGCGAGGGCAAGGACTACGACTCGCGCTGGGGAACGCGGATGACCGGCGAAGGCCCCTACGCATGGATGATCGGCCGGCGGTTCGAGACGGCGGCGGCCCGGCTCGGCTTCGCCGCCGAGCGGACCCGGCTGCGGACGGACCTGTTCGAGCCGCCGCTCCGTCCCCGCCGTCAGGCGGACAGGGCGCAGCTCAGCCTGTTCTGACGCGGCGCTCGCTCAAATTGCCGAGGCTTCCGTCAGGGAACGTCAACTTTTTGATATTCTTTCGAGAATGACGTGCGTTGGCGGCTCCGGCCGCACTTTCTTAAGAGATTGGCAACGGCCGGGAGTTTACAGTCGGCAAGAATTGGAGCCGCCCGTCCGGAGCCCGCGATGAAGCTCGACATTGCGATGCCGATCCTCGTGGTCGACGACTATCAGACGATGATCAAGATCGTGCGCGGTCTGCTGCGCCAGCTCGGCTTCGAGAATGTCGACGAGGCGCGCAACGGCGCGGAGGCGCTGGCCAAGCTGCGCGCCAAGCCCTACGGCCTCGTCATCTCGGACTGGAACATGGAGCCGATGAACGGGCTCGAACTGCTGCGCCGGGTGCGCGAAGACGTCGCCCATCCCGTCCGCTTCATCATGGTCACGGCCGAATCGAAGACCGAGCACGTGCTGGCGGCGCGGCGCGCCGGCGTCGACAATTACATCGTCAAGCCGTTCAACGCGCAGACGCTGCGCAGCAAGATCGAGACGGTCTGCGCGCAGGCGGCCTGAGCCGCCTCACCACCACAATTCGGGCATGGCGGCGACGGGCCGCGCCGGCGCGCCGTCGATCAGCCGCGCCAGCGCCTCCGGCTTCAGCGCGCCGTCGGCGGCGTGCAACTCGTCGCGATGGATGCCGTTGGTGATGAACAGGCAGTCGAACCCCTGCGCGGCGGCGCCGGCGAGATCGGTGCGCACCGCGTCGCCGATGCACAGCACGCGGCGCGGCGCCCGGCCAGAGACGGCGCGGGCGGCGGCGAGCGCCTTGTCGTAGATCGGCGCATAGGGCTTGCCGGCGTAGATCGCGCGGCCGCCCTTCTCCTCCAGCCGCTGCGCCAGCGCGCCGGCGCAGTACAGGAGATCGTCGCCGCGATGGACGACCAGATCGGGATTGGCGCACACCATGTCGAGGCCGCGCCGCGCCATCTCGTCGAGTTCGGGATCGTAGGTCTCGGGCGTCTCGGAAAAATCGTCGTAGAGGCCGGAGCACACGACATAGGCGGCGTCGGCGATCGGAACGCGCACGGGAACCCTGGCGCCCGTCGCCGCCAGCTCGTCGAACAAGGTGAGATCGCGCGGCGGGCCGATGAAATGCACCGGCGCGCCATCGCGCGCGGCCATCAGGTCGAGCGTCACGTCGCCGGAGGAGACCACCGCGTCGTAGGCCTCGCGCGGCACGCCGTAGCCGTCGAGCTGGGCGACGATCGGGCCGGACGGGCGCGGCGCGTTGGTGATCAGGCTGACGACGCCGCCGCCGGCGCGGAAACGCGCGAGCGCGGCGCAGGCCGGCGGATTGGCGCTGACCCCGTCATGCACCACGCCCCACACGTCGGACAGGATGACGTCGTAATCCCCCGCGATCTCGTGGAAGCCGGAGAGGACGCGCGGGGCGCTGGATCGAGACACGGGTCGAGGCCTCGCGAAGCTGACGGATGAACGCGCCGCGCTACCGGCGCCGGGCGCCCGAGTCAAGCGCGCGCCGTATGCCGCTGCGTCAGCTTGACGGCGCGCAACGCGCCGCCGGCGAAAAGGCGCGAAGCTGGGCATTGAGGATCGTCACCGGCATGGGCTAAAGCGCGTTGTTGCCGTGCGACGCCGGATTTTCGCAAAGGTCGTTCATGCCCCGCTATCTCAACCCTCCCAACGTTCCCAAGCCCGCCTCCCGCTACAGCCAGGCCGTCGCCGTCGGGGCGGCATACAAGCGCCTGCTGATTTCCGGCCAGATCGGCGCGAACGCTTCCGGCGCGCTGGCGCAGGGCGTCGAGGCGCAGTTGGCGCAGGCCTTCGACAATCTGTTCGCGCTGCTCGCCGCCGCCGGCCTCGCCCCGACCGACCTCGTGCGGATCACCTGCTATGCGACGCGGCCGGGCTCGGTCGCCGCCTTCCGCGCCGTGCGCGAGGCCAAGCTCGGCAATCACGCGCCGGCCTGCACCTATCTGGAGGTGGCGGGGCTGGCCGATCCGGGCTATCTGGTCGAGATCGACGGCGAGGCGGTGCAGGAGGCCTCGGCGATGCGCTGAGGCGCCAAGCCGCCGCACGGCGACCGCAAAGCGGAGGAGGCGCGATGAAACCGCCGCGCGGGCCAACGCGACTGGCGCAGATCCTCGAGGGATGCATCGCCCCGACGCTGCGCAAGCAGGGGTTCGGCGAAAGCGAGATCGTTCTGGCCTGGCCTCAGATCGTCGGCGAGCGGCTCGCCGCCGTCAGCGCGCCGATCCGTCTGATCTGGCCGCCGGGCGGGCGGCGGGCGGACCCCGAGGCCGCGAGGCCCGCGACGCTAGCAGTGCGCGTGGAAGGCGCTTTCGCGCTCGAACTCCAGCATCTGGCCCCGCTCGTGCTCGAGCGCGTCACGCGCATCTCGGCTGGCGCTGCGTCGAGCGGCTGCAACTCCAGCAGGGGCCGCTGCCGCGCCCGGCGCCGAGGAAGCGCGCGCGCCCCGCCCCGGACGCCGCCGAGCGCGCCCGCGCCGCCGAGGCCGCCGCAGGAATCGCGGACGAGGGCCTGCGCGAGGCGCTCACCCGTCTCGGCGCGCAGATCGAGGCCGACCGCCGGCGCTGAGGCGAGGTTGCGCGCCCACATCCTGCGCTATGCTGGGGCCGACGCAAGGACGCCGCATGACCCATCCGCACCGCCTGCCCCGCCCGCCCGCCGACGCGCACGAGATCGACGGCTTTACGCTCGACGCGACGACGAAGGGCGTTCCGCACGACGCGCGGCTGCGCCTCGGCGACATCGCGGACGGCCGCTGGAACGTGCTGGCCGGCGATCTGCCCTTCCCGGTCGCGGTGTTGCGGGCGGATCGGCTCGCCGCCAACAGCCGATGGATGTCGGATTTCGCCGCCGCCAACGGGCTGACGCTCGCCCCGCACGGCAAGACGACAATGGCGCCGCAGCTTTTCGCGTTGCAGATGCGCGACGGCGCCTTCGCGATCACGGTGGCGACCGTGCAGCAGCTCGCCGTGGTGCGCCGCTTCGGCTTTCCGCGCGCCGTGCTCGCCAACCAGCCGGTGGGCCGGCCGGCCGTCGACGCCTGCTTCGCAGCGCTCTCGTGCGACGACGGCTTCGAGCTGTTCTGCCTCGCCGACTCGCTCGAAGGCGTCGCCGCGCTCGCCGAGGGCGCGGCGCGGGCGCGGGCAAAGCGTCCGCTCGGCGTGTTCGTCGAGATCGGCTTTCAGGGCGGGCGCACCGGCGCGCGCGACCCTGCGCTGGCGCTTGCCGTGGCGCGCGCCGTCGCCGCCGCGCCGGGGCTCGAACTGCGCGGCGTCGAAGCTTTCGAGGGGCTGCTCTCGGACATCGGCGCCATCGACGCCGTGCTGGAAACAATCGTCTCCGTCGCGCGCGCGGCGGCGGCGGAGAGCCTGTTCGCGGCCGGCAAGCCGGTCGTGCTGACGGCCGGCGGCAGCGCCTTCTTCGACCGTGTGGGCGAGGCCTTCGCGTCCGTCGATCTCGGCCAGCCAGTCCAGCGCCTCTTGCGCAGCGGCTGCTATCTCAGCCACGATTCGATCAACTACGCGCAATCGTTCGCGCGCATCCGCGCGCAGACATCACTTCGCCATGCCGGAGGGCGGCC
Organism: Hyphomicrobiales bacterium; assembly: GCA_016716745.1. Classification (GTDB taxonomy): domain Bacteria; phylum Pseudomonadota; class Alphaproteobacteria; order Rhizobiales; family Beijerinckiaceae. Next base: position 335,805 of record JADJVD010000001.1, read on the forward strand.
TCGAGGCGGCGCTCGAAGTGTGGGCCGCGGTGCAGTCGCGCCCCGAGCCGGCGCGCGCCATCGTGACGATGGGCAAGCGCGACGCGAGTTTCGACAACGGCCTGCCGACGCCGCTCGCCTGGCGCGCCGCGCGCGGCCCGGCGCGCGCGCAGCCGCTGCCGGGAGCGACCGCGCTCGTCGCCATGAACGATCAGCACGGCCACCTCGTGATGACGCCGGATTCGCCGATCGGCGCCGGCGATCTCGTCGGCTTCGGCATCGGCCACCCCTGCACCACCTTCGACAAATGGCGCGTGCTCTATGTCGTCGACGAGGACTACACGGTGATCGACGCCGTGCGCACCTTCTTCTGAGCGAGGCGAGACGATGAGCGAGGAACGTCCCGCGATGAAGCGCAAGATCGCCGCCATCGTCGCCGCCGACGTCGCCGGCTACAGCCGCCTCGTCGCGCAGGACGAGGAGGAGACGCTGGGCCGCCTCGCCTCCTACCGCGAGGTGTTTCAGGATTTCGTGTCGAAGGCGGGAGGGCGCGTGTTCAACACCGCCGGCGACGCGGTGCTGGCGGAGTTCTCCAGCGCCGTCGAGGCGGTGCGCTGCGCCATCGACATCCAGGAATCGATGCGCACGCGCAACCTCGGCTACAGCGCCGACAAGCTGATGCTGTTCCGCATCGGCGTCACCATCGGCGACGTGGTGGAGCGCGCCGGCGACCTGCTCGGCGACGGCGTCAACATCGCCGCGCGGCTCGAGGGCATCGCCGAGCCCGGCGGCATCTGCGTCTCGCGCGGCGTCTACGAGCAGGTGGCCAACAAGATCTCCGTCGCCTTTCGCGACATCGGCGCGCAGGAGGTGAAGAACATTCCGCAGCCGGTGCACGCCTTCGTCGTCGAAATGAAGCATGGCGAGTTCGCCCGGCGCGCGACCGGCGAGCGCCGCAGCCGGCGCCGCGGCGCGCGCCTGTCGCGCTGATCGGCGCGGGCGTCGGCGCGCTGGTGCTCGCGGGTCTGGCCGTCGCGCTGTGGCCGCGCGCGCCGCGGCCCGAGCCCGCCGCGCCGCAACAGGCGAGCGCGCCGCCGCAGGCCGCCGCGCCCGAGCCCGCCCCGCCGACTGCGACGCCCGCACCCGCGCCGGCGCCGCGCACGGCGGCCGAACTTTATCGCGACGCGCGCGCGGCCGAGGCGCAGGGCGAGGCGGCGAAGGCGCGGCGCGACTATCTGGCGCTCGCCGAACAGGGGACCGAGACGATCGACCCTCTGCTGCGGCTGGCCGCGCTCATCCGCGCGCAGGACGGGCGGGCCGACGCCCGCGAGCTGTTCGCGCGGCTCGCCCGCGCGCCGGGCGGGCCGGCCTACGAGCTCGTCCACGCCCAGCAATTCGAGGGCGAGGACCGGCGGCGGCGCGTCGCCGAGGTCGCCGCCGCGCGGCCCGACTACGCGCCGGCGCACTACCTGTCCGCCGCCGAATCCTCGGCCGACCGGATGGCGCTGCAAACCATCTTCGACAAGCGCGCCGAGGCGGCCGCGCTCGACGCCTATCTGGCCGCCGACGCCGACGGACGGGCCTCGCGCTTCTTTCTCGACGCCTCCGTCGGGGCGGACTGGCTGGACAAGGCGCGCGCCCGGCGCGCCCAGCTCTCCCGCGAGCTGGAGCCGGCGGCGACGACGCCGCGCGTCACCTTCATGCAGTCGAGCGCGGGGTGGACGATGACGATCACCGCGCCGGAGGCGGCGCTGGCGCTCGGCTGGAAGCTGCCGGGGCAGGACGGGTTCGCGATGACCGGCGCGTCCGCCGCGCTCGACCCGCGCACCGGCCGGCCCGCCGCCAATCCACTCGTGCAACTGCCGCCGGGGGCGAGCGGGCCGGTCGAGATCGTCTACGACGACGCCGGCGGGCGGCGCGCCGGGCCTTTCCCGGTTCCGTTCGAGCCGATGAAGGAGATGGCGGCCGGCCAGCGGCAGATCCTCGACCAGTTCTGGACGAGCTGGATCGCCTTCGGCGAGGCCGGGGCTGCCGACCTCGTCTACTACACCCAGCTCGTCAGCTATCGCTGCGGCATCGCCAGGGCGGAGATCGGCGTCGACGACGGGCCGATGAAGGCGCTGGCGTTGCCGCCCTGCGACCCGGCCCGGCCGGCCGCCATTCCGAACGACGTGACGCCGTATTTCAGGGCGCCGCGCGGGGCGCGCGCGATCGTCGTGCGGCTGACCTATGCGGATGGCGGGCAATCCCCCGAACGCCGCTTCGAGCGCGCAAAGCCCTGAAACGGCCCCTGAAACGCGAAGCGCCGCGCGAGGGGTCTCGGCGGCGCTTCGGGCCAATCCACGGATTGGGCGTTGGGATTGGGCGTTTCCTCCAGCCGCGTTCGCGCTCTCTGCGGAGCTGATGTTCACGGCTGGCGGCAAACTGCACAGGCCACGCCGGAGAGTCAACGCTGCCATGCGCCATGAACATTGCTCACGGGGTGGAGAGGCGAGAATTTTGAGCCTCCCCAGCCGTCTCGCGCAAACCGGATCTTACGCCGGCCCGCCCGGCTTGCCACAAATCGCCCGCTCTCTATTGTCAAATGTCGATATCGCCGGTCTTCGCCGGCCAGACCGGAGTTTTCGATGCGCCTGACCCGCCGCCAGTTCGCCGCTTTGTCCGCGGCCGGCGCCGCCGCCCTCGCCTTTCCCTTCGCGCCCGCTTTGGCGCAGGACGCCAAGCCCGACGTGAAGTTGGAGGATCTGCTCAAGGAGGGCGCCGCCAAGGACTACTGGCAGGGCTCGAAGGACGCGCCGGCCACCATTGTCGAATACGCCTCGATGACCTGCGGCCACTGCGCGCATTTCCACGAGACGACCTATCCCACGCTGAAATCGAAATATATCGACACGGGCAAGGTGCGCTTCACGATGCGCGACTTCCCGCTCGACCCGCTGGCGGCGGCCGCCTCGATGCTGGCGCGCTGCGGCGGCGACGACAAGCGCGACGCGCTCGTCTCGCTGCTGTTCTCCAAGCAATCCGAGTGGGTGGTCCAGAAACCGATCGCCGCGCTCCAGAATCTTGTGAAACAGGCCGGTTTCACACAGGAAAGTTTCGAGTCCTGCTTGAAGAATCAGGAGCTTTATGACGCCTTGACCAAAGGGCGGGACGCAGCCTCCGACGCATTCGGCATCAATTCGACGCCGACGTTCTTCATCAACGGCAAGAGGCAGGTGGGAGCCATCACGGTTGACGAACTGGACAAGCTTCTCGCCCCCTATCTCAAGAACTGACCGCGGCGCCGCGCCGGCGCGCGTCGACGCGCGCCGGGGTGAGAGGCGATGAAATTCCACAAGCTCCGGATCGCCGGGTTCAAATCCTTCTGCGAGGCGACCGATTTCGTCATCGAGCCGGGCCTGACCGGCGTCGTCGGGCCGAACGGCTGCGGCAAGTCGAATCTCGTCGAGGCCATGCGCTGGGTCATGGGCGAGAACTCGACCAAGAACATGCGCGCGTCCGGCATGGACGACGTGATCTTCTCCGGCTCCGGCAACCGCCCCGCCCGCAACACGGCGGAAGTCGCGCTGGTGCTCGACAATGCCGACCGCACCGCGCCGGCCGCCTTCAACGACGCCGAAATCCTCGAGGTGTCGCGCAAGATCGAGCGCGAGGAAGGCTCGACTTATCGCGTCAACGGGCGCGAGGTGCGCGCCCGCGACGTGCAGCTGCTGTTCGCCGACGCCTCCACCGGCGCCCGCTCGCCGGCGATGGTGCGGCAGGGGCAGATCGGCGAACTGATCAACGCCAAGCCGCAGGCGCGCCGCCGCATTCTGGAAGAAGCGGCCGGCGTCGCCGGCCTGCATTCGCGCCGGCACGAGGCGGAGCTGCGCCTGAAGGCGGCGGAGGACAATCTCGTCCGCCTCGAGGACGTGCTGAAGCAGATCGAGGCGCAGGCCGACAGTCTGAAGCGGCAGGCCCGACAGGCGAGCCGCTACAAATCGCTCGCCGCCGACATCCGCCGGCAGGAGGCGCTCGTCCTCTTCGTCGGCCATCGCGAGGCCCAGCGCGGGCTGATCGAGGCGGTGAGCCGCTTCGACGCCGACACGCGCGAGGTCGCCGAGCGCACCCGCCTGCAAGGCGAGGCCGCGCGCCTGCAGGCGCTCGCCGCGCACGCCCTGCCCGGCCTGCGCGAGAACGAGGCGCGCGCCGGCGCCGTGCTGCAACGCCTCGTGCTGGCGCGCGAGGCGCTGGAGGGCGAGGAGCGCCGCGCCAAGGAACGCGCCGCCGATCTCGACCGCCGCATCGCCCAGGCGGCGCAGGATCTCGCCCGCGAGAAGGCGCTGATCGAGGATGCGCGCGGCGTGCTCGAGCGGCTCGCCGCCGAGGCCGAGACGCTGGCGGGCGAGGCCGAATCGAGCGCCGAGACGACGGAGGCCGCGCAGGAGCGGCTGATCCTCGCCGAGGAGGCGCTCGCCGGCTCCGAGCGCCGGCTCGCCGACGCGCAGGCCGCGCTGTCCGACATCAACGCCCGCCGCAATGCGCTCGAGTCCGCGCTGCGCGAGGACACCCAGCGCGCCGCGCGCGTCGAGGGCGAGCGCGCCCGCGTCGCCGCCGAGCGCGCCGCCCTGATGGAGGGCGCCGGCGACGGCGAGGAGGCCGCGCGCGCCGAGGCGGCGCTGGAGGCTGCGCAGATCGCCGCCGAGGAGGCCGAGGGCCGCGCGCTGACCGCCGAGGAGGCGCATGTCGCCGCCCGCGAGGCCGAGACCGCCATGCGCGGGCCGCTGGCCGAGGCCGAGCGCAAGGCGCAGCGGCTGGAGACGGAGGCGCGCACCCTCGCCAAGCTGCTCGATTCGGGCGCCAGCGACCTGTGGCCCCCGGTCGTCGAGGCGATTTCGGTCGCCAAGGGCTACGAGGCCGCGCTCGGCGCGGCGCTCGGCGACGATCTCGACGCCTCGACCAACCCGTCCGCCCCCGCGCATTGGCGCGAGAGCCCCGCGCACGCCGACGATCCCGCCCTGCCGCCCGGCGTCGAATCGCTGGCGACGCGCGTCGCCGCGCCGGCGGCGCTGGCGCGGCGCCTGGCGCAGATCGGCGTCGTGCTGCGCGCCGAGGGCGCGCATCTGGCCACGCTGCTGAAGCCCGGCCAGCGCCTCGTCTCGAAGGAAGGCGATTTGTGGCGCTGGGACGGCCTCGTCGCCGCCGCCGAGGCGCCGACCCCGGCCGCCCGGCGCCTTGCCGAAAAGAACAGGCTCGGCGATCTGCGGATCGAGGCCGAGGCCGCGCGCGAGGCAGCCGAGGCGATGCGCGAGCGCGCCGACGCGGCGCAGACCGCGCTGCGGCAGGCCGCCGAGCGCGAGGCCGAGGCCCGGCAGGCCCAGCGCGCCGCCCTGCGCGCGCTCGAAGAGGCGCGCGGCCGCGCCGCCGCCGCCGAGCGCAAGCGCAACGAGGTCGCCTCGCGCCTGTCCGCGCTCGACGAGGCGACGACGCGCCTCGAGGAGGCGCACGAGGAGGCGCAGGCCAAGATGGAGGCCGCGGCCGAGGCGCTCGCCGGGCTCGTCGCCACCGCCGAACTTGCGACCGCGCTGGAGGCCGCCCGCGCGACCGCCGCGCGCGACCGCGCTGAAGTCGCCGAGGCGCGCGCCGCCGCGCAGGGGCTGGCGCGCGAGGCCGAGCTGCGCCAGCGCCGGCTCGCCGCCATCGCCGCCGACCGCGTCTCCTGGGGCGAGCGTCAGGCGCGCGCGGTCGAGCAGATCGAGGCGCACGAGCTTCGCGCGACCGACTTGCAGGAAGAGCGGCTGACGCTGGAAGACGCGCCGACCACGTTTCTGGCGCAGCGCCGCGCGCTGATCGACGAGATCGATTCGGCCGAGGCGCAGCGCAAGGAAGCCTCCGACAAGCGCGCCGAGGCCGAGGCCGCGCTGACCGAGGCGGATAGGCAGGCGCGCGGCGCGCTCGACGCGATGGCGGAGGCGCGCGAGGCGCGCGCCCGCAGCGAGGCGCAGGCCGAGGCGCTGCGCCAGCGCGTCGCCGACATCGCCCACCAGATCGCCACCGATCTCGAAACCGAGCCGGCGGAGCTGCCGCGCCTGGCCGGCGTCGACCCCGACGCCAGCCTGCCCGACGTCGCGACGATCGAGAAGAAGCTCGAAAGCCTGAAGGCGGACCGCGAGCGGCTCGGCGCCGTCAATCTGCGCGCCGACGACGAACTCGTCGAGGTGGAGACGAGCCGCGAGTCGCTCGTCACGGAGCGCGACGATCTCAACGAGGCGATCCGCAAGTTGCGCGGCGCCATCCAGAGCCTCAACCGCGAGGGGCGCGAGCGGCTGCTGGCCGCCTTCGACATCGTCAACGGCCATTTCAAGGAGCTGTTCACGACGCTGTTCGGCGGCGGCGAGGCGGAGCTGCAACTGGTCGAGTCGGACGATCCGCTCGAGGCGGGCCTCGAGATTCTGGCGCGCCCGCCGGGCAAGAAGCCGCAAACGATGTCGCTGCTCTCGGGCGGCGAGCAGGCGTTGACGGCGATGTCTCTGATCTTCGCGGTGTTCCTCACCAACCCTTCGCCGATCTGCGTGCTCGACGAGGTGGACGCGCCGCTGGACGATTCCAACGTCGAGCGCTTCTGCGATCTGCTCGAGGCGATGCGCAAGAAGACCGACACGCGCTTCGTCACCATCACGCACAATCCGATCACGATGGCGCGCATGGATCGCCTGTTCGGCGTGACGATGGCCGAGCGCGGCGTCAGCCAGCTCGTCTCGGTCGATCTCGCCGAGGCCGAGCGGTTTCTCGAGGCCAGCTGAGGGTCAGCGCAGCCGCGCGAGCAGCGCGGGATCGGCAGCCTGGAGCGCGCGGCGCGCCGCGTCGCGCCCGGCGCTCACGATGTCGTCGAAGCGCGCCCAGTCGAGATGGCCGAAGGCGCTCGCGTCCGGGCGGATCAGGAGATCGACCCGCCGGCGCATCTCGCGCTGGCGCGCGGCCGAGCCAAGCAGCGGCGCGTTGACCAGAATGTCGATGAGGCCGGGCACGCGCCAGCGCCGGCGCGCGCGCGGGCGCAGCCGGTCGATCAGCAGGCGCCAGTCGGAGGGAAGCTCCGGCCCGTCATGGCCGGCCGCGTTCTCGGCCAGCACGTCGGAGCCGACGATGGTCGCGACGCCCGCCTGCTCCATCACGTCGACGGGGAAGTTGTTGCACAGCGCGCCGTCGACCATCAGACGGCCGCCGATCGGCACGGGCGGAAAGACGCCGGGAATCGAGAAGGTCGCGCGCAATGCGCGGTCGAGCGCGCCGCGCTTCAGGATCGCCTCGGCGTTATGCGTCACGTCGCTGGCGACCAGAAAATACGGCCGCCACATGTCCTCGATGTCGATCAGCGCGCCGTTCATGGCGGTGACCGCGCGCTCGCAGGCGGCGCGCGCGCGGCGCCCGCGCAGCAGCGCGGTGACGGGCAGAGGATTGTAGTCGCGCGTCGGATTGGGATCGAACACGGCGCGCACGGCCTCGACGAGATCGCGCCCGCGCAGATCGCAGGCGGGGAAGGACGCGACGATGGCGCCCATGCTCGAGCCGCCGAGATGATCGGGCTCGATCCCCGCCTCCTCGAGCGCCAGCAGCGCGCCGACATGGGCGAAACCGCGCGCCCCGCCGCCGGACAGGACGAGCCCGACCGAGCGGCCGGACACAAGCCGCGCGAGGCGCGCCAGATCGCGACGCTCGCCGCGGCGCAGATGGATGTGGCGATCGACGGCGTGCGCGTCGAGCCAGAGCGTCGTGTCGCGCGGGGCGCGCGTTCCGGCCTCGTGCAGCAGCACGAGCGTGCGGCGCGCCACCGCGTGGCTGCGCTCGTCGACCAGCAGCGTGCGCTCGACGTCGACGAGGCAGGACTGCGCGCGCGCGTCGGCGACGAGCAGGATGTCGTCGGCCGCCTGCGTGGCGCGGCGCGTCCACTCCGTCGCCGCCGCGTCGGCGACGAGGATCAGCACGTCGTGACGCGCCTCGGCGCCGTCGATGGCCTCGGCCTCGCGCGCGGCCGTCTCGTCCGACTGGGCGACGACGCCGACGCGGCCCTCGCCCGCCAGCATCGCGCGCAGATCCTCGGCGAGGGCGCGCGCGTCGACGCCGGGCGTGAGCGGGGCGACGCAGATCGTCGCGGCGCGGCCGCGCCGGGCCGGCACGCGCTCGGCGCGGCGGAACCTGTCGATGACGAGGCGCGCGGTGGCGATGGCGATGGAGGGCTGCAGCGCCAGGATGCGCTCGAAATCGGCGCGCGTCAGCCGCGCCACGGTCGAGGCGCGCAGGGCGACGATGGTGGCGCTGCGCGCCTCGCCTGTGAACAGCGAGAGTTCGCCGATGGTTTCGCCGCGGGCGATCTCGCCGAGCGTCCTCGCCTTGCCGTCCTCGGCGCGCACCGCGCGGAAGCGCCCGCTCAGCACGAAGAACAGATCGCCGCTCGGCTCGCCCTGATGGAAGAGCACGTCGCCGGCCGCGCAATCGAGCAAAGCGAGACGGCCGATCAGCTCGTCGAACAGCGCCTCGTCGAGATCGTCGAAATAGACAGGCAGGATGCGGCGCAGGCTCGCGCGGTGCTTGTCGGCGCTGACGGGCTGGTCCATGCGCGCTCCGCCGGGAGACGCCGCCTCCCTTCCCGCGGCGAGCCTAGACCGGCTTCGCGCGCCGGCACAATCGGCCCTCGCTCAGACGCCCGCCCCATCGCGCAGCTCCTCGCCGCCGAGATGATGGCGCACGCTGGCGTGCAGCGCCTCGTCGCGGGCGTCGCCGCGGCTGCGCGGGCGCGGCGCCTCGACGATGTGATCGGCGACCGCGCGGCCGGGCGCGCCGGCGAGCACGACCACGCGGTCGGCCAGATAGGTCGCCTCCTCGAGGTCGTGCGTGACGAACAGGATGGTCTTGCCGGTCTTGGCCCAGATGCGCGTCAGCTCGTCCTGCAAGCCCTCGCGGGTGATGGCGTCGAGCGCCGAGAAGGGCTCGTCCATCAGCAGCACTTCCGGCTCGACCGCCAGCGCCCGGGCGAGCGAGACGCGCTGGCGCTGGCCGCCGGAGAGCTGATGCGGCCAGCGCTCGGCGAAATCGGCGAGGCCGACAATGGCGAGCGCCGCGCGCGCCTTCGCCCGGCGTTCGGCGCGCGACAGGCCGCTCCCCTCGAGGCCGAAGGCGACATTGTCGACGACGCGCCGCCACGGCAGCAGGCGCGCATCCTGAAACACGAGCGCGACGGGCTGGCGCTCGGCCCCGCGCGGGCTGACGCGCACCGAGCCGGCGCTGGCCTCGGCGAGGCCGATGAGGACGCGCAACAGCGTCGACTTGCCGACGCCCGAGGCGCCGACGATGGCGACGAAGGAGCCGCGCGCGACGCTCAGATCCAGCCCGCGCAGCACCTCGGCGCGCTTGCCGTCGCGCTCGAAGGCGAGGCCGAGGCCGCGAATGTCGATCACGCTTTCCATCGGAGCGCCCAGCGTTGCAACGCGACGAAGCCGGCGTCGAACAGGCCGTAGAGCGCGGCCATCGTCAGCATGTAGACGACCACCGTCTCGGTCGCGAGCAGGCTCGAGGCCTGCATCATGCGCTGGCCGAGGCCGGCGACGCCGAAGATCTCGGCCGCCACCACCGCCATCCACGCCTGACCGAGCGCGGTGCGCAGGCCGACGAGAATGCCGGGCGAGGCGGCGGGCAGCAGGATTTTCACCAGCCGCTCGCGGGCGGAGCGGAAGCCGAAGGCGTCCGCCACCTCGATCAGATCGCGGTCGACGCCGCGCACCGCGCCCTGCGCGGCGAAAAAGACGATCCAGAACACGCCGACGGCGATGATGAACACGGCCGCGCGCGTCGACACGCCGAACCAGATGATCGCGAACGGCACCCAGGCGAGGCCCGGAATGGGCCGCAGCACGCGCACGATCCAGGCGGTCGCCGCCTCGAAGGCGCGCGACATGCCGGCGGCGACGCCGAGCGCGACGCCGAGGCCGGCGCCGACGGCGAGGCCGGCGAGGTAATGCGACAGGCTGGCGAGGATCGCGCCCGTCCAGGCGCCCGAGCGCAGCTCGTCCATGAACACCGCCGGCAGCGCGCTCGGCGGCGGCATCATCGTCGCGCTGACGAGACCGAGGCGCGGGACGGCCTCCCACAGCAGCAGGAGCGCGGCGAGCCCGGCCGCGGCGAGCGCCGCCGCGGGAATCGGGCGCCGGCGGGGGCGCGCAGGCGGGGCGGCGCCCGCCTCGATCGCCGTCGACATGGTCATCAGCCGCCGACGGCCTTCAGGAAGAAGCTCGCGTCGAACAGCGCGTCGAGCGGGGCCTCCTCCTTCAGCGAACCGAGCTTGACCTGATAGGCCTGCATCGCCTTCGACGGGCCGACGATGACGCGCGGATCGGCGACGAATTTCGAGGCCGGCGAGCGCAGCGCGTCGGCGATCAGCGCCGCGTCGACGAGCCCCTTGCCGAGGCTGGCGGCGACGTGCGGCGCCACCTTCGGCACGTCCTTGCCGAGAAGATCGACGGCCTTGACGAGGCCGGAGACGAGCGACTGGACGGCCGCCCCCTCCTTGCCGGCGAAGGCGCCGGAGACGGCGACGACGGTGCCGGGCTGGCCGGGAAACATCTCGTCGCCCGAGGCGACGAGCTTCACGCGCGGATTGCGCTTCTGGATGATGGTGAGGGCGGGCTCGCGCACCGTGCCGCCCTCCACCGCGTCCGACAGGATCGCCTGCTGCGTCGCGTCGATGCCCATCGGCGCGATCTCGACGTCCTCCCTGGCGACTTTCGCCACTTCCCACAGCCAGTATTGCAGCGTCGTATTCGGCACCGAGCCGGCCGGCTGGGTCGAGAGTTTGGCCGGCTTGCCGGCGGCGGCGCGATATTTGCGGAACGCCTCGGCGGGGGCGACGCCGGCGGCGAAATGCGCGGCGAGGCGGGGCGAGACGACGAGCACGTTCTCGCCCGTCGCCGTGGCGGCCACCACCTTCACGTCGACGCCGCGGGCGCGCGCGACGCCAAGCGGGGCGACGCCGGCGACATAGACGTCGACGGTGCCGGAGGCGAGCGCCTGGATCATGTTCGGGCCCGACTCGAAGGTCGTCACCGTCAGGTCGAGGCCGGCCTGCTTCAGCCAGCCCTCGCCCTCGGCGACGAACAGCGGCGCGGCGCCGACGATGGGAATGACGCCGACGCGCACCGGCGTGCGACGCGTCTGCGCCCGCGCGAAACCCGACGGCAGGAGCGCGGCAGGCAGGAGCGCGGCGGCGCCGGCGCCGGCGAGGAGGGCGCGGCGGTTGACGGGGGGGATCATGACGGACGCTCCGGAGCGATGCGCAAGAGAAGGTTGCGTTAGGTAGAAAAAATTTCTATGAACCGCAATATTGCGGCGGCAAAACAGAAATTATTGCTGTCATGTCCGCAAGAACGAGGATATTTTTCTATGCGCAGCGGCGTTCGGGAAATGGATCGCATCGACCGCAAGATTCTCGCCCTGCTGCAGGTCGACGCGACGCTGTCGCTGGCCGAGCTGTCGGACAAGGTGGGCCTGTCGCAGACGCCGTGCTGGAAGCGCATCCAGAAGCTCGAGCAGGACGGCGTGATCCTGTCGCGCGTCGCTCTGGTCTCGCCGGAGCGGATCGGCCTCGGCCTCACCGTATTCGTGTCGATCGAGTCGCCGGACCATTCGCAGGCCTGGATCGCGCGCTTTTCGGCGGCGGTCGAGGCGATGCCGGAGGTGATGGACGTCTACCGGATGGCCGGCGACGTCGACTACATGCTGCGCGTCGTGGTGGCGGACATGGCCGAGTACGACCGCTTCTACAAGCGGCTGATCGGCGAGTTCCCGATGAAGAACGTCAGCTCGCGCTTCGCCATGGAGCGGGTGAAGTCGACCACCGCCTACGCGCTGCGCGAACCCGATCAGGCTGGCCGGTAGGGCGCGCGGCCGGAGGCGAGCGCGTCCGCCAGCAGGGCCAGCCGGTCCTGCCCCCAGAACACCTCGCCGTCGAGGACATAGGAGGGCGAGCCGAACACGTCGGCCGCCAGCGCCGCGCGCTCGTTGCGGGCGTAGGCCTCGCCGATTTCGACCGACTGCGCCCGCGCCAGAACGGCGTCGGGATCGCGCCCGGCCGCCGCCACGCAGGCGGCGAGCGTCGCCGGATCGGCGAGATCGCGCTCCTCGACGAAGGCGGCCGCGAACGCGGCGCGGACATAGGCGTCGCAGGCCGCCGCATCGTCGGCGAGGACGACGGCGACGCGGTCGGGCGGCGCGGGATCGAACGGAACGTGCCTGGGCGCCAGCACGAGCGGCAGGCCGCGCGCGGCGCGCCAGCGTTGCAGATCGACGAGGCGATAGCGCTGGCGCACGGGGTGGCGGCGCGGCAGCGGCAGGCCGCCGGTCTGGTCGAACAGATCGCGCAGGAACACCGGCCTGAACGCCACCCGCGCGTCCTGAGCGGCCGCGATCCGCATGAACTCGGCGTGGCCGAGATAGGCCCAGGGCGAGGCGAGCGAGAAATAATAGTCGACCTGCCGGCCCATCGCCCGCTCCCTCAGTAGACGGCCTCGTCGAAGGCGGGCTCGACCGAGCCGCCCCACGGGCCGTTGAACCTGTCGACGAGATCCTGCGCGTTGACGCGGCCGGTCTCGACGATGCGCTCCAGCGGTTCGAGAAAGCGCGTCTCGTCGCGGCCCTGGCTGTCGAGGCGACGGCGCGCGGCGAGGCCGGCGCGGGCGAGCGCGACGACCTCGCGCGCGACCTCGCGCAAGCTTCGGCCGCGAATTTGTGCGTCGAGGGCCAGACGCGGAACGTCGTCGCGCAGCGTCTGGCGCTCGGCGGCGCTCCAGCCCTTGACCAGATCCCACGCGGCGTCGAGCGAGGGCTGGTGATAGTAGAGCCCGACGAACAGCGCCGGCATGGAGCAGATCATCCGGTTGCCGCCGACGTCGCATCCCCGCATTTCGAGATACCGCTTCAGCCGCACCTCGGGGAAGATCGTCGAGAGATGATTGGCCCAGTCGGAGATGGTGGCGCGCTCGCCCGGCATCTGCGGCAGGCGCCCGGCCAGCAGGTCGCGGAACGACGCGCCGGTCACGTCGTGATAGACGTCGCCGCGCTTGACGAAATACATCGGCACGTCGAGCGCGTAATCGACGTAACGCTCGAAGCCCATGCCGTCCTCGAAGGCGAAGGGCAGCATGCCGGCGCGGGCGTTGTCGGTGTCGCGCCAGATTTCCGAGCGCATCGACAGGAAGCCGTTGAGCTTGCCGTCGGTGAAAGGCGAATTGGCGTAGAGGGCGGTCGCCACCGGCTGCAGCGCCACACCGACGCGCAGCTTGCGCACCATGTCGGCCTCGCTCGAGAAGTCGAGATTGGCCTGCACGGTGGCGGTGCGGAACATCATGTCGAGACCATACGAGCCGACCTTCGGCATGTAGGCCGACATGATGCGGTAGCGGCCCTTGGGCATGACGGGCGTCTCAGCGCGCGTCCATTTCGGGCTCATGCCGAGGGATAGAAATCCGATGCCGAGCGGCTCGGCGATCTCCTTGATCTGGGCGAGATGGGCGTTCAACTCGGAACAGGTCTGGTGGATCGTCTGCACCGGCGCGCCGGACAGCTCGAACTGCCCGCCGGGCTCGAGCGAGATCGCCCCGCCGCCCGTCACGTCGAGGAGGCCGATGATCGTCTCCCCCTCCATGATCGGCTCCCAGCCGAGCAGGCCCTGCATGCCTTCGAGCAGCGCGCGCACGCCGCGCGGCCCGGCATAGGGCACGGGGACGTTGCCCGCCTTGTAGAAGGGAACCTTCTCGTGCTCCGTGCCGACGCGGAAGCGGTCCGGGCTCTTGTTCCCCTTTTCGAGCCAGGCGACGAGATCGTCGCGCCCCTCGATCGTCGTGGCGTCGGTGACGTCGCGCGCCATGCAGCCCCCTCCTCGCGCTTAACCCGTCCGCGCCTTCCCGGTTGCGGCCGCCGCCGCTTGCGGTAGATAGTCGCCGCCGTCCGCACTGGCAAATCAGGCGGCGCAAGGGAGACGCCACGGTGCGGGTGAAAATCTGCGGGCTCACGACGGCGCCGACGCTCGAGGCGGCGCTCTCGGCGGGCGCCGACATGGTCGGCTTCGTCTTTTTTCCCAAGAGTCCCCGACATTTGAGGCTGGCGGCGGCGCCCGAGCTGGCGGCGATGGCGCGCGGCAAGGCCGAGATCGTCGCGCTGATGGTCGATCCCGACGACGCCATGCTCGACATGGTCACGGCGGCGCTCGGCCCCGACCTTCTGCAGCTGCACGGCAAGGAGAGCCCGGAGCGGGTCCGCCAGATCCGCGACCGCGTCCGCCGTCCGGTCATGAAGGCGCTCGGCGTGGCGAGCGCCGCCGACCTCGCCCCCGTCGCCGCCTACGCCGAGGCGGCCGACCGCCTGCTGATCGACGCCAAACCGCCGGCCGGCGCGGCCCTGCCCGGCGGCAACGGCGTCGCCTTCGACTGGCGGCTGGTGAAGGGGTTCGCGCCGAAGCGGCCCTGGCTGCTCTCGGGCGGGCTCGGCCCCGGCAATGTCGCCGAGGCGATCCGCCTGACGAACGCGCCGGGCGTCGACGTGTCGTCCGGAGTCGAGCGCGCGCCGGGAGTCAAGGACGAGGCGATGATCGCCGCCTTCGTCGCGGCCGCGCGGGGCGCGGCGGCGTGACGTGCGGAGGACCGCGCGCGACGCGCGGCGGGGCGCGCGTGAAATGATCCGCAATCATTCGTGATTTCACGCGGCGGGCCGATCGCGGGAGAAGGCGCGCTGATTTGCGAACGACGTTCGGAGACGATTTCACGTGCTGATGAAGGGAAAACGCGGCCTGATCATGGGCGTGGCCAACGGCCACTCGATCGCCTGGGGCATCGCCGAGGCCGCTGCGAAACAGGGCGCCGAGCTCGCCTTCACCTATCAGGGCGAGGCGCTGGGCAAGCGGGTGAAGCCGCTGGCCGAGCAGCTCGGCTCGAAGCTCGTGCTGCCCTGCGACGTGGAGGACCTCGCCAGCGTCGATGCCTGTTTCGAGACGCTGAGGCGCGAATGGGGCGGGCTCGACTTCCTCGTCCACGCCATCGGCTTCTCCGACAAGAACGAGCTGAAGGGCCGCTACGCCGACACGACGCGCGAGAACTTCTCGCGCACGATGGTGATCTCCTGCTTCTCCTTCACCGAGGTCGCCAAGCGCGCGGCCGAGCTGATGAGCGCCGGCGGCTCGATGATCACGCTCACCTATGGCGGCTCCAGCCGCGTGATGCCGAACTACAACGTGATGGGCGTCGCCAAGGCCGCGCTCGAGGCGTCGGTGCGGTATCTGGCGGCCGATTTCGGGCCGCAGGGGATTCGCGTCAACGCGCTCTCGCCCGGCCCGGTGCGCACGCTGGCGGGCGCCGGCATCACCGGGGCGCGCGCCATGTACGCGTTCATGCACGCCCATTCGCCGCTGCGCAAATCGGTGACGATCGAGGAGATCGGCGGTTCGGCCGTCTACTTCCTGTCCGATCTCTCGGCGGGCGTGACCGGCGAGGTTCATCACATCGACGCCGGCTACAACATCATCTCGATGCCCCGGCCCGAGGATCTGAAAAACGGCGACGAGGGCGCCTGAGGCGCCCCCGCCGGCGCGCCGCTCAACCCGGCGCGGCGCCCTGCGTGCTCAGATAGATCGCGTAGATCGACTGGCTGGCCGCCATGAACAGGCGGTTGCGCTTCGGCCCGCCGAAGCAGACGTTGCCGCACACCTCCGGCAGGCGGATGCGGCCGATCAGCTTGCCGCCCGGATTCCAGACCGTGACGCCGTTGTAGCCGACGGCGCGGCCGGCGTTGGACGAGGCCCAGAGATTGCCGTCGACGTCGCAGCGCAGCCCGTCCGGCCCGCAATTGACGCCGTCCACCATGCAGTTCGAGAACAGCTGGTGGTTGGCGAGCTTCATGTCGGGCGCCACGTCGAAGACATGGATGTCTCCCTTGCCGCCGGCGTGCTCGTCGCCCGGGCCCTTGCCGGTGGAGGCGACGTAGAGGCGGTTGTAGTCCGGCGAGAAGCACAGGCCGTTGGGATCGGGCACGGCGTCGTTGGCGATCACGACGTCGAGCCGGCCCGAGGGATCGAGGCGGTAGACCTGCGTCGGCAATTGCCGCACCGCCGCGCCGATCTCGGGCGGCTGGCCGAGCCGCGGATTGATGCGGCCCGCCCTGTTGGAGGGGCCGCCTTTCGCGTCGGGCGCGCCCTCGTAGAGCTGGCCGCCATAGGGCGGATCGGTGAACCAGTAGCTTCCATCGGGATGTTGCACGACGTCGTTGGGCGAGTTCAGCCGCTTGCCGCCGAAATTGTCGGCCAGCACCGTGACGGAGCCGTCGAGCTCGTAACGCACGAGGCGGCGCGTCAGGTGCTCGCAGGACAATTGCCGGCCCTGGAAGTCGAAGCTGTTGCCGTTGGAGTTGTTGGACGGCATGCGGAAGACGGAGACGTGGCCGTCGTCCTCGATCCAGCGCATCTGACGGTTGTTCGGAATGTCGCTCCAGACGAGGTAGCGCCCCTGCGCGCTCCACGCCGGGCCCTCGACCCAGAGCCCGCCCGTCCAGATCCGCTGGATGGCGCTGTTGACCTGCACCATGCCGTTGAAGGACGGATCGACGACGACCACGTCGGGATCGCTGAAATAGGTGGTCGGGGCGCCGTTCGGCCCGAAGTCGCGCGGCGGCTGGCTCACCGTCGTCGGCGGCGCGACGGGGCCCGCGCCTTGCGCGAAGGCCTTGGGCGCGAGCGCGGCGGCGCCGGCCGCCCCCGCGGCGGCGCGCAGAACGGCGCGACGCGACGGCGCATGATCGTGTTCAGCCGCTGATGTCTTGGCCATGGCGGTCCCTCCCGAACCGCCCCCCAGCGCTGGCATGTCACGCCCCGCGCGCGGCCGCGTCAATGCGCACGGACGCGCGGCGGCGTTGCGCGGAGCGCCGGTCGCGGGCGCCGCGCCGCGGCGCAGCATGGGCGCGTCTTGCTCCCGTGTCGTCCTTCCGTCATTCTCCCGTCACGGACGCGCAATGGAGAGGGCGTAGCGGCGACGCTTCGCGCCACTTCCGATAAAGGGCGCGCTGGCTCAGGGAGAATTTTCGATGACATTCCGTTCCGTTTTCGCCGCCGCGGCGCTGCTCGCGGGGACGTCGCACGCAGCCCTGGCGCAGACCGAGATCCAGTGGTGGCACGCGATGACCGGCGCCAACAACGACGTCGTCAACAAGCTCGCCGACGACTTCAACAAGTCGCAGAGCGAGTACAAGGTGGTCGCCTCCTACAAGGGCAGCTACGCCGACACGCTGAACGCCGGCATCGCCGCCTTCCGCGCCGGCAATGCGCCGCACATCCTGCAGGTGTTCGAGGTCGGCACCGCCTCGATGATGGGCGCGGGCAAGGCGATCAAGCCGGTCGCCGAACTGATGGCGGAGGCGGGCGAGAAGTTCGATCCGAAGTCGTATCTGCCCGCCGTCGCGGGCTATTATTCGACGGCGAAGGGCGAGTTGCTCTCCTTCCCGTTCAACTCCTCCTCCACCGTGATGTGGTACAACAAGGACGCCTTCAAGAAGGTGGGCCTCGATCCGAACGCGCCGCCGAAGACCTGGCCCGACCTGTTCGAGGCGGCCAAGAAACTGCAGGCCGCCGGCTACGCCAATTGCGGCTTCGCCACCGCCTGGATCACCTGGGTCAACATCGAGCAGTTCGCGGTCTGGCACAACACGCCGCTCGCCACCAAGGGCAACGGCATCGACGGGTTCGACACCGAGCTGACGATCAACAAGCCGCTGTTCGTCAAGCATCTGCAGAACCTCGTCGACCTGCAGAAGACGAAGACCTTCGACTATTCCGGCCGCACCAATCAGGGCGAGGGGCGCTTCACCTCCGGCGAATGCCCGGTGATGATCACCTCGTCGGGCTTCTACGGCAACGTGAAGGCCAACGCGAAGTTCGACTGGGCGAACGCGCCGATGCCCTATTATCCGGACGTGCCCGGCGCGCCGCAGAACTCCACGCTCGGCGGCGCCTCGCTGTGGGTGATGGGCGGCAAGCCGGCGGCCGAATACAAGGGCGTGGCGAAGTTCTTCACCTTCCTCTCCGACACCGACCGGCAGGCGGCGCTGCACACCGTCTCGGGCTATCTGCCGATCACCACGGCCGCCTACGAGAAGGTGAAGGCTTCCGGCTTCTACAAGGACAACCCCTATCTCGAGACGCCGCTGAAGGAGCTGACCAACAAGCCGCCGACCGAGAATTCGCGCGGCCTGCGCCTCGGCAATCTCGTGCAGATCCGCGACGTCTGGGCCGAGGAGATCGAGGACGCGCTCGCCGGCAAGAAGACTGCGCAAGCCGCGCTCGACTCGGCTGTGCAGCGCGGCAACCAGATGCTGCGCCAGTTCGAGCGCACGGTGCAGAAGTAGGCCGACAACCGAGGGCCGTCCGCTCCGGCGGGCGGCCCTCGCGCCGTTTCGGGCGACGGGCGGGGCCGCCAAAGGGCGGGGCGACCAAGAGGCGGGGCATATGGAAAAGCGCGCGGTCTACGCGGGCGTGTCGACGCCGGCGCTGCTGCTCATCCCGCAGCTCGCGATCATCGTCATCTTCTTCTACCTGCCCGCCGGGCAGGCGGTGTGGCAGTCCTTCCAGTTGCAGGACGCCTTCGGCCTGTCGACGATCTTCGTCGGCTTCGAGAATTATCGCGACCTGTTCACGCGGCCCGAATATCTGCACGCGCTCGGCGTGACTGTCGTCTTCTCCGCGCTCGTCGCCTTCTTCTCGCTGTCGATCGCGCTTTTGCTCGCGGTGATGGCGAACAAGCAGATCGCCGGCGCCGGCGTCTACAAGACGCTGCTGATCTGGCCCTATGCGGTGGCGCCCGCCATCGCCGGCGTGTTGTGGCTGTTCCTGTTCCAGCCCTCGATGGGCATGGTGGCCAGGTGGCTGCAATGGGCGGGGATCGACTGGAACCCGCTGCTCGACGGCACGCACGCCATGATCCTCGTCGTGCTGGCGTCGACGTGGAAGCAGATCTCCTACAATTTCCTGTTCTTCCTCGCCGGCCTGCAATCCATCCCGCACAGCCTGATCGAAGCCTCGGCGATCGACGGCGCCAAGCCGATGCGGCGGTTCTGGACGATCGTCTTCCCGCTGCTGTCGCCGACGACCTTCTATCTGATCGTCGTCAACGTCGTGTACGTCTTCTTCGACACCTTCGGCATCATCGACGCGGTGACGCATGGCGGGCCCGCCTCGGCGACGACGACGCTCGTCTTCAAGGTCTACAATGACGGGCGCTCGGGCGGCGATCTCGGCTCCTCGGCGGCGCAATCGGTGATCCTGATGATCATCGTCATCGCGCTCACCGCGATCCAGTTCCGCTACATCGAGCGGAAGGTGAACTACTGATGGTCGAGCGTCGAACCTTCTTCTCCGTCGCGCTTCCGCACGCCATTCTGATGATCGGCGTGCTGATCGTGTTCTTCCCCGTCTGGCTCGCCGTCGTCGCCTCGACATGGGATCCGGCGACGATCATCAACGGCCAGCTCGGGCTTCTGCCCGGCCCCTACGGCGCGGAGAATTATTCGCGCATCCTGTTCTCGGGCGCCTCGTCCTCCACGCGCGAGCCGGTGTGGTCGATGATGACCAACTCCTTCGTGATGGCGGTGGGCGTGGCCGTCGGCAAGATCTTCATCTCGCTGCTGTCGGCCTTCGCCATCGTCTATTACCGCTTTCCGTTCCGGATGGCGGTGTTCTGGTTCATCTTCATCACGCTGATGCTGCCGGTCGAGGTGCGCATCTTCCCGACCTACAAGATCGTCGCCGACCTCGGCTTTCTCGACACCTATCAGGGCCTGATCATCCCGCTGATCGCCTCCGCCACGGGCACGCTGCTGTTCCGCCAGTTCTTCATGACCGTGCCGGACGAGCTGCTCGAAGCCTCGAAGATCGACGCGGCCGGGCCGTTCCGCTTCTTCAAGGACACGCTGCTGCCGCTGTCGCTGACGACGATGGCGGCGCTGTTCGTGATCCAGTTCATCTACGGCTGGAACCAGTATCTGTGGCCGCTGCTGATCACCACGCGCGACTCGATGCAGACCATCGTCATCGGCATCCGCAAGATGATCACGACGCAGGATGCGCTCACCGAATGGCAGCTTGCGATGGCGACCGCCGTGCTCGCGCTGCTGCCGCCGGTCATCGTCGTCGTCGCCATGCAGCGCCTGTTCGTGAAGGGTCTCGTGGAGACCGAGAAGTGATCGCCCCTTTCCTCGTCGCGACATTCGTGTGAACCGATGGCCGAAGTCATTCTGAACGACGTCAAGAAGACCTATCCCGGCGGCTTCCAGGCCGTGAAGGGCGTCAGCTTCGCCGTGCCGGACGGGGGCATGTGCGTGCTCGTCGGCCCGTCGGGCTGCGGCAAGTCCACGCTGCTGCGCATGGTCGCCGGCCTCGAGACGATCACCGGCGGCGACGTCGCGATTGGCGGGCGGCGCGTCAACGATCTCGAACCCATGGAGCGCGACATCGCCATGGTGTTCCAGAACTACGCGCTCTATCCGCATATGAGCGTCTACGACAACATGGCCTACGGCCTGCGCAACCGGAAGACGCCGGAGGCCGAGATCGCCACGCGCGTGAAGGACGCCGCGCGCATTCTCGAACTCAACGACGAGATGCTGGCGAGGAAGCCGCGCCAGCTCTCCGGCGGCCAGCGCCAGCGCGTCGCGATGGGCCGCGCCATCGTGCGCAAGCCCTCCGTCTTCCTGTTCGACGAGCCGCTCTCCAATCTCGACGCCAAGCTGCGGGTGCAGATGCGCGTCGAGATCCGCAAGCTGCAGCGCGCGCTGAAGACCACCGCGATCTATGTGACGCACGATCAGCTCGAGGCGATGACGCTCGCCGACATGCTGGTCGTCATGAACGCCGGCCGCATGGAGCAGGCGGGCGCCCCGCTCGACGTGTATCAGCGCCCCGCCAGCGTGTTCGTGGCGAGCTTCATCGGCTCGCCGCCGATGAATTTCGTCTCGGGCGTCATCGAGAGTCTCGGCGTGGTCAAACTCGAATCCGGCGAGACGCTGCCCTACGACGTCAACGAGCACATCGCCCCCGTCGGCGCGAAGGTGACGGTCGGCGTCAGGCCGGAGATCGCGCATGTCGACGACAACGGCCCGCTGACGTTGCCGGTCGAACTCATCGAGGAGCTCGGCATGGGACGCCTCATTCACGCGCGGCTCGGCGCGAGGCCCTTCACCATCGCGCAGGGGCCGGGCGAGGCGCGGCCGGCGAGCGCGAGCGTGCGGGCGAGCGTGCCGCCGCATGCGGTGCATCTGTTCGACGCCGGCACGGGCCTGCGCGTGTGACGGGCGTGCGGGCGCGCACGGAAGCGACGGAGGCGGCGCGGCTATAAGGGCGCATCAGGCTGCCTCGGGGGGCTGTCAGCCACAGCTTCCAGGAGACGCCTGTGCCCGATCCCATCTGGCTCGACAACAACATCGTCGACCGCGCCTTCAAGGGCGACGTCGACATTCGCAACCAGATCGCCGCCTATCGCAGCCAGGGACGCCGCGTCCTGCTCGTGCCCTGGGTGCACACGGAATTTCTCGACGGCAACTGGACGGCGGACACCGCCGTTTCGCCGAAGGGCAAAGTCACCCCGCCGGTCGGCGAGCGCGGCATGCAGGGCGCCAAGCGCGCGCAGGCCGAGGCGTTTCTCAAACAGTCCGGCATCGAACTCGACACCTCCGCCTCGACGCTGCCGAACAAGACGCGCCAGAGCTACATCTGGGACACCAAGGCGCCGTCGGGCGAGGTCTCCAATCAGGACCGCATGGTGCTTGGCCAGGTGAAGGCGAGCGCCGAGGCGCAAGGCGTCAAGAATCCGCAGATCTACACCGCCGAGAAGGGCGCCAAGGCGATGGTGAGCCAGGCCAAGGGCTGGGGCATCACGCCGATCGAGCATGTCGAACCGCCGAAGCCGCCGACGCCCGTCAAGCCGCCTGGCGGATCGGGCGGGACGCCGCCTGCGGGCGGGACGCCGCCGGCAGGAGGCGCGCCGCCGGCCGGAGGAACGCCCCCGGCAGGAGGCACGCCGCCGGCGGGAGGCACGCCGCCCGCCGCGAAGGGCGCGACGGGATCGAGCGGGCAGGCCGCCGGCAAGGCCGCCAAGGCGCAGTCGCGCAGCCTCGCGCCGAAGCCGCCGACGATCGACCTGTCCAACTATCCGCCGGACCGGCCGGGGCGCATCACCCGCTTCTTCAGCGATCATCCCGTGCTGAAGCAGGCGGGGCTGATGGGCGGCAAGCTCGCCCTCGGCCACCTCAAGGGCAAGGCGTTCGAGGCGATCGAGGCGCATTACGCCAAGGCGATCGACGAAGGCGCCAAGGAGTTTCACAAGCACTATCCGGACGCACGCGCGATCATGCGCTCGGCCAATCTCGACGCGCTGAAGGCGCCGATCAACGCCAGGCTCGCCGAGGCGATGCGCGCGACGCGGCTTGGACCGCCCGATCCGAAAGCCTTCGGCGGCGACCGCGTGGCGGCGCTGCGGGCGCTCGTCGCCTATCTGCAGAAGCGCAAGGCCGACAAGGGCGCGGTGAAGGCGTTCGATCAGGCCGCCAACGCCTATCTCGACGGTCTGGAGAAGGCGGTCGAGGCGATCGCGCCGCTGCGCAACGACCTCAACCCGATCGCCGACGACATCGCGCGCCGCGCCGCCTTCCTCGGCCGCTCGGCGCAGCATTTCCTCGATCTGTTCTGGGAGGTGATCCCGGTCGCGGCCGCCGTGCCCGTGATCTATTACGAATGGCTCGACGTGCACACGCTCGGCTCGATGTTCGAGCGCCTGGCGGGGCGGGTCGGCGGCCTGGCCGGCGAAATCCGCGAGGTCGCCGCCTGCTACGACCGCGCGCTCGAACAGCTCTACGCCGAGTTGCAGGCGGTGAGCGAGGCGCTGAACGCCTACGCGCCGCAGGAGTAGGACGCCGGACGAGCCGCCGCCTTTTGACGGACAGGCGTCGCGAGCCGCTGGACAGGCGCCGGCGGCGCTGCGACAGTGAGGCATGGCACGCATCCTCACCTGTCTCGATTCTTCGCTCTATGCGCGAAGCTGCGCGGATCTGGCGCTGTGGGCCGCCCGGCGTTCGGGCGGCTCGGTCAAGTTGCTGAACGTCCTGCGGCCGGCAAGGCCCCGGCCCGACCACGCCAGCGCGGCGGCGATCGACACGCGGCCGGAGCTGTTCGCCGGGCAGGCGGCTGGCGAGGTCGAGCATCACCGCCTGATCGAGGCGCAGGCGCAGGCCCTGCTCGAGGTGCTGGGCAAGCATCTGCGCGGCGCCGGCGTGCGCGAGGTGACGACCGAACTCGTCACCGGCGATTTTCTCGAGACGCTCGCCGCGCATGAGGGCGAGGCCGACATCGTCGTCATCGGCAAGCGCGGCGAGACGGCCGACTTCGTGACGCTGCGGCTCGGCTCCAACACAGAGAAGGCGGTGCGCGCCGCCTCCAAACCGGTGCTCGTCGCCGCCCGCGGCTACGAGCCGATCGAGAAAGCCCTGTTCGCTTTCGACGGCACGGAGAACGGGATGAAGGCGGTCGAGGCCGCCACCGCCCTGCGGCTGCTGCGCGACGGGCTGCCCGTGGAGCTCGTCTACGCCGGCGAGGATACGGGCGAGGCCCGCGGCGCGCTCGACCGGGCGGCCGGCCAGATGCGCAAGGAGGGCGTGACGGTGACGACGCGCGTCGCGCCCGGCCCGCCGGAAACGGCGATCCCGGAGATCGTCGCGCGCGAGGGGATCGGGCTGCTCGTCATGGGCGCCTTCCGCCATTCGCGCCTGCATTCGCTGGTGCTCGGCTCGACGACCAGCCAGTTGATGCGGGCCTGCAAGATTCCGGTCCTGTTGTTCCGCTGAGGCGAGACGAGGCGCGTTCCGCCCGCAGCGGGGCTGTGCTAGACAGCCCCGCCATGACCGATCCCGCCATGACCGATCCCGCCAAAACAGATTCCGCCGCTTCGCGCGAAACCCGCATCGACCGGCGCTTCGCCGCCGCCCGCGCGGAAGGGCGCGCCGCGCTCGTCACCTTTCTGATGGCGGGCGACCCCGATCCCGACACCTACGCGCGCATCCTCGCCGAACTGCCGAAGGCGGGGGCCGACGTGATCGAGGTGGGGATGCCGTTCACCGACCCTATGGCCGACGGGCCGTCGATCCAGGCGGCGGGCCTGCGCGCGCTGAAGGGCGGACAGACGCTGAAGCGCACGCTGGCGATGGTGAGCGCGTTCCGCAAGACGGAGCGCGACACGCCGATCGTGCTGATGGGCTACTACAATCCGATCTACGTCTACGGCGTCGAGCGCTTCCTGGCCGACGCGAAGGAGGCCGGCGTCGACGGGCTGATCGTCGTCGACCTGCCGCCGGAGGAGGACGCCGAACTGTGCCTGCCGGCGCTGAAGGCGGGGCTCAACTTCATCCGTCTCGCCACGCCGACGACCGACGACAGGCGCCTGCCGGCGGTGCTCGCGAACACCTCGGGCTTCGTCTACTACGTCTCGATCACCGGCGTGACGGGGGCGGCGATCCCCGATTATTCGCGCGTCGGCGACGCGGTGGCGCGGATCAAGCGCCACACCGGTCTTCCCGTCGCGGTCGGCTTCGGCGTCAAGAGCGCCGAGACGGCGGCGACCATCGCCGCGCGCGCCGACGCGGTGGTGGTCGGCACCGCCCTCGTCGACGCGCTGAAGCGCTCGCTGGACGCCGAGGGGCGCGCCACCGCCGACACCGTGTCGGCCGTCGCCGGCCTCGTGCGCGAGATCGCCGGCGGCGTGCGCTCGGCGCCTCTCAAGGCGGCGGAGTAGCGCAGTCGCCTCCGCCCCGATTTCGCGGCAATTCGGCGACAAGGATCGCCGGACAGGATCAGACAGGACCGCCATGAACTGGATCTCCAACGTCGTTCCGCCGAAAATCCGCTCCTTCCTGCGGCGCGACACGCCCGAGAACCTGTGGGTGAAGTGCCCGGAGAGCGGCCAGCTCGTCTTCCACAAGGATCTGGAGGCGAACCTGTTCGTCGTGCCGGGCTCCGGCTACCACATGAACATGTCGGCCAAGTCCCGGCTCGACTCGATGTTCGACGGCGCCGCGTGGCAGGAGATCGCCGCGCCCGAGCCGCTGCTCGATCCGCTGAAGTTCCGCGACGAGAAGAAATACGTCGACAAGCTGAAGGACGCGCGCGCCAAGACGGGGCAGACCGACGCGGTGAAGGCCGCAGCCGGCAAGCTCGAGGGCCAGGACGTCGTCATCGCCGTGCAGGATTTCGGTTTCATAGGCGGCTCGCTCGGCATGGCGGCGGGCGAGGCCGTGATCGCCGGCATGGAGGCGGCCGTCGAGCGCAGGACGCCCTTCGTGCTGTTCGCCGCCTCGGGCGGCGCGCGCATGCAGGAGGGCATGTTCTCGCTGATGCAGATGCCGCGCACCACCGTCGCTGTGCGTCGCCTGCGCGCGGCGAAGCTGCCCTACATCGTCGTGCTGACGCATCCCACCACCGGCGGCGTCACCGCCTCCTACGCGATGCTCGGCGACGTGCACATCGCCGAGCCCGGCGCGCTGATCTGCTTCGCCGGTCCGCGCGTGATCGAGCAGACGGTGCGCGAGAAGCTGCCCGACGGATTCCAGCGCGCCGACTTCCTGCGCGCGCACGGCATGGTCGACATGGTGGTGGATCGCCACGAGATGCGCCCCACCATCGCGCGGCTGTGCCGCCTGTTGACCAAGGCGCCGCAGCCGGCCCGCGACGCCGCGTGACGGCGCGGCCCGGCGCGCCGGCGGCGAGCGACGTTCTGCTCGAGCGGCTGCTGGCGCTGCACCCCAAGAAGATCGACCTGTCGCTCGGGCGCATCGAGCGGCTGCTCGCAGTTCTCGGCGATCCGCAACGTCGGCTGCCGCCGACGATCCATGTCGCCGGCACCAACGGCAAGGGCTCGACGGTCGCCTTCCTGCGCGCGATCCTCGAGGCGGCGGGCCTGAAGGTGCACGCCTACACCTCGCCGCATCTGGTGCGCTTTCACGAACGCATCCGGCTGGCGGGCCGCCTCGTCGACGAGACGACGCTGGCCGAAACGCTCGCCGAAATCGAAGCCTTGAACGCGGGGGCGCCGATCACCTTCTTCGAGGTGACGACGGCCGCAGCCTTCAAGCTGTTCGCCGAGCATCCCGCCGACATGCTGCTGCTCGAGGTCGGCCTCGGCGGGCGCTTCGACGCGACCAATGTGATCGGCGCCCCGCTCGCCAGCGTGATCACGCCGGTGTCGATCGACCATGTCGATTTCCTCGGCGAGACGATCGAGAAGATCGCGCTCGAAAAGGCGGGCGTCCTGAAGCGCGGCGCGCCGGCGATCTTCGGCCCGCAATCGCGCGCCGCGCTCGCCGTTCTGGAGCGGCAAGCGGCGCGCCTCGGCGTCAAGCCGCTCGTCGCCGGCGAGGATTTTCACGGTCGACCGGAGAATGGCCGCTTCGTCTACGAGGACGAGCGCGGGCTCATGGACCTGCCCGCCCCGCGCCTGCCCGGCCGGCACCAGTTCGGCAATGCGGCGACCGCCGTCGCCACGCTGCGCCTGGTCAGGCCGGACCTGCCCGTCGCCGCCTACGAGCGCGGCGTCGCGGCCGCGGACTGGCCGGCGCGGCTGCAACGCCTGCAACGCGGCCACATCGCGCAACTCGCCCCGAACGACGCCGAGATCTGGCTCGACGGCGGCCACAACGAGGAGGGCGGACGCGCGCTCGCCGAGGCGATGGCCGATTTCGAGGACAAGGCGCCCCGGCCGCTCGTCATCGTCTGCGGCATGCTGACGACCAAGGACGCAGGCGCCTTCCTGACCGCCTTCCGCGGTCTGGCGCAGGAGCTGATCGCGGTGCCCGTCGGCGCCGATCACGCCGGGCGGGCGCCGGCGGAGGTCGCGCGCATCGCGACCGGCGTCGGCCTGCCGGCTGCGGCCTGCGACACGCTGGCGGACGCGCTGCGCTATCTGGCGGCGCGCGACTGGCCGCGGCCGCCGCGCCTCGTCATCTGCGGTTCGCTGTATCTGGCCGGCGAGGTTCTGGCGCTCGACGGAACGACGCCGACGTGAGCCGAGACCCACGGCGCGCCGGCACGCAGGTTCAGTATCGATCGTTGAGGGAGGACGTCATGCACAAGATTCTGATCGTCGCAGCGGCGGCGCTGGCGCTCGGCGGCTGCGCCACCAAGCGGCAGGCCGAAGGCGCGGCCGTCGGCGCGGTCGGCGGCGCGGTGATCGGCGGCCCGGTCGGCGCGGTCGTGGGCGGCGTCGCGGGCGCGGCGGTCACCTCGCCGGGCGCGCCGCTCGCCCGGCCGCGCGCCTGCGGCGGCTGGCGCGACCGGAACGGCCGCTGGCGCCGCCGCTGGTGCTGACGCGCGCGGACGCGGTTACTCCGCGCCCTGTTTCTTCAGAATGAGGACATGCAGATCGCCGGCGGGGCGGAAATCCTGCCGGCGCCATTCGAACCGGGTCGGCGAAATCTTCCTGATCCCTTCGGCGCACAGGCTGATCATGCGATCGGGCGCGCCCTTGTCGACGACGAGGCGGAAGTCGCGGATGGGCTTGGCCCAGTTCGCCCCGCTCGACAGCACATAGGAAATGCGCTCCTCCGACAGCGGCGGATAGTCGGCGCGCGCGGCGCGGCGCACGCGCTCGATCGCGGCGAGAAAATCGGCATCGACGCAATAGCGACGGGCCGCTTCGGCGGCCCACTTGTCGTTGCGCCAGTCCTTCGCGCCGAAGGACGTGCCCGCCGAGCCGCCGACGCTGGGCTTGTAGGCGTGTTCGATCAGCGTCTCGCCGGGCGGAAAGGTCTGCTCCCAGAACCACGTCGTCTTCAGCGTCCAGCGCGGCGACAGGTGTTTCTCCCAGCCCTTGCCGGCGTCGAACTCCTCGATCTCGGCGAGGCCGAGCTTCAGCAATTGATCCTTGGCCGGCTGCGGCAGCCGGTCGAGCGCCTCGCCGGTGACGCGCAGATGCGGCGCGAGCGGCGCGCCGAGCTCGCGCAGCAGCTGCGTGCGGTCGACGCCCTTGGCGACGACCTTCTGCTCGACCTGCGCCGCCACGGGCGCGCCGTTCACGAGGGTGCGGAAGGCGAGCAGGTTCTCCGGCTCCTCGGTCGGCACGGAGATGTTCTCGTCCGGCCCCGTCACCGAAACGTCCGGCATCGGGAAAGCGACCAGGATCGTCGCCGCCTGCTGCGTCGGATTGACGAAGCGATAGCGCACCCGGATTTCCGTCGCCGAGACGAACAGATCCTCCGAATCCATCTCGACGACCGAGTTGCGGCGCAGTTCGAGGCCGCCGGTCGTCAGCTCGGCCGAGGAGTCGTTGGCGCGCGCCCCGCCGCAGGCGAGCGACATGGCGAGAGGGACGAGAAAAGTCAGCCTGCGCATCGGCCCGAGCCCCGTGCTAACGGGCCTAGAGTCTCAGCCCGCGCGCGGCCGCACAAGACGCCGCGGCGTCGCGCGACGACGCGGCGCGCGGGGCGCAACGAAAAGGCCGCCCCGAACGAACGGAGCGGCCTCGAAACCTTCGTGCGCGTGGGAGCGGTCAGATCGCGGCGTTGATCCACTTCACGAGTTCGCCCTTGGGCGCGGCGCCGACCTTCTGGGCGGCGAGCTTGCCGTCCTTGAACAGCATCAGCGTCGGGATCGAGCGGATGCCGAGCTTGCCGGCGACGCCCGGATTCTCGTCGACGTTCAGCTTCACGACCTTCACCTTGCCGTCCATCTCGGTCGCGATCTCCTCGAGGGAGGGGCCGATCATGCGGCAGGGGCCGCACCACTCGGCCCAGAAGTCGACGACCACCGGGGCGGCGGATTTCAACACGTCCTGCTCGAAGCTCTGATCGGTGACCTTGCTGGTGGCCATGGCGTCCTCTTTGGCGTCTGGTTCGGGCGATGCGCCGGAATCGACGCCGCGTCGCGAGGGAAGCTAGGGATCGCCCCCCGGAGCGTCAAGGAGCGGGCGCCTCCCCGGCGTCCGGCGCATCGCTCGACAGATCGACGCGGACGATGCGCCCGCTCCCCGCGAAGACGAGCAGGCCGTCGACCGCACGGCCGGGATAGGCGGCGGCGAGGAGATGGCCGTAGGCGCGCATCTGCGGGGCGTAATCCGCCGCGTCCTCGCCGGCGCCCGACTTGAAGTCGGCGAACAGGACCGCGCGATCCGTCACCGCCAGCCGGTCGATCCGGCCCGAGGCGACCGCGCCGGAGGGCAGGCGCCCGCGCAGCGCCACCTCGGCGCGCGAGCCCGGCGCAAAGAGCGGCGCGAGGTCCGGGACGGCGATGAGGGCGAGCGCCTGTTCGGCCAGAGCGACGTCCGCTCCGCGCAGGCGCTTCGCCGCCGCCCGGCGCGCCTCCGGCGGCAGATCGGCCAGCGCCTCGATCAGCGCGTGCAGGCGCCGCCCGCGCGCCCGGGCGCGCTCGCCCGCCGCGCCCGCGCGGCGCGGCCCGCCGGCGGAGGGCGCGGCGTAGACCGGCGCCGGTTCGGGCGCGGGCGGGGTCAGCAGCCAGTCCGGCGCCGTCGCCGGCGGCAGGGCGGTCGGGCTCTCTGGCGCGCCGGGGGCGGCGCGCCGACGGCGCGGCGCAGGATCGTCTCGCCCTCGCCCCAGGGCGCGGGCGCCTCGACGAGGGCGGGGTCGGCCTCCAGCGCCTGCGACACCAGTTCGTGCCAGCAGCCGGCGGGCAGTTTCGACTTGCCCTTGCAGCCGGCGACGACGAGTTGCTCCTCGGCGCGGGTCAGCGCGACATAGAGCAGGCGGCGCTGCTCGTCCTCCGCCTCGGCCTTGACGGCCTCCGCCGCCTGCGTCGCGGCGGGCGGATTGAGGTTCTTCTTCGCCACCGCGACGAGGAAGGGCGGCGCGCCGTGCGGCGCGTCGGGGCGGGGAAGCTCGGCCAGTTTCGGCGCGTGGTTCGCGCTGAAGGGCGCGCCGGTCGTCTCCGGCAGGATGACGATCTTGGCCTCCAGCCCCTTGGCGGCGTGCGCCGTCATGACGCGCACCAGCCCGGCGGGCTCGCCCTCGCGCTTGATCTCGATCTCGCCGCTCGCCACTGCGTCGAGGAAAAGCTGGAGCGAGGGCGCGCCCGTCTGCTCGTGCTCGAGGGCGAGCTTCATGAATTCGTCGATGACGTCGCCGGCCTCCGGGCCGAGCCGTTCGAGAAAGGCGCGGCGGCCGCCCTCCTCGCCGAGGCGACGGGCGAAGAAGGCGAAGGGCGCAAGGCGCGCGGCGTCGGCGCGCCAGAGCGCGAGGCGGGCCGCCGCCTGCGCGCGGCGCGGCTCGCGCGCGGCGGCGAGCGCTTCGGCGAGCGAGCCCGGCCGGCGCGGGGCGAGGGCGATCAGATCGTCGTCGTCGAGGCCGATCAGCGGCGATTTCAGCACGCAGGCGAGCGTCAGATCGTCGGGCGGCAACAGCGCCGCGCGGCCGGCGGCGAGCAGATCGAGCACGGCGATATGGTCGGCGAGGCGAATGCGGTCGGCCCCCGCCACCGGCAGGCCGCGCGCCTTCATCTCGCGGATCGTCGCCTCGAACACCGCCCCGCGCGTGCGCACGAGAATCATCACGTCGCCCGGCCGCACGCGGCGCGGCGCGCCGTCCTCGCCATGCACGCGGTCGGGCGAGTCGGGCGCCAGAAAGGCGGCGACGCGCCCGGCGATGCGGCGGGCGAGGCGCACGGCCGGCGCGCCCTCCCCTGCGGCGACAGCGGCGCGCGGGCTCCAGTCGGTCGGCTTCGCCGCCTCGCCCGGCTCGATCACCGGCCAGATCTCGACGAGGCCGGGCAGCTCGCTCTTCCAGCTCATATGCGGCGGCGGCGC
Source organism: Hyphomicrobiales bacterium (assembly GCA_016716745.1). Lineage (GTDB taxonomy): Bacteria > Pseudomonadota > Alphaproteobacteria > Rhizobiales > Beijerinckiaceae. The sequence goes on from JADJVD010000001.1 coordinate 366,632, forward strand.
CGGGTCGCTGGTCACCGCCCTGCGGTTCTCCGGCCGGTCGAACACGGCGTCCACCGCCTCGAGAATCGCGCGCGTCGAGCGGAAGGAGAGGTTCAGCCGCACGTCGGCGAAACTCTCGCCGCGCTCCTGCTCGGCGAAGCGCCGCATCAGCGCGACGCGCGTCTCCTCGAACATGCGCGGGGCGGCGCCCTGGAAAGAGAAGATCGACTGCTTCTCGTCGCCGACGGCGAAGAGCGTGCGCGGCCCCGACGCGCGGCCGGCGCCGGCGAAAAACTCCTGCGCCAACGCCAGCAGGATCGACCATTGCTGCGGCGAGGTGTCCTGCGCCTCGTCGACGAGAATGTGATCGACGCCCTGATCGAGCTTGTACATCACCCACGCGTTGGGGGCGTGCGCCAGCATCGCCTCGGCGCGGCCGATGAGATCTGGAAAATCGAGCAGGTTGGCGCGCGCCTTGCGCTGCGCATAGGCGGCGAGCAAGGCCTGCGCGAGCGCGAGCAGCGCCTGCGTGCGCTCGACCAGCAGCGCCGCCTTGCGGCGATCGAGGAGCGGCGCGACGCGCTCGCGCTCGCCGACAAGGAGCGCCTCGAGCGTCGGGTCGGACCTCTTCAGGCCAGCGGTGACGGCGTCCTTGAAGGGCGCGCCGTCGTCCTTGAAGAACACGCTTGCATAGGCGGCGATGCGAACGGCGACGTCGGACTGCCGCGCGGCGTCCGATAGCCGTTTGGCGAGCCTCTGATCATTCGGCGAGCCGGCCTGAAGCCGCGCGGCGACATCGCGCCAGCCCGCGCCGGCGAGACCGTCCTCGAGGATCGCGCGCTCGAGCGCGGCGACCGTCTCCTCCGGCCGAAGTCCGAGTCTGGCCGCAAGCGCGCGGCCCATCGCCACGGCGTCGCCGAACTCCGTCAGCAACGCCCCGACATGATCGCGCCTGGCGAGCGCCTCGCGCAGCGCCTTCGTCACCTCCTCGCGCGACATCTCGTCGGCGAGGCGCGCGACGGCGCGCGCCAGCGCGCCCTCCGGCTCGGCCGCGGCGAGGCGGAAGGCGTCGCTGGTCGCGGCGGCGATCATCTCGTGCTGCTGCAACTCCTCGGCGACGCGGAACCGCGCCGGCGCGTTGGCCTCGAACGGGAACTGGTGCAGCAGGCGCTCGCAGAAGGCGTGGATGGTCTGCACCTTGAGGCCGCCCGGCGTCTCGATGGCGCGGGCGAAGAGGGTGCGGGCGCGCGCCCGCGTCGCCGCGTCCGGCGGTGCGCCGGCGATCGCCTGCAACTCGGCGTCGAGCGCGGACGCCTCCATCGTCGCCCAGGCGCGCAGGCGCGCGAAGACGCGCTCGGCCATGTTGGCGGCGGCGGCCTTGGTGAAGGTGAGGCACAGGATGCGCGAGGGCGGCGTGTCGGCGAGCAGAAGACGGATGACGCGCTGGGTCAGCACATAGGTCTTGCCGGAGCCGGCATGCGCGGTGACCCATGCCGACTTCGCCGGATCGGATGCGGCGAGCTGGCTGGCGCGCGTCTGTTGCGGGATCGCCCGGCTCACGCCTCGCCCTCCGCGTTGTCGTCGGCGCCTGCGGTCGCAGACCATTCCTGCACGCGCGCCAGATGCGTCGCGTCGCTGTAGCGCGGGGCGTAGTCGGGAAAGGGCTGGCTGGCGTAGCCGACGGCCGGATCGCGCCAGTCCGCCAGCATGGCGAGGCAGCTTTCCCAATGCGCCTCGACGAGCGGGGCGAAGGCCGCCTTGCCGGCGGCGGCGCGCTCGCCGAGCGCGGGCTTCATCTCGACATAGAGACCCTCGACCGCCTCTCGCGCATAGTCGGGCCCGAAGGCGCCGCGGCGCGCCATCGCCGCCTCGATGGTCAATTGCGGGGAGAAGCCGTTCGCCACGTCGACGACCTTGGGCACCGAGCCCGTCTTGTAGTCGACGACGACGACGGACCCGTCGCTGCGTCGCTCGATCCGGTCGGCGTTGGCGGAGAGGCGGAATGTCGTCCCGTCCGGCAGGGCGATGTCGACCTTGCCGGAGATTTCGACGTCGAGCCCGGCGAGGCCGGCCCGGCGCACGCGCTCCCAGTCGAGATAGGCCGAGAGCGTGCGGACGATGGGCGGCCATTCCAGCGCGCGGAAATCGGGATCGTCGAGCGCGCCGGCGAAGACCTCGCGCGCGCGCCGCAGGATGTCCTCGCTGGCGTCCGCCGGCAGGGGGCCGGCGGGATGGGCGCGACAGAAGGCGGCGACGACCTCGTGCAACGCGACGCCGCGGATGCGCTGGTCCTGCCCTGCCTGAAAGGGTTCGAGCGGCGCGAGTTCGAGAATACGCTCGGCGTAGATCGCGTAAGGGTCGCGGCGCAGCGTCTCGATGCGCGTCACGCTGAGCCCGCGCGGGCGCAGGGCCACCGGCGGGGCGGGCGCGGGGCGGCGCACGGGGGCGAGCCGCGCCGGATCGCCAGCCGCGCGCGGCGCGTCGAGCAGGCGCGCGAGGCCGACGAGGCGGGCGCCGCGCGCCCGCGCCTCGCCCCACTGGGCCTCGCCGGCCACCGCCTCCAGACGCTGCAACAGGCGGGAGGGCACGGTCGGCTTGCCGCCGCGCTTGCGCGCCCGCGTCAGCACGAGGCGCGCGGTCCCCGCCGCCATGACGAAATCATGCGCGCTCTGGCCGATGCGCCGCTCCGGCGAGGACAGGCCGACGCCGGCGCGCATCGGCCGGTTGAGGAAGGCGTCCGTCGTCGCCGGGCGCGGCCAGATCTCCTCGTCGAGGCCGCCGAGCACGACGAGATCGACATCGAGCAGGCGCGCCTCGAGCGCGCCGAGAATGGCGAGGCGGGGATGGCCGCCCTCGTCGGGACCGACCGTCTCGGCCTCGGCGAGGCGGGCGAAGAAGTCGGCGTATTCCGGCAGATCGAGCAGCAGGCCCGAATCGGCCGACGCCGTCAGCTCGTCGAACAGATCGTCGCGGGCGCGCTCGTCGCGGCGCGGGGCGCTCGAGTCGGGATCGCGCGTCGCCGCCGCGATGGCGGCGCGATGGGCGCCGACCCATGCGCCGAGCGGCGCGCGCGTCAGATCGCGCAGGGGCGCGAGCGCGGCCGCAAGGCGCGTCAGCGCCTCCTCCATGTCGCGCCAGAGCGGCTCGGGGAGGTCGCGCACGGCCTTGTGGGCGTGACTGTCGGCGGCTCTGGCGCGCGCCTGCGCCATCACGGCGGAAATCCCGGCCAGCGGGTCGGGCGGCGCGAAGCCGCGCAGCGCCGCAACTTCGAGCGCGGCGCGGATCGGCGCGAGATCGTCGGCGCGCCAGCCGAGCCGCGCGTCGGCATGGGCGAGGAGGGCGGCGACGCGCGCGGGCGGCGCGGCCTCGGCGGCCGTCTCCACGATCAGGCGCGCGAAGCCGCCGGCCTGCGTCTGCGACAGCGGCGCGCCGGCCGAATCCTCCACCGACAGGCCCCAGCGCGCGAGATCGGCGCGGGCGCGGCGGGCCAGCCCGCGATCGGGCGTCACCAGCGCGGCGCGCAGGCCCGGCGTCTGCAGCGCCTCGCGCAGCGCGACGGCGGCGGCGAGCGCCTCCTCGCGCTCGTCCTCCGCCTCGACCAGCGCCACGGAGGCCAGCGCCTGCGCCACCTGCGCCGCGCCGAGCGGCGGCCCGGCGCGCTTGGGATCGGCGGGACGGCTCCACCGCTCGGTGGCGGCGGCCGGCAGCATCGCCTTCGACAACAGCCGCGCGCGCAGCGCCAGCGACGGCGGCGCGACGCCCAGTTCGGTCACATAAGCGCGCTCCACCTCGAGCGCGTCGAGCAGGCGGCGCAGCGCCGCCTGCGGATGGCCGGCGCCGGCCTGCATGCCGGTGGCGTCGGCGGCGCCGACGAGGCGCCAGGCGGCCTCGTCCATGTCGAGGTCGAGGCCCGGCAGCACGACCGCCCCGCGCGGCGAGGCGGCGATGGCGGCGAGCAGTTCGGCGGTGGCGCGGTTGGTGCCGGTGGACCCGACCGCGATCACGGGGCCGCCGGCGCCCGCGCGTAGGCGCTTCGCCTCGCGCCGGATCAGCGCGGCGCGCCGGCGCGCGGCGTCGACGAGATTCAGCGTCGCCAGATAGTCCGGCCAGGCCCGGCGCGCGATCTTGAGGAAGTCGAGCGTGATCGCCCAGTAGCGGTCGATCTCGCCGGTGACGAGATCGTCGAGGCGAGCCCAGTCGATCTCCTCGATGAGCATCTCGTCGATCAGCGCGGCGAGATCGCCGGCCAGCGCGAAGGCGGCGGCCGGCGTCGTCGCGACCAGATTGGGCTCGCTCTCGTCGACGACGAGGCCGGTCTCGTCGACCGAGCGGATCGCGCCCTTCAGCGCGCGCGCCCATGTCAGCACGAGGCGCGTCAACGCCAGACGCCGCGCCATGTCGCCGATCGCCGGCGCGACGTCGGGATCGACGTCCGGCGTCGGCTCGTCGTCGCGCGGCCAGGTGACGGTTTCCTCGTCGAGCGCGCCGAGCGGGGCGATGCGCGGCAGGATGGCGGCCGCCCCGCCCTGCGCCTCGGCGATGGCGGCGGCGAGCGCACGGGCGGCGCGGCGCGTCGGCGCGTAGAGCGTGACGGCGGCGAGCGCCAGCGGATCGGACGGGTCGAGCCCCGGCGCGAGCGCGCCGTCGAGCAGCGCCGAGGCGACGGCGGGCAGGAAACGAACGCCGACAGGAACGGAGAAGACGCGCGAGAGGCGCGCCGACGACGGGCCCTCGCCCGCCGCGCTCAGAGCAGCGAGCGGACGAACGCGCGATCCGCCTCCGCAATCGCGTCCGGCGTGCCGACATGCAACCACATGCCGTCGAGTCGCGCGCCGTACAGCCGCCCGCGTTCGGCGGCGTCGAAGAAGGTGGGCGCGAGGCGGAAGACCTCGCGCGTCTCGCCGGCGAACAGCTCCGGCTTGAGGATGCCGACGCCGGCGTAGACGAAGGGCGCGACCTCGCGCTCGGGGCGCTTCGTCAGCCGGCCCTCGGGGTCCATGAGAAAATCGCCCGGCCAGTCGACGCCGATGGAATTGGCGCTGGCGGCGACGAGCAGCAACGCGTCCATGCGCGCGGGATCCCAGGCCTCGAACAGCCGCGTCAGGCTCCACGCGCCGCCGGGAATCCACAGCGCGTCGGTGTTGCACACGAGGAAGGGGCCGCCGAACAGATGAGACGCGCCTTCATGACGCCGCCGCCCTGATCGAGCAGGCGCTCGCGCTCGTCCGAAATCACGATCTCGGGCTCCGCCCGGCCCTTCAGCCGTTCGACGATCTGATCGCCGCGATAATGCACGTTGACGACGGCGCGCGGCACGCCCGCCTCGGCGAGACGATCCAGCATATGGTCGATCAGCGTGCGGCCGGCGACCTCGACGAGCGGCTTGGGAATCGTGTCGGTGACCGGGCGCATGCGCGTGCCGAGGCCCGCGGCGAACACCATCGCCGCCGCGGGAACGAAGCGCGCGCGGGCCGCAGTCGCAGGCTGGAAGATCGCGTCGGTCATCGCTCGATGTCAGCTCTCCGGCGGCTGCAACGCCGCCGGCATGTAGGTGTCGAACCATTCGCGCACGCCTTCGAGCGCGGGATGGCGCAGATTCTTGACGAGATAGCTGCGCACGCGCGGCAGATGCGCAAGGTATTGCGGCTTGCCGTCGCGCTTGTCGAGCCGGGCGAAGATGCCGAGGATCTTGGTCGCGCGCTGGGCGCCGAGCAGCGCATAGGCGCGGGCGAAGGCCTGCATGTCGAAGCCGGGCTCGCCGGCGCGGCGCACATGCGCGTAATGGCCGAGCAGGCGCAGCTCCAGCTCGTCCGAAACGGTGACGCGCGCGTCCTGCAACAACGAGGCGACGTCGTAGGCGGGGTGGCCCATGACGCAATCCTGATAGTCGATGATTCCGACGCGCTTGAGCCCCTGACGCTCCGGCAGCCAGAGCAGGTTCGGCGAATGATAGTCGCGCAGCGTCCATGTCGGCGGCGTGGCGACGACCTCGGCCAGCGCCTCGCGCCAGATGTTGAGGAACACGGCCGCCGCGCCCGAGGACAGGACAACGCGCGCGATATGCGGCGCGAACCACTCGGTCAGCAGCTCGACCTCGATCAGCAGCGCGTCCATGTCGTAGGGCGGGACGCGGTGCAGTTCGCCCTCGCCCCACGGCATCTCGGCGGCGACGGGGCTGGCGTGCAATTGCGCCAGCACGCCGGCGGCCTCGGCGTAGCGCTCGGGAATCGGCCCGTCGGAGTCGACCACGCCGTCGGCGCCGAGATCCTCGAGAATGGCGAGGCCGACATGCGTGTCGCGCGCGAAGACGCGCGGCGTCGACAGGCCGCGCGCGGCCAGCGCCTCGCCGACCGCGAAGAAGGGACGAATGTCCTCGGCCAGGCGCGCGATGGCGCTGTAGGGCTTGCCGTAGCGCACCGGCGGGCCGTCCGGCCGCGGCGGCGAGATCATCAGGATGGCGTGCTCGCCGGAGGGCTTGACCAGCCGCTCGTAGGCGCGCGTCGAGGCGTCGCCGAGCATGAAGATGCGCTTGGCCTCGGCCCAGCCCGATTGCTCCAGCAATTCGGCGATGGCGCGTTCGCGGGCGACGAGATCGGCGAGCGCGCCGTAGCCGAACAGGGCGGCGCGGCGATGCGTGTCGCCGAGATCGGGCGCGAGCGCGAAGGCGACCTCGAGACGATCCGGCGGCAGCGCGTCGCCGGCGCGCTCGGCCCACTCCACCAGCAGCAGCGCGCCCTCGCCCGCCTCCTCCCAGCCGAGTTCGGCGAGCTCGCCCGGATCGCGCAGGCGATAAAGATCGGCGTGCACGATGGGGAAGTTCGGCCCCTCGTAGATCTGCATCAGCGTGAAGCTCGGGCTCGGCACTTCGAGCGCGGGCTCGCCCGTCAGGCGGCGAATGAGCGCGCGGGCGAAGGTCGTCTTGCCGGCGCCGAGGTCGCCCGACAGCGTGACCAGCATGCCGGGCTTGACGAGGCGCGAGACGAGACGGGCGAAATCGTCCGTCGCGGCTTCGTCGGCGAGTTCGACCGCCCACACCGGATCGATCGGATTACGCGTGGGCATCTTTGCTCCTTGCGGCGGCGTCGGTCGTCAGCGCCGGCGTCGGCTGCGCGGCGGGGAAGACGCAGGTCACGGTCGTGCCTTCGCCCGGCGCCGAATCGATGAACACCTTGCCGCCGTGCAGCTCCACGAAGGCGCGGACGATGGCGAGGCCAAGGCCGACGCCGCGATGGCGCGAGCCGACCGTGTTGCTCTCGAACCGGTCGAACACGCGGTCGAGAATCTCGGGCGGGATGCCGCGGCCCTGATCGGACACCTTGAAGACGACCTCGCCGTCGCGGCGCAGCGCGGCGAGCGTCACGGTCTGGCCGGCCGAGGAAAAGCCGATCGCGTTCGACAGGAGATTGAAGAGAATCTGCCGGATGCGCTTGGAATCGGCGACGAAGGCGCCGACCGCGTCGTCGGCGACGATCTGCAGGCGGATGCCGTTCTCTTCCAGCCGATCCTGCACGCCCTCGGCGGCGGCGGCGATGGTGCGGCGGATGTCGACATCGCCGAGCGACAAGGTCATCGCGTCGGTGTCGATGGTGGCGAGATCGAGAATGTCGTTGATGATGGCGAGCAGCGCCGCCGACGATTTCAGGATGTAGCCGGTGTATTCGCGCTGCTTGGCGTTGAGCGGGCCGATGGCGCCGTCGCCGAGCAGTTCGATGAAGCCGATGATGTGCGTCAGCGGGCTGCGCAGCTCGTAGCTGACGTGATGCACGAAATCGTTGCGCAGGGTCTGCGCGTCGAGCAGCGCCTGATGCTTGTCCTTCAGCGCGCGCTCGACGTTCACGCCGGCGGTGACGTCCGTGAAGGTGAGCAGCGTCGCCCCGTCCGGCAGCGGCGAGGCGCGGCAATCGACGACGAGGCCGTCGCGACGGTCGAGCCGGCGGACGAAGCCGGTGCGCGCGTCCTGCAAGCCCGCGACCAGCGCGCGCACGTCGTCCCACACCTCGTCCTGCGGCAGCAGGTCGGCGCAAAGGCGGCACACGTCGTCGACATGCGGTCCCTTGGCGAGCGTCTCGGGCGCGAGCGACCACAGGCTCGCCATCGCCGGGTTGGACAGCTTCAGCCGCCCGTCCGTGCCGAACAGGGCGACGCCCTCGCGCAGCGAGTCGAGCGTCTCGCCCTGCACGCGGATGAGGCCGTTATATTGCGTCTCGAGCTGGAAACGCTGGCTCTCGTCGTCGAACAGATAGGTGACGCCGCCCTGCGGATTGGGGCTGACGACGACGCGCAGCGCGCGCCCGTCCGGCAGATACCAGGCGCTCTCGCTCGTCTCGATGGTCTGGTAGGCGGCCATCAGCCCGGCCTTCCAGGCGCGGAAATCGGCCTGCTCGGGCAGGCGGTGCGCGGCGCGCAGCGTGTCGAGCACTTCCGCATCGGTCGGATGCTGGGCGAGGTAGCTCTCCTCGAGGCCCCAGAGCTTGCGATAGGCGGCGTTGTGGAAGACGAGGCGCTTGGCGCGGTCGAAGATCGCCACCGCCGTCGTCAACTGGTCGAGCGTGCGGGCGTGCGACTCCATCTGCTGGCCGAGATGGGCGCGCACGCTCTCGATCTCGGACAGATCGAGGCCGACGCCGACGCTGACCCCGTCGGTCGTCGTCTCGGTGACGTCGAGCGCGTGGCGGGCGCCGGCGACGACGGCGGGCGCGCGCTGGCGCCAGATCTCGCCACTCTCGCGGGCGACGGCCGCCGCCTCGCGCGCGGGGCGCTCCAGCAGTTCGAGCCGGCGCGCCACCGCGTCGTCGCGCGAGGCGGCCTCGACGGCGCGGGCATAGGCGGCGTTGACCCAGATGAGATCGCCGCGCGCGTCGCGCATCCACACCGGGCTGGCGATCTGGTCGAGCATGGCGCGCAGCGCCTCGTCCTGCGATTGCAGGGCGGCGTGGCGCTCGCGCAGGCGCGACAGTTCGAGTCGATCCCCCGAGACGTCGCGGATGCGCATGACGGCGCGCCCGCCGACGGCGCGGCCGTCGATGTCGAGATGGCGGCCGGCGAGGCTGGCGACGGAAAGGCGGAACGCCTCGCCGCGCTGGCGCAGCCGCTCGACCGCCGCCTCGAGGCGTTGGGCCGGCTCGGGCGCGAGCCAGGCGCCGAAGCCGAGCACGCGACGCGGCGCCGGCGCGTCGGTGACGAGCGACAGGTCGCCGTCGATGTCCGGCTCGCTGGTGGCGCCGCCCCAGGCGACGACGATCTGCGGCTCGGCGGCGAGAAACACATTGGCGCGGTCGAGCCGGGCGCGCGCGTCGCCGAGTTCGGCCCCGAGCGCGGCCTCGCGGCGCATCCAGCGGTTGCGGCCGGTCAGATGCAGCACGGCGGTGACGGCGGTGAGCAGCACCAGCGACAGGAAGATCGCAAGGCCCGCGAGGCCCTGGTTCTGATAGAGGGTTTCGAGCGACAGACTCGACAGATCGCCGGCCCGCGCGGGCGCAGCGCCCACCCAGATCGTTACTGCGCCCAGCGTCGTCGCCTCGCTCCGGGCGCACCAATAGCCGCCGGCGCGCTGCATGTGCGTCGTCATCGGTCCCTCGTCATGCGCCGAGACCGGCCCCAGTTACGCGGGCGCCTGCCGGGCCTCGATCGCGGGCGTCCGCCTCGCCCGTCGAATCAAGCGACCATACAAGCCGGCGGTCGATCTGAGAATCCGGCTTAACGCAAAAACGCCGCCGCGGAGGCCGCGACGGCGCGTCTTCAGGCTTGTTCGCGCCGCCGGGGCGGCGAAACGCATCAATAGCGGTAGTGATCGGCCTTGTAGGGGCCCTGCGCGGGCACGCCGATATAGGCGGCCTGTTCGGGCGTGAGCCGCGTCAGCTTCACGCCGATCTTGTCGAGATGCAGTGAGGCGACCTTCTCGTCGAGATGCTTTGGCAGGGTGTAGACCTGCTTCTCATACTTGCCGCCGTGCGCGAACAGCTCGATCTGCGCCAGCGTCTGGTTCGTGAAGGAGGCCGACATCACGAAGGAGGGGTGGCCCATCGCGTTGCCGAGGTTCACGAGGCGGCCTTCCGACAGCAGGATGATGCGGTGGCCGTCGGGGAACTCGATCTCGTCGACCTGCGGCTTGATGTTGTTCCACTTCAGGTTCTTCAGGCCGGCGACCTCGATCTCGTTGTCGAAATGGCCGATGTTGCAGACGATGGCGCGGTCCTTCATGCCGCGCATGTGGTCGGCGGTGATGACGTCCTTGTTGCCGGTGGCGGTGACGAAGATGTCGGCGCGCTTGACCGCGTCCTCCATCGTGGTCACCTCGTAGCCCTCCATCGCCGCCTGAAGCGCGCAGATCGGGTCGATCTCGGAGACCATGACGCGGCAGCCGGCCTGACGCAGCGAGGCGGCCGAGCCCTTGCCGACATCGCCGAAGCCGGCGACCATCGCCACCTTGCCGGCCATCATCACGTCGGTGCCGCGGCGGATGCCGTCGACCAGGCTCTCGCGGCAGCCGTAGAGATTGTCGAATTTCGACTTGGTGACGCTGTCGTTGACGTTGATCGCCGGGAACAGCAGCCTGCCTTCCTTCGCCATGACGTAGAGGCGATGCACGCCGGTCGTCGTCTCCTCCGAGACGCCCTTGATGGAGGCGGCGAGACGGGCGAACCAGCCGGGCTTCTCCTTCAGCGTGCGGCGGATCAGCGCGAAGAGGATCTCCTCCTCCTCCGAGCCCGGCTTGTCGAGGAAGGCGACGTCGCCCTGCTCGGCGCGCAGGCCGAGATGGACGAGCATGGTGGCGTCGCCGCCATCGTCCAGAATCATGTTGGGCTCGCCGCCGTCGCCCCACTCCAGAATCTTGCGGGTGTATTCCCAATAGTCCTCGAGGCTCTCGCCCTTGACGGCGAAGACCGGGATGCCGGCGGCGGCGACGGCGGCGGCGGCGTGGTCCTGCGTCGAATAGATGTTGCACGAGGCCCAGCGGATGTCGGCGCCGAGGGCCTTCAGCGTCTCGATCAGCACCGCGGTCTGGATGGTCATGTGCAGCGAGCCGGCGATGCGGGCGCCCTTCAGCGGCTGGGAGGGGCCGTATTCGGCGCGCACCGCCATCAGGCCGGGCATTTCCGTCTCGGCGATGGCGAGCTCCTTGCGGCCCCACTCGGCCAGAGAAATGTCCTTGATGCGGTAGTCGCTGAAATGGTGGGTCATGCGGTCCTCTGGCGGGGCTGAACGGCGCGCGGCCGGGCGCGGCCCGGCGAGTCGGCGCGCTCTATAGCAGCGCGGCTCAGGGATCGCAATAAAGATATAAAGAAGTCTTTATGTGACTCGCCCCAGGCTGTTTCGCCGGTCAGCCGGTTCCGGCGGCATTCCCGCGCCGCGCCGGTCAGCGCGGCGTCCATTCGTATTGCATTTGCCGCGCCGTCGTCCGAGCCATGTCCTGTCCGAGAATCCGCCCGACCAGATGCAGGCTCATGCCGATTCCGGCGGAAATTCCGGCGGAGGTGACGATTCGCCCTTCGTCCACGAAAGCCTCCTCCTCGATCACTGACACGGCCGGGAAGGCGGCGCGCAGGTCCGGAACGTCCTCCCAATGGGTCGTCGCGCGCCGCCCGTCGAGCAGGCCGAGGCGCGCCAGCAGGAAGGCGCCGGTGCAGACGGAGGCGACGAGGCGGGCCGTCCGGGCCGCCCCCGCCAGCCACGCCAGCGTCGCCGCGTCGGCCATCGGCTGCGTCACGACGCCGCCGGGAACGATCAGCGCGTCGAAGGAGGGCGCGTCTGCGAAGCCGCAATCGGCCTCGACTCTGAGGCCATGCCGGGCCGCGACCAGCCCTGCCGCGGCCGCGACCGTGCGCACGCGAAAGGCCGGCCGATCGAGCCCGAGGCGACGCCCCGACAGCCGCGCGGCCACCGTGAAGACCTCGTAGGGGCCGGCGAAATCGAGAATCTCGACCTCGGGAAACAGCAGAACGCCGACATCGAGGCCGCCTTGCCGGGCCTTGCGGCCAAGTTCCTGATCGAAGGACATGGAAATCTCCCGTGCGATGCGCCGGCGGGACGTTAGCCGCCCTCGGTCGCGGCCGCCGCGCCGCCTGCGGCCAAAGATCGGACGTTTCGCGCGCGCCGCCGGCGCCTTTTCCGCGCCCGGCGGCGCTGCTAGCACTAACGGCCATGACCGCACCCGCCATGAATCCGATCTTCGCCGACCTGCCGACCACCATCTTCGAGGTGATGTCGCGCCTGGCGCGCGAGACCAACGCGGTCAATCTCGGCCAGGGCTTTCCGGACGATCCGGGGCCGGAGGACGTGCGGCTCGCCGCCTCCGAGGCCGTCGTCAACGGCTGGAACCAGTATCCGCCGATGATGGGGCTGCCGGAGCTGCGCGCGGCCATCGCCGCCCACTACAAGAAGTGGCAGGGGCTCGAGATCGACGCCGAGGCCGAGACGATGGTCACGTCCGGCGCGACAGAAGCGCTCGCCGGCGCGCTGATGGCGAGCGTGCGGCCGGGCGACGAGGTCGTGCTGTTCCAGCCGATGTACGACGCCTATCTGCCGCTGGTGCGCCGCGCCGGGGCGATCCCGCGCTTCGTCACGCTGGAGCCGCCGCACTGGCGCATCACCGAGGAGGCGCTGGCCAGCGCCTTCACGCCGAACACGCGCGCCGTGCTGTTCAACAATCCGCTCAATCCCGCCGGCGTGGTGCATAGCGACGAGGAGCTGGCGCTGCTCGCACGCTTCTGCGAGCGGTTCGACGCGATCGCGATCAGCGACGAGGTGTGGGAGCATGTCGTGTTCGACGACCGCCCCTTCCGCTCGCTGATGTCGGCGCCCGGCATGCGCGAGCGCACCATCAAGATCGGTTCGGCGGGCAAGATCTTCTCGCTCACGGGCTGGAAGGTCGGCCTCGTCGTCGCGCATCCGACGATCATGCGCGCCCTGTCGAAGGCGCATCAGTTCCTCACCTTCACGACGCCGCCCAACCTCCAGTCGGCGGTGGCGTACGGGCTGGCCAAGGAGGACGCCTATTTTCACGGCCTGCGCCGCGGCCTGCAACGCAGCCGCGACCGTTTCAGCAAGGGTCTCGCCGAGGCGGGCTTTGCAGTGCTGCCGAGCCAGGGCAGCTATTTCGTCAATATCGACATCGCCCCGCTCGGCGCGCGCGACGACGCGGCGTTCTGCCAGCGGCTCGTGAAAGAGCATGGCGTCGCCGCCATTCCCGTCTCCGCGTTCTATGCCGAGAACCATGTGCGCAACGTCGTGCGGTTCTGTTTCGCCAAGAAGGACGCGACGCTCGACGCCGCGCTCGACCGGCTCTCGCGCGCCAGGGCGCAGCTCACCGTCTGAAGGAGGCTTGCTCCGTTGAAGACTTCGCTCATCGCTCTTTCCGTCGCGCTCGCCGCGACGCTCGCGGCGCCCGCCTTCGCGCAGGAGAAGATCGTCAACGTCTACAACTGGAGCGACTACATCGACCCCAAGTCGCTTGAGGAGTTCACCAGGGAGACCGGAATCAAGGTCGTCTACGACACCTACGACTCCAACGAGATGCTCGAGGCCAAGCTGCTCGCCGGCAAGACGGGCTACGACGTCGTCGCGCCGACGACGACGTTCATGCAGCGCGAGATTCAGGCCGGCGTGTTGCAGAAACTCGACAAGACCAGGCTGCCCAACAAGGGCAATCTCTGGCCCGAGCTGATGACGCTCGTCGCCCGGTACGACGCCGGCAACGACTACGCCGTCCCCTACATGTGGAGCACCACCGGCATCGCCTACAACGCCGAGAAGGTGAAGGCGCGCCTCGGCGACCAGCCGATGGACACATGGGACGTGCTGTTCAAGCCGGAGCTTCTGAAGAAACTCTCCGACTGCGGCGTCTATGTGCTCGACAGCCCGGAGGACCTCGTCACCAACGCGCTGAACTACCTCAAGCTCGACCCCAACTCCAAGAAGCCCGAAGAGCTGAAAAAGGCCTCGGAGCTATTGCAGAAGATGCGGCCGAACGTGAAGAAATTCCATTCCTCCGAATATATCAACGCGCTCGCCTCCGGCGACATCTGCATGGCGGTGGGCTGGGGCGGCGACAGCCTGCAGGCGCGCAACCGCGCCCGCGAGGCCAAGAACGGCGTCGAGATCGTCTACGCCATTCCGCGCGAGGGCACGCTGATCTCGCTCGACAGTTTCGTCATCCCGAAGGACGCCCCGCATGTGGAGGAGGCGCACGCCTTCATCAACTTCATGATGCGGCCCGAAATCGCGGCGCGGAACACCAACCTGATCAACTTCGCCAACGCCGTGCTCGCCTCCAAGCCCTTCCTCGACAAGGAGGTGGCGGAGAACAAGTCCGTCTACCCCAGCGAGGAGACGATGAAGCGCCTGTTCACCGTGCAGCCCTACGACGCGGCGACGCAGAAGATCGTCACCCGCGAATGGACGCGGGTGAAGACCGGCAAGTGAACGTTCCGCGCCGGCGCTTGCGCGGCAGGCCGGCCCCACTATAGTCCCGCGCGCCTTTTTCCCGCGCCGGCCCCGCGCCGGCGCCCCTGATCTGGAGCATTCGCCGCCATGGCCGGAACGAACGACGTCAAACGGGTTGTCCTCGCCTATTCGGGAGGGCTCGACACGTCGATCATCCTGAAATGGCTGCAGACCACTTATGGCTGCGAGGTCGTCACCTTCACCGCCGATCTCGGCCAGGGCGAGGAGCTTGAGCCCGCCCGCAAGAAAGCCGAGATGCTCGGCATCAAGCCGGAGGACATCTTCATCGAGGATCTGCGCGAGGAGTTCGTGCGCGATTTCGTCTTCCCGATGTTCCGCGCCAACGCGCAATACGAGGGCGACTACCTGCTCGGCACCTCGATCGCCCGGCCGCTGATCGCCAAGCGGCAGATCGAGATCGCGCGCAAGGTCGGCGCGGACGCCGTGTGCCACGGCGCCACCGGCAAGGGCAACGACCAGGTGCGCTTCGAGCTCGGCTATTACGCGCTCGAGCCCGACATCAAGGTGATCGCGCCGTGGCGCGAATGGGAGTTCAAGAGCCGCGAGGCGCTGATCGACTTCGCCGAGAAGCACCAGATCCCGATCGCCAAGGACAAGCGCGGCGAGGCGCCCTTCTCGGTCGACGCGAACCTTCTGCACTCCTCCTCCGAGGGCAAGGTGCTGGAAGACCCGTGGACGGAGGCGCCCGAATACGTCCACATGCGCACGATCTCGCCCGAGGCCGCGCCCGACAAGGCGACCGAGATCACCATCGACTTCGAAAAGGGCGACGCCATCGCCATCAATGGCGAGAAGCTGTCGCCGGCGACGCTGCTCGCCAAGCTGAACGATCTCGGCCGCGACAACGGCATCGGCCGGCTCGATCTGGTCGAGAACCGCTTCGTCGGCATGAAGAGCCGCGGCGTCTACGAGACGCCGGGCGGCACGATCCTGCTCGCGGCCCATCGCGGCATCGAGTCGATCACGCTCGACCGCGGCGCGGCGCATCTGAAAGACGAGCTGATGCCGAAATACGCCGAGCTGATCTACAACGGCTTCTGGTTCGCGCCCGAGCGCGAGATGCTGCAGGCGCTGATCGACAAGAGCCAGGAAAACGTGACCGGCGCGGTGCGCATGAAGCTCTACAAGGGCAACGCCATCGTCACCGGGCGCAAGTCGCCCTTCTCGCTCTACGACAAGGATCTGGTCACCTTCGAGGAAGGCGCCGTCGCCTACGACCATCGCGACGCGGCCGGCTTCATCAAGCTCAACGCGCTGCGCCTGCGCACGCTCGGCAATCGCGAACGCAAGATCGCGCGCAAGGGGTGAGGCGGGCGCGCCATGGCTCCCCGTCATCGCGAGCGAAGCGACGCGATCCACGCCGGGCATGGAGCGCGAAGGCCGGTGGATCGCTTCGCTTCGCTCGCGATGACGACGAGATCCGCGCAAGAAGCGAGGCGCCATGAGCGGACGCGCCGCGCCTGATCCGGATGCGCCGAGGCCGGGGCCATCCATCCCGCTGCTGCTGCTCGGCGGCCTGCTCTCGCTCGTCGGCGCCGCCGGACTGATACAGCTTCTCGTCGATGCGCAGGGCGGCGCGCCGCGCGACGTCATCGAGCTGCATGCAATCGCGGCCGCCTTGCTTGCGCCGGGCGTGTGTTCGGTCTCGCTTGCAAGCGACGTCTGGAATGCGCGCGGACACCCGGTCCTCGCCTTGTCCATGGCGTTGATCGGCCTGTGGGCCGTCGCCGTTCTCGGGTTGGCGATGCTCTTCTTCCGTCGGCGCGCGCCGTGAGCGGCGCCACGCTCCACACCGCCTTCGACTTTCTCGCCTGGCTCGCCGCCGCGCTGGCGGGCTGGCTTGCTGCGCGGATCGCGCCCACGCCCTTCCCGCTCGGGGCGTCGCTGCGGCGCGACTGGCTGCTCGTCGTCATCCTCGGCGCGGCGATTGGCGCGTATGCGTTCGGCACGGCGAACCTGTGGGCGAGCGGACAGGCGGGCGTCGCACGGTCGATCGAGGGCGCGATCTTCGGCGGCGTGATGGCGGTGGAGGCATGGAAACGCGCGAATGGCGTGACCGCGCGCACCGGCGCCGCGCTCGCCGCCCCGCTCGCCGCGGGCGTCGCCGTGGGCCGCATCGGCTGCCATCTCGCCGGCCTCGAGGATTTCACCTACGGAACGCCGACCGCCCTGCCCTGGGGCCACGATTTCGGCGACGGCGTGGCGCGCCATCCCGTGCAGCTTTACGAGTCGGCGGCGATGGCCGCGTTCCTCCTCGCCTATGCCGCGCTCGCCCCGCGCAGCGCATTCGTGCGGCGCAACGGCTTCTATCTGGCGGTCGGCTTCTACGGCGCGCAGCGCTTCGTCTGGGAGTTCCTGAAGCCCTATGCGGGGATCGCCGGCCCGCTCACCGTCTTCCATCTTTTGTCGGCCGCGCTTTTTTTCTACGCTGCCGCCATGATCGCAACCGATCCGCAGCGGGCGCGGCGATGAACGCACCCTTCGCGCGCAAGTCCCGCCCCTACATCTTCGCCGGGCAGACGACCTCGCTGTGCGAGACGTGCCATGCGCTGGTGCCCGCCAAGATCTGCGTCGACGGCGATCTCGTCTTCTACGAGAAGCGCTGCAAGGCGCATGGCGTGACGCACACGCCGATCTCGGACGACGCCGCCTACTGGCGCTGGGCGCGCGACTTCCTCAAGCCCGGCGACCGGCCGCTGACCGTGCAGAGCCGCACCGAGCATGGCTGCCCGTGGGATTGCGGCTTGTGCGCCGACCACGAGCAGCATTCGTGCCTCGCCATCGTCGAGATCAACGAGGAATGCGATCTGACCTGCCCGGTCTGCTTCGCCGATTCCTCGCCGGCGCGCAGGAAGCATCTGCCGCTGGAGACGGTCGAGCGCATGTTCGACGCGCTGGTCGCCAGCGAAGGCGAACCGGACGTCGTGCAGATTTCCGGCGGCGAGCCGACGCTGCATCCGCAGTTCTTCGAGATTCTCGCCGCCGCCAGACGCCGGCCGATCCGCCATCTGATGATCAACACCAACGGCGTGCGGATCGCCGAGGACCCCGACTTCGCGGCGCGGCTCGCGCAATTCAAGCCGGGGATCGAGGTCTATCTGCAATTCGATTCGTTGCGCCGCGACGCGCTGATGCAGATCCGCGGCGCGGATCTGACGCGCATCCGCCGGCAGGCGCTCGACAACCTCGAGCGCCACGACATTTCGACGACGCTCGTCAGCGTGGTCAAGCGCGGCGCCAACGAGGACGAGTGCGGCGCCATCGTCCAGCACGCGCTGGAATGGTCCTGCGTGCGCGGCGTGACCTTCCAGCCGGTGCAGGACGCGGGGCGCACTCTCGGCTTCGACGCCAAAACCAATCGCGTGCTGCTCTCGCAGATCCGCCGCAACATCGTCGAGACCTCCGGCGTGTTCGGCGCGCGCGACATGATCCCGCTGCCGTGCAACCCCTCCGCCATCACGATCGGGTATGGTCTGCGCAAAGGGCGGCAGGTGACGCCCGTCACCTCGATCCTCTCGCACGAGCACATTCTTCAGGACGCGCCCAACGCGGTGACGTTCGAGAAATATCCGGCGCTGCGCCAGCGCATCTTCGATCTGTTCTCGCTGTCGACGACCGACGAGAGCGTCGGCGACCGCGTCGCCGCGTTGCTCTGCTGCCTTCCGGACGTTCCGGTTCCGCAGGGGCTGACCTACGCCAACATCTTTCGCGTGACCGCCATCGAGTTCATGGACGCGCATAATTTCTGCCTCGGCAATGTGAAGCGCAGTTGCGTCCACTTCGTCACGCAGGCGGGCCAGATCATCCCCTTCGACACTTACAATCTGTTCTACCGCGACGGCCGCATCGAGGAGCGGCGACGGGCGGCGGCGTTGGGAGGGCCGGTGCGAGCGGCGTCGTTCGCGTTCTTCTCGGCCTCGTCGGCGCCATTCTGCTGCTGCCCGACCTGTGCTCGGCGGGCTTCATGGTCGCCATCGTCCCCGAGATCGCACGCGGTCGAAACACGGGCGACGTTGCGTTGTTCGCCGCGCTCTGGGCTGTCGGCTTCGCCATCGCGTGGGGCGGGTTCGTACTGCTGCGCAAGGCGTTTCGGGGAGGACGGACATGAGCGAGGCGCGTCTGGCCGGCAAGGCCGCGCTGATCACCGGCGGCGCGCGCGGCATCGGCCGCGCCGTCGCGATCCGCTTCGCGCGCGAGGGCGCGCGCGTCGCCATCGCGCAGCCGCATGTCGACGAGCATGCGCAGGAGGCGCTGGCGCTCATGCGCGCGGCGAGCCGCCAAGGGGGTCATCAAGGCGACCATGGCGAGGTCGCCCATCGCGCTTTCGCCGCCGACGTGTCGAAGCCGGGCGATTGCGACCGCATCGTCGGCGAGACCGTCGCGTTCTTCGGTCGGCTCGATTGTCTCGTCGCCAACGCCGGCGTGCAGCAGGAGACGCCGGGCGACGCGTTCGACGACGCGACGCTCGAGCGCATCCTCGCCGTCAACCTGCTCGGCGCGGCGTGGTGCGCGCGCGCCGCGCTGCGGCATTTCGAGACGCGCGCCGGCGGCGGCTCGATCGTCTTCACCTCGAGCGTGCACGAGCGCATCCCCAAGCCCGGCTTTCTCGCCTATGCGATGTCGAAAGGCGGCATGGGGCAGATGACGCGCACGCTGGCGCTCGAATTCGCCAGCCGCGGCGTGCGCGTCAACGCGGTCGCGCCGGGCGCCGTCGTCACCGACATCAATGCGGCGTGGACGAACGATGCGGCAAAGCGCGCCGCCGTCGAGGCGCATATTCCGATGGGCCGCGCCGCCGAGCCCGACGAGATCGCCCCCCTTTTCGCGTTCCTTGCGTCGGACGAGGCGAGCTACGTCACCGGGCAGACGCTCTACGCCTGCGGCGGCCTCACGCTTTACGGAGACTTCGCGAAGAACTGGTCGTCCTGATCAGTCGCCGGCCGCGCGCATCGCCTCGCGGATCTTGCCGCGCATCTCGTCGATGCAGACGAGGCGACCCTTCTCCTCGACATGCCAGAAGGTCCAGCCGTTGCAGGCGGGCAGGCCTTGCGTCAGCGCGCCGATCTTGTGGATCGAGCCGACGATGTCGCCGAGCGCCAGCGTGCCGTCGGCGCGCACCGTCGCCTTGTGCTTGCGCCTGGCGTCGACGAGCGTCGCGCCCGGCGCGATGAGCCCCGCCTCGACGACGGAGAGGAAGGCGACGCGCGGCTCGCTGCGCTTGGTCGGCGCGAGCGCGAGCGCGTCCGCCGGCAGCGGCTCGACTGCGGCGATACGCGCTCGCGCGGCCTTCACATAGGTCGTGTCGCGCTCGGTTCCGACGAAGCGGCGGCCGTAGCGCTTGGCGACGGCGCCGGTCGTGCCCGATCCGAAGAAGGGATCGAGCACGAGGTCGCCGGGCTTCGAGGCAGACACGATGACGCGCGCCAGCAGCGCCTCCGGCTTTTGCGTGGGATGCGTCTTGCGCCCCGCCTCGTCCTTCAGCCGCTCGGCGCCGGTGCAGATCGGGAAGTGCCAGTCGGAGCGAAGCTGGCAATCCTCGTTGCCGGCCTTCAGCGCCTCGTAGTTGAAGGTGTAGCTCTTGGCGCTCGCGCCCTTCGAGGCCCAGATCAGCGTCTCGTGCGCGTTGGTGAAGCGCCGGCCGCGGAAGTTCGGCATCGGGTTGGCCTTGCGCCAGACGATGTCGTTGAGGATCCAGAAGCCGAGATCCTGCAGGATCGCGCCGACGCGGAAGATGTTGTGATAGGAGCCGATCACGAAGATCGTCGCGTCCGGCTTCATCGCGCGGCGCGCGGCCGTGAGCCATTCCCGCGTGAAGCGGTCGTATTCGGCGAAGCTCGCGAATTGGTCCCAATCGTCGTCGACGGCGTCGACCACGGATTGATCGGGACGCGAGAGCGCGCCTTCGAGCTGGAGATTGTAGGGCGGATCGGCGAAGACGAGATCGACGCTCGCTTCCGGCAGCGACGAGATCATCTCGACGCAATCGCCGACGAGGATGTCTTCCCCCGTGAGCGATACGGCCGGGTCGATCGCTCGAGCCCCAGGACGCAAAACCTTACTCTGGGACTTGTGGGCGACCGCCCCGGCGCGCATGTGACGCATGTACTCGTTACTCGGTACGCAACTTACGAACCGGACTATCCGCACTCTCGGTAAAGGCGCCGTTTAACCATGCGCGCGAGCGGTGTCCCCTTTCGAAACGGACGCGGAAAATTCGTCCTCAGAGCTGAATTTCGTCGGATAGACCGTGGTTTGAGCGCGCGCGTTTACAGTTCCGCAAGTCGGCGCTGTCAGCTTTGGGCTCACAGGAGCGACGTATGTCCAGGGTCCGGAAATTCTTGTCGAACGAAAGCGGGGCGACAGCCATCGAGTACGGGCTGATCTGCGCGCTCGTCTTTCTCGTGGCTGGCGGATCCATCCAGACGTTCGCGACGAAGACGACCAACATGTACAACAATATCGCCGCCAAGCTCTGAGGGCCGCGCACGCGGGCGCGACGCCCCGCGATTGACTTGAGACCTGCATTGGCGAACCTTCCGGGCGAGCGCGCGTCGGGAGGATTTTCGCGTTGACCCATCTGCAACTTGGCATGGTCGGCCTCGGCCGCATGGGCGCCAATCTCGTGCGCCGGCTCATGCGCGGCGGACATTCCTGCGTCGTGTTCGATCGCGACCCCGCGCCCGGCGCGGCGCTGGCGGACGAGGGCGCGACCAACGCCGGCTCGCTCGCCGCGCTGGTGAAGGCGCTGACGCCGCCGCGCGCGGTGTGGGTGATGCTGCCCGCCGGCAAGGCGACCGAACAGGCGATCGCCGAACTCGCCGGTTTGCTGGAGCCCGGCGACGCCATCGTCGACGGCGGCAACAGCTTCTGGAAGGACGACGTGCGCCGCGCGCGCGAGCTCGCGCGACGCGGGCTCGACTATCTCGACGTCGGCACCTCGGGCGGCGTGTGGGGACTCGAACGCGGCTACTGCCTGATGATCGGCGGCGACGCCGACGTGGTGGCCCGACTCGATCCGATCTTCGCCACGCTGGCGCCGGGGCGCGGCGCCATTCCCGCGACGCCGGGTCGCAGCGGGCGCGATCCGCGCGTCGAGATGGGCTATCTGCACGCCGGGCCCTGCGGCTCCGGGCATTTCGTCAAGATGATCCACAACGGCATCGAATACGGAATGATGCAGGCCTTTGCGGAAGGCTTCGACATTCTGCGCCACGCCGCTAGTCCGGCGCTGCCGGTGGAGCACCGGTTCCATCTCGAGCTCGCGGACGTCGCCGAGGTGTGGCGACGCGGCAGCGTCGTCACCTCGTGGTTGCTCGATCTGACTGCGACCGCCCTCGCCGAGGACGGCGAACTCGCCTCCTATTCCGGCCATGTCGAGGATTCGGGCGAGGGCCGCTGGACCGTGCAGGCCGCGATCGAAGAAGCGGTGCCGGCCGAGGTGCTGACCGCCGCGCTCTACACGCGCTTCCGCTCGCGACAGGACCACACCTTCGCCGAGAAGGTGCTGTCGGCGATGCGCAAGGGCTTCGGCGGGCATGTCGAGCCGACGAAGGCGGCCGCCGCCGTCTCGCCGGATCCGGCGCATGGCTGAGGCGCGGGCGCGCGCGCCGGTGGGCGTCTCCGTGATCGTCGTCATGGGCGTCTCCGGCTCCGGCAAGAGCACCATCGGCGCGGCGCTGGCGGAGCGGCTGGGGTGGCCCTTCCGCGACGCGGACGAATTTCATCCGCCCGAGAACGTCGCCAAGATGTCGCGCGGCGCGCCGCTGACCGACGAGGACCGCAAGCCCTGGCTCGCCGCCATCGCCGCGTGGATCGACGCGCGGCGGGCGGACGGCGCGCATGGCGTCGTCACCTGCTCGGCGCTGAAGCGCGCCTATCGCGACGTCATCGTCGGCGCGCGGGCGGATGTGCGGCTCGTGTTCCTCGACGGCCCGCGCGAGCTGATCGGCGCGCGCATGGGCGCGCGGCGCGACCATTTCATGCCGACGAGCCTGCTCGACAGCCAGTTCGCGACGCTGGAGCGCCCGGCGCCCGAGGAGCGGCCGGTGGTCGCCGCCATCGGCGAGGCGCCCGGGCGGGTGGTCGACGCCATCCTCGCGGCGCTGTCGGCAGAGGGTTAATAATTTCGTCCCAATCCCGCGCTAGAAGAGTCTCACGCGCCGGCGATGGACATTCGTTCTCGTCAGGCGTTTGACGCCGGGCCGGATGTACGCCCGGCGTTATCTTTTTGTGGCCCCTTCTGGCGGCCCCCTCCCCGCCAACGCCGCTGCGCGCTTGAGATCGTCGACGAAAGCGCGGCGCTGCGCGCGATCACGTCGGCGCCGCTCGCGGCGTCCGCGCCGACGATCATCTGCGTCCTCTGCCCGGCCGGCGCAAAACGCGGCGCGCGCTTCGAGCGCTTCTTCTCGTCGACCGAATAGCGACCGTGCGCGCCTGAGGAGGCGCAGGAGGCGTCGTATTTGGCGGCGTCCGCCAGAATCGCGAGTTTGCGTTGCAAGGCGTCGGCGATGTTGTTCATGCTTTGTTCTTGACATGCGCCGCCTCGTCGGTCCAACCCGCGCGTCGCTCCGGGCGGCCTAGATCCGCTTCTCCGGCCAGAGGCAGAGATCGTTGAGGACGCATCCCTCGCAGAGCGGCCGGGCGGCCTTGCAGACGTAACGCCCGTGCAGGATCAGCCAGTGATGGGCATGGCGGCGGAACTCGGCCGGCACGCGCTTTTCGAGGCCGAGCTCGACGGCGAGGGGCGTCGCTCCGGGCGCGATGCGCAGCCGGTTCGACACGCGGAAGACATGCGTGTCGACGGCGAAGGTCTCCTCGCCGAAGGCGATGTTGAGCACGACATTCGCCGTCTTGCGGCCGACGCCCGGCAGCGTCTCCAGCTCGGCCCGCGTGCGCGGAACCTGTCCGCCGAAATCGGCGATCAGCTTTTCGCTCAGCGCGATCACGTTCTTCGCCTTGGTGCGGAAGAGGCCGATCGTCCTGATCGCCTCGCGCAGGCGCTCCTCGCCGAGGGCGAGCATCTTTTCGGGCGTGTCGACGACGGCGAACAGCGGCCGCGTCGCCTTGTTGACGCCGGCGTCGGTCGCCTGCGCCGACAGCGCGACGGCGACGACAAGCGTGAAGGGATTGACGAAGTGAAGCTCGCCCTGCGGCTCGGGCCTTTCCGCGCGCAGCCGCGCGAAGATCGCGCGCACCGTCGCGTCGTCGACGGGTTTCGGCGCGCGCGCTCGCGCAGGCTTGATCGGCGCTGGCGCGGCTTTCGCCTTGGTCAGGGTTTTCGCTGGCGGCATGCCGCCGGTATAGTCCGGCCCGCCACGCACGCAAGCAGGGGGAGCGGCGCGACATGCAGGGCGAGGACGCCGCCGACCGCGAGATCTTCGCCGCGCGCCTGAGCCCGCACCGCTCGCTGTCGCGGCGGGGCCTGCGCTGGCTCGTCGGCCTGTTCGCGGTCGCCTCGGCCGGAGCGAGCCTGCCGTTCTTCCTGATGGGGGCCTGGCCCGTGGTCGGGTTCTTCGGCCTCGACGTGGCGCTGCTGTGGTGGGCGCTGAAGGTCAGCAACGACGAGGCGCGCTCCTACGAAGAATATCGCCTCACCGCGCTGGAGCTGAAGCTGGCGCAGGTGAGTGCGCTGGGCCGGCGCGCGGAGTGGCGGTTCAACCCGTTCTGGACGCGGCTGGAGCGGCAGGACGACGAGGATTTCGGCGTGCTGCGGCTGGCGCTCGCCCATCGCGGCGAGCGCGTCGAGATCGCCCGTTGCCTCGGCCCGATCGAGAAGGCCGATTTCGCCGGCGCGCTGTCGCGCGGCCTCGCCGAGGCGCGGCGCGGACCGCGCTGGAGCTGAGCGGCGCTTTCGGGTGGCGGCGCCGGCCAAGCGGACCTATTGCTGGCGTCACGATCCGACATTAGCCGGAGCTCCTTCATGTTCGCCGTCGCCCCGCCCGCCCTCGCCGCGCTCGAGCCGCCGGAGGCCGCCGCGCCCGATTACGACCGGGTGCGCCGCGCCATCGAATTCATCTCGCGCCGCCGGCGCAACCAACCGACGGTCGAGGAGATCGCCGCCGCCGTCGACCTGTCGCCCTCGCATCTGACGCATCTGTTCCGCCGCTGGGCCGGCCTGTCGCCGAAGGATTTCCTGCAGGCGATCACGCTCGACCATGCGCGCGACCTGTTGCGCGATTCGGCGAGCGTGCTCGATGCGGCCTACGAGGTCGGCTATTCCGGGCCGGGCCGGCTGCACGATCTGTTCGTCACGCACGAGGCGATGACGCCGGGCGACTTCAAGTCCGGCGGCGAGGGGCTGACGCTGCGCTACGGCTTCCACCCCTCGCCCTTCGGCGAGGCGCTGGCCGTAGTCACCGAGCGGGGCCTGGCGGGCCTTGGCTGGGTGGACGCGGCGCGGGCGGACGATCTCGCCAAGCCCGGCCCCGGCCGCGAGGGCGCGCTCGCCGACATGCGCCGGCGCTGGCCGCGGGCCGACTTCGTCGCCGATCAGCCCGCGACCGCGCCCTATGTGGCGCGCGCCTTCGATCCGGCGCTGTGGCGTCCGGAGACGCCGCTGCGCGTGGTGCTGATCGGCGCCGACTTCGAGGTGCGGGTGTGGCGCACGCTGCTGCGCATCCCGGTCGGCCGCGCCGCGACCTATGGCGAGGTGGCGCGACATCTGGGCAAGCCGAAGGCGGCGCGCGCCGTCGGCGCGGCGGTCGGGCGCAACCCGATCTCCTTCGTGGTCCCCTGCCACCGCGTGCTCGGCGCCTCGGGCGCGCTCACCGGCTACCATTGGGGGCTGACGCGCAAACAGGCGATCCTCGGCTGGGAGGCCGGGCGCGCGGCGGACTGACCGCTCAGAACGCCGGCGGCAGTCCGAACCCCTGCCCGGCGACCGGCGCGGCGGGCTTGGGTTTCGGCTTCTTCGGCTTTTTGGGCTTGGCTTCCGCGCCCTCGGCGCCGCCCGCAGGCGCGCCGAGCAGGGCCCAGAGCTCGGCCGCCCGCGCCTCGGTGACGCGCGAACCGCAGAAGCCGTGCTTGGTCTCCAGCTGGTAGTCGCGGCAGATCATCTCGCGCTGCGAGGAGAAGGCGGCCTGCTCGCGGGCGACGAGCTTCACCGCGTCCTTGCCGGAGGTGCGGCCGACGAGCGTCTTGAAATGGGCGCGCATCGAGGCCTCGGCGCGGGCGCGCGTCTTCTCGATCTCGCGGGCGCGCTCGCCGCCGAGCGAGGCGGCCGGCGGCCCCCAAAGGCCCGACATGTCGACGCGGCAATCGGCGGCGGCGAATTCGCAGACGCGCTGCGCCGGCTCGACGCGCACCGCGCCGTCGAGCACGTCGAATGAGAAGTCGCAGCCCGGCAGCGCCACCTGATAGCGCGCCAGCCCTTTCGGCTTGCCGACCGCGGTCGCAACGATAGGTCCGCCGGTCAACGCCTCGACCTTGCAAGCCTGCCCGGCCTTCGACATCGCGTCGCCCGGCAAGGTCAGCTTGACCACGGCGAGCGTCTTGTCGCGCCGCTCGAGCTCAAGGCGGCCGGCATAGCCATTGTGCAGCAGCGAGCGATCCACCACCGTCTCGTCCCCGGGCGCGCGGACGGGCCCGTCGTCCCTCGGCTTGGGCTTGGGCTTGGCCTTGGGCTTGGTCGGATCGGCAGGCGCGCCGGCGGGGCCGGCCGACGGCGCGGCGGGAACGGCGCCCGGCAGCGAGAGCTGCGCGACAGCCGGCGCAGCCAAGAGCGCGCTGGCGAACAGGCCGGCGGAAACGACGATGGCAATCTTCATGGGGCGCCGCAGCAACTTCAAGAACACAGTAACGCGACACTCTAGCGCGGATGAGGCGCGCCGTCAGCCCCGCCGTTGGCGTCGGCGCTGTGCGCAACGGCGCCGCGCGCGCAGCGCTTGTGCGCCATCGTCATCGAGGGGCGCCTTGCGCGGAGGCTCCAATGACCATCGTCGTGCTGCGGCAGCCGCAGCTTCTCGAGGACTGGCATTTCACGCCCGTGACGACGCTCGTCGACCCCGACGACGGACGGCCCGTCGATGCGTTCACCGAGCCCGCCGTCCGCTTCGCGCGCGAGGCGATGCAGGTGTTCGAGACGGTCGGCCCGCCGCCGACGCCGATCGAACCGGCGGCCGACGCGCACTGGATGGACCGCGTCGAGACGATGGCGACCAACCTCGCGCAGTCCGCGCTCGCCCCGCGCGGCCGCTATTTCCGGCTCGACCCGACCAAGAGCTCGCTGACATTGACGCCGGGCAATTGCCGCAAGCTCGCGGGCGTCGTCGTCGCCGGCTCCCTGCTGGCGCACGAGCAGGCGCATTGGGACATCTGCTTCCTCGGCGCGCGGCGGATCGCGGCGCGGCTCGCCGCCTTGCGCGAGGTGTCGAGCGCCACGCTGCTGCGCAAGGCCGACGCGATCGCCGGCGAATTGCTGTCGACGGCGGTCTCCAACGTCAACCTCGCGCAAAAGCTCTACGAACGGCAGACCCTGCACGGAACCGATCGGGTCTGGCAGGCGATGTGGGAGGGCCATGTGCGCCGCGCGATGGCCGATCCGGAGCCGCTGGCCGTGGGCCTCGCGCCGCTCTGACGCGCGCCGCCGCGGGAATCCGCCGGAGCGTTCTTGCGCCCTCAAACCGCCATTCTTATATACCGCCCGACCCCGCAATCGTGCGGGAAACGAACAGCATGGACTCCCATTTCGGGGACCGGGCGGGGGACCGCGCCAGACGGCGCGTCCGTCGCTCCGAGGCCGGGTCGCTACGGGACCGGCGGTCTTGCGACAGGAAAGGATCTGACCATGGCAAAAGTTATCGGAATCGACCTCGGCACGACGAACTCCTGCGTCGCCATCATGGAGGGCTCGACGCCCAAGGTCATCGAGAATTCCGAAGGCGCGCGCACCACGCCCTCGATCGTCGCCTTCACCGACGACGGCGAGCGGCTCGTCGGCCAGCCGGCCAAGCGCCAGGCGGTGACCAACCCCGAGCGCACCTTCTTCGCCATCAAGCGCCTGATCGGGCGCACCTTCGACGATCCGGTGACCAAGAAGGACATGGGTCTTGTCCCGTACAAGATCGTCAAGGGCGGCAATGGCGACGCGTGGGTCGCAGCCGACGGCAAGCAGTATTCGCCCTCGCAGATCTCGGCCTTCATCCTGCAGAAGATGAAGGAGACGGCGGAGGCCCATCTCGGCCAGCCGGTGACGCAGGCCGTCATCACGGTGCCCGCCTACTTCAACGACGCCCAGCGCCAGGCCACCAAGGACGCCGGCAAGATCGCCGGCCTCGAGGTGCTGCGCATCATCAACGAGCCGACGGCGGCAGCGCTCGCCTACGGCCTCGACAAGAAGAAGGACGAGCACGATCGCGGTCTACGACCTCGGCGGCGGCACGTTCGACGTGTCGATCCTCGAGATCGGCGACGGCGTGTTCGAGGTGAAGTCGACCAATGGCGATACGTTCCTGGGCGGCGAGGACTTCGACATGCGCCTCGTCGAGTATCTCGCCGACGAGTTCAAGAAGGAGCAGGGCATCGACCTGAAGAAGGACAAGCTCGCCCTGCAGCGCCTGAAGGAGGCGGCCGAGAAGGCCAAGATCGAGCTGTCCTCCGCCGCGCAGACCGACATCAACCTGCCCTACATCACCGCCGACGCGACGGGCCCGAAGCATCTCACGCTGAAGCTCACCCGGGCGAAGTTCGAGACGCTGGTCGACGATCTCATCCAGAAGACCGTCGAGCCCTGCCGCAAGGCGCTGAAGGATGCGGGCCTGACCGCGGGCGAGATCGACGAGGTTGTTCTCGTCGGCGGCATGACGCGCATGCCCAAGGTGCAGGAGATCGTGAAACAGTTCTTCGGCAAGGAGCCGCACAAGGGCGTCAATCCTGACGAGGTCGTCGCCATCGGCGCGGCCGTGCAGGCCGGCGTTCTGCAGGGCGACGTGAAGGACGTTCTGCTGCTCGACGTGACGCCGCTGTCGCTCGGCATCGAGACGCTCGGCGGCGTGTTCACGCGCCTGATCGACCGCAACACGACGATCCCGACCAAGAAGAGCCAGGTCTTCTCGACCGCCGACGACAACCAGCAGGCCGTGACCATCCGCGTCTTCCAGGGCGAGCGCGAAATGGCGGCGGACAACAAGCCGCTCGGCCAGTTCGACCTCGTCGGCATTCCGCCGGCCCCGCGCGGCATGCCGCAGGTCGAGGTGACGTTCGACATCGACGCCAACGGCATCGTCTCGGTGACGGCGAAGGACAAGGCGACCGGCAAGGAGCAGCAGATCCGCATCCAGGCCTCGGGCGGCCTCAGCGATTCCGACATCGACAAGATGGTCAAGGACGCCGAGCTGCACGCCGCCGAGGACAAGAAGCGGCGCGAGCTGGTCGACGCCAAGAACCAGGGCGAGGCGGCGATCCACCAGACCGAGAAGTCGCTGACCGAGTTCGGCGACAAGGTCTCGGGCGCCGACAAGAGCGCGATCGAAACCGCGATCGCCGCGCTGAAGAGCGCCGTCGCCGGCGAGGATGTCGAGGCCATCAAGGCGCGCACGAACGAAGTCGTGCAGGCCTCGATGAAGCTCGGCGAGGCGATGTACAAGGCGCAGGCGGCCGAGGCCGGCGCGGCCGGCGCCGCCCCGGGCGGCGAGCAGGCGAAGAAGGACGACGACGTCATCGACGCCGAGTTCAAGGACGTCTCGGGCGACAAGAAAGCCTGAGCCTCACCCAAACCCTCCGGCGGCGTTCGCGCCGCCGGATTTTTTTGGCCCGCCGACGCGGAAAAACACCGTTCTCGCGCCCGCGCGGCTTGGCGGCGCGGCGGGGTGTGGTAACGACGACCCGTCGTCCGGCCGGCGCGACCGGCCTTTTCCGATCCCGTCGAAAGCTGCATCGAAGGCGCCATGTCGAAACGCGACTTTTACGAAGTGCTCGGCGTCACGCGGACCTGCACCGAGGCGGAGATGAAGGTCGCCTTCCGCAAGAAGGCGATGGAGCTGCATCCCGACCGCAATCCCGGCGACAAGCAGGCCGAGATCCGCTTCAAGGAAGTGAACGAGGCCTACCAGACCCTCTCCGACGGGCAGAAGCGCGCGGCCTACGACCGCTTCGGTCACGCCGCCTTCGAGCAAGGGGGCATGGGCGGCGCCGGCATGGGGGACGGCTTCGCCTCCTCGATGGCCGACATTTTCGACGATCTGTTCGGCGGCATCATGGGCGGGGCGCGCGGCCAGCGCGGCGGCGGCTCGGGCCGCGAGCGCGGCGCGGACCTGCGCTACAACATGGAGGTCACCCTCGAGGAGGCCTATCAGGGCAAGGCCGCGACCATCAAGATTCCGACCGCGCTCGCCTGCGAGGCCTGCGCGGGGTCGGGCGCCAAGGCCGGCTCCAAGCCGAAGACCTGCGCCACCTGCAACGGCTCCGGCCGGGTGCGCGCGCAGCAAGGCTTCTTCGCCATCGAGCGCACCTGCATGAGCTGCCAGGGCCGCGGCGCGACCATCGACAACCCCTGCCCGACCTGTTCGGGCGCAGGCCGCGTGACCAAGGAGCGCACGCTGTCGGTGAACATTCCGGCCGGCGTCGAGGACGGCACGCGCATCCGGCTCGCCGGCGAGGGCGAGGCGGGCCTGCGCGGCGGCGGGGCGGGCGACCTCTACATCTTCCTGTCGGTGAAGCCGCACCCGTTCTACCAGCGCGACGGGGCGGACCTGTTCTGCCGCGTGCCGATCTCGATGACGCAGGCCGCGCTCGGCGGCGAGATCACCGTGCATACGCTCGACGGCGCGGAGACCAAGGTGAAGGTCTCGGAGGGTTGCCAGTCCGGCAAGCAGTTCCGCATCAAGGGCAAGGGCATGCCGGTGCTGCGCGCGCGCGACATGGGCGACCTCTACATTCAGGCCGTCGTCGAGACGCCGCAGAACCTGACCCGCCGCCAGCGCGAATTGCTGATGGAGTTCGAGAAGGAATCGTCCTCGAAGACCAATCCGGAGGCGCACGGCTTCTTCGCCAAGATGAAGGACTTCTTCGTCGGCGGGCAGTGAGGGCCGACGAACGGGCAATTGACCGCGGCCGCCCGCGCGGCCACTCTGGCCCTCCGGCGGGCTGAACAAACCGGGTGAAGCCTGAGATGCGCGAATCCACCGAGCCGAAGCCTGCCGGCGCCGCGCTCGAGAAGCGCCTCGCCGACGAGGCGCGCTTCATCAAGAGCTGGATCGAGAATCCGCTGATGGCCGGCGCGGTGTCGCCGTCGAGCCGATTCCTCGCCCGCGCGATGGCGCACGCGATCGACCCGCGCACCGAAGGCCCCATCGTCGAACTCGGCCCCGGCACCGGCCCGGTGACGCAGGCGCTGATCGACAAGGGCGTCGCGCCGGGCCGGCTCGTGCTGATCGAGTACGACGAGGGCTTCTGCCGGCTGCTGGCCGAGCGCTTTCCCGGCGCGCGGGTCGTGCAGGGGGACGCCTACAATCTGCCCGCGACGCTGCGCGACGCGCTCGACGCGCCGGCCTCGGCCATCGTCTCCAGCCTGCCGCTGCTCAACAAGCCGGAGGCGCTGCGCCTGCGCCTGCTCGCCGACGCGCTCGAGCTGATGGAGGCGGACGGCGTCTTCGTGCAGTTCACCTACGGCATGGTCTCGCCGATGCCGCTGAGCCGGCGGCGGGGCGCGCGCCATCGCTGGTTCCAGGCGCAGGCCTCCGCGCCGATCCTGCGCAACCTGCCGCCGGCGCGCGTGTGGGCCTATCGCCGGCCGGGCGCGCCGGGGCGCGTCAGCTTCGGCGAGACGCCGCCGATCCTCGGCAAGCTGAAGGCGACGACCGGCAAGATGAAGGCCGAGCTGAAGGAGAGCGCCGACAAGGCGCAGGCCGATCTCGCCGACCTCAAGGGCAAGCTCGCCCGCCTGCAGGAGGAGGTGCGCGAGGTCTCCGGCCGCGCCGAGGCGAGGCTTAAGATCGGGGCGGACCGCATCGAGGCCGAACTCAAGGAGGCCGCCGACAAGGCGCAGGCCGGGCTGATCGCCGGGGCGCGCAAGCTTCTGGTCGAGATCGAGGAGGCGACGCGCAAGCTGCGCGACGGGCTCGACGACAAGGCCCGGCGCCGCGCCGGCCGGGACGACGCCGGCGGCGAGGGTTGAGCGTGGCGCGCGCCTTCTACGTCACCCACCCGCAGGTGCGCATCGACCCCGCGATCCCCGTGCCCGACTGGGGCCTCAGCGACATTGGCCGCGCCCGCGCCGAGGCCGCCGCCGGCCGCGGCTGGGCGCGCGGGCTCGCCCGCATCGTCGCCTCGGCCGAACGCAAGGCGGTCGAGACGGCGGACCTTCTGGCCGCCCCGCGCGGCCTCGGCGTCGAAATCCGCCCTCTCATGCACGAGAACGACCGCTCCGCGACCGGCTTCCTGCCGCCGCCCGAATTCGAGGCGGTGGCCGACGCCTTCTTCGCCCGGCCGCTGGAGAGCGTGCGCGGCTGGGAGCGCGCGGCGGACGCGCAGGCGCGCATCCTCGCCGAAGCGCAGGCGGCGCTCGCCGGCTGGACGGGCGGGGACATCGCCTTCGTCGGCCACGGCGGCGTCGGCACGCTGCTGTGGTGCGCGCTCGCCAGCGTCGCCATCGACCGTCGTCACGACCAGCTTGCGGGCGGCGGCTGCGTCTTTTCGTTCGACATCGCGACGCGGCGCGTGCATGGGGGCTGGCGCCGCTTCGAGGAGGAGATATCGCCATGACCCGCCCCGCCCCCCGCGACCGCATGATCGTCGCGCTCGACCTGCCGACCGTCGCCGAGGCGCGCGACATGGCGAGGCGCCTCGGCGATGCGGCGAGCTTCTACAAGATCGGCATGGAGCTGGTTTACGGCGGCGGGCTCGACCTCGTGCGCGCTCTGGTCGGCGAGGGCAAGCAGGTGTTTCTCGACCTGAAGCTGCACGACATTCCCGCCACCGTCGCCAAGGCCACCGCACAGGTGGCGCGGCTGGGGGCGACCTACCTCACCGTCCACGCCTATCCGCAGACGATGAAGGCCGCGCGCGAGGCGGCCGCCGGCTCGACCACCAAGATCCTCGGCGTCACCGTGCTGACCTCGATGGACGACGCCGATCTGGCGGAGGCCGGCTACGCCCATCGCGCCGCCGACCTCGTGGCGCGCCGCGCCGATCAGGCGCGCGCCATCGGGATCGACGGGCTGATCCTGTCGCCCGAGGAAGTCGGCGCGATGCGCGCCCGCGTCGGCGCCTCGCTCATTCTGGTGACGCCGGGCATCCGCCCCGCCGGGGCCGCGCTCGGCGACCAGAAGCGCGCGGCGACCCCCGCCGCCGCCATCGCCGCCGGCGCCGACGCGCTGGTGGTGGGCCGGCCGATCACGCAGGCCGACGACCCGACCGCCGCCGCCCGCGCCATCACGGCCGAGATCGCCGCGGCGGGCTGAGGCCTGTCACCCCCCGGCGGTGAAGCCGCCGGCCGCAGGTCGCCGGGAAGGGGGTCCATGCGGTGAGGCGACGGCGAGGTGGTGGATTCCCTTCCCCTCGCTTCGCTCGGCCGGGAATGACACGGCGCCTGTCACCCCCGGCGGCGGCGAAGCCGCCGGGAAGGGGGTCCATGCGGTGAGGCGACGGCGAGGTGGTGGATTCCCTTCCCCTCGCTGCGCTCGGCCGGGAATGACACGGGGTCAGTGGCGGGCGAGAATCGCGCGCACCGTTTCGACGAGGAGCGACTCGGCGACGTTCACCTGCGCGCGCTCCTTCAGCGCGAGATAGGCGTCGCGTTCGAGCGTCTTGGCGTTTTTTGCAAGGTCGGCGCCGGCGACAAGGTCCTTGATCGCGACCTCGCCCTTCTCGCGCTCGTTCGAGCCCTGGATGACGGCGCAGACCGAGCCGCGCCTGTCGGCGTATTTCAGCTGCGCGTTCATGCCGGCCTCGCCGAGATACATCTCGGCATTGATCTTGGCCGCGCGCAGCGTCGAGACGAGGCGCTGATAGGCGGGCAGCTGATCGCGGTCGAGCACCAGCACGACGACCGGGCCGCGCGCCGCCGCGCCCTCGACGATGGGGCTCTTCACCGCCTTCAGCGCCGCGAAGAGGCGGGAGACGCCGATGGAGAAGCCGGTCGCCGGAACGCTCTCGCCGCGGAAACGGCCGACCAGCCCGTCATACCGCCCGCCGCCGCCGACCGAGCCGAAGCGCACGGGCCGGCCATCCTCGCCGGTCACCTCGAAGGTGAGTTCGGCCTCGAAGACCGGGCCGGTGTAATATTCGAGCCCGCGCACGACGGACGGGTCGATGGCAATTCGCCCATCGTCGTAGCTACATTCGCTCACGAGTTCGGCGATCGCGCGAAGCTCGTTCACGCCGTCTTGTCCGATTGGTGAGTTCTTGACGAGCTTCGCAAGCTCTTCCAGCGCCGCCGCGACCAATCTACGGCTTGAATCAGGCTCGAACCTCCGGACGACCGCTATCTGACCCAAGTTCCTGCTGACATGCAGAAAGCTCACCATGGCCGCGACTTGATTCTCATCTAGCCCAGCGCCCTTGGTGAAATCACCCGACTCGTCCTTCCGCCCCGGCCCGAGCAGCGCGCGCACGCCGTCCGGCCCGAGGCGATCCAGCTTGTCGATGGCGCGCAGCACGGTCAGCCGACGGCCCGCATTCGCCTCGCCGCCGAGGCCGATGGCCTCCATCACGCCGTCCAGCACCTTGCGGTTGTTGACCTTGATCACATAGTCGCCGCGCTTGACGCCGAGGCGCTCCAGCGTGTCGGCGGCCATCATGCAGATCTCGGCGTCGGCGGCGGGCGAGGCCGAGCCCACCGTGTCGGCGTCGAATTGCATGAACTGGCGGAAGCGTCCCGGCCCCGGCTTCTCGTTGCGGAACACCCAGCCGCAGCGATAGCTGCGATAGGGCTTCGGCAGCCGGTCGAAATTCTCCGCCACGTAGCGGGCGAGCGGCGCGGTGAGGTCGTAGCGCAGGCTCAGCCACTGCTCGTCGTCGTCCTGAAACGAGAACACGCCCTCGTTCGGCCGGTCCTGATCGGGCAGAAACTTGCCGAGCGCGTCGGTGTATTCGATGAACGGGGTCTCCACCGCCTCGAAGCCGTAAAGCTCGTAGCTTTCGCGGATCGCCGCCAGCATGCGGTCGGTGGCGGCGACGTCGCCGGCGGCGCGGTCGATCAGGCCGCGCGGCAATCTCGGTTTCACGGTGCGGTCGGCCATCTGCCCCTCGTCTGTCGCCCGCCTTCTAGAGGCGGGGCGCAGGAGGGACAAGGGCGGGGCGCCGAGCCGCCCGCCGTCATTGCGAGCGGAGCGAAGCAATCCAGCCTGCGCCCGGATATGGATTGCTTTGTCGCTTTGCTCCTCGCAATGACGACAAGGAACGGGCTCCCGCCCGGCGCAGGTCAATGCGGCCGGCATGAACAGAGCGTAACGTGACCCCATATGGAGCGGGGTGGTAGAACGCCCCGGACCTTCAGGAGTTTGTCGGCCATGCGCCGGATCGCGCTCGCGCTTGTTCTCGTCCTCGCCGGCGTCGCCGGCTGGGCCTGGTTCGACCGGTCGCGGGCGGCCGCGCCGGAGGCGAACTGGCGCACCGCGAAGGTGGATCGCGGCGCCATCGTCGCCGCCGTCTCGGCGACGGGGACGATCAACCCGATCTCCACCGTCATCGTCGGCTCGCAGATGTCCGGCCTCGTGAAGGAGATTCTGGTCGACTTCAATTCGCGCGTGAAGGCGGGCGACGTGGTGGCGCGGCTCGACGACACGCAGGTGCGCGCCCGGCTGGAGGGGGCGCGCGCCGACCTCGCGCAGGCGCAGGCGCAGGTCGCCATGCAGCAGGCGCAGACGCTGAAGAACGCCGCCGACGCCCAGCGCGCCCGCGCCCAGCTCGCCGACGTCGAGGCGCAGATGAAGCGGCTCGAACTCGTCATCGCCGACGCGGAGAAAACCTTCCAGCGCCAGAGCGAACTGAACCGGCGCGGCGTCGCCTCCGCCGTGACGCTGCAAAGCGCGCGCACCGCGCTCGACACGCAACGCGCCCAGCGCGCCTCGGCGGAGGCGCAGATCGGCTCGGCCAAGGCGTCCATCGCCGCGCTCGAGGCCGACGCCAAGGTGATCGCCGCGCAGACGCTCGCGGCGCAGGCGACCGCCCAGCAGCGCGCGGCGGTGGTCAAGCAGATCGAGGTCGACCTTTCCAACACCGAGATCCGCTCGCCGGTCGAGGGCGTGGTGGTGCAGCGCCAGATCGAACTGGGGCAGACGGTGGCCGCCTCGCTGCAGGCGCCGACGCTGTTCCTGATCGCGCAGGATCTCTCGGAGATGGAGATCTACGCCAACATCGACGAGACGGATGTCGGCCGGGTGAAGGAAGGGCAGACCGTCACCTTCACCGTCAACGCCTATCCGGCGCGCACCTTCGAGGGGCGGCTGAAGCTGGTGCGGCTCGGCTCGCAGACGGTGCAGAACGTCGTCATCTACACCGCCATCGTCTCGGTCGCCAATCCGCGGCTCGAACTGAAGCCCGGCATGACGGCCAATCTGCGCATCGTCACCGACCGGCGGGAGAACGTGCTGCGCGCGCCGAACGCGGCGCTGCGCTGGCGCCCGCCGGCCGCCGCCGCCGACGCGCCGGCCGCCTCCAATCCGCTTGGCGGCGGCCTCGCGGGCCCGCAGATGGGGTTCCGCCCGCCGCCCGGCGGCGGCGGCAGAGGCGGCGCCGGGCCTATGGGCGAACTCGCCGAGGCGATCCGCAGCGAGATCAAGCCCGACGCGCAGCAGCAAAAGCGCATCGACGAGATCATGGCCGGCGCCCGCAGCCGCTTCGCGCAAGGGGCTGGCGAGGGGCCGGGCGCGGACGCCGCGACCCGGCGCGAGCGCATTCGCGAAGCGCGCGAGCAGCTCGCCCGCGAGGTCGAGACCGTGCTCACCGCCGAGCAGAAGCCGCTGTTCGAGGCGCTGCGCCAGCGCCTCGCGGCGGCGCGCGGGCC
Organism: Hyphomicrobiales bacterium; assembly: GCA_016716745.1. Classification (GTDB taxonomy): domain Bacteria; phylum Pseudomonadota; class Alphaproteobacteria; order Rhizobiales; family Beijerinckiaceae. Next base: position 403,014 of record JADJVD010000001.1, read on the forward strand.
ACGGACAGGGCCAGGCGGCGCAGGCGGCGGCGCGGCGGGAACGGCCGGCCGCGTGTTCGTGGTCGACGGCGAGGGCGAGGCGAAGGCGGTCCCGCTGCGGCTCGGGGCGACCGACGGAACGACGACGGAAATTCTCTCCGGCGCCGTGAGCGAGGGGCAGGACGTGATCGTCGGCGGCGGGGCGGCGAAGACGGGCGCGACCTCCTTCTTCGGCCGGTTCTTCTGAAGGCGCGCGCGATGGCGTTGATCGAGACGCAGGACCTGACCCGACGCTACGAACTCGGCGGCGAGATCGTGATGGCGCTCGACGGCGTGTCGATCACGGTCGAGACGGGCGAGTTCGTCGCGGTGATGGGGCCCTCGGGCTCGGGCAAATCGACCTTCATGAACATCATCGGCTGCCTCGACCGGCCGAGCTCCGGCCGCTACGCGCTCGCCGGCGAGGAGGTCTCCTCGCTGTCCAAGGACGCGCTCGCCGGCGTGCGCAACCGGCGCATCGGCTTCGTGTTCCAGCAGTTCAACCTGCTCGACCGCGTGGACGCGCTCGGCAATGTCGAATTGCCGATGGTCTACGCCGGCGCCGACCGCGCGGGGCGGCGCGAGAAGGCGATCGCCAAGTTGAAGCGCGTCGGCTTGGGCGAGCGCATTCACCATCGCCCGACGCAATTGTCCGGCGGCCAACAGCAGCGCGTCGCCATCGCCCGCGCGCTGGTCAACGATCCCGTGCTGCTGCTGGCCGACGAGCCGACCGGCGCGCTCGACAGCCGCACCTCGCTCGCCATCATGAAGCTGTTCCAGGAGCTGCATCGCGAGGGCACGACGGTGATGGTGGTGACGCACGAGCCGGACATCGCCGACTTCGCCGACCGCGTCGTCCGCTTCCTCGACGGCAAGGTCGTCTCCGACACGCGCCAGACCGCGCGCGACGCCGCGCAGGCGCTTGCGGACGCCGAGGCGGCGTCGGCGGCGCAGGACGCGAAAGACGCGGCGGCGCGGGCGGCGCTTCACAAGAAGGAGGCGGCGGAATGAGCCTCATGGAAGCCTTCCGCTCGGCGCTCGAGGCGCTGCGCGCGCACAAGCTGCGCAGCGCGCTGACCATGCTCGGCATCGTCATCGGCGTCGCCGCCGTCATCGCCATGATCGCGGTCGGCGGCGGGGCGCGCGAGCAGGTGGCGGCGCAGATCCGCACGCTCGGCGCAAACCTCATCATGCTCACCCCCGGCAACATCACCGCCGGCGGCGTGCGGCTCGGGGCCGGGCAGGCCTCCTCGCTGACCAGCGACGACGCGGGCGCGATTCTGGCGGACGTGCCGGCCGTGCAGGCGGCCGCGCCGATCATCCGCTCCAACCAGCAGGTAGTGGCCGGCGCCAACAACTGGGCGACGCAGATCGTCGGCGTCGATCTCGGCTGGTTCGAGGCGCGGGAGTGGGACGTGGCGCAGGGCCGGCTGTTCACGCCGGAGGAAGTCTCGCGCGGCGCGCTCGTCGTCATCCTCGGCGAGACGGTGGCGACGAACCTGTTCGGCGAGCAGAGCCCGCTCGGCCAGCAGGTGCGCATCAAGAACGTGCCCTTCGAGGTGGTCGGCGTCGCCGCGCGCAAGGGCCAGTCGGCGCTCGGGCAGGATCAGGACGACACCGCCTTCGCGCCGCTGCCGACGGTGCGCCAGCGCGTCGCCGGCGCCAACCGCGCCAACGCCCGCTCGGTCGGCTCGATCATGGTGAAGGTGCGCGAGGGCGAGGACATGGCCAACGCGCTGGAGGACGTGCGCGCGCTGCTGCGCCAGCGCCACCGCCTGCAACCCGATCAGGACGACGATTTCGGCATCCGCAACCTCGCCGAGATGGCGGCGGTGCGCGAGGCCTCCGCCTCCACCCTCGCCTCGCTGCTCGCCGCCGTGGCGGCGCTGTCGCTCGCCGTCGGCGGCATCGGCATCATGAACATCATGCTTGTGTCGGTCACCGAGCGGACGCGCGAAATCGGCCTGCGGCTCGCCGTCGGGGCGCGGCCGCGCGACGTGCTGCGGCAGTTCCTGATCGAGGCGGCGACGCTGTCGGCGATCGGCGGCGCCATCGGCGTCGCGCTTGGCCTTGGGGCGGCGCAGATCGTCGCCCTGAAGGCGGGCTGGCCGCTGCTGGTGGAGCCGGCGGGCGTCGCCCTGTCGGTGATCTTTTCGGCTTTCGTCGGCGTGTTCTTCGGCTGGTATCCGGCGCGGCGGGCCGCCAATCTCGATCCCGTCGAGGCGTTGCGCGCGACCTGAGGGCGCGGCGCAAGCAATCCGGCGTTAAGCCGCCCCGCCTAGACTTCGGCGTTTCGCTGGAGCGCCCATGGATTACGTCATCGCCGGCTTCGTCGTTCTGGCCGTCGTCGTCGCCGGCTCGGCGCTCAACCTGTCGGCGCCCGACCGGCTGGCGAAGCTGCGCTTCGGCGCCTCGGTCGTCATAGCCGGGGCGATCCTGCTGGCGGCACTGATGTATTTCCGGACCTTCCGGGATATCGCCGGCTACGAGCCGTCGTGGAAGATCTGGCTCGGCGGGTATGAACCGATCTCGCTCGACTGGATTCGGGACGCGCCGCCGCTGGCGGCGATCGCCGCCTTCCTCGTCGCCGTGTTCGTCGCGGCCCGGCGATGGAAAGCAGGCGCCGCGCCGGCGCGGGCCGGTTTCGCGCTCTGGCTGTTTTCGGCGCTGGCCTATGTCGCCGTGATCGTCACGGTCTGGACGATGTTCGCCTGAGCGGCGCTCCGCCCGCCTCGCGCGGGCGGGCCATGCGCGGGCGGGCCTTGCCGGGCGAGGCGAAGCCGGGCAGCCTCGCGGCCCCTTCGGCAACCCGGATCACCCCATGCCCCTCACCGTCCACGAGTCCAGCGTCGGCGTCGTCGTCGCCCGCCTTCAGGCCCTCGCCAAATGCCTCGCCAAGGCGGAGGCGCATTGCGCGGCCAGGAAAATCGACCCCGCCGTGCTGCTGGCGACGCGGCTCTTTCCCGACATGTTTGCGCTGTCGCGGCAGGTCCAGCTCGCCTGCGATTTCGCCAAAGGCTGCTCGGCGCGCCTCGCCGGCGTCGACAATCCGAGCCATGCCGACACCGAGGCGAGTTTCTCCGAATTGCAGGAGCGCATCGGCAAGACCATCGCCTTCGCGCAGTCGATCCCGGCGGAGAAATTTCAGGGCGCGGAAACCCGCGCCATCGCCCTCACCGTCGCGCGTCAGCCGGTCGAGATGAGCGGCCGCGACTATCTGCTGCATCAGGCGCTGCCGAACTTCTATTTCCATGTCACGACGGCCTACGCGATTCTGCGCCATTGCGGCGTCGAGCTCGGCAAGGGCGACTTCATGGGCCGGGGCTGAACGGTGGGTGTGACGCGCATCGATTGCGGGCCGCGGATGAGCGACGCGGTGGTCGCCGGCGGCTTCGTCTGGCTCGCCGGGCAGATCGCCGAGGCGACCGTCGGCCAGTCCGTCGCGGCGCAGACACGGGAGGCGCTCGGCTTCGTCGACGAGTTTCTCGGCAAGGCGGGGACCGACAGATCGCGCATCGTCACGGCCACGATCTGGCTGACCGACATGGCGACCTTCGCCGAGATGAACGCGGTGTGGGAGGCCTGGCTCGCGCCCGGCTGCGCGCCGGCCCGCGCCACGGTCGAGGTGCGGCTCGCCTCGCCCGGCCACGACGTCGAGATCATGATCGTCGCCGCGCTGTGAGGCGCGGTCGCATTTTCCGGGGCGCGTGCTACAAGCGCCGCCGGTTCGTCCATCACAACGGGGAAACAGGGATATGAGCATCAAGCGCATCGGCGTCGGCGCCCGCATGAGCAAGGCGGTCGTCGCCAACGGCATGGTCTTCCTCGCCGGTCAGGTGGCCGACAAGGCGGCCGGCAAGTCCGTCGCCGAGCAGACCAGGGAAATCCTGGCGACCATCGACGATCTGCTGAAGCAGGCCGGCACGGACAAGACGAAGCTCGTCACCGCCAACATCTGGCTCGCCGACATCGCCACCTTCGCCGAGATGAACGGGGTGTGGGACGGCTGGGTCGCGCAGGGCAATACGCCGGCGCGCGCCACCGTCGAGGCGAAGCTCGCCGCGCCGCAATACACGGTCGAGATCATGGTGACGGCGACGCTCTGACGCGCGGTTCGTCATGGCCGGGCGCGCCCGGCCATGCACGGTCCGGCATGCACGCCGGGCTGGCGTCAGCGACGCCGGTCCACGACGGGAAAGCGAATGCGATGAGCGACGACGACTACGTGTTCGACGAAGAGTCCGGCGAGTGGATTCCCGCCGCCGACGCGAAGAAGAAGGCCGCCGCCGCCGGCGCCGTCGAGGTGCGCGACGCTGTCGGCAATCTGCTGGCGGACGGAGATTCCGTGGTCCTCGCCAAGGATCTGAAGGTGAAGGGCACGAACGTCACGCTGAAGCGCGGCGACGTCATCCGCTCGATCCGCCTCACCGGCGACCCGCAGGAGATCGACTGCCGGCATGACACGATCAAGGGCCTCGTGCTGCGCGCCGAATTCGTGCGCAAGCGCTGACGCTCGCCGCGTCCGTCATCGCGAGCGCAGCGAAGCGATCCAGTCCTCGCCAGAGATGGATTGCTTCGTCGCTGCGCTCCTCGCAACGACGCGGCGCGTCATGAAGCGCCGTGACGCAGCGGGTCCGCCAGCCCGCCCGTTGACAAGCCCGGCGCGCCGGGCAAGACGAAGCCGCCCTTTCCGGAGACCGCCATGTCCGACGCCGCCCGCCTGCAAGCCCTGATCGAAGCCGCCTTCGAGGATCGCGCCAACGTCACCGCGCAGACCACGGGCGACGTGCGCGACGCGGTGGAGAAGGCGCTGCTGGCGCTCGACGGCGGCAAGCTGCGCGTCGCGGAAAAAATCCCCGGCGCCGTAGGCAAGGAGTCGTGGAAGGTCAATCAGTGGCTGAAGAAGGCGGTTCTGCTGTCCTTCCGCCTGAACGACATGACGACGATCGACGGCGGACCCGGCGGCGCGAGCTGGTGGGACAAGGTTCCCTCCAAGTTCCAGGGCTGGGGCGCGGCCGAACATGCGGCCGCCGGCTTCCGCTCGGTGCCGAACTGCATCGTGCGCCGCTCGGCCTATGTCGCGCCCGGCGTCATCCTGATGCCGTCCTTCGTCAATCTCGGCGCCTATGTCGATTCCGGCACGATGGTCGACACATGGGCGACCGTCGGCTCCTGCGCGCAGATCGGCAAGAACGTGCATCTGTCGGGCGGCGTCGGCATCGGCGGCGTGCTGGAGCCGCTGCAGGCCAACCCGACCATCATCGAGGACAACTGCTTCGTCGGCGCGCGCTCCGAAGTGGTCGAGGGCGTGATCGTCGGCGAGGGCTCGGTGATCGCGATGGGCGTGTTCATCTCGGCCTCCACCAAGATCGTCAACCGCCAGACCGGCGAGATCCACACCGGCTACGTGCCGCCCTATTCGGTCGTCGTCTCCGGCAATCTGCCGGGCAAGCCGCTGCCGGGCGAGAACTGGGGCCCCTCCACCTATTGCGCGGTGATCGTGAAGACCGTCGACGCGCAGACGCGCTCGAAGACCGGCATCAACGAATTGCTGCGCGACTGATGGGCGTTCTGACGCGCGCGAATTTCCGCTTCCTCTATCGCGAGCTCGACGGGCGGATCGACCGGCGGACGTGGTGGATCGCCATTCTGCCGATCGTCTGCGGGCTGATCGCGATGACGGCGATCTGGATCGCGATCATGCCGCCCGGCGCGCGCGACCTGACGCAGGAAAAATTCTTCGACGCGACGAGCCTTGGCGCCTACGCCTATCTGCTCGTCTTCGCGCTGGCGATCCTGATCGGCTTCGTCATGATCTATCACGCGAGCGCCAAGCGCCTGAGCGACCGCAGGCTGCCGCAGGCGCTCGCCGGGCTCCTGCCCTTCGCGCTGTTCCTCGACGGCGCGATGCATTGGCTGGCGCCGCGCGCGGAGGGGGCGATCACGCCCGCGATGCTGTGGACGCTGGACGTGGCGGCGCTCGCCGTCGTCGTCTGGACGATCATCGAACTCGGTTTCAAGAAAGGCCGCGCGCCGTGAGCCTGTCGCCCGCCGTCTCGCTGCTTCGCGATCTCATTCGCTGCCCCTCGGTCACGCCGAACGAGGGCGGCGCGCTGGCGCTGCTGGCGCGCGTGCTGGGCGCGGCGGGATTCGAGACGCATCGCGTCGTCTTCTCCGAGCCCGGCCAGCCCGACGTCGACAATCTTTACGCGCGTATCGGAACCGAGGCGCCCTGCCTCGTATTCGCCGGCCATACGGACGTCGTGCCGCCCGGCGACGTGGCGCGCTGGCGGTTCGATCCCTTCTCCGGCGAGATCGCCGACGGCATGATCTGGGGGCGCGGCGCCTGCGACATGAAGGGGGGCGTCGCCGCCTGCGTCGCCGCCGCGCTCGACTATGTCGGCAGGCATGGGACGCCGAAGGGCTCGATCGCCTTCCTGATCACCGGCGACGAGGAGGGGCCAGCCGTCAACGGCACGGTGAAGCTGCTCGACTGGGCGCTGGCGCGCGGCGAGCGCTTCGACCATTGCCTGCTCGGCGAGCCGACCAACCCGAACGCGCTCGGCGACATGATGAAGATCGGCCGGCGCGGCTCGCTGACCGGGCGCGTGACGGCGAAGGGCGTGCAGGGTCACGTCGCCTATCCGCACCTCGCCGACAATCCGATCCCGCGCCTCGTGGCGATCCTGACGGCGCTGAAGGCGACGCCGCTCGACGCGGGGACGGCGCATTTCGACGCCTCCAATCTGGAGGTGACGAGCGTCGACGTCGGCAATCCCGCCTCGAACGTCATCCCCGCCGAGGCGCGCGCGACCTTCAACATCCGCTTCAACGATCTGTGGACGCCGCAGACGCTCGCCGACGAGATCGCCCGCCGCTGCGCGGGCGCGGCCGACCCGGCCGGCTTCGCGCTCGCCTTCGAGCCGACCAACGCGCTCGCCTTCCTGACCAGACCCGGCCGGTTCAGCCAGCTCGTCGGCAAGGCGATCGAGGCCGAGACGGGACGGACGCCCAAGCTCTCGACCACCGGCGGCACCTCCGACGCGCGCTTCATCGTGAAGGCGTGCGAGGTGATCGAGTTCGGCCTCGTCGGCCAGACCATGCACATGGTGGACGAGCGCGTGGCGGTGGCCGACGTCGACCGGCTCGCCGGGATCTACGCGCGCGTGATCGCCGACTATTTCGCCTGACGGCCCGCGTCGGCCCGGCATTGCCGGCCGCCGGCGTATCGGCTATGCACGAGCCGTCGCCAGCCGACAGGCGCCCGTAGCTCAGCTGGATAGAGCGCTGCCCTCCGAAGGCAGAGGTCAGGGGTTCGAATCCCTTCGGGCGCGCCATTCAAATCAATAAGTTAGGCGGATATTGCCAGCTTCGCGCTGTGACCTAGCTAGCGCATAGCTAGCAAGAACGCTGGTGATCGCGTCTATGGGCGCCGCGCCGGGCTCAATCGGCAGCGCCGCTCTCGTCCGTTCCCTCTGCTGTGACCCCGGCTTGTCATCCGGCTGACGCCAGCGTCCGATGCTTCGGCCGCGCCAACGCATATCGGCGCGAACATGTGAGCCGGGTCAGGGCATCGCGCCGACGCACACTTCTCTATGTCACGGCCTACTGTCTGGAGGTTGATGTGCTCTGATAATCGCCATCCACCATGAACCGATATCCAACGCCAGCTTCAGTTCGGACAATAGAGGGGGTGGAGGGGTTGCGTTCGATCTTGGGGCGCAACTGGCCGATCAGAACGCGCAGATATTGCGTGTCCTGCACATGCGCCGGGCCCCATACGGCGGCGAGAATCTGGCGATGTGTGACGACCCGACCGGCATGTCGGGCGAGCGTGACCAGCAGATCGTATTCCTTCGGCGTCAGCCTGATCGGCGCGCCGTCGCGCGTCACCAGCCGCTTCTCCATGTCGATGACCAGGCCGTCAGCTTCGACCCGAGTAATAGTCGCGGCTTTCCCCGCCGTCTTGCGCATCGCGACGCGCAGGCGCGCCAGCAACTCGCCCATGCCAAAGGGTTTTTCGACGTAATCGTCTGCGCCGGCGTCGAGCGCCTCGATCTTGTCGCCCTCGCGGTCGCGGGCGGAGAGGATGAGGACCGGCGTCGTCGAGAAGGCGCGCATGTCCTTCAGCACGTCGAGGCCCGACCGATCGGGCAGGCCGAGATCGAGAATGACGACGTCGGGGGCGCTCGCGGCGATGGCGCGTAAGGCGTCGGCGGCGGTCGCCGCCAGCGACACCCGCCAGCCCGCCGCGCTCAAGGCGACCTTGAGCAGCTTCTGGATTTGCGGTTCGTCGTCGACGACGAGCACATGCGGGTCCGCGCTCATTCGGCAAGCCCTTTCGGCGTCGTCGCGACGGGCAGGCGGATCAGCATACGGGTTCCGCGCCGCCGCGCCGCCGGGCTTTGGGCGACGATTGTGCCGCCCATCGCCTCGATCAGGCCGCGGCAGATCGAGAGGCCGAGTCCGGTGCCGGCCTTGCGCCCGTCGGGCCGGCCGCCGCGATAGAATTTCTCGAAGATGCGGTCGAGATCGGCCGGCTTCACGCCCGGCCCCTCGTCGGTGACGCTGAGCACGATCTCGTCTCCTTCCGCCCGCGCATGGACGCTCGCGCCGGAGTCTCCGCCGTACTTCTGGGCGTTGTCGAGCAGATTGAACAGCACCTGTTCGAGCAGGCGCCCGTCGCCGCGCGCAAAGGGCAGACCGGCGGCCAGGCTCACGCGCACGGGCCTGTCGGGATAGAGCTTGCCGCAACGCTCGGCGGCGGCTTCGACCGCGTCGGCGACGTCGACGGCCTCGCGGCGCGCTTTCAGCCCGCCCGCCTCAATGCGCGACATGTCGAGCAGATTGGTGACGAAGCGGCTGAGGCGGTCGGATTCCTCGTCGATTGATTGCAGCAGGTCGGCGCGCGCCTCGGGCGTCAGTCGCGTGTCGAGTTCGCGCAGCGCGCTCGCTGCGCCGGAGATGGTGGCGAGCGGCGTGCGTAGATCGTGCGACAGCGAGGCCAGCAGCGCGTCGCGCACCTTGTCGTTCTCAATGGCGGAGGCCGCCTTCACAGCCTCGCGCGCCAATACGGCGCGGTCCAGCGCCAGCGCGGTCTGGTCGAGCACGACTTCCAGCATGCGCTCCTCCTCAGGGGTCAGCGGCCTGTCGAGCGCGGGCGGCTCGAAGCCACAGACGCCGACGATGCCGCGCGCCGTTGCGAGCGGCCGAAACAGGAGCGCGAGGCAGGGCATGGTTCCTGTCATCGCGCCGGCGGGTTCGCGCTTCTGCGCGGCCCAGCGCGCGGCGCTGCGTTCGGCGGCGTCGAGTTCGACGTCGGGCGGCCATGCGCCTTGCAGCGTCAACTCGCCGTCGGCTCCGGTGAGCAGGACGGCGCGGCGGCCGAAGGTCTTGTGCAGTTGCGAGACGGCGGCCCAGACGACCTCGTCGGTGGAGGTGGCGGCCGAGAGCCGCCGCGAGAAGTCGTAAAGCGTCTGCGTCGCCGCGGCGTGGCGAATGACGCGGTCGCGCTGCTCGCGGACTCGGCCGGCGAGCGAGCCTGTGAGGATCGCGGCGGCGAGAAACACGAACAGCGCCAGCAGTTCGTGCGGCTGCGCCACGGTGAAGCTGTAGATCGGTTCGATGAAAAAGAAATTATAGGCAAGGAACGAGCCGATGGACGCGATCACCGCAGCGCGCACGCCGAGCAGCACGGCGCAGGCGAGCACGGCGGCAAGGAAGATCATCGACACGTTGGGCAGCGCGACCAGAAGCGCGAGGCCGTGCCCGACCGGCACCGCCAGCCCGACGGCGGCCGCGGCGGCGGCGAATTCCACGCCGAGCCCCTCGCGCCGGAGCGTGACGCGCGGCGCGCCACGTGGGCGCGGCGGTTCATCGTCCGCAGGAATCATATGCAATTCGATCTCGCCGGCGTCGCGCGTCAGCGCATCGGCGAGCGAGCGCGAGGACAGGCCGCGCCAGAATCCGCGCACCGGCTCGGCGACGACGATCTGGGAGACGTTCTCGCGCCGCGCAACGCGCAGGATTGCGGCGGCCGTGTCAGCGCCCGCCACGCGTAGCGTCTCCGCGCCGAGGCGCTCGGCGAGCGCGAACAATTCGGTCAGCCGCGCCGAGCGGCCGGAGTCGCCCTCCGCGCCCGGGCGCTCGATATGCAGCGCCATCCAGTCGCCGTTCAGCCGCGTCGCAAGCTGCGCGGTGCGCCGGATCACCTTCTCGGACACCGCGTCGGCGTCGACGCAGGCGAGCAGCTTTTCCGACGCGCCCCACGGCCCCTCGATGGCCTTCTGCCGAAGATAGTCGGTCACCTGATCGTCGACGCGGTCGGCGGTGCGGCGCAGCGCCAGTTCGCGCAGGGCGGTCAGATTGCCCGACGTGAAAAAGTTCTGGGTCGCGCGCTTGGCGGTCGCGGGCAGGTAAACCTTGCCGTCGTGCAGACGCTGGATCAGTTCGTCGGGCGTGATGTCGACGAGAACGACGTCGTCGGCCTCCTGCACGACGAGGTCTGGCACGGTCTCGCGCACCGTGACGCCGGTGATGCGAGACACAACGTCGGCGAGGCTTTCGAGATGCTGGATGTTGAGCGCCGTCCATACATCGATTCCGGCGTCGAGCAACTCCTCGACGTCCTGCCAGCGCTTGGGGTGCCGGCAATCGGGCGGGTTGCTGTGGGCCAGTTCGTCGACGACGATCAGCTTGGGCTTGCGGGAGAGCGCCGCGTCGAGATCGAACTCGGCCAGGGCGCGGCCCCTGATAGTCGACCCTGCGCCGGGGCAGCGCCTCGAGGCCCTCGAGCAGCGCCTCCGTCTCCTTGCGGCCATGCGTCTCGACGAGACCGATCAGCACGTCTGCGCCTTCGGTCCTGAGCCGGCGCGCGTTCTGGAGCATGGCGTAGGTCTTGCCGACGCCGGGGCCGCGCCGAGAAACACCTTGAGACGGCCGCGACGCTCTCCCTTCGACAACGCCAGCAGCGCGTCCGGGTCGGGGCGGCCGTCGCGGTCGCGGTGCGTGGGGGCATGCGATCTCTCCGTGGCCCTTACTTTAGCGCGTCGAGCGCCAGATTCAGCGCCAGCACGTTGACGCGGGATTCGCCGATCAGACCCAGGATCGGGCCTTCGGTCTGGGCCGCGACGAGAGCGGCGACCTTCTCCGCCGGCAGGCCCCGCGCCCGCGCCACCGCCGCCGCCTGCATCCGGGCATTTGCCGGCGAGATGTGCGGATCGAGGCCGGAGGCGGAGGTCGTCAGCGCGTCGGCGGGCAAGGGCGTCGCCGCCCCGACCGCCTTGAGCGCGTCGGCGTCGGCTTTGATGCGCTGGATCAGCTTGGCCGAGGTCGGCCCGAGATTGGCCCCGCCAGAACCTGCAGCGTTGTAGGGCGCGTCGATTGATTTGGCCGCGTCGGCTGGATCGGGGGCCGTGGTCGCGGAGGGGCGGCCGTGGAAATAGCGCGGATCGACGAAATTCTGCCCTATCAGCGCCGAGCCGATTGTCTTGCCGTCGCGCAGGATCAGTCCGCCGCCGGCCTGCGCCGGAAAGACGAGGGACGCGACGCCGGTGACGGCGAGGGGATAGGCGAGCCCGGTGACGAGCGTCAGCAGCGCGAGCAGGCTGACGGCGGGGCGAATGTGGCGGAGCATGAGAGCCTCCTCAGGCCAGATGCAGGGTCGAGACGATCAGATCGATCGCCTTGATGCCGACGAAGGGAAGGATCAGCCCGCCGACGCCATAGACGAGCAGGTTTCGCCGCAGCAGCGCGGCCGCGCCGACGCGGCGATAGGCGACGCCCTGAAGCGCCAGCGGGATCAGCGCGACGATGATCAGCGCATTGAAGATCACCGCCGACAGGATCGCCGATTGCGGCGAGGCGAGATGCATGACGTTGAGCGCGTCGAGCTCCGGGTAGGTCGCCACGAACAGCGCCGGCAGGATGGCGAAATATTTCGCGACGTCGTTGGCGATCGAGAAGGTCGTCAGCGAGCCGCGCGTCATCAGCATCTGCTTGCCGATCTCGACGATCTCGATCAGCTTGGTCGGATTGCTGTCGAGGTCGACCATGTTGCCGGCCTCGCGCGCGGCCTGCGTGCCGGTCTGCATGGCGACGCCGACGTCGGATTGCGCCAGCGCCGGCGCGTCGTTGGTGCCGTCGCCGCACATGGCGATGAGGCGGCCGCCGGTCTGCTCCTTGCGGATATAGGCGAGCTTGTCCTCGGGAGTCGCCTCCGCGATGAAATCGTCGACGCCGGCCTCAGAGGCGATGGCGGCGGCGGTTACGGGATTGTCGCCGGTCACCATCACCGTGCGGATGCCCATAGCGCGCAGCGCGGCGAAACGTTCCTTGATGCCCGGCTTGACCACGTCCTTGAGGTGGACGACGCCGAGCAACTGGCCGCGTCCTCCGCGACCGCCAGGGGCGTGCCGCCGCTCTGCGCCACCTTCTCGACGTCGGCGCGGAACGCGGCGGGAGCGCGTTCGAGCGGCAAGCCGAGATGGCGGAGCGCCGAGTCGATGGCCCCCTTGCGGATCGAACGGCCGCCGACATCGACGCCCGAGAGTCGGGTCTGCGCGGTGAAAGGCACCGGCGTCGCCGTCGCGACGCCGAAATCCGGCGCGGGGCGGCCATACTCGCCGGTGGCCAACGCCACGATGGAGCGCCCTTCGGGCGTCTCGTCGGCGAGGCTCGCGGCGAGCGCGGCGTCGGCGAGACGCTCGGCGCTAACGCCCGGCGCGGGCAGGAAGGCGCTCGCCATGCGATTGCCGAAAGTGATGGTGCCGGTCTTGTCGAGCAGCAGCGTGTCGACGTCGCCTGCCGCCTCGACGGCGCGGCCCGAGGTGGCGATGACGTTGAAGCGGATCAGCCGATCCATGCCGGCGATGCCGATGGCCGACAACAGGCCGCCGATGGTGGTGGGGATCAGCGTCACCAGCAGCGCCGCCAGAACCACCACGGACAGTGTCGTGCCCGAGTAGCCGGCGAGACCCCACAGCGTCACGACCGCAATCAGAAAGATCAGCGTCATGCCCGAGAGCAGGATCGAAAGCGCCAGTTCGTTCGGAGTCTTCTGACGCTCCGCGCCTTCGACCAGCGCGATCATCCGGTCGATGAAGGTGTCGCCCGGCGCGGCGGCGATCCGCACCTTGATCCAGTCCGACAGAACCGTCGTGCCGCCCGTCACCGCCGAGCGGTCGCCGCCAGCCTCGCGGATGACGGGGGCGGACTCGCCCGTGATCGCCGACTCGTTGACCGAGGCGACGCCTTCGACGATCTCGCCATCGAGCGGGATGAGATCGCCCGCCTCGACCAGCACCACGTCGCCGATTCGCAGGCTCTCGGCGTTGACCCGCTCGTAGAGTTCGCCGAGCGAGGCGGGGTCGAGCAGGCGCTTGGCCAGCATGTCGGAGCGCGTCGCGCGCAGGCTCGCCGCTTGCGCCTTGCCGCGCCCTTCCGCGACGGCCTCCGCGAAGGTCGCGAACAACACGGTGAACCACAGCCAGGCCGCGATCTGGCCGCTGAAGCTGACAGCGCCGCCGGCGGCGACATCACGAATCCAAAGCGCCGTGGTGAGCGCGGCCACGACCTCCGTGACGAAGATCACCGGGTTGCGCATCAGCTTGCGCGGGTCGAGCTTGATCACCGACTGGACGGCGGCGGCCTTGAGAATGCCGGCGTCGAACAGCGCCGGCGAGGCGGGTGTGCGGGACATGGGGATGACCTCAGAATGTCATGCCGGCGAGCATCAGCACATGCTCGACAACGGGACCGAGAGCGAGGGCGGGAAAGAACTGCAAACCGCCGAGGATGAGGATGATTCCGACGAGCAGGCCGACGAACAGCGGCGTGTCGGTCGGAAACGTGCCGGCGGTCGCGGCGGCGCGCGGCTTGGCGGCGAGCGAACCGGCGATGGCCATCACCGGCACGACATAGGCGAAGCGCCCAAGCAACATGGCGAGGCCGATCGTCGTGTTCCACCACGGCGTGTTGGCGTTGAGGCCGGCGAAGGCGGAGCCGTTGTTGCCGGCGCCAGAGGTGTAGGCGTAGAGAATCTCGGACAGGCCATGCGGACCTGCATTGTTGAGGCTGGCGAGCGCCGCCGGCAGCATCGCCGCCGTTGCCGAAAAGCCGAGAATGACCAGCGGCAGGATCAGCACCGCCAGCATCGCGAGCTTCATCTCGCGCGCCTCGATCTTCTTGCCAAGATACTCAGGCGTGCGCCCGACCATCAGCCCGGCGACGAACACCGTCAGCAGCGCGAACACGATCATGCCGTAAAGGCCCGATCCGACGCCGCCTGGCAGCACTTCGCCGAGTTGCATCAGCACCATCGGCACGAGCCCGCCGAGCGGCGTCAGCGCGTCGTGCATGGCGTTGACCGCCCCGCACGACAGGCCGGTGGTGACCGCGACATAGAGCGCCGTCATCGCCTGCCCGAAGCGCAGTTCCTTGCCTTCCATGTTGCCGGCCGCCGGATCGAGGCCGAGCGCGGTCGTCAGCGGATTGCCGGACGTCTCCGCCCAATAGACGACGGCCGTGCCCGCGATCAGCAGGGCGAACATCGCCGCAGCGATGGCGTAACCCTGCCGCTCGCGGCTGACCATGCGGCCGAACATGATCGGCATAGCGACCGAAACCACCAGCATCGCCCAGATCGACAGCATGTTTGACAGCGCGTTGGGGTTCTCGAACGGGTGGGCGGAATTGGCGTTGAAGAAGCCGCCGCCATTCGTGCCAAGTTGCTTGATCGCTTCCTGCGAGGCGACGGGGCCGAGCGCGATGGTTTGCTTCGCCCCTTCCAGCGTCGTCGCCTCGACCGCGCCAAGCAGAGTCTGCGGAACGCCGAGCGCGACGTAAGCGAGCGCCGTGACGACCGCCAGCGGGAGCAGCACGTAGAGCGTGGCGCGGGTCAGATCGACCCAGAAATTGCCGAGCGTGGCGACGCCCGACCGCGCGAAGGCGCGCGTCACCGCGACCGCCAACGCGATTCCTACGGCGGCGGACAGGAAGTTCTGCACGGCGAGCCCAGCCATCTGCGCAAAATGGCCGAGCGTCGTCTCGCCGCTGTAGGCCTGCCAATTGGTGTTGGAGACGAAGCTCGCAGCGGTGTTGAAGGCGAGATCGGGCGCCATGCCGTCAAGGCCCTGCGGATTGAGCGGCAAGAACGCTTGCAAACGCAAATTCGCATAGAGCAGGGCGAAGCTCACGAGGCTGAAGACGAGCATCGACAGCGTGTAGGCGAGCCATCCCTGTTCGCGTCCGTCGACGCCGGACAGGCGATAGACTCCTCGCTCGACCGGGCCGAGGACCGGCGAAAGAAACGTGCGTTCGTCGCCGAACACGCGCGCCATGAACCGCCCGAGCGGCAAGGCGCAAACAAGCACGAGGGCGAGCGTCAGCGCGATCTGCCCCCAACCGACGAGTGTCATGGAAGTGCTCCGCGTCAGAAGCGTTCGGGTTTGAGCAGCGCGATTGCGAGATAGATCGCGAGCGCGACAGCCACGATCAGGCCGAGAAGAGGTTCGCCCATGGCCTCACACGCGCTCCAGCGCGCGGGCGTAGAAGCCCATTACGGCGATGACCGCGAGGCCGAGGCCGAGATAGACGAGATCCAGCATGGTCCGCATCTCCGGGAAGACGTTTGCGATGCGCGCAAGATGGTCAGCCGCCCATCAGGTCTCCATTCGGAATGTCGCGGACCGATGTAAGGAAGGCATAAGGATCGTCCAACCATCGACCCATCTGGCTTTCGGCCTGAAGCAAGAGAAGCACTTCAAGCGCGCACAAACTGAATGCCGGATCGGCGACGATTCCATCAACCACGGCATCATGTGTCTGGTTGCGCGCGGCCCGGCAATACGGGCTGCGTCGGCCTCACGGGACGGGAGTCAGCGCGTTCGGCGTCTTGCCTTCACGGCCGAAGATGCGGTTGAGAATCGGCGTCGTGGTGTAGTCGCCGATGGTCGCGACGGCCTCGCCGACGCCGCGGACGACCTGATCGATGCCCTTATTCACGCCGCCGATAGTCGAAATAGGCGTCGCGCGCGAAGTTGGACTCCGCCGCCGGCTTGATGTTGGGACCGGGAATGTTGTGGGCCGCCGGATCGACGGGAGCCTCTTCGGGATAAAGCGTGTCGGCGAGGCGCTTGGCGCGACCGCGAATGTCATTGAGATGGTCGTCGCCGCCGCCGTGCGCCTTGATCGCATCGTCGAGCGACATGCCGCCGTCCATGAAGCCGCGCGGCTTGCGCGCGGCCGCGCCGATGGCCTGCTCGGGCATATACGTCAGGGGTTCGAATCCCTTCGGGCGCGCCATTTCCGAACAAGAGAGAGAACTGCTGGCGGGAGAATTTCCGCGTCGGCGGCCGCCGCTTTGGCGAGGACGGATTTCGAGCCGGTGACGGTCACCTCGCTCATGACGAGGCGGACGTAAGCCTGCCGCAACTCCGGCGCGCCCTCGCGGAGGCGATCACGCAGCAAGACGGCGAGTTTGGCGGGCGCGACGGCCAGCGCGACCCTGGCGACGCTGCGGTGAGTGTCGGCGACCTGGCGGGCCAGCTCGTCGCGGCGCAGCTTGAGCCCGGTCGTCTTTTCGCGCAGCGCCGGGTCGCCGTTCGTCGTCTGAATTCGCGACGGCGACGCGGAGACGTTCGTCCCGGAGTCGATCGCGCTCTCGGACGGGCGCCGCGAGGAAACCTCGCCCGAACGCCTCGCGCGCATCGACCGACGTCGCGGCGCGCGAAGGAACATTCCACATGAGAGATCTGCGCGAGAGAAGCGCGTCCTTGATGAGGCCCGAACGCTTGCCGGGGCTACGTCCCGCGCGGATGCGCACAAGGGCGCAACTGCCCCACGACAAGGCGCAGGGCGAAAGCTATCGACCGAACGGATGTCGTCAAGGCGGCAGGTCGGCTGTCCGATCCGTTCGGGTTCGTCGGCGCGGCCGGCCCGAGCGCCCGGCGGTCTCCCGGGCAGGCAGGTCCACCTCGCACGCGAGTCGCGGGAAGGGATCCGATTTGTTCGGCAGCGCCATGGCGTTGACGAAATGCTGCTGGAACCGGGCCTCCAGCGCCGTCTCGATCTTTTCAACGCGCGTCACGATGGCCTCGACCTCGCGACGATGGCCGCGGTTGAGCAGGGCCATGCGTGCGCCGGTCGCCGCCGCGTTGCCGATCGAGGTGACGGCGGCAAGATCGCAATCGGGGATCATGCCGAGAATCATCGCATATTTCGGATCGATGTAGCTGCCGAACGCCCCGGCCAGCTTGATCCGGTCGACCTGTTCGACGCCGAGGCGATCCATCAGCAGGCGGCTTCCGGCGTAGAGCGCCGCCTTCGCCAGTTGTATCGCGCGGACGTCGTTTTGCCGGATGCGCAGTTCCTGCGATCCGCGCCACAGGATGTAGGACGCGGTTCGCCCTTCGGGCACGATGCGATCCGAACGCGCCGCGAGCGCGCCGTCGATGACGCCATCCTCGCTGATGACGCCGGAAAGATACATCTCGGCGATGGCCTCGACGATGCCGGATCCGCAGAGGCCGGTTACGCCGGACGCTTCGGTTCCGGCGGCGAAACCGGGCTCGTCCGACCAGCTGTCGCAGCCGATGACGCGGACTTTCGGCTCCAGGGTCTGTGGATCGATGCGGACGCGCTCGATCGCGCCCGGCGCCGCCCGCTGACCGCAGGAAATCTCGGCGCCCTCGAACGCCGGGCCGGTCGGCGAGGAGGCGGCGAGGACGCGCTCCCGGTTGCCGAGCATGATCTCCGCATTGGTCCCGACATCGACGACGAGCGTCGTTTCGTCATGGTGCTGCGGCCCTTCGGCCAGCAGCACGCCGGCGGCGTCGGCGCCGACATGGCCGGCGACGCAGGGCAACACATAGGCGCGCCCGGCGGGATGAATGTTCAATCCGATGTCCGACGCCAAAAGACGCAGCGCCCCCGACACCGCGAGCGCGAATGGCGCGCTGCCGAGCGGCGTCGGATCGACGCCGAGCAGCAGGTGATGCATGATCGGATTGGCGACGACGGCGATCTCGAGGACGTCGCCTGCAGCGCATCCGCCCTCGGCGACGACGCGGCCAATGAGGTCGTTGCAGGCTGCCCGCACGACCGTGCTCAGTTCGCCGAGGCCGCCGGGGTTCATCATGACATAGGAGACGCGGCTCATCAGATCCTCGCCGAAGCGGATCTGAGGGTTGGCCGTGCCGGCGGAACCGATGGTCCGGCCGCTCGTCAGATCGACGAGATGGCAGGCGATGGTGGTGGAGCCGATATCGATGGCGACGCCGTAGAGCGTGTCCGAAGCGCCCGGCCGGATGTCGATCAGGCGCGCGGGCTCGTGCGTATCGACATGTACGACGGCGGTGACCTTGTGGCCCGCGCTCTGCAGCGTCGCTTGCAGCCCTTGCAACAAAGACGGCTCGAACCTGATCGGCGCCAGCCCGATGTCATGTCGCAGCCGCTCGGCGATCCGGTCGGCCTCCCCGAGCGGACATTCCATCGACGGCGGATCGAGTTCGACATAGTGCAGCTGCACCGCCGGGTCGCGATCGATGATGCGGGCTTCCGCGCGTTTGCGCACCAGCTGGCGATTGACGGCGGCGTCGGCCGGCACGTCGACGACGATGTCGCCGTCGATCAGCGTCTGGCACGAAAGGCGTCGCCCGACGCCCAGCGCGCGCAACTCGACATAGCGGCGTTCGACGGCGTTCATCTCGCTGACATGCGACAGACGACTCTCGAACCCATGCTTGGCGAAATGGCCTTCCACGGGCGATATCTGGCAGCGGCCGCAGATGCCGCGCCCCCCGCACACGCTTTCCACATAGACGCCCAGTTGGCGCGCCGCATCGAGCAGCTTTGTCCCTCTTGCGAAGCGGCCGCGCCGCCCGCTCGGCAGGAAGATCACCTGCGCGTCGGGCGCCGTCGAATCCCGTGGCGAATCGCTGGCCGCGTCCGCTTCCGTTTTGGCTTCATCCGCCATCGCGGCCGCCATTTTCAACCAGGCGCCGCAGCGTCTCCGACGGGTGGCGCGCAAGCAGGTCGGCGACGGCGCGATCGGCTTCCGCCTCGAGGTCGTCGCCGCACGGCACGGCGTCGGCGCGCCGCCATTCGGCCAGATAGGCGTCCGTATCCCGGGCGCCTGATCTCATCGCGGCGCGATCGATGGCTTGCGCAAAGGCTTCCGGCATTTCGCGTCTTGCAGATCGTCGCCCCGAGCGGACGACCACCTGGGCAGGGATGTCACGCCACCAGACAACGACGAGTTCTGCCATTCCTGCCGGCTCCAGAGCGGTTCGAGCCAGGAAGACTATGGCCTGACACCTGATCAACTTGCGGTTTTACGACCGGCCCGGCCGACTTTCCGACTGCCCATGCCCCGGCAGGCGGGCGCCATGTCGCGCGGCCGCATCTGCCTGCGAGACACGAGTCCGTCCTGCGGCAGGTCGACCGACCGCAACGGGAGCGGCCAGACAGTGGATGCGGCGCGGGAAGGATCCGGGCCCGATCGCGCCGGCCTTTCCGATCAGCCGTTCCGGTCGGATGCGTAGGAGCCCGGCGACGCCGGAAAAACCACCGTCTTGTCGTTGTTCAGGAAGACGCGGCGGTGAATATGTCCATGGATCGCGCGCGCCAGAACCTGACTCTCCACGTCGCGCCCGAGGCTGACATAGTCATCCGGACTTTGCGCGTGGGTCACGCGGATCGTGTCCTGCTCGATGATCGGCCCTTCATCGAGGTCCGCGGTGACATAGTGCGAGGTCGCCCCGATCAGCTTCACGCCGCGTACGAAGGCCTGCCGATATGGGTTGGCGCCTTTGAAGGACGGCAGGAACGAGTGGTGAATATTGATGATCCGTCCCGACATCTTTCGGCACATCTCGTCCGACAGCACTTGCATGTAACGCGCAAGAACCACGAGCTCGGCCTTCGCGCTCTCGATGACGCGCATCTGCTGCGCTTCGGCCTCGGCCTTGTTGTCCTTGGTCACCGGAATGCAGTGAAACGGGATGTCGTGATTCACCACCAGCTTCTGAAAATCGAAGTGGTTGGAAATCACGGCGACAATGTCGATGGGCAGCGCGCCGATCTTCCATCGATACAGCAGATCGTTGAGGCAGTGGCCAAAGCGTGACACCATGATCACGACCTTCATCCGCTCCGATCCGTCGTGAATGGCCCACGTCATGTCGAATGCCGCGGCGACGTCCACGAAATCCGTTCTCAGGGCAGACAGGTCCGCCCCTTCCTCGGAGATGAAGCTCACCCGCATGAAGAAGCGGTCGGTCTGGGAATCGTCGAATTGCGAACTGTCGGTGATGTTGCAGCCATGCCGGGCAAGGTAGGTGGCGATGGCGGCGACGATGCCGCGCTTGGCCGCGCAGGCGACGGTGAGGATGAATGTTGTCATCGCGTTGTCTCGAGAAGGTCTGCGCCAGGCTCGTAGCGCCAAAGAGATGGGGTGCTGTCAGCAAGGTTCAGGTCAGGCGCCGCCGGTTCCGCGCCGGCGGAGCGGCCCTCGACTCCGGTCAGGGGTCGCCGGCGCCAATCTCCTCACGCCGTTTCGCCACATAGGCGTCGAGTTCCTCCCGGATGGCGGGGTCGAGCGCAGGTTCCTCGTAATCTTCGAGCGCGCGCTGCCAGATTTCCGTGGCGCGCTGACTGGCCTCCTTGCCGCCTGCGATCTCCCAGTTCGGATAGCTGCGCCAATCGGACAGCATCGGCGTATAGAAGGCGTTCTCATAGCGCTCCATCGTATGGGGCGTGCCGAAGAAGTGACCTCCGGGCGCGACGTCGCGAATGGCGTCGAACGCCAGCTCGCCTTCGTTCCAGGGAATGGGCCGCAGGAAGTCGATCATGTTTTGCAGAATCTCGACGTCCAGCACCAGTTTCTCGTAGGACGCCGTCAGTCCGCCCTCGAGCCAGCCCGCGGCATGGTAGATCATGTTGCCGCCGCCAAGGATCGCGCCCCAGGTCGACATCGAGGTCTCGTAGGTCGCCTGCAGATCGACGACGTTCGAAGCGCAGGCGTTCGACGTCCGATAGGGCAGCCCATATCGCCTCGCCAACTGTCCGGCGATGACGTTGGCCTTGGTGTTCTCCGGCGTGCCGAAGGCCGGCGCGCCCGAGCGCATATCGACATTCGAGGTGAACGCGCCATACATCACCGGCGCGCCCGGCCGGACCAGCTGAGTCAGCACCACGCCAAACAGGGCTTCGGCATTCTGTTGCGCCAGCGCCGCCGGCAGGGTCACCGGAGTCATCGCGCCCATCAGCGTGAAGGGCGTGATGGTCACCGGCTGGCCAAGCTCGGCCATGGCGATCAGCCCGTCGCCCATGGCGTCATCGAGCAGGCGCGGCGAATTGACCGAGATGATGGTGATGACGCCGGGATCCTCGCGCATCTGCTCGACGGTCATTCCGCGCGCGATGGCCATCATGCGAATGCCGTCGACCGCCCGTCCGCGCCCGATGGCGGTGCAATGATAGCACAGGTCCGACAACGTCAGATTGGCGCGATAGGCGTCGAGATGCCGACTGTTGGCGGGCAGTTCGACCGGCGCCGTCACCTGATTGCCAATGATGTGGATGGCGTTGAAATGGTGGGCCAGCCGGATGAAATTCCGGTAGTCGTCGAAATTGCCGGTGCGGCGCCCGCCGATGCGGTCATGTACGTTCGGCGGGCCGGCCACGAGACCGAAGACCAGATCGTTCCCGCCGAGATGGAGCCGTTTTGCAGGATTGCGCGAGGTGAGCGTGAAATGGCTCGGCGCGGTCGACAGCGCCGCCTTGACGATGCTTTCGTCGATGCGAACGATGCGCTCTTCCCGATCGATCAGCGCCCCTGCTTTTTCAAACAGCGCGATGACGTTGTCGCCCATGACGCGGATGCCCAGCTCGGACAGAATCCGCATGGATGTGCGGTGAAGCTCATCCATGCGCTGTTCGTCGAGCAGCGCCATTGGCGGATATGGGTTGCGAACCCGCGACCACGGAAGTTGCGTGATCCCGTCGTCGGGTCGCTTGCGCCTGATCCGTCGTGCTTCACGCATGTCTTCGCAAGCTCCCTCTCGCGCCGGTCCCGGCGAGCGCCGCAGCACTGCCGCATTCAGTGGACGCGAGCGTCCATGCGCCTGCCGGCAGGTGAGAATCGGCGGGGTTCGTTGACGCCCGCAGCCTCGGCAGGACGATCCGCCACAGGGCGCCGGTCGACCGTCGGAAATTCGACACAGGCCAGAACGATTCCGACATGGCGTTCGGCCATGGCGATCAGCCGGGCCCGGGGCTTCGCCAGACGGCGTCACCGGTCCGCGCTGCGTCGCGCCTGCGAGGGCGTGACGCCGAAGTGCGCCCTGTAGCATTGCGAGAAATAGCTGCTCGAGGGAAAGCCGCAGGCGATGGCGATTTCAAGCACCGGCATCGCCGTATGGATCAGCAACCCGCGCGCCCGCTCGACCCGAAGTCGAAGGTAGTAGCGAACCGGCGTCGCCCCGAGATGCCGTTCGAACTGGCGCTCCAGCTGCCGCGATGTCAGACCGACCCGCGCTGCGATGGCGGGGATCGTCACTGGCCGCTCGATGGCGCCCAGCATGATCCCCACGGCGCGGCGCAGGGCGGGCGGCGCTCCTCCGAGATTGCCGACGGCGCCCGAACGCTGCACGTCCTGATGCGACCGGATGCGGTCCACCTGAAACTGGTTTGCGACCCCGTCCGAAAGCTCAGCGCCCTGGTCGCGGCCGATCAGATGCAGCATGAGATCGAGGGCGGCGACGCCGCCTGAACAGGTGTAGCGGTCCCGGTCGATCTCGACCAGCGCGTCGGTGCAGTCGATCTCCGGGTACTTCTCCATGAACGCCTGCCGGTATTCCCAGTGAACCGTGCAGCGGTAGCCCTCGAGAATGCCGGCGCGCGCCAGCAGGAATGTGCCGGTCGATATCGCTCCGACGGCCGCTCCTCGCCCAAGGATGTTTCGGAGCGCCATGGTGAAGCGTTGCTGCGGCTTGGGATCGATGCGCAGGCCGGCGCAGACGAACAGAATGTCGGTGTCGACCGGCTGGGCGATCGAACCGTTGACGTTGACCTCGATGCCGTTCGAGGCGCGCACCGGCGCTGCGTCGGCGGACAGGAGCTGCCAGCTGTAGAGCGACTTGCCCAGCAGCCGATTGGCGGCGCGCAACGGTTCGATCGCCGAGGAGAGACTCATCATCGAGAACGCGTCGACGAGGGCGAAAGTGAACCGTCTCGGCCGGATCGTCGAGCCTGCGCCGGCATGGCCGGGCAGGACGACGCGCCTTGCCGTCAATATTGCAGGCTTCCGTTCGGCGCGGCTCATTGACTAACATTTCTGCGACATCATGTGTCGTAATTTCGAACACCGGCGCCAGGCAGTCAAACGATATTGCTAGGCAATCGGGGCTTCAAAATAACGTGCCAAAAGCTGCCGAAGGCGAGGGAGCGTGTTGCTGCGGTGCAGGCCCGGCGTTCCAGATGCATGCGGCCGCCCAAGGCGCCAATCCTCTTGGCCCTCCTTGTTGGCCCTCCTTGTTCCCCGTGGTCCGCAGCCATGACGCCGGCATTGCGCCGGCCTTTTCCAGACGCATCGTAGGAAGGGAGCGCAATGTCCGACGAGATCGATCTCCATGCACTGAGCGATGACGAACTCATCGAGCAGGTCCATCAGGATCTCTACGATGGCCTGCGCGAGGAGGTGGAGGAGGCGGTTCGCATTTTCCTCGACCGCAAATGGGCGCCCTATGACGTTCTGACCAAGGCGCTCGTCGAGGGCATGCGCATTGTCGGCGTCGATTTCCGCGACGGCATCCTTTTCGTGCCCGAAGTGCTGCTCTCCGCCAATTCGATGAAGGCGGGCATGGCGATCCTGCAACCGCTGCTTGCCAGCAGCGGCGCGCCCCGGATGGGCAAGATGGTCATCGGCACGGTCAAGGGCGACATCCACGACATCGGCAAGAACCTGGTCGGCATGATGATGGAAGGTGCCGGCTTCGAGGTCATCGACATCGGCATCAACAATCCGGTCGAAAATTATCTCGCCGCGCTCGAGGAGCACCGGCCGGACATTCTGGGCATGTCGGCGCTGCTGACGACGACCATGCCCTACATGAAGGTCGTGATCGACGCGATGAAGGAAAAGGGCATCCGCCACGACTATGTCGTGCTGGTAGGCGGAGCGCCCTTGAACCAGGCCTTCGCCGACGCCGTCGGCGCCGACGGCTATTGCCGCGATGCGGCGGTTGCGGTCGAAATGGCGAAATCGTTCATGAGCCAGCGCCAGGGCAGCCCTCAGGCGCGCGGCGACGTCGTGACATGAGACGATCGGCGCCGCGCCAGCAGGGAGGCCGCTGATGCCGGCGATCCGCAATCCTGCGGCCTACGAGCCGCAAGGTCGCGCGCCGCGTCCCGCCCGGAAGGGCGGGTTGCCCGCCTGGTCCGTGCGCCACGCGCGATTCCTCGCCCGCCTCTACGCAGTGTCATGTGCGGCGGTCAATTTCAGCGCGCCGCTGCTGCGCCGCATCGGGTTGGAGCGGCTGGAGGGAGCCGCCGCGCTGCTCGAGCGCGAGACCAAGGGCAGGTTCTTTGATTGCCGCATGTGCGGTCAGTGTGTGCTTTCAGCCACCGGAATGTCCTGTCCGATGAACTGTCCGAAGGCCCTGCGCAACGGGCCCTGCGGGGGCGTGCGGCCGGATGGCGGCTGCGAGATCTATCCGGAGATGACGTGCGTCTGGGTCCGCGCCTGGGAAGGCGCCCAGCGGATGCAGGCCGAGGACGCGATCCTGCAAGTTCAGACTCCGATCGATCATCGGCGCAAGGGCGCTTCGGCCTGGCTCGCCCTGTTGCGGCCGATCGGCGGGAAGCCGTGAGCATGGGCGCGCCAATGTCCGGGAACGGCGGCAAGCCCTGGGCGCCGTCGCCGCCGCCTGGCCACGTTTCGCGCGGCAGGCTGGAGCGCGTGCTGCGCAGCGGGCAATTCGCCGTCACGGCCGAACTCAACCCCCCCGATTCGGCCGATCCGGGAGAAGTCCTGCGCCGGGCCGCCGTGTTCGAAGGTTGGGTTGACGGCGTCAACGCCACCGATGGGTCGGGCGCGAATTGCCACATGTCGAGCGTGGCGATGTGCGCATTGATGACCCGGGCGGGCTATTCGCCGGTCCTGCAGGTGTCGTGTCGCGACTACAACCGGATTGCGATCCAGGGCAACGTGCTCGGAGCGGCGGCGCTCGGCGTTTCGAACATCCTGTGTCTGACCGGCGACGGCGTTCAGGTCGGCGACCAGCCGGAAGCCAAGCCGGTTTTCGATCTCGATTCCATCTCGCTGCTCGCCACCGTGAAGCAGATGCGCGACGAAGGCCGCTTCCTGTCGGGCCGCAAGATCACCGAACCGCCGCGCCTGTTCATCGGCGCGTCGGAAAATCCCTTTGCGCCGCCGTATGAGTTTCGGCCGATGCGGCTGGCGAAGAAGCTCGCCGCCGGCGCCGAGTTCATTCAGACGCAGTACTGCTTCGACGTGCCGTTGCTCGAACGTTTCATGGCGCGCGTGCGCGACCTCGGACTGGATCGCAGATGCTTCATCTTGGTGGGCGTCGGCCCTCTGGCCTCAGCGCGCACAGCGCGCTGGATGCGCGCCAACGTGCCCGGCGTGCACATCCCTGACGCCGTCGTCGCGCGGCTGGAGAAGGCGGGCGATCCGAAGGCCGAGGGCAAGCGCATCTGCGTCGAGATCATCCGCCAGATTCGGGCGATCCCCGGCATTTCCGGCGTCCATCTGATGGCCTACCGGCAAGAAGAGGCGGTCTGCGAAATCGTCGAGGAGTCCGGCGTTCTCGCGGGCCGGAAACCCTGGAGGCGTCCAGCGGGCGCCGCGAGCGACGCCGCCGCCGTCATGACGCTGGACGAGGCGCTCGAGTCGGGCGTCGACGACTGAAGCGGCGCGCCGCCGCCGCGCACGATTTCGAATAACGGAGACGGGGATGACTGAAACGCGGATTTCATCGGAAAAGAAAGAAGTCATCCTCGGGTTCGACCGGCCGTTCGTCGTGATCGGCGAGCGGATCAACCCGACGGGGCGCAAGTTGCTGGCCGAGGAGATGGCGCGCGGCGACTATTCGCGCGTCGTGGCGGAAGCGCTGGCGCAGGTCGCCAACGGCGCGGTGATGCTTGACGTCAATGCGGGCATCCCGCTGGCTGACGAACCGCGGATTCTCGCCGAGTGCGTCAAGCTGGTTCAAGACACGGTCGATGTGCCGTTGGCGATCGATTCGTCGATCGTGGCGGCGCTGGAGGCGGGGCTCGCCGCCTATCGCGGCAGGGCTCTGGTCAATTCCGTGACCGGCGAAGAGGAGCGGCTCGAGCAGGTTCTGCCGCTGGTGCGCAAGTATCGCGCGGCGGTGGTGGCGATCTCCAACGACGAGACGGGGATTTCACCCGATCCCGACGTGCGGTTCGCCGTGGCCAAGAAGATCGTCGAACGCGCCGCCGATTACGGCATCGGCCGCGAGGACATCGTCGTCGATCCGCTGGTCATGCCGGTTGGCGCCGTCAATGACGCCGGACGGCAACTGATGCGCCTGCTGCGACGGCTCAAGGAGGAGCTGAAGGTCAATACGACATGCGGCGCATCCAACTTCACCTTCGGCCTGCCCAATCGCCGCGGCCTTGGAACAGCCTTTCTGCCGATGATGATCGGCGCCGGCCTGACGTCGGCCATCATGAACCCCAATCACGCCGAAGACATGCAGGCGGTTTTCGGCGCCAATGTGGTGATGGGCGCCGATCCGAACTGCGCCGCCTGGATCCGCCGCTACCGCGAGCCGACGTCGCCCGACGCGGAAGGCGGGCGCGGACGCCGCGAGGGGCGCCGGAGAAATCGCGACTGACGCAGGGACGACGGCCGGGCGCGGGCTCCAACGAACGCCGCGCCCCGCCCCGCCCGCGCCGTCGGGTCGGCGCGGGGCGCGGGCGCCCTAACCTCGCATACGCTGCGCCTGCGGGTCGAACAGCGGCTCCAGCTGCACATGCGCGGGACGACGCTCGCCAAGGATCTCGATTTCCCATTTTGCCGATGCATGTTCGGCAAGGGTCTCGCTTGGAACGTAGCCGATGGCCAGCGAACGCTGCATGTGGTGGCAGTAGCCCCCCGATGTGATCCAGCCGACGACGGCGCCGTCCTTCCAGACGGCTTCGTCCCCGATCGCGTCCGCATCGTCCGCCTCGACGACGAAGGAGACACGCTGGCGCTTCGGCCCTTCGTCGGCCTCGCGCGCCGCCCCGGCGCGTCCGATGAAGTCATTCTTGGAAAGATCGACGAACCGGCCGAGGTCTGCCTCGAATGGCCCGTAGATCGGCCGGAACTCGCGAGCCCAGGTGCCGAAGTTCTTCTCTCGCGCCAGCGACATCAGGGCGCGCGAACCGAACGGCCTGATGCCGAACTCCCGACCGGCTTCCCAGAGGGCCTCGAACAGCGCGACCTGAAACTCCGGCCGAACCCAGATTTCGTAGCCCAGATCGCCGGTGAACGAGATTCGGCCCACCATGGCCGACACCATGCCGATCGTCAGGTCGGTGCGGAAATCCATGAAACGGAACGCCTTGGCGGAGACGTCGTCGTCAGTCAGCTTCGCCAGCACGTCGCGGGCGCGCGGGCCGGCGATCGACAGACCGGTCAGCTGCTGGCCGAGCGCGACGATCCGGACCGCGCCGTCTTTCGGCAGGTGCTGCTCGAACCAGCGCATATGGTATCTTTCGGCGGCGCCCGACCCGAAGATGAAGAACCGTTCCGGCCCGGCTTTCGCCACCGTGAAATCGCCGATCAGCTTGCCGGCGTGATTGAGCATCGGCGCCAGCGTCAGCCGGCCCGTCTTTGGCAACTTGTTCGCCAGCATGTGCGACAGCCAGGTTTCCGCATCCGGCCCGGTCACCTCGTACTTGGCGAAGGTGGACGTCTCCGAGATTCCGACGCCCTGACGAACCGCCAGGCATTCGGCCTTGACGTGCGGAAAGTCGGTCGAGCGATGGAAGGAGAATTCATCCTCGACGCCCGGCGGCGCGAACCAGAGCGGCGCTTCGAGCCCCCAGTTGTCGCCCATGACGGCCCCAAGTTCGCGCCATTTGTGATACATCGGCGTGGTGCGCAGCGGCCGCGCCGCCGGCAGTTCCTCGTTGGGGAAGCGGACGCGAAAACGACGCCCGTAATTCTCGCAAACCTTGGCGTGGGTGTAGGCGCGGTTCGCCCAGTCGCCGAAACGCGAGACGTCCATCGCCCACACATCCATGCCCGGATCGCCGTCGACCATCCAGTTCGACAGCGCGAGCCCGACGCCGCCGCCTTGCGAGAAGCCGGCCATGACGCCGCAGGCGACCCAATAGTTGCGCAGGCCGTTGATCGGCCCCACCAGCGGATTGCCGTCAGGGGCAAAGGTGAAGGGCCCGTTGATGACCTGCTTGATGCCGGCCTTCTGGAAAGCCGGGAAGTGGCGAAAGCCGATCTCGAGATTGTCGGCCATCCGGTCCATGTCGTTGGGCAGCAGCGTCGGCCCGAAATCCCACGGCGTATCTTTCGGCGACCACGGCACTCCGTGCTTCTCGTAGGTGCCGAGCAGCATCCCGCCACGTTCCTGGCGCATGTAGATCTCGCCGTCGAAGTCGACCGCATGGAGAACCATCTTGCCTGTCGTGCGGTTGATCTCGGCGACTTCCGGCATGTCCTCCGTGATCAGGTACTGATGCTCCATCGCGAGGATGGGCAATTCGAGGCCGACCATCCGGCCGCATTCGCGGGCCCACAGTCCGCCGGCGTTGACGACATGCTCGGCATGGATCGTGCCCTTGTCGGTGACGACGTCCCAGGTCCCGTCCGCGCGCGGATTGGTTTCGATGACGCGGGTATGGGTGTAGACCTCCGCGCCGCCCTTCTTCGCCGCGCCGGCGAACGCGTAGGTCGTGCCATTGGGGTCGACGTGCCCCTGGATCGGATCATACATGGCGCCAGTGAACTGACGCTTGTCGATCAGCGGCAGCAGCCGTTCGGCCTCGTCGAGCGAGACGAGTTCGACCTGCATGCCGAGATAACGCCCCTTGGAGCGGATGGCCTTCAGCCATTCCCAGCGCGCCGGCGTCGCCGCCAGCATCAGCCCCTCCGTCATGTGCAGGCCGACGGACTGGCCGGAGACCTCCTCGATCTCCTTGTAGAGATTGATCGTGTATTGCTGCAGCTTGGCGACGTTGGGATCGCCGTTGACGGTGTGCATGCCGCCCGCCGCATGCCAGGTCGATCCGGACGTCAATTCGAGACGCTCCAGGAGAACGACGTCGCCCCACCCGCGCTTCGTCAGGTGGTAAAGGACGCTTGTCCCCACCACGCCGCCCCCGATGACTACCACTCTTGCTGTCGTGCGCATGTTATGGACTGCTCTTGATCTGGTCGGGATGTGTGGAAATCTTGGACTCGCCGCAGACCCCGGACGCTTCGTCCGGTCGCCGCGTCTGGCGTCTCGTCGCACTGGCCGCGCGGTCAATGTGCGCAGCCGGCGATAGTCAGTTTCCGGTGAACAGCGGCGGACGCCGCTCCAGGATCGCTGCGACCGCCTCCTCGTGGTCGCGGGTCTGGTGACACGCGCCCTGGTATGTCGCGGCCATTTCGAGCAGCGTGTCGAAGCGGGTGTCTGGCCTTCCCGGATCAGTCGCTTCGCAAGCCGCAGCGTGCGCGGCGGGTTGACGGAGATGCGTTCGGCGAGCCGCATCGCCTCGCCAAGCAGATCGGCGTTCGGGACCACGCGCGAGACGAGGCCCCATTCCAGCGCCATTCTGGCGTCGACCGGCTCGCCGGTGAACGACATTTCGCAGGCCCTCGACAGGCCGATGGCGCGCGGCAGCAGCCATGATCCGCCGTCGCCCGAGATCAGGCCGACCCTGACAAAATTCTCGGCGAACACCGCGTCCTCGCTGGCGATCCGGATGTCGCAGGCAAAGGCCGTGTCGCAGCCTGCGCCGAAAGCCGGGCCGTTGACAGCGGCGATCGTCGGCACTTCCAGGCGATAGAGCGCGAGCGCCAGGCTCTGGATGCCTCTGCGATACCCGTCGCGAACGGTCAGCGCGTCGCCGGCGAAGGAGCCTTCGCGGTCGCGCATATGTTTGAGATTGCCGCCGGACGAGAAGGCCTTGCCAGCGCCGGTGATGATCACCGCGCGCACGTTCATGTCGTCCTGAATCCGCTTGCAATAGCCGACGACAAGATCCGCGACATCCTGGTCGGTGAGCGCGTTGCGCGTCTCCGGCATGTTGAGCGTCAGCGTGACGACGTGGCCTTGCTGCGCGTAGAGAACCTTCTGCGTCATGGGGCTGGGTCCTTGCCATAGGCCGCGAGCAGCTCGCGCTTGAGCACTTTGCCACTGGGGTTGGTCGGCAGCGCCTCGACGAATTCGTAGCGCTTTGGCCGCTTGTAGGGAGCGATGTCCCGGCTGGACTTGAAAAATCCGTCGATCTCGTCCGCCGTCAGCCCGGCGGCGCCGCGAACGACGAAGGCG
Source organism: Hyphomicrobiales bacterium (assembly GCA_016716745.1). Taxonomy (GTDB): domain Bacteria; phylum Pseudomonadota; class Alphaproteobacteria; order Rhizobiales; family Beijerinckiaceae. The sequence goes on from JADJVD010000001.1 coordinate 433,559, forward strand.
GTGACGATCTGCCCCCACTTCTCGTCGGGCAAACCCAGCACCGCAGCTTCCTTGACGCCGGGACAGCGATAGAGAATTTCCTCGACCTCGCGCGGGTAGATGTTCTCGCCGCCAGAAATGATCATATCGTCGGCGCGGCCGTGGAACTGATAGAAGCCGTCGGCGTCCTGGCTCAGAAGATCGCCGGTGTACACCCACCCGTGCTTGAGCTTCTTCGCCGTCTCGACCGGATTGTTCCAGTACCCCTGCGTCGCCTGTGGCCCGCGGACAATCAACTGTCCGATCTGGCCGTGGGGGACGGTCTGCTCGGGCGTGATGTCGCGGCCGGGGTCATTGACGACGATGCGACATTGGCTGATCAGCGTCGGCTTGCCGCAGGAGCCGAGCCGCGTCAGGGCGTCCTCGGGATGCAGAAGCAGCGTCAGGCTGGCCTCCGTCATGCCATAGCCGTTGTAGATCTGCGGGCAGAACTCGTTGATCACCCGTTCCATCGTCGAGGCCGCGATCGCGGCGCCGCCGGTGGTGATCACGCGCAGACTGGAGACGTCGTAGGTCTTGAACTGCGGATGAAACAGCATCTCCTGAATCTGCGTCGGCACGGCGAACAGCGTCGTCGCCCGATGTCTCTCGATCGCCTTCAGCGTATTCTCGGCTTCGTAGCGTCCCATCACGATATTCGTGCCGCCGACCATCAGGTGCGGGATGAAGAACGCCTGCATGCCGCCGACGTGATAGAGCGGCGCGATGTGAAGCGCGACATCGGCATGTTGCAGCCCGTATTCCATCACGCAATTGGTCGAGATGGCGATGTCGTTGGCGTGGCTGTGCATCACGCCTTTCGGCCGTCCGGTGGTGCCGGACGTGTAGACGATGGCCGACAGGTCGCCGGTTGCGGGCGTGAGACGAACCTCCCCGGCGTCGACGGCGTTCTCGATCAACGTATCGAAATGATGGTGGCCGGGCGGCGCATTCGCCGGATCGTAGGCGCAGGAAATGAAGTCGTGGACACTGCGGACGCGACGTTGCACCTCGAGCGCGTTTTCACTCAGAAAGCGCCCGTAGATCAGAACGCGTGCGCCGGAATCCCGCATGATGTGGGCCACTTCGCCGGCGGCCGCCCGGAAGTTGATCGGCACCGCGACTGCGCCCAGCATCTGCGTGGCGAAATAGGTGGTGACCGAGTTTTCCGACGTGCTGACATAGAACGCGACGCGATCTGTCGGGCGCACGCCAAGGTCGGCGAGCGCCTGGGCGAAACGGCGCACGCGGATGTGCCATTCGCGATACGTCCAGCGCCTGTCCTCGTAGATCAACGCGGTGTGGTCTGGATAGCGCTCGACGGTCTGCACAAAAATGCTGGCAATATCCATGATCGTTCCGGGGCGGGCTGGGCCGGGTTCAGAGATTGGGTTTGAGCGAGGGCAAATCGGCTGATGCGATGAGATACTTCGCCATCTCCGACGTGCCGCCGACGATCGGCAAGGCGCGCGAGTCGCGGTAGATCTGCTCGGCGCGCCCATATTCGGCGGTAATTCCGTCGCCGCCGAGAACCTGCACCGTCTCGTTGGCGCAATATGTGGCCGTCTCCGTGGCGACGAGCTTGGCGATGGCCGCCGGCTTCATCAGGCTCTTGCCGGCGACGCCGGAGTCGTAGAGCTTGGCGGCGCGATAGGTCAGCAGCTCCGCTGCGTCGATGCGCCAGCTCATCTCGGCGATCTTGCTCCAGATCAGCTGTTTGCAACCGAGCTTCTGGCCGAAGGCCTCGCGGGTCTGCGCATGCCGCGTCGCGATGTCGAAGGCGCTGCGCGCCACGCCAAGCCCCGAACCGCCCAGGATGACACGCTCGAAATTGAACATGCCGACCATGATGCGCGAGCCGGCGTTTGGTTCGCCGAGCAGGTTCTCGGCGGGAACGCGACAGCCGTCGAATTCGACCTCGCCGACCACGCAGCCGCGTCGACCCATGAACGTGTAGCGCCGGGGGAAGGAGAGCCCGGGCGTGCCGCGCGGCACCACGACGGCGCTCATGCCCTTGCCGGGCGGAGCGGTCGGGTCGGTGATGCCGTAGACGATATAGACGTCGGCGACGGCGGCGTTCGAGATGTAGCGCTTGAGGCCATGGATGACGTATTCATCGCGCGCCGCATCGTACTCGATGCGCGTCTGCATGCCCGACGTGTCGGACCCGGCCGCGGGCTCGGTGACGCAGATGGCGCCGATGGTGTGTCCGTCGACGATGCCCGGAAGATACCGATCGCGCACAGCCGCGGTGGCGTGACGATGCAGCGGATAGGCGCAGCTCAGGGCCGTCGCGATCGTCGTCTCGAACGCATAATTGATATAGGCGGATTCCTCGGAGAGGATGGTCGCATGCGTCAGGCCCGGCCGGGCGAGCGAGCCTCGATACAGGTCGGCGAACATGAGCTTGAGGTAGCCGGCCTCGCCGAGCGCTCGCACGACGGCCTTGATGGCCTCCCAGCTGTCCTCGTGCTCGATGGCCCGCGCGCGCGGGGCCAGCTCCCGCGCAAGGAATTCCGACGCCTCGACACGAAACGTCTTGTCGGCGTCGTCGAGAATGAAGTCTCGCATCGCTGGCTCAGGTCCTGGCTGTCTGTCGGGCGGGGTCGAAATGAAGGCGGCGCCTGGCCCTCGCCAGGCGCCGGACGCGTCAGATCAGCTTCATTTCCTTGAGGTAGGACGTAGCGACCGCCTCGACCGTCTGCTTTTCGACGTCGATACGGGCGTTGAGCTTGGCCATGGTCTGGTCATCGAGCTTGCTGGACAGTTCGTTCAGCGCGTCGGCGATCTTCGGCGACTTGTCGAGCACGGCTTTACGCACAACCGGGGTCATGGCGTAGTTGGGGAAGTAGCCCTTGTCGTCCGCCAGAATGACGAAATCGAACGCGGGCACGCGCCCGTCCGTGGCGAACACCAGGCCCACATCGACCTGCGCGTCCTTCAGAGCCTGATAGACGAGGCCGGTGTCCATGCGGACCACGTTGTCGCGGCCGAACTCGAAACCGTACATCGTCTGCAGCGGCGAGAGTCCGTCGGGGCGCGCATAGAATTCGGCGTTGCAGGCGAATTTGAGCGCCTGACCGCCTTTGACCTTGGTCGCAAGGTCGGACAGGCTCTTGACGCCCTTGGCGGCGGCGTCGGACTTCCGCATGGCCAGCGCATAGGTGTTGTTTGCCTTGGAGGGGTTGAGCCAGACGAGGCCCTTGGCGGCGTCAAGCTCCTTCACCTTCGCATAGGTCGCCGCGGCGTCGAGTTTCTCCTTGACCTTGTTGTAGGTGATGAGCGACGTGCCGGTATATTCCCAGTACACGTCGATCTGGCCGGCTTCCTGCGCCTGCCGCAGCGGAGCCGAGCCCATGCCGGCGCGCTTGTCGACCTCGAAGCCCTTGGCCTTCAGAAGCTGGGAGGTCATCTCGGAGATCAGCTGCTGCTCCGTGAAGTTCTTGCCTCCGACGACGACGGTCTGAGCGACGGCCGGAGCGGCGCAGCCGAAAAACAAGGCGGCGACGATGGCGGTGAGTTTTGATCGGAACACGGCATTCTCCTTTTGCTGGTCTGGTGGCTTAGGCGGAGACTATCGAAGTGGGTTCACGCCGCGCGGGACGAGCCAGTACTGGATCTGCCCCACGAGGAAGTCGGCGACGATTGCGAGCAGCGCGGTTGGAATTGCGCCTGCCAGCAGCATTGTCGGCTCCATCAGATCGATGCCGGTGAAGATCAGTTCCCCGAGGCCGCCCGCGCCGATCAGGAAGGCGAGCGGCGCGGTGCCGACATTGATCACCAGCGCGGTCCGTATGCCGGCCAGAATGACGAACAGCGCGTTCGGCAATTCGACCTGCCACAGGATCTGGTTGCGCGTCATGCCCATGCCCCGCGCCGCGTCGATCAAGGCCTCCGGAACCGCGCGCAGCCCGGAGATCGTATTGCTGACGATCGGCAGCAGGGTCAGGACGGCCAATCCGAAAATGGCGGCCGGGGCGCCGATTCCCAGGATCGCCATGGCGATCGCAAGTTTCGCCAGCGTCGGCACCGTCGCGCCAAGATTGACGACCGGCAGCACGATGTCGGCGTAGCGTCGAAAATGCGGCCGGGTCAGCACGACGCCGATGCCAATGCCGACCACGATAGCGATGGCCGCCGATGCGCCGACCAGCCGCAACTGTTGCCGGACCAGATAGAGAACGTCCGCAGAATGCTTCAGCACCGACGGGACAGTCCCCGTCGCCTGCCCATAGGCGCCGAGCGCAAACACCAGGAGCAGCAGGATTGGTTGCCAGCTCCAACGGTTTTCCGAGGCCGCGACGCCCGTCATTTGCCGTGTCCTGTCGCCAGGCTGAGCGAATTGGTAATGGCTCGTTGCGTGATGTAGCCCTTCAGCTTGCCGCTCTCGTCGACGCAGGCGAGCCACGTCACTGCGTTGGCGAACATCAGCGAGACGGCCGTGCGGACGTCCGATGACGTCCGCACGCTCGCGGGAAGGCTTTCAAGATGTTCCGCGATGTGACCATTTCGTCCCCGGGCGATCTCGAATCGCAGCATCCCGATAGGATGCCCCTCGTCGTCGACGACGGGCAGACCGTCGAGATCATGCTCCTCCGCCAGCTTCGCGGCGCGTTCAAATGAATCGCCTGCCTTCAGGGTGGGGCAGTCGGCCTGCATGACATTGGCCACGGACATCAGCCGCAGACGCTTGAGGGCCCGATCCGAGCCGACGAAATCAGCCACGAACGCGTTGAGCGGATGAGCCAGAATGGTGTCGGGCGTGTCGCACTGGACCAGCTTGCCGTCGCGAAAGATCGCGATCCTGTTCGCCATCTTGACCGCCTCGTCAATGTCGTGACTGACGAAGACGACGGTCTTCTTGAGCGAGGCCTGCAGCTTCATGAACTCGTCCTGGATCACCTCGCGGTTGATCGGATCGATCGCGCCGAACGGCTCGTCCATCAGCAGGACCGGGGGATCGGCGGCGAGCGCGCGGATGACGCCGACCCTTTGCTGCTGCCCGCCCGAGAGTTGCTTGGGATAGCGCTTCAGGAAGATGCCCGGGTTGAGATTGACCAGATCGAGCAGTTCCGCGGCGCGTTTGCGCGATTTCGCGCGATCCCAGCCCAACAGGTCCGGCACGACGCAAATGTTGTCCTCGATCGTCTTGTTGGGGAACAGACCTATCTGCTGGATGACATAGCCGATCGAGCGGCGCAGCTGCACTTCGTCCGTGCTGCTGGTGTCCTTGCCGTCGATGAAGATCTTGCCGGACGTCGGCGTGACGAGCCGGTTGATCATGCGCATCGTGGTGGTCTTGCCGCACCCGGAGGGGCCAAGCAGCACGCACACTTCACCCGCGCCGACCGTCATGTCGACGGCGTCGACGGCCGTGAGCGCGCCGTACGTCTTGGTCAATCGCTCAAGCCGGATCATTGACTGACCTTGAGTTCGAGTGCCGGAATCATGTGCGCAACTCCCGCGGCGTGAGCCAGCGCTGGAACAGCAGCAGCGAGTAGTCGGCGGCGACCGCGAGCAGGCTGACGAACAGCGCGCCGGTCAGAAGCTGCCGGATGTCGGTCTGCGAAATGCCGCGCGAGATGAACACGCCGAGGCCGCCGGCGCCGATATAGGTGGCGATCGTCGCGATCGCGATGCCAAGGACAACGGCGTTCCGGACGCCGCTGATGATGATCGGCATCGAGATCGGCAACTCGACCTCGCGCAGTCTCTGGAAGGCGGTCATGCCCATGCCGCGCGCAGCGTCGCGCAACGTCGGATCGACGTTCATGATGGCGGTGTAGGTGTTGCGGATGATCGGAAGCTGGGAATAGACGATCAGCGCCAGAACCGCCGGCACATAGCCAATGCCGTAGCCGAACGGCGCCAGGAGCGGAATCAGGAGGCCAAACAGCGCGATCGACGGGATCGTCATCATCATGGAAGCGACATAGAGGACCCGGGTCGCCACCTTCTGGTTCTGGGTGATCGCGATACCGATTGGCACGCCCAGCAGGATCGCAATGCCGACCGACACGCAGACGATGGAGAGATGCTCCATCGTGCGTTGCCCAATGACGCTCCAGTTCGCGTTGATAAAAGCGAGCGTTTCCATCGGCCTCCCAGGGGGCGGCGGGTCACGTTCCCACCGTCGTTACGACCAGCGCGCCCCAGTTTGGTCTGTGGTCGCCCGGCCGAAGCCCTGCCGCCAAGATGCTCCGCCGGCCGGAACGCAGATATCAGAAAACCGACACGCGGCATCATGTCGCCGTCACGCGGGCCTCAGACGGCGGCTCTGCTCGCCCGGCCAGGGTTTGCGCGGGCGGCGCTGGGCGTCGCGCCAAACCGCGCCCGGTAGTGCTGGCCGAGATGCGACGAGCTTGAAAAGCCGCACGCCAGGGCGATCGCGGTTATCGATTGGGTCGACTGCGTCAACAGCTTGTGGGCTTCCTTGAGGCGAAGCTCCATGTAGAACTTCGCAGGACTGGCGCCGAGGGCCTTGCCGAAGATGCGTTCGAGTTGCCGCTCCGACGTTTCGGCGATGCCGGCGAGCGCACGGGTCGAAAGCGGGTTGGAAATATTGGCTTCCATGGCGAGGACGAGTTTTGTCAGGCGCTCGTCGCTCACGCCGTGGCGCCACTGCACGTCCATGCGCTGCGCCTCGCTGGCGTTGCGCAACCGGCCATGGAGAAAGTTGTCGGCGATGTCGGCGGTCAGCTGGTGCCCGTGCTTGTCCGCGATCAGCGCGAGCATCAGATCAAGCGACGCCACGCCGCCGGCCGCCGTCATCCGGTTGCGGTCGATACAGTAGAGCACGCGCTCGACCGTGCATTCGGGGTGCTCCTCGACGAGCGAGAGCAGGCGCTCCCAGTGGATCGTGCAGCGATAGCCCCCGAGCAGGCCGGCGCGGGCGAGAACCAGGGCGCCGTTGCTCAGCGCCCCGATGGGGATGCGTCGAACCGCGAGTTTGCGGAGCCAGGCGAATGTGCGCCGATCCTGGTAGGAATCCAGATCCGAACTGGCGACGACGAAAGCCAGGTCGAAATCGTTCGACCGGTCCGGGATCGGCTGGCAAATGACCTGGAAATCCGAGCTCGATCGAACGGGCGCGCCGTCGACGCTGAGCAGCCGCCACTCGTAGAGCCGCCGGCCCGATATCTCGTTGGCGGCCCTCAGCGGCTCGGTCGCCGCCGTCAGCGCCATCATCGAGAAACCCGGGATCAGCAGGAATCCCACGCATTCGGGACGAGTCGGGCTGATGGTCATGACGCCTTCGAAGATCGCCCTGCGTCCTGCCTTGAACGCCTGAAACTAGCGGGTGCTGGCCGATCGGGCAAACGCGTCAGCATTGCGCGCCCTTCGCGGCGGCCGGCGGCGAAACAAGCTGCGCGACGAGATCGTCGAGCGCTGCAGGCCTGGCGTCGAGCTCCGCGATCGCCGCCTCGATGGCGCTGATCCGGGACGGGGCGAGCCCCGATGCGAGTTCGCGAAATTTGGCGACGATGTCCGCATCGCTCAGAGGTTGCTCGGGATCGCCGCGCGCCGTCATCGGCGGGGATTGCAGAACGGCGCCGGACTTCAGATGAACCCTCGCGGCCGCCCGGCGGCTCGCCGGAAATTCGGCGCTGAGCCCGGCGTCCTCCACAAGGTCGATCCGCGCAAGGAAGTCGGCGATGCGGGGATCGCCAAGACCGCTGTCGGACATTTCCGCGACGCCGATCGAACCGCGCGCAAGCATCGCGGCGAGCGGGAACCCGAGGGCGTATTGGGCCGCCTCGGTCGACGTCGGCGGCGCCGCGCCGAGCCTGACGCCCTCGGCAAAAGTGCTGATCTGGACACGCGCGATGTCGTCGGCCTCGAGCCTGTGTTCGCGCATCAGCAGGGCGACGGCTTCAATGGCCGGCTGCGCCCAGCGGCACACAGGCCACGGCTTGAAATAGGCTTCCAGAATGCGCCAGCGGGTTCCCAGATCGGCCCAGATCGGTTTCGAGGGTTCCGCCTCGACGGTCAGCGCCGGCGCGCCGGTGAATCCCGCGGCCGCGAGATCGCAGGCGGACATGCCGGCCAGCGATCCCCAGCCGGACCCGTCTTTCACCATGGTCGGATGATCGATGCAGCGCATCATCTGGCTGCGCGGCCCATGATACTCGGCGATGCCGAGGGCATGCCGCGTCTGTTCCGGGGACAGGCCGAAAACCCGCGCGCCCATCGCCGCGACGCCGAGGGCGTTCCAGGCGCCCGACGTGTGGTAGTCGCAAGCGCTGGCATGCAGCGCGACGCCGGCGCGCGTCGCAATTTCATAGCCGAGCGCCAGCGTCGTCAGAAATCGCCTGCCGTCGAGACGCCCTGTCGATTGCGCCATCGCGACGAGGGCCGGAAACAGCGCGACGCCGGAATGCCCCTTGGTCAGGCGATGACCGTCATGCGCGTCGAAGGAATCGATGGTCGTGGCGCCGGCAAAGGCCGCGCCCGCCCGGCTGACCCATCGCCCGTCAAACAGCAGCTGCGCCCCGCCGACGCCGCCGGCGCCGAACTGCGCCGCAGCATAATCGTGCGCGATCGCCGACATCCGCGTCATGCGGCCCGCCGCCGCCACCCCGACGAGGTCGAGCAGGCATCGCTTCGCCTGACGCACGACGGCGGGCGGCAGCTCATCATAGGTCAGGCCGTGAATGACGTGCGTCAGGTCGGAGCGGGGCATTGACGGCTCGCTGGGTTCAGGTGCCTGGCGATCAGGTCCGGATGGGCGTCGCGCATTGTCGGAAGACGCCGTCGCGCGGTGGCAATCGCCGCCGGGTCGATCTCCGCCTCGATCAGCGCTTCCTCGGCCGACGCGCTTGCGATCGTCCGGCCCTCCGCATCGAGAATGCGGGAGCCGCCCCAGAACCGCAGGTCGCCGCGCGAGCCGCAATGGTTGGCGAACAGCACGGGCAGGCCGTAGAGCACGGCGGTATGCCGCAGAACGAGGTCCCATCCGGAGGGATTGTCGAAATCGCCGCCCACCGCATCGAGCGACGACGCCACGGGAGCCAGCAAGAGGTCGGCTCCCGCAAGCGCGGCCAGCCAGGGCAGGGCCGGGTTCCACAGGTCCGCGCAGATCAAAGTCGAAACCGAGTGTCCGGAAAACGCGACGGGCTCATCAAGCCTCGAACCGGCGGCATAGAACCGGCCTTCCGCCAGATTGCCGTAGGTCGGGATGTTCAGCTTGCGATGCCGGCCGAGCCGTCGCCGCCCGTCCACGAGCATCTGCGTATTGAAAAAACGACCATCCCTTGCCCGCTCGATGAAGCCGAAGGACACGCCCATGGCGCCGGCCGCGTCCATGATCGAGGCGATCTGCGGCGCGTCTTCGGGAAGCGCCAGGGCCGGACAGTCCGGCGCCGCCAGATAGTCGGTCAGCGAAAGCTCGGGGAACAGCAGCAGATCGACCGTCCGCCGCCTCGCCTCCGCGATCAGGGCAAGATGACGTTCGAGATTGACGTCCAGGCGCGCAGGGGCGCAGGCGATCTGCGCGACGGCGACTTTCATCGGCTTTTTCCACGAGGGTGGCGGGGGTCGATCAGCATGGCTTCCTACTGCCGGACGGTGTTGGGGACAGGCCATCTCGGCCGAAAGGCCGCCGCAGAGCAATGCACACCGACCCGAGACCCGGTTCTCCGGGAGTCTTTGGCTTCGTTTGAGCGGCCCCCTACGGGCCGCCCGCGAGGAGAGTTGCGGGCGCTTTCACAGTGACGGGCTGTGACCTTGCCCCTCGGACTGACCTTGCCTCCTGATTGCTCCCGTTCATAGCCAGGATCGGTGCTGCTTGCAGTCCGGTCTGGACCGGGTGACGAACTTGTTGGGGGTCAACCCGCCAAGTTTCGATGATCCGCCGGGCCATGCGCAAGCCCCGGAAGCTGTGTTCGTCGAGACGCTCGTCACGGAAGCGGCCGTTCAGGCTCGCGACGAAGGCGTTCTGCACCGGCTTGCCCGGAGCTTGCCCAGTCCAACATTGCCTGGCTGTTCAGGCCCGTGTCGTTGTCGCTGACAATCATGATGGGCGGCCCTCGTCGTTCGGCGAGTTGGTCGAGTTCGCGCGCGACGCGGACGCCTGACGGCGACGAGTCGACCACAAGCGCCAGGCGCTCGCGATGAAGTGACCCAAGGAGTCGTCGCCCCGCCAGCCGCGCACGCAGCCGCCGCGGCCTTCTCAGCCCCGCCCTCGCATTGGGCGCGTCCGGCGATGACGTGATAGGTTCGGCGCGAACGCTACGGAAAGGCCGCCCTTTGTCCGACGACGCCGCGCGTCCTCTGCATCGCCGCCTGTGGCTGCGCCTGCTGGCGGGCGCGGGCGGGCTCGCCGCCGTGGCGGTCGGCTGGTGGAGCGACGTCGCGAGTCATCGCCGCGCGCCGACGACGCCGATCGTCGCCGTGGGCGCGCGCATCGACGCCGGACCTTATGCGGTGACCCTCCGCGCCGCGCGCAAATCGTCCCGCGCTCCGGACGGCGGCGCCTTCGCCGACGGGCCGATGCTGATCGTCGAGGCCGACATGGAGAATCTCACCTCGGCGAGCCGCACCGACCCGCAGATCGTGTTCGCGGGAAACGGACGCGCGCCGAATTTCTATCTGCCCGAAGACCGCGCCCGCCTCGGCGCGCTCGACCCGCGCGTTCCCAAGCGCGTCGCGCTGGTTGTCGCCGTCCCGCAGGACGATGAGGCGCGGATCGCGGTGACGCGGCTCGTCTTCAAGGCGCGCGACAATCTTTCGGGCGCGCAGGGATGGTTCTCGCCGACGCCGGCCGCGATCGTCGTCCTCCCGGTCGCCCCGCTGGACGAGGGTCGCTAGCGTGATCGGCCGCAGGTTGCTCTGGCTTCTCGTCGGCCTCGCCGCGCTCGCCGCGATGATGACGACGCGCGTGAGTCATGCGCGTCTGACGGGCCCCATCGAGATCGCTGTCGCGGCCGGCGCGGAAGGACGGGCGCGATCGTTCCGGGCGCGCCTGCTCGGCCTCGCCACGGCGCGCCAGATCGTCTGGAGGGAGGGCGGCGCCGAGGCGCGTCGCTCGACGAACGCGGTCTGGTTGATGGCGGCGCTCGAAGCGGAGGCGCTTGACGAGACGACCGGGCTGGTCCCGCTCTGGCGCGGCCGCACCGGGCGGCTCACCTCCGCCTCGCGGCGCCTGTCCGGCGCGCCGCAGATGATCGCCGCCGCCGTGCTGCAACCGGGGTTTCCGCGTCGCGGCTTCGCCGTCTTCGAAGTGCCGGAAGACGAGATCGCGGGCGGCGCGCTGATTCTCGGCCCTTCCCTGGCGCCGACCTACGACGCGCGCTTGAGCTTCGCGCCGCCCGACAAGCCGATCGTCGCGCAGGACGCGGCGCAATTGACGCAGACGCCGCAATGACGCCGCGCTGGCTCTGGCTCGTCGCGATCCCCGCGCTCTACCTCGCCGATCTCGGCGTCGCCGGCCGCGTGCGGCTGGTCGAACTGGCGCATGACAGCGAACTGCGCATCGCCTCGGCGGAGCCCGGCGCGCGCGCCGCCTACGCCGGACGTGAATGGCGCGTTGCGGCCGCTCGCATTTTCCTCAACAGCCCGCCCGACCCCCGGCTCGACATGCCGCGCGACGCGAGGCTGCTTTTCGTGCGGGTCGACGTCGCCGACATTCCGGCGCTTCGCTCCAGCGAGCCGGGCGACTGCCGCGTCCGCATCGAGGACGCGACAGGCAGGCTGTGGGCGCCCTCGCGGGTCGTTCGCGACTTCCGGCTGCGCCAGTCCTTGTCGCCGCAAGGCCAGGCGCCCGGTTGCGCGGCGCTTGCGGCGGCGCCGGGAGCCGTCGGCTTCGAAGAGACCTTCGCGTTGCCGCCTGACGCCAAGGCGCCGCTGGCGTTGCGGATCAGCACGCAATCCGGCCGACCCGACGCGATCAGGCTGCGTCTGGCGCCGGCCGCGGACGAGACGCTTCGATGAGATCGAGCGCGGCGGAAAACAGGATGATTTTCGCGACCTCGGGAATCAGTCCGGTCCCCGGCCAGCCTGCCGGCCCGAACAGGATTTCGAGCCCGCTTTGGACCACGCGCGCGGCGGGAAGACCCATCGGCCCAAGCATCTGCGCCAGACCGAAGAAGGCCCAGCCGGCGAGCCAATCGATCGCGCAGGCGAGCACGACGACCAGGACGACAAGCGGAACACCCGCCGAAAGCATCAGCCGCACGCCGTTGGCGACGGCGTTCCAGCGCTTCAAGGCGCCCAGAAAGAACGGCACCGCGAAGTCGCGCAGCACTTTCGGCGCGCGTTCCCACGCCGACAAGGTCGAGCGCGACAGCCGGTCGCCTGGGTTCGCCTTGACGTCATAGCCGCGCACGATCGCTGCGAGGTTGAACCAGATCACCGGAAGCAGCGCGTAGAGCAGCAACCCGCGCGCTTCCTGCGCAGGCTCGATGTCCGGCCGGTCGGCGGGCGGGAGAACCTGCGCGGCCTGCGCCGCGCCGATCGCCCAACGCCACAGTTCGGTCGGGCCGGGCAAAGTCGCAAGCCAACCCGAAGCCGCGTCTTTCCAATGGGAGAGAACAAACAGGCCAATGAAGATCCACATCGCCTCCGCCGCGACGATGACGAAGGGCCAGACCCACAGCGTCGAGCGCTTCTCCATCGCCTTGGCGCCGCGCCGCGCCGCCCAGGCCAAGCCCACCCAGACCAGCGCCGCGCCGCGCCAGTCGATGGCCAGGACCGGCCCGCGCGCGCCAAGCGGATCCGCATCCATCGCCGCGAGCGCATAGGCGCGCAACGCGTCGTTGAGGAAGCCCCAGGCGGCGTAATAGAGAAAGAACGGCACGAGGGCAGCCGCCAGCCCGCCCAGAAAGCCGGGGCTCGCCGGCGCGGCGGCGGGCGTCGGCGCTTCGTCGCGCGCCGCCCGGCCGGCGCAAAGCCGGAACAGCGCGACGACGACGACGAGACGCGTCAGGATCGCCAGCGCCACCACGGCCAGCCCGCCGAGCCGGCTGACGAGTCCGATCCACACGGCGGCCTCGCGCAGCAACGCCTGCGCCAGATCGCCCGCCAGCCAGAGCGCCGCCAGCATCGGCCCGCGACGGACAAGCAGCGTCAGGCAACGCCGCGCCAGCGCCGCCGCCAAGGCCGCATCGGCGCGCCTGTATACACGAGAATCGGGCATCATCTGCGCCATGCCCCTGCGTCGGCCGCGATGGCGGCGACGTCAAGGCGGCATCGAAGCGCCTGCAGATTTCGGCCAGCTTCCCGGGGCGACATGGACGCGATCGCCGTCTTCATCGCAGGACGAAAACACCGGTCGTGGCCGGCCGTCGATCGGTACGGCTTCGTTCGCAATAGTCTCGCTCAAAGTCATCGGTATAGGGACGCCGCGCGGCGCTTGATGCGCAAGCTGCCGAACAACGCCCCGCATGCGCGGCGCGTCTCGATCAAGGACAGCCAGACAGGCCGCGCCGTCCAAAGGAGGGCGGGAAGCCAGCCGATGCCGGCCGGAAACTGCTCGGCGGCCTCTGCCATCCCAGCCTTCCTCGAGCCCGAGATCCGCTCCGCCGCCGCATCGTCGACGGCCTCGCGCCCGGCGGCAAGGACGTGCGCCCCTTTGCCGCGACCAGCGTAGACCCGCGCCACGGGCGTCCGGCGCGCGGTCATGTCGAGCGCCGCCGCCGGCAGGCCGAACGCAGGCGCCATCGGCGCACAGCCGCCTGCGACATCTTCGCCCGGACGGGCGACTGTCCACTTAGCTGTTGTCAAGGCAGGCCGAGCGTCGCCCCGCCTACGGTCCATCCCGCGCAGACGGGTCGCTCCCGATCGCCGCGCGCCGATGGCGGCGCGGCGCGCGGGAGCGTCGAACGGCCCCACGGGGGGCGCCGATCCGTCGCGCGCACGGGGCCGGCCCGACGCACGTGACCTCTCGCCGAACGCCCGCACCCTCCCCGCGCCGCCCGAAGCGGCGCAACGGGCGGCCTGCGACGCGTGCGCGAGCGACCCGGCGCGGGGCGGCCGCAAGCGGAGAGCGATCATGAGATCGACCCTGAAATTGTCTGTGGCGGCGATTGCGCTTCTGGGGTTCGGCGCGACGGCGGCGTCCGCGGAGACGCTGGACGAGGTGATGAAGCGTCGCAACCTGTCGCAGAAGGACCTGCTCAGCGCAGCCAAGACCTACACGCCCTCCGGCGGCCGCGACGAATTCATCGCGTTCTCCTCGGGCGGCCAGTCCGGCCAGATCATGGTCTACGGCGTGCCCTCGATGCGCATTCTGAAATACATCTCGGTGTTCACGCCCGAGCCCTGGCAGGGATTCGGGTTCGACGAGGAATCGAAGAAGATCCTCGACGACGCCAAGGTCGACGGCCGCACGATCCAGTGGGGCGACACGCACCATCCGGCCATCACCGAGACGAATGGCGAGATGGACGGGCAGTATCTGTTCATCAACGACAAGTCGGCGCCGCGCATCGGCGTCATCTCGCTGCATGATTTCGAGACGCAGCAGATCGTCGTCAACCCGATCCTGCAGTCCGAGCATGGCGGCACGTTCGTGACGCCGAACTCCGAATACGTGATCGAGGCCGCGCAATATCCGGGCGTGCTCGGCCGCGGCTACGCGCCGCTGTCGGAATTCAACGAGAAGTTCCGCGGCGCCGTCACCTACTGGAAGTTCAATCGTGAAAAGGGCCGCATCGAGCCGGAAAATTCCTTCTCGATCGAGTTGCCGCCCTACACGCAGGACCTCTCCGACGCCGGCAAGCTCGTCTCCGACGGCTGGTCGTTCACCAACTCCTTCTGCGCCGAGCGTTACGTCGGCGGCATCGAGAGCGGCCGTCCGCCGTTCGAGGCGGGCTGTTCGTCGAACGACACCGACTTCCTGCACGTCATCAACTGGAGGAAGGCGGAAGAGGTCTACAAGGCCGGCAAGGTGACGATGATCAACAATCATCCCGTCATCACGCTGCAAACCGCGATTGACGAAGGGCTCGTCTTCCTGATCGCCGAGCCGAAATCGCCGCACGGCGTCGACGTGACGCCCGACGGCAAATACATCATCGTCGGCGGCAAGCTCGACACGCAGGCCTCCGTCTACTCCTTCGAGAAGGTGAAGGCGGCGATCGACGCCAAGAATTTCGTCGGCAAGGACGCCTATGGCCTGCCGATCATCGACATGAAGGTGGCGCTGCACAAGCAGATCGCGCTTGGCCTCGGCCCGCTGCACACGCAGTTCGATTCCAAGCCCTGCGTCGCCTACACCTCGCTCTACGTCGACAGCCAGGTCGCCAAGTACGACTATTGCGAAGGCAAGGTGCTGGACAAGATCTCGGTGCATTACAACATCGGCCATCTCGTGGCGATGGAGGGCGAATCCACCAAGCCGAAGGGCAAGTATCTCGTCGCCCTCAACAAGCTCGCCATC
Source organism: Hyphomicrobiales bacterium (assembly GCA_016716745.1). Classification (GTDB taxonomy): domain Bacteria; phylum Pseudomonadota; class Alphaproteobacteria; order Rhizobiales; family Beijerinckiaceae. Next base: position 448,956 of record JADJVD010000001.1, read on the forward strand.
GACCGCTTCAATCCCGTTGGCCCGCTGCATCCGCAGAACCACCAGCTCATCGACATCTCCGGCGACAAGATGGAGCTGGTCTACGACATGCCGGTTCCGCTCGGCGAGCCGCATTACGTCACCGCGATTTCCGCCGAGAAGCTGAAGCCGCTGGTGCGCTACAAATACGGCACGGACAGCCGCACCGGTCAGGACCATGCCGACGCCGTGCGGCCGGGCTCCGAGAAGATCGTCCGCTCGCCGGGCAAGGTCGACGTCTACATGACCGCGATCCGCTCGCATTTCACGCCCGAGATCGTCGAGGTGGAGGAGGGAGACGACGTCGCCTTCCACATCACCAATTCCGAGCGCGCCGAGGACGAGACCCACGGCTTCTCGGTCTCGACCTACAACGTCAACCTGTCGCTCGAGCCGGGCAAGACGGCCACCGCCAGACTCAAGGCGGACAAGGCGGGCGTGTTCTCCTTCTACTGCACCGAGTTCTGCTCGGCGCTGCATCTGGAGATGGAGGGCTATCTGGTGGTGAAGCCGAAGGGCCTCGCCCAGCAGGCGGCCACAAGCCCGAGCGAGGGACGCAGCTACACCAAGGCGGACTTCGACAAGCAGTACAAGACCAACAACGACACGCAGGCCGTGATCGACGCGGTGGTGAAGTACATCACCTCGACGAACTTCAAGGACTTCCCGACCGTCGTCGCGCTGGTCGAGGACGCCACCGACCAGCTCAACTTCGCCAAGGACGCCAAGGCCAAGACCGACGCGGCCGCAGAGAAGCAGGACTGGCAGCAGGCGACGCTCTGGGCCGGCCAGTGGTGGCAGTATCAGGTCAAGGCGGCCGACATCGGCCTGCGCGCCAAGACCTTCCTGGAGCAGAACGGCGCGAAGGTCGTCGCCAAGTAAGCCCGCGCGACATGCGGGGCGCCTGCGGGCGCCCCGCTTCTTTTCTCTCACGAGGCTTCGCCCATGAATTTCGCCGTCGCACCGCTCGCCGCGCTGGCGCTCTGCGCATTCGCGCAACTCGCGGTCGCGCAAGCTCCGCCCGCCTCGACGCCGGCGGCCGACCAGAGCGCCGCCGCCGCGCCCGACGGCAAGGCCCTGTTCCGCACCAAGACGTGCATCGCCTGTCATGGCCGCGACGGCGCCAAGGCGATCCAGAACTATCCGAATCTCGCCGGTCAGGACGCGAAATACATGATCGCGCAGATGGAGGACATCGCCTCCGGCGCGCGCGTCTCGGGGCCCGATCCGCGCGGCTATCCGCGCACGCAGGGCATGAAGGACGTCATGCACCTCGTCTCGAAGGAGGAGCGCGAGACGATCGCGCACTATCTCGCCGCGCTTCCCGCGCCCAAGCCCGCCGCGCTCGACCCGCCGCCCGCCGCCGAGAGGCTGGCGCAGGGCAAGGCCGCCTACACGAAGGGCGGTTGCCAGACCTGCCACGGAGCCGACGGCCTGAAGCCGCTGCCGTTGCATCCGGCGCTGGCGGGAATGAAGCGCGACTATCTCGTCGCCCAGATGAAGGACATGCGCGAGGGCGTGCGCGCCAACGGCAAATCGAAAACGATGCTGCCCTTCGTCAAGAAGCTCGACGACGCGAATGTCGAGCTGATCGCCGACTATCTGTCGCAGATCGAACGCCCGGCGCGCTGAGCGCGACCCCCTCGCACATTGGAGACGCTTTCATGAAACGCATCGCGGCCGCGGCTCTCGCAGCCATCGCCCTCGCGTCGTTCGGTCCCGTCCTGGCGGCCGGCCCCGAGAAGAACTTCGACCCGTCCATCATCGAGCAGAACAAGCAGAAGAAGGAATGGATGTCGCAGGGCGGCGAGCGCGAGGAGGCGCTGACGCTGAAGCCGAACTACGATAACGGCCGCGAGGTCTACGAGGTCTGCTCGGCCTGCCACATGCCGGAGGGCTGGGGCCTGCCGGACGGAACCTTCCCGCAGGTCGCCGGCCAGCACCGCGAGGTGATCATCAAGCAGCTCGCCGACATTCGCGACGGACATCGCGACAACCCGACGATGTATCCCTTCGCGCTGCCCTCCGAAATCGGCGGCACACAGTCGATCTCCGACGTCTCGGAATACATCTCGAAGATGAAGATGTCGCCCAAGAACGGGGTGGGCCCCGGCACGGATCTCGATCTCGGCAAGAAGCTCTACGCCGACAATTGCGTGCGCTGCCACGGCGAGACGGGCGCCGGCGACGCCGCGAAATATTACCCGCGCATCCAGGGACAGCACTACGAGTATCTGCTGCGCCAGTATCGCTGGATCAAGGAGGGCAAGCGCCGCAACTCCAACCCGGAGATGGTCGAGCAGATCAAGAACTTCACCGACAAGGACACGGTCGCCGTGCTCGATTTCGTGTCGCGGCTGAAGCCTTCGGCGGACATCATCGCGCCCGAGGGCTACAAGAATCCGGACTACAAGTAAGACGGCCCCGCATTCGCAAGACGGCGTCGGCGGCACCTCTGGACCGCCGATGCGCGCCCATCGGACATCCGCTTCATGACGTCTGCCGAAACCTCCGCCTCTCCCCGCGCCGCCCCGCGCGAGCCGACAGCCGCGCTCTCGCGGCTGCTGGCGCTCGTCGGCGTGGTATTCGTGATCGCCTCCTTCTTTCTGCCGGTCTGGTGGGTCGCGCTGAAGGCGCCTAACTATCCCGAGCACACCTTTCCCGACGGCGTCCGGATCGAGTTCCACGTCGACGGCGTGCGCAACGGTTGCAAGCTGCGCGTTTCGAAGGAAGTGCTCGAGAAGGAGGCGCTCGACTGCGTCCACGAGATGGACACGATCAACCATTTCGTCGGCATGTTCCCGATCGCCTCCGGCGGGCCGGTGGAAAAGGTGTTCTCGCCGTTCCTGTTCGCCTTCCTCGCTCTGCTCGCCATCGGCTTCGTGACGCCGGGCCGCCGGCTGCGGCTGGCGGCGATGGGCGTCGGCTTCGCCGCCGTCGCGGGCTGGATGACCTACGCCATGTTCCTGCCCGGCGGCGCGTCGGCTCTCGGCCGTGGTTATGTCGCCGCGCTGGTCGACTCGCTCGGCCGCAGCGAGAACGAGACGGGCGCCGACGCCAACGAGAGCCCGATCGTCAAGCAACTGCGCGAGTCGCTCGCCCGCAGCGGCATCCAGGTGGGCGACGAGCCTGTCGCGCGCGCCTCGGCGACCGCCGCCAAGAGCGAGTTGATCGACACGCTGAAGAAGACCTACGAGCGCGACGCGAAGGCCGCGGCCTGGACCGGCTCCGGCCTGCAACTGATGACCTGGCACTACGCCAAAAGCCTCGGACGCTGGTTCAACGAACCCGAGCGCAACGGCCGTCTCGTCAGCATCATGACGAATGTCGCCTACGCGCTTTACGCCGGGCTGTTGATCGCGATGGCGCTGTTCCTGTGGATGGCGCGCGACGCGCGCAGGCCGTGGTTCTGGGCGCTCATCCTCACGCCGATGCTGCTGCCGTTCGGCTTCGTCGTCGAGTATGGCGGCTGGCTGTGGTGGTACGGCCACAGCCTCAACGCGATGGGCGCGTTCACGCTGAAGCCGTTCATGCCGACCGTGTTCGGCGACGGCAAGGTCGCGCAGTTCTCCACCCATTCCTATCCGGCTCTGGGCTTCGCCATGATGTGCGCCTCCTTCGTCGCCTTCGCCGCGGCGGCGCTGGCGCGGCGGCGGGCCCTGCTGATCGACGAGGAGAGCTGACGGGATGGGCGTCCGAGGCTTTTGGCCGGCGCTCTGCGCGGCAGCCGCGATCGTCGCGGCCGCGGCCGCGCGCGGCGAGGCCCCGCCCGCCCATGACGGCGCGCCCGCCGGCGCGACGACGCATCGGCTCGAGCGGCGCCTGCCGGCAGGCGCGGTCCCGCTGCAACCGCTGATCGACGGCACGCCCGAGGGCGGCGCGCTCGAACTTCCGCCCGGCGTCTACGCCGCGCCGGCGACAATCGCGCGGCCGATGACGTTGCGGGGCGGACCCGGCGTGATCGTCGACGGCGGCGGCGTTGGCTCCGTGCTGACGCTGAAGGCGGGCCAGTCGACCGTCTCGGGCGTCGCCTTCCGCAACAGCGGCGACCGTCACGAGAACACCGACGCCTGCATCCAGGTGCGCGGCCAGTTCAACATCATCAAGGACAACACGTTCGAGAACTGCCTGTTCGGCGTCGATCTGCAACAGGCGCACAACGCCATTATCCGTCGCAACAGGATCGCCTCGCAGGATGTCGAGCAGGGCGTGCGCGGCGACGCCGTGCGCATCTGGTACTCGAACGACGTGCGCGTGGAGGACAACGAGATCGTCGCCTCGCGCGACTGCGTCATCTGGTATTCGCACGGCGTGAAAATGACGCGCAACAGCTTCTCCGGCGGCCGCTACGGCGTGCATCTGATGTATGCGCACGGCAACGCCGTCACCGGGAACCGTTTCGCGGCCAACACCGTCGGCGTGTTCCTGATGTACTCGAACGACAATATCGTCGCCGACAACGTCATCCGCTACAGCCAGGGGCCGTCCGGCATCGGCGTCGGCTTCAAGGAGTCGAGCGGGGCGAAGATCCTGCGCAACGACATCTTCGCCAACGCGCAGGGTCTGTTCATGGACGCCTCGCCCTACGATCCCGATTCGACCAACCTCTTCGAGGGCAACCGCATCGCCTATAACGGCGTCGCGCTGGTGATGCATTCGGACTGGGAGGGCAACGTCTTCCGCTCGAACGACTTCATCGGCAATCACGCGACGGTGCGCGTCGACGGCAAGGGCGGCGCGGCGCGCAATCTTTGGGACAGCAACCATTTCGACGACTATCAGGGCTTCGACCGCAATGCCGACGGCGTCGGCGACACGCCGCACGAGGTGTGGCGCTGGGCCGACGGCCTGTGGGCCGACGTCAAGGATGCGCAGTTCTTCCGCGCCTCGCCATCGGTCGAGCTGCTCGACATCGTCGAGCGCATGGCCTCGCTTGTCGACCCGCAACTGATGTTGCGCGACGCGCGTCCGCGCACGACGCCGGGCGCGCGCGACGCCGGCGAGGTTCGCAGGCAGGCGAGGGCGCCATGAGCGACAGCGCTCCGACCCCGCCGGCGCCGCAGACGCTGACGCGCGCGCAACAGGAGCGGCGCACCGCGCTGCGCTCGCTCGCGGTCGGGGCGGGCGTGACCTGCGCCGCGCTCGCCGGCCTGCTGCGCACGAAGCTCGCAACGGGCGCGCCGCGTCTGCGCCCGCCCGGCGCAATCGACGAGGATGCGTTTCTGGCCGCCTGCATCAAATGCGGCCAGTGCGTGCAGGTGTGCCCCGTGCAAGCGATCGAACTGGCGGATCTGATCGAAGGATTGGGGAGCGGCGCGCCCTACATCGCGGCGCGGGCGCAGGCCTGCGACTTCTCCTGCGACGCCGTGCAATGCGTGCTCGCCTGTCCGACCGGCGCATTGACCCACAAGATCGACAAGAAGGAGCAGGTGCGCATCGGCGTCGCCGAACTCGCCGCGCCCGATCGCTGCCTCGCCCGCAAGGGGCAGGGCTTCAAGGGACCGGCGCGCGGCGTCGATCACGCCGGCAAGCTGCGCTATCCCGAGATCGACCGCTGGAAGCCGAAGCCGGTGGCGGCCCACCCTTACGATCTCGATCTGTGCGACCTGTGCGTGCGGCAATGCCCGATCGAGGGCGCGATTTCGCTTCAGCCCGCCGCGGGCTTGACGAACGACAAGGCGAGGACGCCCGTCGTGACGGACAAGTGCGTGGGCTGCGGCGTCTGCGAGATGATCTGCCCGGCCGAGCCCGCCGCGATCCGCATCGCGCCGCGCGTCACGGGGAGGCATCCGGCATGAACCGCGCGCTGTCCCGCCTCGCCGAGGGCTATGCGCAGATGTTCGGCAAGGCGCCGAAGAAGCCGGAGCGCGCGGACTTCACCGAACGCGCCTGGGATCTGCTCGCCTACAAGAAGACGCCCGCCCAACGCGCCTACCGCAAGGCGGCGATCAAGGCCGAGCGCGAGGAGGAGGTCGTCAACCACACATGGCGCAACCGGCGCTGGGTCTCGATCCTCGTCGTCAATCTTCTGTTTGTCGCCTCGTACTGGCTCGATCTGCAATTGATCGAAGGCGCGCTCACGGCCTCGCGCGTGTTCGGCTTCCATTTCGCCGATCTGAACTCGGCGCTGCAGGTGATGCTGGCGTTCAAGACCGTGCTGATCAATCTGGTGATCGGCACGGGCACGGTGGTTGTCATCTACATGCTGTTCGGCGGGCGCAGTTTCTGCGCGTGGGTGTGCCCCTACCACCTGCTCTCCGAGCTTGGCGAGATGCTGCATCTGCGGCTGGCGGCCAAACGGCTGGTGAAGGATCACCCGCTGCATCGGGCCACGCGGGCGGTTCTGTTCGCCGTCTTCGCCGCGCTCGCCTTCGTCACCGGCTACACGGTGTTCGAGACGATCTCGCCCGTCGGCATCCTGTCGCGCGCGATGACCTACGGCGTCGTCGGCGGCCTGGTCTGGGTCGCGCTCCTGCTGCTGATCGAGGTGTTCTATTCGCGGCGCTTCTGGTGCCGCTATGTCTGCCCGATCGGGCTGCTTTACGGCGTGACCGGCGCGGCCTCGCCCGTGCGCATCAAGTACGACGGCAATTTCTGCCTGCACGAGGGCAAGTGCCGCGAGGTGTGCCTTGTTCCGCACGTGCTCGACATCACCAAGTTCGGTTACAGCAAGGACGTCGAGGCGCCGATCGGGCCGGACTGCACGCGCTGCGCGATGTGTCTGGACGCCTGCCCGACGGGGGCGCTGAGCTTCGACATCAAGGGCCTGTCGCGGCCGCAGACCGACCGCCGCAAGGCGGACGGCGCCGCAACCTGCGCGGACGCGACGCAGGGGGAGAGGCGCACATGATCACGCTGCGCGCGGTCGGCAAACGGTTCGGCGCGGCGCGCGTGCTCGATGCGATCGACATCGACATCCCGACAGGTCAGCGCGTCGCCCTCGTCGGCTCGAACGGCGCAGGCAAGACGACGCTGTTTCGCTGCATGCTCGGCGAATACACGCATGACGGCGAGATCCGCGTCGACGGGCGCGATCCGCGCCATGACCGCACGCAGGTCTTGCGGCATGTCGGCTTCGTGCCGCAGGTCGCCCCGCCGCTCGCCATGCCGGTCGGCGCGTTGCTGCGCTTCGTCGCGGAGACGTCGGGCGCCGCGCAGGGCGACATGGCGGCCGTCGCCGCGCGGCTCGGCCTCGACGTGGCGGCGATCCGCAATCGACCGTTCGTGAAGCTCTCCGGCGGCATGAAGCAGAAGGTGCTGATCGCCGCCGCGCTCGGACGCACGACGCGGCTGCTGATCCTCGACGAGCCGGCCGCCAATCTGGATCCGGCCGCGCGCGCCGCGCTGTTCGATCTTCTGGCCGAACGAAGCGCGGCCTCGATGATCGTCTCGAGCCATCGGCTCGACGAGATCGCGCCGCTGGTCAACCGCGTCGTCGAATTGCAGCAGGGCCGCGTCGTGCTCGACGATACGGTGTCGCAGGCCGGCGGCCTCGGCACGCGATTTTCCTGCCGCATCGTCGTCGCCCGCGCCGACGAGGCGTTTGGGCGGGCCGCGGCGGAATGGGGCCTGACGCCCGACACGGGGGGAACGCAGTGGAGCGGCGCGGTCGCAGGGCCCGACCGTCTCGCCTTTCTCGGTTTCGCCGCCCGCCATTCCGGCCTGATATGCAGTCTTCAGATCATGGAGGCGTCGCATGACGCTGCGAATTCTGAACCGTCGCGCGTTTAGCCGGCTCGCGCTCGGCGCGAGCCTCGCGGCGCTGGCGGCCGGTTGCTCGCGACCGACGCCGGGACCGAAGGCGATCACGCTCGGGCGCGACGTGTGCGAGCACTGCAACATGATCATCTCGGAGCTGCGCTACGCCGCGCAGATCTGGGACGCCAGACGCACGCGCGCGCGCCTGTTCGACGATGTGGGCTGCGCGGTGTCGTTCGCCGCCGTCGCCGGCGAGATCGACGATCCGGGCCTGCTGTTCTGGGTCGCCGACGCGGGCAAGCCAGGGGCGTGGCTCGAGGCCAGAACCGCCAGCTACAAGGACGGCTTCCAGACGCCGATGGGCCACGGCTACGCCGCCGCGCCGGCCGGGCAGTGGCCGACGAGCTACGCCGACATGCTGGCCGCCGTGCGCAAGAAGGCGCTGTGCGAGCCGGCCTCGGCGACATAGGGACGACGATGCGATGCTGGCGATCAATCCCGCCTACGCCGACGAGGCCATGACACGCGACGGCGCCGCGGCCCGCGGCTGGCTCTCCTTTCGCGCGACCTTCCGGCTGGAGATCGCGGAGGCGCTGCGCTCGCGCTGGTTCGCCGCCTACGCCGCGACCTTCTTCGCGCTGACGGGCCTGCTGCTCGTGTTCGGCCTGACCGAATCGCGCGTGCTGGGCTTCACCGGCCTGTCGCGCACGCTCGTCACCTACACCCAGCTCGCCATGGCGATCGCGCCGGTGTTCGTGCTGATCTCGACCGTGCGCGCGCTGGCCGGCGACCGCGAGGCCGGCGTGTTCGAATATGTGCTGGCGCTGCCGCTGTCGCTCGCCGGCTGGTATGCGGGCCGGGTGTTCGGGCGTTTCGCGCTGGCGATTGCGCCCGTGGCAGGCGCGCTCGTCGCCGCGCTCGTCTATGGCGGCATCCGCGGCGTGGCGATCCCGTGGCGCGAATTCCTGTTCGACATGGGCCTTCTGGCCAGCCTGATCTTCGCATTCATCGGCGTCGGCTTCCTCGTCTCGACGCTGACGCGCAAGGTCGACACGGCGCAGACCTTCGCCTTCCTGATCTGGCTCGCGCTGCTGCTCGGCCTCGATCTCGTTCTGCTCGGCGCGCTCATCCGCAATCACGCGCCGCTGGAGACCGTGGTGGCGGCGGCGATGCTCAATCCGCTGCAAGTGTTCCGCGTCGCCTCGATGATGCTGTTCGATCCGCAGCTCGTGCTGCTCGGACCGACGGCCTACGCGATTTTCGACATCTTCGGCCGCGAGCTGTTCCTCGTCTGGGCCTTCCTCTATCCGATCGCGCTCGGCGCGCTGTCGGCGGGGCTCGGCTATTGGGCGCTCAGCCGGAGCGATCTGCCGTGAGCCGCGCGCGCCGACGCGCCGGGCGGGCGGCCGTCGTTCTCGCCGCCGTGGCGCTGGCCTTCCTCCCGCCTGCGCCGCGCGCGGGCGCAGCGCAGGCCGGCGAACTCGTGCTGCGCATGCGGGAGGCGCCGGCGATCACGTTCCGCGATCGCGACGGCGCCGAGCGACGGCCGGCCGATCTCGGCGGCCGGCTGACGCTCGCGCATTTCTGGGCGACCTGGTGCGGAACCTGCCGCACCGAATTTCCGGCGCTCGAGGACTTGCAGAGAGAGATGCGCGCGGACGGATTGCGCGTCGCCGCGATCGCGCTCGACCGCATCGGCTGGCCGGCCATCGACCGGTTGACGGGCGAACTCGGCGTGCGCGAGACGGCGCTGTTCCACGATCTCAACCGCGAGGCGACGGCGGCGATGGGCGTCGCCGGCCTGCCGACGACCGTGCTCATCGACGCGCAGGGCCGCGAGGTCGGCCGCATCGTCGGCGAGGGCGCGTGGTCGGACCCGCGACTGCGGGCGCAACTGCGCGCGCTGATGCGGCCCTGAACGCTCAGCGCGACAGCATCGCGGCGCGGATGCGATCGGCCGTCGCCGCGCCGGACTGGTCATGCGCGAGGCGCCGCAGGATGCGCCCGTCCGGATCGACGAGGAAGATCGCGGCGGTGTGGTCCATCGCGTAGTCGGTCCCGTCGCGCGAAGGAACTCTGGCGTATTTGACGCGCCAGGCCGCGGCCATCCGCGTCAGCTCCTCGGGGGACGGCGCGATTCCGACGATGCGCGGATGGAACATCGAGACATAGTCCTTCAGGACCGCCGGCGTGTCGCGCGCGGGATCGACGGTCACGAAGACCGGCGTGAAGCGCTCGCCGAGCGGCCCCAGCGCGTCCATCGTCTCGGTGAGCGTTTGCAGGCCGAGCGGGCAGACGTCGGGGCAGCGCGTATAGCCGAACATCACCAGCCGCCAGCCGCCAGGCTCCTGCGCCGTCACGGCGCGGCCGAGATGATCGGTCCCTTCGAGCCGGATCTGCGCCGGCGCGCCGAGGGTCTGAAGACCGAGGAAGGCGACGACGAATGCAAGCAGAACGACCAGACGCGACATTGCGATCTCCACGGCGCTGATCGCGCCACCCTAGGCGCGCGCGACGCGACGTCCTTGACGATCGGCAAGAGTGGACGCGCGGCGACGCGTCTCGCCTCAGCACTCGATCCAGTTCACCGCGAGCCCGCCGAGCGAGGTCTCCTTGTATTTGTGGCTCATGTCGCGGCCGGTCTCGCGCATCGTGGCGACGACAGAATCGAGGCTGACGCGGTGCGAGCCGTCGCCGTGCAAGGCGAGCGAGGCGGCGTTGACCGCCTTCACCGCGCCGAAGGCGTTGCGCTCGATGCAGGGGATCTGAACCAGGCCGCCGACCGGATCGCAGGTGAGGCCGAGATGGTGCTCCATCGCGATCTCGGCGGCGTTCTCGATCTGCTCGTTAGTGCCGCCGAGGCTGGCGCACATGCCGGCCGCCGCCATCGACGAGGCGACGCCGACCTCGCCCTGACAGCCGACCTCCGCGCCGGAGATCGAGGCGTTCATCTTGAAGATCGCGCCGATGGCGGTCGCCGTCAGCAGGAAGACGTCGAGCCCGGCCTCGTTCGCGTAAGGGGTGAAGTCGCGATAATAGCGCAGCACCGAGGGGATGACGCCGGCCGCCCCGTTGGTCGGCGCGGTGACGACGCGCCCGCCGGCGGCGTTCTCCTCGTTCACCGCCATCGCGAAGACGCTGAGGAAATCCATCGGCTCGTGCGCGGCGCGGGTGTTGCGCATCCGCCCTTCCTCGAGCCGTCGGTGGATGGCGGCGGCGCGCCGCTTCACCTGCAGGCCGCCCGGCAACTCACCCTCGCGGGTGAGTCCTCGCGCGAGGCAGGAGAGCATCGCCTCGCGCACGCGGCGCAGATGCGCCGTCACCTCGGCGGCCGGCCGCCAGGCGCGCTCGTTGGCGAGCGTGATCTGCGCGATGGAGAGGCCGCTCTCGCGCCCGCGCGCCAGCAACTCGGCGCCGTTGCGGAAGGGATAGGGCGCGGCGGCGCCGCCGCCTGAATCGGCAAGCTCCGTCTCGCCCTCGCGCACGACGAAGCCGCCGCCGACCGACAGCCAGCGTTGCTCCAGCGCCAGAGCGCCGGCGCCGTCGAAAGCGCGGAAGGCGAGCGTGTTCGGGTGCTGGAGATCCTGCGCGGCGACGTCGAACACGATGTCGCGAACGGGATCGAAAGGCACGAGCCGCCCCTCGATGTCGAACGGCGCGCCGGCCAGCGCGGCGGCGTGGACGCGCTCGGCCTCGTCGGGGTCGACCGCATCGGGCGCGTGGCCGGCGAGGCCGAGCAGGACCGCCTTGTCGGTTGCGTGGCCGCGCCCCGTCCAGGCGAGCGAGCCGTAGAGCGTCGTCTCGAGGCGCGCCGCGCGCGCCGCCGCGCCGGAGGCGATCAGCGCCTCGCGGAACGTGCGGGCCGCGCGCATCGGCCCGATCGTGTGGGAGGAGGACGGCCCGAGGCCGATCTTGAACAGATCGAAGACACTGATCATCGCTCCTCCCGGCGCCCGCCGTTCAGATCGGCGGCGCGCGTTTCGCCGCCTCTTCGAGGAACGACGCCGCATAGTCGGCGAAGGATCGCCAGACCTCGATCCGATAACGGGCCGGGGCGCGGCGCCACAGCACGATCTCGGACTTGGCCAGCATGGTGCGCGTCGCCGCGCCGTCTGGAAAGGCGCCGTCGCGCAAATCGAGCGGGCAGCCGGCCGTCAGGGCGCGGCGGGCGAGCGGCCCCGACGCCTCCAGCCCGATCTGGCGCTGCGACACGTCGACGAGCGAATGCGGGCGGTCCGCCAGCGCCGCGCCGAGCGCGCGCGCCAGGCTCGCGCCGTCCTCGCCCTCGGCGATCAGTAGCCATTCGTCCGGTCCGAGCCAGAGCGCGGCGCGCCCCTCGCGCGCGGACGCCGCGCCGGATGCGCGGGGAATGGCGAGGCCGAAGGCGGCGCCGGCCGCCTCGGCGACCTCCGCGTCGCCGCGCAGGATGAAGCGCGCCGCCGGCGGCGCGATTGCGAGCGCGAAGCCCGGCCCGGCGGGCAGCGCGCGCCCCTCGAGCGGGCCGCGGCGCGGCGGCGGAGCGATAGGGCTAGCCATCGAGGCGCTCTCCCTTCTTGTCGAGGAACACGGGATCGCAGACCGTGGCGCGAATCGCGCCGCTGTCCGGCGACGACGGCGGCGATGAACACCGTCTCGCCCATCCGCGCGCGGCCGTTCTCCACCACGGCGAGCGCGATCGAGCGGTCGAGCGCGGGGCTGTCGTAGGCCGAGGTGACGTGGCCAATGGCGTGTTCGCCGACGGCGTAGTCGGCGCGCGCGACGATCTGCGCGCCCTCCATGGGGACGACGCGCGGATTTTCGGTCAGCAGCCCGACGAACTGCTTGCGGCCGGGCGCGGACAAATCGGCGCGGGCGAGCGAGCGCTTGCCGACGAAATCGGCCTTCGCCTTGCCGATCGCCCAGCCCATGCCTGCGTCGTCGGGCGTGACGGTTCCGTCGGTATCTTGCCCGACGATGATGTAGCCCTTCTCGGCCCGCATGACGTGCATCGCCTCGGTGCCGTAGGCGACGACGCCGAGCGCCGCCCCGGCCGCCCACAGCGTCTCCCAGACCGAGCGCGCGACGTCGGGCGGCACGTTGATCTCGAAGCCGAGTTCGCCGGTGAAGCTGACGCGCATCAGGCGCGCCGGCGCGCCGCAGACGCGGCCCTCGCGCACGCTCATATGCGGCGTCGCCTCGCGCGACAGGTCGATCCCCTCGACGAAGGGGGCGATCAGCTCGCGCGATTTCGGCCCCTGCACCGCGATCACCGCCCACTGCTCGGTCGTCGAGGTGAGCCAGACCTTCAGATCGGGGAACTCGGTCTGGAGATAGTCCTCCATGTGGTTCAGTACGCGCGGCGCGCCGCCCGTCGTCGTCGTCACATGGAAGCGGTCGGCCGCGATGCGCGCGATCACGCCGTCGTCCATGATGAAGCCCTGCTCGTTGAGCATCAGGCCGTAGCGGCAGCGCCCGACCTCGAGCTTCGCCCACGGGTTCGTGTAGAGCCGCTCGAGAAAGCGCGCCGCGTCCGGGCCGACGACCTCGATCTTGCCGAGCGTCGAGGCGTCGAACATGCCGACGCTGGCGCGCGTCTGCCTGCACTCGCGTCGCACGGCGGCGTGCATGTCCTCGCGCCCCTGCGGAAAATACCAGGCGCGCTTCCACAGGCCGACATCCTCGAATGCAGCGCCCTGCGACGCCGCCCAGTCGTGGATCGGCGTCTTCCGCACGGGGTCGAACAGATCGCCGCGGCTGGCGCCGGCGAACAGGCCGAAGGTGACCGGCGTATAGGGCTGGCGGAATGTCGTCAGCCCGACCTCCGGCACGCTCCTGCCGAGCTTGTCGGCGGCGATCGCCAGCGCGTTCATGTTGGCGATCTTGCCCTGATCGGTCGCCATGCCGGTGGTGGTGTAGCGCTTGACGTGCTCGATGGAGCGCATCCCCTCCTGCACGGCGAGGCGGATGTCCTTGGCGCAGACGTCGTTCTGATAGTCGACGAAGGCCTTGGCCTTGCGCGCGGCCGGCGGGCTCTGGTCGCCGAGCGCGCCGCCGAACGCCTCGGGCGCGTCGGCGACCGCAGGCGCCTCCATCGTTGGCGATGGGCGGCCGGCCCGCGACGCCGCGTCCGCGCCGGCGCGCGCGCCGTCCGCCATCGCCTGCGCCAGACCGAAGACGCCGCGACAGGCGCCGGCGGAGCGTTCGCGCTGCACGCTGTCGCCGGGCAGGAAGAGACCGCGCGCCTCCTCCCACACAACCTTGCCGCGCGACTGCGAATGCAGATGAACGGACGGCGTCCAGCCCCCGCACATCAGCAGCGCGTCGCAGGCGACCGTCTGCTCCGCAAAGCCCGGCGCGGAGAGGCGCGCGCCGGCGACGCGGCGCTTGCCGGCGGCGGCGTGGATCGTTGCGCCGGCGAGCACGCGCAGACCGGCCGCGCGCGCGGCCTGCGGCAAGGCGCCGTCGGCCTTCGCGCGCAGATCGGCGATCATCGCCACCTCGACGCCGGCGCCCTTCAGATCGAGCGCGGCGCGATAGGCGCTGTCATGCGCGGTGACGAGGACGACGCGCTCGCCGACCTTCGCGCCGTAGCGGTTGAGATAGACGCGCGCGGCCTCCGCGAGCATCACGCCGGGCCGGTCGTTGTCCGGGAACACCAGCGCGCGCTCGATGGCGCCGGCCGCGATCACGACCTCCCGCGCGCGCAACTGCCACAGCCGCTCGCGCGGCGCGTCGGCGTTGCGCGCGCGCTCGTCCTGCGAAACGGTCTCGGCGAGGCCGACGAAGTTCTGCGCGTAATAGCCGAAGGCCTGCGTGCGCGGCATGAGGCGCACGTTGGGAAGCGCGGCGAGATCGGCGAGCGTGCGCGCCAGCCATTCGGCGGCCGGCGCGCCGTCGATCGTCGCGCGCGTCTCGGCGAGCAGCGAGCCGCCCATCTCCGCCTGTTCGTCGCATAGGATCACCTCGGCCCCGCCGGCGGCCGCGGCGCGCGCCGCCGCGAGGCCGGAAGGGCCGGCGCCGATCACCAGCACGTCGCAATGATCGTAATACTGCGCATAGGCGTCGGGATCGGCGTTCGTCGGCGGCTGGCCGAGACCGGCGGCGCGCCGCACGATCGGCTCGTAGATGGTCTTCCACGCCCAGTTCTTGCCGAACAGGTTCGGCCCCATGAAGGTCTTGTAGTAGAAGCCCGCGCCGTAGAAGGGCGACATCAGATCGTTGACGGCGCCGACGTCGAAGGCGAGCGAGGGCCAGCGATTCTGACTGGTGACGGCGAGGCCCTCGATCAGCGGCGTCTGCGTCGCGCGCAGGTTCGGCGCGAAGCGTCCCGGCCCCTCGGCCACGCCGACCAGCGCGTTCGGTTCCTCCGCGCCGGCGCTCAGAAAGCCGCGCGGCCGGTGGTACTTGTAGGAGCGGTTGACGAAGTGCACGCCGTTGGCGATCAGCGCGGAGGCGAGCGTGTCGCCGGCCAGCCCCTCGTAGCTCTTGCCGTCGAAGGTGAAACGGATCGGCCGCGCGCGGTCGACGCGCCCGCCGCTCGCCGTGCGGAAGCGCGCGGTCACGATGCGCCTCCCGTCGCAAGGGCGCCCGCGTCCGGTCTCGGCTCGCCAGCCTTGTAGGTCGCCACGATCCTGTCGCTCACCGTGTCGCGCAGGCAGTTGAAGAAACGCCCGCAGCCGGCGACGTGCCGCCAGCGCTCCGCATGCAGGCCACGCGGATTGGTGCGGAAGAACAGGAACTGCGCCCATTGCGCGTCGTCGACGCTCGCCGGATCGGCGGCGCGCGCGACATGCGCCTCGCCGCCGTAGCGGAATTCGAGTTCGGGGCGCTCGGCCTCGCACCAGGGGCAGGGAATGAGCAGCATGGCGGGCCTCTAATGCGCGACGGCGGCGGCGGCGGCTTCGTCGATCAGCCGCCCGGTGCGGAAGCGATCGAGATTGAAGGGGCGGCGATCGGATGCGGCTCGCCGGTCGCCACCGTATGGGCGAACACATGCGCCGAGCCCGGCGTCGCCTTGAAGCCGCCGGTGCCCCAGCCGCAATTGACGAACAAGCCCGGCACGGGCGTCTTGCCGATGATCGGCGAGCGGTCGGGCGTCACGTCGACGATGCCGCCCCAGTTGCGCAGCATGCGCAGCCGCCGCACGACCGGAAACAGCTCGCAGATCGCGTCCAGCGTGTGGTTGGCGATGTGCAGGCCGCCGGTCTGCGAATAGGAGGTGTAGGCGTCGGTGCCGGCGCCGATCACCATCTCGCCCTTGTCGGATTGCGACATGTAGGCGTGGATCGTGTTCGACATCACGACGCAGGGCATGATCGGCTTCACCGGCTCCGACACCAGCGCCTGCAACGGATAGGATTCGAGCGGCATGCGCACGCCCGCCATGCCCATCACCACCGAAGTGTTGCCGGCCGCCACGACGCCGAGCT
This sequence comes from Hyphomicrobiales bacterium, assembly GCA_016716745.1. Classification (GTDB taxonomy): domain Bacteria; phylum Pseudomonadota; class Alphaproteobacteria; order Rhizobiales; family Beijerinckiaceae. Next base: position 465,080 of record JADJVD010000001.1, read on the forward strand.
TCTTCGTCGCGATGAAGCCCTTCGTGGTCTCGACTCCGGCGACGGCGCCGGAAGCGTCGCGGCGAATGCCCTTCACCTCGCAATTCTGGATGATGTCGACGCCGAGCCTGTCGGCGCCGCGCGCATAGCCCCACGCCACCGCGTCGTGCCGCGCCGTGCCGCCGCGCCGTTGCAGCGCCGCGCCGACGATCGGGTAGCGGATGGTCTTCTCGATATTGAGGATCGGGCAGAAGGCCTTCGCCTCTTGCGGCGTCAGCCATTCATTGTCGATTCCGGCGAGCTGATTGGCGGCGACATGGCGCTGGAAGGACTGCACGTCGTGCGTGTTGTGGGCGAGCATCATCACGCCGCGCGCCGAATACATGACGTTGTAGTTGAGCTCCTCGGCGAGCCCCTCCCACAGCTTCATCGCATGTTCGTAGATCGCCTCCGACTCCTCCCACAGATAGTTGGAGCGGATGATCGTGGTGTTGCGGCCGGTGTTGCCGCCGCCGAGCCAGCCCTTGTCGAGCACGGCGACGTTGCGCAGGCCGTGCTCCCTGGCCATGTAATAGGCCGCTCCTAGCCCGTGCCCGCCGGCGCCGACGACGATGGCGTCATACGCGGCTTTCGGCTCGGGGCTGCGCCATTGCTCCGGCCAGCCTTCGTTGCCCGCAAGACCCTGGCGGGCGACGCTGAGAAGGGAAAATCGCACGGGTCGTTCCTCTTGGCCGCCCTCTTGGCCGCACGCCGCACGGTGCCCGCGCAACACGCGCGACGCCAGAACGATTGCGTCACGTCGATGGAATATTTCCGACATCGCGCAGGGCGCGGGCGGTCGAAGGGGCGAAGCCCCACCGCTTGCGGAAGGCGCGCGTGAAATGCGCGCTGTCGGCGAAGCCCGCGCTCTCGGCCGCCTCGCCGACGGCGCGGCCGGCCTCGGCCACCAGCCAGCGGCCATAGTCGAGCCGCATGCCGCGATAGACGGCGGCCGGCGTCTCGCCCGTCTCCTCGAGGAAGCGGCGCTCGAGCTGGCGCGCGCCGAGGCCGACCTTGCGGGCGATCTCGGCGATGCTTTGCGGACGCGCCATGTGCTGCTCCATCAGCAGCACCGCGCGGCGCACCGCCTCGTCGCGCGCCGCCCCCTCGCGCAGCAGGCTGCGCGGCAGCGCCGGCATGGGCTGCGGCGCGGCGGCCGGGCGCGGCGCGTCGATCAGCATCACGCGCAGGCTCTTGCGCGCCGCCTCGGCGCCGACGCGCCGCTCGATCAGCGCGGCCGCCAGATCCGCGACGCCGGCGCCGCCCGAACAGGTGATGCGGTCCTCCTCGATCAGGTAGAGCTGATCGCAGACCGGCGTCACGTCGGCGAACGTCTCGAGGAAGTCGCGCCGGTGGAACCAGCTCACGCAGGCCTTGCGGCCGGCGAGCGCGCCGGCGCGGGCGAGGACGAAGGAGCCGGTGCACACGCCGACCAGCGTGACGCCGGCCGCGGCGGCCTTGCGGATATAGGCGAGCGTCGCCTCGTCCACCTGCTCGCCGCCATGCAGCAGGCCGCCGACGACGACGAGGTAATCGAAACCCTTGGGGTCGACGAGGCCGCTCGTCGGCATCACCTCGACGCCGCAACTGGCCGCCACGGGCGCGCGGCGCGCCGACATCACCGTCCACCGGCATTTGATCTGGCGCGAGCGGTCGCCCTCGTCGGAGGCCAGGCGCAGCGCGTCGACGAAGACGGCGAACGCCGTCAGGGTGAACTGCCGCGCCAGCAGAAAGCCGACGCGCAGCAGCGCCGCGTCCGCTTTCCCGCCCGCCTCGGCCTTTCTCATCGCCCCGCCCTGTTCCCGATCACGCGTCGTCAGTTCGTCGACAGAACGTAGCGCGCCGGGGCGGGCTGGCGATTCTCGACCTTGATGTCGAAGGTCTCGCCCGGCTTCGGCGTCCAGCCGCAATAGCCCTTCTTCGGCTGACGCACGTCGCGACAGACGACGTTGCCGGCCGAATCGTAGACGAACAGGTCGATCGCCCCGCCGCCCAGAAGCTCGACGGCGGCCTCGGCGTATTTGCCGGCGTCGTAGCGGATGCGGCGATACCAGTCCGTTCCGCCGGGCTTGGCGACGGATCGGCTGACCGCGATCCCGTCGCTGCGGCCCTTGGCGGCGGCGCCGCGCACCTCCTCGGCGAAGCCGGCGACGACCGGATCGTTCTTCGACAGCGCCATCGCCTCGGCGAGCAGCGCGTCCGCCGCGTAGGGGTCGGCGCTCGTATCGGCCGTCACGTCCCCGCCCTCGGGACCGAGGCCCGTGGACCGCGTCGCCACGCCTCTGCGCAGACCCGCGGCGACGATCAGCGCCAGCGGGTCTTTCGCGGCTCGGCCGTAGTCGGCCGTCTCCATGGCGAGCGCGAGCTGGCGCACCGGCGTCAGCCCGGCGGGTTTGGCCGGCGCGTCGGCCGCGCCGTCCTGCGCCCGCGCGTTCGCCGCGAGCGCGGCCGCCAGCATCAGACCCATCATCGCACTGCGCATGCGCGCCTCCTTCATGCGCCGGACTTTGCCCACAGCACGCGCAAGGGGCAATCCCGGCGGGATGACATTTCCCGTCACGCCCCGGGATGACGGGGTTTGTCACGCGACGGGCGCCGCGCCGGCGCGCAGGATGATCGGGCCGCGCGCGCCGCGCCGCTCGTCAGGATGCATCCTCCCGCATGTCGCGACTCCTCCAGCTTCGCCCCGCCGCGCTCGCGCTCGGCGCTTTCGCGCTCGGCGCGCTCGTCTGCCTCGCCGCCTCGTTGCTGTGGTCGCCGAAAACCTGCTGCGCCCCGCCGCCGCCCCGGCCTTCCGCCACGCAGCCGACGCCGCTCGCCGCGGCGGCGCGCTCGGTCCTCAGCCTCGACGTCGAGGACGCCTCCGGCGCAAGGAGCTTCGGCGCGGCCATCGTCCTCGCCCCGGGGCGGCTCGTCACCGCCGCGCATGTCGCCCAGCCCGGCGCGCGGCTGACCGCCATCCTGCCGGACGGGGCGCGCCGCGAAACGCGGTTGATCGGCCGCGACGAGACGTCGGACGTCGCCGTTCTCGCCGTCGAGGACGCGGACGGGCTCGCGCCGGCGCGCTTCGCCGCCGCCCCGCCCCGCATCGGCGAGCGCGTCGCGGCGGTCGGCGATCCGCTCGGCTATCGCGGCACGATCACCGAGGGCGTCGTCTCCTCGCCCGCCCGCGCCTACGGCGCGACCAATCCTTACGACCACATCCAGCACGACGCGGCGCTGAATCCCGGCTCCTCGGGCGGCGCGCTTTTCAACGCGGCGGGCGAGGTCGTCGGCATGAACGTCGCCATCGCGGACGGCTCGCGCCGCCATGTCGGCATCGGGCTGGCGCTGCCGTCGGCGACGGTTCTGCGCCTCGCCGAGGCGCTGGCCCGCGAGGGGCGCGTGGCGCGCCCGCGCCTCGGCCTCAGGCTGCGCGAGGCGGCCGATCTCGGCGCCGCCGGCGCCCCGATGATCGAGGATGTGGAGCCCGACTCGCCCGCCGCGAAAGCGGGCGCGCGCGCCGGCCAGCGGCTCCTCGCGGCGAACGGCGCGCCGGTCCTGACCGCCCGCGACCTCGCCCGCGCGCTGGAGCCGCTCGCCCCCGGCGCGACGCTGGCGCTCGACCTTCTGGAGGGGGACACGCGCGTCGCCGTCACGGCGCGGCTCGCCGAACTGGAGCCGTCGCAGGCGACGCGCCGGCTGGCCGGCAAGCGCAAGCAGGCTGGAGAGCGCAAGCCGGGCGGCGAGGCGCAGGCTCTGCGTCACGGGCTCGAACTGGCGGAGGGCGCCGCGCGCCTCGCCCGCGTCGCGCCCGATTCACCCGCCGCCGCCGCCGGCCTGAAGCCGGGCGACGAGCTGCTCGCCATCGGCGAGCGCCCGGTCGACGCGGCGAGCGCGGCGGCGACGCTGGCCGGCGCGACGGGGCGAAAACTCGCCCTGCTCGTGCGCCGCGACGGCGCTAGCCGCTATGTGGTTCTCGGCGAACATGGCAGGACTGATTCGCCGCAACCATTCGGCGCCAACGCCGAGGCGGAAGGGAGCGCGAGCCTGTGACTGCAGCCGAGGGGGGCGCCGCCGCGGCGCTGGTGATCGAGGACGACGGCGAGATGGCCGCCCATGTCGCCGGCCTTCTCGCGGCGATGGGCTTTTCCGCGACGGTCGAAAGCGACGGCGCCAGAGGCCTCGCGGCCGCCGCGCGCCGGCGCTTCGATCTCATCGTCGCCGACCGCATGCTGCCGGGTCTCGACGGGCTCGACGTCGTGGCGCGCCTGCGCGCGCTCGACGTGGCGACGCCGGTGCTGATGCTCTCCGCGCTCGGCCGCGCCGCCAACAAGGTCGAGGGGCTCGAACAGGGCGCCGACGACTATCTCGCCAAACCCTTCTCCGACGACGAACTCGTCGCCCGCGTGCGCGCGCTGATGCGGCGGGCGAAGGGCGAGGCGCATCCGGAGGTGATGCTCGTCGGCGCGCTCGAAATCCGCATCAAGGCGCGCACCGTGCATCGCGCGGGACGGCACGTCGCCGTCTCGCCGAAGGAGTTCGAGCTGTTGCGGTGCCTCGCCGAGCATGCCGGCGCCTTTACGCCGCGCGCCCTGCTGCTCGAGCGAGTGTGGAAGCTGAAATTCGATCCGCAAACCAACGTCGTCGACGTGCATGTGAGCCGCCTGCGGGGCAAGCTCGACGAGGGCTTCGAGACGACGCTGATCCGCAGCGCGCGCGGCGAGGGCTACATGCTGCTGACAGGCGACGGCGACCCGAAGGGAGCCAGATGACGGCCGTAACGCGCGCGCCGCTCGCGCGGTCGGCGCTGTGGCGCTTCATGCTGGCGCTCGCCGGCGCCTTCGCGCTCGCCTCGCTCGCGGCGGGGCTGCTCGCCCATCGCGCCGTCGACGCTTATGTGCGCGCCCGCGTCGCCGAGGCGATCGCGGCCGATCTCGACGGGCTGGCGGACGTGCACGCGGCTGGCGGCGCGGCGGCGCTGAAACAGGCGATCGGCCGGCGCGTCACGGCCGAGCCGCGCCGCATCTATCTGCTCGTCGACGCGCAGGGCGAGCCGCAGGCGGGCAATGTCGCGGGCTGGCCGAACAATCTCGCGCCCGACGCGCGCGGCCTCTCCTTCCGCGTCGAGGAGCGCGACGACAGTTTCGAGGGCGACGCGCGCGCGCTCGCCGACGGGTCGCGCCTGCTCGTCGCCCACAGCCAGGCCGACAATCGCGCGCTGCGCGCTGATCTGCTCGGCCGTCTCGCGCTGCCGGCGCTGGCGGCGCTCGCGCTCATGCTGCTCGCGAGCTGGCGCCTCGCGCGGCGCGCGCTGGCGCGCATCGCGGCGATGAACGCGGCCTGCGCGCGCGTCGAGGCAGGCGAAATGACGGCGCGCGTCGGCGACCTCGCCTCGCAGGACGAGCTCGGGGCGCTGGCGCGCAACATCGACGCGATGCTCGGCCGCATCGAGGCGCTGATGGGCGGCGTGCAGACGTTGTCGGACCACATCGCGCACGAGACGCGCACGCCGCTGGCGCGTCTGCGCGCGCGGCTCGAACGGGCGCACGCCGGCGCCGCCGACGCGGCGACGCGCGCGGCCTTCGACGACGCCATCGGCGAGACGCAGACGATCATCGACATCTTCTCCGCGCTGATCGACATCACCGCGACGGAGGCCGCGCGCGGCGACGCCAAGGGTCTCGTCGACGTCGACCTCGCCGGGACGGTGGCGCGCGTCGTCGATCTCTACGAGGGCGTCGCCGAGGATCGCGGCGTGCGCCTGACGGCGCGGACCGCGCCGGCGCATGTGCTCGGCGACCCCACGCTGCTGATGCGCATGGTCGCCAACGTCGTCGACAACGCGATCAAGTTCTCGCCCGAGGGCGGGGCGGTGTCGATCACCCTCGCCTCCGCAGGCGGCGAGACGACGCTTGCGGTGCGCGACGAGGGGCCGGGCGTGCCGCAGGCGTTCCGCGAGGCGGCGTTCGAGCGCTTCGCCCGCGCCGAGGAGGCGCGCGGCGCGCCGGGCCACGGCCTTGGCCTGACGCTGGTGCGCGCCATCGCCATCCGCCACGGCATGAAGATCGCGCTCGAGGACGCCCATCCCGGCCTGCGCGTGGTCATCCGCGCGACAGCGTGAGGCCTTCGACGTCATTGCGAGGAGCGCAGGCGACGAAGCGATCCAAGTCGTAGGCGTGGTCATGGATTACTTCGCTTCGCTCGCAAAAACGGAGCGGCTTTGGCTGGGTCGCGGCTCGCGAGGAGGCGCCTCGCCGCTACTCCACGCCGTCGGGCGCGGCGCGGCGCGATGGATTCCCTTCCCCTCGCTTCGCTCGGCCGGGAATGACAGCGGCGATGTCATCCCCGGCGGCGACCGCAGGTCGCCGGGAAGGGGATCCATGCTGCAGGGCGCGGCGGAGCGGGGCGATGGATTCGCTTCGCCCGGCCGGGAATGGCAGCGCGGCGCCTGCGCCTCACTCCACGCCGTCGGGCGCGCGGACGTTCCAGCGGAAGTCGGCGACGCCGGCCGCCCCGCCGCCGCTTGCCGGCGCGCTGGCGGCGCGGCTCTTGCCCGCGAAGGCGGCCGCTTCGAGGAAGCTGCGCAGCGGCCCGCCGCCGCCGCGCGCGGCCTGCGCCGTCAGCGTCGGCTGGGCGAGATAGCGGAAATCGGCCGGCAGCGCCTCGCGGCTCGTCATCTCGACCGCGATGAACAGCAGTCGCTCCTGCCCGATGGGGAAGGGGACGCCGCGCTTCTGGTCGAAGGTGACGATGCGCACCGGGAACACGAACGGCGCGGCGCGCGGCTCCAGCCGCAGCCCCGTCGGCGGGCCCATATAGGCGACGCCGCCGCCGCCGTCGACATAGAGCGGGGTCACGTCGATCGGCTTGTCGCCGGCGTTGGTCAGTTTGAAATAGACGACGTCGCAGTGTTTCAGATCGGGCGTCGCTTCGCCGGCGCTGACGAGATCGGCGAAGCGCGTCGCGTCGGCCGGCAGGCGGTCGCGCTCCAGCGGCCCGCAGGCGCGATCGTCGGGCGCGCGCGCGCTCGCCGGCGCTGCGGCGAGCGCGGGCAGCAGAAAGGCCTCGATTTTCAGCTTGTCGGCGACGGCGCCGGCCGGCATCGCGGTGGCGACGCGGATGAGGTTGCGCGCCTTGGCGAGGCCGCCGAGCGCGCGTTCGAGCGCGGGACGCGCCTTCGCCTCCTCCGCGCCGAAGGAGTCGAGCGGCAGCGAGATCGTCTGCGCGCGGCCCTTGGTCTCGAAGCGGCCGTCCTCGCCGACGAACCAGAGGCGCCCGTCCTGTAGGCGCAGGCTCATGTCGGCCGGCTGGCCGGCGGCGACGAGTTCGACCGGCCCGCCCTGCGCTCCCGCCATCGCCGCGAGCGCGGCGCGAACCGCCAGCTCGCCGGGCTCGCTCGCCGCCGCCTCGGGCGGGCGGGCGACGCGGAAAGCGAGCTCGACGCCCTTCTCGACGACGGTGGCGATCAGCGCCGAATCGTCCGGCAGATCCTTCAGCGCCGTCTCCTTGCCGGCGAAGCTCGCCGGCTTCAGCGTCGCGCGCGCGGTCTCCGCCGTCTCGATCCGCGCATGGCCGAGCGTCTTGCCCGGCTCCTCGGCGGCGGCGAGCGCCAGCAGCGCGCCGGGCGCGAAGCCGTCCACCGCGCCGGCGGCGAGCGTCAGCTCCTCGCCCTTGCGGCGGGCCGCGTAGGCGGGCTTGCCGCCGGCCTCCGCGCCGGGGAAGGGCAATTGCAAATCGCCCTCGAACATCGGCGTCGGCGCCTTGGCGCCGAACATCTCGTAGCCGGCGAGCACGCGATGGGCGAGATCGCGATAGGTCGCCGCCCCGCCCGCGCGCACGGCCTGGGCGAGATAGAAGGTCAGCACGCCGTGCGGTTTCTTCGCCCCGCCATAGCTCTTCGGCAGCGCGCGTTGCAGCGCCGCCTGATCGGGATAGGCGGCGAAGAAGGCGACATAGGCGCCCTCGCGCGCGGCCGGCTTTCCCGCCGACGGCGCGGCCGAGGCGGACGCGGGCGCAGCGGCCGGCGCGGCGAGCGAGGCGACGGTCGTCGCCTGCTCGAAGCGGCTCGGCAGCGCGCCGAAGGGGCTGGCCGCTCCGCCCGCGCTGCGCGTCCCGCCCTTGGCCGCGCGCGCGGCGGCGGCCGCCTTCGCCTTGTCGAGCGCGGCCTGCGGCACGCGCAGCCGGTCGGTCGGCACCTGCTTGGCCACCGCGTCGGCGCTGCGCGTCATCGTGCCGGAGTGGCAGGCGTCGATCACCACCCACACATGCGCGCCCCTGGCGCGGATCCTGGTGATCGCTTGGCCGAGCTCGAAGTCGAGCAGCGCGTTCTTCACGCTGGCGACGCCGTCGTCCCACGGGCCGATGTCGATCGGCAGAAAGATCTCGTCGAGCCCGTCCGGCTTGGGGAAGGGGCGCTTGTCCGGATTGAGGTCGGGCTGGCGCGAGCCGTGGCCGGAGAGGAAGACGAAAGCGTGATCGCCGGGCGCGCTCTCCTTCGCCAGCTTCTCGAGCCCGGCGAGGATGGCCGCGCGGGTCGGCTGGCCGTCCGCCTTGCGCTTGGCCTCGGTCTGGTCGAGCCCGTCGGCCAGCACCGTCATGTCCTTCTCGGCGAAGCCGAGGCGCGGCAGCGTCTCGATCATCAGGGCGACGTCGTTCTTCGGGCCGGTGAGCTGAAGATCGCCGACCGCCTCCTTCGGATAGTCGGAGACGCCGACGAGCAGCGCCCGGCGCGTCTCGGCCATGCCGGGAAGGGCGAGCGCGAGGCTGGCGGCGCCGGCGAGCAGGGCGAGGGCCGGCGGGGCGAGAAGGCGGCGGAGACGGGTGCGGGCGTTCATCGTCATGCGCGGGCGGGTCCGGACGCGGAGGGCGCGCGCATCATCGCCTCTGGCGCGGCGGGCGACAATCGCGGACGCGAGGCGTTACGGCGTTTGTCATCCCCGCCGCTGCGGCGGCGCCACGATCGTCAACTATCGCAGGCGATGGCGGGGCCCGCCCCTTGACCGCCGCCCGTCGGGACGGTTCCCTCACCTCTCGTCGCCGCAGGATCGCAGATGAAACCGCGCCCGTTCAGTGCTTCGCCGCCGCTCGCCGCGCTCGCGCCGGTCGCGCTCGCGGCGGCGCTGTCCGGCTGCATGATGATCGACAATGCGCCGATCAACGCGCCAATCGAATCCGAACTCGCCAACACGACCACGGACGTGGTGTCGCCAGAGGCCGGCGATATGCTGGTCGGCGTCACCTTCTCGGGCGGCGGAACGCGCGCGGCGGCCTTCTCCTTCGGCGTGCTGCAGGGCTTCGCCGACAGCAATATCGAACTCGGCGGCGGCAAGACCGCCAATCTGCTGGATCGCGTCGATTTCGTCTCCGGCGTGTCGGGCGGTTCTGTGATGGCGGCCTATTACGGGCTGAAGGGGCGCGCCGCGCTCGCCGATTTCCGCGAGCGCTTCCTCATCCGCAACGCGGAGGAGAGCATGTATTCCAGCGCCGCCTCGCCGGTGGCGCTGATGCGCGCGCTCTCGGGCGGCGCGAACGACCGCTCCAACCTGCCGCAATGGCTCGACAAGAACCTGTTCGAGGGCGCGACCTACGCGCAGATTCTGGCGCGCAAGCGCCCGACGATCTGGCTCAACGCCTCCGACATCATCAATCACTCGCCCTTCGTGTTCGAGCCGAACACCTTCCGCGCCTTCTGCAGCGACCTGTCGAAGCTGCCCGTCTCGGAGGCGGTGGCGGCGTCGGCCGCCGTGCCGGTGGTCTTCGCGCCGGTGACTCTTCAGACCTATCCCGAGAATTGCCGCTACGAGTTTCCGCCCTGGGTGCGCTTCGCCGACGAGCAGGCGGGCGCGCCGGCGTTGCTGAAGAGCTATGCGCGCGCGCTGAAGAGCTACCGCGATCCGAGCAAGGTGAAATATCTGCGCCTGCTCGACGGCGGGCTGACCGACAATTTCGGCCTTTCCGGCGTCACCATCGCGCGGGCGGCGGCCGAGACGCCCTATGCGCCGCTGTCGCCGCGTCAGGCGGTGCGGCTGAAACAGGCGCTGTTCCTCGTCGTCAACGCCGGCCAAGGCTCGAACAAGGACTGGGCGCTCTCGCCCGACACGCCCGGCTTCAGCGCGGTGCTGTCGGCCGTCGTCGACACCGGCATCGACGCCTCGGTGCGACAGGGCTACGACGCCTTCCAGATGACGATGAACCGCTGGCAGCAGGACATCGTGGAGTGGCGCTGCAAGCTCTCCAGCGCCGAGGTGATGAAGTGGCGCGGCACGATGGCGGGCTGGAACTGTCGCGACGTGAAGTTCCATGTCGGGCAGGTCGCCTTCGACCAGCTGCCCGACAAGCGCGAGCGGCTCGAGAAGATCGCGACGCGCTTCGTGCTGCCGACCGAGGAGGTCGATCTCCTGATCGAGGCGGGGCGCGAGGTGATCCGCGCCAATCCGGTCGTCAACGGCTTCCTGCACGGGCTGCGGCCGGGCGGCGCGCGGCCCGCGCTCGCCGGCGCGCAGACGCTGAAGAAGGAATAGCGCCTAGCGCGCGCAGCGCGCGAGCCGCCACATCCCCTGCGGCGGCACGAAGCTGCGCCCCAGCGTCGAATACCAGAACGACAGGCCGAGATCGGGCAGGATGAGATAGGCCGGCGCGCGCGTTCCCGGCTGGAACGGCGCGTCGAGCGGCAGCGGACGCAAATCCGTGTCGAAGAAGATCGCCGTCGATTGGGGGCCCTGCTCCTCGTCCGTCTTGGCGCCGGGGCCGCGCTTGCGCCTGCCTTCGAGGCTGGCGAGAAGGCGCCCGTAGCCGTTCGGCGAGAAGAAGGCGAAGCGCTTCGTCTCTCCCGTCGCGACATTGCGCATGACGAGCAGGAAGCGCGTCTGGTTGCCGACGGCGGCCCGATGCGGAACCGTCTCGGCGACGTAGTTGGCCTCGTCGTCGCGCTCGCCTGCGATCGGCTCGTAGCGCGCATTGTCGATCGCGCAATCGGGCGATGCGGCGCGCGCCGGCGGCGGCGCCAGAACGGCGAGGGCGAGGGTGACGAGCAGAAAGCGCAACATGGGACGGCCCGATGGTTGGACGGGCCGAGACTAGCGCGGCGCGGACGGACGCGCGGTTACAAATGTCGTGATCGACCGCATGACGGGCGCGGCGCCCTTGGCCGGCGCGGGGCGCGCGCCTTAAGTTCGCGTCGTCACCGGAGCTCGCAGTCATGTCGCGCCTGTCGTCCCTGTCCATCGCCCTGGCTCTCGCCATCGCCTCGCCCGCCTTCGCCGCGCAGGCGGATGCGGACGCCGGCACGCTGATCGACTGCGTCAGCCGCAAGGCCGGCCCCGAGGGAGATCTGCCGCCGGCCGGACCGTTGCGCGACAGGTTCCTGAAGGAAATGGAGGGCGGCACGCAGGCCTGCGTCGGCCTCGTCGCGAAGGCTTGCGAGAGCGCCGGCGGTGATCGGCGCGCCTGCGCGCGGCGCGAGACGGCGGGTTGGCTGAAGGCGCTGGCGCGCACCGGCGAGGATGCGAACCGCGCCGCCAATCTGCCGAAATGGACCGCGCCCGCAAAGCGCATTCGAGCGCAGGCGGCGAGCCTGTGCGAGGGCGCGGCGGCGATGTCGGCCTGGGGCTACGAGCGCGTGAAGGCGAAGGGCCGCTACGGCGAGGAGGATCTGTCCGTCTGCATCATGAAGGGCGTCGCCCGGCAGGCGATCCTCATGCTCGAGGAAGTGCGCGGCAACTGACGGGCGCGTCTACTTCAGTTCGCCGAGGAGCTTCTTGGCCTTCGCGTCGCCGAGATCGGCGGCCTTGGCGTAGAGCGTGCGCACCGCCGCCTTGTCGACCTTGCCGAACATGCCCGCCGCCTGCGCCTGCCCGTAGTAGACGAGCGAGGCGATGTGGTTGGCGGCGGCGCCCTGTTCGAGCAAGCTTTTTGGCTGCCGCCTTGTCGACCGGGCCGCCGAGGCCGAACAGATAGAGATGCGCAAGGTTCTGCCGCGCGCTCACGGCGCCCGCGTCGACGGCCTTGCGCAGGATCTCGCGCGCCTTCTTCTCGTCCTTCGGCAGGCCTTCGCCGCTGATGTAGGCGTAGCCGAGGTCGTTCAGCGCGTCGGGGAAGGCGAAGTCGGCCGCCTTCTTCAACCAGGCGATCTGCTTGTCGCGATCCTTCGGCGTGAAGTTGCCGCGCTCGTAGGACTTGGCGAGCATGTACATCGCGTCCGGCATGCCGAGGCCGGCGGCGGCCTCGAACCATTTCTGCGCGGCCGCGCCGTTCTTCTCTTTCTCGACGCCCGCCGACACGCGGTCGGAATGCGAAATGGCGAGATTGTACATCGCAGTGATCGAGCCCTGCGTCGCCGCCTTCTCGTACCAGCGCGCGCTCTCCGCCTCGTCCTTCGGGACGCCGAGGCCGCGATCGTAAATGTTGCCGACCCACAGCGTGGCGTGCGCCGAGCCCTTGTCGGCGGCGGCGCGATAGACGCGCAGCGCGTCGAAGTAACGGTTGGCGGCGACATAGGCGCGGCCGAGCTGGTTCTGGTAGCGCAGCATGTCGGGGAACGCCGCCGCCGCGCCCTCGCAGACGGGGATCGCCTCGTCCGGTTCAACGCGCTTGGCCGGCGCGTATTTCACCGCGTGCAACGGATCTTCCTCGATGCCGGCGAGGCGGTCGCAGGCGTCGGCCTGCTGCTCGGGCGAGGCGGCGCGCGAACCTTCGGCGGCGAGCCAGCGCTTGGCCGTCGCGTCGCCGAGGGCGGCCGACTTCTCATACCATTTGCGCGCCTCCTCGGGCTTCGCCTCGCCGAAGGCGCCGGCGAGATAGGCCTGCGCGAGCTGGTTCATCGCCGTCTTGTCGTCGGCGGAGGCGGCCTGCAGCAGAAGGCCCTCGGCCTTCTCCAGCTCCTTCTCGCCGCCGGCGCCGCTGATGTAGAGCTGGGCGAGCGCGCGCATCGAGGTCGTCTCGCCCTCGGAGGCGCCGCGCCCGTACCACAGACGGGCGAGACGCTCGTCCTTCGCCACGCCGTAGCCGGTGCGATAGATCTCGCCGAGCTGATACATCGCGACCTTGTTGCCGCCGGCCGCGCCCTTCTCGTACAGCGCGCGCGCCTTGGCGGGATCGGACGTCACGCCGGCGCCCGAATAATACATGCTGCCGAGTTCGGTCAGCGAGGACGGCTCGTTCTGCGCGGCCGCTTTCTCGAAAATCGCCTTCGCCTTGGCGTAGTCCTGCGGCAGGCCGTCGCCCTGCTTGTGCATCAGGCCGAGATTGAACTGGGCCGAGAGCGAGCCCATCGCGCCCGCCTTCTCGTACCACTTCGCCGCCTCTTTCGCGTTGACCGGCGTATCGAGGCCGCGCTTGTGGAAATTGCCGATCCACAGCGCCGCGTAGGGCGACTTCTGCGCCGCCGGCAGCATCGCCTTCATCGCGTCGGCGTAGCGGTCGCCGGTGATGAGCGCGTAGCCGAGCTGATTGGCGTAACGCGGGTTGGAGGGATTTTCGGCCACCGCCTTCTGGCAGGCGGGAATGGCCTTGGCGGCGTCCACATTGTCGACCGGCTTGATCTTCTCGGGCCGCAGCTTGTCCTCGCGCACGGCGGCGAGCCGGTCGCAGGCCTCGGCGGAGGTCTCCTTGCGGTCGAAATTGGCGAGCGCCTCGCGCGCGGCCTCGTCGTCGAGTTCGACGGCGCGCTCCAGCCATTTGCGCGCCTTCTCGCGATCGGGCGCGCCGTAGAGACCCTCGACGTAGTCCTCCGCGAGGAAGCGCATCGCGGTGGTGTCGTCGTGCGTCGCGGCCTCCTCGAGCAGCTCCTTTTTCTTCGCGGTGTCCTTCTCGACGCCCATGGCGTTCTGATACATCAGGCCGAGCGCGATATAGGCCGGCGGATGTTTCAGCTTGGCGGCGCGCTCGAACCATTCGCGCGCGACCTTGTAATCGCGCGGCACGCCGCCGGTGCCGGCGTAATAGAGATAGCCGAGATTATACATGCCGGCGGCCGACTCGTTGGCGGCCGCCTGCTCGAACCAGCGGCGCGCCTCCTCGAAGTCGATCGGTCCGCCCTTGCCGTGCTGGGCGAAGAAGCCGAGCGCGTTCATCGCGTCGGGATCGTCGAGCGCGGCGGCCTGCTGATGCAGCGCCTTGGCGCGGGCGAAATCCTTCGGCACGCCGATGCCGAGATCGTGGAGATCGCCGAGGCCGGTGATCGAAGCGGAATGATCGAGCGCGACGCCGCGATTGTAGAGGGCGACCGCCTTCTCCGGGTCGCGCGGGCCGCCGATGCCGTGGGCGTGCATGTAGGCGAGGTTCGAGATGGACATCTTCACGCCCATCGCCGCCGCCTTCTCGAACCAGCGGCGGGCCTGCGCGTAGTCCTTCTGCACGCCGCCCCAGCCGCGGAAGGAGAGGAAGCCCATCTCGCCATTGGCGTAGGCCGAGCCCTTGTCCGCCGTCACGGCGAACAGCTTCGCCGCCTCGTCGTGGCGCTTGGCGACGATAAGCGAGCGCCCGAGCTGGTTGGCGTAGCGCAGATTCTTCGGGTCGGCCGCGCTCGCCGCCTCGCAGGCCGGAATCGCCTTCTCGTGATTGACGACGCGGACGATGCGGTAATTCGCGTTGCGCAGCGGATCTTCCTGATCGCCCGCCAGCCGGTCGCACTGCTCGCCGGGGCTGTTGGGATCGACCTGCGGCTTGGGGCGGCCTGCGGCTTTGCGTCCGGCTGCTGCGGCTGCGCCTTCGGCGCGGGCGCCGGGGCGGGCTGCTGGGGCTTTGGCTCGATCGGCAGCACGCGCGGGGCGGATGCCCCCTCGCGCACCATCGGATCGGCGGGCAGCGAGGCCTGCTGGATGCGCGCCGGCGCCGGCGCGCCGCCGAGGAAGACGGGCCGCATCAGCGAGGAGGTGTCGCGCGGGTTCTGCTTGTCGCCGGTCGCCCGCATCACGTCGTAGCGGATCGAGATCATCATCCGGCTGAGGTCGATCCCGGGCTTCGGCGCGTTCTTCAGGAAGGCCGAGGTGAAGGGCGAGTTGCGGCCATTGCCGTCGAGCGCGACGTTGCCGGGGTCGGTCGCGTAGATGACGAAAGAGCCGTTCTGGGCGCACATTTCGGCGAGGCCCTGGAAGGCGCTCTCGCCGCCGCGCGTCGCGCCCTTGAGCGAGCGGGCGAGCGAACGGGCGAAGGGATTGTCGCGGCAGGCGTCGAGCACGACGACGCTCGCCCAGGCGTCGCCCTGCATGGCGCGCAGGATCGCGTCCATGTCGACCGTCTCGAAATCGACGTCGGCCGGCTTGTCGATCTTGGCGTCGACGGGAATGACGAAGTTGCGGCCCGCCACCTGAATGCCGTGGCCGGAATAGTAGAACAGCGCCACCGGCGGCGAGGTGTCGGGATCGAAGTCGGCGGCCGGCTGGATCTCCTCCAGCTTGGCGCGGAACTCCTTCAGCTTGCGCTCCAGATCGCGCTTGGAGAGATCGCGCCCCTCGATCACCTCGAAGCCGAGGGCGCGCAGCAGCGCCGCCACGTCCGCCGCGTCGTTGGGCGGATTGGCGAGCGGCGATTCGGTCTGATACGCGCCGTTGCCGATGATCAGCGCGACGCGCTCGGTCGCGGCCTCGGCCGCGCCGGCCATCGCGACGACGCTCGCCGTGGTCAGCAGCAGACGGGCAAGGCGGAGCATGGGCGTCTTCGTCCCTTGGCGAGGGGATAAGGAAACAGGGGAGAAAGCGGGCCGGCGGCGCGCGCCGGCCCGCCGCGTCTCAGTTCGTCTCGAGGCGATAATGCGCAAGGCCCGAGCCGACATTGTGGACCTTGACGACGAAGGGGCCGGTCCAGATCGGATTGAACGAGCAATAGGCCGGATCGGAATCGCGGCAGATGAGATTGCCGTTCTGGTCGCGGATCTCCAGCACGAACAGGCTCGAATCCTTGCCGACGAGGCCGACCTCGGCGAATTTCCCGCCGTGGAAGTTCATCGTCAGATTGTGCGTCGTCCTGGCGGTGATCTGGCCGTTGGAGATGATGCCGCCGCCGACCTTGCCCTTGCTGGCGGAGGAGGTCACGTCGTCGGCAAGCGCGACGATGGTCTTGTCGTTCTTCGAGAGGTCCTTGGCCTCCTTCAGAAGCGCGGCGACGCCGTCGCCCTCGTCCTTGGCGACCGCGGAGGCGTCGGCGTTGTCGGGCTTGCGCTCGACCACCTTGGCGCCGACCTGCTTGCGGATCTGCGCGGCGACGATCAGCGACAGCGGATCCTTGGTCTCGCGGCCGTATTTGGCGAGCTGCTCGGCGAGCTGGAGCTGGCGAACCGGCAGGTCGGCCGGCTTCTGCGCCTCGGCGGCGGCGTTGGCCGTCTTGGGATCGGGCTGGGCGGGCGTCTGCGCGGCGGCCGCGCCCGCGGCGAGAAGCGCGGCGGACGAAACGACGGCGAAGAGCATGGCGCGCATGGTCATTCAGGTCTCCCTCAGGCGGGCGCCGCCTCTGTCCGCGGCGCGCGTGAGGGAAAGGTGCAACAGGGCGAATCGCCGCGCAACAGGCGCGCGGTTACAAATTCGGTCATGAACGCCTCAACTTGCGGCGTTCATGCCCGAACGTGTGTGGCCCGCGCGTCACACATGGTGAGCGAGGTCAGATCGTCTCCGGGACCATGCGGATCGCGCCGCAAGGACACTCGGCCCCGCACAGGCCGCAGCCCTTGCAGTAATCGTAGTTGAACTCGAAGCCCTTGCCGGGCCCCAGCTTGATCACCGCATTGTCGGGGCAGACGCCGTAGCAATTGTCGCATTCGAAGCAATTGCCGCAGGACAGGCAACGGCGCGCCTCGAACAGCGCATTGGTCTCGTCGAGGCCGGCGACGACCTCCTCGAAGGTCGATTTGCGACGCGCGATCTCCAGCACCGGGCGCACCGTCTTCGGCGCCTCGCCGTAATACCAGGTGTTGAGCTTGTCGAAGCTCGCCAGCTCGTGCTTGGGCGCCGGATCGTAGGTCGCGCCCCTCAACCAGGCGTCGATGTGGCGGGCCGCCTTCTTGCCGTGGCCGACGGCGACCGTGACGGTGCGCTCGGAGGGCACCATGTCGCCGCCCGCGAACACGCCGGGCGCGCCGGTCATCATGTTGGGGCCGACCTTGACGACGCCGTTCTCGACGACGAGGCCGGGCACGCCGTCCAGCAGCGACAGATCGACGTCCTGCCCGAGGGCGAGCACCACCGAGTCGGCCTCCAGCGTTTCGTATTCGCCGGTCGGCTGCGGGAAGCCCTTGTCGTCGAGGGCCATCTTCTCGACGGTGATGGAGCCGCTCTCGACGTTCTTGATCGTCGACAGCCACTTCATCATCACGCCTTCTTCCAGCGCCTCCTCGACCTCGAAGTCGTGCGCCGGCATCTTGTCGCGCGTGCGGCGGTAGACGATCACCGCTTCCTCCGCGCCGAGGCGCTTGGCGGTGCGCGCCACGTCGATCGCCGTGTTGCCGCCGCCGTAGACGACGACGCGGCGGCCGAGCAGCGGCTTGTCCTCGCCCTCCATCGAGCGCAGCACCTGCACGGCGTCCAGCACCTTGGCCGCCTCGCCCGCCGGAATGTAGGCGCGCTTGGCGATATGCGCGCCGACCGCGAGAAAGGCGGCGTCGAAGCCGCCCTCGGTCATGGCGTCGCGAATATTCTCGACCTTGGCGTCGTATTCGATCCTCACGCCCATGTCGGCGATGCGCTTGACCTCCGCGTCGAGCACGTCGCGCGGCAGCCGATATTTCGGAATGCCGAAGCGCATCATGCCGCCGGGCAGCGGCCCGGCCTCGCGGATCGTCACCGCATGGCCGAAGCGGCGCAGATGATAGGCCGCCGACAGGCCAGACGGGCCGGCGCCGACGACGAGCACGCGCTTGCCGCTCTCCTGCGCGGGCGGCGCGAAGGCCCATCCCTGCGCGATCGCCTGATCGCCGAGAAACCGCTCGACCGAATTGATGCCGACCGCCGCGTCGATGGCGGCGCGATTGCACGCGCCTTCGCAGGGGTGATAGCACACGCGCCCCATGATCGCGGGCAGCGGATTGTTCTCCGTCAGCGCGCGCCATGCGGCTTCGTAGTCGCCGGATTCGGCGAAGCTCAGCCAGCCCTGAATGTCCTCGCCCGCGGGGCAGGCGTGATTGCAGGGCGGCAGACGATGCACATAGACCGGGCGCTCGTTGCGCCACGATCCGGTGTGGTTGGCCTTCGACGTGCCGACGTCGAGCGTGATCGCAAAGGGATGTTCCATCTCGCTCCCGCTCCGTCAGACGTCGTCGTCGTGGTGATCGACGAGACCGTATTCCTCGATATTGGCGTCGCACATGGCCTGCAGGCGCGCGACGCGCGGATCCTCGACGCCGCCCTTGAACAGATGCGCGAAACGCTTCTGCGGTTTCAGATATTCGACGACCGGCGTGCGTTTCCTGATCTTGCGCGCGGCCGTCACCTTGCCGTGCTCGGCCTCGAAGATCGGATAGAAGCCGGTCTCGACGGCGAGCCGCGCCAGACGAATGGTGTCGTGCGAGGCCGAGCCCCAGCCGAGCGGACACGGCACGTCGATCTGGATGTAGCGGGCGCCGCGGATCGACATCGCCTTCACGACCTTGCGTTCGAGATCGTGCAGATCGGCGACGGTGGCGGTGGCGACGTAGGGGATGCGGTGCGCCACGGCGATGCGCGGCACCGACTTGCCGGTGCCGAAGACGTTGCCCGGTTCGTCGCCGACGGCGGGCGTCGTCGCGGTGCGCGCGGCCGGCGGCGTCGCCGACGAGCGCTGCACGCCGGTGTTCATGTAGCCTTCGTTGTCGTAGCAGATGTAGAGCACGTCGTCGTTGCGCTCGAACATGCCGCTGAGGCACTGGAAGCCGATGTCGGTGGTGCCGCCGTCGCCGCCCTGCGCGATGACGCGGACATTGCTGCGGCCCTTGACGCGCATCGCCGCCGCGACGCCCGTCGCCACCGCCGCCGCGTTGCCGAACAGCGAATGCAGCCACGGCAATTGCCACGACGTCTCCGGATAGGGCGTGGTGAACACTTCGAGGCAGCCCGTCGCGTTCACCGCGATGAGATTGCCGCCGGTGGCGCGCATCGCCGCGTCGAGCGCATAGCGCGCGCCGAGCGCCTCGCCGCAGCCCTGACAGGCGCGATGCCCGCAGGTGAGCGCGTTGGAGCGGTCGAGCGAGGACTGCACGGCGCGATCGTCGACGTCGACGAGGCGATTGCCGACGGTGTGCGTGCCCTTCTGATAGAATTTCAGCTTCTGCGTCTCGCCGGGCGCCAGCGGCGCGGCGTTGCGGTCGGCCGCTTCGTTGATCGGGCTCATCCGGGCCTCCCCTGTTCGGCGGGACGGCCGCCGGCGAGCTGTTTCAGAATGTTCTCGGCCGTCGGGCCGGACCGGCGGTTCTTGCCGGTGCGATGGATCTCGCGGCCGATCACGCGCTCGTTGAGATCGAGGAAATGCACGCCCTCCCAGGGCTGCACCAGCGCCTGCCGGAACAGGCGGTGCAGCGAGCCGCGCGGGATGGGCCGCCCGCCGAGGCCCGCCACCGCCGAATGCAGGCGCGGCCGCACCGGCAGATTGCGCAGCGCGCCGTCGACATTGTCGGCGAGCTGGCCGCCCATGCCGACGGCGAAGCTCTTCTCGACGACGACCACGTCGCTCGCGCGCGCCAGCGCGTCGCGCAGCGCGGCGAGCGGGAAGGGCCGGTAGGAGACAAGCGTGACGAGTCCGATCTTGAAGCCTTCCTCGCGCATCTCGTCGATCACGTCCTTGATCGTGCCGCAGATCGAGCCCATCGCGACGACGAGCATCTCGGCGTCGTCGGCGCGATAGCCGCGCAACAGCCCGCCCGACTCGCGGCCGAAGCGGTCGCGGAAGGAGCGCGCATATTCGGGGATCAGCTTCAGCGCATGCGTCTGCTTGTAATGGGCGAGGAACTTCACCTCCGTGAACGCCTCCGGCCCGACCATCGCGCCGATGGAGGCGGGATCCTTCGGATCGAGCGACTGCACCGGCTCGTAGGGCGGCAGATAGGCGTCGACATCGGCCTGATCGGGAATGTCGATGCGCTCGACCGCATGGGTGAGGATGAAGCCGTCGACGCACACCATCACCGGCATCGACAGTTCTTCGGCGAGGCGAAACGCCTGGATGTGCAGGTCGACCGCTTCCTGATTGGTCTCGGCGAACAGTTGCAGCCAGCCCGCATCGCGCATCGACATTGCGTCGGAATGGTCGTTCCAGATGTTGATCGGCGCGCCGATGGCGCGGTTGCCGAGCGTCATCACGATCGGCAGGCCGAGGCCCGACGCGTTGTAGACCGCCTCGGCCATGAACAGCAGGCCCTGCGAGGAGGTCGCCGTGTAGGCGCGCGCGCCCGCCGCCGAGGCGCCGATGGCGACCGACAGCGCGGCGAATTCGCTTTCGACGTTGATGTATTCGCAGTTCTTCAGATGACCGTCGCGCACCAGCTCGCCGACGCCCTCGACGATGTGCGTCTGCGGCGTGATCGGATAGGCGCAGATGACTTCGGGCCGGCAGAGGGCGATCGCCTCCGCCATCGCGCGCGAGCCTTCGATCTGTTTCAGCATGGGCTCGCTCTCCTCACAGAACCGCGGCGTGGTCGTGCGCGACGCCGGCGTCGATTTCCTGCTGCGTCACGTTGGCGTGCGCTTCCCTGGCGGCGGCGATGTTGGCCGCGCCGACCTTGCCGGGGAACGCCTCCTCGATGGCGTGGGCGACGCTGTCGAGATGCACGAGCTCGGTGAGCGCGGCGAAGGCGCCGAGCAGCGCCGCGTTCGGCACCGGGCGGCCGACGAGGCGCTGGGCGATCTCGGTGGCCGGCACGATCACCGCGTGGCCCTTCGGCAGCCGCGACGCGATCTCGGCGATGTGCAGATCGGCGAAGCTCTTGTTGGTGTTGACGATGAGGTAGCCGTTCGGCTTCAGCCCGGCGAAGACGTCGACGACCTTGAACAGCGTCGGGTCCTGCACGATCAGGCAATCGGGCGCGGCGATGGGCTCGCGCAAGCGGATTTCCTTCTCGGCGATGCGGCAGAACGCGACCACGGGCGCGCCCGTTCGCTCGCTGCCGAAACTCGGAAAGGCCTGCGCGTGGCGGCCCTCCAGAAAGGCCGCGACAGACAACATCTCGGCCCCGGTCACGACGCCTTGCCCGCCGCGGCCGTGAATGCGCACCTCGAACATGCGTCCTCCCTCGATTGGCGCCACGACAATCACGGATCGACCGCGTGCGCCTTGCTTGGGATCAAGGCGACGATCACGGGCGCGTGAAGTCAAGCCCGATCAGGGATAATCGACGCCAATCAGGTAGAGCCCGTCGGGGGGCGCCACCTGGCCGCAGCGGGCGCGGGCGCGCGCTTCAAGCGCGGCTTGAAGATCATCCCTCGTCCATTTGCTCGAACCGACATGTTCGAGCGAGCCGACGATGGAGCGCACCTGATGATGCAGGAAGCTCAGCGCCGAGGCGCGCACCTCGATCATGTCGCCGACGCGCGCGACGTCGAGCCGCTCGAGCGTGCGCACCGGCGAATTGGCCTGACATTCGGCGGCGCGGAAGGTGGTGAAATCGTGCCGCCCGACAAGCGTTTGCGCCGCGGCGTGCATGGCGTCGGCGTCGAGCCGGCGGGCGACGTGCCAGACCTGCCCCGCCGCCAGCGCCGGCGGGGCGCGACGGTTGAGGATGCGATAAACATAGTGCCGCTTCACGGCCGAGAAGCGGGCCTCGAAATCGTCCGCGACCGGCTCGGCGACGACGACGCTGACCGGATGCGGGCGCAGATGCGCATTCAGCGCGTCGCGCAATTTGTCGCCGCGCCAGAGGCGGACGAGATCGACATGCGCCACCTGCCCCGTCGCGTGCACGCCGGCGTCGGTGCGCCCGGCGCCATGGATCGTCGCGGGCGCGCCGCCCTGCACGGCGGCGACCGCCTCCTCCAGCGCCTGCTGCACGGACATCCCGTTCGCCTGCCGCTGCCAGCCGACGAAGGGGCGCCCGTCATACTCGATCGTCAGTTTGTGACGCGGCATCAGAGCGCGTCGAAGGCCGGCGCGTAGACCATCTCGCCGACGAGCGGGCTCGCCGCTTCGCCGACCGACAGCGCCATCATGTGCGGGCCGGCCCAGCGGCAGGCGACGGCCGGCGCCGGGAAGAAGCCGAAACGCGCATACCAGAGCGGATCGCCGAGCACGACGATCGCGCCAGACCAGCGCGGCTCGAGATCGCGGATCGCGGCGCGCACGAGGCGCGAGCCGACGCCCTCGAACTGCCGGCGCTCGGCCACCGCCAGCGGGGCGAGCGCGAGAGCCGGCCGGCCGCCGAGCGTGGCGCGCGAGAGGCCGACGAAGCCGGCGAGGCCCGTCTCGTCGCCGGCGACGAGCGCGAGCGACAGGTCGCCGGCCGCGCGCAGCGCGTCGACCAGATCGGCCTCGGCCGTCGAGGCGAAAGCGGAGGTCAACAGCGCGCGGATCGCGGCGCGGTCCTCGGGGCGCTCGGGCCGAATCTCGGCGAAGTCGGGGGCGCGGCTCATGCCAGCACATTACCGCGTTCGAGCCGGGCGCCGCGCCGAAATTCGTCGAAGCCCACAGGCCCGCGGCCGGCGCGCTGCACCTGCACGAGCCGCAGCGCGCCCTGCCCGCAGGCGACGAGGCCTGTCTCGTCGAGAAGCGTTCCCGGCGCGCCGGCGCCCTCGGCGCGGGTGGTGCGCAAAACCTTCACGCGCTCCGGGCCGCGGCCGAGATCGACCTCGAACCAGGCGCCGGGGAAAGGCGACAGGCCGCGCACGAGATTGTGCAACTCCGCCGCCGGCTTGCCCCAGTCGATGCGGGCCTCCGCCTTGTCGATCTTGGCGGCGTAGAGCGCCCCTTCCTCGCTCTGGGGCGTGAATTGCAGCGCGCCGCGCGACAGCGCGGCGAGGGCGCGCGCCATCAGGCCGGCGCCGATGGGGGCGAGCCGGTCGTGCAGCTCGCCGGCCGTCTCGTCGGCGCCGATCGCAACGCGCTCGGCCATGCCGACGGGGCCGGTGTCGAGCCCCTCCTCCATGGCCATGACCATCACGCCGGTCTGCACGTCGCCGGCCATGACGGCGCGCTGGATGGGCGCGGCGCCGCGCCAGCGCGGCAGCAGCGAGGCGTGCAAATTGAGGCAGCCGAGCGCCGGCGCCTCCAGCACGGGCTTGGGCAGAATGAGCCCGTAGGCGACGACGACCGCGACGTCCGCGCCTTGCGCGGCGAAGGCCTCCTGCGCGGCCGGATCGCGCAGCGTGCGCGGCGTCAGCACGGGAATGGCGAACTGCTCGGCGAGCCGCTGCACGGGCGAGGGCGTGAGGTCCAGCCCGCGCCGGCCGGCCGGTTTGGGCGCGCGCGTATAGACGGCGACGACCTCGTGCCCCTGCCCGACGATCTCCGAGAGCGTCGGCACGGCGAATTCCGGCGTGCCCATGAACACAATGCGCAGGGTCATGACAGGCCGATCCTCGCTCCGGGCGGCGGCGCCGCTCAGCCCTCCTGCGTCTCGCGCTTGGCGAGCTTCTGGAACTTCTTGACCACGCGGTCGCGCTTGAGCTTCGAGATATGGTCGATGAACAGCACGCCGTCGAGATGGTCGATCTCGTGCTGCAGGCAGGTGGCCAGAATGCCGTCGGCCTCGATCTCCTGCGCCTTGCCCTGCCCGTCGAGGTAGCGCACGCGCACCTGCGCGGGGCGCTCCACCTCCTCGTAATAATCGGGGATGGACAGGCAGCCCCTCCTCGTAGACGGAGGTCTCCGCGCCGGTCCAGACGATCTCGGGATTGATCAGGCCGAGAGGCTTCTTCTCCTCGTCCTTCTTCGAGGTGTCGAGGACGATGACGCGACTGGCGACGCCGACCTGAATGGCGGCGAGCCCGATGCCGGGGGCGTCGTACATCGTCTCCAGCATGTCCTCCATCAGCGCCCGCGTCGCCTTGTCCACCGAAGGCACGGGGGCGGAGACGGCGCGCAGGCGCGTGTCGGGAAGGATCAGGATCGGTCGGATCGCCATGGACGGATGCACTCGTTCGCTCGGCGCTGACTTAAGGGCGAGGCGCGCCGGGGTCAATTCGTTCGCGCTCCGTTCGCGCGGCGGCGCGAATCGGTTTACGCTGGCGCGATGAACGACGTCGTCCTCGTCATCGCCGATCAGCCGGTCACGCTTCTCCAGCTCGCGCTGGCGGCGGGCGGGCTGGCGCTCCTCCTCCTGCTGCTGACGCTCCTCAGCGTCTCGCGGGGGGCGCGGGCGCGCGCCGCCGAGGCCGCCGCGCTCGCCGAGCGGCAGCGCGAGATGGACGACAAGATGGCCGAGATCGGCCGCGCCAACGCCGAGCTGACGGGCCGGCTCTCGCAGATGGGCGAGGCGCTGTCGGCCCGGCAGATAGACCTCGCCCGGCTGATGGCCGAGCGGCTCGACGCGGTGACGAGCCGAGTCGGCCAGGGATTGCAGGAGCAGACGAAGGCGCAGAGCGACAATCTCGGCAAGCTCAACGAGCGCCTCGCGGTGATCGACGCGGCGCAGACGCGGCTCGCCGGACTGACCGAGCAGGTGGTCGGCCTGAAGGACATTCTGGCCAACAAGCAGGCGCGCGGCGCCTTCGGCCAGGGGCGGATGGAGGCGATCGTCCGCGACGGGCTGCCGGCCGCCTTTTTCGAGTTTCAGGCGACGCTGTCGAACCGCACGCGGCCCGACTGCGTGATCCGCCTGCCGGGCGACGAGCGCGCCCTCGTCGTCGACGCCAAATTCCCGCTGGAGGGCTTCTCGGCGCTGAAGGAGGCGAGCGACGAGGAGGCGCGGCAGGCCGCGCGCGCCCGAGTGCGCGGCGACTTCATCCGCCATGTGAAGGACATCGCCGACAAGTATTTCATTCCCGGCGAGACGCAGGACATCGCGCTGCTGTTCGTTCCCTCCGAGGCGGTGTTCGCCGATCTCAACGAGATGTTCGAGGACGTGGTGCAGCGCGCCCACAAGGCGCGCGTGATCATCGTCTCGCCCTCGCTGCTGATGATGGCGGTGCAGGTGATGCTCGCCATCGTGCGCGACGCGCGCATCCGCGAGCAGGCGCACGCCATCCAGACCGAGGTGGCCAAGATGATGGAGGACGTGCGCCGCCTCGCCGAGCGGGCGGGCAAGCTGGAGACGCATTTCCGGCAGGCGCAGGAGGACGTGGCGGGCATGGCGCTCTCGGCCGACCGGACGCTGAAGCGCGGCCAGAAGATCGCCAATCTCGACCTGCCCGAGACGCCCGCCGCCGCGCCCGCGCCGCTGTTCCAGCGCGCGGCGGAATAGCGGGGGGGGGGAGCCTCACGCGAACGTTCTGTCGCTAGCTGAAATTCACGATTCAGCGACATTGGATCGTATGTCGCCAAAGTGGTGGACCGCTTCGCTTCGCCCGTGTTGTTGGGTGGTGCCTCCGCGAGTTCAGGGTGTGGAACCCCTGACCTCGCGGGTCTCTAGTATTATAATCCACTCCTTTTGGAAGGGAGCGGACGAGATTGAGCTCCTTGTGGAAGGGGGCTCTATTAGTGGTGACGGGACTCGCACCCGTGAGGCCAGCGTTGGATTGCTCGCCTCGCCCTAGCTACCACCCACTTTTCGGAGGCTCGGTATCCGCTCGCGGAACCGAGCCTTCTTTAAGTTGTTCGCTGCGTTGTGGACCGTCCGTCATCGTGATTTCTCCTAAGACGTCATCGATCACGACGAGCGGGCGACCCACGATCCGCCATTTTCCATCACGGTTGCCAATTTTAGTGACACGCCCTTCATGGCGCATGCGGTTCAACATTCCACGGGTGGAATATTCATTCAGGCCCGCAGCAACAGCGATTTCTCGGACAGTCGCGCCTGATTCGCCGAATTTTGGGAGGGTCCGCAGAATCGTCCCGCGGATATTTACGGAGTTCCCGCTAGGTGGCGTATCACTTAGCGGAAAGTACGGCTTCTGGGCAGCTTGATAGCTCTCTTCCAACCGCGTGTCAGATGTTGAGTTACTCAAGACGGCGGCGACTCGCTTGGCCAGCGACTCACGCGCCGCTGCTTCGCCAGCAGCGTGGCCAGCATCATAGGCCGCCTTCAACGCCGCGCGAAGGTTGGCAATGGTCCGTTCAATGTCCAGCGTCATGGCTCAAAGCGCCCCCGAAGTGATTTTCGCACCATACATCCCGACGAAGCGACGCACAAGCGGTTCACGCCGTTCCCCCCACGTTCTTTTGCGGACGGGATCGGTTGTTCGGCTCTAGCTTGATCCGAGTCACAAGCGTGCCGGCTCGACGGCGGGTCTACGGTGCATTTTGTGACCGCAGCACCAGACAGAACGGGCCGCTGAAGCGCGGCCAGAAGATCGCCAATCTCGACCTGCCCGAGACGCCCGCCGCCGCGCCCGCGCCGCTGTTCCAGCGCGCGGCGGAATAGCGGGGGAGCCGAGACGGCTGCGAGCGGGAGGCTCGCGATCCGGGTGGTTTGGACCGCGAGCCTCCGGCTCGCAATCTGGCGGCGCCTGAGCAGGAGCGAGCCGGAGGCTCGCGGTCCGCGTGGCGCCCTGCCCGCGTTTGACACGACTCCCGCTCCCTGCAATCTGGCGCGCATGAAGATTCTGGCGATCGACACCGCCCTCGGCGCGACGGCGGCCTGCGTGCTCGAGGCGGGCGCCGAGGCGCCCGAATCGGCCGAATCGATCGTCATGGAGCGCGGCCACGCCGAAGCGCTGCTGCCGCTGGTCGAGCGGGTGCTCGCCCGCGTCGAGGGCGGCATCGAGGCGATCGA
This sequence comes from Hyphomicrobiales bacterium, assembly GCA_016716745.1. Lineage (GTDB taxonomy): Bacteria > Pseudomonadota > Alphaproteobacteria > Rhizobiales > Beijerinckiaceae. The sequence goes on from JADJVD010000001.1 coordinate 491,838, forward strand.
CCGGATCGCGGTCACCGTCGGCCCCGGCTCCTTCACCGGCATCCGCATCGGCATCGCGGCGGCGCGCGCCTTCGGCCTCGCCCGTCAGGCCCCGGTCGTCGGCGTGTCGACGCTCGCCGCCCTCGCCGCCCCGCTGGTGGCCGACCGGCGCGCCGGGCTCGCCGTCGTCGCCATCGACGCGCGGCACGGGGCGATCTGGGTGCAGGCCTTCGCCGCCGGCGGACGGACGCTGATGACGCCGCGCCTGGCCGGCATCCGCGAGACGGTGCGGGCGCTCGGCTCCGGCCCGTTCCGCGTCGCCGGCTCCGGCGCCCCGGCCCTCGCGGCCGACGCCAAGCTGATCGGCATCACGGCCGAGATGGCCGGGCCGGTCGAGGCGCCGGACATCGGTTGGGTGGCCCGGCTCGGCCTTGCCGCCGACCCCGAGACCGCGCCGCCGAAGCCGCTCTACCTCAAGGCGCCCGACGCCAAGGCGCAGACCAACGGGCGCATCGCCCGCGCGCCGCTGCGGACGGCCTGATGTTCCAGATGCTGTTCGGGCGGCGGCGCCCGCTCGTCGCCCGGCAGATCGGCTCGGCCGAGGCGGGCGCCTGCGCGCCGATCCACGCGGCCTCCTTCGCCCACCACTGGAGCGAGGCGGAGTTCGAGAGCCTGCTGGCCTCCAGCGCCTGCGTCGCCGACGGCGCCTACGAGGGCGGCGGCGCGACGCTCCACGGCTTCGTGCTGTCGCGGCGCGCCGGCGACGAGGCGGAAATCCTCGCCATCGCCACCGCCCCCGGCCAGCGCCGGCGCGGCGGGGCGCGCATGCTGCTCGCCCGGCACATGCGCCGGCTGGCCGACATGGGCGTGGCGCGGCTGTTCCTCGAGGTGGCGGAGGACAATCAGGCCGCCCTCGCGCTCTACCGCCGCGCCGGGTTTACCGAGGCGGGGCGGCGCAAAGGCTACTATCCGCGCCCCGAAGGCCCGGTCACCGCGCTGATTCTGAAGCGCGATCTCGACTGACGCGGGAAACGCGCCGGCGCCCGCCATCTCGTTCTTCTCAAGCGCCCCCAAAGGTCCTAAACAGGAACAGGCTCCCGAGGGGGCGCGACGGCGAGGCGATGGATCTTCTGGACGACACGGATGGAGGCGGCGAGGGCGCGCCGGCGCGCCCGGCCGAGGCCGCGCCGCGCCGCAAGAAGCTGTTCGTCAAGTCCTACGGTTGCCAGATGAACGTCTACGACGCCCAGCGCATGGCGGACGTTCTGGCGCCCGAGGGCTTCGACGAGACCGCCCGCATGGAGGAGGCCGATCTCGTCGTCCTCAACACCTGCCACATCCGCGAGCGGGCGACCGAGAAAGTGTTCTCCGAACTCGGCAAGGTGCGCGAGCTGAAGGCCGCGCGCGCCGGCGAGGGCCTCGGCACGACGGTCGTCGTCGCCGGCTGCGTCGCGCAGGCCGAAGGCGCCGAGATCCTGCGCCGCCAGAAGGCGGTCGACGTCGTCGTCGGCCCGCAGAGCTATCACCGCCTGCCGGAGCTGCTCGCCGAATCCGCCCGCGCGCCCGTCGTCGACACCGAGTTTCCGCTCGAGGACAAGTTCGACCATCTCGCCCAGCCCTCCCCCGCCAGGACACAGGCGCGCGGGCCGTCCGCCTTCGTCACCGTGCAGGAAGGCTGCGACAAGTTCTGCTCCTTCTGCGTGGTGCCCTATACGCGCGGCGCGGAGGTCTCGCGGCCGATGGCGAAGGTGCTGGCCGACGCGCGCGGCCTCGCGCAGGCCGGCGTGCGCGAGATCACGCTGATCGGCCAGAACGTCAACGCCTGGCACGGGCTCGACGCCAACGGCGTCGAATCGAGTCTCGGCGCGCTGATCGGCGCCGTCGCGGCGATACCCGGCGTCGCGCGCGTTCGATACACGACGAGCCACCCCAACGAGATGGACGCCGCGCTGATCGCCGCGCATGGCGATTGCGCGGCCCTGATGCCGTTCCTGCATCTGCCGGTGCAGTCGGGCTCCGACAGCATTCTGGCGGCGATGAACCGCCGGCACGACGCGGCGCGCTATCGTCAGATCGTGCGCGCGGTGCGCGCGGCGCGGCCCGACATCGCGCTGTCGTCCGATTTCATCGTCGGCTTTCCGGGCGAGAGCGAGGCGGATTTCGAAGCGACGATGCAGCTCATCGGCGAGGTGAACTTCGCCTCCGCATTCTCGTTCAAATATTCGCCGCGCCCCGGCACGCCCGGCGCCGACATGGACGGCCAGATCGACGAGGCGACGAAAAGCGCGCGCCTGCATCGCCTGCAGGCGTTGCTGGAGGAGCAGCGACAGGCCTTCAACGCGGCGACCGTCGGCAAGATTTGCGCGGTGCTGTTCGAGAAGCGCGGGCGCCACGCCGGGCAGATCGCCGGCAAATCGCCCTGGCTGCAGGCCGTGCATGTCGACGGGCCGGCGAGCCTGATCGGCTCGCTCGCCGAGGTCGAGATCGTCGCGCAGGGGCCGAACTCGCTGTTCGGCCGGCTGACCGGACGCAACGCGCAAGCACAGGCCCGCGCCGCCGCGCCGGCCGAAGGAGGAGCATGGCGCTGAAACCGACGGAGCGCGCGCCGCGCGCCGAGCCTCGCCCCGAGCCCTTCGCCGCGACGGACGGCCCCGCCGAGATCACGCTCGCCTTCGACGACAACCGCCTCGCGCAACTCGTCTTCGGCCATTACGACCAGAACATCGCCAAGATCGAGCGGCGCCTCGGCGTCGCCGCCACGGCGAACGGCAACCACATCGTCATCCGCGGTCCGAACGAGGCGGCCGAGCACGCCCGCCGCGTGTTCGAAAATCTCTACGAGCGCGTGAAGGCGGGCCAGCCCGCGACGCTCGGAGACGTCGACGGCGCGATTCAGGAAGGCGTCGTGCAGGGCAATCTGTTCTTGCGGGAGTCCTTGCGCGATCCTCTTCGCGAGGCCGAGGCGCCGCGCGGCGCCTTCGATCAGGTGACGACGCGCAAGCGCGGATCGGTGCGCGCCCGCAATGCGGCGCAGGATCTCTATCTGCGTCTGCTGAAGCAATACGAACTCGTCTTCGCCGAAGGGCCGGCGGGCACGGGCAAGACATGGCTCGCCGTCGGCCACGCGGTGCAGCTGCTCGAGCGCGGCGTCGTCGAGCGCATCATCCTGTCGCGCCCCGCGGTCGAGGCCGGCGAGCGGCTCGGCTTCCTGCCCGGCGACATGCGCGAGAAGGTCGATCCCTATCTGCGCCCGATCTTCGACGCGCTGCACGATTTCATGGACGGGCGCATGGTCGAGCGCGGCATGCAGACCGGCATGATCGAAGTGGCGCCGCTCGCCTTCATGCGCGGGCGCACGCTCACCAACGCGGCCGTGCTGCTCGACGAGGCGCAGAACGCCACCTCGATGCAGATGAAGATGTTCCTCACCCGCCTCGGCGAAGGCTCGCGCATGATCGTCACCGGCGATCCGACGCAGACCGACCTTCCGCCGGGCCAGCGCTCGGGCCTGTCCGAGGCGATCGGCCTGTGCGCGGGGCTGGAAGGCGTCGGCCATGTCGTCTTCAAGGAGGCGGATGTGGTGCGCCACGACCTCGTGCGCCGCATCGTCGGCGCCTACGAGGCGTCCGCCCGCCGGACCCGCGAGGGGACGCCGACGACATGAGCGAAGGGCGAAGTCGCAACGCACGCAAGCGCGCGCCGCAGATCGAGGTCGCGATCGACTCGCCGCTCTGGGACGGGCTCGACGTCGAGGCGCTGACGCGCCGCGCCGTCGACGCGGCCCTCGCCGAGACGAAGGCGAAGCTCGCGCCCGGCGCCGAGATCAGCGTGCTGTTCTGCGACGACGCGGCGATCCGCGCGCTCAACCGGCAATGGCGCGGCTTCGACAAGCCGACCAACGTGCTGTCCTTCCCCGCCGCGACGCCGCAGACGCTGGCCCGCGCGCCGCTCGTCGGCGACATCGCGGTGGCGCAGGAGACGAGCGCGCGCGAGGCGCGCGAGGAGGGCAAGAGCCTCGCCGACCATGTGTCGCATCTCGTGGCGCACGGATTTCTGCATCTGATCGGCTACGATCACGAGACGGACGACGAGGCCGAGACGATGGAGGCGACCGAGCGGCGCGCGCTGGCGCGGCTTGGAATCGCCGACCCTTACGCCGACAACCGCGACGACACACAGGAGACGAACCGATGAGCGCCGCCGACACGCCCCCGGACTCCGGCCGGGAGACGCGAGCGAGCGCGCCGTCGCTGCTGGACCGCTTCCGCGGCCTGCTCGGACTCGGCGCGCCCTCGGCGCGCGACGACATCGAGGACGCCATCGCCGATTCGAGCCAGAGTGGCGAATTGTCGGCGCAGGAACGCTCGATGCTGACCAACGTGCTCGGCCTGCACGAGATCCGCATCGGCGACATCATGGTGCCGCGCGCCGACATCGTCGGCGTGTCGATCGAGGCGACGCTGGGCGACGTGCTGGCGCTGTTCCGCACCGCCGGGCATTCGCGCTTTCCCGTGCATGGCGACACGCTCGACGACGCGCGCGGCATGGTCCACATCCGCGACTTCCTCGACTACATCGCCGGCGCGGCGCTGGCGCGGCGGGCGCGGCGCGACGCGCAGGCCGGCGCCGGCGCGGCGCCGCAGCGCCTCGTCGGCGCGCTCGATCTGTCGGTGCCGCTGGCGCAGGCCAACATCCTGCGCCCCGTCCTCTACGTGCCGCCCTCGATGCCGGCGCTCGACCTGCTGGTGAAGATGCAGGCGACGCGCACGCACATGGCGCTCGTCATCGACGAATATGGCGGCACCGACGGCCTGGTCTCGATCGAGGACATCGTCGAGCAGATCGTCGGCGAGATCGAGGACGAGCACGACGAGACCGAGGGACCTCTCGTCGAGAAGACGGGCGAGGCCGAATTCTTCGCCGACGCGCGGGCGAGCCTCGAGGAGGTCGCCGCCGTCGCCGGCGCCGATTTCGCGGCGGACGCGGAGGCCGAGGAGGTGGACACGCTCGGCGGCCTCGTCACCACGCTCGCCGGGCGGGTGCCGGCGCGCGGCGAGATCATTCCCGGACCCGGCCGGTTCGACATCGAGATTCTCGACGCCGATCCGCGCCGCGTGAAGCGCGTGCGGCTGATCCGCCGGGCCGCCGCCGAGGCGGGCGAGAGCGCCTCCGACAAGCCGGGCGAAACCGGCTAGTCTCGCGCTCGCCGATTCGGGGCGGGAGGGGACGCGGCTTGAGCGACGCAGGCGCCATCGCAGACAGCACGCGCGCAAGGCCCGCGCTGACGCGGCTCGCCCATGCGGTCATTCTGGCCGACGGCTGGCGGCGCCGCGCGATCGCCTTCGCCGCCGGGGCCTGCGGGGCGCTCGCCATGGCGCCCGTCGACGCCGCGCCCGCGATGGCGGTCTCGCTCACCCTCGCTGTGTGGCTGATCGACGGATCGGCCGCGGGCGGCGGATTGGCGAGCCCGGCCGCGCTGCGCCGCGCCGCGGCCGCCGGCTGGTGGTGGGGCTTCGGCTATTTTCTCGCCGGCCTGTGGTGGCTCGGCGCGGCGTTTCTCGTCGAGGCCGACAAATTCGCCTGGGCGCTGCCGCTCGGCGTGCTCGGCCTGCCGGCGGGGCTGGCGCTGTTTCCCGCGCTCGGCTTCGCCCTGTCGCGGCTGGTCTGGTCGACCGGGGGCTGGCGCGTGCTGGCGCTCGCCGCCGGGCTCGGCGCCTCCGAATGGCTGCGCGGCAATATCTTCACCGGTTTCCCGTGGAACGCGCTCGGCATGGCGTTCGGCGGCAATCTGGTGCTGGCGCAGGCCTCGGCCTGGATCGGCCTGTGGGGACTGACGCTGGCCGTCGTCGCGATCTGCGCCGCGCCGGCGACGCTCGCCGATCCGGTTCGCCGGCGCCTCGCGCGGTCGCCGGTCGGCTATGCGCTGATCGCCTTCGCCGCGCTGATCGCCTTCGGCGGCCTGCGGCTGGCGGGCGCGGGCGAGGAGGTGGTGAAGGGCGTCAAGCTGCGCGTGATGCAGCCAAACCTGCCGCAGGACGCCAAGTTCCGCCCGGAGAACAAGGACGCGATCCTGACGCGGTATCTCGATCTGTCGGATCGGGCGACCTCGCCGCAATCGACCGGCGTCGCCGACGCGACGCATCTGATCTGGCCGGAATCGGCCTTCCCCTTCATCCTGTCGCGCGACGCCGGCGCGCTCGCCCGCATCGGCGCAGCGCTGAAGGGCGGGACGACCCTGATCACCGGCGCGGCCCGCCTCGACGAGCAGGCCGCCGCCTATTTCAACGCCATTCAGGTGGTAAGCCCGGGCGGGGCGATCGTCGAGAGCTACGACAAGGCGCATCTCGTGCCCTTCGGCGAGTATCTGCCGTTCAAGGGGATGTGGCGGGCCCTCGGGATCACCCAGTTCGTGCATATTCCGGGCGGCTTCACCGCCGGCGCACGGCGCCGGCCGCTGACGGTTCCGGGCCTGCCCGCCGTCGCGCCGCTGGTCTGCTACGAGGCGATCTTCTCCGGCGAGGTGACGCCCGAGGGACGCGACGAGGCGCGCCGGCCGGGTCTGATGCTGAACGTCACCAATGACGGCTGGTTCGGCGCGACCTCCGGCCCCTACCAGCATCTGGCGCAGGCGCGCCTGCGCGCCGTCGAGGAAGGGCTGCCTCTGGTGCGCGCCGCCAATACCGGCGTCTCCGCCGTGATCGACCCCTATGGCCGCATCCGCGCCTCGCTGCCGCTCGGCGTCGCCGACGTGCTCGACGCCCCGCTGCCGGCGGCCATCTCGCCGCCGCCGTTCGCCCGCTGGGGCCACTGGGCCGCGCTGTTGCTGGGAGCGCTGTGTCTGGCCGGCGCGCTGGTCGGTCGGCTGCAACGCTGAATTGTTTTCCCTTGGGTGATGCAATTTGACGTTGCGTCATCCCGAGGGGCGCCGTACAACCCTGACGCGAGCGAGAGGGTTTACAGGCGCGATGCCAAGGGCGGCGACGAACACTATCGACAAGGGCGTCGGCGAACGCATCCGCGCCCGCCGCGTCGAGCTCAAGCTCACCCAGTCCGCCCTCGCCAAGGCCATCGGCGTCACCTTCCAGCAGGTCCAGAAGTACGAGAACGGCAAGAACCGCATCGGCGCCGGCTCGCTCGGGCCGATCGCCGAATTTCTCGGCGTGTCGACCTCCTATCTGCTCGGCGAGGCCGGCGCGGACGGCCAGCCGGGGTTCGCCGAGGCGGGACAGGCCGGCTACGAGGCGAGCGATCCGGCGGTCGCGCGCGAGGCCATGGCCCTGCACCGCGCCTTCCTCAGGATCGCCAGCCCGGAGCTGCGCCGCAGCGTTATCGATCTGGTGACGAAGATCGCCGCGCAGCCGGCGGAAACGCCCTGACGTTACGTTCTCTTTAACGAACGATTCGTTCTTACTAAACTTGACGAGTCGCCTCGACTCGGACAGACACAGCGGCGCGCCGTCGGCCGCCGCCCGCCCGACTTCGCCTTCCGGAGAACCACGTGGCCCGCTCCAACTATCTCTTCACTTCCGAATCCGTTTCCGAAGGCCATCCCGACAAGGTGTGCGACCGCATCTCCGACGAGATCGTCGACCTGTTCTACCGCGAGGGGCCGAAGGCCGGGATCGACCCGTGGGCGATCCGCGCCGCCTGCGAGACGCTGGCGACCACCAATCAGGTCGTCATCGCCGGCGAGACGCGCGGCCCCGCGCATGTGACGAAGGACTGGATCGCCCATGTCGCGCGCATGGCGATCAAGGACATCGGCTACGAGCAGGACGGCTTCCACTGGCAGAACGCCGACATGCAGGTGTGTCTGCATCCCCAGTCCGCCGACATCGCGCAGGGCGTCGACGCCAAGCAGCCGACCAACGCCGAGGAAGGCGCGGGCGATCAGGGCATCATGTTCGGCTACGCCAGCGACGACACGCCGGAGCTGATGCCGGCGCCGATCCTCTACGCCCACAAGATCCTGCGCCTGATCTCCGAGGCGCGCCATTCCGGCAAGGAGACCGTGCTCGGCCCCGACGCCAAGAGCCAGGTCACCGTGCGCTACGAGAACGGCAGGCCGGTCGGCGTGACGCAGATCGTCGTCAGCCACCAGCACCTCGTCGAGGACATGACCTCGCGTCAGGTGCGCGATCTGGTCGAGCCCTATGTGCGGCAGGCGCTGCCGAAGGAGTGGATCGACAAGAACACGGTCTGGCACATCAACCCGACCGGCAAGTTCTACATCGGCGGGCCGGACGGCGACGCCGGCCTGACCGGCCGCAAGATCATCGTCGACACCTATGGCGGGGCGGCCCCGCATGGCGGCGGCGCGTTCTCCGGCAAGGATCCGACCAAGGTCGACCGCTCGGCCGCCTACGCCGCGCGCTACCTCGCCAAGAACGTCGTGGCGGCGGGCCTCGCCAAGCGCTGCACCATCCAGCTCTCCTACGCGATCGGCGTCGCCCGGCCGCTGTCGATCTACGCCGACACCTACGGCACCGGCGCCGTCGACGAGGCGCTGATCGAGAACGCGGTGGCGCAGGTGATGGACCTCACCCCGCGCGGCATCCGCACCCATCTCGACCTCAACAAGCCGATCTACGCCCGCACCTCCGCCTACGGCCATTTCGGCCGCGCGCCGGACGCCGACGGCGGCTTCTCCTGGGAGAAGACCGACCTCGTCGAGGCGATCAAGAAGGCGATCTGAGGTCCGGAGCCTCTGTCGACACGATCACGGCCCGGCCCGCGCCGGGCCGTTTTGCGTTCGCGCCGACCGCTCGCTCTTGCGCGCAGGCGGCGCGCGTCCTAACCGGCGCGCATGAACGATGTGAACGACGATGCGGGCGCCGCCCGCCCCGGCCGCCGCAAGGGCGAGCGCCCCTCCGGCAATCCGCCGCCGCCCGAGGCCGCGCCCTTCTACGGACGGCGCCACGGCAAGACGCTGCGCGAGCATCACGCCGGGCTGATGCAGACGCTGCTGCCGCATCTGTCGGTTCCGGACGGGCCGCTCGACCTGGCGGCGCTGTTCGGCCGCGCCATGACGGGCTACCGGCTCGAGATCGGCTTCGGCGGCGGCGAGCATCTGGCGCAGCGCGCCGGCGAGACTCCGGACGTCGGCTTCATCGGCTGCGAGCCCTTCGTCAACGGCGTCGCCAAGGCGCTGGCGCTGATCGAGGAGGGCAATCTCGACAATGTCCGCATCCACGCCAACGACGCGGGGCGCCTGATCGACCGGCTGCCGGCGGCCAGCCTCGCGCGCGTCGACATCCTCTATCCCGACCCGTGGCCGAAGCGCCGGCAGCGCAAGCGCCGCTTCGTCTCGGACGCGACGCTGAAGCGCCTCGCCCGCGCGCTCGCGCCCGGCGGCCTGCTCTGCTTCGCCACCGACATCGACGACTACGCCGGCTGGACGCTGCAACGCATGCTGCGCTCGCCCGACTACGACTGGCCGGCGACGACGAGCGCGGACTGGCTGGCCCCGTGGGCGGGCTGGCGTTCGACACGCTACGAGGAGAAGGCGCGCCGCGAAGGGCGCACCAGCGCCTATCTCACTTTCGTGCGGCGCTAGCTCACGCAGCGTTGGACCAGACGAGCGCCGGCGCGATCGGACGCGCGGCGCGCGCGCTGGCGCTCCACGCCACGACCTCGATGCGCCCGTCCGGATGTTCGAGAATCGCAGAGCAGCTTTCGATCCAGTCCCCGGCGTTGAGGTAGAGCACGCCGCCGCAGCGCCGCATCGCAGGCTTGTGGATATGGCCGCACAGCACGATGTCGGCGCCGTGGCGCGCCGCGTCGGCGGCCACGGCGTCCTCGAACGCCGAGATGTAGTTGACCGCGCGCTTCACCTTCTGCTTGCTCCACGCCGACAGCGACCACTCCGGCAGGCCGAGCCAGCGGCGGAAGCGCGAGATGTGGATGCTCAGCCAGATGGCGAAGTCATAGGCCGAGTCGCCGAGTAGCGCGAGCCAGCGAATATTGGTGACCACGGCGTCGAACTTGTCGCCGTGCAGGACGAGCATCCGCTTGCCGTCGGCGGTGTGGTGGATCGCCTCCTCGACGATTTCGACGACGCCGAGATGCATGCCGGCGTACTGGCGCAGGAACTCGTCGTGATTGCCGGGCACGTAGACGATGCGCGCGCCCTCGCGCGCCTTGCGCAGCAATTCCTCGACCACGTCGTTGTGCGATTGCGGCCAGCGCCACGACGCCTTCAATCGCCACCCGTCGACGATGTCGCCGACGAGATAGATCGTCTCGGCTTCGTGACCGGCCAGGAAGTCAAGCAGAGCCGTCGCGTTGCAGCCCCGCGCGCCGAGATGCACGTCGGAGATGAAGATCGCACGACATTGGGATGGAGTCGGTTGCGCCACGTCAGGCCCTCTTGCGTCAGTCCCTTGGCGGCTGTGCCAGAGTCGGCTGTCAGGGATATGACAGCGCGCGCCGCCGCGTCGTCGCCGGGTCGCCGGCGCGTCACCGCCATGTCATTTCCGGCTGGCTCGTCTTGCGCATGGATTCGCTTGCGCTCATCTGCGCCGTCGCGGCGCTCTCGCTGCTGTTCCTTCATCTGCTGAGCGCCGCGCTGGCGGGTCGCGCGCTACGCCCGCAGCCGCGGTCGTGCGAGACGCCGCCGCCGATCTGCGTCATCCGCCCGCTCTGCGGGCTCGACGCCGATCTCTCCGAGACGATCGAAACGACCTTCGCGCTCGAGGGCGATCGGGAGATCATCTTCTGCGTCGCGCGCGACGACGACCCGGCGGCCGCCCTCGCGCGCGCCGCGATCGCCCGCCATCGCGACGCGGATGCGCGTCTGCTCGTGGGCGCCGAACGCCTCACCTCTAACGCCAAGCTCGACAATTGCATGAAGGGCTGGCGCGCCGCGACGGCGGAGTGGATCGTGCTGTCGGATTGCAACGTGCTTCTGCCGCCCGATTACCTTGCGCGCCTGTGGGCGGCGCGCGGCCCCGGCGTCGGCCTCGTGTCCGCGCCGCCAATCGGCGTGCGGCCCGCAGGATTCGCGGCCGAGATCGAGGCGGCGACGCTGAATCTGTTTCAGGCGCGCCTGCAATATACGGTCGACGCGCTTGGCTTCGGCTTTGCGCAGGGCAAGACGCTGTTTTGCGCGCGCGCCGATCTGGAGCGCGCCGGCGGCTATGGAGCGCTGGCGCAAGAACCGGCGGAGGACGCCGCCTTCACCAAAGCGATGCGCCGAGCCGGAATGCGCGTGCGACTCGCCGGCCCCGGCTTCGGCCAGCCGCTCGGCCGGCGCGCCTGGCGCGACGTATGGGGCCGGCAATTGCGCTGGGCTCGGCTGCGGCGCGCCAGCTTTCCGGCGATCTACGCGTTCGAGATCCTTGCAGGATCGCTGCCGCCGGCCGCGTTGGCGACGGCCGCCGCGCTCGCCTGGGGGGCGACGGACGCGGAGTCCGTGGCCGCCGCGCTCGCGACGCTGGCGGCATGGCATGCGATCGAAGCGGCGATGGCGCGCGCGATCGGCTGGCGCTACGACGCGCGCACGCTCGCCGCCGCGCTGGCGCGCGACGCGGCGCTGCCTGCGCTGTTTGTCGCCGGCCTCGCCGGGCGCGACTTCGACTGGCGCGGGGAGACCGCCTCGGCCGTCGCGCAGGGGCGGCGCGGCCGACGAATACGCCGCAAGATGACGATCAAGCGACTGGATTGTGACAGGGCGAACGATCAGCATGCCCGCGCAACGGGACTTTGAAGGAAACAATGTCGGACAAATCGAACAAGCTCTTCGCCAAGCAGGTCGCGCGTTATCACCATGCGCGCGCCGGCGCCGAGGGGGGCCGCGTCCGCGCGCTGCTCGCCGGCGAGCCGCAGCTTGCGACGCTGGCGAGCAAGGACGGGCTGAAGACGCTCGAAACCGAATTGAAGGCGCTGAAGCTCGAGCGCCGCGCGCTGAAGAAGATCGAGGCGCTGGCGATGAAGGCGGCCGAGGCGACGGCGGACCGGAACGCCGACAAAGGCGCGAGCGACACGCCGGCCGCCGAGAAGGCGGCGACCGCCAAGTCCGTCGCGGCGAAACCCGCAGTCGCCAAACGGGCCGCCAAGACGGTCGTCAAGCCCGCGGCGCGGAAGCCCGCACGCAAGCCTGCGACGCGCGCCGCCGCCAAACCGCAGAAAGGCTGAGCGCGGCCCTCAGGCCGCCTGCCGCATCGCCTCGTTCATGCAGCGGACCTCGACCGGCGCGTCGGGCCGGGCGATCAGCGCGCAGCCTTGCGGCACCGGGCGCCAGCAGGCGCGGTCGGTGTCGAGCGGCTCGGACACGACGATGAGATCGCCCTCGTCGTCGCGGTGGTAGAGCGAAGGCGCCTTTTCGTCCGAGGCCCAGCGCACGGCGACGAGCTGCTCGCCATCGGACACGGCGGCGGTGAAGCGCAGCGCCTCCTCGATTCCGGCCTCCCGCATCATCGCGGCGACGTCGCGCAGGGTCGAGGCGAGGGCGGCGACCGGCTGCTCGGCAAGGCCGCGCGACAGCGCGATGAGGAACAGCGCCTCGGAATCCGTCGCCCCGCCGCGCGCGTCGTAGAGTTCGTCCGGGATCATCGCCTCGATGCGTCGCTTCAGCCGCGCGTAACCGCCGATCTGGCCGTTGTGCATGAACATGTGCCGGCCATGCGCGAAGGGATGGCAGTTGGCGCGCGCGATGGCGGTGCCGGTGGAGGCGCGGACGTGGGCGAAGAACATCGGCGAGCGCACCTGCGCGCAGATGCTGCGCAGATTCTCGTCCGACCAGGCCGGGCGCACCTCGCGATAGAGGCCGGGCTGCGGGCGCTCGCCATACCAGCCGACGCCGAAGCCGTCGCCATTCGTCGTCGCCTTCGATTCGTCGGCGTGCAGGGACTGGGCGATCAGCGAATGCTGGGGCTGGGTGACCAGCGCCTCCATCAGGCGGGGGCGACCCCGGTAGGCGAGCCAGCGGCACATGACGTGAACTCCGTTCCGGAAGGAGTTTGGCGGCGCATGGTTAATGCGGGCTGAATTTCACCCCCTGGCGGCGCGGGCGCGCCGCTCGGCGACCTCCTGCGGGCCGGCGTAGGCCTCCTGGAATTTGGCGCTCCAGTAATGCAGCTCCTCGAGCGGGATGCGTCGGCCGGTGACGGCGCAGCGCACGAAGGCGCCGGGTTTCACGACACGATAGTCGCTGTCGGAATAATGCAGCTCCGCCTCTGTCGGCAGGGGCTGGCGATCGTGTCGGTTCATGGGGCGCGTCCGGCGTGGCCAAGCCCCCTTTTACGACGCCGCGTCGACCGGCGAAACCGGGTCGGCGGGCGCCGCCTCGTTTTCGTGATCGCCCTCCTCGCCCGCGCGGCGCTTCAGGCGCACGACGGTGACGGTGCAGGGCGCCTCGGCCACGATCTGCGCCGAGACCGAGCCGAGATAGCGCCGCAGCGCCGAGCTGGCGCGCGCGCCGAGCAGGATCTGGTCGACGTCGTTCGTCCGCGCGAAGCCGATCAGCGCCTGGGCGGGATCGGGCGCCTCGAGGACGTGGAAGGTCATGCGCGAGGCGGCCAGGCCCAGCGGGCGCGCCCACTCCTTCAGCTCGACGAGACGGGCGACGTGCAGATTGCGGCCGGAGGCGTCGAGCGAATAGTTGAGCTGGACGCGGTTCTGCTTCAGCACGTTGACGCAGGCCAGCCGCGCCTCCGGGAAGCTGGCGATCTTCTGGCCGACGATGGCGCGCAGCTCGGCCGCCAGCGCCTCGCCGCCCGGCGTCAGATCGACCGCGGTCATGATGATCGGCGCATGCGGGGCGTGGACGAGCGCCTGCGACTCGAACATCGCGCGCTCGTAGCCCGCCGCCTTCATGTAGCGGCGCAGGCGCGTGACGATGCCGTCGCCCTTCGTGCGCCTGGCGCGGGCGGTGAGCTGCACCTGTTCGGGATGGCGCAGATCGAAGGCGAGCTGCTCGGCGCTCTGGTAGCGGTCGTCCGGCCGCACCTCGAGGCAGCGCAGGATCACCTCCTGCAACCAGGGCGGAAACTTCGGATCGCTGGCGAGGAGCGGCGTCGGGTCCTTCCACAGCCGCTTGCGCAGGGCGCGGCCGTTGCGCGGAAAGCCGAAGGGGCGCACGCCGGTCGCCAGATGGTAGAGCAGCACGCCGAGCGCGAAGATGTCGCTGCGCCGGTCGTCGCGGATGCGGAAGAGCTGCTCGGGCGCCATGTAGGGCCCGGTGCCCATCGGCAGGCGGAACTCCTCGGCCAGAAGATCGGGCAGATGCAGGTGCCGCGACAGGCCGAAATCGACGAAGGCGATCTCGCCCGAGGGCTTCAGCATCACGTTCGAGGGCTTGATGTCGAGATGCACGACGTTCTGCTTGTGCAGATCGTTGAGCGCCTGCGCGATGCGGGCGCCGACGTCGGCCACCTCGTCCGCCGGCAGCGGCGTCTTCTCCAGCCACGGATAGAGCGAGTGGCCGGGAATGCGCTCCATCACGATGTAGGGCTGATCGGCGAAATCGCCCTGCGCGAAGAAGCGCGGCACATGCGGGCCGGAGAGCATGGGCAGGATCATCTGCTCCATCTCGAAGCCGACGATCGCCTCGGCGTCCTCGCCGTCGAGAATGAGCGGCGCCTTCATCAGGATGGGAACGTCGATGTCCGGCCGCGTGACGCTCCACAGCTCGGCCATGCCGCCGATGTGGATCTTCTCGCCGATCAGGAAACCGTCGATCGTCGCGCCGGTCTCGAGCAGTTCGCGCGCCATTCCCTCACCGTCCGACGAACAGGCGCGCGGCCAGAATCTGCGGCAGGCCGGCGGCGTGAATCTTCTTGGCCGCGCTCTCGATATCGTAAGGCGCGCGGCGGTAACAGATGGATTTCGCCGCTGTGTCCAGCACCGCGTAGGCGGCGGACGGATTTTCGTCGCGCGGCTGGCCGACGGCGCCGAGCACGGCGAGCCAGCGGCGCTGGCTGAGCAGCGGGATCGGCGTGCCCGTGTTCGGCACGAAGGCGATGGCGGCGCGGCCGGGCAGCATGTTGAACACCTGCGGGCGATGCACATGGCCGCACACGGTGACGCGCTTGTCGGTCGCGTTGAGGCTGCGCTCGGCCTCGCGCGCGTCCGTCACGTAGCGCCAGTCGCCGGGATTAGTGGCGTCGGCGTGGACGAGCAGGCGGTCGTCCTCCTCATGGGTCAGGGGGAGCCCGGCGAGGAAGGCGCTCTGTGCGGCGTCGAGCTGGCGGGCGGTCCATTCCAGCGCCGCCTTGGCGTAGTCGTTCATGCCGCCGGTGCGGCCGTCGACGGCGGCCTCGTCGTGATTGCCCTTGAGCGCGATCGCGCCGTGCGCCACGAGTTCCGCCGCGCGGTCGACGACATAGCCGGGGTCGGCGCCGTAGCCGACGAGATCGCCGAGCAGGGCGATGCGGTCCGCGCCCTCGCGGCGAATCGCCTCCAGCGCGGCGTCGAACGCCTCCCGATTGCCATGAATGTCGGCCAGCAGCGCTATGCGCATCGTGTTCCTCCCGGTGCGCGACGTTAGCGCCCCCGCGCGCCGGCGCAAACGGAGGGCGCGCCCATCTTTGGGGGAAGACGCATCGTCGCAGGGCTCAGAACAGATCGCCCTGCCCGGCGGGGCCGGGCTCCGGCTTGCGCGGCCGGCGCGGGGACGCGGCGCGCGGGGGCGGCCCGGCGAGCGGCCGCGACGCTTCCTCGCCCGCCCCGCCCTGACGGTCGCCCGCCGTCGCGGCGACGCGCCCGTCGGCGAATTGCAGCGTCACCGCGGCGCCGGGCCGCACGTCGCCGGCGCGGCGCAGCGGCCGTCGACCTTCCCAGACGACCGCATAGCCGCGCGCCAGAACGCGCTCGTAGCTCAGCGAATCGAGCATCTGGCCGGCCGCCGCGAGACGCGCGCGCCGCGTCTCGCCGAGGCCGCGCAAGGCGGCGGCGAGGCGCTCGCCGGCGCGCGCCAGATCCTGCGCGCGGCGCTGGCGGGACAGGCGCGTCGCCGAGACGAAGCCGGCGCGCAGGCGCTCGCCGTAGCCGGCCAGCCGCTCGCGCAGGCGCGCGGCTTCGGGCGCGCGCGCCTCGAGGCGGCGGCCGAGGGACGCCAGCGCCTCGCGGCGGCGGCGCAGCTCCTCGACCGGCCGATGCGTCTCCAGCAGCGCGACGGCTGTGCCGAGCCGGTCGCGCCGGCGCATCCCGTCGCGCGAGGCGGCGAGCTCCCACCGGTCGAGCGCGCCGTCGAGCGCCTGCCGGCGCGGGGCGAGAATGTCGGCCCGACTGTCGAACAGGCGCGCCGCCGCGTCGCGCTCGCGCCGGCGCTGGGCGGCGAGGCGGATCAGCGCGCCGACGCCGCGCGCGCCGAGTTCGCCGATCTGGCGCAACAGATCGAGCCGCACCGGCACGGCGAGTTCGGCCGCCGCGGTCGGCGTCGGGGCGCGGATGTCGGCCGCGAGGTCGATCAGCGTCGTGTCGGTCTCGTGGCCGACGGCGGAGATCAGCGGGATCGCGCTCTCGGCCGCGGCGCGCACCACGATCTCCTCGTTGAAGCCCCAGAGATCCTCGAGCGAGCCGCCGCCGCGCGCGACGATCAGCACGTCCGGCCGGGGCGGGCCGCCGGCCGCGCCGAGCGCGTTGAAGCCGGCGATGGCGGCCGCCACCTCCTGCGCCGAGCCCTCGCCCTGCACCCGCACCGGCCAGACGAGGACGCGGCGCGGGAAGCGGTCGGCGAGGCGATGCAGGATGTCGCGAATCACCGCGCCTGTCGGCGAGGTGACGACGCCGACGACCGCCGGCAGGAAGGGAAGCGGGCGCTTGCGCGCGGCGTCGAACAGGCCTTCGGCGGCGAGCGCCTGACGGCGCTTCTCGAGCAGCGCCATCAGCGCGCCGAGGCCGGCGAGCTCGATCTGGTCGATGATGATCTGGTAGGCCGACTTGCCGGGGAAGGTGGTGATCCGCCGCGTGGCGATCACCTCGACGCCCTCCTCCGGCCGGACCTTCATGCGGGCGTAGACCGGCTTCCAGATCACCGCGTCGATGCGGGCGTTCTGGTCCTTCAGGCTGAAATAGCAGTGGCCGGAGGAATGCGGTCCGCGAAAGCCGGAGATTTCGCCGCGCACGCGCACATAGCCGAAGCGATCCTCGATGGTGCGCTTCAGCGCGCCGGCGAGATCGCTGACGGAGAGGGGGGCGAGATTGGTCGCCCCGTCGCTGGCGTCGGTCATGCCGACAGGTCTAGAGCATCGGGGGAGGCGGCGCCAACGCCGGCGCCGCCCCGCCCCGCCTTACTTCATCAGCCCTTCGGCCTTCAGCGCCTCCTGCACCTTCGGCCGCGCGCCGACGCGGCCGGAGTAGGCGACCAGATTCGGCCAGCGGGCGAGATCCATGCCGACGAATTTCGTCCAGTTCAGCACCGTGAACAGATAGGCGTCCGCCGCCGTGAACGTATCGCCCATCAGGTAGGACTTGCCGGCGAGCTGGCCGTCGAGCCAGCCGAGGCGACGCTCTGCGAGCGCCACCATCGCGGCCTTCCATTCCGGCGTCTGCGCCGGGTTGAACATCGAGCCGATGGTCTTGTGCAGCTCGGTGGAGATGAAGTTGAGCCATTCCTGCAGGCGCGCGCGCTCGAGCGTGCCGGCCTTCGGCGCGAGGCCCGATGCGGGATTCATGTCGGCCACGTACTGGACGATGGCCGGGCCCTCGGTGAGGACGACGCCGGGCTCGATCTCGAGCGCGGGCACATAGCCCTTCGGGTTGACGGCGAGGTAATCGCCGCCGCCCTCGATCTGCTTCGCCTTGAGATCGACTTTCGCCAGAGCGAGCGGAACGCCGGCCTCCATCGCCACGATGTGCGGGGAGAGCGAGCAGGCGCCGGGCGAGTAATAGAGCTTCATGACAGTCCTTCCGGATCAAGGGAGAATGATCCGCAGGATGGCGCGGCCGGCCGCGAAGGCAAGCGCAGAGGCGCAAGGCCGGCTCGGCCCGCGCGCAAATGATCGCGAACCCTCGCCGGCGGCGCGAAGCCGGCTATACTGCGGCCGGAGGATGCGGAATGGGCGAATTGTCGGTTCGACAAGCCGAAATCGTGGCGCTGGCGCGCAGCGCCGGCAAGGTCGTCGTCGACGATCTGGCCCGACGCTTCGACGTGACGCCGCAGACCGTGCGCAAGGATCTCAACGATCTGTGCGACCGGCGAGTGCTGCAACGGGTGCATGGCGGCGCCGTCGTCGCATCCAGCGTCGCCAACCTGTCCTACGAGGCGCGGCGGTTCGTGGCGGCGCAGGCCAAGCGCGCCATCGGGCAGGCGGCGGCCGAGCAGATCCCCAGCGGCTCCTCGCTGTTCATCAACATCGGCACGACGACGGAGGAGGTGGCGCGGGCGCTGGCGCGGCGCGGCGACTATCTCGTCATCACCAACAATCTGAACGTCGCGATGGAGCTTTACCCGCATCCGCGCATCGAGGTCGTGGTCGCCGGCGGCGCCGTGCGCTCGACCGACGGGGCGGTCGTCGGCTCGGCGGCGATCGACCTCATCCGCCAGTTCAAGGTCGATTACGCCGTCATGGGCGTCTCGGCGATCGACCCGGACGGCGCGCTGCTCGATTTCGACTACCGCGAGGTGCTGGTGGCGCAGGCCATCCTCGACAACGCCCGCGAGGCGATCCTCGTGTGCGACCACACCAAGTTCTCGCGCAACGCGGCGGTGCGGATCGGCGCGCTCGAGCAGATCGACACGCTCGTCACCGATGCGCTGCCGAACGAGGAGGCGCGCCAGCTCTGCCGCGAGGCGCGGGTGCGGGTGGTCGAGGCGGGCGCGCCGGAGGGCGACGTGGAAAGTTCGGATTGATTTTCACTTGAGGAAAAACGAACTTTCGGATTAGGCTGCAAAGACATCGGGCGTCGATCCGCCCGCGGAGTTCTCCTCGTGTCGGCCGACGCTCCTTCGGATTTCGACCTCCTCATCATCGGCGGCGGCGTCAACGGCTGCGGCATCGCGCGCGACGCGGCGGGACGGGGCCTCAAGGTCGGCCTCGTCGAGATGAACGATCTGGCGAGCGGCACGTCCTCCTGGTCGACCAAGCTGATCCATGGCGGGCTGCGCTATCTCGAGTTCTACGAGTTCAAACTCGTCCACGAGGCGCTGGCCGAGCGCGAGACGCTGTGGGCGATCGCCCCGCACATCATCCACCCGCTGCGGTTCGTGCTGCCGCACCACAAGGGGCTGAGGCCGGCCTGGTTCCTGCGGCTCGGCCTGTTCCTCTACGACCATCTCGGCGGCCGGAAGATCCTGCCCGGCACCAAGACGCTCGACCTGACGCGCGAGGCCGCCGGCGGGCCGCTGAAGGCGGGGATGTTCGCCAAGGGCTTCGAATATTCCGACTGCGCGGTGGACGATGCGCGCCTCGTCGTCCTCAACGCGCGCGACGCGGCCGACCGCGGCGCGACGATCCGCACCCGCACGAAGATGGTCGGCGCCCGCCGCGAGGGCGCGCTGTGGCGCGTCGATGTCGAGGACGTCATGACGGGCGCGCGCGAGACGCTGTCGGCGCGGATGCTCGTCAACGCCGCCGGGCCTTGGGTGGCCGAGGTGCTGGGCCAGCGCGTCGGCGCCGACGCGAAGGCCAGGGTGCGCCTCGTGCAGGGCTCGCACATCGTCGTGCGCCGGCTCTACGAGCACGACCGCTGCTACATCTTCCAGACCGGCGACGGGCGCATCGTCTTCTCGATCCCCTATCTCGACGCCTACACGCTGATCGGCACCACCGACCGCGATTATCCGGGCGACCCGGCGAAGGTCGCCTGCACGGATGAAGAGATCGATTATCTCTGCGCGGCGGCGAGCGAATATTTCACCAAGCCGGTGCGGCGCGAGGACATCGTCTGGACCTATTCGGGCGTGCGCCCGCTCTACGACGACGGGGCGAGCGAGGCGCGGGCGGCGACGCGCGACTATGTGTTCGAACTCGACGACGGCGCGGGCAAGGCGCCGGTCCTGTCGATCTTCGGCGGCAAGATCACCACCTATCGGCGCCTCGCCATGAGCGCGCTCGCCAAACTCGGCCTCGGCGCCGGCGACAAGCCGAAGGACTGGACGGCGCACGACCCGCTGCCGGGCGGCGGCTTCCCGATCGACGGCGTGGAGCGGCTGACGCAGCGGCTCGGCGCGGCGTTCCCCTTCGTCGCGCCCGCGCATATGGCGCGGCTCGTGCGCGCCTACGGCGTCAATGCGGCGGCGATCGTCGCCGGCGCGAAGAGCGCCGACGATCTCGGCGAGCATTTCGGCGCGACATTGACGGCGGCCGAAGTGAACTACCTCATCGAACGGGAATGGGCGCGCTCGGCCGAGGACGTGCTGTGGCGGCGCTCCAAGCTCGGCCTGTCCATCGGCGCCGAGGGCCGGGCGCGCCTCGCCGCCTTCATGGCGGCGCGCTGCGGCCCGCCGCCGCCCGACACGATTCCCGATCAGGGCCGCGCCGCCTGAGACGCGCGGGCGCGGCCGCGAGGCCACTGCCCCTTTTTGCCCGGATGCTCTAGAACCTGCGGCGACGACGGGGGTTCGGCATGAAGGTTCTCATTCTCGGCTCGGGCGGACGCGAGCACGCGCTGGCGCTCGCAGTGAAGCGCAACCCCGAGGTCGAGACGCTGTATGTCGCGCCGGGCAATCCCGGCATCGGCGAGATCGCGACCCTCGCCCCGCTCGACATCGCCGATCACGCCGCCGTCGCCGCCTTCGCGCGCACGCAGGGAATCGACTTCGTCATCGTCGGCCCCGAGGCGCCGCTGGTGGCCGGAATCGTCGACGACCTCGCCCGCGTCGGCGTGAAGGCGTTCGGCCCCTCGCGCGCGGCGGCGCAGCTCGAAGGCTCGAAGGGCTACACCAAGCAGCTTTGCGCCGAGGCGAACATTCCGACCGCCCGCTGGGGGCGGTTCCGCATGTACGAGGCCGCGCTCGCCTATGTGCGCGCCAACGGCGCGCCGATCGTGGTGAAGGCCGACGGCCTGGCCGCCGGCAAGGGCGTCATCGTCGCCGAGACGCTGGCGGAGGCGGAGGCGGCGCTGAAGCGCGTCTTCGACGGGGAATTCGGCGCCGCCGGCTCGAGCGTCGTGATCGAGGAGAAGCTCGTCGGCGAAGAGGCCTCCTTCTTTGCACTTTGCGACGGGGAGCGCGCGGTCGCGCTCGGCTCGGCGCAGGACCACAAGCGCGCCTATGACGGCGACCAGGGACCCAACACCGGCGGCATGGGCGCCTATTCGCCGGCGCCCGTGATGACGCCCGAGATGGAGGCGCGCGTGATGGACGAGATCGTCCGGCCCGCGCTCGTCGGCATGGCGGCGCGCGGGGCGCCCTTCGTTGGCGTGCTGTTCGCCGGGCTGATGATCGGGCCGGAGGGGCCGAAGCTGATCGAATTCAACACCCGATTCGGCGACCCCGAGACGCAGGTGCTGCTGCCGCGCATCGAGGACGACCTGCTCGAACTCCTGATCGCCGCCGCCGAAGGGCGCCTCTCCGAAGAGCCGGTGAAGCTCTCGCCCGAAACGGCGCTCACCGTCGTGATGGCGGCCAAGGGCTATCCCGAAGCGCCGGAGAAGGGCTCCGGCATCCACGGGCTCGACAAGGCGGGCGCGCTTGCGGGCGTCGTCGTCACCCACGCCGGCACGGCGAAGAAGGGCGGCAGGCTCGTCGCCTCGGGCGGGCGCGTGCTCAACGTCACCGCCGTCGGCACCTCCGCCGCCGAGGCGCAGAAGCGCGCCTACGAGGCGGTGAAGCAGATCGAGGCGCCGGGCCTGTTCTACCGGCGCGACATCGGCTGGCGCGCCATCGCGCGGGGCTGACCGACAGAGGAGGCGACGCATGGCCGATCTCGCCGAACTGTTCCCCGGCTTCGCCTCGCACTGGGTGGCGACGCAGGCCGGCCGCATCTTCGCCCGCAGCGGCGGATCGGGCCCGCCGCTCCTGCTGCTGCACGGTTTTCCGCAAACACATGCGGAGTGGCATCGCATCGCCGTCCCGCTCGCGGCGCGCTTTCGCGTCGTGGCGATGGATCTGCGCGGCTACGGCTGGTCGTCGGCGCCGCGCAGCGTCGGCGGCGCCGAATACACGAAGCGCGCGATGGCCGAGGACGCCATCGCCGTGATGCGCGAACTGGGCTTCGTGCGCTTTCGCGTGGCCGGTCACGATCGCGGCGCGCGCGTCGCCTATCGCATGGCGCTCGACCATCCCGGCGTCGTCGAGAAGCTCGCCGTGCTGGACATCATTCCGACCGCCGAGATGTGGCGCGGCATGAACGCGGGCCGCGCCATGCAGACCTATCACTGGACCTTCCTCGCCCAGCCCGCGCCGATGCCCGAGACCCTGCTCGAAAAGGCGCCGCTGGAATGGCTCGACCACACGCTGGCGAGCTGGACGAAGACGAAATCGCTCGCCGCCTTCGACGCGCGGGCGCTGGCGCACTATCGCGCCTTCTTCGGCGATCCGACGCGCATTCACGCCTGCTGCGAGGATTATCGCGCCGGCGCGACGATCGACCGCGCGCTCGACGAGGCGGACCTCGCCGCCGGGCGCAGGATCGCCGCGCCGACCCTCGCCCTATGGGGCGAGGCGGGCATTCCCGCCGCCGGAGCGACGCCGCTCGACGTGTGGCGCGGCTGGGCCGACGATTTGCGCGGGAAGGCGGTCGATTCGGGCCACTTCCTGCCGGAGGAAAATCCCGACGCGACGCTCGCCGCGCTGATGGATTTTCTGTGAGCGGCGGCGTCGCTTTTCGCCCCGCCGCGCGCGCCGAGCTGGCGGGGATCGTCGCGCTGCTCGCCGACGACGATCTGGGACGCGCGCGCGAAGACGCCGACGATCCGGCCTATGCCAGCGCCTTCGCGGAGATCGAGGCCGACGCCAACAACGAGATCCTCGTCGGCGTCGCGCCGTCGGGCGAGATTATCGCCTGCCTGCAACTGACGCTGCTCCCCGGCCTGACGCGACGCGGCGCGAGGCGCGCGCTGATCGAGGCGGTGCGCGTCGCCCGTCATGCGCGTGGACAGGGCGTTGGCGCGTCGCTGATGCGCTTTGCGATGGCGCGCGCGGCGGCGCGCGGCGCATCGCTCGCGCAACTGACCAGCGACGCGACGCGCGGGCGCGCGCACGTCTTCTATGCGCGCCTCGGCTTTGCGCCCTCGCATCTCGGCTTCAAGCGCGGGCTGACGGCGGAGGACGCGCGATGACCGCGAAGAAGCCGCTCGTCACACCGCGCGCACGCGGCGCACACGCGAAAGCCGGAACGGTCGGCCTCGCCCTCGGCGCCGGCGGCGTGCGCGGCTTCGCGCATATCGTCGCGCTGGAGCTGTTCGACGAGCTGGGCGTGAAGCCTGCGGCGATCGCCGGCGCTTCGATGGGCGCCATCGTCGGCGCCGCCTATGCGGCGGGGCTGACGGGGCGCGACCTGCGCGCCCATCTGCTCGGCCTCTTGCGCGACCGCGCGGGCGCGATGAGCCGCGCCTTGCAGGCGCGCGCGGCGCGCGGGGTCTGGTTCTCCGGTTTCGGCAATCCGATGCTGCTGGACGGCGAGCGCTTTCTGCAGTTGTTCTGGCCACGCGGCGTGCCGGCGGATTTCGAGGCTCTCTCGATCCCGCTGAAGGTCGCCGCCACCGACTATTTCGCGCGCAGCCGCGTCGTCTACGAGGCGGGGCCGCTCGCGCCCGCCGTCGCCGGGTCGATGGCGGTGCCGGGCCTCGTGCAGCCCGTCGCCTTCGAGGGGCGCGCGCTGATCGACGGCGGCGCCGTCGATCCGCTGCCCTACGACCTCTTGTTCGAAAGCTGCGAGCGCGTGATCGCCTGCGACGTGATCGGCGGGCCGGTCGGCGACGGGCGCGCCGCGCCCGGGCCGTTCGAAGCGATGTTTTCCGCCTCGCAGATCATGCAGACCGCCATCGTGCGCGAAAAGCTCGCCGCGCGCGCCCCGCACGCGCTGCTGCGCCCGCCGGTCGACGCCTTCCGCGCGCTCGACTTCTTCCGCGCGACGCAAATCTTCCGCGCCTGCGACGAGGCGCGCGAGGAGATGAAACGCGCCATCGCGGCCGCGCTGGAGCAGCCGGCGGCTGACGCGGCGCGGCGTCCGGAGGGCAGGAAAGCCAACAACTAAGGCTTTTTTTGCAAGCGCGGACAGTTGTCGTCACGAATACTTGCGCGAATTCTGCGACACAGCATACTCTGCCCAGGCTCGGAGCGTTGCTTATGAAGAGTCGGGCTTTGTTCGTGCTTGGTCTGATCGCATTGGCGCATCCGGCGCGCAGCGAAGGCCCATTCTATCCGGAGCCGCCGGCGGTCTCGGAGGCTCAGAAGCGCAAATTGCTTCTGCCGCAGGTTCGCTCGACGACCGATTGCATCGCCAATCGCGTTCGCCAGCAATCCGATCTCGGCGCCGCTTACAAAGAGGGACGTTTCCGCACCCTGATCGGGGAGGCAATTGCGTCATGCCGCGATCAGGCCGCGCGCCTTGTCGCGCAACACGATCAGCTCTACGGCGCCGGCACCGGCGGTGCGTTCCTGTCGGGCCCCTACAGCGCCGACCTTGAGCGCGCGGTTCTGTCGCGCGTCAAGCCGGACATCGACCGGCAGATCGCCGCAGCGGAAGCGAAGGAGGCGGAGGAGCGCGCGCGGCTGGCGAGCATCGAGGCGGAGCGGCAGCGGCGCGTTGGCCTTCTCAAGGATGCGCAGAAACTGCTGCTCGGCGCCGCCTACGACTGCGCGGAAAGGCAGATCGGCGCGCTGGTGCGCGGCGGCGATGGAGCGGAAGTGCTCGCCGAGGCGGCGATGACGCTCTGCTCCAAGGAAGTGGAGGCGGCGATCAAGGCGATCAATGCGACGCTCGCGGCCGAATCGCCAGCGTTCCAGCAGAGCTTCGCCGGCGACGAACTGGTTCGCAAGGAAATGCGCAAGCGCGTTCAGGCGCAGGCCGTGATCGCGCGGGCGCGACGAGCCGACACGCCCCCGGTCGCCGCAGCTTCCCCGCCGCCGGTCGCGAACGCACCGACCGCGGCCCGCGACGCCTCGACCGACGAGACGATGCGCGCATGTCTGTCCACAGCGCACTCGGCCCTGAACTCATCCGCCTCGGAGAAATCGGCGCTCATTCGCGCGATGATCGAGATCTGCCGGCCAGAGATCGAGACCGCTGCGCGGCGATCGTTCTTCGACAATCCGAAGCAGACGCTGGACGAGGCGCGCACGGCTGCGCTCGAGCGCGCCTCGAGCCTCAGCGACGGCATGATCGGGGTGCGCCACTAGCCAGCTATCGCTTGCCCGAAAAGAACGCCCTGAGCAGCTCGGCCGCCTCGCTTTCGCGCAGGCCGGCATAGACCTCCGGCGCGTGATGGCAGGTCGGTTGCGCGTAGAAGCGCGGGCCGCTCTCGACGGCGCCGCCCTTGGCGTCGGGCGCCGAATAGTAGAGGCGGCGGATGCGGGCGAAGGAGATCGCCGCCGCGCACATCGCGCAGGGCTCGAGCGTGACGTAGAGATCGCAGCCGACGAGGCGCTCGGCGCCGAGCGCGGCGCAGGCGGCGCGGATCGCCAGCATCTCGGCGTGAGCCGTCGGGTCGTTGAGCTCGCGCGTGCGGTTGCCGGCGGAGGCGATCACGACGCCGTCGCGCATGACGGCCGCGCCGATCGGCGCCTCGTCGCGGGCGGCGGCGGCGCGCGCCTCGGCGAAGGCGCGCGACAGCGGATCGTCGGCTTGCAAGGCGGCCATCGCGGCTCCGATTTCGTCTGCGCATCCGCGCCCGCCTCTGCTATCAGGACGGCATGACCCGCAAAAGAGACGACGCGCGCCCGCCGCGCGGACCCCGAGGCCCGGCCGGCAAGAGCTCGGCAGGCAAGAGCTTCGCAGGAAAAAGCTCCGCAGGCGCGAGCCGCGGCCCCAAAAAGTTCGGCGACAAGCCCTTCGGCGACAAGCCGCGCCGCGCCGGACCGCGCGCCGATGCGCCGGACGGCGAGGCGCCGAGGCGCGGCAAGTTCGGCGACAAGCCCTTCGCCAAGAAGCCCTTCGGCGCCAAGCGGGATGGCGACAGGACGGCCGGCGACCGGCCGCGCAGCTTCAGGCCGCGCGCCGAGGGGCCCGAGGGCGCGCGCCCGCGCATCGCCCGCCCGCGCCGCGAGGACCGGCCGGTCGAGCCGCCGCGCGCGGCCGAGGCGCCCGCCCCGCGCGAGGGCGACCGCATCGCCAAGGTGATGGCGCGCGCCGGGCTCTGCTCGCGCCGCGACGCCGAGCGATGGATCGCCGACGGACGCGTCGCCGTGAACGGCGTCGTGCTGACCACGCCGAACGTCACCATCGCGGCGCAGGATCGCGTCACGGTGGACGGCAAGCCGCTGGCCGCGCGCGAGCGCACGCGCCTGTTCCTGTTCCACAAGCCGCGCGGTCTGGTGACGACCGACCGCGATCCGGAGGGGCGCCCGACCATCTTCACGGCGCTGCCGCCCGACCTGCCGCGCGTCGTCACCATCGGCCGGCTCGACATCAACACCGAGGGCCTGCTGCTGCTCACCAACGACGGCGGGCTGGCGCGCGTGCTCGAACTGCCCTCCACCGGCTGGCTGCGCCGCTACCGCGTGCGTGCGCATGGGCAGACGGACCAGCCGACGCTCGACCGGCTGGCGCTCGGCGTCACCGTCGACGGGATCGATTACGCCGGCGTCGAGGCGAGCCTCGACCGCGTGCAGGGCTCCAACGTCTGGCTGACGATCGGCCTGCGCGAGGGCAAGAACCGCGAGGTCAAGCGCGTGCTCGAACATATCGGGCTCGCGGTGAACCGGCTGATCCGCGTCTCCTTCGGCCCGTTCCAGCTCGGCGAGCTGGAGGAGGGCGCCGTCGAGGAGGTGCGCGAGCGCGTGCTGCGCGACCAGCTCGGCAAGGGGCTCGCCGAGGAGGCGGGCGTCGATTTCGACTCGCCGCTGATCGAGCGCGAGGCGGACGCCGAACCGGCCAAGCCCCGCCGCGCCCCGCGCCGCGACGATTTTTACGACGAGGCGCCGCCGGCGCCGCGCGAGAAGCCCGTCGCCGCCAAGCGCAAGCACGTCTCGACGCTGCGCGCCGAACGCGCCGGCGAGACGGCGCGCGTGCGCACCGAGAAGCGCGAAACCGAGGACCGGCGCGGCCGCGCCGTCGCCGTCGAAGCGGCGCGTGCGCGTCGAGCGCCCGGCCCCGACCGAGGGCGGCCGGCCCGTGACAGGACGAAACAAGCGCGCCTACGGCGAGGGGCGCCCGCCGCGCCGCGACGGAGACGAGCGCCCGGCGCGCAGCTATGGCGAAGGGCGGCCGCCGCGTCGCGAGGGCGGCGAGCGTCCCGCGCGCAGCTATGGCGAGGGGCGCCCGCCGCGTCGCGAGGGCGGCGAACGGCCTGCGCGCGGCTATGGCGAAGGGCGGCCGCCCCGGCGGGACGGGGACGAGCGGCCCACGCGCAGTTACGGCGAAGGTCGCCCGCCCCGGCGAGACGGAGACGAGCGGCCCAAGCGCAGCTACGGCGAGGGCCGCCCGCCGCGACGCGAGGGGGATGAACGTCCGAAGCGCAGTTACGGCGAGGCTCGCCCGCCCCGGCGGGACGGGGACGAGCGGCCCAAGCGCGCCTACGGCGAGGGGCGCCCGCCGCGCCGGGACGGGGACGAGCGTCCGCGTGGCCCCGGCCGGCCGGGCGGCGGAGGCAAGCCCGGCGGACGCTTCGGCGGCAAACCGGGCGGCGGCAGACCCGGCGGCGGCAAGCCGCGCGGGCCGCGCCCGTAAGGCCGGGCGCCCATGCGCATCGTCGCCGGCGCCTTTCGCGGGCGCCGCATTTCCGGGCCCTCGGGCGAGGGGCTGCGCCCGACCTCGGACCGGTTGCGCGAGGCGATCTTCAACGTCCTCGCCCATTCCTACGGCGATCCCGTCGCCGGGGCGCGGGTGATCGACCTGTTCGCCGGCACCGGTGCGCTGGGCCTTGAGGCGCTGTCGCGCGGGGCGGCGCATGCGCTGTTCGTCGACATCGGCGGGGAGGCGCGGGCGCTGATCCGCGAAAATGTCGAGGCGCTGGCGGCGGGCGGCGTGACGCGCATCTTCCGCCGCGACGCGACGAAGCTCGGGCCGACGCAGGACGACCCGTTCACGCTCGCCTTTCTCGATCCGCCCTACGGCAAGGATCTGGCCCCGCGCGCTCTCGCCAGCCTGCGCGAGGGACGCTGGCTGGCGCCGGGGGCGCTCGTCGTGGTGGAGGAGGAGGCGGGCGCCGAAATCGGCGAGACGCAGGGCTTCGCGCGGCTGGAGCGGCGCGACTATGGCGACACGCAGATCGTGATTTTCCGGGCGGAGTGAAAAGCGGACACGAGCTCATTTAGTAAAATTCTATAAGTGTTGCTTAGATTCGTTACAATACTACTTCCTTGATCCGCCCGCATATCTTAGGTTTAAATTGCTTGATAATGCGGCCTCTTCTACTTCCGAAGAGATACTTCGCCCCGAAGCGTGTTTGGACGCGCGGGTAAAGCCCAGCATTCAGGGTTTTTGAAGTTCTCTTCAATAATCCGAAATTTCTTGGCCTGCGTTGAACCCGCCTTGTTGTGCTGAACGCACCTTTTGGAGATTTTCCATTCGTCTTACCTGCATAAACGAACATATCCCGCCATATCCACGCCAGGGACGCCGATCGACCATCGGTTTTGATGTGGAAGTGCGCCGTGCCATCATACTTCAAGCCCGGGCATTTCCTTAAAGCCAATTTTCTTAATCAAATCGACATTGCGCATCGCCGCCTACCCCTATTTCCGCGAAAACAGCCGCTCCAGATCGCCGAGCTTCAGTTCGACATAGGTCGGGCGGCCGTGGTTGCAGGTGCCGGAGCCGGGCGTCGCCTCCATCTGGCGCAGAAGCGCGTTCATCTCGTCCGGCGTCATGCGGCGGCCGGCGCGCACGGAGTAGTGGCAGGCGATGGTGGCCAGCCGATGGTCGAGCGCGCGGGACAGCGCGGCCTCGCTCTCGGTCTCGGCCATCGTCTCGGCGAGATCGCGGACGAGCCGTTCGACATTGCCGCGCACCAGCGCCGGCGTCTCGTGGACGACGACGGCGCCGGGGCCGAAGCGCTCCAGCGACAGGCCGAGATCAAGCAGCGCCGGGGCGGCGGCGACGAGCCGGTCGACATCGGCCTCGTCCAGCTCCACCACCTGCGGGATGAGCAGGGCCTGCCGCTCGACGCCGGTCGTCTCGCGCTGGCGCTTCAGCTTCTCGTAGACGAGGCGCTCATGGGCGGCGTGCTGGTCGACGAGGACGAGCCCGTCCGTGGTCTGGGCGAGGATGTAGGTCTCGTGGATCTGGGCGCGGGCCGCGCCGAGCGGGTGGGCGATCGCGGCCGCGTCCTCGCGCATCGTCGCGCGCGCGTCCGCCTGCGGCGGGGCGGGGACGAAGCCGGCCTGCGGGGCCTCGCCGAAGCCGGACGGGGGCGGCGGCGGATAGGCCTGCGGCGCGTTGGGCGAGGCGCGCCAGTCCCAGTCCCGCGCCGGATTTGGCGGCGGGCGCGACAGCAGGCTGGCGAGGCGGTCGCCGCCGGTCGTCGTGGCGCGATGGCCGCCGCCCGCCAGCGTCTCCTTGAGCGCGCCGACGATCAGCCCGCGCACGAGGCCGGGATCGCGGAAACGCACCTCGGCCTTGGCGGGATGGACATTGACGTCGACCTCGCGTGGATCGAGCTCGACGAACAGCGCGAGCGCGGGGTGGCGGTCGCCGGGCAGGAAATCGGCATAGGCGCCGCGAATGGCGCCGGCGAGCAGCTTGTCGCGCACCGGGCGGCCGTTGACGAAGACGAACTGCGCCTGCGCATTGGCGCGGTGGAAGGTCGGCAGGCCGGCGCGGCCGGTCAGCCGCACGCCCTCGCGCGCGGCTTCGACGACGAGCGAATTGGCGTCGAAATCGCGGCCCATCACCTGCGCCAGGCGGCGCTTCAATTGCTGGCCGGCGTCGCCGTCCGCGGCGAGATGGTCGAAGCTCGTCACGCCCTCGCCCTGAAAGACGAAGCGCACATGCGGGTTCGCCATGGCGAGGCGGCGCACGACATCGGCGGCCGCCTGCGCCTCGGCGCGCTCGGTCTTGAGGAATTTCAGACGGGCGGGCGTGGCGAAGAACAGGTCGCGCACTTCGACCTGCGTGCCGGCCGGCCAGGCGGCGGGGACGACGCCGCGCTTCTCCCCGCCGACGACGCGCAGCGCTGCGCCCTGCGGCGCGCCGGCGCGACGGGTCTGGATGAAGAGATCGGCGACCGCGCCGATGGAGGGCAGCGCCTCGCCGCGGAAACCGAGCGTGTCGATGCGGGTGAGGTCGCCGTCCGGAATCTTCGAGGTGGCGTGGCGCTCGACCGCCAGATCGAGATCGGCCTCGCTCATGCCGGCGCCGTCGTCGGCGATGCGGATGAGGCGGCGCCCGCCCGCTTCGAGCGCGACCTCGATGCGGCTCGCGCCGGCGTCGAGCGCGTTCTCGACGAGCTCCTTCACCACCGAGGCCGGCCGCTCGACCACTTCGCCGGCGGCGATGCGGTCGACGAGAATCGGGTCGAGTCGGCGGACGGTCATGCGCCGAGGTTGCACGCGCCGACGCGCCGCGCAACCGCGCGACGCTGCGTCAGCCGCGGGTCAAAGCACGCGGAAATCGTCCGCCGCGACCGACGCGCCGACCGCCACTGTGGCGAAGCGCACCTGATCGACGCCGCCGAACCCGTCGGAGTCGAAATAGATCGCGCCCGAGGCGCTGTCGTAGACGATGCGGTCGCTCGAACCCACCGCCGCCGTTCCGGCGACGAAGGCCGTCCCCGACAGCAGACCGAGCGACAGGCCGACGAACACCGCGTCGTCGAGCCAGATCGTGTCGTCGGCATGCGAGAAATCGGTGATCGTGTCGACGTTGGCCGGCCCGAGCGCAGTGGTGAAATAGAAGTGGTCGGCGCCGGCGCCGCCGGTCAGCACGTCGTTCCCGTCGGCGCCGTAGAGGCGATTGCCGCCGGCGTTGCCGACGACGGTCTGGGCGAATTCGTTGCCGGTGAGGTTGATCGCCGTCGTGGCGGCCGCATCGGTCGTCGTCAGCCTCTCGACCTCGACGCCGACGCGCAGCGCGTAGCTTGCCGAGGCGCGCGCCTCGTCGAAGCCGCCGCCGATATCCTCGCGGATCACGTCCTTGGCCTGATCGACGAAATAGAGGTCGTCGCCGCCCAGGCCCGTGAGCGTGTCGGCGCCGCCCTTGCCGTCGATGACATTGGCGCCCTGATCGCCGGTGATCGACTGGCCGAGTTCGTTGCCGGTGAGATCGAGCCCGGTCGTCGCCGCCGCGTTGTTGGCGATCAGGCGCTCGATGTCGAGACCGGCGAGGAGCGTATAGTCGATCGTCACGCGCGCCGTGTCGGCGCCGCCGCCGGCCGCCTCGTGAATCTGGTCGCCGACATTGTCGATGAAGTAAACGTCGTCGCCGCCGAAGCCCCACATGTCGTCGGCGCCGAGGGCGCCGTTGAGCTGGTTGATTCCGGCGTTGCCCTCGAGGCGCTGGCCGAATTCGTTGCCGGTCAGGCTGATCGTGCTGGTCGAGGCCGCGTCGGCGACGGCGAGTTTCTCGATCTCGTTATAGGCGCCGAAACGGTAGGTGACGGAGACGAGCGCGGTGTCGTAGCCGCCGTTCGCGGTCTCGATGATGCGGTCGTTGGCGTTGTCGACGACATAGACGTCGTCGCCGGTGAAGCCGCGCATCACGTCGGCGCCGCCGCGCCCGTCGAGGCGGTTGGCCGCGCCGTTGCCGAGCAGCCAGTCGGCGCCAAAACCGCCGACGGCGTTCTCGATGACGACGCCGCGCGCGATGCCGACATTGCCGATCTGATACTCGCCGACATTCGACACATTGCCGGCGCGCAGGTCGATGATCTGGGTGGCGTAGACCTGCGAGAAGTCCAGCGTGTCGACGCCGCCATTGTCGACGATCGTGTAGGAGAGCGTCGGATACAGGGCGAAGTTGAAGATGTCGCCCGCGGTGCAATTGTAGCCGTAGACGGTGTCGCCCGTGCGCGTCGTCGTCGCCGCGCCGTAGAGGGACTGGATCGCGATCACGTCGGCGATCATCGGCGTCGTCAGGGCGTTGTCGGTGCCGTCGACCTCCGTGTTCTCCTCAGGGGAGAAGTAGGACATGATCGAGGCCTGCCAGGAATCGTTCACGAAGCGCGCGTCGGCCGGATAGGTCGCATCGCCATTGTAGTTTCCGGCGTGGCCGAGACCGAGCGCATGGCCGATCTCGTGCACATAGGTCTGGAACGAGTATGAGTCGATCGTGGTCCCGTAGCTGGCGAGCCAGTCGGTCCCGATGTTGACGGTCGCCGTGGAGGTGACGCCGGCGCCGTCCCACACCGCGTCGGTGTAGGCGCCGGAATAGAAATCGTCGAGCGTGATCTGCGCCGGGCTCGTCGTCTCGGTGAAATGCAGCCCCGTCGCGTCCGCCCATGTTCCGAGCGCAAGGCGCGCCAGCGTCTTGGCCTCGGCCGTCAGGCCCGCGACGTTGTAGGTGATCGTCGTGCCGGCGAAGTGGTGCGGCAGGTCGCCCGACGTCGTCCAGTAGTCCGTGGTCAACTGCGTCGCGATGGCGTCCATCGTGGCGAAGCCGGTCACCTCGGTCAGCGTGACGGTGTAGTTGCCGGTGGTGTTGCCGCCGTAGGAGGCGACGTCGATGTAGTAGGTCCCGCCGGCGTTGGCCATAACGGTGAGCTGCGAGTTCGAGCCCGCGCCGAAATCGTCGTTGAAGCGCAGGATGCGGCCGAGCCAGTCCTGGAAGCGCAGATAGGTGTCGCCGACCGCCGGCGAGCCGGAGCCGACGAGATCGATCCGGTAGGTCTTGCCGGCCGTCAGGCTGACGCGGATCCAGTCGTGGTCGCCGAGCTTTTCCAGCACGCCGCTATAGCTGCCGCCGACGGCGAGGGACACGGTCGTGGTCGTATTGCCGGGGACGTCAACCATCGCGCAAATCCATGGTCAGAAATGACGCGGGCGCGCCGACGCCGGCCGTGCGCACCCGTCTGCGTCTACATGTAGCGCAACGGAATTTACAAAAATTGACCGACAGGCCGGCGCGATTTTCGACAAATCGCGCCGGCCGCGTTTACTTCGCGTCAATGCCCGCGGGCCGGCCGGCGACCGCGACCAGCAGTTCGCCGCCGCCGAGCAGGCGCGCGGCGACGCGGCGGGCGTCCGCCATCGTCACCGCCTCGATGCGGGCGTTGCGCTCGTCGAGATAGGACGGCGAGAAGCCCTCCTGCTGCAAGGTCAGCAATTGCGCGGCGATCTTGGTGGAGGAGTCGAAGCGCAGCGGATAGGAGCCGACGAGATAGGCCTTCGCCTTCGCAAGCTCGTCCTCGCTCGGGCCGTCCTTGGCCATGCGCGCGATCTCCTCCTCGATCACTGAGAGGGATTCGGCGGCGCGCTCGTTCTTCGTCGTCGTCGCGCCGACGAACATCGCGGCGCGTTCGGCCGTGGCCAGTTGCGAATGCACCGAATAGGCGAGGCCGCGCTTCTCGCGCACCTCCTTGAACAGGCGGGCGGAGAAGACGCCGCCGCCGAGGATGTGGTTGACGAGCGTCGCCGCCTCGAAATCGGGATCGCGACGCTTCACGCCCGGCGCGCCGAAGCGGATGGTGGATTGCGGCAGGTCGATGTCGACCAGGACGCGCCGGCCGAGGCCCGACATCTCGGCGTCCGCGACGGGCGTGAGCGCGCCCCTGGCGGGAAGCCCGCCGAAGATCGACGCGAGCAGGGCGCGGGCGCGGGCGCCGTCCACCGCGCCGACGAGCGCGACCTTGAGGCCGTCGCGGGCGAAGCTCGCCGCGCGCAGGGCGAGGAGATCCTCGCGGCCGATGCGGGCGATCGAGTCGAGCGAGCCATGCGCCGGCTCGCCATAGGGATGGCCCGGATAGGCGGCCTCGCGCCAGGCTTTCGCGGCGCGCGAATCCGGGTCGTTCGCCTCGCGCTTCAGACCGGCGGCGATCTGCGAGCGCACGCGCTCCAGCGGCCCCTGATCGAAGCGCGGGGCGTTGACGGCGAGGCGCATCAGCTCCGCCGCCGCGTCGAGGTTCTTCGCCAGCGTGCGCAGATTGCCGCGCACGACGTCGCGCTCGGCCGAGAAGGAGATCTCGATCGCCTTGTCGTCGAGCGCGCGATGGAAGGCCGCGTCGTCGAGATCGCCGGCGCCCTCGTCGAGCAGGCTGGCCATGAGATTGGCGGCGCCCGCCTTGCCGGCGGGGTCCTGCGCGGCGCCGCCCTCGAAGGAGAAGGCGAGCGCCACGATCGGCACGGCGTAATCCTCGACCAGCCAGGCCTCGGCGGCGCCGTCGGCGAAGGGGATGGTCTGCACCGTCGCGGCGCGCGAGCGCGGGGCGGGCGCAAGGCCGGCGGGGGCTTCAGCGGTCATGTCCATGATCCTTGGCGCGGGCGGTCAGGCCGCCTGCGGGGTCTGTTCGGAAAGCAGGTAGCCGGTGACGGCGCGGCGACGGTCGAGCGAGCGGGCGGCCTCGCGCACCGCCTGCGCGGTCACCGCCTCGATGCGGTTCGGCCAGTCGCGGATGTCCTCGATCGAGGCGCCGATGGCGAGCGAGGCGCCGTACCAGCGCGCCATCGCGGTCTGGTTGTCCTGCGCGTAGATGGCGTCGGCGACGAGGCGGTTCTTCGCCCGCTCCAGCTCCTCGGCGGGAAACAGCGTCGTCTGCGCCTCGACCAGCAGCGCCTCGATCTCGCGGTCGAGCGTGTCCAGCGACACGTCGGGCGCGGGCAGCGCGTAGAGGTAGAAGCGCGTGTCGTCGACGGCGGTCCCCAGATAGTAGGCGCCGGCGGCCACCGCGACCTTCTTCTCCATCACGAGGCGGCGGTAGAACAGGCTGGTCGCGCCGCCGCCGATCAGATGGGCCAGCACTTCGAGCCCCTCGGCGACGCCGGGCGCGGCGGTGCGGTAGGACGGAACGATGTAGATGCGCGAGACCGAGGGCTGCTCGACCTTCGGATCGGCAAGCGAGACGAGGCGGTGGGCGCGCAGCGGCGGCTCCTGCGGGCGCGTGCGCACCGGCGCGGCGCCGCGCGCGGGAATGCGGCCGTAGGTCGCCTCGGCCAGCGCCCGCACCTCCTGCGCGTCGACGTCGCCGGCGACGACGAGCACCGCGTTCTCCGGCGTGTAGAAACGGCGGTAATAGGCGAGCGCGTCGTCGCGGTTCAGCGCGGCGATCTCGTGCTCCCAGCCGATCACCGGCAGGCCGTAGGGGTGGTGGGCGAACAGCGCCGACTGCACCGCCTCCTGCAACTGCGCGGAGGGATCGGAATCGGTGCGCATGCGGCGCTCTTCGAGCACCACGTCGCGCTCGGGCGCGACAACCTCGTCGGAGAGGGTGAGGCCGGTCATGCGGTCGGCCTCGAACGCCATCACCTCGCCGAGATGCTCGCGCGCGACGCGCTGGAAATAGGCCGTGTAGTCGTTCGAGGTGAAGGCGTTCTCCTGGCCGCCGAGTTCGGCGACGCGGTCGGAGAAGACGCCGGGGCCGTGCGCCTCGGTGCCCTTGAACATGAGGTGTTCGAGGAAGTGGGCGATGCCGGACTTGCCGATCGGATCGTCGGCAGAGCCGTTGCGATACCACACCATATGCGTGACCACGGGGGCGCGATGGTCGGGAATGACCACGACGTCAAGGCCGTTGGCGAGGCGGAAGTCGGAAATCTGCGGGCCCTGCGCGGGCGCAGGCGTGGCGTCGGTCATCGGCTGGGGTCCAGACATGGAAAAGGCCGCCCCACATATAGGCGGCCTTTCCGGCGAGTCCAAAGAAAGGCGTGGCGCGCCCTTACTCCTCGTCCTTCTTGCCGAAGGGATTGAGGATCGCATACCAGGGGCTGGCCTCGTTGAGATCGCGCGTCGGGGCGATCTTTCCGCCGCCGGTCTGCTGCGTCACCTTGCGATAGCCGCGCGGGGGCTGGGTCAGCCATTTGCGGTCCGGCTCCGTGCCGACGCCGGCGACCGTCTCGTCCTTCCAGTTGCGGTCCTGCGACTTCATCACGTCCGGATTGAGCCACATGCAGTCCGAGCCGCGCGAGCCCTGACAGCCGGGATCGGTCTTCGGGCCGTTCGGCGCGCCGGCGGCGCGGCCGGCGAGCAGCTCCTGCTTGGACATGCGCAGGCCTTCCTTGTCGCCGCCGAGCCCCTTGGGCGCGCGGGCGCGGGCGGCCTGCTGCTGGGCGGCGAGCGCGTCGGGGTCCTGCGGCCAGGCGGCGCTGCGCTCGCGGCGCTGGGCGGGCGGGGGAAGCTGGGTGCGCTGTTTGGGCAGCACCAGCGGGGCGCGCTCGCGATATTCGATGTCGGGCTCGGCCTTGTCGGAATCGAGGCCGACGAGACCGGCGATGCCGTCGAAAATGCCGCCGCGGCCGTCATCGTCCAGCGCCGAGGCGGGCGTCGCCAGCGCGACGCAGGCGGCCAGGGCGGAGCCGAGCAGGAGGGAGCGTGCGATCATGGACCGGGACATCCTCGCTAGACGGCGGGGCGCGGCGAACGCCCGGCCGGATGAATTTCAGCGAACCATCGCCGCGCTTCGCGGCGATTTCGCGGCGTCAGACGTCGCGCGCCGCATCCTGCGCCGATCGCCGCTCGTCGCCGCCGCCGAGCAGGGAGTCATACAGGAGCAGCGCCACCCCGGCAACGATGGCCGCATCGGCCAGATTGAAGACGTACCAGGAGAAGGAGCCGACGTGGAAATGGAAGAAATCGGCCACCGCGCCGTAGGCCGCCCGGTCGACCGCGTTGCCGAGCGCGCCGCCGACCAGCAGGCCGAGGCCGAGGGCGGCGGGGCGCGTCTGCGCCCGCCACATCCAGACGGCGAGCAGGACGGTGGCGGCGAGCGTCACCGCCACCAGCGTCCAGCGGCCGACAGGCGTCGTGGTCGAGAACCACGAATAGGAGACCCCCGTGTTCCACGCCATCACGAGATCGAAGAAGGGCGCCAGCCGCACCGGTTGACGCTCGCCGATCTCGTAGACGTTCATCAGCCAGAGCTTCGAGCCCTGATCGACGAGGAAGGCGGCGGCCGCCGCCGCGAGGCCGAGGCCGCGCGGGCTCACGCGGGCGCCTGAGCCGGCGCGCCGAGTTCGCGCAGCGCCTGCGCGTCGCGCGGCGTCACGTCGGGATAGGCCGGATCGTCGCCGACGTCGGGCGACACCTTCCACGAGCGGGCGCAGCGCCGGCCCTCCGCCTTGCGGACCTCGACGGCGACGCCGGGAACCTCCGGCAGAGCAAAGGCGCCCGCCGGCGCCTCGCCCGCGGCGAAGGTCAGGCCGGACGTGATGCAGACCTCGGCGAAGTCGACCCCCTCCAGCGCGGCGGCGAGCTGCGCGTCGCCGATGAACACCGCTGGCGCGGCCTCCAGCGAGGCGCCGATGGCCTTGTTGGCGCGCGCGATCTCGAGCGCGCCGGTGACGACCGAACGCACGCGGCGGATCTTGCGCCACTTCTCCGCCAGCGCCTCGTCGCGCCACTGCGCCGGCGTGGCGGGGAAGGTCTCGACATGCACCGAGCCCGTCTCGGACGGATAGCGCGACAGCCACGCCTCCTCCGCTGTGAAGGCGAGGATCGGCGCAAGCCATGTGGCCAGGCGCCGGAACGTCTCCTCGATCACGGTGAGCGCGGCGCGCCGACGCAGGCTCGAGGGCGGATCGCAGTAGAGCGCGTCCTTGCGGATGTCGAAATAGAAGGCCGACAGATCGCTCGTCATGAACAGCGACAGCGCGGCGACGACCTTCTTGTAGTCGAAATTCGCGTAGGCCTCGCGCACCGTCCCGTCGAGTTCGGACAGACGATGCAGGATGAGGCGCTCGAGCTCCGGCATGTCGGCGTGGGCGACGCGCGTCGCCTCGTCGAAATGCGCCAGCGCGCCGAGCATCCAGCGCAGCGTGTTGCGCAGCTTGCGATACATCTCGACGAAGGTGCCGAGGATCTCGTCGCCGATGCGCAGATCGTCGGAATAGTCGGAGGCGGCCACCCACAGGCGCAGGATGTCGGCGCCGGACTTGGCGATCACCTCCTGCGGGGCGACGACGTTGCCGAGCGACTTCGACATCTTCTGGCCCTCGCCGTCGAGCACGAAGCCGTGCGTCAGCACCACGTCGTAGGGGGCGCGGCCGCGCGTGCCGCAGCTCTCGAGCAGCGAGGAATGGAACCAGCCGCGATGCTGGTCCGAGCCTTCCAGATACATCACCTCGTCCGGCCCGCCGTCATGCATGCGCCTGACGCCGGCAAGGCCCGGAAAGGCCACCGGATCCTCGAGGGTGAAGGCGTGCGTCGAGCCCGAATCGAACCAGACGTCGAGCACGTCGTCGATCTTGTCGTAGGCCGCCGCGTCGTGCTCGTTTCCGAGGAAGCGGGCGGCTGCGCCCGGCTTGAACCAGGCGTCCGCGCCCTCGTCCATGAAGGCCTCGACGATGCGCGCGTTGACCTTGTCGTCGACGAGAATCTCGTGGCCGCCCTTCTTGACGAAGACGGCGATCGGCACGCCCCAGGCGCGTTGGCGCGAGACCACCCAGTCGGGACGATTGGCGATCATGCCGTTGATGCGGTTCTCGCCGGAGGCGGGCACCCAGCGCGTCGCGCCGATCTCGGCGAGCGCGACCTCGCGCAGCGTGCGCCCCTGCGCCGGGAAGCCCTTGGCGATGGGCTGATCCATCGCGATGAACCATTGCGGCGTGTTGCGGAAGATGATCGGCTTCTTCGAGCGCCAGCTATGCGGATATTGATGCTTCATGCGCCCGCGCGCGATCAGATGGCCGGACTCGGCGAGCGCCTTGATGACGCGGTCGTTGGCGTCGCCCTTCTTGCCGTTCTGGTCGATGACGCGGCCGCCTTCGAAGCCCGGCGCGTCCTTCGTGTAGAAGCCGTCCTCGTCGACCGGATGGGGGATGCGCGGATCGACGCCGCGCTCGACGATGAGGCGCGTCGAGGCCATCCACACGTCGAAGTCCTCGCGGCCGTGACTCGGCGCGGTGTGCACGAAGCCCGCGCCCGCCTCGTCGGTGACGTGGTCGCCGGCGATCACCGGCACGCGGAACTCGTAGCCGGGGACCGCGCCGGCGAGCGGATGGGCGCACCAGGCGACATCCGCCGGATCGACGCCGCGCAGGCGCTCGAACGCCTCGACCTTGGCGCTCTTGAACACGTCCGACGCCAGACGATCGGCGAGCACATAGAGCTGGCCGGCCTTCGCCCAATTGCCCTCCGGCGCCTTCGTGACGCGATAGAGGCCGTAGTCGATCGACTTCGAGAAGGCGACGGCGCGGTTGCCGGGGATCGTCCACGGCGTCGTCGTCCAGATGACGACGCTGGCCGCCAGCAGATCGTCGGCGAGCGCGCCGGCGGCGGCGATGTCGTCGGCGCTTTCGCCGCTCTGCTCGGCGGCCTTGCCGGCGGCGGTCTTCGCCGTCTCCGTCAGCGCGCGGATCGGGAAGGCGACCCAGATCGTGTCGCTCGTATGCTCGTCATACTCGACCTCGGCCTCGGCCAGCGCCGTCTTCTCGACGACCGACCACATCACCGGCTTGGAGCCGCGATAGAGCAGGCCGTTGGCGGCGAATTTCATGATCTCGCGGGCGATGGTCGCCTCGGCGGGAAAAGTCATCGTCTGATAGGGATTGTCCCAGTCGCCGGTGACGCCGAGGCGCTTGAACTCCTCGCGCTGCACGCCGAGCCAGTGCTCGGCGAAGGCGCGGCACTCCTGCCGGAACTCGACGACGGGCACCTCGTCCTTGTTGCGGCCCCTGGCGCGATAGGTCTCCTCGATCTTCCATTCGATCGGCAGGCCGTGGCAGTCCCAGCCCGGCACGTAGTTGGAGTCCTTGCCCAGCATCTGCTGCGAGCGGGTGACGAGATCCTTCAGGATCTTGTTCAGCGCATGGCCGATATGGATCGCGCCGTTGGCGTAGGGCGGGCCGTCGTGCAGCACGAATTTCGGCCGGCCCTCGCCGGATTGGCGGAGCTGGCGGTAGAGATCGTTCTTCGCCCAGCGCGCGAGGATCTCGGGCTCGCGCTGGGGCAGGCCGGCGCGCATCGGAAAATCGGTCTTCGGCAGGTAAAGGGTCGCGGAATAGTCCGGGCCCGTGGCCTTCGCCTTGCCGGCTTGGGTCTTGTCGTTCATCGGTCGCAATCGCTCTGGCGGATGGGGACGCGCGGGCGGTCGGCCCGGCGCAAATCTGGGGCGGCGTGGAGCATCCCGGCGCGCGGGCGCGCTTAGCGCGCTCAGTCGCGGGCCGGGCCGGTAATTCGCCGGAGCCGAAGGGCGTGAGCCGTCATGGCCCGCCTTCTAGCGGGATTTGCGCGCGCGATAAAGGCGCGGCGTCAGCAGGCGCGCAGAATCCGCCGCGCCTCATCCTCGTCCCGTCGCATCTGCACGATCAGCGCCTCGAGCGAACCGAACTTCGCCTCGGGGCGCAGGAAGGCGACAAAATCGACCTCGACCGTCCGGCCGTAGAGATCGCCGGAGAAATCGAACACGAAGACCTCCAGCAGCGGCGGCCCGTCGTCCACGGTCGGGCGCACGCCGAAGCTCGCCACGCCGTCGCGGCTCCTCCCGTCGATACGGATGCGCACCGCGTAGACGCCGTGGGCGAGGCGCGTCGAGGGGTCGAGGCGGATGTTGGCGGTCGGGAAGCCGAGCTTGCGGCCGAGTTTGGCCCCGTGCTCGACCTCGCCGACGATCAGATAGGGATGGCCGAGCAGATCGGCGGCGCGGGCGACGTCGCCCGCCTCCAGCGCCCGCCGGATCAGGGTGGAGGACACCGCCTCGAGCGAGCCCTCCGCGTCGGCGGCGATCTTGTCGACGATCTCGACGGCGAAGCCCCTGGCCGCCCCTTGCGCGCGGAGGAAATCGGGCGTGCCCGCCCGCGCCTTGCCGAAGTGGAAATCGTAGCCGACGACAACCCCGGAGACGGCGAGGCGGCGGACGAGAATTTCGTCCACGAACTCCTGCGCCGTCAGCCCGGCGAGCGCGGCGTCGAAGGTCAGGACGATCGCCCCCTCAAGGCCGAGGCGGGCCAGCGCCAGCGCCTTCGCGCCGGGGGGCGTCAGGCGGAAGATGACGGATTTTTTTGCAAAGTAATCAGATGGATGCGGCTCGAAAGTGAGCGCCGCGCAGGGCTTGCCGAGATGGGCCGCCAAAGTCCGCGCGCGGGCGATCAGGCCGCGATGGCCGCGATGCACGCCGTCGAAATTGCCGATGGCGACGACCGCCCCGGCGAGCCCCTTGGGCGGGGCGAGCGGATCGGTCGCGACGACGAAGCCGCGGGCGAGGGCCTGCGGCAGGCTCACGCCGGCGCCTTGTCCCCGGACGGGGCGGGCTTGTCTCCTGAGGGGGCTGGTCTCGGCTCCTTCGAGGGCACCATGACGGTCGCCTCGCCGTCGAGCACGACCTTGCCGTCGACCGAGCACTCGCAATGCAGCTTCACGCGCTTGCCCTTCTCGGTCATCTCCATCACCTCGACGGAGATGAGGACGACGTCGCCGATCTTCACCGGGCCTTTGAAATTCAGGGTCTGATGCAGATAGACCGCGCCGGGGCCCGGCAGCCGCGTGCCGAGAATCGCCGAGATGAGGCTCGCCGTGTAGAGCCCATGCGCGATGCGGCCGCCGAACCGCGTCTTGCGGGCGAAATGGTCCGACAGATGGATCGGATTGTGGTCGCCCGACAGGTTGGCGAAGCCGACGACGTCGGAATTCATCACCGTCTTCATCAGCGTCTCGCGCATGCCGACGGCGAGATCCTCGAAATAATAGGTGGTGAACAGCGGGGCGCTCATCGGCCGGTCCTGCGAAAAGGCCCGCCTCCTGTGGCGAAGCGCCGCCCGCCTGTCAATGCGGCGGCCGGCGGGCGCAGGGCGCTTGCGCGGGCGCGGCGGCGCCGAAATCATGCCGGCATGAGCCGAATCGCCGGACCTGCCTTCACGCGCGAGCGCCGCCTGCTGAAGGCGGGGACATGGCCAGTCGCCGGCGTCGACGAGGTGGGGCGCGGGCCGCTGGCGGGGCCGGTCGTCGCCGCCGCCGTGGTGCTCGACCCGGCGTGGCCGCCGCGCGGGGTGGACGATTCCAAGGCGCTGACGGCGCAGCGGCGGGAGGAGCTGTTCGAGACGATCGCCGAGCGGGCGCTCGCCATCTCGATCGCCGCCTGCACGGTGGAGGAGATCAGCCGGCTGAACATTCGCGGCGCCTCGCTCTGCGCGATGTCGCGGGCGCTGGCGGGGCTTTGCCTCGCCCCCGTTCATGCGCTGATCGACGGGCGCGACGCGCCGGAGGACTGGCGCGGGCGCGCGACGCCCATCGTCGGCGGCGACGGCCTCTCGATGTCGATCGCGGCCGCCTCCATCGTCGCCAAGGTGACGCGCGACCGGATGATGACGCGGCTCGCCGCGCAACATCCCGAATACGGCTTCGAGCGGCACATGGGCTATGCGACGCAGGCCCATCGCGACGCCATCGGCCGGCACGGCCCCTGCCCGCATCACCGCATGAGCTTCGGGATTCTGGCGCAGTTCGCGCTCCCGCTCTGAGCGTTTGCGAAGGCGCCGCCGATCTGCTCGGATACGCGCCGGGAGGCGCCGCCATGGCAGGTCCGACGCTCGATTTCTGGTACGAATTCGCCTCGACCTATTCCTACCCCGCTGCGATGCGGATCGAGCGGCTGGCGGCCGAACGCGGCGTCGGCCTGCGCTGGCGGCCGTTCCTGCTCGGTCCGATTTTTCGGGCGCAGGGCTGGAGCGACACGCCGTTCAACGTGCTGCCCGCCAAGGGCGCCAACATGTGGCGCGACCTCGAACGCATCACGGCGTGGGACGGCCTGCCCTTCCGCCGGCCAGACCCGTTTCCGCAGCACAGCGTCCTCGCCGCGCGCACGGCGCTGGCGCTCGCCGACGATGCGCGCCCGGCCTTCACGCGCGCGGTCTACGCGGCCGAATTCGGCGAGGGGAAACAGATCTCCGACCGCGCCGTGATCGCCGCCCTCCTCGCCGCGCAGGGGCACGATGCGGAGACGACGCTGGCGCGGGCCGAGTCGGGCGAAAACAAGGACCGGCTGAAGGCGCAGACGCAGATCGCCGTCGACGCCGGGGTCTACGGCGCGCCCTCCT
Source organism: Hyphomicrobiales bacterium (assembly GCA_016716745.1). Classification (GTDB taxonomy): domain Bacteria; phylum Pseudomonadota; class Alphaproteobacteria; order Rhizobiales; family Beijerinckiaceae. The sequence continues at coordinate 534,916 of JADJVD010000001.1, forward strand.
TCGTCGCGGCGGACGGCGAGTTGTTCTGGGGCAACGACCGGCTCGAGCAGGCGATCGACTGGGCGGCCGCGCGGGGCTGAGCCATTTGCGCCCCGGGCCCGGCTCGACTACGGCTTCGCCATGGCCCTGCCCACGCTCTCTCCGGACGAAATCGAACGCTACGCGCGACACATCGTGCTTCCGGGGCTCGGCGGGCCGGGGCAGCAGCGGCTGAAGGCCGCGCGCGTGCTCGTCGTCGGCGCGGGCGGGCTCGGCTCGCCGCTGATCCAGTATCTGGCGGCCGCCGGCGTCGGCGCCATCGGCGTGGTCGACGACGACACCGTGTCGCTCTCCAACCTGCAACGGCAGGTCATCCACCGGACCGCCGATGTCGGGCGGCGCAAGGTCGAGAGCGCGGCGCAGGCGGCGAGCGCGATCAACCCGCATGTGAGCGTCGAGCCGATCGCGATGCGCCTCGACGCGGGCAACGCCCGCGCGTTGATCGAGGGCTACGACATCGTCGCCGACGGATCGGACAATTTTTCGACGCGCTATCTCGTCTCCGACACATGCTTTCATGCGCGCAAGCCGCTGGTGACGGCGGCGCTCGGGGCCTTCGACGCGACGCTGACGACGCTACGCCCGTTCGAGACGGGCGCGGACGGGACGCCGAACCCGACCTATCGCTGTCTGTTTCCGGAGGCGCCGCCGCCCGGAACCGTTCCGACCTGCGCGCAGGCGGGGGTGCTCGGCGCGCTCGCCGGCATGGTGGGCGCGATGATGGCGCTCGAGGTGACGCGGCAGATCGTCGGCTTCGGAGACGGCCTCGTCGGCCGCCTGCTGATGATCGACGCGCGCGACTGGCGCTTCGAGACGCTCGACTACGCCTGGGATCCGGACAATCCGCTCAACGGTCGGCGCTGACGCCGACATCGGCGGCGTGCGCATCCTCGACCGGCTTGCGCGTGTCCCAGAACCGGCCGCGCAGGCGCGGAGCGAGGAACCAGCCGACGGCCGCCGCGCGGCGGGGGGCGGCACGACGGCGATCTGCAGGCGACCGGGCGGCCGAGCCCTGGGCGACATTGGCGGCGTCGCCGACCGGGCGGGAGCCCGCATCGTCGGCCGCGGCGACGGCCTCCTGAACTGTGCGGCCGATGCGCGCGCTGGACGAGGAACGGCGCGCGGCTGCTGGTTCCGCCGTTCAACATACTGATATATCGTGTGGAACCGGCGTTCAGACGGATCTGGCCAGCGCATCCGCGGCGAGACCCGCGAAGAACAGCAGCCCCGCGTCGCGATTGGAGCGAAACAGCATCAGCGCGGTCGGCGCGTCGGGCGCGGCGAGCTTGCGCGTCTGCCAGACCAGATGCAGCGCGAAGGCGCTGAGGCCGATCCACGACAGCGCGCCGGCGCCGGCGAGCCGCAGCGCGAGCGCCGCCGCGACGACGGTGAGCAGGTAGAGGATCGACACGCCCTCGCGCACGCGCGCGCCGAACAATCGCGCGGTCGACTTCACGCCCGCCGCCGGATCGTCGCGCGCGTCCTGCACGGCGTAGATCGTGTCGTAGCCGATGGTCCAGAAAATCGCCGCCGCGTAGAGCGCGAAGGCCGGGGCGGCGAGGGCGCCGCGCTCGACCGCCCAGCCCATCAGCCCGCCCCAGGCGAAGGCGAGGCCGAGCACCGCCTGCGGCCAGGAGGTGACGCGCTTGGCGAAAGGATAAACCGCGACGATGGCGAGCGAGGCGACGCCGACCATGATCGCGAAGCGATTGAACGACAGCAGAACCGCAAGCCCGACCAGCGCCTGCAACACGAGGAAGGCGCGCGCCGCGCCGAGGCTGGCGCGGCCGGAGGGCAGCGGACGGCCGCGCGTGCGCTCGACCTTGGCGTCGATCTCGCGGTCGACGATGTCGTTGTAAGTCGAGCCCGCGCCGCGCATGGCGACCGCGCCGATCAGGAACAACACGAGATGAAGGACGTTCGGCCGCTCGCCCGCCGCCACGCTGGCGAGCGCGCTCGACCACCAGCAGGGCAGCAGCAGCAGCCACCAGCCGATCGGCCGGTCGAGACGGGCGAGCTGGACGAAAGGCAGCGCGGCGCGCGGCGCCAGGCGCTCGGCGAGATTGGCGGCCGGCGCGTCCGGCAGGCGGTGGCCCGCGCGCTGTGCGTCGCCGCTCATCGTGCGGTCAGAGCGGGCCGGTCGGCATCCGCTGCACCTGCGGGCCACCGCCGTTGCGCGCCTGCGCCTCGGCCGCGGCGCGCGCCTTCTTCATCTGCACGGCGACGTTGCAGGCCTGCGCGGCGATCTGCCCTGTGCGCCCGGCCGTCTTGCGCAGGGTGTCGATGGCCTGATCGGGGACCGAGCACCAGTCCTTGTTTTTGACCATGTAGTCGAGCAGCGTGCGCTCGGAGGCGGCGAGCGAGCGCAGGCGCGGGCAGGCCTGGCCGGGATCGATCTTCGCCTTGCCGCCGCGCGACAGGGCGTTGAGGCTCTTCACCTGCGCATCGCGCGCGCTCTGGAGCTTGGTGAAGTCCTCCTGGCAGGTCGACTGCGCGAGGGACGATCCGGCCGACGCGGCCAGCGCGGCAGCCGCAACCCCGATGGACAGCGCGATGGCGCGCCAGTTTTCACCCGTCGACATGGCCTGCATGATCCCGTTCCGCCGCGCATCCCCGCCCGCTCCTTAGCAAGGCGGGCTTCGACACGGCAAGTTCACACTCACATCGCCAGCAAAAAGCGGCGCGGGCATGGCGGGCGGCGCCCTTGCCTTGGCCCGGCGCGCCGGGCTAGGCCTCGCCCGTTCCTGCGGAGACGACCCTTGGCGCGTTACGATTTCTCCGGCCAGCGCCTGTTCGTCGACGCGCCGCTCGCAGCGGGCGCGCGGGCGGAGCTGACGCGCGAGCAATTCTCCTACCTCACGACCGTGCTGCGCCTCGGCGAGGGGGCGCGACTGCTCGTCTTCAACGGACGCGACGGGGAATGGGAGGCGCGGCTGACGCTCGCCTCGCGCAAGAGCGGCGGCCTCGCCGTCGAGGCGCGGACGCGAGCGCAGGAGGGGGGCGCCGACCTGCACCTTCTGTTCGCCCCGCTGAAGCACGCACGGCTCGACTACATGGCGCAGAAGGCGGTGGAGATGGGCGCGAGCCGGCTCGCCCCGGTGATGACCCGGCGCACGCAGGCCGCGCGCGTCAATCTCGAGCGTCTGCGCGCCAACGCCGTCGAGGCGGCCGAGCAATGCGGCGTGCTGACGATTCCCGAGGTGATCGCCGATCAGCCCCTGCCCGCCGCGCTCGCCGCGCTTGCGCCCGAGCGGCTGCTGATCTTCTGCGACGAGGACGCGGAGGTCGCCGATCCCTGCGCCGCGCTCGACGCCAGCGGCGCGGCGGGGCGCCCGCTCGCCGTGCTGATCGGCCCCGAAGGCGGCTTCGATCCGGCGGAGCGGGAAATGCTGATCGCCCGCCCGAACGCGCTGCGCCTGTCGCTCGGGCCGCGCATCCTGCGCGCCGACACGGCCGCCGTCGCCGCGCTGGCGCTGGTGCAGGCGCGCCTCGGCGACTGGCCGCGACGGGCAGGTGCGGCGCAGAGGCGCGGGCCATCCGAAGCGTGAACGGCGGTCACAGCCACGATGTCGCCTTGATTGGACTGTGGATGGGGGCGATGGCGTTGCGCACCTTCCTCGATTCGACCGACCTGCCGCGGCTTTGCCTGGCCGGGGCGCTTGGCTTCGCCGGCGCGCTGGCGGCGGCCTGCGCTCCCGCCGCGGCGAACGACCGCGCCGGCGCGGGGATGTGCGCGGCCTACGGCCCGGGTTTCGCGCCGCTCGCCGGAACCGGCGCCTGCGTGAAGATCGGCGGCCGGGTGCGCGTCGATTTCGGCGCCATCGGTGGGGACTGGCGCGTCGCGCCGCAGGCGGGCGCCTCGATGGGCCCGGCCTTCGCGCCGGCGCCGGCGCCGCATCCGCTCGCCGACCCGTCGCATCTGCGCGTGCGCCCGGCCCGCAACTTCTGATCCCGACGCCGTCGATCCGCCACGCGCCCGCATGGCTGCGCGGCGTGCGCTCATGCTCTCTTGCCCTTCCGGCCGAGGCGCGCGCATGGTGCGGCGCCGGCAAGAGCCGGGGCGACGACAAGGGGCGGACGATGACGGCGGCGCGATACGAGGCGCGGGACGGGCTTGGCTGGATCGTCATCGACAATCCGCCGGTCAACGCCGCCTCGCACGCCGTGCGCGCGGGTCTGGCCGAAGCGATCGGCAAGGCCAAGGCGGACCCCGCCGCGAGCGCCGTCGTGCTCGCCTGCGCCGGCCGCACCTTCGTCGCCGGCGCCGACATTCGCGAATTCGGCAAGCCGATCGCCCCGCCGAGCCTGCCGGACATTCTCGACGCCATCGAGGGCCTCGACAAACCCGTCGTCGCCGCCATTCACGGGACGGCGCTCGGCGGCGGGTTCGAGATCGCGCTCGCCTGCCATGCCCGCGTCCTTTCGAAGGACGCCTCGGTCGGCCTGCCGGAGGTCAAACTCGGCATCATTCCGGGCGCGGGCGGCACGCAGCGCCTGCCGCGCCTCGTCGGCGTTCCGGCCGCCATCGGCATGGCGGCGACCGGCCGCATGGTCGGCGCGGCCGAGGCGCTGAAGCTCGGCGTCGCCGACGCCGTCGCCGAGGAAGACGTTCTGGCCGACGCGGCCCGGCTCGCCAAGAAACTCGCCGACATGCCGCCGCGCCGCACGCGCGACCTGCCCGTCCCGCCCTTCGATCCGGCCGCCGCCGACGCTGCGACCGTCGCCGCGACGGGCAAGGCGCGCGGGCAGATCGCGCCGAAGATCGCCGCAGACATGATCCGCCTGACCGCGACGACGACCTTCGACGACGGCATTTCGCAGGAGCGCGCGGCCTTCCTGAAACTCGTGACCTCCGATCAGGCCAAGGCGATGCGCCACGCCTTCTTCGCCGAGCGGGAGGTGGCGCGCGTGCCCCGGCTCGAGGGCGTGAAGCCGCGCACGACCGAGCGCGTGGCGGTGATCGGCGCGGGCACGATGGGCGCGGGCATCTCGGTCGCCGTCGCCGCCGCCGGCATTCCCGTCGCCGTCGTCGAGATGAACGAGGCGGCGGCCGAGGCCGGGCGCGCGCGCGTCGCCGGCCTGTTCGACCGCATGGCGAAATCGGGCCGGCTGTCGCCCGCCCAGCACGCCGCGGCCGTCGCGGCGCATTCGATCGGCGTCGACTTCGAGGCGGCGGTCGGGGCGGCCGACGTCGTGATCGAGGCCGTCTTCGAGGACATCGAGATCAAGAAGGCGCTGTTCCGCCGCATCGCGCCGGTGGCGAAGGCGGGCGCGACGCTCGCCACCAACACGTCCTATCTCGACGTCGACGCCATCGCCGCCGTGACGGGCCGCGCCGAGGACGTGATCGGCCTGCATTTCTTCTCGCCCGCCAACATCATGAAACTGGTCGAGGTGATCGAGGGCGCAAAGAGCGATCCGTCGGCGGTTGCGACCGGCGTCGCGCTCGGCAAGCGCATCGGCAAGATTCCGGTGGTGTGCCGGGTGTGCGACGGCTTCGTCGGCAACCGCATCCTCGGCGCCTATCGCGCCGCGCAGGACATCCTGCTCGAGAATGGCGGCACGCCGGAGGGCATGGACCGCGCGCTCGAGGCGTTCGGCTTCGCGATGGGCCCTTACGCCGTCTCCGATCTCGCCGGACTCGACATCGGCTTTGCGCGGCGCAAATCGCTCGCGCCGACGCGCGACCCGAAGCGCCGCGACGGAGGGACGACGCTCGACCGGCTCGCGCAGATGGGACGCTTCGGCCAGAAGACCGGGCGCGGCTTCTATCGCTACGTCGAGGGCAAGCGCGTCGTCGATCCCGAGGTGACGGCGCTGATCGAGGAGGTGGCGCGCGAACAGGGCGTCACGCGCAAGCCGGTCGACGACGATCTCGTCGTGCGCGCGACGCGCGCGGTGATGGCCAACGAAGGCGCGAAGATTCTCGCCGAGGGAATCGTGCCGCGCGCGCTCGACATCGACGTCGTCTATCTGCAGGGCTACGGCTATCCGGTGTGGCGCGGCGGGCCGATGTTCGAGGCCGATCGCGTCGGGCTGAAGCAGATTCTGGCCGACATGCGCGAGGTCTCCGCGCTCGCCGGCCCCGGCTTCGAGCCGGCGGCGCTGCTCGTCGAACTCGCCGAGAGCGGCGGCGCCTTCGCCTCCTGGACCAAGCGCAACTGACGGCGCGGCGATGACCGAGATCCTGCCCGGCGTGCGACTCGAACCGGAGTGGTTCGACCGGCCCGCGCAGGAGGCGCTCGTCGCCGAATTGCGCGCCGCCGCGCGCGCGGCGCCGTTCTTTTCCCCGCGCATGCCGAAGACAGGCAAACCGTTCTCAGTGCGGATGACGAATTGCGGTCCGCTCGGCTGGGTGTCGGACGAAGCGGGCTACCGCTATCAGCCGACGCATCCCGAGACCGGCGCGCCGTGGCCGCCGATCCCGGGAGGCTCTGATCGCCGCATGGCGGGCGCTCGCCGGCTATCCGGCGGACCCGCAGGCATGCCTCGTCAACTACTACGCGGCCGGCGCGAAAATGGGGCTGCATCAGGATCGCGACGAGGAGGATTTCGACGCGCCGATCCTCTCGGTTTCGCTCGGCGACGAATGCGTCTTCCGCATCGGCGGGACGAACCGTCGCGACCCGACGACATCGGTCCGGTTGCGCTCGGGCGACGTTCTCCTGTTCGGCGGGCCGGCGCGGCTCGCCTTCCACGGCGTCGACCGCATCGCGCCGGACACATCGACCCTGCTGCCGCAGGGCGGACGCATCAACCTGACCTTGCGGCGGGTGACGAAACCGGGCGCGTGAGCGCTCAGGCGCGCGGCGAAAACGTCGGCAGCGACCAGTCGAAGGCGATAGCGAGCGCGCGCAGCGCGAAGCCGACGACGATGGCGAGCGTCAGCGCGACGTCGGGCGGCAGCACGAGACGTCCCGCCACGAAGGTCGCCGCGCCGACGAAGGCTGCGGTGACGTAGATTTCGCGATGCAGGATGAGCGGACGCTCGCCGGCGAGGATGTCGCGCACCACGCCGCCGAAGCTCGCGGTCATCGCGCCGAGCACGATGGCGGCGATCCAGTGCGCGCCGAAATCGAGCGCGCGCTCGGCGCCGGTGACGGCGAAGATGGCGAGACCCGCGGCATCCGCCCAGAGCAGCGTATGGCGGCGCTCGAGCAGCGGAATGAAGCCGGGAACGAGCCGGCCGAGCGCGTAGGTGGCGACGCCGGTGGCGATGCAGACGACGAGCGGAGCCGGCTTCGCGACGAAACCGACCGGCGCGCCGAGCAGCATGTCGCGCAAGGCGCCGCCGCCGACGCCGGTGACGGTGGCGAGCAGCGCGAAGCCGAACGGATCCATCCCGTTGCGCGCGGCGACCAGCGCGCCGGTGAGCGCGAAGACGACGAGGCCGAGCGTCCCGGCGAGCCAGAGCGCGGTCATCGCCCCGCCATCCGCGTCAGCCCGAGCAGCGCGCCGCCGGCGACAAGGCCCCAGAAGGCGCCGCCGATGCCGGCGATGGTCAGGCCGGAGGCGGCGACGAGGAACGTCACGACGGCAGCCTCGCGCTCGGCCTCGGACTGGAGGGCGGCGCGCAACGCGGCGCCGAGGGCGGGCAACAGCGCAAGGCCCGCCACCGCCTTGATCAGGATCGGCGGCGAGGCCGCCATGAAGGCCGTCGCCGCCGCAGCGCCGAAGCCGATGAACAGGTAGAGCGCGCCGGCCACGAACGCCGCGCCCCAGCGGCGGGCGGGATCGGGGTGCGCTTCGGGCCCGGCGCAGAGCGCGGCGGTGATCGCCGCCAGATTGACGGCGTGGCCGCCGAACGGGGCGGCCAGAAGGCTGAACAGGCCGGTCGTCGTCAGCAGCGGGCCGGGAGGCGGCTCGTAACCGTTGACTTTCAGCACAGCGAAGCCGGGGAGGTTCTGCGAGGCCATGGTGACGATGAACAGCGGCAGCGCGACGCCGACCACCGCGGCCAGAGTCAGCGTCGGCGCGACGATCTCGAAATGCGGGACGAGGGCGGCGGCAGGCGGCGTCGCCGTCGTCGACAGGGCGATGGCGACGCCGGTGACCAGCACGGCCGCCGGCACGGCGTAGATGCGCTTCCAGCGGGCGACGAGCGCCCAGACGACGACGATCGGCAGCGCCAGCGCCGGGCTCTGCGCCACCGCCTGAACGGGGGCGAGGCACAGGCCGAGCAGCACGCCGGCGAGCATGGCGCTGGCGAGAGACACGGGAATGCGCTGGACGAGCTGCGCCAGCGGCCGCCACAGGCCGGCGACGACGATCAGCCCGCCGCACAGCAGGAAGGCGCCGACCGCGGCGGCGAAGCCGCCCTCGACGGCGCCGGTCGTCGCCAGCAGCGCAGCCCCCGGCGTCGACCAGGCGACCGAGATCGGCATGCGGAAACGCAACGTCAGCGCGACGCCGCACAGGCCCATCGCCAGCGACAGGGCGGCGAGGCCCGAGGCGGCCTGACCCGGGCTGGCGCCGACGCCCTGCAAGCCCTGTACGACGACGGGAAAGGACGAGGCGAAGCCGACAAACGCCGCAAGGACGCCGGCGGAGACTGTCTCGACGGTGAAGGCGCCGCGCATCGGCAAAGCATCCGGCTGGATTGGCCGGCGCGCCGGCGGAAAGCCGGCTTCTAGCAAACGCAGGCGGCGGCGCAACGTCCGTCGGGCGGATCAGGCCTTTCCCGTCGGCTCGCGCGTCAGGCCCTGGGGCCGCCGCGCGAGACGCCGACCTTGGCCGGCCGCAGAACGCGCTCGCCGATGGAATAACCCGGCTCGACGACCTGCAGCACGGTGCCGGTCGGAACCGTATCGTCCGGAATCTCGAACAGCGCCTCGTGAAAGTTCGGATCGAATTTCTGGCCCTTCGGCTCGAGCAACTTCACCTGGAAGCGGCCGAGGCGGGCGAGCAGATCCTTCTCGGTCAGCTCGACGCCCTCGATCAACGCGGGCGCCGCCTCGCGCGCCTGTGCAGGCGCGGCGTCGAGCGCACGGCGCAGATTGTCGGCGACGCCGATCATCTCGCGCGCGAAATTCGCGACCGCGTAAACGCGCGAATCGGCGACCTCGCGTTCGGTGCGGCGGCGCAGGTTCTCCATCTCCGCCATGGCGCGCAGCAGTTTGTCCTTCAGCTGCGCGTTCTCGGCGTTGAGCGCCTCGACGACCTTGAACGGATCGGGCTCGCCGGGCGCGGCGTCGGGTCCGGGCGCCAGGCCCGCGGCCTCGGCCTTGCCGTCCAGATTGGCGTCGAACTTGTCGTCAGACATTGCGTGTTCCGGTCATGAAAGGATCGCGGCCGATATCAGGTCGCGGCGCGCAAAAATCAAGCCGCGCCGCGCTTGCCGCGCGCCTCGGAACGGCTGTCCCCCCGCGACTCCGGGCGGGCGGCGGCGGGGCCGCCCAGAATCTCGACCAGCCGGCGGCGAATCGCGCCCTCGCGCGCGGGGTTGGCGATCTTCTCGCCCGTCAGGTCGGTGACGTAGAAGACGTCGACGGCCTTCTCGCCGAAGGTCGCGATGTGGGCGGAGGCGATGTTGAGGTTGAGATCGGAAATCACCGTCGTCAGCTCGTAGAGCAGGCCGGCCCGGTCGAGCCCCGAGACCTCGATCACGGTGTGGCGGTTCGACAGCGTGTCGTCGAAGCGGACCGTCGGGGGGACGGCGAAGGTCTTGTCGCGGCCCTTGCGCGCGTCGTCGCGGGCGGCGACCGCCTCCTTCAGCTTCAGCTGGCCGCGCAGCGCCTGCTCGACCGTGCGGGCGATGCGCTGGCCGCGGCGGGTCTCGTCGGCGTCCTGATCGAAGGCGCGCGACACCGAAATCGTGTCGAGCGCCAGGCCGTCGGTCGTCGTGAAGATCTGCGCGTCGACGATGTTGGCGCCGGACGCCGCGCAGGCGCCGGCGATGATCGACAGAAGGCGCGGATGATCGGGCGCGACGACGGTGACCTCGGTGACGCCGCGATAGGCGTCGGTCGTGACCTCGGTCTCGAGCGAACGCATCTCGACCTCGGCGAGGCGCAGCAGGCGCGCATGCTGCACCTTGCGGGCGAGATCGACCTTCAGCCAGTAGGGCTGATAGTGGCGCTGGGCGTAGGACTCGAACTCGGGATCGGACAGCGCCGGCAGGGCGCGACGCAGCTCGTCCTGCGCGGCGGCGACGCGCGCCTTGCGGTCGGCGGTGGAATGGCCGCCGGTCAACACCACCTCGGTCTCCCAATAGAGCGTTCGCAGGAGCTGGCCCTTCCAGCCGTTCCACACGCCGGGGCCGACGGCGCGGATGTCGCAGACCGTGAGGACCAGCAACATGCGCAGGCGGTCGAGCGTCTGCACGCGCTTGGCGAAGGTCTCGATGGTGCGCGGATCGGACAGGTCGCGGCTCTGCGCCGTCGTCGACATGGTGAGATGTTCTTCGATCAGCCAGGCGATCAGTTCGGTCTGCGCCGCGTCGAGCCCGAGACGCGGGCAGAGCTTGCGCGCGATGGCGGCGCCGGCGATCGAGTGATCCTCGTCGCGACCCTTGGCGATGTCGTGCAGGAACAGCGCGACGCATAGCGCCGTGCGGTCGGCGATCATGCCGACGACCTCGCTCGCCAGCGGCGTCTCGTCGCGGATGCGGCCGGACTCCAGCGAGGACAGGACGCCGATCGACCGCAACAGGTGCTCGTCGACCGTATAGTGATGATACATGTTGAACTGCATCATCGCGACGACGCGGCCGAACTCCGGCACGAAGCGGCCGAGCACGCCCGCCTCGTTCATGCGCCGCAGCGTCACCTCGGGCGAATTGCGCGAGGCGAGAATGTCGAGAAACAGCCTGTTCGCCTCGCGGTTGTCGCGCAACCGCGCGTCGATGCGGCGCAAGGAGCGCGTCACAAGCCGGGCGGCGTGCGGATGGATCGCCAGATTGGTGCGGTCGGCGATCGAATAGAGACGGATCAGATTGACGGGATCGGCCCCGAACGCATCGTCCCGGGCGACGGTGACGCGATCGTTCTCGAGCGCGAAATCCTTGGCGCCCTCGATGGCGCGCGGGCGCCGGCGCAGCCGCCCGGCGAAGAAACGGTCGAACATGGCGCGCGGCTTGGCCTGACGCTCTTCGAGCGCCGAGCAGACGATGGCGGTGAGATCGCCGACGTCCTTGGCGATGAGAAAGTAGTGCTTCATGAACCGCTCGACGCCGGACAGGCCGCCATGTGCGGTGTAGCCGAGCCTGTCGGCGATGACGCGCTGCAGGTCGAAGCTCAGCCGCTCCTCGGCGCGGCCTGTCGCAAAATGCATGTGGCAGCGCACGCGCCACAGAAACTCGCCACAGCGGCGGAACAGCCGCGCCTCGGCAGGCGTGAACAGGCCTGGCTCGACCAGCGCGCTCACCGTGTCGACGCGGTAGACATATTTGGCGATCCAGAACAGCGTGTTCAGATCGCGCAGCCCGCCCTTGCCCTCCTTGACGTTCGGCTCGACGAGATAGCGGGAGGAGCCGGCGCGGGTGACGCGCTGCTCGCGTTCGGCAAGCTTGGCGGCGACGAATTCGCGCGGGCTCTTGCGCACCAGCTCGCCGTCGAAACGACTTTGCAATTCGTCGAACAGGGGCTTGTCGCCGACGATCAGCCGCGCATCGAGAACGGCGGTGCGGATCGTCATGTCGGCACGGGCCTGGCGCAGGCATTCGTCGACGCTGCGGGTGGCGTGGCCGACCTTCTGGCGCAGATCCCAGAGGATGTAGAGCATCGCCTCGACGACGCTCTCGCTCCAGGCGGTCTGCTTGTAGGGCAGCAGGAACAGGAGATCGATGTCGGAGCCGGGCGCAAGCGTGCCGCGGCCGTAGCCGCCGACCGCGACGACCGCCAGATGCTCGCCGGAGGACGGGTTCTGCGCGGGGTAGACGAAGCGCAGCACGTAATCGTGGATGGCGCGGATCAGATCGTCCTGCAGCGCCGACAGGCGACGGGCGCAGGCGAGCCCCTGATGATCCTCGTCGAGATAACGCCGGGCCGTCTCGCGCCCTTCCTCGAGCGCGGCGCGGAAGGCGTCGACGGCGGCCTTGCGGAAGGCGGCGTCGTCGGCGTGCGCGGCGCGCAGCGCGCCGATCTCGTCGGCGAGCCGGGCGCGGTCGAGGAGGGGCGCGCGGACGGCGCGGACGGGGGCGGTCATGGCGGGATTTCTAGCACAGGTCGCGGGCTCTCGCGCGAGGCGGTCAGCGTCCGGTCAGCGGCGATGTGCGCCTCTGGCGCAATCCGTCCGCCCGTCCCACTGTGTCGCCATGCCCGCTCGCCGCGTCGTTCTCGCCTTCCTCTTGAGCCTGCCCCCCGTAGGGCCCTTGCTGGCCGACCGCGCAAGCCACGAGGAGGCCCGCCGGGCGCTGGAGCGCGGCGAGGTGCAGCCGCTGGCGCGTATCCTCGACCTCGCCCGTCCCGCCCTCGCGGGCGACGTCGTCCGCACCGAGCTCGAACGCGACGACGGGCGCTGGATCTACGAGTTCCGCGTCGTCACGCCGGACGGGCGGCGGATCGAGGTCAAGGTGGACGCGGCCACCGGCGAGGTGCTGCGCATGAAGGGCAAACGCTGATGCGCGCGCTGCTGGCCGAGGACGATCCGCGCATCGCCGCCGCCGTGCGGTCCGCGCTGGAGGGGGCGGGCTTCGCCGTCGACGTCGCCCGCGACGGGGAGGCGGCCTGGTTCGCCGGCGACACCGAGCCTTACGACGCCATCATCCTCGACCTCGGCCTGCCGAAGATCGACGGTCTCGAAGTGCTGCGCCGCTGGCGCGAGGGCGGACTGCGGACGCCGGTCCTTGTGCTGACGGCGCGCGGCGCCTGGACCGAGCGCGTCGCCGGCATCGACGCGGGCGCGGACGACTATCTTCCCAAACCCTTCCAGATGGACGAACTCGTCGCCCGGCTGCGCGCGCTGATCCGCCGGTCTGTCGGCGAGGCGGCGCCGGTGCTGAAAGCCGGGCCGGTGGCGCTCGATCCGCGCCGCATGGAGGTGACGGCGTTGGGGCGGCCGGTCGCGCTGTCGCCGCTCGAATTCCGGCTGCTGGCCTATCTGATGCACCATCGCGGCCGGGTGGCGACGCAGATAGAGCTCACCGAGCATCTCTATGCGCAGGACGTGGAGCGCGACTCCAACGCCATCGAGGTCGCCGTCGGCCGGCTGCGGCGCAAGCTCGGGGTCGGGCTGATCGAGACGCGGCGCGGCTTTGGCTACATCATTCCGGAGGGCGAATGAGCGCGGCGGCGGGCCGCTCGCTGAAATGGCGGCTGATCGGCGCGGCGGCGGTCTCCATCGCCATTGCGCTGGCGGCGGCGGGGTTAGCGATCGACCTCATGTTCGCCCGCCACGCCGCACGGCGGCTCGACGCGGAACTGGCCGGTCAGCTCAACCGGATCGCCGGCGTCGTCTCGGTCGGCGAGGACGGGGCGGCCGTGGTGACCGGCGGCCCGGCCGACCCGCAGTTCCTCGAGCCGCTGTCGGGCCTCTACTGGCAGGCGACGGCGCAGACCGGCGCGCCGGCGCGGTCCCGGTCGCTTTGGGACCAGACCCTGAAGCTGCCGGCCGACGATCTCGGCGACGGGCAGGCGCATCGGCACGTCATCGACGGGCCGCGCCCGGGCGAGCGGCTGGTCGCGCATGAACGGATGCTGACCGTCGAGGGGCCGGACGGGCCGCGGCGCGTGCGCATCGCCGTGGCGGCGGACGAGGCCGACATTCGCCGCGCCGTCGCGGCGTTCCGCGGCGATCTGGCGCTGTCCCTGCTCGCGCTGGCGGCGGCGCTGTTCGCCGCCGCCGTGGCGCAGACGCAGGTCGGCCTCGCCCCGCTGGCGCTGGTGCGGCGCGGCGTCGAGGAGGTGCGCGCCGGACGGCGGGCGCGGCTGGCGACGGAGGCGCCGCGCGAGGTGGAGCCGCTGATCAGCGAGATCAACGGCCTGCTCGAGGGCATGGCGAGCGACCTCGAACGCTCCCGCGCCCGCGCGGCCGATCTCGCGCACGGCTTGCGCACGCCGCTGACGGTGCTCGCGGCGGACGCCGAGCGGCTGCGGACGCAGGGCGAGACGGCTTTGGCGGACGAACTGACCGAAATCAGCGGGTTGATGCGCCGGCAGGTCGAGCGTCAGCTCATCCTGGCGCGGGCGTCGGGCCGGGCCGCGCGCACGCGCGTCGAGCTGCGGCCGGCGGTCGAGGCGATCCTCCGCGTCGCGCGGCGCACGCCGGAGGCGCAGGCGTTGACGTGGGAGGTCCGCCTCGCCGAGGCCTCTGCGCGGATCGACGTCGACGATTTCAACGAGGCCCTCGGCAATCTCGTCGAGAACGCGACGAAATGGGCGCGAGGCGTCGTGCGCGTCACGCTGGGGGGCGTGGACGGGGGGGCCTTCGTGCGCGTCGAGGACGACGGCCGCGGCGTTCCCGCCCAGGACCGCGACCGCCTTCTGAAGCGCGGCGAGCGGGGCGATGTCGGCGGGCCCGGCGGCAACGGGCTTGGCCTCAGCATCGTGGAAGAGATCGTCGGCGCCGCCGGAGGGCGGCTGACGCTCGCCGACAGCGCCCTCGGGGGCCTGTCGGCCACGCTGGCCCTGCCTTAATAGCGGATTTTTTTGTGAAATTATTGCTCCCCGTTTTGCGTCGGATTGTTTGACAAACAGAACGCTTTGTCCTAATTGCCGGACACGCGCCGATTTGAGCATGCAGCTTGCGGGCGCGGGAAACAAATGCCGCTAAAGCGCGAGGCTCCGAAGGGCCGCGCCTGCGCAACCCGAAGGAGTTCTCATGTTCGCGTTCACCCGCCGCGCCGTTCTGGCCGCCGCCGCAGCCGCCGCCCTGACCGGCGCCGCTCCCGCCCTCGCGCAAGCGCCGAAGGAAATCAGGGTCGACTGGGCGACCTATTCGCCGCTCTCCCTCGTCCTCAAGGACAAGGGCCTCCTCGAGAAGGAGTTCGGGAAGGACGGGATCGCCGTGCGCTGGGTGCAGTCGCTCGGCTCCAACAAGGCGCTCGAATTTCTCAACGCAGGCTCGCTCGATTTCGGATCGACCGCCGGCGCCGCCGCGCTCGTCGCCCGCATCAACGGCAATCCGGTGAAATCGGTCGGCGTCTATTCGCGCCCGGAATGGACCGCGCTGGTGACGAAGGGCGACGCCGTCAAAACGGTCGCCGACCTGAAGGGCAAGTCGGTCGCGGTGACGCGCGGCACCGATCCTCACATCTTCCTCGTGCGCGCGCTCGCCGACGCCGGCCTGACCGAAAAGGACGTGCGACTCGTCCTGCTCCAGCACGCCGACGGCAAGACCGCGCTGGTGCGCGGCGACGTTCAGGCCTGGGCCGGGCTCGACCCGATGATGGCGCAGGCCGAGGTCGACGACGGCGCCAAGCTCTTCTTCCGCAAACCCGAGGCGAACACCTGGGGCATCCTCAACACGCGGGAGGATTTCGCCAAGGCGAACCCCGAGATCGTCAAGCGCGTGCTGAAGGTCTACGAGCAGGCGCGCGTCTGGGCGCTCGCCAACCCGAAGGAGCTGACCGCGATCCTCGTGGCCGCGACCAAGCTGCCCGAGGCCGTCGTCGCCAAGCAGCTCGAGCGCACCGACCACTCGACCTCGAAAATCGGCGAGGCGCAGAAGAAGACGATCCTCGAGGCGGGCCTCGCCTTGCAGGCGGCGGGCGTCGTCAAGCCCGAGATCGACATGAAGGCGACCGTCGACGCGTTGATCGACGCGTCCTTCGCGCCCGCGAGCTGAGGCATGGCGTCGGACGTCACGATCGCGTCCCCGCCCGACGCCGCGCGCAACCCGCGCGGCGTCGGCGCGCGTCGTGTGCCGTCTCCGCGCGCGCTGATCGGCTTCATCATTCCGCTGACGTTCGCCGTCGCCTACGAGGCGGCGTTCCGCGCCGGCCTCGTCGAGGCGCGGCTGCTGCCGCCGCCCTCGCGCGTGCTCAAGACGCTGGCGGACCTTGCCGCAAGCGGCGAATTGTTCGCCCATGCCCGCGCGACGCTGCTGCGCGTCGCCGCCGGCTTCGCGCTTGGCGGGGCGGCCGCCATCCTCGTCGGCGCGGCGACCGGCTCGTCGGCCTTCGCGCGGCGCCTGCTCGACCCGACGCTGCAAGCCTTGCGCGCGGTGCCCTCGCTCGCCTGGGTGCCGCTGTTCATCATGTGGTTCGGCATCTTCGAGGAATCGAAGGTGGCGCTGATCGCGGTCGGCGTCTTCTTTCCCGTCTATCTCGGCGTGATGGGCGCCATCGCCAGCGTCGACCGCAAGATTGTCGAGGTCGGGCGCGTGTTCCGGCTCTCGCGCGTCGCGATGGCGCGGCGCATCCTGCTGCCGGCGATCACGCCCGACGTCGTGATCGCGCTGCGCTCGGGCCTCGGGCTCGGCTTCATGTTCGTCGTCGCCGCCGAACTGATGGGCGCCTCGGAGGGGCTCGGCTATCTGCTGCTCGACGGCCAGCAGCTCGGCAAGGCCGATCAGATCGTCGCCGCGCTGATCGCCTTCGCGGTGCTCGGCAAGATCTGCGACGGGCTGTTCGCCGCCGCCGCGCGGCCGCTGCTGCGCTGGCAGGATTCCTTCGCGCGCGTCTCGGCGGAAGGAGAGGGCTGATGCTGCGCCTCGCCGATCTCGGCAAGACCTATCCCAACGGCGTGGAAGCGCTGGCGCATGTCAGCCTCGACATTCCGCAGGGCGAGATCGTCGCCTTCGTCGGCGGCTCGGGCTGCGGCAAGACGACGATGCTGCGCCTGATCGCCGGCCTCGAAAGCCCGACGAGCGGTCGGATCGAGCTCGACGGCGAGACGCTGGCGGGCCCGCACCCCTCCGTCGGCGTGGTGTTTCAGGAGCCGCGCCTGCTGCCCTGGCTGACGGTGGCGCAGAACATCGGCTTCGGCCTCGGCGGCCTCGCGAAGGCAGAACGCGAGCAGCGCGTCGAGGAGGCGCTGCTGCGCGTCGGCCTCGCCGGTTACGGCGACCGCTGGCCGCGCGAGCTTTCGGGCGGACAGGCGCAGCGCGTCGCCATCGTCCGCGCGCTGGTGGCGCGGCCGAAGGTGCTGCTGCTCGACGAGCCGTTCTCGGCGCTCGACGCCTTCACGCGCGCCTCGCTGCACGAGCATCTGCTCGGGCTTTGGGAGGCCAACAAGCCGACGCTGCTGATCGTCACGCACGACGTCGACGAGGCGGCGACGCTCGCCGACCGCGTCATCGTGCTGCAACCAAAGCCCGGCCGCATCTTCGCCGAGCCGGCGCTCGGCCTGACGCGGCCGCGCGACAAGGTCGGGCATGAGTTCGCCGACGCCAAGCGGCGCATCCTCGCCGCGCTCGACGGCTCGTTGCAAGCCACGCCCGCGGCCGGCAAGACGCCGGAGATCGCCGGGGCGTGGTGGTGATCGAAGCATCGCAAAGGAGTTGACCGAATGGACGCCGCCGCCCTCCGCGCCATGCAGGCGCCTTACAAGGACAAGTACAAGGATGCGCCCGACGCCGCCGTGATCACGCTGAAGGCGCATGGCTCGATCGACGAGTCGAAGATCGCCTGCAAGGTCGAGACGGGGCGCGCGCTGGCGGTGGCCGGCCTGCATCCTGCTACCGGCGGGTCGGGCGCAGAGCTGTGCTCGGGCGACATGCTGCTCGAGGCGCTCGTCGCCTGCGCCGGCGTGACGCTGAAGGCGGTCGCCACCGCGCTCGAGATTCCGCTGAAGGCGGGCGTCGTGCGCGCGGAAGGCGATCTCGATTTCCGCGGCACGCTCGGCGTCGCCAAGGACGCGCCGGTCGGCTTCCGCGACATCCGCCTGACCTTCGACATCGACACGGACGCGCCGCAGGAGAAGATCGACACGCTGATCAAGCTCACCGAGCGGTACTGCGTGATCTTCCAGACGCTGGCCAAGCCGCCGGCGCTGAGCGCGCGCGTCAACCGCGTGTGAGGGGCGCGAGGCGCCTCAATGCGCCTCGTCCCAGTTGTGCGCGGCGCGCGCGTCGACCTGCAACGGCACGGTCAGCGCGACGGCCGGCAGCGGCGCCTCGATCATCACCTTGCGGGCGACGTCCATCGTCGCCTGCGCTTCGGCCTCGTCGACCTCGAAGACGAGTTCGTCATGCACCTGCAGCAGCATTTTCGCGGCGAGGCCGGCGGCGGCGAGCGCCCCGTCCATGCGGATCATGGCGCGGCGGATGATGTCGGCGGCCGAGCCCTGAATCGGCGCGTTGATCGCGGCGCGCTCGTTGAAGGCGCGCTCGGACGGATTTGACGAGGCGATGCGCGGGTAGTGCATCTTGCGGCCGAAGATCGTCGTGACGAAACCGTCGGCCTTGGCCTTGCGCTTGGTCTCCTCCATGTAGTCGCGGATTCCGGGGAAGCGCTCGAAATATTTGCGGATGTAGGCGCCTGCCTCCTCGCGCGGGATGCCGAGCTGGTTGGCGAGGCCGAAGGCCGAGATGCCGTAGATGATGCCGAAATTGATCGCCTTGGCGCGCCGGCGCACCTCGCCCGGCATGCCCTCGACCGGCACGCCGAACATTTCGGACGCCGTCATGGCGTGAATGTCGAGCCCGTCGGCGAAGGCGCGCTTCAGTTGCGGGATGTCGGCGATGTGGGCGAGCACGCGCAGCTCGATCTGCGAATAGTCGGCCGAGATCAGCTTGCGCCCGGCGGCGCGACGAAGGCGGTGCGGATCTTGCGCCCCATCTCGTTGCGCACGGGAATGTTCTGCAGGTTCGGCTCGCTCGAGGAGAGCCGGCCGGTCGATGTCGAGGCGAGCGCGTACGAGGTGTGCACCCGGCCCGTCCGCGCGTTGACGTAGGTCGGCAGCGCGTCGGTGTAGGTCGACTTCAGTTTCGCCATCTGGCGCCAGTCGAGAATCTTCGCGGGCAGCTCGTGGCCCTCGGCGGCCAGATCCTCGAGCACGCCGGCGGCGGTGGACCATGCGCCGGTCGCCGTTTTCTTGCCGCCCGGAAGGTTGAACTTGCCGAACAGAATGTCGCCAAGTTGTTTGGGCGAGCCAAGATTGAAGGGCTCGCCGGCGAGCGTATGGATCTCGGATTCCAGCCCCGCCATCGCCTGCGCGAAATCGCCTGAGAGCCGCGCCAGAATCGCGCGGTCGATGGCGACGCCGCGCCGCTCCATCCGCGCCAGCACTTGCGGCAGCGGCCGCTCCAGCCGCTCGTAGACATGGGCGAGCGCCTCCGCGGTCAGGCGCGGCTTGAAGGCCAGCCACAGACGCAGCGTGACGTCCGCATCCTCGGCGGAGTACTCGGTCGCCCTGGCGATCTCGACGCGCTCGAACCCCTTGAAGCTGCGGCCCGTTCCAGCAACCTCGCCGAAGCTCAACGGCTTCCATGCCAGATGCAGCTCCGACAATTCGTCCATGCCGTGGCCGTTGCGGCCGGAGTCGAGCACATAGGACATCAGCATCGTGTCGTCGGTCGGCGCGACGTCGATGTCGCGCTGGCGCAGAACCAGCCAGTCGAACTTTGCGTTCTGCGCGACCTTCAGGACGCCGGGATGCTCAAGCACGGGGCGCAGCCGCGCGATCACGTCGCGCTCGTCGAGTTGGCCCGGCAGCAGACCGAGGCCGGCGCCCTCGCCGAACAGATCGTCGCCGCCGGCCGGGCGATGGGCGAGCGGAATGTAGCAGGCGCGCCCCGGCGCGAGCGCCAGCGAGACGCCGACCAGCGTCGCCGTCATCGGATCGAGCGAATCGGTCTCGGTGTCGAAGGCGAGGAATCCCTGCTCTGTCGCCGCGGCGAGCCATTCGTCGAGGCGGGTGAGGCTCGTCACCGTCTCGTAGGCGGCGCGGTCTATGGGCGGCCTGCGCGCTTCGTCGAGCGCGGCGGCGGCGCGGGCGACGAGCGGCGCCGCGCCGTCCGACGCGCGACCGGGCGCCGTGGCCGATGCGGGGGCCGCCACGGGCGATGCGGCGTTCGCCTGCGACGCAGGCGCCTCCCCCTCGACAGGCGCGCCGTTGCGGTCGCGCCAGGCCGCCTTGCCGAGGAAGGCGGGGTCGGCGTCGATCTGGCCGGGATCGACCTCGTAGAGCTCCCCGACGCGGCGAGTGATGGTGGTGAACTCCATCGCCTTGAGGAAGGCGACGAGGGGTTTTGGATCGGGCTGGACCAGGCGCAGATCGTCGAGGGGCGTGAGGACGGCGACATCCTCGACCAGCGAGACGAGCCGCTTCGACAGGCGGATGCGCTCGACGCTCGCCGGGTCGGTCAGCGTCTCGCGGCGCTTGGGCTGTTTGATCTCGCCGGCGCGGGCGAGCAGGGCGTCGAGATCGCCATATTCGTTGATGAGCTGGGCGGCCGTCTTCACGCCGATGCCCTGCGCGCCGGGCACGTTGTCCGTCGAATCGCCGGCGAGCGCCTGCACGTCGACGACCTTGGAGGGCGGAACGCCGAAATAGTCGAGCACCTCGGCCTCGCCGATGCGCCGCTCCTCGCGCGCGCCGGCGCGTCCGGCCTCGCCCGAGGCGGGGTCGTACATGCCGATCCGCGGACCGACGAGCTGCATCAGATCCTTGTCGGCCGAGACGATCAGAACGTCCGCCCCCGCCCGCTCGGCCTGACGGGCGTAGGTCGCGATCAGATCGTCGGCCTCGTAGACGTCCTGCTCGACCGGGGTGAGGCCGAAGGCGCGGACGGCGCAGCGGAACAGCGGAAACTGCGGAACGAGATCGTCCGGCGGCTCGCTGCGGTTGGCCTTGTAGGGCGGGTATATCTCCTTGCGAAACGAGTTTTCCGACTTGTCGAAGATGATCGCAAGGTGCGTCGGCCTGATGCCCGCCGCGCCGTCGCGCACGAATTGCAATATCTTCGCGCAGAACAGGCGCACCGCGCCTGTCGGCAGGCGGTCCGATCTGTAATTATACTTCTGATCCTGCCGGATCGACTGGAAATATGCGCGGAAGACGAAGGACGAGCCGTCGACGAGAAACACGTGGTCGCCGGGCTTGAGCGCGTCTTTCGTCATCACGGGCCTTGCGGGATCGGGGTGTGCGCCGGGGCGGGCGCGGTCGCACCATAGTCGGGGCCGGCGCGGCGCGCTATCGTCGACCGGGGACGGGAGGGGCGCGCGGCGATGACGGCGCATCAGAGCGAGTTGCTCGATTTCCAGACGGGGAGAGGGGGGGGGGCGATGCGGGGGGGGCGGCGCACGGTGCGCGATTTCGCCGATCGTCCCGTGCCGCGCGACATCATCGAGACCGCGGTGATGACGGCGGCGAGCGCCCCGTCGGGCGCCAACCAGCAGCCATGGACCTTCGCCTGCATCGCGGACCCTGCGGTCAAGCGGCGATTGCGCGCGGCTGCGGAGGAGGAGGAGAAGGCCTTCTACGCCGGCCGCGCGGGGGCGGAGTGGCTGGATGCCCTGGCGCCGCTCGGCACGGACTGGGAAAAACCCTTTCTGGAGACCGCGCCCTGGCTGATCGTCGTCTTCGCCCAGCGTCACGGCGTCGGCGCCGACGGGCGTCGAATCAAGCACCATGGTCGGCATCGCCGCCGGGCTGCTGCTCGCGGCTCTGCACGGGGCTGGCCTGGCCACCCTGACGCACACGCCGGCGCCAATGGGCTTTCTGAACGAGCTTTGCGGCCGACCCGAGCGGGAGAAGGCGCTGATGATCGTCGTCGCGGGCTATCCGGCGCCGGACTGTCGCGTTCCGCAGATCACGAAAAAGCGACTGGATGAGGTCGCCGTCTTCCTCTGAGCTCGGCGGACGCGACGGAATTTTCGACCAGGCGGCTTGAATGGCCGGCCGGATTTGTTTACATGTAAACTATCTCGGGCGGTCCGGCGAAGGCGTCGGCTCCGCAGCCGGAAGCCAAAGGGAGTTGCCGATGCCGAGCTACAAGGCGCCGGTGGAGGACGTGCTGTTCCTCCTCAACGATGTGTTCGAGATGTCGCGCTATGCGAACCTGCCCGGTTTCGCGGACGCCACGCCCGACGTCGTCGAGGCGATCCTCGGCGAGGCCGCCAAGCTCTGCGAGAACACCCTTGCGCCGCTCAACCGTGTCGGGGACCTCGAGGGCTGCACGCGCCACGCGGACGGCAGCGTGACGCCGCCGAAGGGCTTCAAGGCGGCGTTCGACGCCTATGCCCAGGGCGGCTGGATCGGACTTTCGGCCGAACCCGCCTATGGCGGCCAGGGCCTGCCCTACACGCTGGGCGCGGTGATGAACGAGTTCTCGTCCGCCGCGAACATGGCGTTCTCGATGTATCCCGGCCTGACGATGGGCGCGATGGCGGCCATTCAGGTGCACGGCTCGGACGAGCAGAAGCAGACCTATCTGCCGAAGATGATCGAGGGCCGCTGGACCGGCACGATGAACCTGACCGAGCCGCATTGCGGCACGGACCTCGGCCTGCTCAAGACCAAGGCCGTCCCGAACGGCGACGGCTCCTACGCGATCTCCGGCCAGAAGATCTTCATCTCGGCCGGCGAACACGACATGTCCGAGAACATCGTCCACCTCGTGCTTGCCCGCATCGAGGGCGCGCCGGCGGGCGTCAAGGGCATCTCGCTGTTCATCGTGCCGAAGTTCAACCTGAACGCGGACGGCTCGGTCGGCGCGCGCAACGGCGTCACCTGCGGCTCCATCGAGCACAAGATGGGCATCCACGGCAACTCGACCTGCGTCATGAACTATGACGGGGCGACGGGCTTCCTGATCGGCGAGATGAATGGCGGCCTGAAAGCCATGTTCGTGATGATGAACGAGGCGCGTCTCGGCGTCGCCATTCAGGGCCTCGCCCAGAGCGAGGTCGCCTATCAGAACGCGGTCGCCTACGCCAAGGATCGCCTGCAGGGTCGCGCGCTCTCCGGCGTCAAGGCGAGCGACAAGCCGGCCGATCCGATCATCGTGCATCCCGACGTGCGGCGGAACCTGCTGACCATCCGCGCCTTCAACGAGGCGGCGCGCGCGCTCGTCCTGTGGGTCGCGCTGCAGAGCGACGTCGCCCACCGCTCCGGCGATGAGAAGGCGATCCAGGTCGCCGACGACCTGCTCGGCCTGATGACGCCGGTGCTGAAGGGCGTGCTCACCGATGTCGGCTTCGACAACACCGTGCGCGCCCAGCAGGTGTTCGGCGGCCACGGCTATATCGGCGAATGGGGCATGGAGCAGTTCGTCCGCGACGCCCGCATCGCCATGATCTACGAGGGCGCGAACGGCATCCAGGCGCTCGATCTCGTCGGCCGCAAACTGCCCGCGAATGGCGGGCGCGCCGTGATGGCTTTCTTCAATGAGGTCGGCGCCTTCCTGAAGGAAAATTCCGGCGGCGACGCCGGGCTCGCGCCCTTCCTCGGATCGCTGAAGCAGGGTCTCGAGCACCTGCAGAAGGCCACCATGTGGTTCATGCAGAACGCAATGGCCAAGCCGGACAACGCCGGCGCCGGTAGTCACGACTACATGCACCTCTTCGGCAACGTCGCGATGAATTACATGTGGGCGCGCATCGCCAAGGTCGCGCTGACCCGCAAGGGCGATCCGGCGATGGACGCCAAGCTCGCGGTCGGCCGCTTCTACGTCGAGCGCATCGCGCCCGAGACGGTCGCGCATCTCTCCCGCATCACCGCCGGCGCGGACGCGCTGATGGCGCTGCCGGCCGAGGCGTTCTGATCGCCCGATTTGACGAGGCGCGCGATTGCGCGCCTCCTTGCCCGTTCGGAGGAAACTTCCATGGCTGACGCCTTCATCTACGACGCCGTGCGCACACCGCGCGGCCGCGGCAAGCCGGACGGCGCACTGCACCAGGTCTCCACGCTCGGCCTGGCGACGACCGCGCTCGGCGCGATCCGCGACCGCAACAGGCTCGATACGAAGCTGGTCGACGACGTCGTGCTCGGCTGCGTCGATCCGGTGGGCGAAGCCGGCGGCGACATCGCGCGCGCGGCCGCCCTCGCCTCGGGCTACGGCCAGACCGTGCCGGGCATCCAGATCAACCGCTTCTGCGCCTCCGGCCTCGACGCGGTGAACTTCGCCTCGGCGCAGGTGATGAGCGGCCAGCAGGACATGGCGATCGGCGGCGGCGTCGAATCGATGAGCCGCGTCGGCATCGGCGCCTCGGGCGGCGCCTGGCCGGTCGATCCCGCCATCGCGATCCCCGCCTACTTCATGCCGCAAGGCGTCTCGGCCGATCTGATCGCGACGAAATACGGCTTCTCGCGCGACGAGGTGGACGCCTACGCCGTCGAGAGCCAGAAGCGCGCCGCCGCGGCCTGGGCGGACGGGCGCTTCGCCAAGTCCGTCGTGCCGGTGCGCGATCCGAACGGCATCGTCCTGCTCGACCGCGACGAGCACATGCGGCCCTCCACCGACATGCAGTCGCTCGCCTCGCTGAAGCCTTCCTTCACGATGATGGGCGAGCAGGGCGGCTTCGACGCGGTCGCCATTCAGGCGCACCCCGATGTCGAGCGCGTGATCCACGTCCATCACGCCGGCAATTCGTCCGGCATCGTCGACGGCGCCTCGGCCGTGCTGATCGGCAACAAGGGCGCCGGCGAGAAGGCCGGCCTGAAGCCGCGCGCCCGCGTGCGCGCCTTCGCCAATATCGGCTCCGAGCCGGCGATGATGCTGACCGGCCCTGTCGACGTGACGAAGAAGGTGCTGGCGCGCGCCGGCATGTCGATCTCCGACATCGACGTGTTCGAGGTCAACGAGGCGTTCGCCGCCGTCGTGCTGCGCTTCATGCAGGCGTTCGACGTCGACCCGGCGAAGGTGACACCGCGCTGATCACGCTCTGCATCGGCGCCGGCATGGGCACCGCCACCATCATCGAGCGCGTCTGATCCGGGAGGACGTCATGAACCTGAAGAACTTCCGTTTCGACGTGGACGCCGAAGGCGTCGCGCTCGCCACCTGGGACATGCCCGACCGGTCGATGAACGTCATCACCGTCGGCGTGATGGACGATCTCGACGCCATCGTCGATCGCGTCGCGGGCGATGCGGCGATCAAGGGCTGCGTCGTCACCTCCGGCAAGGACTCCTTCTCCGGCGGCGCCGACCTCACCATGCTCGAGGGCCTTGGCCGCGAGCTCGGCAAGATGTCGAAGACCGAGGGGCCGGAGAAGGCGATGAAGGCCTTCTTCGACGGCTCGCGCCGGCTCTCCCAGATCTACCGCAAGCTCGAAAAGAGCGGCAAGCCGTGGGCGGCGGCGATCAACGGCACCTGCCTCGGCGGCGCGTTCGAACTGGCGCTCGCCTGCCACTATCGCGTGCTCGCCGACCACGACAAGGCGCGCGTCGGCCTGCCCGAGATCAAGATCGGGCTGTTCCCCGGCGCCGGCGGCACCCAGCGCGTCGCGCGGCTGATGCCGACGGGCGACGCGCTGCAGATGCTGTTCAAGGGCGACCAGCTGCGCCCCCGTGCGGCGAAGTCCGCGAACCTCGTGCACGAGATCGCGCCGGCGGGCGAGGTCGTCGCCAAGGCGAAGGCCTGGATCATGGGCGGCGGCAAGGGCGTCGCGCCGTGGGACATGGAGGGCTTCAAGACTCCGTCGGGCAAGGTGTTCTCGGGCGCCGGCATGATGATCTGGCCCGCCGCCAACGCGATCTATCGCCGCGAGACGAGCGACAACTATCCGGCCGCCAAGGCGATCCTGCACGCCGTCTACGAAGGCCTGCAACTGCCGATGGATCTGGCGCTCGAGGTGGAGAGCCGCTGGTTCGCCAAGATTCTGCGCTCCAAGGAGGCGGCGGCGATGATCCGCTCGCTGTTCGTCTCGATGGGCGAACTGAACAAGGGCGCGCGCCGCCCGGCGAACGTGCCGCCGTCGACGCTGAAGAAGGTCGGCGTGCTCGGCGCGGGCTTCATGGGCGCGGGCATCGCCTATGTCTCGGCGCTCGCCGGGCTTGAGGTCGTGCTGATCGACCGCGATCAGGAATCGGCCGACCGCGGCAAGGCCTATTCCGAAAAGCTGATGACGGGTCAGATCGCCAAGGGCCGCGCCAAGACGGCCGACCGCGAGGCGCTGCTCGCCCGCATCACCGCCACGCCCGACTACGCCGCGCTCGCGGGCTGCGACCTCGTGGTCGAAGCCGTATTCGAGGACCGCGCGGTGAAGGCCGAGGCGACGAAGAAGGCCGAGGCCGTGATCGGCAAGGATGCGATCTTCGCCTCAAACACCTCGACGCTGCCGATCTCCTCGCTCGCCGAGGCCTCGCGCGACGCGACGAACTTCATCGGCATCCATTTCTTCTCGCCCGTCGAGAAGATGATGCTGGTCGAGATCATCATGGGCGCCAAGACCGGCGACCGTGCGCTTGCTGTCGCGCTCGACTTCGTGCGCGCGATCAAAAAGACGCCGATCGTCGTGAACGACACGCGCGGCTTCTACGCCAATCGCTGCGTCGGCAACTACATCAAGGAAGGCCATCTCATGTTCATGGAGGGCGTGCCCGCCGCCATGATCGAGAACGCCGCCAAGATGGCCGGCATGCCGGTCGGCCCGCTGTCGCTCACCGACGAGGTGGCCGTCGATCTCGCATGGAAGGTGTTGCAGGCGACGAAGAAGGATCTGGGGCCCGCCTCGGTCGATCCGGCGCAGGAGACGTTGCTCGACGAGCTCGTCAACAAGCAGGGCCGCCTCGGCCGCAAGAACGGCAAGGGCTTCTACGATTATCCCGAGAAGGGCCAGAAGAGCCTGTGGCAGGGCCTCGCCGCCCTGCAGCCGAAGAAGCTCGATCCCGACGCCCTCGACGTGAAGGAGCTGAAGGACCGCCTGCTGTTCGTGCAGGCGCTCGAGGCGGCGCGCACGATGGAGGAGGGCGTCGTCACCGATCCGCGCGAGGCCGACGTCGGCTCGATCCTCGGCTTCGGCTTCGCGCCCTATTCGGGCGGCACGCTGAGCTTCATCGACTTCATGGGCGCGAAGGCCTTCGTGGCGCGCGCCGACGAACTGGAGAAGACGCACGGCGCACGCTTCGCCGCGCCGAAGCTGCTGCGCGAGATGGCGGAGAAGGGCGAGACCTTCTACGGCCGATTCGGCGCCGGCGCGAAGAAGGCGGCCTGACGGATCGCTGAGGCGGCGTCACCGCGCCGCCCTCACGCAAACTTCCGCCAGAACACCATCGCGACGATTCCCGCGTTGAGAATTGTCGCCGCCGAGAAGCCCCGCGCCGGCGACGAGAAGCAGATCGCTCACGCGCCCGCGCTCATTCGGCCGCCTGGCTCAGCGCGCGCCATTGCCCGAGCAGGGCGCGCAGCGCCGCCGGCTTCAGCGGTTTGTTGAGCACGGCGATGTCGGCGTCGTGCGCGGCCTCGCGCAGCTCCTGCGTGCGGTCGGCCGTGGCGAGCACGGCCGGGATCGGCCCGTAGACGGCGCGCAATCTGGCGATGGCGTCGAGACCCGTCTTGTCCTCGTCGAGATGATAGTCCGCGATGACGCCGGCGGGCCGCGCGTCGTCGCCCAGCATCGCGAGCGCCTCCTCGGCGTCGCGCGCGGCGGCGACGTCGCAGCCCCATCCGCCGAGGAGGAGCGTCATCCCTTCGAGGATGCGCGGCTCGTTGTCGATGGCGATCACGAGGAGACCCGCAAGGCCGCCGGCGTGCGTCGTCGCGGACGGCGCGATGGGCGCCGGCGCCTCGAACTCGACGACGCGCGGCACGTCGACGAAGAACACGGAGCCGCGCCCCTCGATCGAACGCAGACCGATCGGGTGTTTCAGAACCTTGCCGATGCGCTCGACGATCGACAGGCCGAGGCCGAGGCCCCGCGCCGTGCGCGCGCCTTCGTCGAGACGGCGGAACTCCTCGAACACGGTCTTCTGCTTCGACTTCGGAATGCCGAGGCCGGTGTCCCAGACGCCGATGCGGACGCCGGAGCCGCGCGCGCGGCACGAGACGAGCACGCGGCCCTGAGGCGTGTACTTGATCGCGTTGGAGACGAGGTTCTGCAACAGGCGGCGCAGCAGGCGGCGATCCGACCGCACGCCGAACGACACGGGCTTGAACTCCAGCCGAAGCGCGCGTTCGCGCGCGATCGGCTCGAATTCGAGCTGCAATTGCCGCAGCAGCTCGGCGATGTCGAAGCGGCTGATCTCGGGTTTCAGCGCGCCGGCGTCGAGACGCGATATGTCGAGCAGCGAGGTCAGGATTTCCTCGACCGCCTCGAGCGAGGCGTCGACATTGCGCACGAGCACGGCGTCCTGCGGGCCGGCGTCCTGCTCGGCGCGCTGCATCAGGCTGGTGGCGTAGAGGCGCGCGGCGTTGAGCGGTTGCAGAATGTCGTGGCTGGCGGCGGCGAGAAAGCGCGTCTTCGACAGATTGGCTTCGTCCGCCTCCGACTTGGCGCGCGCCAGCTCCTCGTTGAGGCGCGTCAACTGCTCGGTTCGCTCGCGCACGCGACGCTCGAGGGTCTCGTTGGTCGCCTCGAGCGCCTCCTCGGCCTCTACCGCCTCGGTCACGTCCGTATAGGTCGTCACAAGGCCGCCGTCCGGCAGACGGGCAGAGCGGATCTCGATCACGTTTCCGCTCGGCTGCAGGCGCAGCCGGAAGGGCTCGATGTCGTTGACCAGGCTCTCGATGCGCGTGGCCACATAGTCGTCCGTCGCGCCGTGGCCGTAGAAGCCGCGCTCGGCGTTGAAGCGGACGATCTGTTCGAGGCCGGCGCCGATGCGCATCATGTCGGAGGGCAGTTCGAACAGTTCGCGAAACTCGCGGTTCCAGCACAGCAGCCGCAGGTCCTTGTCGAACACGGTGATGCCCTGGCGCGCGTGGTCGAGCGCGTGCTGGAGGAGATCGCGGTTCATCTGGATGGCGGAGGAGGCGTCGTCGAGCAGCTTCAGCGCAGCTTTGGTCGAGACGGTGCCGCGCCGCAGCAACAGCGTCAGGACGAGGCGCGAGGACGCCGCGCCAATCGCCGAGGCGAGCAGATATTCGGCGAAGCGCACGACATGGATGTCGGCCTCCTGATCGGGCGCGGCGGAGAGGCCCCGCGAGCGCAGGAACGCCTCGAAGGAGCGGCGCGTGCGCTCCGGGCCGAGATAACGCTCCACCGTCGCGATGAGTTCGCCGACCGTCGTCGTCGCGCGCCAGATGCGGAAGGCCTGCCCCATCGGCGCCTCGCGCGAACCGACGAAGACGCTGGCCTGCAATCGCTCGATCGGATTGGCGGAGCGCGTGATCGAGACGATGAGATACATCGCCAGGTTGAGCAGGAGGCTCCACAGAACGCCGTGCGTGAGGAACGGAAGCTCGGCGCCGAACAGCGCCGTCGGCTTCAGCGCGGCGACGCCGAGCGGGCCGTTCTCGACGAGGCTGCCGACCGCGTCGATGTCGCGATTGAGCGAGGGAAGCAGGATCGTATAGGCCCACACCGCGATGCCGGCGATCATCCCGGCATTGGCGCCGCGCGCGGTGCCGCGCGACCACATCAATCCGCCGAGAAACGCCGGGGCGATCTGCGCGATCGCGGCGAAGGAGAGAAGGCCGATGGAGGCCAACGCCGCCTCGCCGGCGACGCGCGAATAGGCGTAAGCCAGGATGAGGGTCGCGACGATGACGAGCCGGCGAACCGCCAGAATGAGCGAGCCGATGTCGCTCGGCCGCGGCTGCGACGGCGCGAAACGGCCGCGCAGGACGAGCGGCATGACGAGATCGTTCGACACCATGATCGACAGGGCGACGGAGGCGACGATCACCATCGCGGTGGCGGCCGAAAGCCCGCCGATCAGGGCGATCATCGCGACGATGTCGGCGCCGGCGTGAATGGGCAACGCCAGCACCGTCATGTCGCGGTCGATCGCGCCGTCGGGAAACACGATCAGACCGGCCACCGCGATCGGCAGCACGAACAGGTTGATCGCCACGAGATAGAGCGGGAACACCCAGGCGGCCGTGCGCACGTCGCGTTCGTCACGATTCTCGACGACCATGACGTGGAACTGGCGCGGCAGCAGCAGGATGGCGAAGGCGGCGAGCACCGTCATCGACAGCCAGCTCTGCCAGTCGGGGACGCGCTCGATGATTTGCCGGGTCTGCGGATTGGCGAGCGCGCGATCGGTGAGATCGGCGAAGCCGTCGAACATGCCCCACGTCACATAGGCGCCGACGGCCAGAAACGCGATCAGCTTGATCAGCGATTCGGCGGCGACCGCGAGCATCAGGCCGTCCTGATGCTCGGTGGCGTCGATCCGCCGGGTGCCAAACGCCATCGCAAAGCCGGCGAGAATCACCGCCGTCGCCAGCGCCAGACCGCCGCCCGAGCCGATGCGCTCGACGACACGGCCCGCCTCGAACGAGCCGAGGACAGTCAGCAGCGAGGCCGAGATCGCCTTGAGCTGAAGGGCGACATAGGGCACCGCGCCGATCAGGGCGATGACGGCGACGATGGCGGCGACGGATTCCGACTTGCCGTATCGGGCGGCCACGAAATCGGCGACCGAGGTGATGTTCTGCGATTTGGCGACCCGGACGACGCGGGCGATCAGCGGATAGCCGAACACCATGACGAGGAGCGGGCCGATATAGATCGGCAGGAAATCCAGCCCCTGCGACGAGGCGATGCCGACCGACCCGAAAAAGGTCCAGGACGTGCAATAGACGGCCAGCGACAGCGCGTAGATCGCCGAACGCACCTTGCGGCCGCCGAGGCGCGCGCCGTTGACGTCGCCGAAATAGGCGATGGCGAACAGCGCCGCCATATAGAGCAGGGCGCCGAGGATCGCCATCCAGCCCGTCATCCGCGTTCCCCTGTCGCCGCCCGCGCGGCCCGATGACGCCAGACTAGACCCGCGACCAACCCAAACGCCACACGCCGCATCTTTTTTCGGCTCGCCGCTTCCGCCGGCGCCGCGCCTGCGCTAACGGTTGCCTGTTCAAAAAAACAAGTCGACCGAAGCGGACGGACGACGCGGGTCGATCATCATTACGTCCAATCAGCCGGGGGTTTTCCATGCTGAAAGAGTTCAAAGAATTTGCCATGAAAGGCAACGTCGTCGATCTGGCGATCGGCGTCGTGATCGGCGGCGCGTTCGGCAAGATCGTCGATTCGCTCGTCAAGGACATCATCATGCCGATCATCGGCGCGATCACGGGCGGTCTCGATTTCTCCAACTATTTCATCAAGCTGAGCAGCGCGGTGAAGGCCTCGAACTACGCCGACGCCGCCAAGGAGGGCGCGGTTCTCGGCTACGGCGCGTTCCTCACCGCCGCGATGAACTTCATCATCATCGCCTTCGTGCTGTTCCTCGTCGTCAAGGCGATGAACCGGATGAAGCGCCAGGAGGCCGCCGCCCCGGCCGAGCCGCCGGCGCCGCCGCGCGGCGAGGTTCTGCTCGAGCAGATCCGCGACCTCCTCGCCAAGCGCTGAGGTCCGTACGGCGGGGATCGCTCCCCACCGTGCTCGCACTTGGCCCGCTATGCGGATTTCGGAAGCCCCGGCCTCGCGCCGGGGCCTTTCTTTTGAGGGGCGCCGGCCCTAGCGTCGCGGCCTTCGTTTCGGAGAGCCTTGCAATGCTTCGTCCGGCCGTCGCGCCGACCGCGTCCTTCCTCGACTGCATCCGCCCGGAGGCGCGCAACGCGCCCGGCAGCGGCATCGTCGAGGTGTTCAACTACGGCCGCGGCCGACAGGGACTGTTGCCGCTCTGGGTCGGCGAAGGCGACCTGCCCACACCCGCCTTCATCGCCGACGCCGCCAAGGCCTCGCTGGACGCAGGCGAAACCTTCTACACCCATCAGCGCGGCGTGCCCGAGTTGCGCTCGGCCATCGCCGACTACATGACCGGCGCCTATGGCTCCGCCTTCGCGGACGACGTCGCGCCGTTCTCGCCGGACCGGTTCTTTGTCACGGTCGGCGGCATGCATGCGCTACAGATCGCCATTCGGATCGCCTGCGGGGCGGGCGACGAGGCAATCGTCGCAACACCCGCCTGGCCGAATTTCGCGGGCGCGATGATCACGGGGGGCGCGCGGCCCGTCGAGGCGCCGATGCGCCTGACCGGCGCCGGCGAGGCGATGCGCTGGACGCTCGATCTGGCGGCCATCGAGGCGGCGATCACGCCGGCGACGCGCGCGATCGTCGTCAACTCGCCATCGAACCCGACCGGCTGGACCGCGACCCTCGACGAGCTTGCCGCGACGCTCGACCTCGCTCGCCGGCGCGACCTGTGGATCGTCGCCGACGAGATCTACGGCCGGTTCGTCTATGCGGGCGCGCGGGCGGCGTCCTTCCACGACCTGATCACGCCGACCGACCGGGTGATGTTCGTCCAGACCATGTCGAAGAACTGGGCGATGACGGGATGGCGCGTCGGCTGGCTGGAGGCGCCGCCCGAACTCGGCGACGTGATCGAGAACCTGATCCAGTATTCGAGCTCCGGCGTGCCCGTGTTCTCGCAGCGCGGCGCGACGGCGGCGCTGCGCGGAGGCGAGGATTTTCTGGCCGAGCAGCGCCGGCGCGCCGCGCAGAGTCGCGACATTCTCTGCGAGGCGTTCGCCGCCGCGGGGCGGATCGACTTCACGCGGCCGGACGGCGCGTTCTATCTGTTTTGCGCCATTCGCGGCGAGCCGGACACGCGGCGCCTCGCGCTGCGGCTTGTCGACGAGGCGGGCGTCGGCGTCGCGCCGGGCTCGGCGTTCGGCAAGGGCGGCGAGGGCTATCTGCGGATTTGCTACGCGCGCGATCCGCGCGACGTGGCCGAAGTGGCCGAGCGCATGACGCGCTGGCTGAAGCGCGGCTGAGGCGATGGCGCGCTCGTCCCTCTCGCCCTGGCGGCAGGCGGAGACGCTCGCGGCGGCGGCGGCCGGCGGCGCTCTGATGGCCTGGCTCGGCGTGCCGGCGGGCTGGCTTTCGGGGGCGATGGCCGCGACGGCGATCCTGACCGGCTCAGGGCGCGGCGGACCCGTCGCGGCGCCGATCCGACTCGCGGCGCTAGCGCTCGCGGGGCTTGCCGTCGGCAGCGCGGTGACGCCGGAAATGCTCGACAGTTTCGCGCATTATCCCGCCAGCATCGCGTTGATGGCGGTCTCCCTCGCCGCCTCGACGGCGATTTCGGCGGCTATCATCCTTGGGACGACGATGTGGTCGCGCCCGACGGCGCTGTTCGCCTCGATCCCGGGCGCGTTGTCCTATGTGCTGGCGCTGGCGCCGAACGCCGGCGCCGACATGGCGCGCGTCGCCGTTGTGCAGCTGGTCCGGATCTTCGTGCTGATTGCGCTGGCGCCGATCCTCGTCGGCGGCTCGCCGGCGGCGGTGGGCGGGCCCCCGGCCGGCGCCATCGACGGGCCGATCTGGATTCTCGGCATTCTTGCTATTGGCGTGCCGCTCGGACTCGCCTTCGAGAAATTCGGCGTGTCGGCGGGCGTCCTGTTCGGGCCGATGCTCGTGGCGGCGGTGGCGCATGGCTCGGGCCTGGCGCCCGGCCGCCCGCCGCTGGCGTGGCAGATCGTCGGGCAGATCCTGATCGGCGCCTGGAGCGGGTCGCGGTTCTCGAACCTCGACCTGTCGCTCCTGCGCGCCTCGATCGTCCCGATCTTCGGTTCGCTCACGGCGGCGATCGTGACGGCGGCGGCGTTCGCCTTCCTCGCGCATCGGGCGCTGGACCTGCCCTATGCCGACGCGCTCGTCGCCTATGCGCCGGGCGGGCTGGAGGCGATGACGCTGCTCGCCTTCTCGCTGGGGCTCGACCCGCTCTATGTCGGGTCGCACCACCTCGCGCGCTTCATCCTGATCAGCGTGTCGCTGCCCTTCGTCATGCGGCTCGCGCTCGGCCCCGCGCCGAAGGCGTGAGCCTCACATATACTGGTAGTTCGGCCCGCCGCCGCCTTCCGGCGTGGTCCAGTTGATGTTCTGCGCCGGATCCTTGATGTCGCAGGTCTTGCAGTGGACGCAGTTCTGCGCGTTGATGACGAAGCGCGGCTTGCCAGCCTCGTCGTTCACCACCTCGTAGACGCCGGCCGGGCAGTAGAGCCGCGCCGGCTCGCCGTAGGCGGGCAGATTCTTCGAAATCGGGATCGTCGGATCCTTCAGCACCAGATGGCAGGGCTGGTCTTCCTCGTGGTTGGTGTTCGACAGGAACACCGAGGAGAGCTTGTCGAAGGAGATCTTGCCGTCGGGCTTGGGATAGACGATCGGCGTGACCTCGGCGAGCGGTTTCAGCGTGGCGAAGTCCGGCTTGCCGTGCTTCAGCGTGCCGAAGAAGGAGAAGCCGAACAGCGAGTTCGTCCACATGTCGAGCCCGCCGAGGCCGACGCCGAGCGCGGCGCCGAGCTTCGACCACAGCGGCTTGACGTTGCGAACCGGCTTCAGGTCGGCGCCGATCTCCGAGCCGCGCCATCCCTGCTCGTAGGCGGTCAGCTCGTCGTTGGCGCGGCCGGCCTCGAGCGCCTCGTGCGCCGCGTCGGCGGCCAGCATTCCCGACATCACCGCGTTGTGCGAGCCCTTGATGCGCGGCACGTTGACGAAGCCCGCCGAGCAGCCGATCAGCGCGCCACCGGGGAAGCAGAGCTTGGGCACGGATTGCCAGCCGCCCTCGGTGATGGCGCGCGCCATAGGCGAGCCGTTTGCCGCCGACGAAGGTGTCGGCGATCATCGGATGCGTCTTGAAGCGCTGGAACTCGTCGAAGGGCGAGAGCGTCGGGTTCGTGTAGTTGAGATGCACGACGAAGCCGACGGCGACCAGATTGTCCTCGAAATGATAGAGGAACGAACCGCCGCCGGTGGACCCGCCGAGCGGCCAGCCGAAGGAATGCTGGATGAAGCCCGGCCGGTGCTTGGCCGGATCGATCTGCCAGAGCTCCTTCAGGCCGATGCCGAACTTCTGCGGCTCGCGTCCCTCCGAAAGCCCGTAACGGGCGATCGCCTGCTTGGCGAGCGAGCCGCGCACGCCCTCGCCGAGGAACACATATTTGCCCCGCAGCTCCATGCCGCGCGTAAAGCCGTCCTTGGGCGCGCCGTCGCGGCCGACGCCCATGTCGCCCGTGGCGACGCCGACCACCGCGCCCTTCCCGTCGAACAGAAGCTCGGCGGCCGCAAAGCCTGGATAGATCTCGACGCCAAGCGCCTCGGCCTGGGCGGCGAGCCAGCGCGTCACCGCGCCGAGCGAACCGACGAAGCAGCCGTGATTGCTCATCAGCTTCGGCATCGGCCAATTGGGGATGCGGACCCCGCCCGAGGGCCCGAGAAAATAGAAGCGGTCGTCGGTGATTTCGGTCTTCAGCGGCCGATCGGGATCGCTGCGCCACTCGGGCAGCAGCTTGTCGAGGCCGATCGGATCGACGATCACGCCGGACAGGATGTGCGCGCCGACTTCGGATCCCTTCTCGACCACGACGACCGTGCGATCGGGCGAGAGCTGCTTGAGGCGGATGGCGGCGGCAAGGCCGGCGGGACCTGCGCCGACGATCACCACGTCGAATTCCATCGCTTCGCGCGGCGGCAGCTCTTCGGTCTCGACGGACGACATGGGAATCCTCGCCTTGGCCTGATGCGGACGTCTGGGTTTCACCTAAACGAAATCCGCGCGCCGTCTCAACCTTCGCGTGCGCGGCAATCGCTCGCACCGCGAAAAAATGCTACCAAGGCGCTCATGGCCGACCCAACGCCCAGCAACGCAGCCGCGCTGGCCGAGTATCTCGCCTGGCATCGCGACGCCGGCCTCGACGTCGCCACGCAGGAAGCGCCGGTCGACCGCTTCGTCGCCGGCGAGAGCGCCGGCGCGTCCCGTCCGCGGCTGGCGCGGCCCGCCTCGGCCGAGGCGGATGCGGCGCGCCCGTCCTCCCCGCCCGCTGCGCGCGAGGCGGGGCCGTCGGCGAGCGAACTGGCGGGGGCCGCCCGATCGCTCGACGAGTTGCGCGCCGCGCTCGAGGCGTTCGAGGGCTGCGCGCTGAGGAGCACGGCGTCGCGCCTCGTGTTCGAGGACGGGGCGCGCGAGGCCGCGATCATGCTGATCGGCGAGGCGCCGGGCGGCGACGAGGACCGGATCGGCCGGCCCTTCGTCGGCCGGGCCGGCCAGCTGCTGGACCGGATGCTGAAGGGGATCGGGCTCGACCGCAGCCGCGTCTACATCGCCAACGTCGTGCCGTGGCGTCCGCCGGGCAACCGCACGCCGACGCCGCAGGAAACCGCCGCCTGCCTGCCGTTCATCGCCCGGCAGATCGAACTCGTCGGCCCGAAGCTGATCGTCTGCCTCGGCGGCTCCTCGGCCCGCGTCCTGCTCGGCGTCGAGGATGGAATCATGCGCGCGCGCGGCAAATGGCGCAGCTATCCCGGCGCCGGCGGCGTGAAGGCCTTGGCGACGCTGCATCCGGCCTATCTGCTGCGCCAGCCCGCGCACAAGCGGCTGGCCTGGCGCGACCTCAGAATGATCCGCGCGGCGGTCGCGGCCGGCCTGTAACAGTTGCCGATGCGCTGCTAAGTCGGCCGGACGACGCCGGCGCGACGCCCGGCAGGAGGAACGCGATGAAGTGGGAAGACTTCCGCAGCTCGGAGAATGTCGAGGACTATCGCGGCGGCGGCGGCGGCGGGGGCCTCGGCGGGGCGGTCGGCGGCGGCGGCCTCGGCATCGGCGCGGTGCTGATCCTCAGCGTCATCGGCTATTTCATCGGCATCGATCCGCGCATCCTCATCAGCGGCGCGTCGATCGTGACCGGCGGCTCTTCGTCGCAATCGGCGGCGCCGCCGAAATCGGGCCCACCCAAGGATGACGTCGGCCGTTTCGTCTCGGCCATTCTGGCGCAGAACGAGGACGTCTGGTCGCAGACCCTGCCGGCACAGAAGAACATTCGCTACGTGGCGCCGAAGCTGGTGCTGTTCTCGGGCGCGACGCGCTCGGCCTGCGGCGCGGCGCAATCGGCGATGGGGCCGTTCTACTGCCCGCTCGACCAGAAGGTGTATCTCGACACCTCCTTCTTCGACGACATGAAGCGCAAGCTCGGCGGCGGCGGCGACTTCGCCTACGCCTATGTGATCGCGCACGAGATCGGGCATCACATCGAGAATCTGATGGGCATCCTGCCGAAGGTGCAGGAGGCGCAGCAACGCTCCAGCCAGCAGCAGGCGAACGCGCTGTCGGTGCGCGTCGAGCTGATGGCCGATTGCCTCGCCGGCGTGTGGGCGGCCAACGCCGACCAGAAGTGGAAGATCCTCGAGGAAGGCGACGTGCAGGAGGCGATGCAGACCGCCTCCGCGATCGGCGATGACCGGTTGCAGAAGTCCTCGCGCGGCTACGCCGTGCCGGACAGCTTCACGCACGGCTCCTCCGCGCAGCGCGTGCAGTGGTTCACGACGGGCCTGAAGTCCGGCCAGGTCGACGCCTGCAACACGTTCCGACGCTGAGGCCTCGCCGGCGCCGACGTTTCGCCGACCGTCAACGACAAAGCCCGGGCCAAACGCCCGGGCTTTTTTCTTGTCCGATTCTTAATCCGACCGTTAGCCGGCGCCGTCGCGCCAGCTCACTCCTGCAGCATGCGCTTGAGCAGCTCCAGCTCCTCGCTCAACGCGCGGTCCTTCTGCGCCAGCGCCTCGATCTTGCGCACGGCGTGCAGCACGGTAGTGTGATCGCGCCCGCCGAAGCGGCGGCCGATCTCGGGCAGCGAACGCGGCGTCAGCGTCTTCGACAGATACATCGCAATCTGCCGCGGCAGCACGACATTGGCGGTGCGACGCGAGGACAGTATGTCGGAGCGGCTGACGCTGTAGCGATTGCCGACGAGCTTCTGGATGTCCTCGATCTTCACGCGCTTGGGCTCGCGCGTGCGCACGAGGTCCTGAATGGCGGATTCGGCGCTCTCGATCGTGATCGCCGCGCCGGTGAGCGTGGCGCGCGCCAGAAGGCGGTTGACCGCGCCTTCGAGGTCGCGGCCGTTCGAGCGCACGACGCTGGCCACATAGGCGAGCACGGCGTCGGGAACCGCGAAGGCGGGATGCGTCTGCTGCGCGGCGGCGACGCGCGCGGCCAGAATCTTCTGCCGCAACTCGTCGTCGAGCTCGCCGATCTCGACGGACAGGCCGCCGGCGAGGCGCGAGCGCGCGCGCTCGTCAAGCGTCTCCAGCTCGGCCGCCGGCCGGTCCGCGGCGATGACGATCTGCCGGCGCGCGTCGATCAGCGCGTTCAGCGTGTGGCAGAATTCCTGCTGCATCGTCTTGCCTTGCAGGAACTGGATGTCATCGATGATCAGCACGTCGATGGCGCGCAGCGTCTCCTTGAAGGCGATCGCCGTCTGCGCCTTCAACGCGGCGACGAAGCCATACATGAAGCGCTCCGCCGTCAAATAAATGACGCGCCGTCCCGCGCCCGTCGCCTCATGCGCAATCGCCTGCAGAAGATGCGTCTTTCCGAGGCCGACGGCGGCGTGAACGTAGAGCGGGTTGTAGAGCGGGGTCGAGGCGCCCGCGGACTGCGCCACGCGCTCGGCGGCGGCGTGGGCGAGCTTGTTGGAGCGGCCGACGACGAAGCTGGCGAAGGTCAGCCGCCGGTCGAGCGGCGAGCCGTGCAGCGTCTCGGCGTTGTCCGGCCCTGCAAAGACGGGCGCGGGACGCGCGCCATCCTCGCCGCGCCGCGGTTCGAGCGCGGTCGGCGCGACCGCCGACAGCCGCGGACGCGGCGTGCGCAAACCGGTGCGCACTTCGACGAGGACGCCCGACACCTCCGGCGCCTCGGCGCTCAACGCGGCAAGAATGCGGTCGACGTAATGCGACTGGATCCAGCTCTTCAGGAACCGCGTCGGCACCGAGAGCTGGGCGACGCCGTCGGCGACGCCATCGAGTTCGAGGCGGCCGAACCAGCTGCCATAGACCGCCTCGCCAAGTTCGCCGCGCAGCCGCGCACTCGCCCGCGTCCAGACGGCGGTCATCATCGCTTCCGGTCCCCCGATGGAATGGTCGTCGTTGCGAGACGCTTGATCGTCCCGGCGTTGAGGCTTCGTCATGGCCTTCTTGTCCTGATGGAAATCGAGAAAACAGAAATCAGCTTTGCCGCCACGGCAGGCCGCTCGCGCGCCAGCCGGAAATCACGCCGCGACGGCCATCGGCGTCGAGCGGGCCCTCGAAACCGTCGGAGACGTTGACGCAGCGCGCGCGACCGGCGGCGCGCGCGACGCTGGCCGCGGCGCGCGAGCGCACGCCGGACCGGCAGATGAAGACGAGCGTCGCATCCGGCGCGGCCGAAGCCGACGCCAGCGCGCGATCGAGATCGGCGAGAAACGTCGGCGACGCCTGTCCGGACGGATAGGTCTGCCATTCGCAGAAGACCGTCTGGCGCCCCAACGGCGCGAGATCGGGCGCGCCGACATAGGTCCACTCCGCATGCGTGCGGACGTCGACAAGCTGCGCGGACGCATCTTTCGTCATCAGCTCATAGGCTTCCGCCGCCGTCATCTCGTCGATGACGCGTCGCTCTTCGTCTTGGCGCATGACAATCCCTTCTGCGGGCGACGAAGCCTCGCAGTTCAAACCACCGAACGGACGATGCGCGCGCCGTCAGTCAGACTGGAAAAAGAACTTCGCCATGGTCCCCGCCGCCCAAGGTCTCACGATCTCTCGCGCACGACGATCCCCGGCGCATCAAATGCGCATGCCGCTTTTTATGTCCGGGAATGGCCGCGCGGAGAACCGTGCGCCAACGAGGGGACCATCGCATACGGACCTTGCGATGGCAACGAAGGCGCGCGGCGACATGTCAGTCGCGACAGGGCTGCGCGTCGATCCGTGCGGCGCGCATCACGCACGCCGGGCGCGACCTCATTGAGTCTCGCCGGTTTTTCGCTCCGCGCGCGTCCTGCCCTCCGCGCCGCGCTGATCGCGCTGCGCGCGCCGCCGAACGCGAGTCAATATGCCAACGCAATTCGCAATTCCCGGCGCCGCAGACGCTTTGCCGACAAGCCGTTGAATCCAGCCGAATTCCGATGATCGACGAGAATTGCGCGAAATTTTTTTCGTCGCGTCGACATTCATCGGCCTGCGGGACGCCGCAGCCAGAACTCGATCGGCGCATCGGTTCCGCGCAATGGAGCATAGCCGAGCGCCTGCGAAGGCATATGGCGTTTGGCGTAGGCGAACGCGCTCGCCTTGGTCCTGACGCGCGAGGCCGAAGCGACGTGACGCTTGTGCTTGGCGGATGCGACGAGCGTATGACGCTTGTGTTTTGCGGACGCGACCATCGTCGTCTGCGGCGCCTCGCCGGAGATCGCGATGCGCGCGCCCTCGCGCTG
This sequence comes from Hyphomicrobiales bacterium, assembly GCA_016716745.1. Taxonomy (GTDB): domain Bacteria; phylum Pseudomonadota; class Alphaproteobacteria; order Rhizobiales; family Beijerinckiaceae. Next base: position 575,071 of record JADJVD010000001.1, read on the forward strand.
AACCAGCGAGAACAGTTTCGCAGCATTGCCGGGTGCCAGACGCACGCAGCCATGCGAGGCAGGCGAGCCGAGGCGCTTGACCGCGCCGGTGCCATGGATCGCATAGCCGCCACGGAAGAAGATGGAATGGGGCATCGGCGACATGTCGTATTTGCGCGAGTAGTGCATGCGCGCCAGACGCTGCGACCGGTAGACGCCGCGCGGCGTCACATAACCCTTGCGCGCCGTCGACACCGGCCAGACGTAGGCCTCGCCGCCCGAGGCGCGCACGCGCATCGTCTGCGTCGACAGATCGACTTGAATGTCGACCGCCGCCTCGGCCCGCGGCGCGATCGCCAGCGCCGACAACAACAGCCCGAACAGGGCGGCGAACAAACGCATGGCGACCTCCTCAACGCGACAGCAACGCAACTGGACCAAGCGCGCAGGGCGCACCGCCCGCAACCCGAGAAAACCGCGTCGTCGCGCCCGTGTAAACGACGTCCCGCCAGCAGGGTTATGACTTCCTGACCCGGCCGCGGCCGCGCCCTATGGTTAACCGATCTTAAATGCGATTGGCGGGATGATGCGAGTCGGAGGGCCGGAGGCGTGATGGGACCGAAATCTGGACGATGGCGGCGCGGGGCGCTGGCGACGGCGCTCGCCGCGGCCGTCTTGCCGGCGTGGGCGCAGGACAAGGGCACGTTGGACCCCAAGCCGCTGCCGCCGCTCGCCAACCCGGCCGATCCCTCGACGCCGGCCAAGCAACTGTTCGGCCGCAAGACGGACGCTGCGCCCTTGCCGGCGCGGGCCATCGGCTTCTATTCGCGCGGCTGCGTCGCCGGAGCGACCGCCCTGCCCGTCGACGGCGAGACGTGGCAGGTCATGCGCCTGTCCCGCAACCGCAACTGGGGGCATCCGGCGCTTATCTCGTTTCTGGAGCGCTTCGCCGCCAAGGCGCCGGGCGTCGGCTGGGGCGGGCTGCTGGTCGGCGACATGTCGCAGCCGCGCGGCGGGCCGATGCTGACCGGCCACGCCTCGCATCAGCTCGGGCTCGACGCCGACATCTGGCTGACGCCGATGCCGGACCGCACGCTCAGCCGGCGCGAGCGCGAGGAAATGTCGGCGACGAACGTGGTGGCGTCGGACTGGCTCGACGTCGATCCCGCCGCGTGGCGGCCAAACCATCTGGCGATCATCCGCGCCGCCGCCAAGGAGCCGGCGGTGCAGCGCATCTTCGTCAATGCGGCGATCAAGAAGGCCCTGTGCCGATCCGCGCAGGGGGATCGCGGCTGGCTGTCGAAGGTCAGGCCGATGTACGGCCACAACTACCATTTCCATATCCGGCTGGCCTGCCCGCGCGGCGAGGACGCCTGCGCCGATCAGGATCCGGTGCCGGCCGGCGACGGCTGCGACGCCTCGCTCGACTACTGGTTCTCGGACGCGGTGCTGCACCCGCCCAAGCCCAAGCATCCGCCGAAGCCGAAGCCGCCGATGACGCTCTCTCAGCTCCCGGCCGAGTGCCGCCAGGTCTTGCTGGCGAAATAGGCGAGGCGGGCGATCCGGTCAGTGACCGTCCGGCGAGGCGGCGCCCGACTCTGGCCTGGCGTCCGGTTTGGCCGGCGGATGATGGTCGCCGCCCAGTCGGTCGGTCAGCGCGAGCAGGAGGCCGGAGACGACGAACACCATGTGGATGCCGGTCTGCCACCACAGATCGCGGTCGTTGACGTTCTTGATGTCGAGGAAGGCGCGCAGAAGCTGGATCGCCGAAATGGCGACGATGGACGACAGCAACTTCAGCTTCAAGCCGGTGAAATCGATCGTGCCCATCCATTCCGGCCAGTCCTTGTGGTCGGACTGGTCGATGCGGGAAACGAAATTCTCGTAGCCCGAGAAGATGACGATGACGATCAGCGAGCCGGTCAGCGTCAGATCGACCAGCGACAGCACGCCGAGGATGAGTTCGGACTCCGTGCCGGTGACCGCGTGCATCGCGAAATGAATCGTGTGCTGGACCGCCTTCACCAGCAGGGCGGCGAGCGCGATCACCAGCGCCACATAGAATGGCGCCATCAGCCAGCGGCTGGCGAACAGGAATTTTTCGAGGTTTTTTTCGATCATCGGGTCACCGGCGGGCTCGTCCCCTGCGCTTGCCATGCGGCGCGCGTCAGGACAAGCCCGCTGGCCGATCCTCAGGCCGCGACGCCGGTTCCGATCGGGCAGGAGACGCCCGTGCCGCCGAGGCCGCAATAGCCGCCGGGGTTCCGCGCGAGATATTGCTGGTGGTCGTCCTCGGCGAAATAAAAGGTCGGCGCGTCGAGGATCTCGGTGGTGATCGTCCCGAGGCCGCGCGCGGTCAGCGCCGCCTGATAGGCGTCGCGCGAGGCCTCCGCCGCCGCCCGCTGGGCGGGCGAGAAAACGTAGACGCCGGAGCGGTACTGCGTGCCGACGTCGTTGCCCTGCCGCATGCCCTGCGTCGGATCGTGGCTCTCCCAGAACGTCTTGAGCAACGCCTCGTAGCCGACCTGCACGGGATCGAAGGCGACGAGAACGACTTCGTTGTGACCGGTCAGGCCCGAACACACCTCCTGGTAGGTGGGGTTCGGCGTATAGCCGCCGGCGTAGCCGACCGCCGTGACCCACACCCCCTTCGGCATCTGCCAGAACTTGCGCTCCGCCCCCCAGAAGCAGCCGAGGCCGAACATGGCGAGCTCGGCGCCCTCGGGATAAGGGCCCTTCAGCGCGCGGCCGTTGACGGCATGGCGCTCGGCGGTGGGGATCGGCGCGTCGCGGCCGGGCGGCGCGTCGCCGGGGGCGGGCATGGCGGTCTTCTTGCGGAACGAGAACATCGGCGGCTCCTCAGAGATGCGCCCAATATGGGCGCCCGAGCGCCGTCCCGCAGCCCGCGCCAGCTCAGCGCGGGACAAATCCCGGTGAAGCGTCGCGTTTCGGCCGGGCGAGCAGCAGCAGGGCGCAGCCGGCGAGCGCCAGCACGACGAAGCCCGGCGCGGCCAGGACGCCGGTCAGCACGGGATCCCACAGAAAGGCGGAGACGCCCCCGACCTTGGGGCCCCAGACCGCGAGACGGCCGGGCAGCGCCGCCTCGACCAGCGCCGCCATCGGCGCCAGCGACACCGCGCCGGCGGCGAGCGAGCGGGCCCCGTCGACGACGAGTTGGGCGAAGCCGCCGGCGAGCAGCAGCAGTCCGGCGAGGCGGAACGCGAGGCGGATCATCGCCCCGATCTAGGCGCGAGGAGCCGCCCTGTCCATCGCGGCGGCGTCCGAAGCGGGTTTCCCCCGCGATCTGCTCCGCGAATTGCTCGGCGACTTGCTTGGCGATTCAGGGCGCCGCTGCTATCTCCGCCCCATGACATCGCGCCCCTTCGACGCCATCCGCAACTTTTCCATCGTCGCGCATATCGACCATGGCAAATCGACGCTCGCCGACCGGCTGATCCAGCGCACGGGCGGCCTCGCCGAGCGCGAGATGGTGGAGCAGGTGCTGGACTCGATGGAGATCGAGCGCGAGCGCGGCATCACCATCAAGGCGCAGACGGTGCGCCTCGACTACACGGCGCGGGACGGCAAGACCTACATCCTGAACCTGATGGACACGCCCGGCCATGTCGACTTCGCCTACGAGGTGTCGCGGTCGCTGGCGGCCTGCGAGGGCTCGCTGCTCGTCGTCGACGCCAGCCAGGGCGTCGAGGCGCAGACGCTCGCCAACGTCTACCAGGCGCTCGACGCGGGCCACGAAATCGTGCCCGTCCTCAACAAGATCGACCTGCCCGCCGCCGAGCCGGACCGGATCAAGCAGCAGATCGAGGACGTGATCGGCCTCGACGCCTCGGACGCGGTGCCGATCTCGGCCAAGACGGGCCTCGGCATCGACGAGGTGCTCGAGGCGATCGTCACGCGCCTGCCCCCGCCCAAGGGCGACCGCGAGGCGCCGCTGAAGGCGCTGCTCGTCGACAGCTGGTACGACGCCTATCTCGGCGTCGTCGTGCTGGTGCGCGTCATCGACGGCGTTCTGAAGCGCCACTCGAAAATCCGCATGATGGGCACGGACGCCAAGTACGAGGTCGAGAAGATCGGCGTGTTCCGGCCGAAAATGCAGGACGTCGAGGAGCTCGGGCCCGGCGAGGTCGGCTTCATCACCGCGCAGATCAAGCAGGTGGCCGACACGCGCGTCGGCGACACGATCACCGACGAGAAGAAGCCGACCGCCGCCGCCCTGCCCGGCTTCAAGCCGGCGCAGCCCGTCGTGTTCTGCGGCCTGTTCCCGGTCGACGCCGCCGATTTCGAGGATCTGCGCGCCGCCATCGGCAAGCTGCGGCTCAACGACGCGAGCTTCTCCTTCGAAATGGAAACCTCAGCCGCGCTCGGCTTCGGCTTCCGCTGCGGCTTTCTGGGGCTGCTGCACCTCGAGATCATTCAGGAGCGGCTCGCCCGCGAATTCGATCTCGACCTGATCGCCACCGCTCCCTCGGTCGTCTACCAGATCGAGCTCAACGACGGCGAAACGCTGGAGCTGCACAACCCGGCCGACATGCCGGAGGTGATGAAGATCAAGGAGATCCGCGAGCCCTGGATCCGCGCGACGATCTTGACGCCGGACGATTATCTCGGCTCGATCCTGAAGCTCTGCCAGGACCGGCGCGGCGTGCAGATCGACCTCACCTATGTCGGCAATCGCGCGATGGTGAAATACGACCTGCCGCTGAACGAGGTGGTGTTCGATTTCTACGACCGGCTGAAATCGGTCTCGAAGGGCTACGCCTCCTTCGACTATCAGCTCACCGACTATCGCGCCGGCGACCTCGTGAAGATGTCGATCCTCGTCAACGCCGAGCCGGTGGACGCGCTGTCGATGCTGGTGCACGCCGACCGCGCCGAGACGCGCGGCCGCGCCATGGTGGAGAAGCTGCGCGAACTGATCCCGCAGCACATGTTCCAGATCCCGATCCAGGCCGCGCTCGGCGGCAAGATCATCGCCCGCGAGACGATCCGCGCGCTGCGCAAGGACGTGACCGCCAAATGCTACGGCGGCGACGCCACGCGCAAGCGCAAGCTGCTGGAGAAGCAGAAAGCCGGCAAGAAGCGCATGCGGCAATTCGGCAAGGTCGACATTCCGCAGGAGGCGTTTATTGCGGCATTGAAGATGGATAGCTGAGCGGTAGCGGAGCATTCTCGCCCTTCTTTTTTGTTCGCCCTTCCGCTGTCATGGCCGGCCTTGAGCCGGCCATCCACGCGGCGCCGCGTGCGATTCATCCGACGAGGAGCGCCCCCGGCCCACGGGCGTGGATGGCCGGGGCAAGCCCGGCCATGACGAGTGGAGGCACAGGCGGTTGAGGCCGGCGGAGCCTCGTGCGAGCGTCGGGCCATGAAGCCCGGCTGGGTCTACATCCTCACCAATCGTCCGAACGGGACGCTTTACCTTGGCGTCACCGCCGACCTGCCCCGGCGGATCCACGAGCACCGCGAGGCGCTTACCGGCGGCTTCACGCAGCGTTATGGTCTGAAGCGGCTGGTCTGGTACGAGCCGCACGACGACATCGCGACCGCTATCCAGCGCGAACGCACGATGAAGCACTGGAGCCGCGCCTGGAAGGTTCGGCTGATCCTTGCCATGAACCCGGACTGGGTGGACCTCTACGAGACGCTGAACCTGTGAGGCGACCGGCCTGCCACGCCTCGCCGTCATGGCCGGCCTCGAGCCGGCCATCCATGCGGCGGCGCCGTTTGCGGCCCATCGGCGTGGATGGCCGGGACAAGCCCGGCCATGACAATGATGCGTTATAGTAGGTATTATAACTAAAATGTACTTTGTGTTATCCCGTCGCAATGAACTTCATCTTGTGGGCCTTGTACAGGTCCAGAATCGCCGCGGCGGTTTCCTCGATGGAGCGGCGGGTGACGTCGATCATCGGCCAGCCCTTGTCGGAGAAGAGTTTGCGGCTCGACGCGATCTCCTCGGCCACCGAGACGCGGTCGACGTAAGGGGTTTCGTGGTCGGCCTGCAGCGAGAGCAGCCGGTTCTGGCGGATCTGCACGATCCGGTCCGGCGAGGCGACGAGGCCGACGACGAGGGGCCGGGCGGCGCTCTCCAGCGCGCGCGGCGGCGGCACGCCCGGCACCAGCGGCACGTTCGCCGTCTTCAGCCCGCGATTGGCCAGATACATCGCCGTCGGCGTCTTTGACGTGCGCGAGACGCCGACGAGCACGACGTCGGCCTGCTCCAGATGCTCGGGCGTCTGCCCGTCGTCGCACATCATGGTGAAGTTCAGCGCCTCGATGCGCCGGAAATAATCCGCGTTGAGCGAGTGCTGGGCGCCGGGCCGAAGCGTCGAGGCCGCGCCGATGAAGGAGCCGAAGACGTCGAGGATGGGCTGCAGCACCGAGACGCAGGGGCTGCCGGAGCGCTCGCAGGCCGCGCGCAGGCGTTCGGACAGCTCCGGATCGACCAGCGTGTAAAGCACGACGCCGGGCGCGGCCTCGATCTCGGCGATGGCCTTTTCGAGCTGCCCCTCGTTGCGCACCATCGGATAGACATGCTCGATCGAGGCGACGCCCTGATACTGCGCGGCCGCCGCGCGCGACACCGCCGTCAGCGTCTCGCCGGTCGCGTCCGACACCAGATGCAGATGAAAGAAACTGCGCCCCACACCCCGCCCCTCGCCTGCGCGCTCCGATCTTGCGCCTGTGCGGCGGCCGGCGGCCGCCTGTGGAGAGTTGGGGACAATTTTGGGGTGAAAGGCAAGCGCCGGCGAATCGGGGAGAAGTCGGCGGGCGCCGTGCACAGCGCCGGAGCGGGGGGCACGGTCGCGCAGGCTTGTCCCGCCCTGTGGACGGCGCGGGCGGATGCGCCACAGGCGTTAACGAAGCGTTAACGCAAGGAGCGGAAATCCTTAACGAATCGTAAACGCGTCGCCGCCAACTCGAACAATCCGGACCGCCGGCCGCATGTGGGCCGGGCGGGGGCGGATTGTGGAGCGGCGGGCGGCCCCGTAAGAGAGCCCCCTAAGAGTCATCACAACAGACTCTCTAGACAGGATTTTTGATTTGGAACCTGGCCTGAGGACGGGCGCACCGGGCGCCGACAAGAAGATCCTGCGCGTGCTCGCGGGCGAGACGCTCGATCCGCCGCCGGTCTGGATGATGCGGCAGGCGGGGCGCTACCTGCCGGAATATCGCGCCATCCGCGCCACGGCGAAGAGCTTCATCGATTTCTGCTACACGCCGGCGCTCGCCGCAGAGGCGACGCTGCAGCCGATCCGGCGGTTCGGCTTCGACGCCGCGATCCTGTTCTCCGACATTCTGGTTGTACCGGACGCGTTCGGTCAGCCGGTGTCGTTCGAGACCGGCGAGGGGCCGAGGCTCGATCCGATCGAAACGCCGGAGGGGCTGAGCCGGCTGGCGGGGCGGATCGATCTGGGGCGACTGGCGCCGGTGTTCGAGACGATCCGCCTGGTGAAGGCGGATCTGCCGGCCGAGACGACGTTTCTGGGTTTTTGCGGCGCGCCGTGGACGGTGGCGAGCTACATGATCGCCGGGCGCGGCACGCCCGATCAGGGGCCGGCGCGGCTGTTCGCCTATCGCCATCCGGAGGCGTTCCAGAGGCTGATCGACAGGCTGGTTGCTGGATCGATCGACTATCTGTGCGCGCAGCTCGAGGCGGGCGTCGACGCGGTGCAAATTTTCGACAGCTGGTCCGGCGTGCTGCCGGGACAGGAGTTCCGTCGCTGGTGTTTCGAGCCGGTTCGCGCCATCGCGGCGGGGGTGCGGGCGCGCCATCCGGAAGCGCGGATCATCGCTTTCCCGCGCGCGGCCAATCCGCATCTGGCGGCCGTCGCGGCGCTCGCGGAGATCGATTGCGTCGGCCTCGACACGTCCGCGGATCTCGCCGCGGTCGCGCGCGACGTGCAGCCGCTGAAACCGGTGCAGGGCAATCTCGATCCGCTGGCGCTGCTGGCGGGCGGCGCGGCGCTCGATGCGGCCGTGCGCGAGATTCGGGCCAAGCTCCGGGGTCGGCCCTATGTCTTCAATCTCGGCCACGGCATCACGCCGCCGACGCCGATCGCGCATGTCGAGCGGATGCTGGAGCTGGTGCGGGAGGCGCGCTGATGGGCTCGGCCTATCTCTGGATCAAGGCGCTGCATGTGCTCGCCATCATCTCGTGGATGGCGGCGATGCTCTATCTGCCGCGCCTGTTCGTGTATCACGCCGGGGTTGAGAAGGGGTCGGCGCAGTCCGAGCTGTTCAAGGTGATGGAGCGCCGGCTGCTGCGCGGCATCATGACGCCGGCGATGCTGGCGGCCTGGCCCACGGGGCTGTGGCTCGCCTGGGACGCGGGGTTCTTCCGATCCGGCTGGTTTCACGGGAAACTCCTGCTGGTGGTCGGACTGACGGCGGCGCATGGGATGCTGGCGGCGAGCCGGCGCGCCTTCGCCGAGGATCGGAATACCAAAAGTTCGAGCTGGTATCGCGTGATCAACGAGGTTCCGACGCTGCTGATGATCGGCGTCGTGATCCTGGTCATCGTGAAGCCGTTCTGACGTCTGCGCCCTGCGAACGGTTGTCAGAATCGCGATGAGCGGCTAAAGGGATGGTCCCTCCTTGGCCGACGATGTGAGCTCGCCCGCAATTGCGGCGTCCGCCGTCGGGCCTTTCGGCCCGCACGGGCCGATTCATCCCTGTCTTTCGGTCCGGCGCGGCGGCGCCGACCCCGTTCGTTCTACGAGGCATCCCATGCAGCAGATCAAACTGCAGGATCTGAAGGCGAAGTCGCCGACGGAGCTGCTCTCCTTCGCCGAGGAGCACGAGGTCGAAAACGCCTCGACCATGCGCAAGCAGGAGCTGCTCTTCGCCATTCTGAAGCAGCTCGCCAGCGTCGCCATCGACATCATCGGCGAGGGCGTCGTCGAGGTGTTGCAGGACGGCTTCGGCTTCCTGCGCTCGCCCGACGCCAACTACCTCGCCGGTCCCGACGACATCTACATTTCGCCCTCGCAGATCCGCCGCTTCGGCCTGCGCACCGGCGACACGGTGGAAGGCGAAATCCGCAGCCCGAAGGAGGGGGAGCGCTATTTCGCGCTGCTGAAGGTCAACAAGATCAATTTCGAGGATCCGGAGAAGGCGCGCCACAAGGTGCACTTCGACAATTTGACGCCGCTCTATCCCAACGAGCGGCTGAAGCTGGAGATCGAAGACCCGACGCGCAAGGATTTTTCCGCGCGGGTGATCGACATCGTGGCGCCAATCGGCAAGGGCCAGCGCGCGCTGATCGTCGCCCCGCCGCGCACCGGCAAGACGGTGCTGCTGCAGAACATCGCGCAGTCGATCACCGCCAATCACCCCGAGTGCTATCTCATCGTGCTGCTGATCGACGAGCGGCCGGAGGAAGTCACCGACATGCAGCGCTCGGTGAAGGGCGAGGTGGTGTCCTCGACCTTCGACGAGCCGGCGGTGCGCCACGTCCAGGTCGCCGAAATGGTGATCGAGAAGGCCAAGCGCCTGGTCGAGCACGGGCGCGACGTCGTCATCCTGCTCGATTCCATCACGCGTCTCGGCCGCGCCTACAACACGGTCGTGCCCTCGTCCGGCAAGGTGCTGACCGGCGGCGTCGACGCGAACGCCCTGCAGCGGCCGAAGCGCTTCTTCGGCGCGGCGCGCAACATCGAGGAGGGCGGCTCGCTGACGATCATCGCGACGGCGCTGATCGACACCGGCTCGCGCATGGACGAGGTGATCTTCGAGGAGTTCAAGGGCACCGGCAATTCCGAGATCATTCTGGATCGCAAGGTCTCGGACAAGCGCGTCTTCCCGGCGATCGACATCACGCGTTCGGGCACGCGCAAGGAAGAGTTGCTGGTTCCGCCCGATATTCTCAAGAAGATGTATGTGCTTCGCCGCATTCTCAACCCGATGGGAACTGTGGACGCCATCGAGTTCCTCATGGGCAAGCTTCGCGAGACCAAGCAGAACTCGGATTTCTTCGACAAGATGAACACCTGAGTCGGGTGCCGCGCGGCGCGCGGCGATGTCGCGGCGCGCGTCTCGACGCTTGCGGTTTTCGTCGGTCTCGGTCATCAACGCCGAGCGCGGCGATAGGCCGGGCATGGGCGGCTGCGCAGGTTCGAGATGAGCGTCATCTTTGCGCTATCGTCGGCAGGCGGCAGGGCCGCGGTCGCCGTCATTCGCCTGTCGGGCGCGGGGGCGCTGGAGGCGGCCGCGCGGATCGCGGGTGATTTGCCGCCTGCGCGGCGCCTTGGGCTCCGCCGGTTGCGGCGTCTCAATGGCGACGTGCTCGACGAAGCGCTCGTCGTTTCTTTCCCCGGGGCCGCGAGCGCAACCGGCGAGGACCTCGCCGAGTTTCATGTGCATGGGTCCCGCGCGGTCGTCGCCGCTTTGCTGGAAGATCTGGGGGCGCTTCCAGGTTGCCGGATGGCGGAAGCGGGGGAGTTTTCCCGCCGGGCCTTTCGGAATGGGAAGCGCGATCTGGCGGCGTTGGAAGGTCTTGCCGATCTGATAGAGGCCGAGACGGAGGGGCAGCGCCGGCAGGCGCTTCGCCAGATGCAGGGCCGGCTTGGCGACGAGGTGGTGGGCTGGCGCGCGTCCTTGCTCGACGTTCAGGCCGAGCTCGAGGCGGAGCTCGATTTTTCGGACGAAGGCGATGTGGCGACGGACCTGGCGGGTGTCCGCGCTCGTCTTGGGCGGCTCGTGGCGGCGCTCGACGGGGCGCTGGAGGGGACCAGCGCGGCCGAGCGCGTGCGCGAGGGGTTCCGGGTCGTTATCGCGGGCCCGCCTAACGCGGGCAAGTCGACGCTGTTGAATGCTCTGGCGGGACGGGATGTCGCCATCGTGACCGCGACGCCCGGCACCACGCGGGACGTGCTTGACGTCGAACTCGACATTGGCGGGCGGCGGGTCATCCTCAGCGATACGGCCGGCCTTCGGGACGCCGGCGACGATATCGAGGCGGAAGGGATTCGGCGCGCCAGGCTTCGGATCGAGGATGCGGATCTCGTGCTCTGGCTCGATGAGCTGAATCCGGTTCCGGACGCGCCGCCCGGCGCGCTTCCGGTGCGGACCAAGGTCGATCGATTCGGAGCCGACCCGTCGGCGGACGGGATTGTGATCTCGTGCGTGACAGGTCTGGGGCTGGAAGCGCTTCTGGCCGACGTCGGGGAGCGGGCGGCGCTATCTCTCGACGCGGGCGTCGACGCATTGGTCGTCCGTCGGCGACATCGGGACGCAATCCGGGAAGCGCGTGTCGATCTGGGGCGCGGTCTTTCGGTGCAAATGCCGGAATTGATTGCGGAATCATGCCGCCGTGCGCGGCTCGCATTGGGCAGGATCGTTGGCGCGGATGACCCGGAAGCGGTGTTGGGCGTTGTCTTCGGGCGGTTTTGCATCGGCAAATAGGTGTTTCACGTGAAACAGACCTGGGATGTGATCGTGATCGGAGGCGGGCATGCGGGCTGCGAGGCCGCAGCCGCCGCCGCTCGATTCGGCGCCGCAACACTTTTGCTGACGCAAAAGGCGGGGACGATCGGCGCGATGTCCTGCAATCCGGCGATTGGCGGCCTCGGAAAGGGTCATCTCGTTCGGGAGATCGATGCGCTGGACGGATTGATGGCGCGCGTCGCCGATGAGGCGGGTATCCAATTCCGTGTTTTGAACCGGCGCAAGGGCCCGGCCGTGAGGGGTCCGCGAGCCCAGATGGATCGAAAGCGCTATGCGGCGGCGATGCGGACGGCGCTCGATGCGACCCGGCATTTGGCGATCGCGGAAGGGGAGGCCGCGGCATTCGAGGTTTCGCAGGGATGGATCCTCGGCGTGCGTCTGGCGGACGGCCGCGCGTTTCGGTGCGGCGCTGTGGTCGTGGCGACCGGAACATTTCTGCGGGGCATGATTCATATCGGCGCCGAGCGCGTTCCGGCCGGGCGGGTTGGCGATGCGCCGGCAAATGAATTGTCCGCGTTCTTCGAGGCGCACGGCTTCGAGCTCGGGCGGCTGAAGACGGGCACGCCGCCGCGCCTCGACGGGCGGACGGTCGATTTCGTCGGGTTGGAACGGCAGGAAGGCGATTGCGAGCCCGAGCCGTTCTCGATCCTGACGGACAGGATCGTCAATCCGCAGGTCGCCTGCCACATCACCCGCACGACGCCGGAGGGGCACGCCGTGGTGCGCGCGAACCTCGCGCGGTCCGCGCTCTATGGCGGAGCGATCTCCGGGCGCGGCCCGCGCTACTGCCCATCCATCGAGGACAAGATTGTCCGCTTCGCTGATCGCGACAGCCATCAGATCTTTCTCGAGCCCGAGGGGCTGGACGATCCGACGATCTATCCGAACGGGGTGTCCACGTCGCTGCCTGTCGATGCGCAGGAAGCATTCATCCGGACATGTCCGGGGTTGGAAAACGTCAGGATCATCCGGCCGGGCTATGCGATCGAGTACGACTATCTCGACCCGCGCGGGCTCTCCGCCTCGCTGGAGACGCGCGCCGTCGCCGGGCTGTTTCTGGCGGGACAGGTCAATGGCACGACCGGGTATGAGGAAGCCGCGGCGCAGGGACTGGTCGCCGGACTCAACGCTGCGCGCCGCGCCGCGGGACTGGAGGGTGTCGTGTTCGACCGGTCGGAGGCCTATCTCGGCGTCATGATCGACGATCTGACGCTGCGTGGCGTCACCGAGCCCTACCGCATGTTCACCTCGCGGGCCGAGTTTCGGCTCTCGCTGCGCGCCGATAACGCGGATGCGCGATTGACGGCGCGCGGCGGAGAGCTTGGTCTGATCGGGTCGGAGCGGATGGCGCGACATCTTCGGCGCGCTGGCGCCCACAAGGCGATCTCCGAGCAATTGGGCGACCTGTCTCTGACGCCGAACCAGGCCGCGCGTGAGGGGCTCGCCCTCAATCAGGACGGGGTGCGTCGCACGGCCTTTCAGCTCCTGTCGTACCCAAGCGTGAGCTTCGACGATCTGTGCAGAGTCTGGCCGCAGCTCGCTGCGACGCCGGCATGGTTGCAGGACCGCATCGAATCGGATGCGAAATATGCGGTGTATCTCGATCGACAAGGCGCCGACCTGGAGGCTTACCGGGCGGACGAGGGTTTGACTCTTGCGCACATCGACTATGCGGCTCTGCCCGGCCTGTCACGCGAACTGCAACAGAAGCTCACCGCGGCGCGGCCCGGATCCCTCGCCCGCGCGTCGCGGATCGAGGGGATGACGCCCGCGGCCCTGACGCTGCTCGCCGCGCATGCCCGCCGTGCGAGGCCGGCCGCGTGAGCGCGGATCGTGACGCCGCATTGGCGCGGATGGCTGTTTCACGTGAAACAGCGTCGACGCTCGACGCCCTGGCGGCCCTCGTCCGTCGATGGCAGTCCGTGCGCAACCTCGTCGCCCCCTCGACCTTGCCGCAGCTCTGGACACGGCATGTGCTGGACAGCGCCCAGCTCGTCGCCCTCGCCGCGGACACAGCATCGCGATGGGTCGACCTCGGCTCCGGCGGAGGGTTTCCCGGTCTGGTCGTGGCGTCCATGCTGAAGCGGCGGTCGGGGTTCCGAATCACTCTCGTCGAAAGCGATCAGCGCAAGGCAGCCTTCCTGCGCACCGCCGCCCGCGAATTGGGATTACCGGTGGACGTTCGGGCAGACCGTATCGAAACCGTCGTTCCCACATTGGGCTCTTGCGACGTCGTGTCGGCGCGGGCGCTGGCCCCGCTGCCAACCCTGCTGGACATGGCGGGCCCGCTTCTCGAAGGGGGCGCCGTGGGCCTCTTTCCTCAAGGGGAACAGGCGACCTCCGAATTGACCGACTTCGGTCCGGCCGGTAAGTTCGCCATCACGTTGACGCCGAGCGTCACGCACCCAAGCGCAGCGATCGCCGTCGTGAAGGCCCGCGGGAGCTGACGCCAGGAGCTTCCATGGCCGATCCAGACATGCGCGTTCTCGTCGTCGCCAATCAGAAGGGCGGCGTCGGCAAGACCACGACTGCGATCAATCTCGGCACGGCCCTTGCGGCGATCGGCGAGCGGGTGCTCATTCTCGATCTCGATCCGCAAGGCAATGCGTCCACGGGGCTCGGCATCGACCAGAAGTCCCGCCACGTCTCGACCTATGACGTGCTGCTCGGGGAGAAGACGCTCGCGGAGGCGGTGCAGCCGACCGCGGTGCCGCGTCTCTGCGTCGCCCCCTCGACCTTGGATCTTCTCGGCGTCGAACTGGAGATCGCGGGCGACAAGGACCGCACGTTCAAGCTCCGGGCGGCGCTCGAAAGCCTGCGCGCCGCGCCCGCGGACGATCGGTTCACCTACGTCCTGATCGACTGTCCGCCGTCGCTGAACCTGCTCACGGTGAACGCGCTGGCGGCCGCGGACAGCGTGGTCGTGCCGTTGCAATGCGAGTTCTTCGCGCTTGAGGGTCTGTCGCAGCTCCTGAAGACGGTCGAGCAGGTGCGCAAGGCGCTGAATCCGCGGCTGACGATCCACGGCGTCGTGCTCACCATGTTCGATCCGCGCAACAATCTCGCCAGCCAGGTCGTCGCGGACGTTCGCGCCTTCATGGGCGACAAGGTCTACCAGACGGTCATACCGCGCAATGTCCGCGTGTCCGAAGCGCCGTCGCACGGCAAGCCCGTGCTGCTTTACGACCTGAAGTGCAACGGAAGTCAGGCCTATCTGCGCCTCGCTTCCGAAGTCATCCAGCGCGAACGCGCGCTCCGCGCCGCCTGACCGGCGCGACCAGTGAGGACGATTATGGTCGATATGAAGCATGAGCCGGCGCGTCCGCGCCTCGGGCGCGGGCTGGCGGCGCTGATCGGCGACAGCGCGGACGAAGCGCCAGCGATGGAGCGCACGCGGGGGCAGCGCCGCGTGCCGATCGAGTTCCTGCGCGCCAATCCCCGCAACCCGCGCAAGAGCTTCGCCGAAGCCGACCTCGAGGATCTCGCCAATTCGATTCGGGAGCGTGGCGTTATCCAGCCCATTCTGGTGCGCAGCGTGCCGGGCGCCGCCGACGCTTACGAGATCGTCGCCGGCGAGCGCCGCTGGCGGGCCGCCCAGGCGGCCGGCCTGCACGACGTGCCGATCCTGCTGATCGAGGCGGGCGACCGCGACGCGCTCGAGATCGCGATCATCGAGAACGTTCAGCGCGCCGATCTCAATCCGGTGGAGGAGGCGCTCGGCTACGAGCAGCTCGCGGCGCAGTTCGGCTATTCTCATCAGGATCTGGCGCGGGTGATCGGCAAGAGCCGCAGCCACATCGCCAACACGCTGCGCCTGCTCAAACTGCCGGAAACGGTGCGCGCGCGCCTTGGCGCAGGCGAGCTCTCGGCCGGCCACGCCCGCGCGCTGCTGGCTGTGCGCGATCCCGATTCGGCGGCGAAACAGATCGTTGAACAGGGGCTGTCCGTCCGCGACGTCGAACGGATCGCCCAGCGCGACGCGGCCGAGCAGGCTCGCGCGCCGCGCGCCCGCAAGGAGAAGGACGCCGATACGGTCGCGCTCGAACGCGCGCTCACCGAGGCGCTCGGTCTGGTCGTCCAGATCGAACATCGCGGCGAGAACGGCGAGGTCCGGATCCGCTACAAGACGCTTGAGCAGCTCGACGCGCTCTGCCGGCGGCTCAACGCCTGACGGTCAGCCCCGCCCGACGAAGGGCATCTTGGTCGCCATGATCGTCATGAACTGCACGTTGGCGTCGAGCGGCAGCGTCGCCATGAAGGCCACGGCGCGGCCGACGTCCGCCGGGTCCATCATCGCCTCGACGGCGATCTCGCCATTGGCCTGAGGCACGCCCGACTTCATGCGTTGCGCCATTTCGGTGTCGGCGTTGCCGATGTCGATCTGGGCGCAGGCGATGTCGTATTTCCGCCCGTCGAGCGCGGTCGATTTCGTCAGGCCGGTGATCGCATGTTTGGTCGAGGTGTAGGGCGCCGAATTCGGGCGCGGCGCGTGCGCCGAGATCGAGCCGTTGTTGATGATGCGGCCGCCGCGCGGCGACTGCGCCTTCATGATGCGGAAGGCCTCCTGCGTGCACAGGAACGCGCCGGTCAGGTTGATGTCGACGACCGACTTCCACTGCTCGAAGCTCAGCTCCTCGAGATTGATCCCCGGCGCGTTGACGCCGGCGTTGTTGAACAGCACGTCGAGCCGGCCGAAGGTCGCGCGCACGGCCGCGAAAGCCGCGCCGACGGAGGCGGGGTCGGACACATCGGCCGGAACGATCAGCGTGCGCACGCCGGGCGCCTCCGGCGCGTCGTCGACGGTGCGCTGGAGCGCATCGGCCCGGCGGCCGACCAGCGCGACCGAGAACCCAGCCTTCATCAGCGCCCATGTTGCATGTTTGCCGACGCCGCTGCCGGCGCCGGTCACCAGCGCCACCTTTCCCGTCCGGTCATCGAACTCCTCCCGTCACGCGGCTTTCGCCGTCTCGATCTTGATGGCGTCGGCAAGGCGCGGATCGTTGGCCAGCGCCTCGGCGACGAGCCGATCGGTCGCCGTTTCGATGCGCTCCGTGATCTGCTTGAGGGCGGTTGCGGCATCGAGCCCCGGCTCGATCACAGGAAGAAACTCGACCAGCACCTTGCCCGGGCGCCGAATGAAGCTGCGGCGCGGCCAGAAGACGCCCGAATTCAGCGCAACCGGCAACAGGGGGGCGCCGGTTTCCGCGTAGACATGGGCCACGCCAAATTTGTAGGCGGGCGGCGCGGCGACCGGACGGCGCGTCCCCTCGGGGAAAATGAACACCTGCCGGCCAACCGCAAAGCGCGCCCGCGCGCCGTCGACGACCTGGCCGAGCGCAGTCGACCCCTTCGCGCGATTGATCGCAATCTGATCGGCGCGATACAGATACCAGCCGAAAAACGGGATCCACGTCAGTTCGCGTTTGAGAACGAAGCTGAAATCGTCGAAGAACTGGAGAATCGCAAACGTCTCCCAGATCGACTGATGCTTCGGGGCGATCAGAAGCGCTCCGGGGCGAATATTTTCCAGCCCACGGAATTCGGCGTCGAGACCCGCAATATACTTCGCAAGAACGAGCGATGAGCGCGACCAGTACTTCGCAAGGCCAATCACGGCGCGTCGGCCGAACAAGAGCGTCGGCAGCGCGAGGATCATCGCGCCGATGAGGTTCACATAGAAGGCGATGTTGAACAGGAGAGAGCGCAGGACGAGCATCCGTCATGCTTGCCCGATCGCCGGGGGAAAGGGAAGGGTCAGCCCCGGCGCGCCAGCAATGTCGGGTGGTCGCCGCCGCCGTCCACGGTTTGCCGCGCCAGCGTCCGCAGATATTTGACATATTCGACGGCGACGAGTCGCACCGCCTCCGCGTCGCGCCACCAATCGTCCGCCTGGAGGCGGGCGGTCGGCACCGCCCAGGGCACGATCTCGGCGCCCGGCGCCGCGTCCTTCATCTCCGCGAGCGCGCGCGGCATATGGTAGTCGGACGTCACGACGATCACGCGCCGCATGCCGTGCCGGCGCGACCATTCCGCCGTCTCGGCTGCGTTTCCGCGTGTATTTTCAGCGAGATAGCCAAGATCGACGCAGCATTCGAGCAGACCCGAAAGAGCTGGCGTCTCCCTGGCGAGCTCGGCCCGCGTCGTCGCCTGATTGACGCCCGAGATGAGCAGGCGCGGGGCGCGCCCCTCCGAGACGAGCAAGGCGGCGTCGGCGATCCGCTCCGCCCCGCCGGTCAAGGCGACCACGCCATCGGCCACGGCCGGCGTGCGCTCGGCCGCCGCGCGTCGAATCCGGTCGGCGAACGAGGCCATATTGATCGAGAACAGCGCAGCGGAC
This sequence comes from Hyphomicrobiales bacterium, assembly GCA_016716745.1. GTDB lineage: Bacteria > Pseudomonadota > Alphaproteobacteria > Rhizobiales > Beijerinckiaceae. The sequence goes on from JADJVD010000001.1 coordinate 592,853, forward strand.
AGGCCAAGCGCGATCCCGCCGAGGCCGACGACGAGGCGTCGACGCGACCGGCGGGCGCTATCGCCCGGGCTGGACTGGATCCCGCTCATGGCCTCCATCTAACGCGCGTTTTTGGCCTCCGCGTGGCAGGCATGTCAGTCGAGCCCCCGCAGACGCCGAAACACGATGAGGCGCGACACGCCGCCGGTCAGGGCCGCGATGCCCAACGTCACCATCGCGATCAAGAGATAGCCGAGCCAGCTCAGGGAGAAAGCGCCGAACAGCAGCTCGAACTGCGCCTCGGCGGAGTTCGAGGACCATAGGCGGATCAGGAAACTGCCAAGAATGAAGGCGACCACCCCCGCCACGCCGCCGATCGCCGCGCCTTTCAGCCCAAGCCGGAAGAAATGGCGCTGGAACTGATGGGCGATGTAGCCGTCCGCCGCGCCGACGAAATGCAACACGTCGACGATCTCGCGATTGCCCGCCATCGCCCCGCGCGTGGCGAAGGCCACGGCCGTGCCCATCGCGAACAGGATCAGCAAGAATACGCCGACCGCGACCGCCACCAGCGCATTCGCCATCGCGGCGAGACGTTCGAGCCAGAAGCGATGATCGTCGAGCGTGGCGGAGGGCGCGCGTTCCGCGACGGCCTTGCGCAGCGCCGGCAGGTCGAGTCTGGCAGTCGGATCGAGCCGCAGCACGATCAGGCGCGGCACGGGCAGCTCCTTCAGGTCGAGCCCGACGCCGAGCCAAGGTTCGAGGAGCTTCTCGGACTGCGCGCGATCGAGCGCCGTCGCGGCGGCGACGCCGCCGACGGAGCGCGCCGCCTCGATCGCCTGCGCCACGTCCTTGTCGACGTCGCGGCCGACGACGGGGCGCACCTGAATGGTCATCTCCTGGCCGATCGCCGCGCGCCATTCCGACGACGCCTCGTAGACGAGCAGCGACAGGCCGGCGGCCATCGTCGCCAACAGCGTCATGATGGCGATGACGGTGACGAGCGCGCGGCCGGAAATCGAGGCCGCCGGTATCAGCGCGGTCTCGCGGCGGAAGTTCTGGCCGGATCGCGGCGGCTCAGTCGTAGACATGCAGCCGCCCCTCGCCCAGCACCAGACGGCGCGCCTGATCGAACTGGTCCATCAGGCCGAGATCGTGCGTCGCGATGACGACCGACGTGCCCGACTTGTGCAGCTCGACGAAGAGCCGCAGCAGCCGTCGCGCCAGACTCGGATCGACATTGCCGGTCGGCTCGTCCGCGAGCAGCAATTCGGGCCGCACGATCAGCGCGCGCGCGATGGCGGCGCGTTGCTTCTCGCCGCCGGAGAGCACCTGCGGCAGGACATGCATCCGCTCGCCGAGCCCGACCCAATGCAGCAGCTCGACCACCTCGGCGCGATAACCGCGCTCCTCGCGGCCGGCGACGCGCAGCGGCAGCGCGACGTTCTCGTAGGTGGTGATGTGATCGAGCAGGCGGAAATCCTGGAACACCACGCCGATGCGACGGCGCACGCCCGTCAGCGCGTCCTTGTCGATGGTCGAGGCGTCCTTGCCGAACACGGTGATCAGGCCGCGCGTGGGCCGCAGCGACAGCATGATGAGGCGCAGCAGCGTCGTCTTGCCGGCGCCCGAGGGGCCGGTCAGAAACTGAAAGCTCTGCGGCGCAATGGCGAAACTGAGGTCGCGCAGGACCTCCGCTCCCATGCCATACCGCAAGCCGACATTCTCGAAACGAACCACGCGCGACCTCAGCTTCGTCGGCATCATCGGACGATCCGCTTAACCGGACCTTAACCATGACCGACCACGAATGAAGCGGCGGCGCAGCGCTCATTCCGGGCCGGACGCGCCCGGATTCGCCGATGCTGACGGTCTGCCCAACCTGCTCCAGCGCCTATGAGGTCGACGACGCGCATGTGGCGCGCGGCGCGCAGGTGCGCTGCTCCTTCTGTCACGACGTCTGGCGGCTCGAGGCGCCGCGCCCGCAGGCCAGATGCGCGCCGACGATCGACGTCGAGGCCTCCGCCGCCCGCAGCGGCCCCGAGCCCTATCCCTTCGACGAGACGCCGGCGCGTCGCGCCTCGTCCCCGCCTCCTGCGCCCCGCGCCGTCTCGCTCGCGCCGCGCCGCGCGCTCGTCGGACTGCTCGCCGCCGCCGCCGTCTCGGCCGCGCTGGCGGGCCGCGAGGCGGTCGTCGCCCGCGCGCCTGTTGCGGCGCGTTTCTATGCCGCCATCGGCCTGCCGGTGAATCTCTCCGGCGTCGAATTCCGCAACGTGAAATCGGTCGTCGCCGAGGAGAATGGCGCGCGCATTCTCGCGGTGACGGGCGAGGTCGCCAATTTGCGCGACCGGACGACGCCGCTGCCGCCGCTGCGCGTGTCCGTCCACGGCGGCGATGGACGCCAGATTTATGTCTGGACGGCCGAGGCGCCGAAGTCCAAGCTCGCCGCCGGCGAGACGACATCCTTCCGCACCCGGCTTGCGGCGCCGCCCGACAAGGCGCGCGACGTGAGGGTGACGCTCGCAGAGGCGACGGCGAGCGAGAAGACGAAGAAATGAGCGGTCAAAGGCGGGTTCGGGTTCTCTACGAGGAAGCCCAGGTTCAGGCGCGCACAGAGGAGCTGGCGCGCGAAATCGCGCAATGGAAGCCGAAGAATCTGCTCGTCGTCGCGGTGCTGAAGGGCTCGTTCATGTTCGCCGCCGATCTGATGCGCGCGATGCATCGGGCGGGACTGGAGCCGCAGGTCGAATTCATCCATCTGTCGAGCTATCTCGACGGCACCGTGTCGAGCGGGCAGGTGAAGATTTTGCGCGACATCGAGTCGACGGTGCAGGATCGCGACGTGCTGCTCGTCGACGATATTCTCGAATCGGGCCGCACCCTCGCTTTCGCCAAAGACCTGCTCGCCGCGCGCGGGGCGCGCAGCGTCAAGGTGTGCTGCATCCTCGAAAAGCCCGGCAAGCGCGCGGTGCAGATCGACGCCGATTTCGTCGGCTTTCATACGCCCGACCTGTTCGTCGTCGGCTACGGGATGGACGTGGCGCATTCCTATCGCGAGCTGCCCTATATCGGCGTCGTCGAGACCGACGGCTAATTCAGCCGCCAGATCGCCGCGTTGAGAATGGCGGCGAAACTCACCCAGGCGAGATAGGGCGCAAGCAGCCAGGCCGCGACGCCGTCGACACGTCGGAAGGCGGCGATCGTCGCCGCGATGGCGAGCCACAGCGCGGCGATGACGAGAAGCCCGAGCGCCGGGCTCTTCAGCCCGAAGAAGGCGACCGACCAGAGCGCGTTGAGGACGATCTGCGCGACGAAGGCGGCGATCGCAGCGCCGCGGCCGGGCGTCGTGGCCGGCGCGCGCAGCACGCGATAGAAGGCGTAGGCCATCATCGCGTAGAGGGCCGTCCAGACAGGTCCGAACAACCAGTTCGGCGGATTGAACGAGGGCTTGTTCAGACCGGCGTACCAGGTCGGGATCGCCGGCATGGTCGCGGCGGCGCCGATCAGCGAGGCGGCGACGACGAGCGCAAGCGCGATCAATCCCGCTTTCCACGCAGGCATGGCGCCACGGTTCAAGACTTCTGTCGTCACGCGATCTCTCCTAAGGTGCCAAGACATGCCGCGCTCGCGTCAGATGAGGCGCGTCGGCGGCTTTTCAAGCGCAAGGATGGACGAAGGCATGAAGCCGCAATGGTCGCGACGCAGCCTGCTGGCGCAGGCGCTTGGCAAGATCGACGAGGCGAGCCGCGCGGTGACGCCGCCGATCCATGTGACGACGACCTTCATCCGCGATCCCGACAATCAATATCGCTCCGGCAATGTCTACGGCCGGCCGGACAACGAGACCGTGCGCGAGGCGGAGGCGGTCGTCGCGATGCTGGAGCGGGCGGCCGGCGCGCTCGTCTTCGGCTCGGGCATGTCGGCGGCCACCGCCGTGTTCCTGTCGCTCGCGCCGGGCGATCACGTCGTCGCCCCGACCGTCATGTATTGGGCGCTGCGCAACTGGCTGAAGCTCGACGCGGCGCAATGGGGCCTGCGCGTCGAGTTCGTCGACACCAGCGATCTCGCCGCAGTGAAACGCGCGGTGCGTCGCGGCGAGACGAAACTCGTCTGGCTGGAGACGCCGTCGAACCCGATGTGGAGCGTCGCCGACATCGCCGCGGTCTGCGAGATCGCGCATGGCGCGGGCGCCGTGGTCGGCGTCGATTCGACAGTGGCGACGCCGATCTTCACGCGGCCGCTGGAACTCGGCGCCGACATCGCGATGCACTCGGCGACCAAATATCTCAACGGCCATTCCGACGTGATCGCCGGGGCGCTCGCCACAGCGCGCGAGGACGAGCGGTGGACGAGGATCAAGCGCGTGCGCGCGACGCTCGGCCAGATCCTCGGGCCGTTCGAGGCCTACATGCTGCTGCGGGGGATGCGCACGCTGGAGGCGCGCGTGCGCATGCAGAGCGCGAGCGCGATGACTGTCGCCGAACATTTTGCGAAAGACTCGCGCGTGCTGGACGTTCTGTATCCGGGACTGCCGACGCATCCCGGCCACGACGTGGCGGCGCGGCAGATGCTCGGCGGCTTCGGCGGCATGTTGTCGATCCGCCTGCGCGCCGGCGAGGAGGCGGCCGTGCGCGCGGCGGCGAACGTGAAACTGTGGAAGCGCGCGACCTCGCTCGGCGGCGTCGAATCGCTGATCGAGCATCGCGCCTCGATCGAGGGGCCGGGCACGCCATGTCCGGGCGATCTGTTGCGGCTGTCGGTGGGGCTCGAAGACCCGGCCGATCTTATCGCCGATCTGGATCAGGCCATCGGCGCGAACAGCTGAAGCGCATGGCGCGCCTTAGTCGTGGATGGCCGGGACAAGCCCGGCCATGACACGGGCGGCTCAGTTCGCGCCTTCGAGGAAGCGGCGGCCGATGACCTGCGCCTGAATCTCGGCGGCGCCCTCGAAGATGTTGAGAATGCGCGCGTCGCAGAGCACGCGCGAGATCGCGTATTCGAGCGCGAAGCCGTTGCCGCCGTGGATCTGCAGCGCATTGTCGGCCGCCGCCCAGGCGACGCGCGCGCCGAGCAGCTTGGCCATGCCCGCCTCGAGGTCGCAGCGCCGGCCGCCGTCCTTGGCGCGGCCGGAGAAATAGGTGATCTGGCGGGCGATGTGGATTTCGACCGCCATCATCACGACCTTGTCCGACACGCGCGGGAAATTGATCAGCGCCTTGCCGAACTGGATGCGCTCCTTGGCATAGCGCAGGCCCAACTCCATCGCGGACTGGGCGACGCCGATGGCGCGCGCGGCGGTCTGGATGCGGGCGGCCTCGAAGGTCTGCATGAGCTGCTTGAAGCCCTGCCCCTCTTCCTCGCCGAGCAGGTTCTTCGCCGGCACCTCGAAGCCGTCGAAGGCGATCTCGTATTCCTTCATGCCGCGATAGCCGAGCACCTCGATCTCGCCGCCCGACATGCCCTTGGCCGGGAAGGGATTGGCGTCGTCGCCGCGCGGCTTCTCGGCCAGGAACATCGACAGGCCCTTGTAGCCGGGCTCGTTCGGATTGGTGCGCGCCAGCAGCGTCATCACGTCGGCGCGCACGGGATGGGTGATCCAGGTCTTGTTGCCGCGGATCACATAGACGTCGCCCTCGCGCGTCGCGCGCGTGCGCAGCGAGGCGAGGTCGGAGCCGGTGTTGGGCTCGGTGAAGACGGCGGTCGGGAGGATCTCGCCGCTCGCGATCTTCGGCAGGTAATGCTGCTTCTGCGCCTCCGTGCCGCCGGCGAGAATCAGTTCGGCGGCGATCTCGGAGCGCGTGCCGAGCGAGCCGACGCCGATATAGGCGCGCGACAGTTCCTCGGAGACGACGCACATCGCCACCTTGCCGAGGCCCATGCCGCCAAATTCTTCCGGAATGGTGAGGCCGAAGACGCCGAGTTCGGCGAGGCCGGCGATCACCTCGAGCGGAATGTAGTCGTTCTTGCGGTGCCAGTCGTGCGCGTGGGGCAGCACTTCGGCTGCCGCGAACTTGCGCATCTCGGAGCGGATCGCCTCCATGTCCTCGTCGAGGCCAGCGTCGCCGACGAGGCCCATCGCGTCGCCCTCGGCGATCAGCTCGACGAGGCGGGCGCGGTTGTCCGGCGTGTTGCCGGTGGCCAGCAGCTCCTCGACGCCGGGGGTATGGCGGTCGGCGACTTCGCGCGCGGTGACGCCGAAGTCGGCCGGGCGCACCATCTCGCCCTGATTCATCGGAATGCCGCCGAACACCTGCGAGAGATATTCTCCGAGCGCGATGCGGGTCAGCAGCTCCTCGGTCTCGCCGAAGCGGCCCTCGCCGCTCATGCGCTCGACATAAGCGGCCATCTCGCGCACGCACTGGGCGTAGGTGGCGAGCCAGGCGAGGCCATGCACGGCGTGCTGCTCGGCCTCGATGGCGGCGTTGGAGAGGCGCCCGTCCCTGCCGACGCGCTCGCGGACGTGGCGGGTTGCGTCCGACAGCAGCGTGTCGACGGCGACGCTCGCCTCCCGGGCGAGGGCCAACAGGTCTTTGGCGGGGGTCGGCGTCGTCATCGCAGAGGCTCCGGGATGTGTGCTCCTCCCGTGCTAGCGCGTCGGATTTTGCGATGCAACACGACCTTTGCGGCGCCGCCCTCAGGCGCGGCGCGGGGTCGCCAGCGCGACGCCGAGCACGGCCAGCGCCGCCCCGGCGATCTGCACCGGCGCGAGCGTCTCGCCGAACAGCAGGAAGGCCTCGACCGCCACCGTCGGCGGCACGAGGTAGATCAGCGCGGCCGAGCGGGCGACGGCGCCATGGCGGATCAGGAGGAGGAGCAGGCTGATCGCGCCGATCGACAGCGCCAGCACCGACCAGGCCATGGTGGCGACGATGGTCGGCGTCCAGACGATCCGCATCGGCTCGACGAGGAAGGCGATTGGCGCCGTCGCCAGCAGCGCGCCGAGATATTGCGCGACGGTCATGGTGCGCAGATCGCCGGCGCCGAGAAAGCGCTTCTGATAGAAGGAGCCGAGCGTCGCCGAAATCATGGCGACGGCGTTGATCGCCAGCGGGCCGAGCGCCGCCGCGATGGCGCCGGCCTCAAGCCCCGCGAGCTTGGGCGCGAGCACGGCGGCGAGCCCGGCGAGGCCGATCAGCACGCCCGCCCATTGCCGCATCGTGATGCGCTCGCCGATCAGGCGCGGGGCGAGCAACGCGGTGAGAATCGGCTGGATCGCGGCCAGCAGGCCCGAGATCGAAGCGGGCAGCCCGTGGCGGATCGCCCACCAGACGCCGCCCAGATAGATCGCGTGCAGCAGCACGCCGGAGACGAGGGCATGACCCCAGGCGCGCGCCGTGCGCGGCCATGTCGCCCCCGCGGCGAGCGCAAAGACGGCGAGCGCCGCGCCGGCGAAGGCGTAGCGCAGCGAAAGGAAAGTCAGCGGGTCGGCGTCGTCGGCCGCGTAGCGCGCCGAAATCCAGCCCGTCGACCAGATCAACACGAACAGCGTCGGCGCGATCCGGTCGAACACGGCGGGCGAGGAACCCGGAGGCATGGCCGCAGACATGGCCTCTGGCTAGGCGGGCCGGGGCCCGCCCGCAAGAGGGCCGGGCGCGGGTCAGCCCTTCGTCGGACCGGCCTCGAGCACATCCTCCAGCGTCTTCAGGCCGGGCTTCGGCGAGGAGACGAGTACCGCCATGTTGCCGGGCGCGTGCTGGTTCTTCCACATCTTGGTGTGGGCGAGCGGGATCTTGTCCCAGGGGAAGACCTCGGACATGCAGGGGTCGACGCGGCGATCCAGCACGAACTTGTTGGCGGCGGAGGCCTGCTTCAGATGCGCGAAGTGCGAGCCCTGAATGCGCTTCTGGCGCATCCAGACGTAGCGGGCGTCGAAGGTCAGGTTGAAGCCGGTGGTGCCGGCGCAGAACACGACCATGCCGCCGCGCTTCACGACGAGGCAGGACACCGGGAAGGTCTGTTCGCCCGGATGCTCGAAGACGGTGTCGACGTCCTTCTTGCCGGTGATGTCCCAGATCGCCTTGCCGAACTTGCGGGCCTCCTTCAGCCAGTCGTTGTATTCCGTCGTGTTGACGGTGGGCATCTGCCCCCAGCACTTGAAGTCCTTGCGGTTGATGACGCCCTTGGCGCCGAGACCGAGGACGTAGTCGCGCTTGGACTCGTCGGAGATGATGCCGATGGCGTTCGCGCCTGCGGCCGCGCAGAGCTGCACGCCGAAGACGCCGAGGCCGCCCGAAGCGCCCCAGACGAGCACGTTGTCGCCGGGGCGCAGCCGCTCGTGCCCGAACAGCATGCGGTAGGCGGTGGCCAGCGTCAGCGTGTAGCAGGCGGCTTCCTCCCAGGAGAGGTGGCGCGGACGCTCCATGAGCTGGCGGTCCTGAACGCGGCAGAACTGCGCGAAGGAGCCGTCCGGCGTCTCGTAGCCCCAGATGCGCTGGGAGGCGGAGAACATCGGATCGCCGCCGTTGCACTCCTCGTCGTCGCCGTCGTCCTGGTTGCAATGGATGACGACTTCGTCGCCGACCTTCCAGCGCTTCACCTTGGAGCCGACCGCCCAGACGATGCCGGAGGCGTCGGAGCCGGCGACGTGGAAGGGGTGCTTGTGGGCGTCGAGCGTCGAGATCGGCTGGCCGAGCGCGGCCCAGACGCCGTTGTAGTTCACGCCGGCCGCCATCACGAGCACGAGCACATCGTGCGAGTCGAGCTCCCAGGTCGGCACGACCTCGATCTGCATCGCCTGCTCCGGCGGGCCGTGCCTATCCTTGCGGATCGCCCATGCGTACATCGTCTTCGGCACATGGCCGAGCGGCGGAATTTCGCCGATCTCGTAAAGATCCTTAAGGGCCGGTCCGGAATCCTTGGCGGGCGCGGTCATCTGCCACTCTCGTCGGTTGGCGGCGGGGCGGGCCCGCCCGTTCATGGTGCAATGCACCAACACATAGCACGTTCCGGCCGGCCGCAACCCAGACTTTCCGCCGCCCGTAAACGAACCGGCAAGATTGGCGCCCCATCATGGGCGCACCGCCGGCATAGGCCGGCCCAAGCCAGGGACATTCTGGAGCTCGCCCGCCATGCGGTTGTTCGGAATGGAGAGTTTGTCGCAGGCCGACCTGCTGATGCTGCTGTTTGTCTTGACGATCAGCTCGGTGGTCCTCGGCTATCTCAGCGACGCGATCATGGGCGCCCGCGGGTTCGGCCCGATCGGCAACGGCCTGCTCATCGGGCTCGGCGGCGTCGTGGGCGTTCACTACCGCACCCTTGTGTTTGGACCCGTGCATTCGCAGCAACACTATGTCATCGCGCTGTCCGCGGTGGGGGCGGCCACCGCGCTGCTGCTGATGTTCGGCTTCCTCAAGAAGCTCGCCAACCGCTGACGCCCAGCCGAAAGAGTCGGTCCGGCGCCCTTGGCGACCGGCCGTGCGCCCCGCTAGAATTGTGCGCCGCAGCAGTCTAGACCCGCTCGGCATGCGTCTGGCTGGCCGGAGGTCGTCGTGAAAAAGGACAAGCCCTGGATTTTCCGCACCTATGCGGGGCACTCCACCGCGGCCGAGTCGAACCGTCTCTACCGGACCAATCTGCAGAAGGGCCAGACCGGCCTGTCCATCGCCTTCGATCTGCCGACCCAGACAGGCTATGATTCCGACCACCCCCTCGCCCGCGGCGAGGTCGGCAAGGTCGGCGTGCCGGTCGCCCATCTCGGCGACATGCGCACGCTGTTCCGCGACATTCCGATCGCGCAGATGAACACGTCGATGACGATCAACGCGACGGCCCCCTGGCTGCTGTCGCTCTACATCGCGGCGGCCGACGAGCAGGGCGCCCCGCGCGCCGCGCTGCAGGGCACGACGCAGAACGACATCATCAAGGAATATCTTGCCCGCGGCACGTATGTGTTCGGGCCCGGCCCCTCGCTCAGGCTTACGCGCGACGTGATCCTGTTCACGACGCGCGAGGCGCCGAAGTGGAACCCGATGAACGTCTGCTCCTACCATTTGCAGGAGGCAGGCGCGACGCCGGTGCAGGAGCTGTCCTTCGCGCTCGCCACCGCCATCGCGGTGCTCGACGAGGTCAAGAAGGCCGGCCTCGCGGAGGCCGATTTCAACGATTGCGCGGCGCGCATCTCCTTCTTCGTCAACGCCGGGATGCGCTTCGTCACCGAACTGTGCAAGATGCGGGCGTTCACCGAGCTGTGGGACGAGATCCTGCGCGACCGCTACGACGTCGCCGACGAGAAGACGCGACGCTTCCGCTACGGCGTGCAGGTCAATTCGCTGGGCCTCACCGAGCAGCAACCGGAAAACAACGTCTACCGCATCCTCATCGAGACGCTGGCGGTGACGCTGTCGAAAGGCGCCCGCGCCCGCGCCGTGCAGCTGCCGGCCTGGAACGAGGCGCTCGGCCTGCCGCGGCCGTTCGACCAACAATGGTCGCTGCGCATGCAGCAGATCCTCGCCTACGAGACGGACCTTCTCGAATATGGCGACATCTTCGAGGGGTCGACCGCGATCGCCCGAAAGGTGGCCGAGCTGAAAGAGGCGGCGCGCGCGGAGATCGCGGCGATCGACGCGATGGGCGGGGCGGTCGCGGCGGTCGACTCCGGCTACCTGAAGTCCAAGCTCGTGGAGTCGAACGCGCGGCGCCTCGCCGCCATCGAGGCGGGCGAGCAGGTCGTGGTCGGCGTCAACCGCTTCACCGAGACCGAGCCCTCGCCGCTGACGACGGGCGAGGACGCGATCATGGTCGTTCCCGATCATGTCGAGGCCGAGCAGGTCGGCGGCCTCGTCGCTTGGCGGGCGCAGCGGGACGGGCGCGCCGTCAAGGCGGCGCTCGTCGAACTCGAGGCGGCGGCCCGCGAGGACCGCAACATCATGCCCGCCTCCATCGCCGCGGCGAAGGCGGGCGTCACCACCGGCGAATGGGGCGCGACGCTGCGCGCCGTGTTTGGCGAGTACCGCGCGCCGACGGGCGTGGGCGCGGCGCGCAACGCCGGGACGGACGATCTGGCCGGCGTGCGCGCCGAGGTCGAGCGGGTGTCGGGCCGGCTCGGCCGACGGCTGAAGCTGCTCGTCGGCAAGCCGGGCCTCGACGGCCACTCCAACGGCGCCGAGCAGATCGCCGTCCGCGCGCGCGACGCCGGCATGGAGGTCGTTTACGAGGGCATCCGCCTGACGCCGGCCGAGATCGTCAACGCCGCGCTCGAGGAAGGCGTTCATTGCGTCGGCCTGTCGATCCTGTCCGGCTCACATCTTGCGCTCGTCCGCGACGTGATGGACCGGATGAAGGCCGAAGGGCTGGACGACGTTCCCGTCGTCGTCGGCGGCATTATTCCGCAGCAGGACGAGGCCGTGCTGCGCGCCCAGGGCGTCGCCGCAGTCTACACGCCGAAAGACTTCGCGATCAACATGATCCTCGCGGATCTGGTGAAGATCGTCGAGCGCAGCGCCGTAAAGACGCAGTAGGGCAAGTTGACCGAGCGTCAATCCGTGCTTTTCGCCGGATTGCAATAGAATATTTATTGTTTGTTATCGGCTCGTGTCGTCCAATGAAGCGGGCGGCGTGTGAGCCACGGGATGGGACGAGGCGGAGTCGATACACCTGACCGCGCCAAACGCCGGATCGTCGTCGGCGTGCTGGCGGCGATGGCGCTCGCCACGCTCGACCAGACCATCGTCTCGCCGGCGCTGCCGAGCATCGGCGCGCAGCTCGGCGGAGCGACCTATCTGAGCTGGGTCGTCACTGCCTATCTGATCTCGGCGACGGCCGTGACGCCGCTCTACGGCAAGATCGCCGACGCGCGGGGGCGCAAGCCGGCGCTGTTCGGCGCCATCGCCATCTTCATCATCGGCTCGAGCCTGTGCGCGGGCGCCGAAACGATGACCACGCTGATCGCCGGCCGCGCTGTTCAGGGAATCGGCGGCGGCGGCCTGATCGCGCTGGCGCAGACGGTCATCGCCGACGTCGTGGCGCCGCGCGAGCGCGGTCGCTATGTCGGCTACATCTCGGCGGTGTGGGCCGGGTCGAGCGTCGCCGGGCCGATGCTCGGCGGCTTTCTGTCCGAGCATCTGCACTGGTCCTACATCTTCCTCATCAATCTGCCGCTGGGCGCCGTCGCCGCCTTTCTTGCGGCGCGCGCCTTGCGGTCGCTGCCCGAGCCGCATCGCAAGCGGCCGATCGACCCGCTGGGCTCCATCCTGGCGGTCTCCGCCGCGACGACCCTGCTGCTGGGGCTGACCTGGGCGGGCGAGCGCGGCGGGCTGCTCGCGCTGCATGTCCAGGGCGCCTTCGCGGTCGCGATCCTTTTCGGCGCGGCCTTCGTCATGCATACGCGCCGCGCCCCGGAGCCGATGATCCCGCTGCGCATCATCGCCAATCCGGTGGTGCGCACCGGCGCGCAGGGCAATTTCTTCGCCTATGCGGGCTATCTCGGCGTGACGGTGTTCACGCCGTTCTATCTCATGGCCAGTCTCGGCTTCAGCCCGGCGCAGGCCGGGTTCGCCATGGTGGCCCCGATGATCGGCGCGGTGCTGGGCGCCAACACAGCGGGGCGGATGATGGGCAAGCGCGACAACTACAAGGCGTTCGGCCTGACGGGACTGGCCATCGCCGTGCTGGCGTCGTCGGTTCTGGCGGCGCGCGCCAACGTCGCCTCATTCCTCGAGGTCGAGGCGTTGCTACTGCTCGTCGGCGTCGGGGCCGGGGCGCAGAACCCGATCTCGACGGTCTCGGTCCAGAATGCGGTCGATCCGGGCGATCTGGGGATCGCGACGGCCTCCGTCGCCTTCGTCCGCTCGCTTGGCGGCGCGTTCGGCGTCGCCAGCCTCGGCGCGGTGCTGATCCATTACGGTCTGGTCAGCGCGCTGCGCGTCGTCGGGGCCGAGGGCGAGATCGCCGCGTCCGATCCGCGCGGCTTCGTCGTCGCCTTCTCGCTGGCGTCGGCGAGTTTCGTCCTGTCCGGCATGTGTCTGGCGGCGATGGAGCAGCGCCCGCTGCGGAGCGTGTCCAGCTACGACATGCGTCGTCAGACCGGCTGAGCCGCGGCGCTCAGGCGCGCGGGGCGTTCAGCATCCAGCGATGGCCGAACGGATCGCGGAAACTCGCGAACCGCGTCCCCCAGAACGAATCCATCGGCCCGAGCTCGGCCTTGGCGCCGAGGGCGAGCGCCCGCTCGTGGATCGCCTCGAGCTCGGCCGCGTCCTCGTATTCCAGCGAAATGGAGACCGTCGCCGGGTCGATCGGCAGCGGCACGCGGGTGTTGCCGAATTCAGGGAACATGTCGGCCAGCATGACGGCGCCGCCGTTGATCTCGAGTTCGCAATGCATGACGCGCAGCCCGTCGAGCGAGGGCATCAGCGCGCGCTGGCGGGCGCCGAAGACGGCCGCGTAAAAGGCGATCGCCGCATAGGCGGGCGATACGGTGAGATAGGGCGCGACCGGGGGTCTGGAGGTCATCGTCGTCCTTGCGCAGCGGGCGCCTACTTTCCTCTCCCCGCGCGGCGGAGTAAAGAACCGCCCTGAACCGCCCCTTCGCCCAAGGAACCCGTGACATGGCCGGACCGCGCACTCTCTACGACAAGATCTGGGACGACCATGTCGTCGAGACGCAGCCCGACGGAACCAGCCTTCTCTATATCGACCGCCATCTCGTCCACGAGGTGACGAGCCCGCAGGCCTTCGAGGGGTTGCGCATGACCGGGCGCAAGGTGCGCGCCCCGGGCAAGACGCTCGCCGTGGTCGACCACAACGTGCCGACCTCCGACCGCTCCAAGGGCATCGACGATCCGGAATCGGCCTTGCAGGTCGCCCAGCTCGCCGAGAACGCACGCGAATTCGGCGTCGAGTACTATAACGAACTCGACCGCCGGCAGGGCATCGTCCACATCATCGGCCCCGAGCAGGGCTTCACCCTGCCCGGCACGACCATCGTCTGCGGCGATTCGCACACCTCCACGCACGGCGCCTTCGGCGCGCTGGCGCATGGCATCGGCACGTCCGAGGTCGAGCATGTGCTGGCCACCCAGACGCTGATCCAGGCCAAGGCGAAGAACATGCTCGTCCAGGTGGACGGCAGGCTCGGCGAGGGCGTCACGGCCAAGGACATCATTCTGGCCATCATCGGCGAGATCGGCACGGCCGGCGGCACCGGCCACGTCATCGAATACGCGGGCGAGGCGATCCGCGACCTGTCGATGGAAGGCCGCATGACGGTCTGCAACATGTCGATCGAGGGCGGCGCGCGCGCCGGCCTCGTCGCGCCCGACGAGAAGACCTTCGCCTATCTGAAGGACCGGCCGAAGGCGCCAACGGGCGCGGCCTGGGACGAGGCGGTGCGCATGTGGCGCGCGCTGCACACCGACGAGGGCGCGCATTTCGACCGCGTGGTGAAGCTCGACGCGGCGGCCCTGCCGCCGATCGTCACCTGGGGCACGAGCCCCGAGGACGTCGCCACCATCGCCGGGACCGTGCCGCGCGCCGAGGACGCCGCCAACGAGCAGCAGCGCGAGAAGGTCGCCCGCGCGCTCGCCTATATGGGCCTCAAGGGCGGCGAGAAGATCACGGATCTGGCGCTCGACGTCGTATTCATCGGCTCCTGCACCAACGGCCGCATCGAGGATCTGCGCGCCGCCGCCAAGATCGTCGAGGGCAGGACGGTCGCCGCCTCCGTGCGCGGCATGGTCGTGCCCGGCTCCGGACTCGTGAAGGAGCAGGCCGAGGCCGAGGGGCTGGACAAGATCTTCAAGGCCGCCGGCTTCGAGTGGCGCGAGCCCGGCTGCTCGATGTGCCTGGCCATGAATCCGGACAAGCTCGCCCCCGGACAGCGCTGCGCCTCGACCTCGAACCGCAATTTCGAGGGCCGGCAGGGATTCAAGGGCCGCACGCACCTCGTCTCGCCGATCATGGCGGCCGCGGCGGCCATCGCCGGCCGTTTCGTGGACGTCCGGACGTTCGCCTGAATCCGGCGCCGCGCGGCTGGCGGTCGCGCGGCAGGGCCGTTAGGCTCGCGGCATGAGCCCCGAGGATCGCAAACGCGCCGAGGCGGCGCGCGAGGCGCTGGCCGGCGTCGAGCGCGACGCGACCGGCGCGTTCGGCTCGGCGATGAAGCGGGCGTCCGATCACTTCTCGGCGCGGGACGTCGAGCGCGAGGGGCTTGCGCGGGATTGGGCCGAGGTCTGGGGCCGGCGCATCGGCCGGGCGTTGGCCGCTGTGTTCTTCGTCGTCCTGCTGCTGAACCTGTTCACGGGCTGGTTCTTCTGACGACGCCTCGCCATATGCTCGGCGACGCGCACGACAAGGAACCGTGATGACCGAAGCCGAGATCGCCCGCCTGTCCGCCCTCGCCGCCCCCTCGCTCGCCGAGTTCGAGGCGCTGGCGCAGGCCGCCTTCGACACGCTGCCGGCCGACTTTCGCAAATTGTGCGAGGGCGTCGTCGTCAAGGTCGAGGATTTTCCCGACGATGCGACGCTCGACCAAATGGGCTGCGAAAGCGAGTTCGATCTGCTCGGCCTGTTCCGCGGCCGCGGCCTCGCCCACGCCCCGGCGACGCTGGAGACCGGCGTCGCGCCCAACATGGTCTGGCTCTACCGCCGGCCGATCCTCGATTACTGGGCCGATCACGAGGAGACGCTGGGGAGTGTCGTCACGCACGTCCTCGTCCACGAAATCGGTCATCATTTCGGCCTGAGCGACGCCGATATGGAGTCGATCGAAGCGCGCGCGGACTGAGCGGGGGCGGCGCGCGCCACAAGGAGCACGTCATGAACGCTTTCATCCGCCTTTCCGCCGCCCTGACGGCGGTCGCCCTCTCGGCCCCGGCCTTCGCCGGCGGCTATCCAACCTGCGCGCAGGCGCAGGCGGCGGTCGTCCGCAAGGGCGCGGCCGTCGTCTACACCGCCCCCCACACCTACGACCGCTACGTCGCCAACCGCAGCCATTGCGAGGTGACGCAGACGACGCGGCCCGCCTTCGTCGCCACCGTCGACAATCCGGCCTGCCTCGTCGGCTCGGTCTGCATCGAGAAGGAAGGTCGCCGGCGCCTGTGGTGAGCGGCCCGGCTTGACCCTTCTGCCCAAACCCCGCAAAGAAGCGCCGTCGCGGGCCAGCGCCCGCGACGGCTGACTTCACGGGAACGGGCGCGCGTCATGGACAAGTTCACCACGCTGACCGGCGTCGCCGCGCCGCTCGAGATCATGAACGTCGACACGGACATGATCATCCCGAAGCAGTATCTGAAGACGATCAAGCGCACCGGCCTCGGCGCCGGCCTGTTCGCCGAGATGCGCTTCCGCGAGGACGGCTCGGAGAACCCGGATTTCGTGCTCAACAAGCCGGCCTACCGCAAGGCCCAGATCCTCGTCGCCGGCGACAATTTCGGCTGCGGCTCGTCGCGCGAGCATGCGCCGTGGGCGCTGCTCGATTTCGGCATCCGCTGCGTCATCTCGACCAGCTTCGCCGACATCTTCTACAACAACTGCTTCAAGAACGGCATCCTGCCGATCAAGGTCTCGCCCGAAGACCTCGAGAAGCTGATGGACGACGCGCGCCGCGGCGCGAACGCCACGCTGACGGTCGATCTCGCCGCGCAGGAAATCCGCGGGCCGGACGGCGGCGTCGTTACGTTCGACCTCGATCCGTTCCGCAAGCACTGCCTGCTGAACGGGCTCGACGACATCGGCCTGACGATGCAGAAGGCGTCCTCGATCGACGCCTACGAGGCGAAGCTCGCGCAGTCCCGCCCCTGGGCGTGACGGCGGGCGGCGCGATTCGCCGGGCCGCATTTCGCGCACAATCCTGACGCAGCCTCGCGCATCGACGCGACGAGGCTCCGCATGTCCGCGATGCTCGACGTAACGCATGACCGAGTTCGACAGGATGGCGAGGCCGGCTTCGCGCCGCGCGCGCCGCGTCCGCGCGCCCGCACGGCCGGGCCGCTGACGCAGCTTTTCCTGCTCGCGCGCAATCCGATCGAACTGTGGACGCAGGCCCATTTCGACGAACCTGTCGTCGTCGAGCGCGGGGTGACGGGCGGACGCTTCCTCACCGTCAGCGATCCGCAGGCCATTCGTCGAATCTTCGTCGACAACGCCGCCAATTACGAGAAGGACGCATTGCAGCTTCGCGTCCTGCGGGCGGGCTCGCCGGCCGGCGCGGGGGAAGGGCTGCTCGTCGCGCGCGGCGAGTTGTGGCGGCGCACGCGCCGCACGCTCGCGCCGCTGTTCGCGCCGAGGCGCGTCGCGACGTTCGCGCGGGCGATGCTGGCGCCCGCCGAAGCGCGGGCCGAGCGCTGGTTCGCGCGCGGCGCCCATGCCGTCGCCATCGACAGCGAAATGACGGCGCTGACCTACGACATCCTGTCGGCGACGCTGTTCTCCGACGCGCTGGCGGGCGACGCCAACGGCTTTGCGCGCGAACTCGCGGCGCTGCTCGAATCCATCGGCCGCGTGCATCCGTTCGACGCGCTCGCCGCGCCGGACTGGGCGCCGCGCATCGGCCAGGGTCGCGCGCGGGCGGCGCGGGTCTGGTTCAACGACGCCATCGACCGGCTGGTGGCCGAGCGGCGGGCGACGATCGCCGCGGGCGCGGCCGCGCCGCCCGACATTCTCACGGCCTTGTTGCAGGCCGCCGATCCCGAAACCGGCGCCGGCCTGTCGGCGCCGGAAATCGCCGCCAACCTGTTCACGCTGATCGCCGCCGGCCACGAGACCACGGCGCGCGCCCTCGGCTGGACGTTGCATCTGCTCGCCCGCGCCCCGCTCTGGCAGGACGCCGCCGCGAGTGAGGCGCGCGGGCTCGGCGCGGACCCGGCGACGTGGCTCGACGAGGCGCCGGTCATCCGCGCCTGTCTCGAGGAGGCGATGCGGCTTTTTCCGCCAGTCCCCTTCATGAGCCGCGCCTCGCAGGGGCCGGACCGGCTCGCCGGCGTCGAGATCGGCAAGGGCGTGCTGGTCTGCGTGGCGCCGTGGGTGCTGCATCGCCACCGCCTGCTGTGGGACCGGCCGGAGACGTTCGATCCGGCGCGCTTCCTGCCCGGCGCGCGCGAGCGGATCGACCGGTTCGCCTATCTGCCGTTCGGGGCCGGGCCGCGCATCTGCATCGGCATGGGTTTCGCGATGCAGGAAGGCGTGATCGCGCTGGCCGCGCTCCTGCGCCGGGCTCGCTTTGCGCCCATCGGCGAGGAGCCGGACATCGTGCACCGCATCACGTTGCGGCCACGCCGGACGTTGCGGCTCGCCGTCGCGGCGCGATGAACGGCCGGGATTCACCATTGGTTAACCATGTTCGCGCGAATGCTGGCGCAGGCTGCGGGCGGAGCGCGGATATGATCCATCTCGATTTCTGGAAAGTGGCGACGCTGGCGCTGACCGCAACGCTCGGCGCCGCCCCGGCGCGGGCCGATTTCGACGCCTGCGTCGCCGGCATCCGCGCGCAGGCGGCCGGTCAGGGCGTGTCGGGCGCGGTGTTCGACCGGATGATGGCGGGCGTGACGCCCGATCCGAAGATCATCGAGCTGATGAACAACCAGCCCGAGTTCAAGACGCCGATCTGGGACTATCTCGCCGTGCTCGTCGACGACGAAAAGGTCGCCGAGGGGCGCGCCATGATGAGCCGCCATTCCTCCGCGCTGGCGGCGGCCGAGCAGCGCTTCGGCGTCGACCGGCACGCCATCGCGGCGGTGTGGGGCGTGGAAAGCGATTTCGGCAAGATCGCCGGCAAATGGTCGTTGCCGCAGGCGCTGTCGACCCTCGCCTGCACGGCGCCGCGCCGGCGCGACTATTTCCGCGGCGAGCTGATGGCGACGCTGAAGATCGTCGCCCGCGGCGACCTCGCGCCCGAAAAGCTGCGCGGCTCGTGGGCGGGCGCCTTCGGGCAGACGCAGTTCATGCCCTCGACCTATCTGCGTCTGGCGGTCGACGGCGACGGCGATGGCCGGCGCGACCTCGTCGATTCGGTCGCCGACGCGCTGCATTCGACGGCGAACTTCCTCGCCAAGTCCGGCTGGCAGTCGGGCGCGAGCTGGGGCTACGAGGTGAACGTGCCGGACGGCTATTCCGGCCCGAGCGGGCGGGGCTCGAAGCAGCCGGTCTCGGCCTGGGCGGCGCGCGGGATCACCCGCGTCGACGGGTCGGCGCTGACCGGCTCCGGCTCGGCCGGGCTGTTGCTGCCGGCCGGTCGCAACGGGCCGGGCTTCCTCGTCTTCCGGAATTACGACGCGGCCTACGCCTATAACGGGGCCGATTCCTACGCGCTGGCGATCTCGCTGCTGTCCGACCGGCTGAAGGGCCGGCCGGGCGTGCAGGGGGCGTGGCCAACGGACGATCCCGGCATCTCGCGGGCCCAGCGCAAGGAGATGCAGCGCCTGCTCGCCGCGCGCGGCTACGACGTCGGCGAGCCGGACGGCGCCATCGGCGCCAAGACGCGCGCGGCGATCTCCGACATTCAGGGCAAGATCGGCCTCGCCCAGAACGGGCGCCCGAGCAAGAAGGTGCTCGACGCCCTCAAGGGGCGGTGATCGCGCGTCCGCGCGGCGCGAAAACCGGCTCCAGCACGGGCGACGTGCGGCGGCTGCGCGCCCGCGCCACCAGCGGTCGGTAGAGCTGCTTGGTCGCCTCGACGATGTGCACGCCCGCCCCCGGCAGCGAGAGCGCCGCGCCGACGCGCTCGAAGGCGCCGGCGGTGCGCAGCACGAGCCCGCGCTCGAAGGGCGGCATGTAGAGCGCCTCGCCGGCGTAGATCGGGGAGAACAGCGTCTTGCGCATGAGCTCGCGCATCTGGCTGCGGGAATAGGGCCGGCCCTGCCCGAACGGCGTGGTGTCCAGCCGCGCCCACAGCCCGCGGCGGTTGGGGGCGATCACGATCATCCGGCCGCCGGGGCTGAGGATGCGCCAGGCCTCGCTCAGAAGCTCCTCCGGATCGACTGCGTTTTCGAGCGCATGGATCATCAGCAGGCGGTCGACGCAGCCGTCCGGCAGCGGCGTCATGGCGGCGTCGACGAGGGCGGCGGCGTTCGGCCCCTCCTTCGGCCAGGAGATGACGCCCTGCTCGCCGGGCATGAAGGCGAGCGTGCGCACCGCCTGCTCGCGCCAGGCGCCGAGGAAGGGCGTCGCATAACCGAGGCCGACGACGGTGAGGCCGACGCAATCGGGCCAGCGCTCGCGCAGAATCGCGCCGACGAAACGCCGGGCGACGCGCCCGAGCGCGCCGGCGTAGAAGGATTTCAGATCGACGACGTCAAGCGACATGGGTCGCCAGTCTAGCAGAAGCGCGGGCGGGTTTGACCCGTCCCGCCCGCTTGGTTAGCGTCCGCTCACGGAGGCCTGCCGATGCCCGCCGAAATCCATCAATTCCTGTGCCTGTCGGACAATTTCGGCGCGCTTGTGCACGATCCCGCGACCGGCGCGACGGCGGCGATCGACGCGCCGCAGGCGATGCCCATACTCGCGGCGCTCAAGGAAAAGGGCTGGGCGCTGACCGACATTCTGGTGACGCATCACCACGCCGACCACGTGCAGGGCGTCGCCGGGCTGAAATCCGCCTTCCCGAAGGTCCGCGTCGTCGGGCCGGCGAAGGAGGCCTCGCGCATCCCCGAGATCGCCGAGCAGGTGGCCGAGGGCGACGTCGTGCGCGTCGGCGCGCTCGCGGCCGCCGTCATCGAGACGCCGGGCCACACCGCCGGGCATGTCGTCTACTGGTTCAAGTCGGAGCACGCCCTGTTTGCGGGGGACACGCTGTTCGCCATGGGGTGCGGCCGCGTCTTCGAGACGCCGATGGCGGTGATGTGGGATTCGCTCTCGAAGCTCGCCGCGCTGCCGGGCGAGACGCAGGTCTATTGCGGGCACGAATACACGCTCTCGAACGCGCGGTTCGCGATTTCGGTCGATCCCGACAACGCGGCGATGGCGGCGCGGCTGAGAGAGGTCGCGGGGCTGCGCGCGGCCGGCCGCTTCACCCTGCCGACGACGATCGCGCGCGAGCTCGAGACCAACCCGTTCCTGCGCGCCGATACGCCGGGCGTGCGCCGCGCGCTGGGGCTCGAAACGGCGGCGCCGTCAGCCGTTTTCGCCGAATTGCGGGAGCGCAAGAACCGGGGCTGAGCCCTCAGCGCGACAGCTTGTCGATGCGCTTGCGCATCTCGGCCAGCTCGCGCTTCACGTCGTCGAGATTTTCCGCAGCGGGCTTGGCTGGGGATGCGGCGTCCGTTCCGGCGTTCGCCTCCTCCGCTTCCTTCGCCTCGGCGGCGCGGGTCATCGCGGCGAACGGGTTGAACATCGAGAAGGCCTGCTGGAACAGCGCCATGTTGTTGCGCGTCATCTCCTCAAGCGAAGCGATGCCCGGCGTCGCGAACGGGCTGGCGCCGAAGGCCTGACTCATCTGTTCGCGGAACTTCTGCTGTTCGCCGGTCAGACGCTCGAGCGAGAACTCGAGATAACGCGGCACCAGCGACTGCATGCTGTCGCCGTAAAAGCGGATCAATTGCCGCAGGAAGGCGCTCGGAAGCAGGCTCTGACCGACCTTGGCCTCCTGCTCGAAGATGATCTGCGCCAGAACGGAGCGGGTGATGTCGTCGCCGGACTTGGCGTCGAAGACGAGGAAATCCTCGCCCTTCTTCACCATTTCCGCCAGATCCTCGAGCGTGACGTAAGTGCTCGCGCCCGTGTTGTAGAGACGGCGGTTCGCATACTTCTTGATCGTGACGGGGTCTTTCGCAGCGCTCATCATCCTGCCTTCCGCCCTCGGACGGGTCTTCCCGCCCGCCGGAGGAGCACGATAGGCGGATTTTGGGCGCCGCGGCAAATCGCTTCTGGCGCCCGCTCAGGCGGCGGTCCAGCCGCCGTCCATCGAGATGTTGGTCCCGGTGATCTGCGAGGCCGCGTCCGAACACAGGTAAACCGCCAGCGCGGCGACCTGATCGACGGTCACGAACTGCTTGGTCGGCTGGGCGGCGAGCAGGACGTCGCGCTTGACCTGCTCCTCGGTCATGTTGCGCGCCTTCATCGTGTCCGGAATCTGCTTTTCGACCAGCGGCGTCCACACATAGCCGGGCGAAATGCAGTTCACGGTGACGCCGAAGGTGGCGAGCTCGAGGGCGACCGTCTTGGTCAGGCCGGCGATGCCGTGCTTGGCCGAGACATAGGCCGACTTGAACGGCGAGGCGACGAGGCCGTGCGCCGAGGCGATGTTGACGATGCGGCCCCATTTGCGCGCCTTCATGCCCGGCACGGCGGCGCGGATCGCGTGAAAGGCGGCCGACAGGTTGATGGCGATGATCTGATCCCACTTCTCGACCGGAAAATCCTCGACCGGCGAGACGAACTGGATGCCTGCATTGTTGACCAGCACGTCGACCGAGCCGAACGCCGCCCCGGCGTCGGCGACCATCTTGGCGATCTCGGCCGGCTTCGACATGTCGGCGCCGGAATAGACGCAGCGCACGCCGAAATCCTTCTCGATGGCGGCGCGCTCCTTCTCGATCGCCGCCGCCTCGCCGAATCCGTTGATCATGACGTTGGCGCCGGCCTGCGCCAGCGCGCGGGCGCAGGCGAGACCGATGCCGCTCGTCGACCCGGTGACCACAGCATTGCGGGACTTCAGGCTCATCTCCACATCTCCGATAAGAGCGATCCCGGCGCGCGCGGCCGCCGTCGGACGGCTCGCCTCCTGTCGCCGCGAACAGTATAGTGGGCGACGCAACAACGCCACGCCGAGCATGTCGTCCCTTCGTCACACCCACAATTGTTCGCAGGAAGCGTCCACGGGCGCCGCCGCGCGGCTGACGCCGTGGCGCCGGCAGGTGCTCGACATTCTCACGGCCGAGGGGCGGCCGATGGGCGCCTACGACATCATCGCGCGGATCGCCGCCGCGGGCGGGCGCACGGTGGCGCCCATCTCCGTCTATCGGGCGCTCGATCATCTGCTCGAGCAGGGGCTCGTCCACAGGCTGGCCTCCCGCAACGCTTATCTGGCCTGCGGCCACGGCCATTGCGCCGGCGAGTCGGTCGCCTTTCTGATCTGCGACGGTTGCGGCGGCGTCGCCGAGGCGACCTCGCGCCCGCTGCAGGGACGACCTGGTGCGCCTCGCCGCCTCGGAAGGGTTCTCGGCGCGGGCGGAGACGATCGAAATCACCGGGCGCTGCGCCCGCTGCGCCGCCGTCTGAGCGGCGCGAAGCTTTCTTGCCGGAGTCCGCGATGAACGAACGTCTCGACGCCTTTCCCGCGCTGTCCGCCGCGCCGCAGCCGCGCCGGCCGACGGTCGGCGTGCGCGTCGGCGAAGGGGCGCATGCGGTCGCCGTCGGCGGCGGCGCGCCGGTCGTCGTGCAGTCGATGACCAACACCGACACGGCCGACATCGAGGCGACGGTGGCGCAGGTCGCTGGACCTGGCCCGCGCCGGCTCGGAGCTGGTCCGCATCACGGTCGACCGCGACGAGGCGGCCGCGGCCGTGCCGCAGATCCGCGACCAGCTCGCGCGGCGGGGCGTGACCGTCCCGCTCGTCGGCGATTTCCACTACATCGGCCACAAGCTGCTCGCCGATCATCCCGCCTGCGCGCAGGCGCTCGACAAATATCGCATCAATCCCGGCAATGTCGGCTTCCGCGACAAGAAAGACCGGCAGTTCGGCGCCATCGTCGAGCTGGCCGCCCGCCACGGCAAGGCGGTGCGCATCGGCGCCAACTGGGGCTCGCTCGACCAGGAGTTGCTCACCGCGCTGATGGACGAGAACGCCAGGTCGGACCGGCCGCTCGACGCGCGCGCGGTGACGCGCGAGGCGATGGTGCGCTCGGCGCTCTATTCGGCCGAGCGCGCGCAGGAGATCGGGCTCGCCAAGGACCGCATCATCCTGTCGGCGAAGGTCTCGGCCGTGCAGGATCTCATCGCGGTCTATCGCATGCTCGCCGCGCGCGCCGACTACGCGTTGCATCTCGGCCTCACCGAAGCGGGCATGGGATCGAAGGGGATCGTCGCCTCGTCGGCGGCGATGGGGATTCTCCTGCAGGAGGGCATCGGCGACACGATCCGCGTGTCGCTGACGCCCGAGCCCGGCGGCGACCGCACACTGGAGGTGAAGGTCGCGCAGGAGCTGTTGCAGACCATGGGCTTTCGCACCTTCGTGCCGCTGGTCGCCGCCTGCCCCGGTTGCGGACGCACGACGAGCACGGTGTTTCAGGAGCTGGCGCGCGACATCCAGACGTGGATCTCGACGTCGATGCCTGGCTGGCGCGAGCGCTATCCGGGCGTCGAGGCGCTCAACGTCGCGGTGATGGGCTGCATCGTCAACGGCCCCGGCGAATCCAAGCACGCCGACATCGGCATCTCGCTGCCGGGCACGGGCGAGACGCCGGCCGCGCCGGTCTTCATCGACGGGCAGAAGGCGATGACGCTGCGCGGGGCGACCATCGCGAGCGACTTCCAAAGCATCGTCGCCGACTATATCGAGCGTCGCTGGGGCGCGGCGAAAAGCGCCGCGGAATGATCAGCTCAGGCTTGCTCAGACTTGCTCAGATCACTTGCGGCGATGTTCACCGTGAGTCCCAGAATCGCGAGATTGTAGAAGAACGCGAACACGCCCTGCGCCAGCGCGAGAGCGCGCATCGCGCGCGAGCGGATCGCGATGTCGGCGGTCTGCGTCGCCACGGCGATGACGAAGGCGAAATACAGAAAATCGACGTAGCGCGGATGCGGCTCGCCGGGAAAGTCGAGACCGCCGCGCGTCCCGTCGCGGCCGTCGCCGTAATATTCATGCGCGTAATGCAGCGTGAAAAGAAGATGTGCGGCGACCCATCCGGTCACGATGGTGACGACGGCGAGGCCGATATGCGCCGCCTTGTCCCAGCCCGCCAGACTCTTGCTCGCGCCGAGCTGCATGACGATGGCGACAAGACTGACGATCGTCGCGATAGCGACAGCGGAGACGATGAAGGCAGGATTGACGTCCTGCTGCGCCGCCCGTCGCTTCATGCCGTCGTGGTCGGAGCGCGCC
Organism: Hyphomicrobiales bacterium; assembly: GCA_016716745.1. GTDB lineage: Bacteria > Pseudomonadota > Alphaproteobacteria > Rhizobiales > Beijerinckiaceae. The sequence continues at coordinate 617,800 of JADJVD010000001.1, forward strand.
ATCATCCAGCCGAGCGAGGCGATCAGCGCCACGGCGCCGACATTCCAGGCGATCAGCGCGCGCGATTCGACGCTCCACGCCGGCGGCGCGAGGGCGAAGACGCCGCCCGTCAGCGCGAGTGCGAGGAACGGACGCGGATAGGCGCGCGCATAGCGCAGCGCGAAGAAGCCGCGACGGGCGCTCACGAGAGGCGGCGCGCGACGAAGCGCGCGGTCTCGCGCAGCGTCGTCGCGTCGCGACCCGCCAGCGCGTCGAGCGCGCGCCCGGCGTCCGCCGCCAGCGCGTCGCGCCGCGCCTTGGCGGCGTCGAGCCCAAGCGCTGCGACCAGCGTCGCCTTGTTGCGCCCCGCGTCCTTGCCGGCGCGCTTGCCGAGCGTCGCCGCGTCGCTCTCGGCGTCAAGAATGTCGTCGGCGATCTGGAAACAGGCGCCGAGGGCGCGGCCGTAGCGCCGCAGCGCGGCGCGCTCGGCCGGGTCCGCGCGGCCGAGAATCGCGCCGGCGTCGACGGCCCACGCGAGCAGCGCGCCGGTCTTCATCGCCTGCAGGCGCTCGATGTCCTCCGCCGCGAGCGGCACGGCCGCCGCCTCGGCCGCGAGGTCGAGCGCCTGACCGCCAACCATGCCGCCGAGGCCGGCGGCGCGGGCGAGAGTCTGCGACAGAGCAAGACGGATCTCTGCGTCGGCGTCGACGGAGGCGTCGGCGATCACATCGAACGCGAGCGTCAGCAGTCCGTCGCCGGCCAGAATCGCCGTCGCCTCGTCGAAGGCCTTGTGCACGGTCGGCTGGCCGCGGCGCAGATCGTCGTCGTCCATCGCCGGCAGGTCGTCGTGCACCAGCGAATAGCAATGCACGAGTTCGAGCGCGGCGCCGGCGCGCAGCGGCCCCTCGTCGCGCCGGCCGAAGAGCGCAGCCGTCTCGATCGTCAGGAAGGGGCGCAGCCGCTTGCCGCCTGCGAGCGCGCCGTGGCGCATCGCCTGCAACACGCGCTGCGGGCGGACGATCTCGCCCGGTGCCGAGGCGTCGCACAGGATGTCGTCGAGAAGGCGCTGCACGCGCTGCGCCGTCGCCGCCAGCGCGGCCGTGAAGCGTTCCGCCTCGATCTGCTCCATGCCCGCCTCGCGGCCCGATTGCCGGCCCGGCTTGCCGGATGGGGCTGCGCCGGTCAAGGCTAGGGGATGGCCGGAGCGGATTTCTCATGAGGCGCGCGCTGCGCTGGGTCTGGCGCATCCTGATCGCCCTCGTTCTGGCGCTGGCGAGCCTGACGGTCGCCTATCGCTTCGTCCCGCCTGTCTCGACGCTCATGCTGGCGCGCTGGGCGACGGGCGAGACCGTGGCGCGCGAATGGCGTGCGCTGGATCGCATCTCGCCGCATCTGCCGGCGGCGGTGATTTCCTCGGAGGACGCGCGATTCTGCCAGCACGCGGGCGTCGACTGGACGGAGCTGCGGGCCGTGATGGAGGAGTCGGACGACGGACTGCCGACGCGCGGCGCCTCGACGCTCGCCATGCAGACGGTCAAGAACGTGCTGCTCTGGCCCTCGCGCTCGGTCGTCCGCAAGGCGGTCGAGCTGCCGCTCGCCCTGTTCGCCAATCTGGTCTGGGGCAAGCGTCGGACCATCGAGATCTATCTCAACGTCGCGGAATGGGGGGACGGCGTGTTCGGCGCGGAGGCGGCCGCCCGCCGCCACTTCAACAGGAGCGCGGCCGATCTGACCCCGCGCGAGGCGGCGCTGCTGGCCGCCGCCCTGCCCAATCCGATCCTTCGCAACGCAGCCAAGCCGACGCCGCGCCACCGGGCGCAGGCGGCGCGGATCGAGCGGCGGGCGCGGATGGCCGGCGACACGCTCGATTGTCTCGGCCAGCCCTAGCCAGCCGGGAGAAACCGGTGTATGAGCCGCGCTTCCAATTTCCGCGCGCAGCGGACGACGCCGCGCGACCCCGTTCTGTGGAGACCGTCATGGCAGTTCCGAAGCGCAAAACCTCCCCGATGAAGCGCGGCTTCCGCCGCTCGGCCGACGCGATCAAGGCGCCGACCTATGTCGAGGACAAGGATTCGGGCGAGCTGCGCCGTCCCCACCACGTCGATCTGAAGACCGGCATGTATCGCGGCCGCCAGATCCTCAAGCCCAAGTCCGTCGAGGCCTGAGCGCCGTCGAGGCGTAAGTCTCTTCCGATGGATGGTTTTCGAGGGGTCGGCGTCGCCGGCCCCTTTTTCTTTGGTCGATCCGATGAACGATCCCGATCTCGTCCGCGCGCTCGAGGAGCGCTGCTTCAACGCCTGGCCGGCGCTCTCGACCGTGCTCGCCGACGGCTGGGTGCTGCGCCTGTCGGACGGGCATACGCGGCGGGCGAACTCGGCGAGCGCGCTCGGGCCCTCGACCTTCGCGCCCGAGGGCATCGTCGAGACGGTCGAGACGCTGTTCCGCTCGCGCGGGTTGACGCCGCTGTTTCGGCTGACCTGCCTCGCCGATCCGGCGGTCGAGCCGCTGCTGGCGGCGCGGGGATGGCGGGAGGAGGAGCCCTCCATCGGCATGATCGCCGAGGTCGACGGGCGGTTCGCGCCGTCGGCCGACGTCAGGATCGAGACCGCGCTGACGGACGGCTGGATCGACGGCGCGATGACGGCCTACGGCAAGGGCGCGGCGGGAGCGGCGGCGCTGCGGCGCACCCTGCCGCTGATCGCGCCGGCGCACGCCTACGCCACCGTCGTCGAGCGCGGCGAGCCGGTCGGCTGGGGGCTGGCGGTGGCCGAGCGCGGTTATGTCGGGCTCTACGATCTGGTGGTGAGCGCGGAAACGCGCGGGCGCGGAGCGGGAACGCGCATGGTGTCCGCCCTCATCGCCTGGGGCGCCGCGCAGGGGGCGAGCCGCGCCTATCTGCAGGTGCGCGAACCGAACGAGGGCGCGCGGGCGCTCTACCGCCGGCTCGGCTTCCGCGACGCCTATCGCTACACGCATCGCGTGCTGGATTAGACGCGCGGCCGGCGGCTGGCCACGAAGGCGCCGGCGGCGATGAGGACGCAGGCGAGCCCCAGCGCGGCGCCGGGCTTCGCCATGCCGGCGGCGACGAGGATCAGCGTCGACAGGACGGGCGCGGCGTAGGAGGCGACGCCGAGCAGGCGGATGTCGCCATGCTTGACCCCGTAGTCCCAGACGTAGAAGGCAAGGCCCACAGGGCCGAGGCCGAGGCCGATCACGGACGCCCATTGCGTCGCGCCGGCGGGCCAGACCGTCGTCTCGAACGCCGCCCAGCAGAGCGCGGCGAGCGCCGCGGTGGCGAGGCAGAAGCCGGCCACCGCGGCGGTCGGCGCCTGCTTCTGCGTGCGCGAAAGGATCGAGTAGCCGGACCAGATGAAGGCGCAGCACAGCGCCAGCGCATAGCCCTTCCACTGCCCGCCGGAGAACAACGCCCGCTCGCCGGCGCGGGCGACCAGCAGCAGCGCGGCGCCGGCGAAGCCGAGGCCGGCGCCGAGGAGATGGCGCGGATGCAGCCGCTCGCCCGGCAGCAGCGCGGAGAACAGCACGATGAGAAGCGGCCAGAGATAGGCGATGAGGCTCGCTTCCTCCGGCGGGGCGGCGCGCAGCGCGGCGAAATACACCGCGTGGTAGCCGAACAGTCCGCCGACGCCGATCGCCCAGACGCGCGGGGGCTGCCGCAACGCGCCGAGCCGGCCGCGCGCCGCCGTCACGGCGAGGCCGCCGAGGCCGCCGATGGCGAAGGTCATGGCGGCGAGTTGAAACGGCGGGATGCGGCCGGTGGCTGCGGTCAGAAGCGCCAGGCATGACCAGAGGGCGACGGCGACGAAGCCGATCAGGGTCGCGCGGTTCATGCCGTGGCGGCCTTCATTCCTCTGCGGCGACGTCCGGCGCGAGCACGCGCCGCAACGGAATCTTCTGCCGGTATTTCAGGTCGAAGGAGTCATAGTGGGTCTGGATCAGATCGACCAGTTCCACGCCGTCGATGGTGCGCAGATTGCCGCGGTGCCGCGCGAAGGCGAGGGCGGCCGAGGTGAAGCCTCCGCTGGTGACGAAGACGCCGACGTCGCGCTCGTGGATCGAGGCGTAGAACGCCTTCACCGCGTCGGCGGAAATGTTGCTGTCGTGCGTCTTCACCTGGATCTTCAGGAGCGGCGGCTCGACGCCGAGCGGATCGCGATGGGCGATCACGTCGACGCCGTCGTCCTTCGAGGGGCGGGTGGACTGCGCCTTGTAGCCCATGGCGCGAAACAGCTCGGCGACGAGGTGCTCCATGTCGTGGCCCTTGAACCGCGCCTTGAGCGACTTGGCGATGTAGTCGCGCGTCGTCTCGGCGATGTCGCGGGCCATGCCGCCAATGTCGTCCTCGGTCACGACGTCCTCGACGACGTCGTCGTCGAGATCGAACTTGCGGCGGAATTCGTCGGCGAAGGTCTTCACCTCGAACAGGGTGAGAACCGAGCCGAGCTCGTAGAGCGCGCCCTGCGAGAATACGTCGCGGCTCTTGGAGTCGAGCCAGCGCACGGCGCGGCGATGGGGAAATTCCGGGCCGTCCGTCGCATCGTGGACATAGGGGCTGGCCACCTCGCCCCAACGCAGCGTGCGGTCGATCTTGCGCGGATAGACGATGCGGTCGCCGACGCGCATCTCGTGCACGAAGCGGAACAACTGCCCGGCCTGGATCGGGATCGACCCCGGCGCCGCGGCGTCGTCGCGGCCGAAGGCGGCCTTGAACGCGGCGCGCGTCGGCGCCAGCGCGCTCGCGTCCTCGCGCGGCGAGCCGAGGCCGATCGCGATCTGTCCTCTGTTCAGAAAAAGATGGTCGGCCTGATTGTCGCGGCCGGCCCTGACCGCCCAGATGCGCTTGTTGTTCATCGCGGCGTCGCCCCCGATTCGCCTTCGACGCGCTGCGCTGCGCGTCGTTGAAAGGCTTAGCGGCGCGAATCCTTCGGATCAATCGCGGTGCGCGGTATGTCTTTATTCTGCCGGGCGAAATTCGATGTGGAGGCGTGAAATGCGAGGGCCGGCGCAAGCGCCGGCCCCTTTGAAGCGTCAAATAGCGACGAAACGCCGCGCCCGGTCAGATCATGTACTGGCCGCCATTGGCCGAGAGCGTCGAGCCGGTGATGAAGCCGGCGTCGTCGGAGGCGAGGAACACCACCGCGCGGGCGATCTCCTCCGGTTCGCCGAGGCGGCCGACCGGGATGTGCGGCAGGATCGACTTCTCGATCACGGCCGGGTCGATCGCCTTCACCATGTCGGTGGCGATGTAGCCGGGGCAGATCGCGTTGACGGTGATGCCGGCGCGCGCGCCTTCCTGCGCCAGCGCCTTGACGAAGCCGATGTCGCCGGCCTTGGCGGAGGAGTAGTTCACCTGGCCCATCTGGCCCTTCTGGCCGTTGACCGAGGAGATGCAGATGACGCGGCCGAACTTGCGCGCGCGCATGCCTTCCCAGAGCGGGCGGGTCATGTTGAACAGCGAGTTCAGGTTGGTGTTGATGACGGCGTACCACTGCTCCTTGGTCATCTTGTGGAACATGCCGTCCTTGGTGATGCCGGCGTTGTTGACCAGCACGTCGACCGGGCCGAGCTCGGCCTCGACCTTCTTCAGGCCCTCGACGCAGGCGTCGTAGTCGGAGACGTCCCACTTGTAGACGGCGATGCCCGTCTCGGCCTTGAACTTCGCCGCCGCCTCGTCATTGCCGGCGTAGCTCGCCGCGACCTTGTAACCGGCCGCCTTCAGCGCCTTCGAGATCGCCTCGCCGATGCCGCGCGTTCCGCCCGTGACAACCGCCACCCGTGCCATGTCGTTTCCTTTCCCCAATGTCGTCGCCGCTTCGCGGCCTTTTCAGTTGAACCGGGCGGAGCTCGTCGCTCCGCCCGCAGATCGTCCGGGCGCGCTCAGCGCTCGACGCACATCGCGATGCCCATGCCGCCGCCGATGCACAGCGTCACAAGGCCCTTCTTCGCGTTGCGGCGCTGCATCTCGTGCAGCAGCGTGACGAGCACGCGCGCGCCGGAGGCGCCGATCGGGTGGCCGATGGCGATCGCGCCGCCGTTGACGTTCACCTTGTCGGTGTCCCAGCCCATGTCCTTGTTGACGGCGATGGCCTGCGCGGCGAAAGCCTCGTTGGCCTCGACAAGATCGAGATCCTTGACCGACCAGCCGGCCTTGGCGAGCGCGGCGCGCGAGGCCGGGATCGGGCCCGAGCCCATGATCGCCGGATCGACGCCCGCCGTCGCCCAGGACTTGATGGAGGCGAGCGGCGTCAGGCCGCGCTTCTTGGCCTCGTCGGCCGTCATCAGCACCACGGCGGCCGCGCCGTCGTTGATGCCGGAGGCGTTGCCGGCGGTCACCGTGCCGTCCTTGGAGAAGGCGGGCCGGAGCTTGGCGACGCTGTCGAGCGTCGTGCCGGCGCGGATGTACTCGTCCTGATCGACGATCACGTCGCCCTTCTTCGAGGCGATGGTGACGGGCAGGATCTCGTCCTTGAACTTGCCGGCCTTCTGGGCGGCCTCGGCCTTGTTCTGCGAGGCGACGGCGAACTTGTCCTGCTCGTCGCGGGTGATCTGCCACTTGGTGGCGACGTTCTCGGCCGTCGTGCCCATGTGATAGCCTTGGAAGGCGTCGAGCAGGCCGTCGCGCAGCATGGTGTCGAGCATCTTCAGCTCGCCCATCTTGACGCCGGAGCGCATATAGGCGGCGTGCTGGGCCTGCGACATCGACTCCTGCCCGCCGGCGACGATGATCTTGGCGTCGCCATTGGCGATCTGCTGCATGCCGAGCGCCACCGCGCGCAGGCCGGAGCCGCACAGCTGGTTGAGGCCCCACGCCGTCTTCTCCTGCGGAACGCCGGCCTTCATGGCGGCCTGACGCGCCGGATTCTGGCCCTGACCGGTGGTCAGGATCTGGCCCATGATGACCTCGTCGACATCGCCCGGCGCAACCTTGGCGCGGTCGAGCACGCCCTTGATGGCGATGGCGCCCAGCTCATGCGCGGGAAGGCCCGACAGCGCGCCGCTGAAGGAGCCGACAGCCGTGCGCGCGGCGCTGACAATGACGATATCCGGGGACGACATGGGCGCTCCTTGGGGGTTGGTCTCGTCCGCGGGTGCGCGAACGGTTCGCTTGTGGATGCGAAAGGCGGCCATCTTTCGCGACCCGTCCGGGAGGCGTCAAGCAGCGGACATCCGAATCCGTCTCGGCAATTGGTCGGCGGCGGTCCAGCCCGGTCGTTGCGGCTTGAGACAAACGCCCCCATTTCCTAGACAATGGGCGCGGCGCCTCGCCGGCAAATCAGGGATAGAGCGATGTTTGGACAGAATGGCGCGCCGGCCAGCGGCGGCGACGCGGTGAAGGACGTGACGACCGCGAGTTTCCGTCAGGACGTGATCGCCGAGTCCGCCCGTCAGCCTGTGCTGGTCGATTTCTGGGCGCCGTGGTGCGGCCCCTGCAAGCAGCTCACCCCCGTCATCGAGAAGGTCGTGCGCGAGAGCGCCGGCAAGGTGAAGCTCGCCAAGATGAACATCGACGAGCATCCCGACATCGCCGGTCAGCTCGGCATCCAGTCGATCCCCGCCGTGATCGCCTTCCAGAACGGCCAGCCGATCGACGGCTTCATGGGCGCCTTGCCGGAGAGCCGGGTGAAGGCCTTCGTCGAGCGGCTCGTCGGGCCGATGGGCGACGCCGTCTCCGACGCGCTGGCCGAGGCCGAGGCGCTGGCCGCCGCCGGCGACGCCGCCGGCGCGGCGCAGCTTTACGCGGCCGTGCTGGCCGAGGCGCCGGCGAACCAGAAGGCGCTCGGCGCGCTCGCCAAACTCTATGTCGACATGGGCGAGACCGAACAGGCCAGGGGCCTGCTCGCCAGCCTGCCGGAGGGCGAGAAGGAGGATGCGGCGGTGACCGCGGGGCGCGCCGCGCTGGAGCTCGCCGAACAGGCCGCCTCGCTCGGCGAACTCGCCCCCCTCGAGGCCCGCATCGCCGCCGACGCCAACGACTGGCAGGCGCAGTTCGATCTCGCCGTCGGTCTCAATGCGGCGGGACGGCGCGAGGAGGCGGCCGATCGCCTCCTTGACATCGTGAAGCGGAATCGCACTTGGAACGAGGACGCCGCGCGCAAGCAGCTGTTGCAGTTCTTCGAGGTCTGGGGCCCGATGGACGAGGCCACGCTGTCGGCGCGCCGGAAGCTCTCGGCCGCCCTGTTTTCCTGACGCGTCGTGACTGCGGAGTGAGGATGGGATTGAACAGGCCCTATGGCGGTCCGCAGGATCTGCCGACGCGCATCCCGGTGTTTCCGCTCACCGGCGCGATCCTGCTGCCGCGCGGCCAGTTGCCGCTCAATATCTTCGAGCCGCGCTATCTGGCGATGATCGACGATGCGCTGGCCACCCACCGCCTGATCGGCATGATCCAGCCCGACGCCGCGCGGCCGGTCTGCGCGCGCGGGCCGGGCCTGTTCTCGACCGGCTGCGTCGGGCGCCTGACGCAGATCGCCGAGACGGGCGACGGGCGATACCTCATCACGCTGACCGGCGTGGCGCGGTTCGGGCTCCTCGGCGAGGCCGAGGTGGCGACGCCCTACCGGCAGTGCGACGTCGCCTACGAGCCCTTCGCCGCCGACTTCGCGCCGACGCCGGACGATTCCGGCCGCGCCGGCGTTCTCGGCGCGCTGCGCCGCTTCGCCCGCGCGCGGCGGATATGCATCGACTGGAGCGGCGTCAACGAAACGCCGACCGAGACGCTGGTCAACGCGCTGGCGATGATGAGCCCGTTCGGCGCGGGCGAGAAGCAAGCGCTGCTCGAGGCCGGCACGGTGAGCGAGCGGGCCGGGATGCTGATCGCCATGACCGACATGGATCTTGCCGCCGGCGCCGACCCCGGCAAGACGTCGCTGCAATGAGGATCGCGGGAGAGGCACGATGACGGAGGAGCACGCCCCGACAGCGCTCGAGGGGCCGCGCAACGACGCCACGCGCGTCGACCCGCGGCTGCTCGAAATCCTCGTCTGTCCGCTGACGAAGACGACGCTGGAATACGACGCGCAACGCCAAGAGCTGATCTCGCGCGCCGCGCGCCTCGCCTATCCGATCCGCGACGGCATTCCGATCATGCTGCCGGAAGAAGCGCGCCCGCTCGAGGGCTGAGCGCGCGTCGTCCCGTCGTCAGAACGCGACCTTGACGCCGACCGAGCCGCGATGGCGCGCGCCGTCGCCCTTGCCGAGCGAGGCGCGGTATTCGGCGTTGAGCTTCATCGCGCCGACGCTGCCCGACAGGCCGGCGCCGAGCTGCACGCCCTCTCCGGCGAGATCGCCGAGCGGGGTGGCGAAGGGCAGCGCCGTATTGCCGGCGAGGCGGCCGCGCACCGCGCCGCCGGAGTAGCTGAGGAAGTCCTCGTAGCCGATCAGCGCATAGGCCGAGGCGACGCGGCCCGGCTCACGCACGATGTCGAAACGGGCGCGCAGCTCGGCCGCGCCGACGATGGCGTTCAGCGTGCGCGCGCCGAAGGCGATGGGCGCGACGGCGCCGAGTTCGGTGAAGGCGTCGCTCCTGGCGTGCAGCCAGCCGAGACGGGCGGCCGGCGTCAGCGTGAAGGCGCCCATGCCGATGTCGTAGCCGCCCTCGAGCAGCGCGCTCATCGCGTGGCCGGAGGGGTCGCCGGTGTTCTTCAGCGGGCCGACGAAGGTCTTGCGCTCCCAGTCGGTCATGCGATTGACGCCGGCGCCGAGTCCGGCGTTGACGAAGGCGCCGCCCTGACGCCAGCCGAGCATCGCGTCGACGGCGAAGGTCGTTGCGTCGTAGGAGGCCGCGCCGGCCTTGACGCGACCCGTGCTCGCCGAACCGGCGAGACCGAAGGTGAGCGCGGTGGACAAAGCCCGCGTCATGCCGAACTGGAGGCCGCCGACCGACCAGTCCGAGCGATAGCCGGCGCCGGCCGAGCGCGACTTGCCGAAGTCGCCGAAGACGTTGACGAAGAACTCGTTGACGCCGACCGGCGCCTCATGCGCGCGCAGCCGCTCGAAGCCGCGCATCGCTTCCGAGCGGCGGCCCATCAGCGACACGTCGGCGAGGCTCGCCGAATAGACCGCGGTCGCCGGCGCGGCGAGGGTGGCGGCCACCGCCTGCGCCACCAGCGCGTGGCCGGCGGTCGTCGGGTGCACGCCGTCCCAGAAGACGAAGCTGTTCTGCTGCGCGGTCGTGCCGCCGACGCAGCTGGCGACCGCGACGCAGGCCTGCGTGGCGTTGGCGAAGCCGAAGGCGCCCGGATTGGCCGTGACCGCGCCGAACAGCGCGGCGACGTCGACCTGCATGATGTTGACGGTCGGACGCCCGGCCGCCACCGTCGCCAGGCTTGAGGCCAATGTCGTGTTGAAGGTCAGCGCCGAGACCGAGGCGAGCTGGCTCGCCGGCGAGGTGTTGAAGGCCGGGGCCTGACCGATGTCCGGCAGGTTCAAGACGACGACCTGCGTCGCGCCGGCGCCGGCGACCGTGTTCACCGAGGTCGCGATGTTGCCGGCCGCGGTCGCCGAGACGCCCTGCATGGTGGCGAGCGCGGTCGCCGGATTGGCGGCCGCGCCGGGGATCGCTTGGAAGATGTCGTTCGCCCCGCCCCAGACCGAAACGAGATTGTTGGCGCCGAAGGTTCCGCCGCGCGCGAAATAAGCGCCGATCTGGGTCGGGATGCCGGGCGGGTTGGCGACCGCCGTGTCGGTCCGCGCGCCGCCGAAGGCGAAGTCGACATTCGCCGCGTTGTTCACCGGGCCGACGGGGAAGAAATTGGCGAGCGGGCCGGCGAGCTGCTCGGCCCACACCGGGCCGTTGGAGAAACGCCCGCTCGGATAGCCCGGCTGCGCGTTGCCCGTGGCAAGCGCCAGGTTGCCGTTGTCGCTCAGGCTGTCGCCGAACACGACCATGCGGTCGAAGGCGTAGGCCGAGGGCGCGACGAGCGCGGTCGTCAGCAGGGCGAACAACGTGGCGCGGGAGCGCGAGCGGGCCGGGCGGCGGTCCATGGGCGATTTCCTCATCGGAGCTGCGCGGGCGGTCGCCGCGTCGTTCATGTGTTGACGATCACGCTAACCTTGGCGTGCGCCGGCGCGAAGGGCCGCGGCGGCCGGGAGATCAGAGAAACCGCCCGAGTCTCCCGCGCGCAACAGTGCCGCCGGGCCTCGCCGGACGGCGGATTGCGCATGTTGCAGTGCGGCACTAGTCTTCGCGCCGCCTCAGCGGAGCCTTTCATGCTGCCCGACGCGCGCGACTACGCCACGCTTGTCTCCGCCTTTCGCTGGGCGATCCCGCCGCGTTTCAACATGGGCGTCGCGGTGACCGACGCTTGGGCCGCGCGCGCGCCGGACCGGCCGGCGATCCTCGAGGCCGGCGCCGATTTCTCGCTGAAGGCGACGACCTATGGCGAGCTCTCGCGCCGCTCCAACCGGCTCGCCAACGTGCTGCGCCGGCTCGGCGTGCGGCCGGGCGAGCGCGTGGCGATCCTGCTGCCGCAGTCGGCGGACGTCGTCGTCGCGCACGCGGCCGTCTACAAGCTCGGCGCGGTGGCGCTGCCGCTCGCCGCGCTGTTCGGCGTCGAGGCGCTCGACTACCGCCTGCGCGACGCCGGCGTCGGCGTCGTCATCACCAATGCGGCGGGCGTCGCGAAGCTCGCGCCGGTGCGCACAGGCCTGCCGGGGCTCGCCGTGCTCAGCGTCGACGGGGCGGACGGGACGGCGCTCGGCCTGCCGGAAGAGATGGCGAAGGCCGCCCCCGACTTCGCGCCGGTCGCGACCGGGCCGGACGATCCGGCGCTGATGATCTACACCTCCGGCACCACCGGTCCGCCGAAGGGCGCGCTGCACGGCCATCGCGTGCTGCTCGGCCATCTGCCGGGCGTCGAATTCGCGCACGAATTCACGCCGCGGCCGGGCGACCGGTTCTGGACGCCGGCCGACTGGGCGTGGGCGGGCGGACTGCTCAACGCGCTGTTGCCGAGCCTCTATTTCGGCGTCCCCGTGGTGGCGCGCAAGGCGGAGAAGTTCGATCCGGAGGAGGCCTTCGCGCTGATGGCGCGGACGGGCGTGCGCAACGCCTTCGTGCCGCCGACGGCGTTGCGCCTGCTGCGCGCCGTCGAGAGGCCGCGCCAGCGCTTCGGCTTCGATCTGCGCAGCGTCGCCTCAGCCGGCGAGGCGCTGGGGGCCGAGACCTTCGCCTGGGCGCGCGAGGCGCTGGGCCTCACCGTCAACGAGATCTATGGGCAGACCGAGTGCAACCTCGTGCTGGGCTCCTGCGCCGCCATCGGCGTGTCGCGGCCGGGCGCCATCGGCAAGCCGGTGCCGGGGCACGAGGCGGAGGTGATCCGCGCCGACGGGTCGCTCGCGGATGTCGAGGAGATCGGCCAGATCGCCATCCGCCGGCCCAATCCGGTGATGTTCCTGAGCTATTGGAACCAGCCCGAGGCGACGGCGACCAAGTTCCTCGGCGACTGGATGCTGACCGGCGATCAGGGCGTGCGCGACGGCGAGGGCTATGTGCGCTTCCTCGGCCGCGACGACGACGTGATTACCTCGTCGGGCTATCGCATCGGGCCGGGCGAGATCGAGGATTGTCTGTTGCGCCATCCGGCGGTGGCGCTCGCCGCCGTCGTCGGCAAGCCGGACCCGCTGCGCACCGAGATCGTGAAGGCTTTCATCGTCGCGCGCCCCGGCGTCAGGACCGGGCCCGATCTCGTCGACGAGTTGAAGTCCTACGTCCGCACGCGGCTCGCCGCGCACGAATATCCGCGCGAGATCGAATTCGTCGCCAGCCTGCCGATGACGACGACCGGCAAGATCATCCGGCGGGAGTTACGCGACCGGAGCTGAGTGGAACTACGTCGCCGCGCGCGCCTCGACAGGGCGCACGACGCCGAGCAGCGCGCCGTAGGGGACGAGCGCCAGCAGCGCGACGGCGATCTTCACCACCGCATCCCACACGGCGAGGCTCACCCATAGCGGAACCATGGTCAGGCCGAGCAGCGGCACGGGGACGCTCATCGCCTCGATCCCGGCGAAGGCGAGCGAGAAGAACAGGGCGGTGTCGAGCGCCGAGCCGACGAGGCTCGCCATCAAGGGAGCGCGCCACCAGGCGAGGCGCCGCAAACGGTTGAACACGGTCACGTCGAGCAGCTGGCCGACGAGGAACGCGGTTCCCGAGGCGAGCGCGATGCGCGGCGTCGCCAGCCAGACCGACAGGGCGACGGCGATGACGAAGCCGGCGACGACGAGATTGCGCGCCACGTCGACGCCGTAGCGCCGGTTGGTCAGGTCGGTCACGAGGAAGGAGACGGGATAGACCACCGCGCCCCAGGTGAGGTGGTTTTCGAGGCCGAACGCCGTGATCGGATGCTGAACGAGAACGTTGGCGGCGACGACGATGATCGTCATCGCGAGGACGGGCAGCGCGAGCTGGCGAGCGAGCGTCGTCATGTCGATCGTCTCCGGCGGTTCGGGCGCGAGCCCTCAAAAAAGCCAAGGCGCGGCCGGCCCGCAAGGGCCGCCGCGCCTCACATTGCGGCGATGCGAGCGGAAATCAGCTCGCCGCGGCGAGCTTCTTGGAAATCTCGCGCTTCAGCGTGCGGGCGTTCTGGGAGAGGCCCTCCTCGCCCGCCTTCATCAGGAAGGCGTCGAGACCGCCGCGCGCCTCGACGCTGCGCAGCGAGGCCGCCGCGACGCGCAGGCGCACGGAGCGGCCGAGCGCGTCGGAAATCAGCGTGACGTTGCACAGGTTCGGCAGGAACCGCGTCTTGGTCTTGCGGTTCGAGTGGCTGACCTTGTTGCCGACCAGCACGGCCTTGCCGGTCAATTCGCAGCGGCGGGACATCGTGAACAACCCTTGATCTGTCGACATGCGCCCGCCAAAAGCGCGCGCCAGCGCCCGCCGGGGGGCGGGCGAAATCGAAGGCCGGTTCCATAGAGGACGGGGCCGGAGGCGTCAAGGCGCGCGGCCCGCTCGCCGGGACCGGCGAGACGTTCAGGATCCATCCAGTTCCGAGGCGTATGCTTGGCGTGCGCGCCCTTCGGGCGATGCGCGGCCGGCGGGCCGTCGGTGGACAGCGCGCCGGCGAGCCTCTACCTCCAGCCACGCCGCAGCCGGAAGGCCCCGAATCGCATGTTCAAGCGCCTCTACCACTGGACGCTGTCGCTCGCCGAGAGCCCGCGCGCGGGGACCGCGCTCGCCGGCGTCGCCTTCGCGGAAAGCTCGTTCTTCCCGATTCCGCCGGACATCATCCTCGTGCCGATGGCGCTCGCCCGGCCCGACAAGGCGATGCGCTTTGCGGCGATCTGCACCGTCTCCTCGGTGCTCGGCGGCATCCTCGGCTACGCCATCGGCGCGCTGTTCTTCGAGACGGTCGGCAAGTGGCTGATCGGCCTCTATGGCTATGGCGACCGGGTGGAGGATCTGCGCGTCTTCTACGCCACCTGGGGGGCGCTGTTCATCCTGATCAAGGGGCTGACGCCGATCCCCTACAAGCTCGTCACCATCGTCAGCGGGCTGCTCGGCTACAATTTCTTCCTGTTCGTGCTGCTGTCGATCATCACGCGCGGGGCGCGGTTCTTCCTGCTGGCGGGGCTCCTCAACAAGTTCGGCGAGCCGATCAAGCGGGCGCTCGACCGTCATTTCGCCGTGTTCATGATCCTGATCGTCGTCACCATCGTGTTCGGCTTCTGGCTCGCCGCGCGGATGTTCTGAGCAGGAGACGCCGATGCGCATCACGCCCCGCACCATCGCTCTTTCGATTGCGCTGATCGCGGCGGCGACGCTCGCCGGCGCGTGGGGCTTCGAGTGGGCGGGCTTCCGCGCCTGCGAGCTCTGCTATCTCCAGCGCAAGCCCTATTACGCGGCGATCGCGCTCGGGCTGGCGACGGCCTTCGCGCCGGCGCGGGCGACGAAGGCGGGGCTGGCGCTGCTCGCGCTGCTGTTTCTCGTCAGCCTCGGCCTCGGGATCTACCATTCCGGCGTGGAATGGGGCGCGTGGGCCGGGCCGACGACCTGCACGGGCGCGGGCGGGCCGGCGGGCTCGGTCGGCGACATGATGAAACAGCTCGAGACGTTCGAAGTGGTGCGCTGCGACCAGCCGGCCTTGCGCATTCTCGGCCTGTCGCTGGCGGGCTGGAACGCCATCCTCTCCAGCGCCCTCGCCGCGCTGGCGGCGGCGGGCGTCAAGCGCGCCTGAAACGCGCCTGACGTTCAGCGCTCGGCCGCCTCGCGCTCGTCCTTCTCCAGTTCGGCGCCGATCGCCTCGATGGTCGCGCCGCTCTCGATGCGGCGGCGGATGTCGACGAGCCGGGCGAGCTGCTGGACCAGCGCCGGCACGTTGTCGAGATTCTCCATCAGCCGCCAGACATAGGCGAGGATGGCGTAGATGTCGCCCGTCTCGGTCGTCGGCAGGAAGGTGGCGCGCGCCAGAATCGCGATGAAGGCGAAGATCGAGAGGATCTCGATCGAGGTCCAGTTGTAGGCCTCCGCGTCGGACAGTTTCACGCGGAACGTGCGCAGCCGGCCGAAATGCCGGCGCACCTCGTCGAGATCGGCGCGCTCGATGATGCGCACCTCCTCCTCGAGCTGGTTGTTGAGCGCCTGATTGAGCCTGTAGCTGCGCGCGCTGTAGACGCGGTTGACGAGGTAGACCGGCAGGAACAGCGCGGCGGCGGCTGCGGCGATCCACAGATCGTACCACAGCAGCATCGCCGCCGAGCCGAGGACGCCGATGACCGAGGTGACGAGCACCGGCACGTCGCGCTCGAAGAAGCCGACGAACTCGCGCGCCATCGCCGAGCGCGCGGCGACGCCGGAGGCGCCGATCCCGGCGGCGCGCTGGCGCGCGATCGTCTCGATGACGATGGCGTTGTAGACGTCCGAATAGACGCGCGTGTCGTACATCTTGCGGAAGCAGCCGATGGCGCCGCGCGCGGTCCATGCCGCGATCAGCGGGATCGCCTGACGCCAGTCGTGCGCGATCAGCCCGTCGATGGCGAGACCCGTCGCGAAGGGATAGGACAGCTCCAGCAGATCCTCGATCACGGTGAGCGCATAGGTGAGCCCGATTCGCGCGCGATGCGGGCGCACCGAATCGAGCGCCGAGACGCCGCGCGGGCGCTGTTTGGTCCGCGCCAGAAAGCGCGGGCGGGAGAACAGGCGTTTCTTCGGCTGCTTGGTGTCGGGCACGGGAGGTCCGGGCGAGGGCGGGCGGCGGGATGAGGCGTCGGCGCGGCGCGCCTGTCAATGCGGGCGCCTCGTTGCGCGGCCGGCAAAGCGCGGATAATCGCGCCATGCCGAGACTCTTCCGATCCGGCCTCGCCGTTCTTCTGGCGCTCGCCGCCGTCTCGCCCGCGCTGGCGCGCAAGGCTGTGCGGGCCGAGGCGCCCTCGCCGTTCCGCGCCGCGCGGGGCGCCGAATCGGCCGGGCCGCGCAATCCTGCGTTCGACGCCGTCCTCGATCGGCGGATCGCGCGGACGCGCGGCGGCGCGAACCTGCTCGTCGTCGATCCGCGGGTGTTCGTCCGGGCGCAGAAGGCGATCGTGTCGCGCGATCTCGCCGCGCGGCCGGACGGGGCGACCCTGCCCTCGCGCACGGGGCCGGCGCCGGTCGCTCTGTTCGCGACGTTCTTCGCCCGGCTCGAGGGGACGTTTCGCAACCGTCTCGGCCTCGAGGCCGAGGTCGCCGCCGCGCTCGCCGCCGAAATGGAGGCGCAGGCGCTGGCCGAGGCCGGCGTCGCGCGCGAGGCCTATCTCGCCGCCCTCGGCGCGGCGCGGCCCGAGGCTGCGGCGCGGCGGATGGCGGCCGCCCGCGCGCTCGACATCCTGTGGCGGGAGAGCCGCGTCGACACTCGTTTTCAGGTTCCCTACGTCGCCGGCTACGCCCGCGACGACGCGGCCTACGTTTTTATCGACTGCGCCGTTCCGCTCGAGGCCACGCTCGGCGGCGCGCGCGTTCCGGTCGGCGCGCTGCTGACGCTGCACGAGCGCGTCGAGAAGGCGATTCTGGCCGATCACGCGACGACCTATCCGAGCGCGCATCAGATCGCGCTCAGGCTGGAGATGCTGGCGGCGAAGGGCGCCGGCGTCGTCTGGACGCCTTACGACGATCTGATCGGGCGCGTCTCCAGCGCCATCGACGGGCGCAAGCGCGTGCGGATCTCGGACCGGCTCGACCTGCAGCCCTACTACACCTTCACCGACGCGCCGAACCTGCGGCTGGTGGCGGCGATGAAGCGCGGAACCGTCGCCCAGCCGGCGCTCGACGCGGCGCGCGGCGCCGATCTCGATCCGCGCCCGGCCTGCGCGGGGAACGGCCGGCCGCCGGCGCGCCCCGCTCAGGGCTCGAGCACGGTGTCCCAGTAAAGATAGTCGAGCCAGCTCTCGTGCAGATAGTTCGGCGGGAACAGCCGGCCGTTGTGATGCAGATCGTGCACGCTCGGCTGGAAGGGCCGCGTCGCCGGATGCATGTGCGCATCGTGCGGCAGGCGGTCGCCCTTGCGCAGATTGCAGGGCGAGCAGGCGGCGACCACGTTCTCCCACACGGTGGTTCCCCCCTTCGAGCGGGGGATGACATGGTCGAAGGTCAGATCGTCGCGCGCGCCGCAATACTGGCAGGTGAAGCGGTCGCGCAGGAAGACGTTGAATCGCGTGAAGGCGGGGTGGCGGGACGGCTTGACGTAGGTTTTCAGGGAGACGACCGAGGGCAGGCGCATCTCGAAGGTGGGACTTCGCACGCACTTGTCGTATTCGGAGACGATGTTCACGCGGTCGAGAAACACCGCCTTGATCGCGTCCTGCCAGGACCAGAGCGACAAGGGATAGTAGCTCAACGGGCGGAAGTCCGCGTTGAGGACCAGAGCCGGACAGGCCTCCGGCGAGACGATCGTCGGGACGTGCAGGGTCAAGCCGCCAGATCCCTTCCGCGCGGGCAGAGAATCTCCCCGCCGGAAAAGTCTAACGGCGCCGTGACAGGCTTGTGAAGGGGCGCCCCGGAACCGCCCCGCCGCGACGAATGGTCCGGCTCAGCGCGAAAGACCCATCGTCCGGGGCAGCCAGAGCGTGATCTCGGGGATGAAGGTGATCGCCGCCAGCGCCAGAAACAGCGGGATCAGCCAGGGCAGGATCGCCATCGTCGTGCGCTCCACCGAGAGCCCGGCGACGCGCGAGAGCACGAACAGCACCATGCCGAGCGGGGGGTGCAGCAGGCCGATCATCAGGTTGAGCGTCATGATCAGGCCGAAGTGAACCGGATCGACGCCGAGCTTGAGCGCGATCGGCAGCAAGATCGGCACCGTGATTGTGATCGCCGCGATGGTGTCGAGAAAGCAGCCGATGAACAGCAGCAGCGCGTTGACCAGCAGCAGGAACACCCATTTGTTCTGGGTGATCGACAGAATGAGGTCGGACAGGAGCTGGGCCGCCTGCGAGACGGTGAGCAGCCAGGCGAAGATCGAGGCGGCGGTGACGATGAACAGCACGGAGGCGGTGGTCTCGATCGTGTCGAACGTCGCCTTGGCGAGGGTGGCGAAGGTCATCGAGCGGTAGCGCACGAGACCCAGAAAGAGCGACCAGATCACCGCCGCGCAGGCGGCCTCCGTCGGCGTCACCAGGCCGAGCGTCATGCCGCCGATCAGGATCACCGGCGTCATCAGCGCCATCACGGCGGAGAAATCGAAATACCAGTCGAGCGCGATCAGCGCGCCAAGCGCCAGCAACAGCGCCAAATTGACCGACAGGCCGGCGAGCGCGAGCCCCCAGGCGAGCAGCGGGAAGGCGAAGACGAGCGCGATCTCGAGCGAGGCCTCGCCCAGCTTGCGCCAGGAGAAGGGCGCATCCGAGCCCCAGCCGTATTTGCGCGCGAAAATCCAGACCGTCAGCATCATCAGGATCGTCATCACCGCGCCGGGGATGACGCCGCCGAGAAACAGCGCGCCGATCGAGGTGTTCGCCATCATGCCGTAGATGACGAAGGGCAGCGACGGCGGGATGATCGGGCCGAGCGTCGCCGAGGCGGCGGTGACGCCGACGGCGACCTCCGTCGAGTAGCCGTGATCCTTCATCGCCTTGATCTCGATCGTGCCGATGCCCGCCGCATCCGCGATCGCGGTGCCGGACATGCCCGAGAAGATCACCGAGCCGATGATGTTGACCTGCGCCAGCCCGCCGCGCATCCAGCCGACGAGCGAGACGGCGAAACCGTAGATGCGGCCCGTCACGCCGGCGATGTTCATCAGATTGCCGGCGAGGATGAAGAACGGCACCGCCAGCAGCGGGAAGCTCTCGACGCCGGCGATCATCCGCTGGGCGAGAATGACGTCCGGCGCGACGCCGTAAATCAGCAGGTAGGCGAGCGAGGCGCCCGCCATCGAGACGGCGACGGGAACGCCCAGAATCATCAGGCCGAGAAAGGAGCCGAGCAGCACCCACATGGTTCAGGCTCCCTTGCGCGCGGCCAGATCGTCGACGGCGACGCCGTCCTCGAAATCGCCGGGGCGTTCGAGGATCGAATAGCCGCGCCTCAGATTGCCGAGCGTCACCTGCACGGAGCGCAGCGCCATCAGAACGAAGGCTGCGAGCACGGTGTAGAAGACGATCGACTTCGGCAGGTCGACCGTGGTCATGCGCTCGTCCGAGATCGCGGCGGAATACTTCCAGACCAGCCACGCCGCGTAGGCGAAGAACACGGTGCGCAGAATGTCGACGAACCTCGCCAGCGCGCGGCCGGCGGCCGGCGGCAGGTAGCGATAGAGAAAATCGACATGGATGTGACGCATCCGCCGCACGCACAGGGACGAGCCGAGGAAGACGACGCCGATCAGCGCGTAGATCGCGATCTCCTCCGTCCAGGCCAGGCTGTCGTTGAGGACATAGCGGGTGACGAATTGCAGGATGACGCAGATCGCCATCAGCCAGAACAGGGCCAGCGTCGCCCAGTCCTCGATGGCGTAGACGCTGAGGTCGACCGCCGGCGCCGGCTCGTCGAAGGTGTGGGCGAGCGCCTCGCTCGTCGTCTGCGTGTGATGTTCGCCTTCGCCGACGCGCATGGCCGCCCCGCCTCATCCTACGAAAAGGGCCGGCGCGAGGGCCGGCCCTTGCTCATGCCGCGCGCGATCTCACTTGACCGCCTGAATGGCGTCCCAGTCCGCCTTGCGATAGCCGAACTGCTCGAACGTCACGCCCTTCTGCACGGCGGCGAGGAACTCGGCCTTGTCGATGTCGGTGACGGTCAGGCCCTTGTCCTTGAAGAACTGCACGAGCTTGGTCTCGCTCTGCTGGATCTGCTTGGTCGCGCGGGCGGCCGCCTCCTGCGCCACCTCGCGGAAGATCTTCTTGTCGTCGTCGGAGAACTTCTCCCACGTGCCCTTGGCGACGACGGTGTTGAGATGATCGACGATATGGCCGGTCAGCACGATGTGCTTCTGCACCTCGTAAAATTTCTTGGCCTCGATCGTCGTCAGCGGGTTCTCCTGCGCCTCGACGGTGCCGTTCTGGAGCGCCAGATACACTTCGGCGAAGGCGATCGGCGCGGTGTTGGCGCCGCAGGATTTCGGCATGGCGAGATAGGCCGGCACGTCGGGCACGCGCATCTTCAGGCCCTTCATGTCGGCGCAGGTCTTGATCGGCCGGTTCGAGGAGGTGTGACGCGTGCCGTAATAGGTGACGGCGACGATCTGGTGGCCGGTCTTCTCCTCGTAGCCCCTGGTCAGGGTCTTGAAGATGTCGGTTTTCGTGTAGGCCAGCAGGTGTTCCGGGGCTGCGGAAGGTGAAGGGATAATAGGTCACGCCGATCGGCGGGAAGGAGCGGGCGGCGAAGCTCGACCCCGAAATGATGATGTCGACGGTGCCGAGCGTCAGGCCCTGATTGATGTCCGTCTCCTTGCCGAGCTGCGAGGCCGGGAAGACGTCGATCTGGTACTTGCCGTTGGTGCGCTTCTTGAACTCCTCGGCCGCCCATACCGACTCGGTGTGGAAGGCCTCGGACGTCTCGTAGACATGCGCCCATTTCAACTTGGTCTGCGCCGCGGCCGGGGCGGCGGCGAACGCGACGGAAAAGGCCGCGAAGGCGGCGGCGACGACGAATTTCTTCATGAGACTCCTCCCCAGGGGCCCGATCTGCGCCGGCCCGTTCCGGCGGCACAGTCCTGTGCGCACGCTAGCATGTCAAGAAGGCGCCGGGCGCTTGCCTCGCGTGGGCCCTATCCTGCAAGCTCGGCGGCGATGGTCGCGGCGTCTTGCCGCGCCGCCGGAGGAATTCCCGTGTCGCCACTCGCCCGCCGCGTCTGGGTTCCCGCTCCGGCCGAAGACCGCGTCATGGCGCTCGCCGCCGCGACGCAGGGCCGGAGCCCGGCCGACGTCGCCGCGCGGATCGAGGCGCTGGCGAGGGCCAACCGCGCCACGCACGAGGCCGACTGCGTCAACCTCAATCCGGCGACGAACGTCATGAACCCGCGCGCCGAGGCGCTGATGGCGGCCGGCCTCGGCACGCGCCCCTCGCTCGGCTATCCGGGCGACAAATACGAGATGGGCCTCGAGGCGATGGAGGAGATCGAGGTGATCGCCGCCGAGCGCGCCGCGCGCGTGTTCGGGGCGGCCTATGCCGAGGTGCGCGTTCCCTCCGGCGCGCTCGCCAATCTCTACGCCTTCATGGCGACGGCGAAGCCGGGCGACGCCATCGTCGCGCCGCCGGCCTCGATCGGCGGGCATGTGACGCATCACGCGCCGGGCGCGGCGGGCCTCTACGGTCTCGTCATCCATCCCGCCCCGGTGGACGCGGACGGCTATACGGTCGACGTCGCGGGCTTGCGCGATCTGGCGCGGCGGGTGCGGCCGAAGTTGATCACGCTTGGGGCGAGCCTCAACCTGTTTCCCCATCCGGTGCGCGAGGTTCGCGCCGTCGCCGACGAGGTCGGCGCCAGGCTCCTGTTCGACGCCGCGCATCTGTCCGGCGTCATCGCCGGCGGGGCGTGGCCCAATCCGCTCGCCGAGGGCGCGCATCTGATGACGATGTCGACCTACAAGAGTCTCGGCGGGCCGCCGGGCGGGCTCATCGTCACCAACGACGCAAGCCTCGCCGAGCGGCTCGACGCGATCGCCTATCCGGGGCTGACCGCGAATTTCGACGGCGGCCGCGTCGCCGCGCTGGCGATGACGCTGAACGACTGGGCGGCGCAGGGCGCGGCCTATGGCCGGGCGATGGTCCAGACCGCCGCCGCGCTGGCGCGCGCGCTCGCCGCGCTCGGCATGCCGCTGTTCGCGCGGGACCGCGGCGCCACGACCTCGCATCAATTCGCGCTGGAGGCGGCGCGCTTCGGCGGCGGGCAGGCCGCCTCGAAGCGTCTGCGGCGCGCCAATCTGCTCGCCTGCGGCATCGGTCTGCCGATCGCCGGCGTCGAGGGCGATCTCAACGGCCTGCGCTTCGGCACGCCGGAGATCGCGCGCTTCGGAATGACGGCCGACGACATGCCGGAGCTGGCGCAGCTGATCGCGCGGGCGCTCGTCGGCAACGAGGAGCCGGAGACGGTCGCCGCCGACGTCACCGCGTTCCGGAGCCGCTTCCGCGAGGTCGGATTCGTCGCGGCGTGAGCCTCAGGTCGCTCGCTAGAGCGCCTCACCCTTGAGCAGGCGGCCGCGGTCCTGCCCGCCGGCCTCGCGCATGAAGAAGCGCTTCAGCGGCGGCAGCCGGTCGACGAGGCCGAGGCCGAGGTCGCGGGCCAGGCGCAGCGGCGGGATGTCGTTCGAGAACAGACGGTTGAGAACGTCCGTCGCGCCCAGCATCGCCAGCGTGTCGAAACGGCGGGCGCGCTCGTAGCGCTTCAGCGTCTCGGGCGAGCCGGGGTCGAGGCCAAGGCGCATCGTCTCGACGACGCTCTCGGCAAGCGCCGCGACGTCGCGCAGGCCGAGGTTCAGGCCCTGCCCGGCGATGGGATGGACGAGGTGGGCGGCGTCGCCGACGAGCGCCAGCCGGTCGCCGACGAAGCTGCGCGCGACGCGCAGGCCGAAGGGGAAGGTCTGCGGCTTGTCGAGCAGGGTCAGGGCGCCGAGCTCGCGGCCGAAGCGCGGCGTCAGCTCGGCCAGAAAATCCTCTGCGTCGAGCGCGGCGATGTTCTCGGCGTCGCGGCGCGGTTCGTTCCAGACGATGGAGGAGCGCCGCCCCTTCAAAGGCAAGATGGCGAACGGGCCGGCGGGAAGGAAGTGCTGGCGGGCCTTGCCCTCGTGGTCGCGCTCGTGGCCGATGGTGGCGACGATGCCGGACTGGCCGTAATCCCAGCCGACGAGGCCAATGCCGGCGAGGTCGCGCAGACGCGAGCGCCGTCCGTCCGCCGCGGCGAGCAGGCGCGTTTCGACCGTGCGGCCGTCGTCGAGCGTGACGAGCGTTTCCGACGCGCCGGCCTTGAAGTCGGCCGCCGCGCCGACGATCAGTTCGACGCCGAGCGCGCGGGCGCGCTCGGTCAAGGCGGCGGCGACGTCGGCGTTGAACACCATGTGGGCGAGCGGCTCGCCCGGCTCGGTCTCGCCCGAAAAGTTCAGGAAGGCCGGGCGCACCACGTCGGCGGGGCGCGAATCGGTGACGATCATCTCGTGGAAGGGCTGCGCCAGCGGGGCGACCGCCCTCCACGCGCCAAGGCGCTCCAGCATCCGGCGCGGCCCTGCCGCCAGCGCCGAGGCGCGCGTGCCGTAGAAGCCGCCGCCGAAGGCCGGATCGCAGCAGGCGACGCGCGCCCCCGCGCCCATCGCCTGCTTCACCGCGACGGCGAGCGCCGTGCCGACCATGCCGCCTCCCGCGACGAAGAGGTCGAAAGGCGGGGCGAGATCGGAGCTCGACATGGCTGTCATCCTGAGGCGCGGCGCGGGCCGCCGCCATCCGTGCCACGGAACCGCGTTCAGAACAATGCGGCCGCGCGGCTGCGCCCATCGCGGCGGCAGATCGCCCATTGTTTAGGCTGGGACAGCCCGCCGATGCGGCGCCTCCGGCGGCTCTCAGGCGCCGGAAGGCCTGCTGCGCCTCTCCGAACCGGCGTCGGCGCTGAAATGGGCAGATGGCGCGAGAATTGAATGCAGTCTGCGCAATTCGTCATCGCCAGCCCAGGGGAAACGCCGTGAAGCTCGTCACCGCCGTCATCAAGCCGTTCCGACTCGACGAGGTGCGCGAGGCGCTCGACGCCATCAACATCCACGGCATGACCGTGACGGAAGTGAAGGGCTACGGCCGCCAGAAGGGCCATACCGAGATCTACCGGGGCGCCGAATACGTCGTCACCTTCCTGCCGAAGATCAAGATCGAGATCGCGGTCGCCGACGAGGCGCTGGAGGGCGCCGTGACGGCGATCCAGACGGCGGCCCGCACCGGCCAGATCGGCGACGGCAAGGTGTTCGTGCAGCCGCTGGAGCGGGCGATCCGCATCCGCACCAACGAGGCCGGCGACGAGGCGCTCTGACGCGCCGCCCGACCCTACGCCTCCATTCGCCGTCCCTCGCCTCCCGGATCGCCCGCATGTCCCTTCTTCCGCGCCGCGCCCGCTTGCTCCCGGCGCTTCTCCTCGCCTCGCCCGCCTTCGCGGCCGACGCGCCGAAGATCGACGCCGCCGACACCGGCTTCATCATCGTCTGCACGGCGCTCGTGTTGATGATGACGCTGCCGGGCCTCGCGCTGTTCTACGCCGGCATGGTGCGCAAGAAGAACGTGCTCGCGACCATGGCGCAGAGCGCGGCCGCGACCGCCGTCGTCTCGCTGCTGTGGTTTGCGCTCGCCTACTCGCTCGCCTTCTCGGGCGAGGGCGCCGCGCTCGGCGACCTGTCGCGCGTCATGCTGGCCGGCATCGGCATGGACACGACCAGTCCGCTGGCCAAGACCATCCCGGAAATGTTGTTCATGGTCTATCAGATGACCTTCGCGGTCATCACCTGCGCGCTGGTCGGGGGGCGGTCGCCGACCGCATGAAATTCTCGGCCTTCGTGCTGTTCTGCGCGCTGTGGCTGTTCGTCGTCTATGTCCCGTCCGCGCACTGGGTGTGGGGCGGCGGCTTCCTGAGCCGGATGGGCGTGCTCGATTTCGCCGGCGGTACGGTGGTGCACATCAATGCGGGCGTCGCCGGCCTCGTCGCCGCGCTGGTGATGCGTCCGCGTCAGGGCTTCGGGCGCGAGAATCTGGCGCCGTTCGATCTGTCGCTCGCCGTCGTCGGCACGGGGTTGCTGTGGGTCGGGTGGTTCGGATTCAACGGCGGCTCGGCGCTGGGGGCGGGCTCGCGCGCCGTGTTCGCGATCGTCGCGACGCATCTGGCGGCCTGCGCCGGCGCCGTGGTCTGGTCGGCGATCGAATGGGTCCATCGCGGCAAACCGTCCGTGCTCGGCGTCATCTCCGGCGCGGTCGCGGGCCTCGGCACGATCACGCCGGCGTCGGGCTACGTGCTGCCCTGGCATGGCGCGCTGATCGGCGCGATGGCCGGGGCGCTGTGCTACTGGTGCTGCATCGAGCTCAAGCACAGGCTGCGCTACGACGACTCGCTCGACGTCTTCGGCGTGCATGGCGTCGGCGGCCTGTTCGGGACGATGATGGCGGGCGTGTTCGCCACCGCCTCGGTGAGCGCGACGGCGGATGCGCCGGGCCTCTCCGGCCTGATCGAAGGCAATGTCGCGCAGGTCGGCGTGCAGGCGGTCGGCGTCGTCGCGACGACGCTGTGGTGCATCGTCGGCACCTTCGTCGTGCTGAAGGTCATCGACGCGCTGGTCGGCCTGCGCGTCGAGTCGGACGAAGAGCGTCAGGGGCTCGATCTCAGCCTGCATGGCGAGGCGCTGCATCAGTGAGGGGCGGCGCTTGACGCGGGGCTCCGGCCCCGCGATGACGGGGCGACCCCCGGATTGCCCCGCATGACCGCCGCTCCCGTCGATCCCGTCGCCGAACTCCTCCAGATCCTCGATCTGGAGCGGATCGAAACCAACATCTTCCGCGGCGTCGGCCCGAATGTCGGCTGGCAGCGCGTCTATGGCGGGCTCGTCGTGGCGCAGTCGCTGGTCGCCGCCGAGCGCACGGTCGAGGGCCGTACGCCCCATTCCATGCACTGCTACTTCCTGCTGGCGGGCGATCCGGCCGCGCCCATCGTTTACGAGGTCGAGCGGCTGCGCGACGGGCGCAGCTTCACGACGCGGCGGGTGGTGGCGATCCAGCACGGCCGGCCGATCTTCACCATGGCCTGCTCGTTCCAGGCCGAGGAGACCGGGCTCGAGCACGCCTTCGCCGCGCCGGCGGCGCCCGATCCGGAGTCGCTGCCGAGCCAGACCGACCTCGTCGAGAAGTTCGGGGCGATGATGCCGGAGGCGGTGCGCCGCTATCTGGAGCGGCCGCGCCCGCTCGACATCCGTCCGGTCGACCTTTCCCGCTATCTCGGCGGCGCCAAACGCGACCCCGAGCAGAAGGTGTGGGTGCGCGCGCTGAAGCCGCTGCCGGACGATCCGAAAATCCACCGCGCCGTGATCGCCTATCTGTCCGACATGACGCTGCTCGACACCGCGCTCGTGGCGCATGGCAAGTCGGTGTTCTCGAAGTCGATCCAGCCGGCGAGCCTCGACCATGCGATCTGGTTCCACCGCCCGGCGCGCGCCGACGACTGGCTCCTCTACGCGCAGGACAGTCCGACCTCGGTCGGCGCGCGCGGCTTCACGCGCGGCCTGATGTTCGCGCGGGACGGGAGGCTCGTCGCCTCCTTCGCCCAGGAGGGGCTGATCCGCCCCATCGAGCCGGCGCCTAAAGCCTAGGCGCCAAGCGCCGGGACGTCTCGGGAATCGCCACAGATTTAGGCGCCGTCTTCGCAGGCGCGCTCGCTGCGTTGCAGCAATTCATATTTCTCTCTTGTTTTCAATGAGCTACCCGCCCCTGCGGGATTGGCACGCGGCTTGATACCCGGCTTCGGGGCCTGTCGCGCGACGGGCCAGTTCCGGCCGCATCCGGGCCCAGCGGGGAAAGCGACATGAAAATCGTGATGGCGATCATCAAGCCGTTCAAGCTCGACGAGGTGCGCGACGCGCTGACCTCGCTCGGCGTGCATGGCCTCACCGTGACGGAGGTGAAGGGCTATGGCCGCCAGAAGGGCCACACCGAAATCTACCGCGGCGCCGAATACGCCGTGTCCTTCCTGCCGAAGCTGAAGATCGAGGTGGCGGTCGCCGCCGATCAGGTCGGCAAGGTCATCGATTCGATCAGCGTGGCGGCGCGCACCGGCCAGATCGGCGATGGCAAGATCTTCGTCGTGCCGCTCGACCACGCCGTCCGCATCCGCACCGGCGAAAAGGACGGCGAGGCGCTCTGACGCCCGCTTGCACCCAATCCAGACACGAGGAGTCTCAGATGTTGAAGAAGTGGCTGGGGGCCGGCGCTGCGGCGACGACGCTCTCATTGATCGCGATAGGAGCCGCGCTGGCGCAGCGGCGGCGCCGGACGCCGCGCCGGCGGTGACGGCCGCGCAGGCCGTCAACAAGGGCGACGTCAGCTGGATGCTGACCTCGACCCTGCTGGTGCTGCTGATGTCGGTGCCGGGCCTCGCCTTGTTCTACGGCGGCCTCGTGCGCTCGAAGAACATGCTCTCGGTGCTGACGCAGGTCTTCGCCATCGTCTGCGTCGTCGGACTGATCTGGGTCACCTACGGCTACAGCCTCGCCTTCACCAACGGCGGCGCGCTGAACGCCTTCGTCGGCGGCTTCGACAAGGCGTTCCTGAAAATCGCGCCGGAAGGCAAGACGATCATCGACGCGGTGGCGGCGACCTTCTCCAACAACGTCTACATTCCCGAACTCGTCTTCGTCGCCTTCCAGATGACGTTCGCGATGATCACGCCGGCGCTGATCGTCGGCGCCTTCGCCGAGCGCATGAAGTTCTCGGCGCTGCTGCTGTTCACGGTGCTGTGGGTCACGTTCGTCTATTTCCCGATCGCCCACATGGTCTGGTACTGGGGCGGTCCGGACACCCTCGCTCTCGAGGCCTACAAGGCCGCGCTGGCGGCGGGCGGCGACGCCTCCAAGGCGGCGGCCGCGGCGGCTGACGCGGTCTCGGCCTACAACGCCAAGGACGCGGGCCTGCTCTACCAGTGGGGCGCGCTCGACTTCGCCGGCGGCACGGTCGTCCACATCAACGCCGGCATCGCGGGCCTCGTCGGCGCGCTGATGCTCGGCCGTCGCATCGGCTTCGGCCGCGACCTGCTCGCTCCGCACTCGCTGACCATGACGATGATCGGCGCCTCGCTGCTGTGGGTCGGCTGGTTCGGCTTCAACGCCGGCTCGAACCTCGAGGCGAACGGCCTCACCGCGCTCGCCATGATGAACACCTTCGTCGCCACCTGCGCGGCGGCGGTCGCCTGGCTGTTCGCGGAGTGGGCGGTCAAGGGCAAGCCCTCGCTGCTCGGCATGGTGTCGGGCGCCGTCGCCGGCCTCGTCGCGGTGACGCCCGCCTCCGGCTTCGCCGGCCCGATGGGCGCGATCGTGCTCGGCCTGATTGCCGGCGTCGTGTGCTTCTTCTTCGTCACCACGGTGAAGAACGCGCTCGGCTACGACGACTCGCTCGACGTGTTCGGCGTGCACTGCGTCGGCGGCATCCTCGGCGCGCTCGGCACGGGCATTCTCGTCTCGTCCGGTCTCGGCGGCACGGACATCGTCGACTACTCGACCTGCAAGGCGGCGATCGACAATGGCGTCGCCACCTTCTCGGGCTGCTCGTCGAGCTATCCGGGCATGGGCGCGCAGTTCTTCACCCAGCTCAAGGCGGTGCTGCTGACTCTGGTGTGGTCGGGCGTCGGCTCGGCGATCCTCTACAAGATCGTCGATCTGGTCGTCGGCCTGCGCGTCACCGCCGACCGCGAGCGCGAGGGTCTCGACCTCGCCGAGCATGGCGAGCGCGCCTACAACATGTGATCCGGCCGCAGGCGCGGACGGAATGGGGGAGCGGGCTTCGGCCCGCTCCCTTTTCGTTTGCGCGGCGCGCCTAGCGCGAGATGCGGGTCGACAGGATGATCGAGGACAGGGTGCGCTCGACGCCCTCGGTCGCGCCGATGCGGTCGATCAGGCCGTCGAGTTCGGCGATCGAGGGCGCGGCGATCACGGCGATCAGGTCGAAGGCGCCGCTCACCGAATAGAGCGCGCGCACCGCCTCGATTCGCTCCAGCGCCTCGGTCACCTTCACGAGGGCGCGCGGGGCGATGGTGACGAGGAGGTGGGCGCGCACGAGGTTCGACGCGTAAGCGTCCGACAGGCGCACGCCATAGCCGGCGATGACGCCGCCACGCTCCAGCCGGTCGAGCCGGGCCTGAACCGTGGTGCGCGACAGCGACAGCCGCTTTGCGAGCTGCGCCACCGGCGCGCGCGCGTCGTCGGCGAGCAGCGCCAGCAATTCGCGGTCCTTTTCGGTCAGCTGCATCGTCGCCCCTGCACAATGACGAATATTATCGTCGAAACGGTCAATTTTATCCTCCGATCTGCACTTTCCGCCACTATGAATCGGCGGGTGCGCGCGCCAGTTTCCGACGTCGCAGGAGGGAGGACGCGATGCGTAAAGTCGTGGTGGCGGGGCTGGCAAGATCGGCGGCGCGGTCGCGGCGATGCTGGCCGGGAGCGGCGACTACGAGATCCTGGTCGTCGACCGCAGCCGCGCGCAGCTCGACCGACTGCCGCCGCATCCGTCGGTGTCGACCCTCGCGCTCGACGTCGCCGACCCGGCCGCGCTGGCGCCGGCGCTGGCCGGCCGCTTCGCCATTCTGTCGGCCGCGCCCTTCCATCTGACCGGCCGGATCGCCGAGGCGGCGCGGGCGGCGGGCGTCCACTATCTCGATCTGACCGAGGACGTCGCCACGACGCGCAAGATCTCGGCGCTGGCGGAGGGGGCGCCCTGCGCCTTCATTCCGCAATGCGGCCTCGCGCCGGGCTTCATCTCGATCGTCGCCAACGATCTGGCGCGGGGATTCGAGACGGTCGACAGCGTGCGCATGCGCGTCGGCGCCTTGCCGCAATACCCGTCCAACGCGCTGAACTACAATCTGACCTGGAGCACGGACGGGCTGATCAACGAATATATCGAGCCCTGCGAGGCGATCGTCGAGGGACGTCTGACGAGCGTTCCGGCGCTGGAGGAGCGCGAGGAGTTCTCGCTCGACGGCGTCACCTACGAGGCGTTCAACACCTCGGGCGGGCTCGGCACGCTCGCCGCGACGTTCGCCGGCCGCGTGCGGACGATGAACTACCGGACGATCCGCTATCCCGGCCATCAGGCGATCATGAAGGCGCTCCTGAACGACCTCGACCTGAGGAACCGGCGGGACGTGCTGAAGGATCTGTTCGAGCACGCCCTGCCGGCGACCATGCAGGATGTGGTGGTGATCTTCGTCACCGTCTGCGGCTGGCGGGAGGGGCGCTATCTGCAGGAGACCTACGCCAACAAGGTCTACGCCGGCCCCGTCGCCGGCCAGACGATGAGCGCCATCCAGAAGACCACCGCCGCGGGCATGGTCGCCGTGCTCGATCTGCTCGCCGAAGGCGAGCTGCCGGCGGCCGGCCTCGTGCGGCAGGAGCAGGTCGCGCTCGACGCCTTTCTGGCGAACCGATTCGGCCGGCTCTACGGGCCGGCCGCGGTCGCGGCAGGCCTCGCCGCCTGAGCTCGGAGACGGGGCGCGTGCGCCCCGCAGGCCGTCAAGGTTAATCCGGCTTTAACTTCGCGCGCCCTAGGCTCCATGCGCCGGGATTCCTGCCCCCGCGCTGGACGGGTTCATGCGCACGACGACGACTTCCCTGATCGATCATCTTCCCGAGGCGCTGGTGGAGTTCGTCCGCCGCCGCGCGGCGGAACTGGTCGGGCTCGTGCTGATGGCGGCCGCGGTGGCGATGGGGCTCGCCCTCGTCACCTGGTCCTCGCGCGATCCGAGCGTCAACCACGCCCTCGACGGGCCGGTGCGCAATCTGCTGGGCCGGCCGGGCGCGATGCTCGCCGACCTCGCGATGCAATTGATGGGTCTGGCCGCCATCGCGGCGCTGACCCCGGTCGCGCTGTGGGGCTGGCGGCTGGTCACCGCGCGCAGGCTGGAACGGCCGCTGTTCCGCATCGCCATGCTGGTCGTCGGCGCGCTGGCGGCGGCGGGCGTCGCCTCGCTGTTGCCGGTCACCGATCGCTGGCCGCTGCCGACCGGGCTCGGCGGCGTCGCCGGGGACGCCGCGCTGGCCTTGCCGCGCCGGCTGCTCGGAGACGGGCCGGCGCTGGCGGCCGCCGGCCTCGTGTTCGCCGCGATCGCCATCATGGCGCTGACCGGCTCGGCCGGCGTCGGCGTGAGCGAGGGCGGCGAGAGCTTCGAAGACGACGAGGATGCCGGAGACGCGCGCAAACCCTCGCAGCGAATCGGCGAGTCCGAGGAGGCCGACCGCGAGCCGGGCTTCGCGCTGCTCGCGCTCGGCGGTCTGATCCATTCGCCTCTCGTCGCGCGCGCCGCGGCGGGCCGCAGCCTGTCGGGCGCTGCGCGAGGCCTGAAGCGGTTGTTCGCGCGTCGACCGGCCAAACCCGCCGCGCCGGCGCGCGCGCCCTGGCTCGACCCCGAGATCCGCGCCGAGGCGGCGGCGCCGCCGGAGCGGCCCGCTCCGCGCATCGTCATGCCGGCGCCTTCGCCCGAATGGTCGCCGGCGCCGGCGGCGCGCCGCGAGCCCTCCTTCGATCCGCAGGATTACGCTCCGCCGGGCCGCGCGTCGGCGCCCGAGGCGCGCCTGCCGCGCGCGCCCGAATCGATCCCTTCCCCTCTGGTCGAGGCGGAGGAGTTCGACGATCACGCCTTCCCCCCGCTCGCGCCCGTCCCGTCGCCCGCCGCCGCCGCGCCGACCCGCCCTGCGACGGCCGCTCCGCAGAAGATCCGCAAGGCCGCGCCGCAGCCCAAGCCCCACGCCTACGAGCTGCCCGCCCTCGCCATGCTGGCCGAAGCCAAGAAGCAGGCGAGCCGCATCTCGGAGGACGCGCTCGAACAGAACGCCCGCCTGCTCGAAGGCGTGCTCGACGATTTCGGCGTCAAGGGCGAGATCATGAAGGTCCATCCCGGGCCGGTCGTGACGCTCTACGAGCTCGAACCCGCGCCGGGCGTGAAATCCTCGCGCGTGATTGGCCTGGCCGACGACATCGCCCGCTCGATGAGCGCGATTTCGGCGCGCGTCGCGGTGGTGCAGGGGCGCAACGCCATCGGCATCGAACTGCCGAACGCGCGGCGCGAGACGGTGTATCTGCGCGAGCTGCTGGCGAGCGGCGATTTCACCGGCACGAAGCACAAGCTCGCCATCGCGCTTGGCAAGACGATCGGCGGCGAGCCGGTGATGGTCGATCTCGCCCGCATGCCGCATCTGCTCGTCGCCGGCACGACGGGCTCGGGCAAGTCCGTCGCCATCAACACGATGATCCTGTCGCTGCTCTACCGGCTGAAGCCGGAGGAATGCCGGCTGATCATGATCGATCCGAAGATGCTGGAACTGTCCGTCTACGACGGCATTCCGCATCTGCTGACTCCGGTCGTCACCGATCCGAAGAAGGCCGTCGTCGCGCTGAAATGGGCCGTGCGCGAGATGGAGGACCGCTACAAGAAGATGTCGAAGGTCGGCGTGCGCAACATCGACGGCTTCAACGCCCGCGTCGCCGAGGCCAGGCCAAGGGCGAGGTCATCACCCGCACGGTGCAGACCGGCTTCGACCGCGAGACCGGCGAGGCGATCTTCGAGCAGGAGGAGATGGATCTCTCCGTGCTGCCCTACATCGTCGTCATCGTCGACGAGATGGCCGACCTGATGATGGTCGCCGGCAAGGATATCGAGGGCGCGATCCAGCGCCTCGCGCAGATGGCGCGCGCGGCCGGCATCCATCTCATCATGGCGACGCAGCGCCCCTCGGTCGACGTCATCACCGGCACGATCAAGGCGAACTTCCCGACCCGCATCTCCTTCCAGGTCACCTCCAAGATCGACTCGCGCACCATCCTGGGCGAGCAGGGCGCCGAGCAGCTGCTCGGCCAGGGCGACATGCTCTACATGGCGGGCGGCGGGCGCATCAGCCGCGTGCACGGGCCGTTCGTCTCGGACGGCGAGGTCGAGAAGGTCGTCGCGCATCTCAAGACGCAGGGCGCGCCGCAATATCTCGACGCCATCACGGCCGACGACGAGGCCGGCGGCGACGAGGAGGACGGGCCCGCCCCCGGCTCGATGGACGCCGAGGAGGGCGGCGACCTCTACGACCGCGCCGTCGCCATCGTGCTGCGCGACAAGCGCGTCTCGACCTCCTACATCCAGCGCCGGCTCTCGGTCGGCTACAACCGCGCCGCCTCGCTGATCGAGCGGATGGAGCGCGAGGGCGTGGTCAGCGCGCCCTCGCATTCCGGCAAGCGCGAGATTCTGGTCGGCGGCGGGATCGACCGCGGCGCCTTCGATCTCGACGACGACGCATAAACGGCCCATTTAGGCCACAGCGCGCCCCTAGCTCAGGGGCGTCGCGGTGTTCGATAAGGTTTCGGCATGTCCATTCGTTCCGGCGCTGGCGCCCTCGCGCTCTGCCTCGTCCTTCCGCTCGCCGCGCTGGCGCAGAACGCGCCGATGCAGTTGCAGCCGCCCAAGCCCGCCGCCGCCAAGGCCGCGCCCAAGGCGGCCGTCGTCGACGCCGACGACAAGGAGCTGATCCAGAAGGCCAACGCCGCGCTCAGCGGCGTCACCACGATGATCGCCGACTTCACGCAGATCGGCGGCGACGGGCGGCGCTCGGAGGGCAAGCTCTATGTGTCGAAGCCGGGCCGGATGCGCTTCGAATACGCCAAGCCGGCGACGCTCGAGATCGTCTCGGACGGAACCTCCGTCGCCGTGCGCGACCGCAAGCTGAACACGCAGGACGTGTATCTGATCGGCCAGACGCCGCTGAAATTCCTGCTGCGCGACCGCATCGACCTGTCGCGCGACACCAAGGTGCTCGACGTCCAGTCCACCGCCAACGCGACGATGATCCTGATCGAGGACAAGGCCACGCTCGGCGGCACGTCGCGGGTCAAACTCGTCTTCGATCCGGCGAGCTTCGCGTTGAAGCAATGGACCGTCAGCGATCCGCAAGGTCAGGACACCGTCGTGTCGCTGTTCAACGTCGATCTTTCGCGCAAGCCCGAGTCGTCGTTGTTCAAGATCAACACCGAGCGGATGTTGAATACGAATCGTTGACCGGCCTCTTGAAGCGGCGTCGCGCGTCCCCAGATTCGAAATCTGGCGGCGTCGACGCCAGCCGCGTCCCCCCGTGGCGGCGGCGTCGACGCCCCGCCCGCCGGCGCCCTCCCGGCGGAAAGCGTCGCGTTTTCGACGCGAGCGCCCGGTTGCGGTCCTCCGCGGCCGGGCGCTTTTCGTTCGGCGATAGCTGTGGGCCGCGCCGGCGCGGCCTTGAAGCGCGCGGCGGGCGATGGGAGGAGGGGCGAGGCCTCCGTCAGCGAAAGTCCGCCCCTTGCCGTTCACCGTCGCCACCTGGAACATCAATTCGGTGCGTCTGCGCCTGCCGATCGTCGCGCAGCTTCTGGAAAGCGAGCGGCCCGACGTCCTGTGCCTGCAGGAGACCAAGTGCCGCGACGCGGAGTTTCCCGTCTCGGCGATTCGCAAGCTCGGCTACGAGCATGTCGAGATCTCCGGCCAGAAGGGCTATCACGGCGTCGCCATCCTCTCGCGCTGGAGGCTCGACGCGGCGACGCGGCGCGGCTTCTGCGCCAAGGGCGACGCGCGCCATATCTGCGCGCGCTTCGCCGACGGACCGGCGAAGGACGTGACGCTGCACAATTTCTACGTTCCGGCCGGCGGCGACGAGCCCGATCCGGTCGTCAACGAGAAATTCGCGCACAAGCTCGCCTTCGTCGACGAGATGCGCGACTGGTTCGCCGCCGACGGCGTCGCGAACCAGCGCGCCATTCTCGTCGGCGATCTCAACATCGCCCCGCTGGAGCACGACGTGTGGAGCCACAAGCAGCTCCTGAAAGTCGTCAGCCACACGCCGGTCGAGGTCGAGAAATTCGTCGCCGCGCGGGCGGCGGGCCCGTGGTTCGACGCGATGCGCAAATTCGTGCCGGAGGAGGAGAAGCTCTACACGTGGTGGAGTTACCGCGCGGCCGACTGGCGCGCCTCCGATCGCGGCCGCCGGCTCGATCATGTGTGGACGAGCATGGATCTGGCGCCGGCCGCCGCGTCGCTGCGCGTCCTGAAGGACGCGCGCGGCTGGGACCGCCCGTCCGATCACGTTCCGGTGTTGACGACGTTCGACTTCTGAGCGCGGCGCGGCTTCAGACGTCGGGCGCGGTGGCGCGGGCGCGCCGGCGCGAGGCCTCCAGCGCGGCGCCGAAATCGCCGAGCGCGCGCGCCATGGCGGCGCGCAACCTCGCCGCCTCCTCCGGAAACTCCTCGAGCACGCGGCGCATGATGGCGCGCGGAATCTTCATCACCTGCGTCGCGCCGCGGGCGCGGGCGGAGGACGGGCGCTCGAGCGCGGCGAACAGCGCGGCCTCGCCGACCAGCGCGTCCGGCCCGGCGACGAAGGGGGGAATCGTCGAGCCCTCGATGTCGAGGACGAGCGCGCCCGCGACGACCTGATAGGCGGCGTCCGCCGCATCCCCCTGGCGGAACAGCAGCTCGCCGTCGGCCAGCGACAGGCGCTCGCCGGAAAAGGCGATCAGCCGCAGCGCGCCGCGATCGAGCGCGCCGAGCAGCGGCGTCGAGGCGAGGCGGCGGACATCGGCGTCGAGCGACATGGGTTCGCCCCTAGGGCACGAGCTTGTAGCCGCCGGCGTCGGTCAGCAGCAGTTGCGCGTTGGCGGGGTCGCGCTCGATCTTCTGGCGCAGGCGGTAGATGTGGGTCTCGAGCGTGTGCGTGGTCACGGCCGCGTTGTAGCCCCACACCTCGCGCAGCAGCGTCTCGCGCGTCACCACCTGCCCGGCGGCCCGGTGCAGGAAGCGCAGGATCGCCGTCTCCTTCTCGGTGAGCCTGAGCTTGGCGCCGCGCGCGTCGAGCAGCAGCTTGGAGCCCGGCTTGAAGGTGTAGCCGCCGATCTCGAAGGTCGCGTCGTCGCTCGCCTCGTGCTGGCGCAGATGGGCGCGAATGCGGGCGAGCAGGACGGCGAAGCGGAAGGGCTTCGTCACATAGTCGTTGGCGCCCGATTCGAGGCCGAGCACGGCGTCGGCGTCGGCGTCGTGCGCGGTTAGCATGATGACCGGGCTCTTGCAGCCGTCGCGGCGCAGGATCTTCACGGCCTCGCGGCCGTCCATGTCGGGCAGGCCGACATCCATCAGGATGAGGTCGGGATGGTCGGCGCGCACGGCCGCCAGCGCGCCGGCGGCGGTCTCGGCCTCGCTCGCCACGAACTCCTCGTGCAGGGCGAGCTGCTCGGCCAGCGCCTGTCGCAGATCCCGATCGTCGTCCGTGATCAGGATCCGTCGCCGCTGCGGCATCGCCCGCTCCCCCATTGCCGTGGTCCGCGAGACGGGCGAGGCTTCGCCCGGCCCGACTCATCCAATCATCATAGACTTGGGGCGCGGCCAAGGCATAGGGCAAGGCGCGCGGCGGGGCTTGCGGGTCGAGGCGCAGGGACGAAGGATCGCGGCGTGGGGCAGGGGACGGGACGGGTGAGGCGCCTCAGGGCGACGCGCGCCTTCGGCGCGGCCGGTCGCGGCCGGCTGCATGTGGCGGGCCTGACGCTGCCCTGCGCGCTCGGGCCGGCCGGCGTCCGACACGGCAAGCGCGAGGGCGACGGGGCGACGCCGGCGGGGCGCTATCGCCTGCTGTTCGGCTATTTCCGGGCCGACCGGACGCAGCGGCCGAACGCGGCGCTGCCGCTCGTCGCGGTCCGCGCCCGCG
Source organism: Hyphomicrobiales bacterium (assembly GCA_016716745.1). GTDB lineage: Bacteria > Pseudomonadota > Alphaproteobacteria > Rhizobiales > Beijerinckiaceae. The sequence goes on from JADJVD010000001.1 coordinate 654,625, forward strand.
ACGGCTGGTGCGACGATCCGGCCCATCGCCTCTACAACCGGCCGGCGCGGCTGCCGCTCAGCGCCAGCGCCGAGACGATGCGCCGCGAGGATCGGCTCTACGACGTCGTCATCGTCACCGACCACAACCAGCGCCCGCGCGTGCGCGGGCGCGGCAGCGCGATCTTCTTCCACATCGCGCGCGAGGGGTTCACGCCGACGCAAGGGTGCGTGGCGATTTCGCCCGACGCGATGCGTCGGTTGCTGCCGCGCCTCGCCCGCAGCGCGGAGATCGTCATCGAGTGAGGGCTCAGTTCGTCTTGCGGCGGCTGAACAGATAGAACATGCGCTTGGCGAGGCCCCGCGCGTTGCGCCGCAGGCTCTCGCGGGCGAGCGCGCGGCCGAAGGCGGTCTCGCGCCGGGGCAGCGACACCGCCGCGTCGATCAGCGCAATGCGCGCCGGCCAGAGCGGCTCGATCATCGTGTGCCCCTCGACGGCGCAGGAGTCGACGAGGTCGAGCGCGCCTTCCGTTCGCAGCGCCTCGGTCAGGCGCAGCGTAAGCTGCACGCCGGGCGAGAAGCGGTCGTAGCGCGGGTCGTGCGCGATCTTCCAGTACATCGCCGTGCGGCCCTGCACGAGCAGCACCGCGAGCGCGACTGGCGCGCCGTCGAGCGTCAGTTCGGCGATGCGGCAGCGGGCGCGCCGGGCCATCTGCCGCAACGCGACGCGGGCGAAGGCGGCGTCGCCCGCCTCCTGCAGCATCGCCGTGCCGACCTCGCCCTTCCAACCCGCCGTCTCCAGCGCGAGGAAGCGCTCGGCGGCGTCGCGCACGCCGTTAGGCCGTTCGATCAGCCGGAAGGCGAGCGCGCCCTCCTCGGCCAAACGCCGCCATTGCCGGCGTTGCGTCTTGTTGGGAGGCGCGGGCGGCGCGTCGAACGTCAGCGCCGCGCGCCGGCGCGGATCGAAGGCGCGAGCGCGCGCGCCGCGCCGCGCGCGCTCGCGAATGAGGGCGGCGACCGGCCCGTCCTCGCGCAGGGCGGGAAAGACGAGGGCGCCGGCGCGCGGACGCTCGCGCGCGACGAAGGCCAGAAGCGCCTCGAAGGCTTCGGCCGCGCAGGCGCGGTCGAGCAGCGGCGTTCCGAGATTGGCGTAATCATGCGTCCAGACGCGCGGCGGACCGAGGATCGAAAGGGAGGGCCCGAGCGGGCACAGGCCGACGAGGCGCATCCGCCCCTCGACATGGGCGCGGGCGACCAGGAAGACCGGCCGCGCGGCGGGGGCGAAATGCTGCGCGGCGGCGAGCGCGAAATCGGCGTCGAGAAAGACGTTGGCCTCGATGGCCCGGTCGGCAAGGTCGTGCCAGGCCGGCCGATGCAGCGCCATCACGTCGAAGCCGAGCGCCTCGACCCGCATGTCGCGGCCGGTGACGAAGGGCAGGGCGCGGGCGGCCGCGCGCCGGTCGCCGCCGGCAGGGGCGGCGTTCTCGACGAGCCAGATCGGGAAGCCCATGTTGCTCAATGCGACGCTCCGCCCTGCCGGGGCGCGCGCCTGTCCCGATGCGGGACAGTCGGACGCGCGCGCCGGCCAGTCGGCGGGGGCGCTTCAAGTTTCGGGCCGGAGCCTCAGGCGGTCTCGGAGGCGAACAGCAGAAAGCCCTCGCCAAGCGGATCGTCCGCCTCGACGATCAGCCGCTGCGTCCCGCTGTAGAAGGAGCGGCCGGACACGCGCACGCGCACGGCGGGGCGCCCGCCATAGTCGGCGACGCGCCGCGCCGTCGCGTCGAAGCCGTCGCCGGTCGGTCCGAGGAAGCGGCGCGGAACGCCCTCGCCGATGCGGCCGGACAGGAGGTCGAGCGCCATGCGCGCGGTGACGCCCGATCCAGTGGGCGAGCGGTCGATCTGCCCTTCGCCGAACAGGCAGAGATTTCGCGTGGTCGCGGGCGGGGCGGCGTCGTCGGTGAGGATGACGCCGTAGAGAAAGGACAGGTCCGGCTGGTCTGGGTGCTGCGGCGCCTCGTGCAGCCGCGCGCCGGCGAACGCCGCCTTCGCCGCGCCGATCAGAACGGGCAAACCGTCGTCGAACGAGACGCCGAGGCGCGAGGCCGGCAACACCGCATAGAAGGCGCCGCCGAAGACTATGTCGGCCAGCGCGCGGCCGAAGCCCGGCGCGTCGAGAACGAGATCGGCGCGGTCGACATAGGCCGGAACGCTCTCGAAGGCGGCGGCGACGACGCGGGCCCCCTCGAGTTGCGCCTCCACCTCGACCAACCCGCAGGGCAGTTCGAGACCGAAGCGCGCGCCGTTCCCGGCGGCGCGCACGAGGCCGGCCTCCACCGCCCAGCGGCCGATGGCGATGGTGGCGTGGCCGCACATGGTGGAATAGCCCGAGGCGTGGGCGAACAGGCAGGCGAGGTCGGCGCCGGGCAGCGCGGGCGCGACCGGGATCACGCCATACATGCCGGCATGGCCGCGCGGCTCATGCATCATGGCGACGCGCAGGCGGTCGTGCAGCTCCAGCGCCTGCCGGCGCTTGTCGAGGATCGTCGCGCCTTCGAGGCGCGGATAGCCGCCGACGACGATGCGCACCGGCTCGCCGGCGGTGTGCATGTCGACGACCTCGAGCGCGCGCCCGCTCGCGAAGGCGGCGGGCAGGAGCGGGGCGACGGCGCCGAACGCTTTCGTCGTCGCTTCGCCCATTCCGCGCCCTTTCCCGTTACAGTCTGATCGCGCCGGAAACGATCTTCTCGCGCAAATCCATGTCGAGCGGCGTGAAACGCTGATGCGCCGCGTCGTTGAAGTAGAGCGGATCGAACACGCGCGCCGGGTCGAAGCCGTCGCCGACGAGATCGACCTTACGCTGCTTGAACGTTCCGGTCACGTCGAGGTTCTGGCGGAAGCGCAGGAACAGCGGCCGCGCGTAATCGGGCAGCGCGTCGCGCACATGTTTCCAGAACGCCGCCAGATCGAAGGCGTCCGGGTTCTCGATGACGAGCGATATCATGCCGGCGCGCCCGTCATGGTTCGGCACGGCGACGCCGTAGACGGTCGATTCGACGAGGCCGGGGAAGCCGGTCAGGCGCTCGCTCACCTCGTTGGTGGAGACGTTCTCGCCCTTCCAGCGGAAGGTGTCGCCGATGCGGTCGACGAAGAAGAAATAGCCGTCGGCGTCCTTGCGCATCAGGTCGCCGGTGCGGAACCAGGAGTCGCCCTTCTTGAAGACGTCGCGCAGGATCTTCTTCTCGGTCGCCGCCTTGTCGGCGTAGCCCTCGAAGCGCGCGGCGGGCTTGTTCGGATCGTTGACGATCTCGCCGATCACCTCGCCCGTTTCGTCCGGCGCGCATTCGATGCAGAAGCCGCCGGCGTCGCGCACGGGGGTCTCGGTCTCGACGTCGAACTTGACCACCTTGATGGGGAACTTGCTTTGCAGGAACCACGGAATGCGGCCGACGGCGCCGGGCCGCGAATCGAAGTTGAAGATCGAGCAGTTGCCTTCGGTCGCCGCGTAATATTCGCGGATCTCGGGAATCGCGAAACGGTCGCGGAAGGCGATCCATACGTCGGGGCGCAGTCCGTTGCCGAAGCACAGGCGGATGCGATGGCGCCTGTCGTAGTCGCCGGGCGGCGTGTTGACGAGGTAGCGGCAAAGCTCGCCGATGTAGCAGAAGATCGTGCAGTCGTGACGCACGATGTCGGCCCAGAACTCGCGCGCCGAGAATTTCTCGCGAATGACGCAGGAGCCGCCGTTGAGCAGCGCGACCCCGGCGCCGAGCACGCCGCCGACGGTGTGATACATCGGCAGGCACTGGTAGATGCGGTCGCTCTCTCCGGCGCCGGTGACGCCGGAGAAACCCAGCATCGCGAGCTGCACGCGATAGTGGTTCATGTTGGCGGCCTTCGGCAGGCCTGTCGTGCCGGAGGTGTAGATGAAGATGCAGCGATCCTCGATCGTCAGCGGCACGCGCTCCTCGGCCGTCAGGTTGGCGCCGTCGAACTGGCCGATCATCTCGTCGAGACGGGGATAGCCGCACTCGCCGTAGCCGTAGATCGCGGCGCTCGCGGGGATGTGCGCCTTGGCCGCGCCGAGCGCGGGGGTGAGAGCGGAATCGACGATGATCGCCTTGGCGTCCACCACGGAAATGGAGTGGCCGAGCGAGGCGCCGGTGAGGCCGGTGTTGATCAGCGCGGTGACGCCGCCGGCCTTGGCGACGCCGAGCCAGATCGCCAGATACTCGGCGCGATTGCGCATCAGCAGCGCGACCACGTCGCCCTTGCCGATGCCGACCGACTGCGCCCAGCGCGCGTAGCGGTTCGTCCGCGCGTTCAGCTCGCGATAGGTGTAGGTCTCGCGCTCGGAAATCAGCGCGACCCGGTCGCCATATTTCTCGACCTGCGCCTCGAACCGCTCGCGGATCGTGACGTCCTTGTTCTTGCCGATGGGAGTGGTGCGCTTGAGCGTGCGCAAGGCGCCGGAGAGGTAGGCGTAGTCGCTCTTCAGCCTGGCCGCGAAGCTCATGCCGCGTGTCTCCCTCCCGGCGCGCGTGTGAACCCCGCGCGTTCCGGCGCCATCCTGCGGCGCCTCTCGTTCTTCGCATAGTGGGTTGTGCGGCAGATGGTCAATATATGAACGACCGACGCGCTGACGAAACCGCGAAATTCGCCGCCGCTCATCCCGCGGCCGGCGTGGCGGCGTCGGCGAAGGCGGCCCAGAGCCGCGTGACGAATTCCGGCGCGAGATCGCGGACGATGAACACCATGCGGCTGGCGCGATCCCCGTCCGGCCAACGCTCGAGCCGCGTCACGGGATGAAAGACGTGCTGCACCCCGTGAATGACGAGGGGGCGGGCCGGATCGTCCGCGAGCGCGACGAGACCCTTCACGCGCAGGAGTTTCGGTCCGTGCGCGCCGCGCAGCAGCTCCAGAAACACGTCGAAGACATGCGGGGCGACGGGCGTCTCCCAGCGCATGGCGAAGGCGCGGATGTGGTCGCCATGGCGGTTCACGTCGTGGCGATGGACGTGCGCATGATCGTGGCCGTGACGATGACTGTGGTCATGGTCATGGTCATGGTCGTGGCCATGATCGTGATCGTGCTGTTCCGCATAGGCCTCGGCCGCGAGCCAGGCGCGCACGTCGGCGCTCTTGGCCTCCGGTCGCCACGGGCCCGCGTCGAGCAGGCGGGCGGGCGTCGCCTCGCCGCGCGCGGCGTCGAGGATCGGCGCGCCGGGATTGAGCGCGCCGAGGCGCGCGCGCAGGGCGGCGAGGGCGGCGGCGTCCGTTACGAGATCGGTCTTGGTCAGCACGAGGCGGTCGGCGACGGCGGCCTGCTTCACCGCCTCGGGCTGGGCGTCGAGGCTCGCCATGCCGTTGACCGCGTCGACCAGCGTGACGACGCCGTCGAGCCGGTAGCGGCGGGCGACGTAGGGGTGCTCCACGAGCGTCTGGAGGATCGGCGCGGGATCGGCGAGACCCGTCGTCTCGATCACGATCCGCCGCAGCGGCGCGAGCCGGCCATTGTCGATGCGGCGCGACAGATCCTCGAGCGTGGCGACGAGATCGCCCCGGATGGTGCAGCACAGGCAGCCGGAGGCCAGCAGCACCATGTCGTCGCTCTTCTCGACGAGCAGATGGTCGAGGCCGATCTCGCCGAATTCGTTGACGATCGCCATCGTCGCCTCGAGCGCGGGATCTTTCAGCAGGCGGTTGAGCAGCGTCGTCTTGCCGGCGCCGAGAAAGCCGGTGATCACGGTGACGGGCAGGGGCGGGGGCGGACGGCGCGGCTCGGTCATGCGCCTTTTTCGCGCGCCCGGCGCGCCACGTCGAGAGCGAGTGCGGCGACGACCAGCGCCGCGCCGAGATATTGCGTCGCCGTGAGCCGCTCGCCGAGCCAGAGCGCGGCGGCGGCGATGGCGACGATGGGCTCCAGACAATAGATCAGCCCGGCGGCGGCCGCCGGCGTGCGGCGCATGCCGCGCATCTGCAGCACATAGGCGGCCATGTAGAGGGCGATGGTGACGAAGGCCGGCCAGGCGGCCGCGCGCCAGGCCGCGAGCGGCGCCGGGCCGCCCATGGCGAGGGCGAACAGCACGGCGATGGGGATCATCGTCGCCTGCGCCCAGGCGACGGTGGCGACGCCGCCGCCGCCGGGCGCGCGGGCGGCGACAAAGAGCTGCGCCACCGCGCCGAGGCAGGCGAGCCCGGCGAGCGCCAGCCCGCGCGGATCGAGCGCGTCGAAGCTCGGGCCGATGGCGACGGCAAGGCCGGCGAAGGCGAGCGCGAAGGCGGCGAGGCCGAGCGGCGTCGGCCGCGTTCCGTCGACGAGTGGGCTCAGAATCAGGATCAGCAGCGGATAGGCGTAGAACACCATCACAGCGACGCCGACCGGGATGTAGCCGACCGCGCTGATGTAGCCGACGCCGACGCAGGCGCTGGCGAGGCCGAGGCCGATCAGCGCCGGCCAGTCCCGGCGCGGGGCGGCGAGGCGCCATCCCGCCAGACGGGCGAGCAGCACGAGCCCGGCGAACAGGAGGACGTTGCGCAGCGCCACGATGTCCGGTCCCGGCAGGCCCAGGCCCGCCGCCTCGCGCGCCGGCGCGGCGTTCAGCCCGTAGCAGAGCGCGGACAGGAACAGCGGTCCCGTTCCCGCGAGCGGCGCGGGGGCGCGCGATTGGCCGGGCGCGGTCGCCTCGCTCATGGGCGTCGCGGCGACGCTCGTGCGACGTCTTGCGCGGCGTCTTGCGCGGCGTCTTTTGCGGCGTCTTGCGCGCGCCTCATTCCGCGGCGGGCTTGGGGGCGGGCTTCACGGCGGCTTTCGCCGAGGCTTTGGCCGCGCCTGTCGCGGCGGGCTTCGCCCCCGCCCGCGCGGTCGCGGCGGACGCTTTCGCTTCGCCGGCGGCGGACTTGCCGGCCTTGGCCGCATCCTTGCCGGGATGGGCCGGATCGACCTTGGCGAGCGCCTTGCCCGGCGCTTTCGCTTTGGCGGAAGCCTTGGCCTTGGCCGAAGCCTTCGCCTGACCGGCCGGGTCGGCGGCGCCGGTCAGACGCAGCGGCAGGGCGCCGGCGTCGGCCTCGAGCGGGGATTGCGCCTCGTCGATCACCTTCGGCTTCGGCGCGAAGGCGGTCGTCTCGGTCGGCTCGTCGACGGCCGGCGGTGCCGCCTTGCCCTTGTCCTTGCCGCGGCGCGGCTTGTCGGCGACCTCGACGGCGGCGGCCGCGCCCGGTCGCATCACGGGGCCGGTCCAGCCCGGCGCGCGGCCGAGATAGACCGGGATCGGCTCGAAGCGCGGGCGCGGCAGGGCCGCCACGGCGCGCCCGCCGGCGGGCGAGGCGGTCATCCGGCCAGCGCTCTGGAGAATGAACTCCATCTGCGGGTTGTTGTTGAGATAGGCCTCCTGCCCGGCGATCGGGACGTTCAGATCCTCGTCCTCGCCGAGCCAGCCGCCGCCGCGCCCGCGCCGCACGCAGACCTCGCCGCGCATGTTCGGCGCGGCGGAGACGCCGCCGGCCGGGATGCTCATCAGGTCCGAACCGCCGCCGCCCGAAAAGCCCTTGTCGAAGAGCTGGGCGGCCTTGGCCGTGCGCTCGCCGGCCGAGGGCGCGCCGAGCACCACCGCGATCAGGCGCCGGCCGCCGCGGCTGGCGCTCGCCACCACGTTGAAGCCGGCCGCGCAGGTGAAGCCCGTCTTCATGCCGTCGGCGCCGGGGTAGCGGCCGATCAACCCGTTGTGATTGGCCATGTAGCGCGATCCGAACTGGATCGCCCCGATGCTCCACAGCTCGCGATGCCCCGGAAAGTCGCGATACAGCGCACGAGCGAGGATCGCCATGTCGCGCGCCGAGGTGACCTGCCGGTCGTCGGGCAGGCCGTTCGGATTGACCCAGCGCGACTGCGTCATGCCGAGGCGGGCGGAGACGGCGTTCATCTCGGCCGCAAAGCCCTCGACCGAGCCGCCGACGCCCTCGGCGATCGTCACGGCGACGTCGTTGGCGCTCTTGACCATGATGATCTTCAGCGCGTTGTCGAGCGTGATCTCCGAGCCCGGCTTGAAGCCCATCTTTGACGGGGCCATGCGCGCGGCGCGCGCCGAGACGACCATCGGCGTGTCGAGCGTGAGGCGGCCGCGGCGCACCGCGTCGAGCGCCACATAGGCGGTCATCAGCTTGGTGATCGAGGCCGGATACCAGGAGCGCGCGGCGTCCTCCTGATGCAGCACGGCGCCCGAATCGAGATCGACGACCAGCGAGGGGGTGGCCAGCGCCGCGGCGGCGGGCAGACACAGCAAGGCGGCGATCGCGCCGGCGCGGGCGTGCAGTTTCATGAGTCGGCGACCTCGGGCGGAATCTGGTCGATCATTAAGCCGGCGCGCGGCTCGGGAAAAGGGGCCAGCGGCGGGGCGGCCTCCATGCACGCGCAGCATGGCGCGAATGCGGCGATTCTCGTATGGCCGATCCCCGCTTGGCCGATCCCCGCATTGCATTGTCGCCGCCGGCGCCGGAAGAAAGGCGGCGCGCGGCCAGGCCCGCGCCGGGAGGACGGAACGATGGAGCAGAGCTGGCGCTGGTTCGGGCCGGGGGACGTGGTTCCGCTCTCCGCCATCGCGCAGGCGGGCGCGCGCGGCGTCGTCACTTCGCTGCACCAGATCCCCTATGGCGAGGTGTGGAGCGTCGCGGCGATCGAGGAGCGCAAGGCGCTGCTGGCGGCCGACCCGAAGCTTGGGCTTGGCTGGAACGTCGTCGAGAGCCTGCCGGTGCACGAGCGCGTCAAGCTGAACGAGGGCGACCTGTCGGGCATTCTCGACAATTACCGCGCCTCGATGCGCAACCTCGCCGCCTGCGGGGTCAAGACGATCTGCTACAATTTCATGCCGGTGATCGACTGGACGCGCACCGAGCTGCGCCATCCCCTGCCAAACGGCGGCTCGGCGCTGCGCTTCAACGCGCATGAGTTCGCCGCCTTCGACTGCTTCATGCTCGAACGCAAGGGCGCGGAGGCGGACCATTCGCCGGAGGCGCTGCGCAAGGCGCGGGCATGGTTCGACGCGGCGAGCGAAAGCGAGCGCGACACGCTGCTCTCCAGCATCATGGCGGGCCTGCCCGGCGCGTTCGACCGCTACGACATTCCCGCCCTGCGGCGGATGCTGGCGCGCTACGCCGACATTTCGGCGGACGGGCTGCGCGAGAATCTGGCGCGCTTCCTCAAGGCGGTCATTCCGCTCGCGGAGGAACTGGGGATGCGCTTCGCCATCCATCCCGACGATCCGCCGCGGCCGCTGATGGGCCTGCCGCGCATCGTCTCCAATCACGCCGATCTCGATTTCATCCTGAAGGCGGTCGACGCGCCGGCGAACGGAATTTGCCTGTGCACCGGCTCGCTCGGCGCGGGCGTGGCGAACGATCCGGTGGCGATCACGAAGGCGGTCGCTCCGCGCATCCATTTCGTGCATCTGCGCAACGTCGCCAAGGAGCCGGACGGCTCTTTCATGGAGGCCGAGCATCTGGCCGGCGACACCGACATGGTGGCGATGATCGAGGCGCTGCTCGCCGAACAGAAGCGCCGCAAGGCGGAGGGCCGGGCCGACTGGCGGATGCCGATGCGCCCCGACCACGGGCACGAGCTGCTCGACGATGTCGGCAAGGGCTCGTTTCCGGGCTATTCCGCCATCGGCCGGCTCAAGGGGCTGGCGGAGCTGCGCGGCGTCATGACCGCCGTGGCGCGGGCGAACGACCTGCCGATGTGAGGCGCGCCGGCGCCGGCCGTCTTACTGGCAGTCCTTCTGCACGCGATCCAGCGCCTGGCCGAGGCCGGACAGCGAGTAGGTGTCGGTCGACTGGTTGCCCTTCGCCGACGGCGCCTTGACGACGAGCTTGGCGCCCTTGCGCATGGCGTCGGCGAGCTGGGATTCCTCGGCGGCGTTCTTCACCCAGGCGTTCTCCCCCTTGGCCACGAGGGCGAAGGAGGACGCGCCGACCTCGGCCGTGCCGCCGGAGGCGCCTTCCTTCAGGGGGAAGCCCATCATGATCGAGATCTCGCCGCGCACGCCCTCGCCGGGGCGGGTCGAGATGAAGACGTAGCCGGCGTCGCGCTTCAGCGAGGCGGGCTGGCGCTCCTTCGGCTGGGCGAGGGCGTAGCAAATCTTCCCCTTGGCGCCCTGCGAGGTATAGGCGCCCCAATCGCCGAAGGTGGCGACGAGGAGCGGCTTGCCGCCGCCCGGCGCGGCGGCCGCGGCACCCTTTCCTTTCCCCTTGCCCTTCGTCTCGTCGGCCTTCGCCTCCGCGGCCTTGGGCTCGGCGGCCTTGGCGTCCGCCTTGGCCTTGCCCTTGGCGTCCTTGGCGGCCGCCTTCGTCTTGTCGGCCTGTTCGGCGGCGGCCTTCGCCTTGGCCGCCTTGGCCTTGGCGCTCTCCTGCGCGAGGGCGGGGGCGGTCAGGGCGGCGGCGAGGGCGAGAGAGATCAGGGTGCGAATCATGCGGCGGACTCTAACGCGGTCGGGAGGGCGACGACAGTCGCGCCGCGAAGCCGGGCCCTCGCAGCGCGGCCGCGTTCTTGCGCCCGCATCGGGGCGAAATTCCGGCGTTGGCCGCCGGCGCGGGAGCGCTTAGGGTCGGATCACGTTCGACGGCATCGGGAGAGGATATGCGCGCCGCGCTTTGCCGTAATTTCGGACCGCCGGAGGCGTTGACGATCGAGACGCTCGAGGACCCGGCGCCGGCGCCGGGCGAAATTCTGGTCGACGCGCGTTTCGCCGCGCTGAACTTCTTCGACACGCTGATCATCCAGAACCGCTATCAGGTGAAGCCCGCCCCGCCGTTCTCGCCGGGGGCGGAATTTTCCGGCCGCGTCGCCGCGCTCGGGGCGGGCGTCGCGGGCTTTGCGGTCGGCCAGCGCGTCGCCGGCCATGTCCTCTACGGCGCCTGCCGCACGCGGCTCGCGGTCGCCGCGCAGAACGTCGTGGCGATCCCGGACGGGGTGAGCGACGAGGCGGCGGCGGGCCTCTTCGTCACCTACGGCACCTCGCTGCACGCGCTGAAGCAGCGCGCCGAGTTGAAGCCCGGCGAGAGTCTCGCCGTGCTCGGCGCCTCGGGCGGGGTGGGGATCGCGGCGGTCGAGCTCGGGCGGATCATGGGGGCGCGCGTCATCGCCTGCGCCTCCTCGCCGGAAAAGCTCGCCTTCGCGCAGTCGCTCGGCGCGAGCGTCGGGATCGACTATTCGGCCGAGGATCTGAAGGAGGCGCTGAAGCGGGAGACCGGCGGGCAGGGCGTCGACGTCGTCTACGATCCGGTCGGCGGCGATCTCGCCGAGGCGGCGCTGCGGGCGACGGCGTGGAAGGGGCGCTTCCTCGTCGTCGGCTTCGCCGCCGGGACGATCCCGAAGATCCCGCTCAACCTGACGCTGCTCAAGGGTTGCGACATCCGCGGCGTGTTCTGGGGCGAGTTCATCCGCCGCGAGCCGCAGGCGCATCGGGACAACATGGCGCAACTGCTCGCCTGGGTCGCCGGCGGCCAATTGTCGGCGCATGTGCACGCCGTCTATCCGCTCGAGCGCATCGCCGAGGCGCTCGGCGCGATCTCGCGCCGGGAGGCGCAGGGAAAGGTGCTGATCGGCATGAATTAGGACGCGCGGCCGCTGAACCATTGCGGTCGCGCCAGGGTTTCTTATTTTACGGGCATCTCAGGGAGGGCTTTCCCCATGCGTTTTTCCGCCGTGCGCGCCGCGCTCGCCGCCATCTTTCTCGGTCTCGCCGTGGCCGGCTGCGGCTACAACACGATTCCGACGCTCGAGGAATCGGCCAAGGCCAAGTGGTCCGAGGTGCAGAACCAGTATCAGCGCCGCGCCGATCTCATCCCCAATCTCGTCGCCACCGTGCAGGGCTACGCCAAGCAGGAGAAGGACGTGCTGACCTCGGTCGTCGAGGCGCGCGCCAAGGCGACGTCGATCCAGCTCACCCCGGGCGATCTGTCCGACCCGGAGAAGGTGAAGCAGTTCCAGCAAGCCCAGCAGCAGCTCTCCGGCGCGCTCGGCCGGCTGATCGCGGTCAGCGAGAACTATCCCGAACTGAAATCGAACCAGAACTTCCTCGCGCTGCAATCGCAGCTCGAGGGCACGGAGAACCGCATCTCGGTGGCGCGGCGCGACTACATCGGCGCGGTGCAAGCGTTCAACACGTCGCTGCGCACCTTCCCGACCGTGATCTGGGCGAAGACCTTCTTCTCCGGAACGAAGCCGATGGCGGAGTTCTCGGCCAACGAAGGCGCGCAGACGCCGCCGAAGGTGAGCTTCTGACCGGCCCGGCGGGCGCGGGGCGATGATCGCCAGGATCGAGGCGCGGGCGGCGCGCGCGGGCGCGGCTCTGGCCGCGTTCGCGCTCGCGCTGGTCGTCGCCGCCTCGCTCGCGCTCGCCGCCTTTCCGGCGTTGACGGGGCGCGTCGTCGACGAGGCGAGCGTAATCCCGCCGGCGACGCGCAGCCAGATCGAGGCCAAGCTCGCCGATCTCGAAGCCAAGAGCGGCATCCAGTTCGCGGTGGCGACGGTGCGCTCGCTCGACGGGCAGGAGATCGAGCCCTACGCCAACGCGCTCTTCCGGCAGTGGAAGCTCGGCGAGGCGAAGGCGAACAACGGCGTGCTGCTGCTGGTCGCGCCGAACGAACGGCGCGTGCGCATCGAGGTCGGCTACGGACTCGAAGGCACGCTCACCGACGCGCTGTCGAAGGTGATCATCGTCAACGCCATCACGCCGCGCTTCAAGCAGGGCGATTTCGGCGGCGGAATCCTGCGCGGCGTCGAGGACGTGATCACCGTGCTGACGACGGATTCGAGCGAGTGGCAGAAGCGCCCCGAATTGCGCGCGGAGGACCAGTCGAATCTGATCGAGACGCTGCTGCCGTTCATCGTGATCGCGATCTTCCTGTTCGTGTTCATCTCGATCGTGCGCAACGCGACGGCGCAGAACAATCGCGTCGTGCGTCGGGGCGGGCGCGTCGTCATCCTGCCGCCGACGGGCGGGGGATGGGGCGGCGGCTGGTCCGGCGGCGGGGGAGGCTGGAGCGGCGGCGGCGGCGGGGGCTGGTCGGGCGGCGGCGGATCGTCCGGCGGCGGCGGCGCCTCGGGGAGCTGGTGATGGAGATCACGCAGGCCGATCACGATCGAGTCGCCGCCGCCATCGCGGCTGCGGAGGCCGACACGTCCGGCGAGATCACGGTCGTCATCGCGCAGGCCTCGGCGGCCTATTCGGCGTTCTCCTTCGCCTGGGCGACGCTCGGGGCGCTCGCCGCGCCCTGGCCGCTGCTCGTGCTGACCGAGCTGTCGGCCCATCGCATCTATCTCGCGCAGCTCGTCGTCTTCGCGATCCTGTTTGCGATCCTCTCGCGGCCCGCGTTGCGGCTCGCCGTGACGCCGAAGCGCGTGCGCCGCGCGACCGCGCATCGCGCCGCGATGGAGCAGTTCGTGCTGCGCGGCGTCACGCGCACCCGCGCGCGCACCGGCGTGCTCGTGTTCTGCTCGCTCGCCGAACATTACGCGCGCATCGTCGCGGACGACGGCGTCGCCGAGGCGGTCGACAAGCGCGAGTGGCAGGAGGCGGTCGACGCGCTGGTCGCCGCCGCGCGCGAGGGGCGGCCGATCGACGGATGCGTCGAGGCCGTGGCGCGCGTCGGCGCGATTCTGGCGCATCACGCGCCGCGCGGGGAGGGCGACGTCAACGAGACGCCGGACCGGCTCTACGTCGTGTGAGCCTTCAGCGCAGCGCCGCGCCGAGAATGAGGCCGGGCCGCGCCTGATCCTGCGTCTGCACCAGCACGGCGATGGCGTCGCCGTCGGGCGAGTTGCGCAGGCTCGCGGGAACCTCGAAGCTCGCGGCCTCGCCCGTCCATTCGCCGATGCGCGACATCGCGCGCACCACATTGGCGTAGGTGATCGTGCGGTTGCGATTCTCGCCGCGGCCGATGGCGACGGATTTCGCGCGCGCCACGCGCAGCGCGTAGACGATCGCCTGACGCGGGCCGCCCGCGCTCGCCGCGCCGATGTCGACGCGCGCGCGATCGGGCGCGAGCGCCACGGCCACACCCATCGCGCCCTTGTGCGCCTGCGCCTCGCGCGCGGCGCGGCCGACGTCGGATGCGTCGGAGCCGACCGCATGCGCGGCGCCGTCGACGACGATCTGCGGCGTGTAGACGCGCGCGTCGCCGCGCGCATGCGCATAGGCCTTCTGGCGCTGCGTGAAGGCGGGCTGGGCGAGCGTGTCCTTCCAGCCGAGATAGTCCCAGTAGTCGACCGGCATCGACAGGGCGATGACGCCGGGCTGGAGGGCGATGCGCGACAGCATCGCGTCGGCCGGCGGGCAGGACGAGCAGCCCTGACTGGTGAACAGTTCGACGACGCTGGGCGCCGGCAGGGCCGGCGTCTCGTCGTCCGCCCGGGCGGGCGAGGCGAGGGCGACGAGCAGGCCCGCCAGAACGAGCCGCGCCGCGGTGAACGTCCGCAGTCTCTTGTCGTTGCGCATGGCCTGCACCCTAGGCGCGCGTCCAAGGCGACGACACTCACATGGTGGTGAGGAGCGCGTCATCGGCAGCGGCGAAAGGTCGCGCGAGGCTGACGAAAAAGGCCGCCGGCGAAACCGGCGGCCTCGAAGCGCTTCAGCCTGCGCGTCGCTTACGCGGCGAGCTGGCGCAGCACGTAGTGAAGAATGCCGCCGTTCCTGAAATACTCGATCTCGTCGAGCGTCAGGATGCGGCAGTTCAGCGGCACCGTCGCCTTGCGGCCGTCGCCGTAGACGATCTCCATCTCCATCTTCTGGCGCGGCTTCAGCGTGTCGCCGAGGCCGTGGATGGTGACGAGCTCGTCGCCCTTCAGGCCGAGCGTCTGCCAGGTCGTCCCTTCCTCGAAGGTGAGCGGCAGCACGCCCATGCCGACGAGGTTCGAGCGATGGATGCGCTCGAAGCTCTGGGCGACGACCGCCCGCACGCCGAGCAAGTTGGTGCCCTTGGCCGCCCAGTCGCGCGAGGAGCCGTTGCCGTATTCGGCGCCGGCGAAGATGACGAGCGGAACGCGCTCGGCCTCGTAGGCCATCGCGGCGTCGTAGATCGACATCGCCCCGCCGTCGGGGAAGTGCTTGGTCACGCCGCCTTCGGGCACGGAGCCGTCCGCCGCCTTCATGATGAAGTTCTTGATGCGGATGTTGGCGAAGGTGCCGCGCATCATCACTTCATGGTTGCCGCGGCGCGTGCCGTACTGGTTGAAGTCGGCCGGCGCGACCTGATGCGAGACGAGATATTTCCCCGCGGGCGAGGCGGCCTTGATGGAGCCGGCCGGCGAGATGTGGTCGGTGGTGATCTTGTCGCCGAACAGCGCCAGCACGCGCGCGCCGGCGATGTCGGTCACCGGCTTGGGGCGTCATCGTCATGCCGCTGAAGTAGGGCGGGTTCTGGACATAGGTCGAGCCCATGTCCCACCTGTAGGTCTTGCCCGCCGGCGCGGCGACGCCTGCCAGTTGGCGTCGCCCTTGAACACGTCGGCATAGCGCTCGCGGAACATCTTGCGGTCACGTTCTTGGCGATGAACTCGGCGACCTCCTGCGAGGTGGGCCAGATGTCCTTCAGATACACGGGCTTGCCGTCCGATCCCATGCCGAGCGGCTCGGTCGTCAGGTCCTTCTGCACGGAGCCGGCGAGCGCGTAGGCGACGACCAGCGGCGGCGAGGCGAGATAGTTCGCCTGCACGTCCGGCGAGACGCGGCCCTCGAAGTTGCGGTTGCCCGAGAGGACGGCGGCGGCGACGATGCCGTTGTCGTTGATCGACTTCGAAATCTCCGCCGGCAGCGGGCCGGAATTGCCGATGCAGGTGGTGCAGCCGAAGCCGACGAGGTTGAAGCCGAGCGCGTCGAGATGCGGCTGCAGGCCGGCGTCGGCGAGATATTGCGCGACGACCTGCGAGCCCGGCGCCAGCGAGGTCTTCACCCACGGCTTGGCCTTCAGGCCCTTGGCGGCGGCGTTGCGGGCGAGCAGGCCGGCCGCCGATCAGCACGCCTCGGGTTCGACGTGTTGGTGCATGAGGTGATCGCCGCGATGACCACGTCGCCGTGGCCGAGATCGAAGTCCTTGCCGGCGACGGCGAAGGTCTTGGCGGTCTCGCCGTCCTTCTTGTACTCGCTGGACAGAACCGCGCGGAAGTTCGGCGCGATGTCGGTGAGCGCGACGCGGCCCTCGGGGCGCTTGGGGCCGGCCATCGACGGAACGACGTCGCCGAGGTCGAGTTCGAGCGTGTCGGTGAACACCGGATCGGGCCGAGCCGGCGACGCGGAACATGCCCTGCGCCTTGGCGTAGGCCTCGACCAGGGCGACGCGCTCGGCCGTGCGGCCGGATGTCTTGAGGAAAGCGATGGTCTCGGCGTCGACGGGGAAGAAGCCGCAGGTCGCGCCGTATTCCGGGCCCATGTTGGCGATCGTCGCGCGGTCGGCGAGCGTCATGTTGTCGAGGCCGGGGCCGTAGAATTCGACGAACTTGTTGACCACGCCCTTCTTGCGCAGCATCTGCGTGACGGTCAGCACCAGGTCCGTCGCGGTGACGCCCTCGTTCAGCCTGCCCGTCAGCTTGAAGCCGATCACCTCGGGCAGAAGCATCGACTGCGGCTGGCCGAGCATCGCGGCCTCGGCCTCGATGCCGCCGACGCCCCAGCCGAGCACCGCCATGCCGTTGACCATGGTGGTGTGGCTGTCGGTGCCGACCAGCGTGTCGGGATAGGCGACGACGACCTTCTCGCCTTTCGCGTTCTTCTCGTCGCGCGTCCAGACGGTCTGGGCGAGATATTCGAGATTGACCTGATGGCAGATGCCGGTGCCGGGCGGCACGACGCGGAAGTTGTCGAACGCGCCCTGGCCCCACTTGAGGAAGTTGTAGCGCTCGCCGTTGCGCTCGTATTCCAGCGCGACGTTCTGATCCAGAGCCTTCGGCGTGCCGAACTCGTCGACGATCACCGAATGGTCGATGACGAGGTCGACCGGCACCAGCGGATTGATCTTCTCGGGGTCGCCGCCGAGCGCCTTCATCGCGTCGCGCATGGCGGCGAGATCGACCACCGCCGGCACGCCGGTGAAGTCCTGCATCAGCACGCGGGCCGGGCGGAAGGCGATCTCCTTCTCGGCCTTGCCGCGATTGACCAGCCAATTTGGCGACGGCGACGACGTCCTCCTTCGTGACCGAGCGGCCGTCCTCGAAGCGCAGCAGGTTCTCGACCAGCACCTTCATCGAATAGGGCAGCGCGGCGATGCCCGTCAGGCCGTTCTTCTCCGCCTCCACCAGCGAGAAGTAGTCGTACGTCCTGTCGCCGACGGCGAGGGTCTGACGGCACTTGAAACTGTCGAGGGAGGCCATGGCGTCCTTCCGGGTGGGGGGCGAAAACGATGGCGGCCTTATAGATAATTTCGCGAACAGCCGCTACACGGACGAAAGTCGCGCGAGCGCGCGCGGCCAAGCCCGGACCGGCAATTCCCGCATGCGCCTGATCGTACGAGACGTGACCATCGAACGCGGCGGCCGGCGCGTTCTCGATCGCGTGTCGTTCACGCTGGAGGCGGGCCGCGCGCTGGTGGTCACGGGGCCGAACGGGGCAGGAAAATCGACGCTGCTCGCGGGGTTGGCCGGCCTGCTGCCCCTCGCGGACGGCGAGGTGACGCTGGAGGGCGCGGCCGACGCCGAGGCGCCGGCGGCCGAATCCTGCCACTATGTCGGCCATCGCGAGGCGCTGAAATCGGCGCTGACGCCGCGCGAGACGCTGGACGTCTGGGCCGCGCTGCTGGCGGCCGGCGAGGGCGGGCTCGACGCCGACGCCGCGCTGGCGCGCGTCAACCTCGCCCACGCCGCCGATTTTCCTGTCGCCTACCTGTCCGCCGGCCAGCGCCGGCGCGCCTCGCTCGCCCGCGTGCTGGTCGCCCGACGGCCGGTGTGGCTGCTCGACGAGCCGGTGACGGCGCTCGACGTCGCCTCGCAGGCGCGCTTCGCCGCCGTGATGGCCGAGCATCTGGCCTCCGGCGGAATGATCGTGGCCGCCACGCACGCGCCCATCGGCCTCGAAGGGGCGGACGCCCTGGTTCTGGGGGAGGCGGCGTGAGGGCGCTCAAATCTCTGTTCCTGCGCGAGATTCGCCTCGCCCGCCGGATCGGCGGGGGCGGCGCGACGGGCGTCGTCTTCTTCCTCATCCTGGTCTCCATCGCCCCCTTCGCGCTCGGGCCCGACCTCAACCTCTTGTCGCGCATCGGCCCGGCGCTGTTGTGGATCGCGGCGCTGCTCGCCACGCTGATCGGCCTGGACCGGCTGTTTCAGGCCGACGCCGAGGACGGCTCGCTCGACCTGATGATGACGGCGCGCACGCCGCTCGAACTGGTCGTGCTGGTGAAGTGTCTGGCCCATTGGGCGGCGACGGGCCTGCCGCTCGTCATCGCCGCGCCGCTGTTCGGGCTGATGCTGGCGGTCGAGGGCGAGGCGCTGTGGGGCGTCACGCTGGCGCTGCTCGCCGGCACGCCGGCGATCACCTTCATCGGGGCGATCGGCGCGGCGCTGACCGCGAGTCTGCGGCGCGGCGGCCTGCTGATGGCGGTGCTGGTGCTGCCCTTCACCGTGCCGGTGCTGATCTTCGGCGTCGCCGCCTCGGCGGCGGCGCGCGGCGGCACGGTGCCGTTCTGGACGCCGTTCTCGATCCTGTGCGCGCTGACGCTGCTGGCCGTCGCCGGCGCCCCCTTCGCCGCCGCCGCGGCGCTTCGGCACGGGCGAGAGTGAGGCGGCCCCGAGCGCCTGCGCCAACGTCGCGCAGGGGGTCGCGGTTTGCCAAACCGGGCCCGCCCCTCTATCTCCCCCTGTGTCGAGACGGATCGGCGCGGGCAGGTTCCGCGCCCGAAGCCCCCGAGGCCCGCAGATCATGCTCAAATACGCCAATCCGACGCTGTTCATGGGGCTCGCCGGCCGCCTGATTCCGTGGACGGCGGCGCTCGGCCTCGGCCTCATCGGCGTCGGGCTCTACATGTCGTTTCTGGGCTCGCCCGCCGACTACCAGCAGGGCGAGAGCGTGCGCATCATGTACATCCACGTGCCGTCGGCCTGGATGGCGCTGTTCATCTACGGGGTGATGACCTCGGCCGCGCTCGGCACGCTGGTGTGGCGCCACCCGCTCGCCGACGCGGCGCAGAAGGCGGCCGCCCCGCTCGGCGCGGCCTTCACCTTCGTGTGCCTGTTCACCGGCTCGATGTGGGGCAAGCCGATGTGGGGCACATGGTGGGAATGGGATGCGCGGCTGACCTCGATGCTGGTGCTGTTCCTGATCTATCTCGGGCTCGTCGCGCTGTGGCGCACCATCGAGGAGCCGACCAGGGCCGCCAAGGCGGCCGCCGTGCTCACTCTCGTCGGCGTCGTCAACATTCCGATCATCAAGTTCTCGGTCGACTGGTGGAACACGCTGCACCAGCCGGCCTCCGTCTTCCGCATGGGCGGGCCGACGATCCATTCCTCGCTGCTGTGGCCGCTGGCGGTGATGTCGCTCGCCTTCACCTTCCTGTTCATGACCATGCATCTGATGGCGATCCGCAACGAGATTCTCGCGCGCCGGGTGCGGCGTCTGAGCATGGAGGCGGCCAGCCGCGGCGAGGCCGGCCCGCGCGCCGTCGTGCGGGGAGCGACCGCCTGATGAGCCACGGCCCCTTCATCATCGCCTCCTATCTCGTCGCCGCGCTGACGCTCGGCGGCATGGCGCTGGCGCTGGCGCTCGACTATCGCCGGCAGAAGAAGGCGCTCGAGCGCCTCGAGGCGCAGGGCTTCCATCACGAGCGCGGAGAGACGCGATGAGCGAGGCCGCGCCTGCCCCCGAGGCGCCGCGCAAGCGCCCGCCCTTCCTCGTCGTGCTGCCGCTGATCGTCTTCGCGGCGCTGTCGGCGCTGTTCTTCGTGCGCCTCGGCGCGGGCGACGCGCACCGCATCCCCTCCGCGCTGATCGGCAAGCCGGCGCCCGCCTTCGCGCTGCCGGCGCTGGAGGGCGTCGGCCGCCCCGGCTTCTCGGACGCCGACCTGAAGACCGGCAAGGTGACGGTCGTCAACGTCTTCGCCTCCTGGTGCGTGCCCTGCCACGCCGAGCACGCCTTCCTGATGGAGCTGGCGGCCGACGAGGCGCTGAAGGCGAAGGGCGTGCGCCTCGCCGGCGTCGCGCACAAGGACGAGCCGGAGAACTCCCGGCGATTTCTGGGCGCGCGCGGCAATCCTTACGCGCTGATCGGCGTCGACAAGTCCGGTCGCGCCTCGATCGACTGGGGGGTCTACGGCGTGCCCGAGACCTTCATCGTCAGGGGCGACGGGACGATCGCCTACAAGCATGTCGGGCCGATCGACGGCGACAGCCTGAAAGCGAAGATCGTTCCCGAGATCGAGAAGGCGATGAAGTGAACGGCGCGCCGCGCCCGATCAGAAATGATCCGGCTCGGCGGCGCGCTGCTCGGGCTTCAGCTCGTGTTTCAGGATCAGCGGCGTCTGCGTCAGCGCGAAGATCAGCGTCAGCGGCATCACGCCGAACACCTTGAAGTTGACCCAGAACGATTCGCTCTGCGTGCGCCAGACGATCTCGTTCAGCGCCGCCAGGACGAAGAAGAACAGCCCCCAGCGGAAGGTGAGCTTGCGCCAGCCCTCCTCGGTCAGGTGCAGCACCGAATCGAGCACGATCGGCAGCAGCGGACGGTTGAAGGCGAGGCCGCCGAGCAGCGCCGACCCGAACAGCGCGTTGACGATGGTCGGCTTCAGCTTGATGAAGGTCGGGTTGTTGAGCGCCAGCGTGAGCCCGCCGAAGATCAGCACGAAGACGGCGGTGACGAGCGGCATCACCGGGATCTTGCCGGTGACGAGGCGCGAGACGATCAGTGCGACGACGACGCCCGCCATCAGCGCGGCCGTGGCCGGCACGAGGCCGGACTGGTCGACGCCCGCCGCGTCCTTGCCGGTGAAGATGTAGTTGACGCCGAAGAACAGCAGCAGCGGGCCGAGTTCGAGCGCGAATTTCAGCGCCGGATTGACGTGCGGTCGCGCGGGGGCGGGTCTCAGGTCGGCCATGACGTTCCGGAATGGCTCCTCCCCGACGGAGAGGCAGAATCGGCTCCCTTCTAGCCGGGCGCGGCGCGCCGTGCCAGAAGCGCGCACAGGGAGGACGACATGACCGACTATGTGATCGCGCCCGCGCCGCGCCCCGCCATCCCCGTCGCCGGCGGCGGGCTGTTTCCGGCGCGCCGGGTCTATTGCATTGGCCGCAACTACGCCGCGCATGCGCGCGAGATGGGCGGCGACCCGACGCGCGAGACCCCGTTCTTCTTCCTGAAGCCCGCCGACGCGCTGCAATATTGCGCTCCGGGCGAGACGGTTTCGCACCCCTATCCGCCGGGGACGGAGAGCTATCACCACGAGATCGAGATGGTGGTCGCCCTCAAGAGCGGGGGGCGCGACATTCCGGTCGAGCGCGCGCTCGACTGCGTCTACGGCTACGCCGTCGGCCTCGACATGACGCGGCGCGACCGGCAGGGCGAGATGAAGGCCAAAGGCCTGCCCTGGGAGATCGGCAAATCGGCCGATTTGTCGGCGCCGATCGGGCCGATCCACCCGGTCGCGGCGGTCGGCCATCTGGCCGTCGGCGCGATCTCGGTGAGCGTGGATGGGGCGGCGAAGCAGGCGGCGAACCTCGCCGACATGATCTGGTCGGTCCCCGAGCAGATCGCCATTCTGTCGCGCTATTACGAGCTCGAGGCGGGCGACCTGATCTACTCCGGCACGCCCGAGGGCGTCGGCGCGGTCAAGCGCGGCCAGACGATGGTCGGCGCGATCGAGCGGCTCGGCGAGATCCGGCTCGCGGTGGTCTGAGGCGCGCGGCGGCGCCCCGCAAACCCGATGGACAAGTGCGAACGACGCAGCTATGAGAGCGCCGTTCGCCAAGGCCCGCCGCAAGGCGCGCCAACGACGCGGCGCCGCAATAGCTCAGCTGGTAGAGCACCTCATTCGTAATGAGGGGGTCGGGGGTTCGAATCCCTCTTGCGGCACCATTTCCCCATTTCCGGCCGTCTCAGCGCGTCTCCCATAGGCCGAAATATCGTTGAAAATCAACGGATGTTCGTCTCGGGGCTTCTCCCGCGCGCTCCAGTCGGCCCCTTGCCGCTCGCCGCCGAGCGGGTATCGTTGCGAGTATCGCGAAACTGCCCGCAGGTTCGATACCCGCAATGCCGCTCACCGACACCCAGATTCGCAACGCCAAACCGGGCGAGCGCCCCTACAAGCTCTCTGACGGCGGATGGCTCTTCCTCGTCGTCAATCCGACCGGCTCGAAGCTGTGGCGGATGGCCTACCGCCTCGACGGCAAGGAGCGCACGCTCTCTTTCGGGGCATATCCGACTGTCGGCCTGCGAGCGGCTCGCGACCGGCGCGACGAGGCCAAGGAGCTTCTCGCCGCAGGGCAGGACCCCGGCCAGAAAAAGAAGGCGGACAAGATTGCGCGCGCCATATCAGCCGCCACAACCTTCGAGGCCGTCGCCGGGGAATATCTGGACAAGCTGCGCCGCGAAGCCCGCGCGCCGGCGACGATCGACAAGGTGATGTGGCTGCTGGCGCTGGCCGCTCCGAAGCTAGGCAAGCGACCGATCGCCGACATCAGCGCGCCCGAGGTGCTGTCGCTGCTCAAGGGCATCGAGAACCGCGGCAATCTGGAGACCGCCAAGCGCCTGCGAGGCACGGTAGGCGCGATCTTTCGCTATGCCATCGCCACGGCGCGCGCGACCAACGATCCGACGACCGCTTTACGCGGCGCGATCAGCGCTCCCCGCGTCAAGCACCGCGCCGCGATCACTGACCCGGCCGCGCTCGGCGCGCTGCTGCGGGCGATCGACGGCTTTCAGGGCCAGCCCTCGACCGTCGCCGCGCTGAAGCTGTTGCCGCTCGTCTTCACCCGCCCCGGCGAGCTGCGCATGGCCGAATGGGCCGAATTCGATCTGGAGAACGCCGTCTGGATCGTCCCGGCGGCGCGCACGAAGATGCGTCGCGAGCACCGTGTGCCGCTTGCGCGTCAAGCGCTGGCGATCCTCGAATGGCTGCGGCCTCTGACTGGCGAGGGGCGGCTGGTCTTTCCCGGGGTGCGGACAGCGACGCGGCCGATCAGCGAAAACACGCTGAATGCGGCCCTGCGCCGACTCGGCTATGCGCAGGACGAAGTCACCTCGCACGGCTTCAGAGCGACAGCGTCGACGTTGCTGAACGAGTCGGGTCGCTTCTCTGCCGACGCGATCGAACGCGCTCTCGCTCACCAAGACCCCGACCCCGTCCGCCGCGCCTACGCCCGCGGCATGTTCTGGCAGGAACGCGTCGAGATGGCGCAATGGTGGGCGGATCAGTTGGACGTGTGGAAGACCATTCGAAGCGTCACCGATGCGAAGGCTATAGCCGGTAGCGTTTAAGGCGGCTTTGGACAAATTTCTGGAAATTGGTTTATCAGAGCAATACGCGCAGGCCCGCGAAGGGCTTTTTTCAAGTTTCGGGATTTTTCAGGTGGAGACCGCATCTAAGAGCCCGCGCAGGACGAGGTCTCCTACGCGACGTCGGACGCGTGCAAAGAGAGTCCTGAATCATGCTCAAATCAAGCGGTTCATAAACCTTCTCGAAACGTCGCGTATTTTGAAATCCGCAGATCGAAGGCGCCTCGTCGCCGAACTCAAGAGAGGACTTCGCGCTTTCACGGTTCAAGACAGTTCGAGAGCGCTTGGCCGCCCAGGGCGGAATAAGAAAAGCGTGCTGCATCAGTATGTACGCGACTGTTTCCGTGAACATGTCGCTGAGTATA
Organism: Hyphomicrobiales bacterium; assembly: GCA_016716745.1. Classification (GTDB taxonomy): domain Bacteria; phylum Pseudomonadota; class Alphaproteobacteria; order Rhizobiales; family Beijerinckiaceae. The sequence goes on from JADJVD010000001.1 coordinate 678,427, forward strand.
CGCTCGCACTACAAGCCGAGAATCCATCGATGCGGAAGAAAGCGTCGATCGCAGAGGCCATCTCATGGGCGCGTGAACGCTATCCAAATTTTGTGATGCCTGAATCCACACTCTATGCGGCGATCGCAAAATTCCGTGACGCTCACGGCGCTCCTCGACCGCTGGAAATTGTTAAGGCAGGCGGCGGAAAGACAGACGACCAGATCGAAGAGCTGATGGAGGACCCGGACTTCGATCGAAATGAGCTCTTGTCCGAAGGTGAGCGTGAGGACATCGATCGCGAAAATCGCCGGGTGCAACTCGAAAATCATTACATACTGATTGGGCAGACGCTCGCGGATCAACATCTTGAAAGCATCGCCGCCGGACTCGAAGGGCCGCTCGCGGATGCATCGACTTTGAACGACGACGATATTTCGGGGACGGCCAAGCTAACATCGACCCTGCGCGATGCTGCATTTGACGCTTTCTTCAGCCGCATAGAACGTAGCCTTGAAGAACGCTTTGCCGCCAGCGCCAAGAACCCTGACGGATCCTCTTCCTAGTTGAGTCCAGCGAAACGCCGCGCATCAGGCAGTTCGCTAGAGGTCTTCTTAACTGACGCAATGGGCCTTCTGCCCTTTTCTCTGATCGTATCAAAGAAAAGGATAATGCTCATGACAACAAAGACGATTGCAGGCGAGCCACGCGCCCTCCGCCTTCCGGGCGCGTGCGACTATACTGGCCTGAGCCGCGCTTCGCTTTACCGCGCGATCAAGTCCGGCAAGCTTCGCTCGATCAAGATCGGCAAGTGCCGCCTCTTTCTCCGTACTGACCTCGACCTCTTCCTGATGGACGGGTTCGATGAGCGCTAATCCGATGGCGCGGCTGACCGCCAACATCGCACTGCCGGCGCTCGCCGAGCTGAGCGGCCGTCGGCAATGGGTGTGCTGGTACTACAAGGAGGTCGTCGGAGCAGATGGCACGACGAGGCGGACTAAGCCGCCCATCAACCCGCGCATGGGCGGCGGTGCCAGCCATTCTGATCCCGCGACGTGGGGCAGCTACGATCAGGCGCGCATCTTTGCCATAACGCGCAAGCTGCCCGGCGTCGGCTTCGTGCTCTCCGAAAACGACGACTTCACCGGCATCGACCTCGACAAGTGCCGCGATCCTGCCACCGGTGAGATCGACCCGTGGGCGCGCGCGATCCTCGACCTCGCCGAAACCTACGACGAGATCAGCCCGAGCGGCGCCGGCATCCGCCTGATCGCGCGCGGCAAGGTCGAGCACGCAACGAAGTGCGACCCGGCGCACGTCGAGATTTACGGCAAGCAGCGCTATCTGACGATCACCGGCAACCATCTGCCCGACACGCCGAAGAGCATCGCGCCCGCGCCGCAAACCATCGCTGCGCTGGTGGCGCGCGCCGTGGAGTTCCAGCCTAACGCGGAAGCGGAGGCGCGCGCCGCGCATCGCGAGTCGACGGAGCGGCCCAAGACCGCAAGCGTTATCAAGTTTGTCAAGCGTGACGGCAGCAAGCCCGGCGGTATGATCCCGGCGAAAAAGCCGAAATCGAAGCTCGCTGGCGGGAGAGACTTCTTCCGCGAAGTGAACGACGCGGCCATGTGCGATCCCGACTGGTTCCTCAAAATCTATCGCCACGCAAAGTGGTATCCGGGCTCAGGCGACTATCGCGTCAGTTCTGATGCTCTTGGACGCAGCCTTGAAGAAGATTTGTCCTTTAAGATTGGCGCGTCCGGCGGCATCGTTGATTTCGGCGTCGCCGACATGGGCGACGCGCGGCGCGGTCGCCGTACGCCGATTGACATCGTGATCGAACATGGCGGCGCACCGACGGTGAAGGACGCCGCCTTCTGGTTGTGCGAGCGCCTTGGCAAGACGCCCGAGTACTTCGGGTGGGGCGAGCGTGAGACCGAAGCCCAGTCGGAGAGCGAGCCGCACGGCGACCAGTCCGGCCACGAGGGGGCGCAAGCCCATTCTTCGTCTCCGAAACCTCCGCTGATCGAAGCGGCTCCCTACGGATGGCCCGATTCGACGACAATTCCCCGCCGCCAGTGGCTCTATTATAAGCACTTCATCCGCGGCTACGTCTCGGCGACCATCGCCGCCGGCGGCGTAGGCAAGTCGTCTCTGACCATCGCCGAGACCGTCGCAATGATCTGCGGCCGCGCGCTACTCCACGACATCAAGCCGGTTGCTGCGCTCAACGTCTGGATTTGGAACGGCGAAGACCCGCTCGACGAGCTTCACCGCCGCATCGCCGCGACCCTCAAGCATTATGGCATTCGCCGCGACGACTGTCGCGGCAAGCTCTTCGTCAACAGTGGTCGCGACACGCAAGTCGTCGTCGCCGAGATGATCCGCGGTGAGATCAAGGTGCAGCGCCCGCTGGTGGAAGCCGTGAAGGCAACGATCGTCGCTAACCAGATCGACGTGATGATCGTCGATCCGTTCGTATCGTCCCACCGGGTGAACGAGAACGACAACGCCGCCATCGACGTTGTGTCGCGCGAGTGGGCCGGCGTCGCCAACGCGACCGGTTGCTCCATCGACCTGGTGCACCACGCGCGCAAGGTTGGCGACGTGGAAGTGACGGTTGAGGCCGCGCGCGGCGCTTCTGCGATGATTTCAGCAGCGCGCTCTGCTCGCGCGCTGAACCAGATGACCGCGGAAGAGGCCAAGAAGGCCGGCGTCGAGAACCGACGCACCTATTTCCGCGTGACCACCGGCAAGGCGAACATGTCGCCCGCGCCCGAAGCGTCTCAGTGGTTCGAGATGAAGTCGGTCGATCTTGAGAACGGCGACCACTTCACGCCGTCCGACTTCATCGGCGTCGTCACCGACTGGAAGTGGCCCGATCCGCTCGACGACGTCACCGTCGCCGACCTCGAAGCGGTCAAGAACATCGTCGCCTCCGGCCAGTGGCGGGAGAGCGTGCAAGCGAAGGAGTGGGTCGGCAAGGCTATCGCCAAAGTGCTCGGGCTCGATACGGACGCCCCCCGCGACAAGGAGAAGATCAAGGGATTGCTCCGCATTTGGATCAAGAACGGCGTCTTCCACGTCGTTCGCCGTCCCGACGGCAATGGCGACGAGCGGCCGTTCGTGGAGGTCAATCCGGACACTCCCTGATCACACTACCTGCACCTTCAAGAGGTGCGATGCGGATGGGCGCGGAAGGTGCGGAGAAATCCTCACTGTCCCGCACCCGCACCACCACCCCTTTATGGGGTGTGGGGAGCGGTGCGGGCGGGGAAGAGGGAACAAGTGCGGTCGCCAAGGTGCGGGTTGCTGCGAGCGAAAAAGAGGATCGGACGAACATGGTCGCCAAGATCAATCCCAACGTCAACGCGCATCATGGGCAGGGCGAAGCCGCCCGCGCCCGCGCGCTTCTCGAAACCACGGCTATGGTCGCCGAAGCGAACCGCCTCTCCGCTTCACGCCCGACGAAGCGCAGGCCGTCGCGTCCGCGCTCAAACTTCACGAGGCGATCGCCATCGCCGAGGAGAAGAGCCGTGTCCACTGATCTCAAGAAGTCCAGCGCCAGCAACTAACCGAAGCCACGGCGGAGGAAGAAGCGATCACGGTCGCGTTCTGCTAGCACAGGCTTCCCGACGATCGACTCTACGCGTTGCAGGCTACGATCCCGCATCTGACTCGCTCACACGTCGAGATCCCTTTCATCAGGCTCGAGTGCGAAGCCAATCGATTGACCGCGACCGCCTTTCTGGAGGCGCTGATCAAAGCAGACCCCTACACGATCCATACGGTTCTGACGATAATAACCGCATCCAGTTCGCGTAGTCTTCCCAAGAACCCAAATGGACCAATGGCGCGCTACGCAATCCACATGTTCGCTCGGCGCGGCCGAAAGAACGGCATCGAGCATCGTATGACCAAACATAATCATCCTTGGATCGATGGCCAAGTTGAACGCATGATCCGTACGCTCAAGGAGGCGACGGTCAAGCGACACCGCGAGGACAGACACAAGCAGTTGGGCGAGCCACGTGAAGCGATCCTGGCCGCTCACAACTTCGCGAAGCGCCTGAGAGCCTGCGTGGGATCCCGCACGAAGACGTCTGCAAAATGTGGAATGCCGGGCCTGATCGTTTCAATACCGTTCCGACCCAGCTCGCCTCCGGAATATACAGTTATGAGTCTGGACCCTAGAAGGAAGTTGTTTTCCGGTTGCTTGTTCACGATTTTCGTCCATGCTTCCAGAGGGAGTCAAAGATGGGGAGCATGTCGGATAGGAAATTCGGAGATCTGTCTCTTCTAGAAGAAGAGCGGCTCGCCGAGCTGTTCCAGCAGAGGGGCAGTGACCTCCCGTTTCTCGACGCGCTCAACGAAGAGCTGAAGCAGAGAAATAGCGACGCGGCCAACGTTCTGCATATAAAGGTGATAACGACTCGCCGCGCACTCGTGCGATCATTATCAACGGCGACAGCCCGAAGCGCAGCCCAGCCATCAGAGTCGGTTCACGACTGGCTGCAGGCTTTTCTCGGCGCGCGCAAACTCCCGCGCCCGGATGGGCGGCCGCTCTATCGTTACAGAATGGCGGATGGCGAGTATGAACACGCAAAGAAGATACTGCGCCGATTGGTGAGCGTCGGACGTTTGCTTGAACCGGATAGCCGCGCCGCTGCGTTGTTTGTCGCATATTGCGCGGATTGGTTCCGCCGTGAATCGGCTTCGACGTTCCTTCGGTGGGACGACCCTGCGCCCGATCTCTTTCCGTCCGTGCCTTATGTCAGCAAACAGGCGCTGACCACCTCTGGTCTGGAGTACTGGCGGCGTCCACTGCGACGGAGCGTCCATGCACGCGAGTTTCTGCTCACTGTGGCGCTTGAAGGGGGCTTTCCCGTCAGGATCCTGGCGGAGGGCGCGCGCGGCTGGCTGAAGGATTATCTGCGCGCGATCATGCGCCGGGCCATCGCCTGGCGAGTTGACAGGGCTGACGAAATTCTTGCGATCGCCGAAGAAGAGCGCGGCCGAATGCGCAAGAGCTATCAGCACGACGATTTTGTCGCGTTGTGCTCCGAACTCGTCGCGAGCCTCCTCGAACTGCGGAAAAAGGCGGAAGCCGAAAGCCGCGACGGCATTCGCAACTCAGCGTTTCTCAACGCCAAACATCCAGGCTGGCGCGAGGACCTCCCCATTTACGTTCCGGCCGAGGATGAAGCCCTTGTCGCCGAGTTGCTGACCGGGTTGCTGGACGAGAAGATGACTGGCCTAACCACGGAAGGCGTGGAGGTCCGGCGCTATCTGGTCAAGCGCGAGGACGATTGGCACCCGGCGCTACAGCTGCTTGCCGAAGGCGAAATTCCGCCGGCAAGACTGCCCGGACTGCCGGCAACGAGCCGCGCCCGTGTGATTGCGACTGGTGAGCTGGGCAAGCACCTTGCCGGCGAGGTCGCGCTCTTCGAACCCCCGGTGGGCGAGCAGCGGCGCTGGCGGGTCCGTCCTTTCATGCACACAGCGAGGCTACTGATCGATTTCCCCTTCACGGTACCGGCCACGACCACAATAAGCTCGCCGGACTGCACCCCGTATTCATGGACATGGCCGCGCGGCGACGCACTGCGGTCGGAGGTGCTTGTGTTTGAGCCCGATGAAGGTTCAACGCCGCACGAGCCGCTGCTTCGCTTCTTTCGCGCGGGTTCGGTGAGTTCTCCTGCGAAGACCCTTTACGTTCTCGTCCCGCGCGACTGGACGATCGAGCCGACGGTCGACGGCGCGGTGACCGACACCGAGGATATTCCAGCGTTGGGCCGCAAACTCGCTCGCCTGACCGCGGCCGCCTATTTTCATGGCGGCGAGGGTGACGCAGTTCGTTTCCGGGTCGAGCCGGATTCCGAAGAACGGGAGCATGAGCTCGAGCTGAGTCCGTTCGCTCCGACAGGCTTTGCGCTTGCCGACGGTGAATGGGAGCTGATCGCATCGCCAGCGCGACCTGTGATTCACGAGGCGAGAAGGCAGCGGCCGCCAGGAGCCGGGGAGCTGTTTATACGTCGCCTAGGAGGCAAATGGGTGCCGCTCTCTGGGCCGCTCAGCGGTGCTGGGCAGATGGAGCTCTCCTGGCGCGACCCGGCCGCCAACATCCAGATCGAGAAACGCAAACTGGCCCTCGTGCCCGGCGATGCCCGCATTATCGGCATCATGAAGAGTGCCCTCGACGGCGAAATCCGCCTCCAAGGGCTTCCCGGATGGACTGCCGCTGTCCACCCGACCGCCTGCACGGTCGATGCGACCGACCCTTCGGATCTTTCGGTCCGGTTCACCGGACGCCCCGTGTATCGGCTGCCGATGACCCTGCGGCCGCCGGGGGGGCAATCCTTCGACGTGATCGTTCCGCTTGTCGGCCGAGATGCCGTTGTCGCACTGGCCGATGGCGCAATCCTCCCGGCCGGTCGGCATGTCGATATCGGCGCGCTGCGGGGCGCAGTCGCCGTGTCGCCCCGCCGGGCGGTACTTCATCTTGGCCCGAAGGGTTCCAAGTCGGGCATCAAGACCGTCGTCGATGGCGAACTTCCTCGGGAATCCTGCGCGGCGCGATCGATGAGATCTTCGCCACGCTGCCCAACCATGATGACTTGGCGGAGATCGATTTCATCGGGGATTCACGGCCGCCGATCCGTATAAGCCGCTACCGTTACGAGCAGCTTGTCCGCGACGGTACCTTGGTGCGCTGGCTTCCCCCCTCAGACCACTCCGGCGCGGCACCCGTGGGGCGCATGATCTTGGATCCGCGGCACGAGCACGCATTGGAGTATGCCGAGGACGGAATGTGGCGGCTCCCCGAGCGGTGCAAAGGACCCTGCCTTGTCTACCTGCGCGATGGCGTCGATGTTATTTCACGGCCGTTCCCGATTGCACAGCCGGGCACACCCGACACGTATGCCGGTGTTCTGGTTTCAGCCTTGGCGATGACGGACGACAGCGAGCGACAGCGCGCTCTCCTGCACGCGCTCGCCCGGCTCGGATGCGGCGAGGCCGGCGCGGATGACCTCAAGTGGCTGCGTGACGCCGCCATCAATCTGAATGGGCTTCCAGCAAGCGCTTTCGATGCCTTGAAGCTGCTGCCTTCGAGTGCGGAAATCCCTATTCACCTATTGCTCAGCGCCCGCGATGCGGGAGAACGAAGCATCGTGTGGTCCCTGCAGAATGAACTGCCATTCCTGTGGCTGGCCCTGCCGCTCCGAGCCTGGCGGTTGGCGATGGATCGGCAATGCACCGCCTTAATCAGCGCGCTGGAAGGCGCTCTTGGCCGTGAGAAGGCCACGAACGAGACGATGGCGTGGCTGCGCGGCGTGTGTGGCGACCTCACCGCGCTGGAGCCTGCCCTCGAAACGATTTTCGTCATGGCCGGACTGCCGATGGGGCAGGCGACCGGTAGTCCGTCGCTCCGGGATCTGACGAGCAGTTATGTCCGGGACCAGCACCAGCGGGGCGGCGATGCGCCCAACGATATCGCGGCGCGCCTTGCGTCGAGCGGGCTGAAGCTTCCATCCGAGATCGAAACGAAATCCCACGCCGATTTTGCGGGCCTCTTTGCCCCTCTCCTGCTCGCCGCAAGTGCGCGCGAGAAACTCGTGCTCGACCGCGAACAGGCCTTGATCGCCCGCCGCACGCTCCGCGAAGACCCGACTTACGCGTCGGGTGCCTGGCCTCATCTCCTGAAATTCTACGGCTGAGCGTGACATGACACCGTTCGGGGTTCTGAATGAAGTAAAGCGGCGGAGCGCCGAGGCGGTGATTGCGCAGTGGAGGCTTGCACATGAAGGACTCCGGCGGCATTTGCGCACCCTCCTTGCAGGCGACAGTCCGGCGATCGGCGCCATGCTTCAGGAGCCGGTGCTTGAAGGCGCTCACCCGTTCGTCACCGCCGACGCGACGATGGCGGCGCTCGCTGGCTCTGTCCTGCACCCTGATCTCGTCGCGGCGTTGGACGGTCTGCCCGCTGGCCACGACTATCGCTTTCCGCGCACCCGTAAGCCGTTCCTGCACCAGGCCGACGCCTGGCGCTTGCTTGCGGAACCTGAACCCCGGTCGGTCTTGGTCACCTCGGGCACGGGATCCGGAAAAACGGAATGCTTTCTCTTTCCGATACTGAGCGACCTGGTCATGCAGGCGCAGGGGCGGCGCGAGCCGCTCGAAGGCGTGCAGGCGATCATGCTCTACCCCCTCAATGCGCTGATCGAGAGCCAGCGCGAACGACTCTCCGCATGGACGCAACCTCTCGGCGTTAGCGTTCGCTATTGCCTCTACAATGGCGATTTGCAGCGCGCCGCAAGGGAGTCCGAACGCCGCCGCACGCCGGAACAGGTCATCGACCGGGAGCGGCTGCGCGCCAGCCCGCCGCCGCTGCTTGTCACCAATATCACCATGCTCGAATACATGCTGGCCCGCGCCGAGGACAGACCGATTATCAACGCCTCGCAGGGCAAGTTGAAGTGGATCGTGCTCGACGAGGCCCATTCGTTGGTCGGTGCGGCGGCGGCCGAAATCGCGCTGCTGCTGCGGCGCGTCATGCTCGCCTTTTCCGTGAAGCCGGAAGAGGTTCGCTTCGTCGCAACCTCGGCCACCATTGGCTCGGGCGAGAATGTACGCCAGCAGCTTCAGCGCTTCCTCGCCGACGTCGCCGGCATTCCCGACGATCGCGTCCACGTCATCGAGGGGCGGCGCCGGATGCCGCGGCGCCCTGAGGGCGCTTACGTCCGTCCGTCCGTCAACATCCGCACCGCAGAGCCGGCCGTGCTTTTCGACGTTCTTGGTCGCGACCCGACCACGTGGCGACTCGTCGAGCGGTTGTTCGATGGCAGCGTGGCACTCGCGGACTTTGACGCGCCCGCGAAGACGTACGGCGTCGACGCGGCCGATCTCATTCTTGCGATGTCGCGCGCGGCGCGGCATCCGGGCGAGATGGAGGAAGAGCGTCTCGCACCGATCCGCCTGCATGCCTTTGAGCGCGCCGTTCCCGGCATCTGGAGCTGCATCAATCCGGTCTGCTCGCAAAGGCCATCGGACTGGCCCTTTGGCCGCATCCTCCCGGAGCGCGCCGACGAATGCCCATCCTGCGGCGCCCCAGTTCTGGAGGTGGTGAGCTGTTTTGAATGCGGCGAGGCCTTCCTGGAAGGAGTCGAGGCAGGTTCGCGCCTGACGGCGCCGCTGCGCAATCCGCCGCGGGATGAGTTCGCCTTCGACAGCGCCCGCGAGAGCGACGACGGTTCGGAAGATGCGGAAGGCGCCGAAGACGACACAGCGCAACAGGAGGACGTCCCCGCCTGGGACCGCCTTTTTGCAACCCATCCGACCCCGGCCGCCCGCGGTTTCTGGCTCGACGAAAACGCTGGATGGCGCGTTGCCGACGGGCCAGCCGATGGCAGACTGTCGCTCCGGTACGACGAGCACCACGGACCGCGCGTTTGCCCGCACTGCAGCCCCACGGGACGCCAGGGTCCTGAGCGGATCCGGCCGCTCCGCTTCGGGGCGCCCTTCATCCTTGGTAACGCGGCCCCGATTCTGCTCGAAGGTGTTGACCCCGCAAAGGCTGAGGCAGGCGAGAAGCTTCCTTCCGCAGGCCGTCGCCTACTTTCCTTCACCGACAGCCGTCAGGGCACGGCGCGCATGGCCGCCAAGCTCCAAATTGAATCGGAACGCAATTTCGTGCGTTCTTTTGTCTACCATCAAGTGCAGGCGTCGATGCGCCCGCCGACCGGAGCGGACCAGGACGCAGATAAGCTCAAAACAGAAATCCAGGAGCTGGAAGCGGCTCTCGCGGCGACCAAGCTGCAGGCGCTAGAAGGCATGCTCGCCGAAAAGCGGCGCGAACTCACACGGCTCGCATCTGGCAGCACCGACGGCATCGCATGGCCTGAACTCGTGAACCGGCTGGCGGGACGCATCGAGGTCGCTGAATGGATCAAGGGCGTGTGGCAGTCACGCGACGAAGAGCTATTCACTGACGAATCTAGGATTGCTGAATTCTTGCTGCTTCGGGAGTTTGCGCGCCGGCCTAAGCGCGCGAACTCGGCGGAAACATTGGCCATCGCGCGTCTCCGCAACCCCAGTGTCGACCGGCTCGCCGACTCCCAGCTTCCCGCTGTCTTCCGACGCAAGGGCAAGACCCTCGACGATTGGCGAGCCTATCTAGACGCTGTACTGACTTGGTTCGTGAGGGCGAACGGCGCCGTCGCTATCTCCCGGCAGATGCAGCATTGGGTTCTGTCCAAGGCGAAACTGACGTCGCTCGTCGGCCCCGACGGCAAGATTGACGATGATGCCAAACTGCGCGCGTGGCCGAACGGATACTTTCGCGCCCACCCGCTCTCGCGCCCCGTCGCTTTCCTTCTTCAAGGCCTGGGGCTCAATCTCGAAGACACAAGCGATCGGTCCGATCTCGACGAGTGCCTGCGCACGGCATGGACCCAGGTGCAATCTACTTTCTCCGCCGATCCAGAACGGCGCGCCTTCGACTTCACCAAGACCTTCGTCGCCCCCGTCATCGATGGGTTCTTTTGCCCGGTCACACGCCGCCTTCTGGATCGCGCCCCGTTTGGCCTTAGCCCCTATGGGCTCGATGAGCAGGTCGAGGCGCGCCGGCGCGCCCTTCCTATCGCCATGCCGAAACACCCGGCCCCGATGTTGGGACTCACCGATGCGACCGATGCGCGGGCGACGACCCACGCATGGATGGAAACGGACGCGGCGATTGCCGCGCTAAGAGACAAAGGAGCCTGGACGGACATTTTCGACCGCATCGCGCTTTTCGCCGATTATGCACGGTCGGCCGAGCATTCCGCACAGCAGGATAGCGGACGGCTACGCCGCTACGAGCGTGAATTCAAGGCCGGCAAGATTAACATTTTGAACTGCTCTACAACGATGGAGATGGGCGTCGATATCGGCTCTGTCTCTACTGTGATGATGACCAATGTTCCGCCGTCTATCGCCAACTACCGGCAGCGCGTTGGTCGTGCCGGCCGACGCGGTCAGGCGGTGGCGCTGGCTTTCACCTTCTGCAAGGACCGGCCGCTCGATAGCGCGGCGTTTCTCGATCCACAGGCTTACCTGCAGCGAACTCTCGCCGCACCAAAGGTGACGCTCAGCAGCCGGCCGATTGTGCAACGTCACATCAACGCTTTCCTCCTCAGCAACTTCATGCGCGAACATGCCGGCGACGCGCTCAAGATGCAGATCAGGCGCCTTCCTCGGCTGCCCGGCTGATCCGGAGAAGCGCGTCCGTCCAAAGCCGAACGGCCCGTGGAAAGCTTTATTGACTGGCTTGAGCGCCCCGCAACAGCGAGCGTCTTCAAGGGCAGCCTCGCGACGCTGACGCAGCGCTCGATCCTTGAGGGTGACCAGAGCCTGGTCGAGGATACACGAGAAGCCATTACCAGGCTCGCGTGTGACTTTGTCGCCGAATGGGAGGGGCTGGTCACCCTTGCAAAGGATGAAGGCCTCCAAGACGCGGGCAAGTCCCGAATGGCGGTTGAGCTTCGGCGCATGTGCGGGGAATTCCTGCTTGGCAGCCTTGCTGACCGAGGATTCCTTCCGGGGCACGGCTTTCCGACGGATGTGGTTTCGTTCATGCCCGGAAAGGAATTCAAGTCCCCGCAAGACACGCCGGCGGAAGGCGCGCGCCAATTTCGGACCGTTGGACCGCAACGTTCCCTTGATCTCGCCATCCGCGACTATGCGCCGGGCTCGGAAGTCGTTCTCGACGGCCTCGTTCATAAATCGGCCGGCGTGACCCTGAACTGGAAACGCCCCGCAAACGAAGAGAACGTGGCAGAAATCCAGAGTCTGCGCTATCTCTGGCGCTGCGCAGCATGCGGCGGGAGCGACATCGCACGTGGTGGGCCTCCCGACTGCTGCCCGGTATGCGGCGCTGAGCGGCCCACCAGCGAAGAGTTCCTCCGCCCCGCTGGCTTTTCGGTCGATCCGCGCATCCGCGCGCATGCCGACACGGACAGTCTCTCCTATGTTCCACCGGAAGATCCGGTTGTCTCCACTCGCGATGCGGCGTGGCGAAGTCTACCAGTGCCTGAGCTCGGGCGTTACCGGTGCAGCCGCGAGGGCTTGGTCTACTATTCCAATCGCGGCGGGCTGGGCGGCTCTGGCTATGCGATCTGCCTCCAGTGCGGCCGGGCTGAAGCCGATAGCGACAGTCGTGGGCTGTCGGCACTCCCGCCGGCGCTCGTCGGCCACAAGCCGCTGCGTTACCGGAAGGGCCAAGACCTGTGTCCGGGCAACGACAAGCCTTTCAGCATCAAGCGTAACCTCGCGCTCGGCCTGGAAATCACGACCGATGTCTTCGAATTTCAGCCGCAGCACACGTTACGCCGGGCCAGCGCCAATGCGCTCGTGATCGCGGTGCGGGAGGCGCTTGCCCAGGAACTCGGCGTCGAGGCTGACGAAATGGGCTTCGCCGTCGGCCAGAGCCAAAATGCGTTCGGGGCACCGGCCGTGTCTCTGTTCCTGTTCGATCGGGTCGCCGGCGGCGCTGGCTTCGCGGTGTCGTTTGAGCATCTGATGCGCCCCGTCATCCGTCGCGCCGAGCGGATACTCGACTGCGAAACGCCCGGATGCGAGAAGGCTTGCGCGGCATGTGTGCTCACCTCCGACGCACCTGGCGGCAAGGATGAGCTCGACCGAACTGCAGCGCTGGCATTCCTTCAAACGCGTCTCAAATTCCCCGACGAGCTTGGCCCGGACGAACGCTTCGTCGAGGGCGCTGGCCTATCCCTCGCGCCGCTCGACGAGATTGACCGTGAACTCCGTCTTTCCGCACATTCGACCCTGACCGTCTTCCTTCCCGACCAGAGCAACCCCGCCGCCTTCCAGGATTGGCCGCTTGCCGCAGAACTGCTGGATTGGCGGAAGCGTGGTCATGGTACGCAGCTCGCACTCGCGCAGGCGCTCCTCGCTACACTTACCCCGGCGGAAAAGCTCGGCCTTCGTGACTTCGCGTTGCAATACAATGTTGAGCTCGCCGTGGCAGAGGCGCCGGCCTTTCCGAACGACGCGCATGCGCTGGCGATGGTCCATACGGGAGGGCACTCCAGCCAAATCTGGGCCACGCGCGAGGCGGAGCCACGCGTCCCCGGCCCTGCGTGGGGACGTCCCATCGGCCACGCCCTCGCCAAAGGAAGCGCGTCGATCGCTACGTCGTTCGCTGCGGTGGATCTGGACACGCTCCTTCCGCCTCCGGGGGCACAGCTGCGCCAGATCTGCACGGAACTCGACTGCGATCTTGCCACGTTTGGTGCCCGCGCATCCAAGATCATCGTCGAATTGCTGATGAAATGCGGCAGCTGGCCGAGAGCGGGCATTACACAGGCAGTCTACCGGGACTCCTATGTGTCCTCGCCTTTGGTGGCTCGCCTACTGATCGACACGATCAAGCAGATTTTCTCGCAGTCTGGCGCTGCAGAGGCCGCCCTCGTCATCGAGACCCGTTCACCGCGTCCCAAAGGCGCACGCGGAGATCCTTGGCAAATTTGGCACGATTGGCGCAACGCTGCCGATCAGAGAGCGGTCATCGAATTGTTTGGCAAGCAGCGCGGCCTACGAGTTCTCGTGTTTCAAAAGGATGTGCCGCATGGACGCTATCTCGATATCAATTTCGAGGACGGAACCAATGCAACAATCGTGCTCGATCAGGGGTTCGGCGCTTGGACGCCGCCGCGAGATGTAATTGTTCGTTATAATTTCTCGGTCGATACCAACGCTCAAGTAAAGTCGCTCACAAGCGTGAATGCTATTCTTCAACGACGCGGAATTGGCAACACCTATTTCGTTGCCGCATCTGGGAAAATATGATTGCACACGCAACCACTTGGGCGCTTAGTCCCAGAGCATCACGGCACAGATTTGGCTGTTTTCGATCGGGGACGAATTACGGCCCAGATACTTCACGGGAGCGCCCGCGCGACAGCGGCGGTCCGTCGAGCGATACAAGACGGTCAAGCGAGCATATGGGCGCTATCGAGCCGTCATGGCATCAACCCGAAGACGGTTGCCAAGTGGAAACAACGGACAACGACGTGCGACGCCGTCATGGGTGTTATCCGGCGTGATTCTCGGCGAGAAGAGCACGCGAGGCTGCCGCCAGCGCCCCGCCTGCCCACACAGCCCTCGATGCCGCCGGCCGATCTGTTGAAATATTTCGCGTGGGCGGCGTACCGGTTGAGGGTCTCGGTGGATGGTGTTCTGTCCAGCCGTAGAAGGATTTCGATTTCGATTTCATCAGCCGATCGTGCGGCCCTGGCGCAAAGGTGCGCGGCATCATGAATCTCCAACGAAGAGGTTCAGCGCAGCGAGAAATCCGAAGATGTAGAGAAGGGCATTTCCGAGGACAAAGCGAAGCTTAAGGGTTATCTCGATTGCGGCATTAGCTTCGACGACGCGGCTTGGGCATTTTTGCCGGGCCGAACCGCGGCGCCTGGGGAAGCACGCGCGGGAGCATCGCGACGACGTGCAGGCGAAGGCCTACAATATCGCTGAGCCGAAGGCGCAGGGCGGCTCCAGTTCCATGCACATCGTTTCATGATGAACTTCGTCCAGGCGAGCGAGAAGTGTCACTCAATGGCAAATTATTCAACAAACGCTGGATATCGCGCCACTGCGGCAGGTAGCTGTCGAGCAATCGATAGAAAGCATCTGTGTGCGTCCGCTCACGCAGGTGTGCCAGCTCATGCAGCACGACGTACTCCAAGCATTCAGGCGGCTTCCTGGCGAGTTCGGTGTTGAGCCGAATGTTGCCGCTGTCCGGCTGACAACTCCCCCATTTGGTCTTCATACGCTGAACGAATAGGCGCTTCGCCGTTACCCCGAGCTGCTTCTCCCAACGCTCAATAATCGGCGCTGCGGCCTGCCTCAGTCTTTCGCGATACCACCCTTCAACGAACGCATGCCGTTCATCCCTTGACATCTGTGAGGGCGCATAGATCAGAAGCGACCGATGCGCCTGTTGGATTGAGGGAGGTCCGTCGTGATGGATGACGCGCAACAGAACGCGCTCGCCCCAGACATAGTGGCTCTCCCTGTCGATGTAGTCACGCACGGCCTCGCGCGGCTGCGCCACGAGCTTCTGCTGGTTCTTTCTGATCCACCTGAGCCGTGAGATGGCGAACGCCCTGATGGCGTCCAGTCCGAGTGTGTGTGGCGCAGCGATGCGGATGCGGCCCGTCGGCGGGTGCACGCTGAGGTGCAGGTTCTTGATGTCCTTCCAGATCACGTCGACTGTCAGGTCCCCCACGCTCACGACCTGCATCACCAGTACTCCCGCTGGTGGAACACAACGGCGAAGATCGCTTCCGTTCGGTCAGCGTCGCCGACGATGTCGTAGATGGTGCGCTTAATCTCCTGCTCGCGGGCGGGAACGCCTCGCCAATCAGCAGGGCGGACCTGCTTGATTTTCTCGTCGATCCTGACAGCCAGTTCCGCGTCCTTGCCGAGATTGCTGTAGAGCGCTCGCTGCCCCTCGGTCTCGATGCTGGGGGGCCTGTCACCCTCATGCCCTGCCGCCACGGTGCCGACCAACCGCGCGATGTCCTGAAGGTACTGCTCGTACTCGATGGCCTTCGCCTTGCGGGCGGCGATGATCTCATCGAGCAGCTTGGACATCTTCTCGTAGAACGCCGGGTCGGTCAGACGCTCCTTGATGATCTTCGCCCGGACGTTGTTCTCGATGGTCTCGGCCACGGCGTCCTTGTTGCCGCGCAGACTGCCGGGCATCGCGCCGATGGCCCCCTCGATGCCCAGAGTAGCGATGATGTCGAGCAGTGGCGTATCGGCGAAGGGCGAGATCGCCCGGGGCTCCTTCGCTTCGATGTAGGTGTCGATCAGGTGGCGCATGTCGGCCTCGTAGGCCTTCAGGTCCAGCGTCTCGCCGCTGGCGTTCCTGATCATGTCCCGGAGCTTGAGGTAGTCTGCGATCAGACGCTTGATCTCCTCGACCTCAGGAGCCGTGTAGCCCGCCGTATCGAGATCGTCGGCGATGTTGGCGAAGGCTCGGACGAGCGCCGCGCACGCCTTGTAAAATTCGGCACGCAGGGGCTCTCGCTCGGTGAGGTCCGTCGTCACCTCGGTATTGCCGCAGAAATAGCGCCGGAAGGTATCGTCATCGCGTGGCGGCGGCACAGGCTCGCAGATCAGATGGATGGTCTCCAGCGCCTCCTCCAGACGCTTGTGGCCCATAGTGAGGCGCTCCTGAAGAACCACGGCAGGGTCGACGCCTCCGGCGCTGTGATCAAGCTCGAACGAGTAGACGTTGAGCGCGCCCTGCACCTTCTTGAAAAGGTCCTTGTAGTCCACGATGTAGCCGAACTGCTTGTCCTCGCCGTCCAACCGGTTGGTGCGGCATATCGCCTGAAACAGGCCGTGGTCCTGCATCGACTTGTCGATGTAGAGGTAGGTGCAGCTCGGTGCGTCGAAGCCGGTCAACAGTTTGTCCACGACGATCAGCAGCTTCATGCCCGCGGGCTCTTTCTTGAACCGCTGCTTGGCGCGCTCCTCATACACCTCGGTTTTCGTCATCCCCGGCTGCGCGGGCATGTCCTTCAGGATCGCCTGATAGAGGTTATAGATGAATTGCTTGTCGGTCTCGCTCGTTGCGCCGGTGTCCTCAAGCGTCACGTCCGCCGCCTGGGGATTGTAGGACGTGATCACGGCGCAACGGTCCCGGAAGACTGTCTTCTGGAACAGGTCGAAGTACTTGCAGGCCTCATAGATGCTGCTGGCCACCAGCATCGCCGTGCCGCGCTCGCTGCTGAGGCGCGGCTTGACGCTGAAGTCGAACACGATGTCGGCGACGATCCGCTCCATGCGTGAACGGGAGGAGAGCACACGCTGCAAGGTGCCCCACTGCTTGCGCAGCTCGTCCTTCTGCCAGTCGTTCAGCCCCTTCGTCTTGGCCTCGAACCACTGGTCGATCTTGTCCTGCGACCCGAGTTGCTGGTCGACGTCGCGGGCTTCATAGACGAGGTCGAGCACGACGCTGTCGGCCACCGCCTCGCTGTACTTGTAGGTATGAATGTAGGTGCCGAAGACCTCGAGGCTGGTCTGCTTGTCCTGCTTGAGGAGAGGCGTGCCGGTGAAGCCGATGAACACCGCGTTGGGCATCAGCGCCTTCATGATGCGGTGCAGCTTGCCGCTCTGCGTGCGGTGGCACTCGTCGACGAAGATGAACAGCTCGCCGATGGGCTTGACCGGCGGGTTGGCCTCCAGCTCGCGGATGAAGCGGTCGAAGTTGTCGACGCCCCGCCGCCCGAACTTCTGCACCAGCGAGCAGATGAGGCGCGGGGTCGGCGCGCCCGCGAGAAGCCCCAGCAGATCGGCGCCGCTGGTGGTGCGCCGCGCCTCCTGACCCGCCGCCCCGAAGTTGCCTTCGATCTGCCCGTCCAGCTCGTCCCGGTCCGTGACCACGATGACCCGCGCCTGCGGGTTGGTCTCCAGTATCCAGCGGGCGAGCAGCACCATGACGATGCTCTTGCCGCTGCCCTGCGTGTGCCAGATGATGCCGCCCTCGCGGCGATGCACATGCCCCTGCGCCGCCTTGATGCCGAAATACTGGTGCACGCGGGGCAGCTTCTTGATGCCGCCGTCGAACAGCACGAAGTCGCGCATCAGCTCAAGGCAGCGGCGCTTGTCGAACATCTTGAGGAGGTACTTGTCGAGCTTGTTCAGGCCGTCGTCCGCCTCGTCCTCCTTCCATGTGAGGAACATCTTTCCGGCGTGCCGACCGTGCCGTAGCGCAGGCCCTCGCTGTCATTGCCCGCCAGCACGAACTGCACCGTGGGGTAGAACCACGCGTTGAAATTCGGGGCCTGATTGGAGATCGACTGGCGGATGCCGTGGCCGATGGAGACGCGGCTGTTCTTCAGCTCCAGCACGCCGATGGCGACGCCGTTGACGTAGAGCACCATGTCGGGCCGCCGCGTGCTGCCGCCTTGCAGCGTCACCTCCTCGGCGATGGCGAAGTCGTTCCGCTCCGGGCGCTCCCAGTCGATCAGGCGCACCTTCTCGTGCAGCCTGTCAGCCGCCGTGCGCACATCGACGCCGTAGCGCAGCAGCTCATGCACGGCCTTGTTGTTGTGATAGAGGCTGCGGCTGTGGTCGTTGGCCTCCCGCCGCAAACGCTCCAGAACGGCGGCGATCTGCGCTTCGGCATAGCCCCGCGCCTTGAGGTTGGCGGCGAAGAGATCAGCCTCGATATTGGTGTTCGCCCGCTCCGACCAGTCGCCGAGATAGCGCCAGCCGACGCGCTTCACTAACAGCGCGATGACCCGGTTCTGCGTGGTGCGCTCCGGTTCGCCGATCATGCCTTCACCAGCTTGAACTTGATCTCGTAGCGGTAGAACGAAACGTTCGGCGCCATGGCCAAGGCCCAGCGGGTTTTCTTGTCGTCCTCAAGCGCGATGATCGCGCCCTCGACGGTCTGGTCCGCCTCCGCGATCTCGCTCTTCACATAGCCCATGTAGCGTAGCGCCTGGCCGACCACGACATCGCTCACCCGGCCACGCTTGAGTTCCACCACCAAGAGCCGCTTCTTGTCCTTGCTGATGGCGAGGATGTCGATGGGTCCGGCGTCGGTGGCGTATTGCAGACCGATGCGTTCGCCATCTTCCTCGAAGATCGTGAACTCGCGCCCCAACTCCGTCTGCGCCCAGTTGACGGCGAGAAACGCCTCCAGATGCTTCTCCATCGCGAAGGCGACGGGGTCCTCGATCACGGGGTCGGAGACGATGATTTCGGGCACGGGCGCATCTGTGCGCAGCAGCGACTCGATCTCCGGGCCATGCACGGAGATGTTGCTGATCGTGCCGATGGAGCCGGTCGAGTTTTGCAGCGCCTCGCTCATGGCGGCGCGGGCGATGCTCTTGCCAAGCCATTTCACCCGGCGGCGATGGGGGAGATGGGCGCCAGCCGCGTAGTAATAGCCGCCCGTCACCTCGCCCGCGCGGTATTGGCCCATGCCATCGGGGCAGAGCACGATGTCGCCCTCGTTAAGGCCCTTGCCAATCGTCCAGAGCGCGCCGCAGGCAAGCCCCGCCGCCACGCGGGATTTGTCGGGGTGGCCGGCAAGATAGATCGGGACAAACGTCTTGTTGAAGCTGCGCCAGTCGTCGGTCAGCTTGCGCGACAAGTCCTCATTGATCTCGAAATTTGCGCCGATGAAGCCGCCCTCGAAGCACTCGGCGGCGAAGGCGCTGCGCTTGCCGAGCATCAAACGGTAATAGCTCTTCATGTGAGCCTGATCTCCCCGGTCAGCAGCACCTGCATCATGCCCTGCTTCACATCCCGCGCCTTGGCGAGCTTGGCCTCCAAAGCGGCGATCTCGGCATCCATGTCCGAAAGCACGGCGGCGATGGCGCGTTGTTCGTCGAGGGTGGGGGGAACAGCAACTGAAAATTTTCGCGCATCATCACCAGCTACGGCGTCAAATGTTGATCCCTTAGACGTGCTGGCCCACCTCTTCTCGGATGCTACCAGCGCATGAAAAAGATAACCCGTTTGGCAACTCAATGCGCACATACCTCGTCCAAGACATACTTCAAAGCCAGCTAAAGATACCTCTCCGACGGGAGCTCGGACAGTGAGAAGGATGCTCCCTGTAGGAGCAATTTTCTGTGGCTCGGTTGTAAAGACGCGGCGGATAGCTTGGCGGTTGACGATGTCTGCTGCACCTTGAACAAGAGGTAGCCCGCTACCTTGTCGATTGTAGGAGCTTGATGGAGGCGATTGCCCCATCAAAACAGGTGTTAGTGCTCCCAGAGCTTGATTGCTCCACTCACCCTGAAACCCCGGCAGGCGGCGCTGGCCGGTGAGGAGGTCCTGCATCGCGCCCTGCTTGATCCAGCGCTTCTTGGCGATCAACGCCTCCAACGCCTCGATCAGCGCATCCGCATCCCCCAGCGCCTCGGCAATGGCCTGTTGTTCGGGGAGTGGGGGGACTAGCACCTGCAAACGTTTGAACACGGGCATGTAGACCGTGTTGTGGATGGAACCAGCCATGAGCTGCTTCCACGACCCCCGCATGAACCGGAACAAGTACATTAGGTATCGGTTGTGAACTTCAGGACCGCAGACGTAGTTGGCAAAGTCCTGTGTGGTAGTCATGGGGACGGCCAAGATTGTGGACTTCCCGACCGTTGCCGTCCGCGAGAAGATTACCGTTCCGGCAGCAGTAATCGGGCCGACGAGTTCGCCAAGCCGAGTGGCGTGATCTTCTCCAAGGTTTGGGCGATGGCAGGCAGGTCGAGCGCGTCGGTATCGTTGAGTGAGACCCACGGCACGTCACCATTCCAGTAGTCGGGCCGTCGTCGGCTAGGAGTATGCCCACTTTCCAGCCGAGCGACCTCCGTTAGTCGTGTGATGAGCCAGCCTTCAGGGAGTGTGAGCGGCATCGGCACCAGCCGCCCCACGGTCCAGTCTGCAAAAGGATCAGGCGCGGCGCTCATGCGAAGCCCATCCGCTTGAGATGCGCCGCGACCTTGCCCTCCAGTTCTTCCACGCGCTCCGCGAGGCGCGGAAGGGGCTTGGTGTAGCGCTCGCCAAGCTCCGTCACCCGCTTGGTGAGCCCTTGCGCCACCCGCGCCGTCTCGCCCGCGATGCGCGCCTCCAGGCTGCCCATCCATTTGTGATCGACGACGAGGGCCTTCACCTCCGCCTCCGAGAGCTTGGGATAGCGCGTGTAGGCGAGATCATCGAGCGCGGCCTCGGCGTCCTTGATCGCCTTCTTCAGGTCCTTCTCGCGGTCGGCGAGCTTCAGCCACTCGCCCAGCGCCTTGGCCTCGTCCGCTGCTGTCCTGTCGCCCTTGATCTCCTTCAGCCGCGCCTTGGCGCTGGCGACGGTGACGACGACCTCGCCCTCCTCGATCAGCTCGGAGAACAGCCCGTCCTCGGCGCCGTGCTCCTCCTCCAGCGCCAGAAGCTCCGCCGCCACACGCTCGCGCTCGGCTTCGGCTTCGACAATCGCCGCTGCCTCCTTGGCGAAGTAGCGCGCGACCAGCACCTCCTTCGGCACGAGATCGCAGGCCCAGCCCTTATCGGTCGTCTTCTCCTTGCCGTCCTTGCCCTTCTTGGTCTCGATGATGCGAGCGGTCTTCGCGACCCAGCCCTCCGCCGCGATCATATAAGCGTCGTCCTGCATCACCTCGGCCCAATAGGCCATGAGGTGCTGGTAGACCGCATAGGCGTCGATCAGCGGGCGGCCCTCGTAATGCTTCAGCAGCCGCTCGCCCAGCTCGCCGATCAGCGCTTTGGGGTGGAAGCCCGGTAACAGCGCCTTGAGCCGTGCCGTGTCCGCCTCGCGCCATGCCGCGAAGTGCTTCGCCAACCCCTCGGTGAAGGCGACGAACTCCGGGTGATCATGGATCGCGGCGCGGATGCTGGCAGGCTCGACCGCGAGATCGACATAGCCAGCGCGGTTCGGCTTGAAGAGCGCGGCCTTGAGGCCGGGGCAGATGGCCCAGTAATCGCCCAGCGCCTCGACGTCCCGCTCCGGGATGCCGCCTTGCAGGTGCCCGGCAATGTCGTGCCTGTCCTCCGGCGGCTGGCTGTCGATGTAGCGCGGCAGGTTGAGGTTGAAGTCGTTCTTCTCGATGGCCTCGTAGCCGACCATCGCCGCGTATTTCGGGACGTCCTGCCCTCGCCGGAACACATCGACGATGCGGTGGATGTCCATCTCGCGCAGGCGGTTCTTCGGCCCGTCCTTCATGAAGCCCCGGCTCGCGTCGATCATGAAGATACCGCGCCGCGCCGCCGCGTTCTCCTTGTCGATGACGATGATGCAGGCGGGGATGCCGGTGCCGTAGAACAGGTTCGCGGGCAGGCCGATGATCGCCTTGATGTAGCCGCGCCGGATCAGGTTCTTGCGGATATCCGCCTCGGCGTTGCCCCGGAACAGCACGCCATGCGGCAGGATGCAGGCCGCTTTGCCGTTGGGCTTCAGCGACCGGATGATGTGGAGCAGATAGGCGTAATCGCCCTGCTTGGGTGGCGGCACGCCGAAGCCGTCGAAGCGGCGGAAGTCCACCGTGTCAGGGCTCTCTTCCTTCACCGCCAGCCCCGGCTTCAGCTCGTTCGGGTCCATGCCCTGCTGCCAGCGCTTGTCGCTGAACGGGGGGTTGGCGACCACGTAATCGAAGGTCTTCAGCCCATCGCCATCAAGGAAGGCGGGGTTCGACAGCGTGCTCTGGCCGGGGTGGATCAGCGCGCCGGGGTAATCGTGCAGGATGAGGTTCATGCGGGCGAGACCGGCGGTGCTGCCATCCTTCTCCTGCCCGTTGAGCGTGACCCGTACACCCGCCTCGTCCGCCACCTTGATGAGCAGGGACCCCGATCCGCACGTTGGATCATACACCGTCGTCTGGTTGTTGGTCTTGGGGTTGCGGATGCCGACGATCTGCGCGATCACGCGGCTGACTTCGGACGGGGTGTAGAACTGGCCCTTCGATTTGCCGCTCTCGGTGGCGAAGTGGCGCATCAGGAACTCGTAGGCGTCCCCCAGAATGTCGTCGCCGTCGGCGCGGTTCTTCGAGAAATCGAGGTCGGGATGCTCGAAGGTGGCGACGAGGCCTGTCAGCGTGTCGACCATCTGCTTGCCGGAGCCGAACTTGCCCGCGTCGGCGAAGTCCGGGAAGCCGCCGAGCTTGTTCTCGTTGGCGATGGGCGCGATGATCTTCTTGTTGATCTGGTCGCCGATGTCAGGCTTCTGCTTGAGCGCGACAAGATCCTTGAAACTCGACCCCGGCGGCACCTTGATCGCGGCATAGGGATGGCCGGCGTACTTGTCGGAGATGTACTTGATGAACAGGATCGAGAGCACGTAATCCTTGTACTGGGAGGGGTCCATTCCGCCCCGGAGTACATCGCAGGCCTGCCATATGCGGTTGTAAATCTCAGACTTCTTGACCGCCACGACGTCCCCACACAACTCGAATGCTATCCTGCCCGCATGAATAGCCGCCGAGGGGGCGCGTCGCCAAGGCAAATATGTTGAGCGGCGCTAGCCACCACGGCAGTCGCATTCCTCGCAAACAGCTCACGCCGCGGGCGCTGCCACTGAGTACGTCGTCTGTGGTACAAGCTCGTCTGGGCACGAATTTTCAGCGTGGACGCAAAAGCCCGCCCTGCACAGCATTTGGCGACGACACGATCGAGTCGAGATCGAAGGCAATACCGCCAAGGCAGCATAGGAGGCAGGTTGTATGGAGCGAAATTCCGGCGAATGCCGGCGGAGAGGTACGACGCGTTAACCGTTTCCCATTTTTCCACAGGATGTCAGGGCATCTCAGCAATCTGCGGGCAAAATTGCGGGTATTGATGCAGTTTACGCCAAAAATATCATCATTTTTCAGCATGTTATGGTGACATTTCGACTCCCTCTTGCGCGCCATTTTCGCTTTTTTAGGCCGTCTCTCGCGCCCGTTCCCCTTCCGACCGGCTTGGCGCGACCTGGATCGTTGAACTCGGCCAGCCTGTACTGGCGTCGGCGACCGTCGCGTTGGCGCGGTTACGGGCGCGCGGCGAGCCAGTTCGTCAGGGAAGGGCGGACGGCGCCGTCGCGGCCGTGCGTCGGGCGGGCGGCGCAGAGCGCGTTGAGCACGGCCTCCTGCGTCGCTTCGGCGGCGGCCCGAAACACCCGGTCGATGCGCGCCTCGTTGAGCATGGCCGTCGCGACGACGTCGCGCGGCTCGTCATGCGCGATGCGCGCGGCGGTGGAGACGGCGAGGGCGATGTCGCCGCTGCCATTGCCCCAGAAGGCGCCGAGCCGGGCGAGGCCCGCCCCCGCGCGTCGCGCCACGCGGCGGAGCTGCCGGTTGTCGAGCGGAACGTCGGTCGCCAGCACGACGATGACCGAGCCCTTCTCGGCCGCCTCCGGCGCAGGGTTCGGCGGCTTCGGCCGCCGCCCGTCGGGCAGGACGAGATCGCCCGCGCGGCCGAAATTGGCGAGCGTCAGCGCGCCCAGATGGCGCCTCGCGCCGTCGACGCGCAGCCGGCGCGAGGCGGTTCCGATGCCGCCCTTGAAGCCGAAGCAGGACATGCCGGCGCCGGCGCCGACATCGCCCTCGGCGCAGTCCGTCTCGTTCGCGGCGGCGATCGCGGCGCGGGCGTGGCCTTCCGTCACCGCCATCGCCTGAATGTCGCTCAGCGCGCCGTCATTGCATTCGAAGACGAGCGGATTGACGGTCGACGTCGTGCGGCCGATGGCCGGGTTCGCCTCGATCGCCATGCGGATCAGCGCGCTCGCGCAGGCGGGCACCGAAAAGGTGTTGGTGAGCAGGATCGGCGTCTCGACGGCGCCGAGCTCCTCCACCTGCATCAGGCCGACGCTCTTGCCGAAGCCGTTGATAACGTGACAGGCCGCCGGCGCCTTGCAGCGGAACAGATCGTCGCCATGCGGCAGCACGGCGGTGACGCCGGTGCGCAGGTCGCCGCCCGAGAGCGTGACATGGCCGACGCGCACGCCCGGCACGTCGAGGATGCTGTTTTTCGCGCCGGTCGGCAAATCGCCGCAGACGAGGCCGAAATCGCGCGCGCTTCGCCCGGCTCGTCATGGCGCGACCGCGAGGCGGCGCTCGCTGGCGACGCCGAAATAGCAGATGCTCTGGCCGGGCTGCGCCGCAGCGTCGGGAAAGACGACGTAGCCGTCGGACGGCGCGCGCACTTGCGTCCCGTCGGCGCGGCGCGCCAGAACGGCGCCGGCGGCGACGGGATCGCCGGTCTTCCACACGCCTTCGAGACGGTCGCCCTGCGCCTCGCAGATCACGATGTCGCAGACGCGGATGACGAGCCGCGCGCTGACGTCGGGCTTCGGCGCGTCGATCAGCGCCAGATGCGCGAGCGCGCGGCGTATCGCGGCGTAGCCGATCTCCACGGAGGCGGGATCGGCGTGTCGGCCGCATTCGAGCGTCACGCCGTAGCCGCCGGCGAAGCGCATGTACTCGGTGGTGCCGTGCCCCTCGGTCGGCAGGAGCGGCGGCAGGCCGAGCCGCGCGCGGCAGTCGATCAGGCGGCGATAGACATCGAGCCAGCCATGCATGACGACGGCGACGCCGAGGCGGGCGGCGAAATCGCCCTCCGCCGCAGCGTGACGGAACGGCTCCAGCGCGTCCGTATTGTTCTGCGGCCCGCAGAAGACGAAGGGCTCGCCTTCGCCGCGAAACGAATGAATGTCGAGCAGCGCGTCGTGCGCGCGCAGCAGGGCGCAGAGCCGGTTGCCGACGCGATCCTCATGGTCGAGCGGAACCGGCTTGTCGCGCAGGTC
This sequence comes from Hyphomicrobiales bacterium, assembly GCA_016716745.1. Taxonomy (GTDB): domain Bacteria; phylum Pseudomonadota; class Alphaproteobacteria; order Rhizobiales; family Beijerinckiaceae. The sequence goes on from JADJVD010000001.1 coordinate 703,706, forward strand.
GCGGTTGAGGTTGCGGTCGCCGGCGCGCGTGCGTTGACGATAGGCCTTGCGATTGGCGATCGGCAGGAACGTGACTTCGCCGCGAACAAGGTCGACGCGGCCGGCGCGGATGTCGGCGATCGCGCGGTCGATAGCCTTCGGCCCGCAGGTCTCGTCGCCATGCACGGCGCCGAGCACGAGCAGTTTCGGCCCCGGCTCCAGCGCGGCGAAGCGGATGATTTCGAGCGGGCCGTCGCGCGTCTCGGCGAAGGAGGCGGGAAGAATGGTCATGCGTCGCGTCCGTTGAGAGATATCAGGCGAGCTCGGCGGCGCGCAGGCAGCGCACGAAATGGCGCGGCGCGATCGCGTCGAGCCCCGGCGTCGGTGGCGCGCGGCAGGGCTCGCGGACTTGCGGGCAGCGCGGATGGAAGCGGCAGCCCGGCGGCGGATCGAGCGGATTGGGCGCTTCGCCGGAGATCTTCACGCCGACGTTGCGGCTGAACGGATCGGGGATCGCGGCGATCAACGCGCGCGTATAGGGGTGGCGCGGGGCGGCGAAGATGTCGCGCCAGTCCCCGGTCTCGACGATGCGGCCGAGATACATCACCGCGACGCGGTCGCTCATATGTTCGACGACGCCGAGATCGTGGCTGATCATGATGTAGGCGAGGCCGAGCGTCTCCTTCAGTTCGAGAAGGAGATTGATGATCTGCGCGCGAATCGACACGTCGAGCGCGGAGACCGGCTCGTCAAGCACGACGATCTGCGGATTGAGGATCAGCGCGCGGGCGATGCCGATGCGCTGGCGCTGGCCGCCCGAGAATTCGTGCGGGTAGCGCGCGGCCTGCTCCGGCCGCAGCCCGACATGCGCGACGATGGCGGCGATGCGGTCGTCGATCTCGCTCTTCGCCGTGACGCCGTGCAGGCGCAGCGGCGCCTCCAGCATGGCGCGCACGGTCTGGCGCGGATTGAGCGAGGAATAGGGATCCTGAAACACCATCTGCGCGATGCGCGCCTGCGCCATGCGGTCGGCGCCGGCGGCGATGTCGCGGCCCTCCAGAAGGATGCGCCCGCGCGTCGGCTTCTGCAGGCCCATGATCGACAGCGCAAGGGTGGACTTGCCGCAGCCCGACTCGCCGACGAGGCCGAGACACTCGCCCTTGCGCAGACCGAGATCGACGCCGTCGACCGCGTGGACGACGCGCCGGCGCCCGCCGAACAGGCCGCCGCCGACCGGAAACTCGACGGCGAGGTTCTCGACCTCGAGCACGAGGGGAGCGGCGTCAGTCATGATGATGGCACCTGACGAGACCGCCGGGCAGCTGAGTCGGCGCAGGATCGTCGGACAGGCAGATGTCGCTCGCCGCCGGGCAGCGCGGGTTGAAGCGGCAGCCGGCAGGAAAATTCGTCACCGCGGGCACGACGCCGGCGATCTCGCGCAGGCGCTGACGGCCATGCTTTGCGCGGTCGCCGAGCAGCGGCAGCGAGGCGACGAGGCCCTTCGTGTAGGGATGGCTCGGCGCGCTGAAGATCTCCTGCGAGGGCCGCTCCTCGACGAGGCGCCCGGCATACATGACGCCGACGCGCGCGCACATGTTGGCGATCAGGCCGAGATCGTGGCTGATCATCAGCACGGCCGCGCCCTTGGCGGCGGACAGGTCGCGGATGAGTTCGAGAATCTCGGCCTGCACCGTCACGTCGAGCGCGGTGGTCGGCTCGTCGGCGAGCAGCAGGTCGGGATTGCAGGCGAGCGCGATGGCGATCATCACGCGCTGGCGCATGCCGCCGGAGAGCTGGTGCGGAAAGTCCTTCACGCGACGGTCGGGCGCCGGCACGCGCACGCTCGCCAGCGCCTCGACGGCGCGTCGCTCGGCCTCACGCCAGGTCGCGCCTTCGTGCAGCACGAACATCTCGGCGATCTGCCGGCCGACGGGCGAGACGGGGTTCAGCGCCGTCATCGGCTCCTGGAAGATCATCGAGATCTTCTTGCCGCGCAGCTTGCGCATCTGCGCCGCCGGCAACGCCTGAATCTCCTCGCCATGCAGGCGCACGCGACCGCCGCCGACGCTCATCGGCGCCTTCAGGAGGCCGATCAGCGCCAGCGCGGTGACGCTCTTGCCGCAGCCCGATTCGCCGACGAGACCGTAGGTCTCGCCGCGGCCAATCGCGAAGGAAACGTCCTTGACCGCCGCATGGCGCGCATCGGCGATGGCGAGATCGATGCGCAGATTCTCGACGGACAGGAGCGGCGCCTCGCTCATGCCGTCCTCGCGCGCGCCTGCGGGTCGAGGATGTCGCGCAAGCCGTCGCCGAGCAGGTTGAGCCCGAGGACGGTGACGAAGATCGCAAGGCCGGGGAAGATCGATATCCACGGCGCGGTGGTGATCTGGTCGCGCGCGTCCGAGAGCATGCTGCCCCAGCTCGGGAAAGGCGGGCGGATGCCGAGGCCGAGGAAGGAGAGCGCCGCCTCCGCGAGCACCGCGCCGCCCATGCCGAGCGTGCCGATGACGATGATCGGCCCGAGAATGTTCGGCAGGATCTGCGTCAGCATGATGCGCAGATCGCCATAGCCGAGAATGCGCGCGGCCTGCACATAGCCTTGATTGCGTAGCGACAGGGTGGAGGCGCGGGCGAGGCGGCAGGTGTAGGACCAGTTGGTGAGCCCGAGCGCGATCAGCAGGCTGGTGAGGCCGGGGCTGAGGATCGCCATGATGGCCAGCGCGAAGACCAGACTCGGGATCGCCAGCATCATGTTGGTGAGGCCGCTCACCACATCGTCCCACCAGCCGCCCCAATAGCCGGCCGACATGCCGAGCGCGACGCCGATCGCCGTGTTGATGAGCTGCGACAGCACGCCGACGGTGAGCGAGATGCGCGCGCCGTAGAGCACGCGGCTGTAGATGTCGCGGCCCTGCGCGTCGGTGCCGAACCAGAATTCGGCGCCCGGCGGCACCTCGGCGTTCATCAGATTGGCGTCCATCACCGGATCGGTGTGGGCGATGAGGGGGCTCATGTGTATTTGATCCGTGGATCGATCGCCGCGCACAGCGCGTCGACCGTCAGGTTGATGACGAGGAAGATCATCACAATGGTCAGGATGGCGCCTTGCACCACGGGCAGATCGCGCAGGCTGACGCTGTCGATCAGCAGCGAGCCGAGGCCCGGCCACGAGAACAGTTTCTCGACCACAACCGCCTGGCCGATCACCGAGCCGAATTGCAGGCCGACCGTGGTGAGCACGATCACCAGCGCGTTGCGCGCCAGATGCCAGCGCACGACGCGCGTTTCGCTCATGCCCTTGGAGCGGGCGGTGCGCACGAAATCGGCGTCGAGAATCTCGAGCACGGCGGCGCGCGTCGTGCGCGCCAGCAGCGCCAGCGGCGAGACGCCGAGCGCGACGGCCGGCAGGAGGAGATGCTTCAGCCCGCCGTCGCCATAGCCGAAGGAGGGCAGCCAGCCGAGCTTCAGCGCGAAGAGATACATCAGCAGCAGGCCGAGCCAGAATTTCGGCAGCGACAGGCCGGAGACGGCCAGCACCATCGAGCCGGTGTCGATCAGGCTGCCGGGCCGCAGCGCCGCGACGAAGCCGAGCGGCACGCCGACGAAGATCGCAAACCCCATCGAGGCGAGCGCGAGCTGCGCGCTCGGCCACAGCCGCTCGGCGATCACCACGGCGACGGGCTGGCGGGTGCGGAAGGAGACGCCGAGATCGAACTGCGCGAGCTGCCCTACGTAACGGGCGAAGCGGACATAGATCGGATCCGACAGGCCGAGCTCGCGATTCATCCGCGCCATCGTCTCGGCGTCGAGCACGGACTTGCCGTCGTCGCCGAGCGACGAGGCGAAGCTGCCGGGGATGACGCTGAACAAAATGAAGATCAGCGCCGCCACGGCGAGCAGGATCGGGATCGTCTGGATCAGACGTCGCGCGAGATAGGAGAGCATGGGCGCCGCTCCGCGGGCGCCTCCCGTTGCGACGGAAGGCGACCGCGTGTCCTCAGGCGCGGCTCACTTGGCCGGCGAGGAGTCGTCGACCCACAGATCCTCGTAATATTGCAGCGCCAGCTCCGTCGCGTTGGCCTGCAGGCCGTGCAGCCACGGCTGATAGGCCATCACCGCCTTGTTGTAGTTGAAGAACCACACCGGCGCGTCGTCCAGCAGGATCTTGTTGACCTGCTTCAGCAGGCCGATGCGCTTGGCCTGATCGTCCGTCGCGTTCGCCTCGTCGAGCAGCTTGTCGACCGCCGGATTGTTGTAGAGCACATAGTTGCACTGCGATTGCGGCGTCTTGGAGTGGAAGCACTTCAGCGCCTCGTAGGGGTCGGGCCCGGTCGTGTTCGACCAGATGTAGGCCTGATACTCGCCCTTGCGCACGACCTCCGACAGCACGGTGCCCTCGACGGGCTTCACCTTCACCTTGATGTTGACCTTGGCGAGCATCGGGATGACGGCCTCGACAATCGGCTGGCCCCAGCTCTCGTTGGCGGAGGTCGTCCATTCGAACTCGAAGCCGTCGGCGTAGCCGGCCTCTTTCAGCAGCGCCTTCGCCTTTTCGGGATCGTAGGCGTAGGGCTTCAGCGTATCGTCGTAGGCGGGCGAGGAGGCCGGCAGCCAGCTCGTCGCGCGGAACGCCTTGTCCTTCACCAGCCGCTTGATGATGAGATCGGTGTCGATCGCGTGGTTGATCGCCTGGCGCACGCGCTTGTCGGCGAAGGGCTTGAAGGTCGGGTTCATGCCCATGTTGCGGGTGAACACCTCGGCGACCTCGAGCAGGTTCTTCGACAGCGCGGCGTCGGCCTTGTAGGCGACGTATTGCGCCGGGCCGAGCACCGAGGCGTCGATCTCCTTGTTGCGGAAGGCGACGTCGCGCGCCGCGGCCTCGCCCATGATGGCGATGACGATACGGTCGGCATAGGGCTTGCCCGGCTTGTAGAACTTCTCCCAGCGCTCGCCGACCATGCGCGAGCCCGGAACGTATTCGACGAATTTGTAGGGCCCGAGGCCGATGGGCTTGGACTGGAAGCTGTCCTTCTCCGCCTCGTCCGCCGGATAGATCGACAGATAGGAGTTCATGAAGCCGAAGCCGGGATCGGTCTTCTCGTCGAAGGTCATTTCGAGCGTGAAGTCGTCGATCTTCTTGAGGCCCGCGATCTCCTTGGCCTCGCCCTTCTGATAGGCGAGCGCGCCCTTGATCCCGCGCGCGTAGCGCGAGCCGGGATAGGCGACCTTCGGGCTCATCATGCGCGTGAAGGTGTAGATCACGTCGTCGGCCGTCATCTGCCGGCCGTGATGGAAATAGGCGTCCTGGCGCAGCTTGAAGGTGTGAACCTTGCCGTCCGGCGAGGCGGTGACGGAGGTCGCCAGTTCCGGAACCGGCTTGTTGGCGACCGAGTCCCAATTGTAGAGCTGGCGATGGATCGCCTTGGCCCAGATCTCGTCCTGCGTGCGGTTGGTGGAGTGGATGTCGAGGCTGGCGAAGCTCGAGCCGTAGGGTGCGGTGAAGCGGATCGTGCCGCCCTTGCGCGGCGTTTGCGCCTGCGCCTGCGCGGCGAAGGCCGCCAGCGACAGCGCGGCGACGATGGCGACTTTTCTCAACATCGGTGTTCTCCCTGCCACGAAGCTGCGGTCGGCCGCGGCCCCCCAAACCTCGATGCTATCGCGTTCTGGCCGTTTGTCTCCCCTCGATTTCTCAGGTCGCCGCGCGGCTCATGCGGAGCGCTCGTAGACGACGCGGCCGCCCAGAATGGTCAGGTCGCAGCGCGTGTCCTCGAGGATTTCGCGCGGCGCGGCGCCGAGCAGGTCGCGCGAGAACACGGCGACGTCGGCGAGATAGCCCGGCGCGAGCTTGCCCTTCACGGCTTCCATTTTCTGGGAGAAGGCGCCGTATTCGGTGTAGGCCTGCAAGGCCGTCTCGATGGACACAGCCTCGTTCGCGTCCATCACCGTGCCGCGCCAGGTCTTGCGCGTCAGCATCGCGTGGAAGTTCGGGAAGGGATCGGGATCGCAGACCGGCGCGTCGCTGCCGGTGGCGGGCTTGAGGCCCAGCTCCATCCATGTGCGGAACGGGTAGCTGCGCAGGCCGCGCTCGGGGCCGAGCACGGCGAGGTAGGCGTCGCCGAAATCATGCACGAACACCTGCTGCGGGCAGGGGTAGATGCCGGCCGCGACCATGCGGCGGTGATGTTCGGGCGTCGAGTAGCCGCAATGCTCGATGCGGTGGCGGCGGTCCGGATCGGGATGCGCGGCGAGCGCCAGTTCGTAGGCCGTGATCAATTGCTCGATCGCCGCGTCGCCGATGGCGTGGCAGGCGAGCCGATAGCCCTTCACATGCGCGTCCATGACGAGACGGCGCACCTCCTCGTCGCTCATCATCTGCACGCCGGTCGTGCGATCTTCGCCGAGATAGGGCTCGCTCATCCACGCGGTGCGGCCGCCGGCGGAGCCGTCGAGGAACAGCTTCACCGCGCCGATGGCGAGCATATCGTCGCCGCCGCCGGTGACGAGGCCCGCCTCGTGGCAACGCGGCACGAGCGAGTGCCCCTCGTCGCCGCGGATGGTGAGCCAGACCCGCACGGGCAGGCGGCCCTCGCGTTTGGCGCGCTGATAGGCGGCGATCTCGCCGAAGCCGCCGATCTGGCCGACGGCGGCGTCCATGCAGCTGGTGATGCCGAGCGAGAGCAGGTGTTTTCCCGCGCGCTCGATGCAGGCGACGATCTCGTCCTCGCTCGCCTTCGGAATGGCGGCGCGCACGGGGTCGCGCGCGTTCTCGGCGAGCAGGCCCGTCAGGCGCCCGTCGCGTTGCTCGATCAGCCCGCCCGGCGGCGTCGGCGTCGTCTCGTCGATTCCGCCCGCCTTCAGCGCCAGCGAATTGCAGATCGAGATGTGGCCGCAGGCGCGCACCAGCATCACCGGATTATCGGGGGCGGCGCGGTCCAGCTCCTCGCGCAGCGGATGGCGGCCGACGTCGAGCTTGGTCTGGTCGTAGCCGCGCGCCAGCACCCATTTGCCGGGGCCGAGCAATTTCGCGCGCGCCGAGATGGCGTCGAGCAAGGATTGCAGCGTCGGCGCGGCGGCGGGCTTGGCGTCCACCCAGTCCATGACGAGGCCGAGCGAGACGAGATGCAGATGCGAATCGTTGAGGCCGGGCGTCGCCAGCCGGCCGGCGAGGTCGATCATGCGCGTCGCCGGTCCGCGAAACCGCGCGATCTCGTCGTCGCGCCCGGCGGCCAGAACGAGACCGCGCCAGATCGCCAGCGCCTCGACCACGCCCTCGGCGCGGCCGCACCAGATCGGCCCGTTGCGCAGGATGATGTCGGCGGTCGGCGCGGCCATGCCGCTGTTGGCGGGGGACGGGGCCATGATGCGCGCTTCTCCATGATGGGTGTCGGTTGCGAGGGTCGCCGCGAGCGCGGTCCCTAGATGTCGTCGAGCGGCCAGATCGGCCGGCGCACATGCCGGTAGGGCCGCTGCTTGAAGTTGCGCGTCGCCAGCGCGCCGGTGTCGACCTCGACGATCTGCCGCGCGATCGGCGCGAAGGCGGCGCGGAAATGCTGCATCGACTTCACGACCAGCGTCGCCTTGCGCGTCGGGTCGAGGCCGAGCGAGGTGAATTGCGCAAGGTCGGTCGCCTGCCCGTTATGGGTGATGACGACGATCTCGACGCCGTCGACGCGCAAGAGCGCGCTCAAGCCGTAATTGCGCCACGTCCCGCCGCCCATCGGCCCGTAACAGATGAAGCGCCCGTCGGTGAGCGCCACGACATGCGCAGTCAGCTCCAGCGGCCCGCCGCCCATCGCGGGATCGACCTTGCCGCCGAGGCGCAGCGTCACGCGATTGCCGACGCCGGCGGCCTGCGCGGCCAGCGCCGCCTCGGGATCGCGGATGGCGTGGAAGCCGACGTTCCGCAGTCCGGCCTCGAGAATGGCGGCGAGCAGGGCGGTGGCGTCGCCATAGGCGCCGGCGCCGGGATTGTCGGAATAGTCGGAGATCACGAGCGGCTTCGTCGCGCCGGCCTCGCCCGCCCTGGCCATCGCCATCGCCTCGGCGAGCGGCGTGAAGCGGATGGTCGAGACCGTCCGGTTCTCCCAGACATAGTCCATCAGCGCCTCGGCGATCGCCTGCGCGGCGTCGCGATCCTGCGCCGTCACGGCGACCGAGGGGCCGATGTCGTGCACGTCGGCGGAGGAAAATCCCGCCTGCAGGCTGACGACCAGCGCCTTTCCGCTGGCCTCCAGTTCGTCGCCGCGGCGCAGCAGCTCGATCACCGGGGGCGAGGTGGAGCGCCCGCCGTCGAGCGCATAGAGGATCGGGCGGCGCGCCACCGCGACCTTCGGGCGGATCTCGCCCGCCATCGCGCGTTCGAGCAGCGCCGCCCCCTGATGCATCCGCTCGTATTCGTCGACATGCGGATAGGTGCGGTAGGAGATCAGCGCGCTGGCGTTGTCGGCCATGCGTTGCGTCAGCGTCGCGTGCAGATCGAGAATGACGACGATGGGAACGTCGGGCCCGAGCCGGGCGCGCAGGCGCTCCAGCAGCGCGCCCTCGCCGTCGTCGTCGCTCGCCGTCGCCATCGCCCCGTGCAGATGCAGCAGAACGCCGTCGACGCCCCGCGCCGCCTCGACGATCAGACCGGCGAAGGTCTCGAACGCCGCGTCCGTGACGCGACCGGAGGGGTTGGCGTGCGCCGCCAGCGGATGGACGAGCCGCCAGCCGTAAGTCTCCGCGGCCTCGAAGGCGGCGCCGAGCGCGGTGCGCGTGCCGCGAAAGGCGGCGGCCACCTCCTCGCCGACATGGCAGCCGGCGGCGCGGAACGCCGCCTCGCCGGTCGGCTGCACGCTGAACGTGTTCGTCTCGTGCATGAATTCGGCGGTCAGCACCGTCCGTCGCATGTCTGTGCCGCCCCTGTGCGCCTCGCCTTGCGCCATCCTGACCGAACGCGGGGCCGGATCAATCGCGGACGGCTGCGCCGGGCGCATGGCCCACCCGCCGATTTGGTGCGGCGGCGCGGCCGCCTCGCATTGCGGGCCGGCCGCGCGCCGGCTACATCGCGGGCCATGTCCGACACCGTTCTCATCGCCGTCTTCGGCGCGCCGCATGGCGTGCGCGGAGAGATGCGCCTGAAGTCCTTCACCGCCGATCCGGCGGATTTCGACGCCTACGGCCCGTTGCGGGACGCGCGCGGGCGGGCGTTCGAGATCCTCGCCAAGCGGCCCGTGAAGGGCGATCTGTTCGTCGTGCGCGTGAAGGGCGTCGACGACCGCACGGGCGCGGAGGCGCTGACCAATGTCGAGCTGCGAGTGCCGCGCGCGGCGCTGCCGCCGGCCGAGGATGGCGAGTTCTATCATGCCGACCTGATCGGCCTCGCCGCCGTCGACGAGGCGGGGGGCGAGGTCGGCGAGGTGGTCGACGTTCTGAACTACGGCGCCGGCGACATTCTGGAGATCGCGCCCGCGGGCGGCGGCGAGACGATCCTCTTGCCGTTCAACGACGATTTTGCGCCGACCGTCGATCTGGCGGGGCGGCGGATCGTCGTGCGGACCTAGAGGATCCCGTAGCGGGCGAAGACGTCGGCCAGTCTGTCGCCCCTGCGCAGGTCGGCGAGTGTGCTCCTCTCGCCGCTCGCCTTGTCCAGCGCCAGGCGCAGCGTCTCGGCCTCGATCGCTTTCGGCACGACGATCACGCCGTCCGCGTCCCCCACCACGAGATCGCCGCTCTCGACGGGCGCGCCGGCGCATTCGATCGGCTCGTCGATCGCCATGACGCGCCCTCGCCCCTTCGAGTCGAGCGGCGCGACGCCGCCGTGGAAGACCGGGAAGCCGAGCGCGCGGATGGCGCGCACATCGCGCACGCAGCCGTCCATCACCGCGCCGGCGGCCCCGCGCGCCATCGCGGCCGTGGTCAGCAACTCGCCCCACGGGCCGATCCGCTCGCCATTGGCGCAGGCGAAGACGGGAATCTCGCCCGGCCTCAGCGAGTCGATGAGCGCGATCTCCAGCTCGTAGGGGTTGACCCCCTCCTTCGCATGCCAGACCTCCATGAAGGCGGCTGTGCGGGCGCGGCCCACCATCACGCGCCCCTCGTCGAGCGGGCGGATGCGCGCGGCGAGCGCCTGCCGGCGATGGCCGAGCTGATCGAGACAATCCGACAGAACGGAGACGAAGAGCTTTTCGCCGATCTCGGCCAGCGACATCGCCATGCGCCCCTCCCTCTGCTCCGCGCGCTCTGTCGCGGCGCGCCCAGGCGATATTGGCAAGCGCCCCGGCCCGTGTCATTCGATTGTCATGACCCTTTCGCTCGCCGCATCCACGGATCTCGCCGCCGAAATGGCCGCCCTCGGGCGCGCCGCCCGCGCCGCCGCGCGCGTTCTGGCGCTGGCGAGGCCGGAGGCGAAGAACGCCGCGCTGATCGCCGCCGCCGCCGCGCTGCGGCAGAGCGCGGCCGGGATCGTCGCCGCCAATCGGCGCGATTACGAGGAGGCGGCCGCGCGCGGCACGGCGCCCGCCTTCCTCGACCGGCTGAAGCTCGACGGCCCGCGCATCGAGGCGATGGCGAAGGGGCTGGAGGACATCGCGGCGCTGCCCGATCCCGTCGGCCGCACACTGGCGACCTTCACGCGGCCGAACGGCCTCGTCATCGAGCGCGTGGCGACGCCGCTCGGCGTCGTCGGCGTCATCTACGAGAGCCGGCCGAACGTCACGGCGGATGCGGGGGGCCTCTGCCTGAAGTCCGGCAACGCGGCGATCCTGCGCGGCGGCTCGGAGAGTTTCCGCTCGACCCAAGCGATCCACGCCTGCCTCGTCGAGGGCTTGCGCGCGGCGGGCCTGCCCGAGGCGGCTATCTCGCGCGCGCCGACGACGGATCGCGCCGCCGTCGGCATGATGCTCGCCGGCCTCGACGGCGCCATCGACGTGATCGTGCCGCGCGGCGGCAAGAGCCTCGTGGCGCGCGTGCAGAGCGAGGCGCGCGTGCCGGTGTTCGCCCATCTCGACGGGATCGTGCACGTCTATGTCCACGCCGCCGCCGATCTCGAGGTCGCCCGGCGCATCGTCCTCAACTCGAAGATGCGCCGCACCGGCGTCTGCGGCGCGGCCGAGACGCTGCTGGTGGACCGCGCCTGCGCGGCGACGCACCTCGCCCCCCTCGTCGCTACGCTGCTGGGCGCCGGCTGCGCCGTGCGCGGCGACGCGGCGACGCAGGCCGTCGATCCGCGCGTGACGCCGGCGAGCGAGGAGGATTGGGGGACCGAATATCTCGACGCGATCATCGCGGTGAAGATCGTCGACGGGCTGGACGCCGCCATCGCGCATGTCGAGCGATACGGCTCGCATCACACCGACTGCATCGTCACGCGCGACGAGGCTGCGGCGGAGCGCTTTCTGGCGGAGGTCGATTCGGCCATCGTGCTGCGCAACGCCTCGACGCAATTCGCCGATGGCGGCGAGTTCGGCTTCGGCGCCGAGATCGGCATCGCCACGGGCCGGATGCATGCGCGCGGGCCGGTCGGCGTCGAGCAGCTGACGAGCTTCAACTATCGCGTGCGCGGCGACGGACAGGTGCGGCCCTGACGCGAACGCCGGTCTATCGGGGCCTGCCGCCCTCGGCGCCGGGCATGGCGATCGGGCTGTTCGGCGGGTCGTTCGATCCGGCGCATGAGGGCCATCTGCTCGTCTCCGACATGGCGCTGCGGCGCCTGCGGCTCGACCGCGTCTGGTGGATCGTCACCCCCGGCAATCCGCTGAAGGCGACGCAGGGGCGTCCCCCGCAGATGGAGCGGATGCAGGCGGCGGCCAGGCTTATCGACGATCCGCGCGTCGCCGTCACCGGCTTCGAGGCGCGGATCGGCACGCGCTACACCGCGCAGGTTCTGGCCTGGCTGAGGCGGCGGCGCGACGACGTCGATTTCGTCTGGATCATGGGCGCGGACAATCTACGCCAGCTGCACCAGTGGAAGGACTGGCGCTCGATCGCGGCGTCGACGCCGATGGCGATCGTCGACCGGCCGGGGGCGACGCTCTCCGGCCCGCTCGGCCGCGCCGGACGGGCGCTGGCGGCCTATCGCGTGCCGGAATCGCAGGCCGCCACGCTCGCCTGGCGCGCGCCGCCCGCCTGGACGGTTCTGCACGGGCCGCGCTCGTCGCTTTCCTCGACGGAATTGCGCCGGCGCGCGGCGGCGGACGCGTCGGCGAGCCGGCCGCATTGAAATCGTCACGATTCGACCCCATCCTCGCGGGAGAGCGCCGCGCCGGTGCGGCGCGCAGCGAGAGAGAGGACACTGGGCTGACAGACCTTCAGCTTGCGGGAGGCAAACCCTCCCGCGCCCGCGCCCGGACGAAGACCCCGCGCGGCTCGAAGCCCGACCCGACGAACCCGCCGGCGCAGCCCGCGGTCGATCCGGTCGCGGCCCTCGTGACGACGATTCTCGCCGCCCTCGACGACGGCAAGGCGGAGGATGTCGTCACTCTCGACCTGATCGGAAAGACCTCGCTCGCCGACGCGATGGTGGTGGCCTCCGGCCGCTCCTCGACGCAGGTCGCCGCGCTCGCCGACCGCGTCGCACAGGCGCTCAAGGCGACCGGCCGCGCCGCCCCGGCGGTCGAGGGCCTGCCGCAGGCCGACTGGGTGCTGATCGACGCCGGCGACGTGATCGTCCACGTCTTCCGGCCCGAAGTGCGGCAGTTCTACAATCTGGAGAAGCTGTGGGGCGGCGACCGGCCGTCCGAGCCGCGGCCGGCCGCGCGCGCCGCCGCGCCGCGCTCCGCCTGAGCGGGTGCGCCTCCTCCTCCTCGGCGTCGGGCGGCTGAAGGCCGGCCCGGAGCGGGAGCTCTCGGCCCGCTATCTGGAGCGGGCCGCCGCTGCGGCGCGCACGGCGCGCCTCACGGGCTTCGAATCGCGCGAGATCGACGAGAGCCGCGCCCGCCGCCCCGAGGATCGCAAGGCCGACGAGGCGAAGGCGCTCGCCGCGATCATCCCGCCCGGCGCGCTGGTGATGGCGCTCGACGAGCGGGGCAGGTCGATTTCCTCGCAGATGTTCGCCGACGAGATCGGCCGTTGCCGCGACGGCGGGGCGCCGGCCCTCGCCCTCGTCATCGGCGGGCCGGACGGGCTCGACGAGGCGTTTCGCGCCGGCGCGCGCTGGACGCTCGCCTTCGGCGCGATGACCTGGCCGCACCAGCTCGTGCGGGTGATGGCGGCCGAGCAGATCTACCGCGCCATCACGATTCTGGCGGGGCACCCCTATCACCGCGTGTGAGGGCGCACGCGGTCGCCCGGTTTGCGCCGGGACCCGCCGATTTCGCCCCGCTCGCGACACGATTGCGCGCGTTATGCTGGCGCTTCTCGAATCGGACGCCCGAATGCGTTTGTTCTCTCTCCTCACGCCCGCCCTGCTCGCGCTCGTCGCGGCGGCGCCGGCGCGCGCGCAGGAGAGCTCGCCGGCCGCGCCGGGCCTGCCGCCGGCGCTGGCCGCCGAGCAGGCCAAGACGCAGCGCGAGCTGGAGCTGCGCGGCGTCGAGGACACGCTGAAATCGTCGGAAGGGCAGCGTCGCAAGATCGAAGGCGAGATCGAGGCGATCCGGGCCGACCGGGCGCGGCTCAACGCCGCCCTGATCGACACCGCCGCCCGCGTGCGCGGCGGCGAGACGCGCGCCGCCGAGATCGAGAAGCGGCTCGACACGCTGGCCGGCAGCGAGGAGGCGATCCGCCGCTCGCTGGAGAGCCGGCGCGGCGTCATCGCCGAGGTGCTGGCGGCGTTGCAGCGGATGGGCCGTCGCCCGCCCCCGGCGATCCTCGCCGATCCGGCGGATATCCTGCAGGCGATCCGCAGTTCGCTGCTGCTTGGCGCGGTGCTGCCGGAGCTGCGCGCCGAGACCGAGGCGCTGGCGAGCGATCTCGCCGAGCTGGTGAAGCTGCGCAAGTCCATCGCCGTCGAGCGCGAGACGCTGACGAAGGAGCTCGCCTCGCTCGGCGAGGAGCGGATGCGGCTCGCCGCGCTGGTCGCGGCCCGCCAGGGCGCGCTGGCCGACGCCGAGCGGGCGCTGGGGGCCGAGCGCGAGCGGGCGCGCGAGCTCGCCCGTCAGGCGACCTCTCTCAAAGATTTGATCGGCCGGATGGAGAGCGAAATCGCCGCCTCCGCGCGCGCCGCCGAGGCCGCCCGCCGGGCCGACGAGGCGCGGGCGAAGTCCGACGAGGAGCGTCGCAAGGCGGACGCCGCGCAGGTCGGCGCGAAGGTCGCCGCCGCGCTGCCGCGCGATCCGGCGCGCCTGCAGCCGACCATCGCTTTCGCCGACGCGCGCGGCCAGTTGCCGATGCCGGTCGCCGGCCGCGTGCTCAAGACGTTCGGCGCGGCGGACGGCTTCGGCGGCGCGGAGAAAGGCCTGTCGATCGCCACGCGCGCGGCCTCCTCGGTGTCCTCCCCCACGGACGGCTGGATCTCCTTCGCCGGGCCGTGGCGCAGCTGGGGCCAACTCTTGATCATCAACGCCGGCGGCGGATATTATGTCGTCCTCGCCGGCATGGAGCGCGTCAACGTGGACGTCGGACAATTCGTCCTCGCCGGCGAACCTGTCGGCGCAATGGGATCGGGCGGGGCGCGCACGGCGGCTGCCGCAGCCATTGGCGCGACCGAACCCGTTCTCTATGTTGAGTTCCGGAAAGACGGATCGTCGATCGATCCGGGCCCGTGGTGGGCGAAACAGGACAGCGAAAAGGCTCGCGGATGATGCGCAAGGTTTCCATGTTGCTGCTCGGCGCCTCGCTCGGCGCCCTGTCGATGGCGGTCGTCACGCAGACGCATCTGCTGTCGGGCGGCGCGGCGCGCGCGGCGGCGTCCGACACCTATCGCCAGCTCAATCTGTTCGGCGACGTGTTCGAGAAGATCCGCACCGACTATGTGGAGAAGCCCGACGAGGGCAAGCTCGTCGAGTCGGCGATCAACGGCATGCTGTCCGGGCTCGATCCGCATTCGAGCTATATGGATTCGAAGTCCTTCAAGGACATGCAGGTGCAGACGCGCGGCGAGTTCGGCGGCCTCGGCATCGAGGTGACGCAGGAGGACGGCCTCGTGAAGGTCGTCACGCCGATCGACGACACGCCCGCCGCCAAGGCCGGCGTGCTCGCCGGCGACATCATCATCGCCATCGACGACGAGGCGGTGCAGGGGCTCACCCTCAATCAGGCGGTCGACAAGATGCGCGGCGCGGTCAACTCCGCCGTGCGCCTGAAGATCCAGCGCGGCCCGAAGAAGGACGTGCAGGAGATCAAGATCGTCCGCGAGATGATCCGCATCCGCTCGGTGCGTTCGCGCGTCGAGGGCGGCGACGTCGGTTACGTCCGCATCACCCAGTTCACCGAGCAGACCTATGACGGGCTGAAGTCGGCGATCGACAAGATCAAGACCGAGTCGGGCGACAAGCTGAAGGGCTACGTGCTCGATCTGCGCAACAACCCCGGCGGCCTGCTCGACCAGTCGATCGCCGTGTCGGACGCCTTCCTCGAGCGCGGCGAGATCGTCTCGACGCGCGGGCGCAACGCCGAGGAGACGCAGCGCTACAACGCCCGGCCCGGCGACCTGACCGGCGGCAAGCCGATCATCGTGCTGATCAACGGCGGCTCGGCCTCGGCCTCCGAGATCGTCGCCGGCGCCTTGCAGGACCACAAGCGCGCGACGCTGATCGGCACGCGCTCCTTCGGCAAGGGCTCTGTGCAGACGATCATCCCGATCGGCCAGAACGGCGCGGTGCGGCTGACGACGGCGCGCTACTACACCCCGTCCGGCCGGTCGATCCAGGCCAAGGGCATCGAGCCCGACACGCAGCTCCTGCAGGACGTGCCGGACGAGCTGAAGGGCAAGGACGACACCAAGGGCGAGGCCGCGCTGAAGGGCCATCTGAAGAACGGCGAGGAGGAGAAGGGCGGCTCGCAGGCCTACGTCCCGCCGGACCCGAAGAACGACAAGCAGCTTAACTCCGCGCTCGACCGGCTGCGCGGGATCAATCGCGCGGCGGCCGACATTCCGCCGCCGCCGATCGAGGTTCCGAAGGACGCCGCCAAGGATGCGCCCAAGGACGCGCCGAAGGCCGCCGCGCCGGCGGAGGCGCCCAAGGCTCCCGCGCCGAACTGAGGCGCCTACGCATCGCAGGCCGCGCCATCGCGCGCGGTCGGCTCGACGAGACTCGGCCCGGCGGCGCAGAATGGCCCGCCGGGCTTTTGATTCGGCCCGCCGGCCGGCGTCGTCGCGCGGGCGAACAATCGGCCGACGCCTCGCTTCGGCGCATTTCGGATGAACTGCCGCATGGCTTCCCCCGACGACCGGATTGACCCACTCGACGCGCCGCTGCGCGGCGCGCCCGCGTCGGCCGGGTTCTCCCCGCGCTTGCGGGCGCTCGGGGCGGTCGCCGCCATGGTCGTCGCCGGCGGCGCGGCTGCGGCGCTGATCTGGCGCGCGCCGGCCGGTCCGCCCGGCGGGCGGGCGGAGGCGACGGCCGCCATCGAGACGCCGCCTCCGCCCGCCCCGCCGCCGGCCGCGCCGGCGCAGACGGCGGCGTTCGGCGGCGCGCCTTCCGCGTCTGGCGCAAGCCCGAGTTTCGGCGGCCAGTCGCAGCTTCCCAAGTCCGCCGCCGCCGAGCTGGAGGAGCAGAGCGGCGTGCGCGTGCATCGCCCGCGCGGGACGGGCGCGCCGGGCGCGCTGATCATCCAGGTGCCGGAGACGCCGGCGACGCTGCGCCTCGCGCCGGCGCCGGACAAGCGGCTGGTCGAGGCCGGGCCGCACGGGCCGCTGCCGAAGGTTGCCGGCGACGGTTCGCGGCCGGCCGAGGTCTATGCGCGGCCGCTGATGATGGGCGGCCAGATCAAGAGCGGGTCGCCGCGCATCGCGCTGTATGTCGGCGGGCTCGGTCTGGCGGCCGAGGCGACGGAGAAGGCGACGCGCCTGCCCGGCGCGGTGACGCTCGCCTTCGCGCCCTATGGCGGCAATCTGGCCCGCGACGTAGCGCAGGCGCGCGAGGCGGGGCACGAGGTGCTGCTGCAGGTTCCGATGGAGCCGCTCGATTATCCCGCCAACGACCCAGGCCAGCACACGCTGCTGGCCTCCGATCCAGCCAAGAATCTGGACCGTCTCGCCTGGCACATGTCGCGCTTCCCCGGCTATGTCGGCGTCGCCAATTTCCTCGGCGGCCGGTTCCTGTCGGACGAGGCGGCGCTGTCGCCGGTCCTGAAGGACATCGGCAAGCGCGGGCTGATCTATGTCGAGGACGCCGCGCAGCGCTCCGTCGCCGCGCGTCTCGGCGCCTCGCTGAAGGCGCCGGTGCTGCGCGCCGACGTGTCGATCGACCGGGCCGACAATCCGCAGGCGATCGAGGCGGGGCTCGCCGAGCTGGAGCGCATCGCCCGCGCCCGCGGCCTCGCCGTCGGGTCCGCCAGCGCGCTGCCGACGACGCTGGAGCGGCTGCAACGCTGGACCAACGGGCTCGAGGCCAAGGGCGTCGCGCTGGTGCCGATCAGCGCGGCGGCGCAGGGCGCCTCGCTCGCCACCGCCGGGACCGGGCGATGACCGGCCCGGAGCCCTCCCTCACGCCGCATCCGGGCTATCGCGTCTGCGTCGGCGTGATGCTGCTGAACGCGCGCGGCGAGGTCTTCGTCGGCCGCCGGCGCGACAAGAAGAAGCGCGAGCATGTGGCCCCCGGGTACGAATGGCAGATGCCGCAGGGCGGGGTCGATCCGGGCGAGGCGCCGCTCGCGGCGGCGCTCCGGGAGCTTTACGAGGAGACCAACGTTCGCTCGGCCGCCTTCGTCGCCGAGGCGCCGGCGTGGTTCGCCTACGACCTGCCGGGCGACGTCGCCAAGGAGGCCTGGCGCGGGCGCTATCGCGGTCAGACGCAGAAATGGTTCGCGTTGCGCTTCACCGGCGAGGAGCGCGAGATCGACGTCGCCGCTCCCGCCGGCCACAAGCCGGAGTTCGAGGCCTGGCGCTGGGCGCGGATCGACGAACTGCCGGGCCTGATCATTCCGTTCAAGCGCCCGGTCTACGAGCGCGTGGTCGAGGCGTTCAGGGCGCTGGCGACGCCCGCCTGAGCCGGCGCAGCGCCCGCCCGTCGATCAGGGCGAGCCCGAGCGCGATGGCGGCGAGGCCGACGAGATGCTCTGGGCCGAGCCGCTCGCCGAGCAGGCCGACGCCGAGGCCGATGGCGCTGACCGGGATCAGCAGCGTGACGAGCAGCAGATTGCTCGCCCCCGCGCGCGCCAGAATGCGGAAATACAGAATGTAGGCGAAGGCGGTCGAGACCGTCGCCAGCGCCACGATCGCCGCCAGCGTCGCCGCGCCGGGCAGGGGCCGGGCGAGCGGCGCGTCGACGATCAGCGCCAGCGGGACGAGCAGGACGCCGGCGGCGCCGGACTGGCCGAAGGCGGTCTGCATCGGGGCGACGCCGAGACGGGCGAAGCGCCGGCCGAACACGCCCGCGAAGGCGTAGACGACCGCCGCCGTCAGACAGGCGGCGACGCCGAGCGCCAGATGCGGCGCGTCGGCGGCGGGCGAGGCGCCGGCCAGGCGCGGCGCCAGCATCGCCGCGACGCCGGCGAACCCGATCGCCAGCCCCGCGAGCCGGGCGGGGGTGAGCTTCTCGTCGTCGGTCAGCGCATGCGCGACGAGGGCGGCGAAAAACGGCGTCGTCGCATTCAGGATCGCCGCGAGCGAGGCGGCGAGCGTCGGCGGCATCAGGCTCTGGCCGAAGAAGATCAGGCTGAAGGGGATGGCGTTGTTGAGCGCGCCCATGCCGAACAGCGCGGCCCAGACGCGGGCCCCGCGCGGAAGCGGCGTGCGCGCGGCGCGCAGGGCGACCATGAGACACAGGGCGGCGAGGCAGACCCGGGCGGCGGCCAGCGTCAGCGGCCCGACCTCGACAAGCGCGATCTTGGCGAAAACGAAGGTCGCGCCCCAGACGAGCGAGAGCAGCGCCAGCTCCGCCCAGTCGCGCCCGCCCATCATGCGGGCGGCGGGCGGGGCCGCGAGGGCAGGGGAACGGGCGTCGTCATGCGTCATCGCCGCGACATCGCACGGCGCGCGTCGCTCGCGACACCCGAAATCGACGAAGCGTCAGCGCTTCTTCAGGATTTCTCTGTATTCTGGCCAACCATGAACGATTCGCTCGACCGGCTCTACGCCTCGATCCTCGCCGCCCGCGAACGGGATCCGCAATTGTCGCGGACATCGAAGCTGTTTCGCGACGGCGTGCAGAAGATGGCCAAGAAGCTCGCCGAGGAGGCGATCGAGGTCGGCCTCGACGCGGTGCAGATGCATCGCGAGAATGTGGTGCTGGAGAGCGCCGATCTTCTCTACCACCTGTGCGTGGTGTGGGCGGAGACGGGCGTGACGCCCGACGATGTGCGCGCCGAGATCGACCGGCGCGAGCGCGTCTACGGCATCGCCGAAAAGCTGCCGAAGGGCGCGGCGCAGCGGCTCGTGATCGCCATGCCGCGGCGGAAAAGCGCGCGCAAGCGCTGAAGCCGGAACGCGGGCGAGCGCGACGTCCCCTCTGCGCGTGGAGGCGGGACCAACCCGCGCGACCGGAGTTGATCGGACACTGGCGGCGGCGACGCCGCGCCACGACCCAACACGATCAGGGCGATGCGCCGATGGCGCGCCATGTGCGCCAGACGGACGCGCGCGCCCGCACCGGACGACACGACATGATCCGCCCGCCCGCCGCCGCGCCGGCTGCCGAGCAGATGACGGATCTGCGCGTCTCGAACCTCATCGACGCGAATGTGAAGAACGCCGCCAATGAGACCGTCGGCGTGATCGCCGACGCGCTGCTCGAGCCCGACTATCGCGTGAAGGCCTTCATCGCGAGCGTCGGCGGATTCCGGCGCGTCGGCGAACGTCACGTCTCGGTCGCGCCGGCCGACGTCACGATGGCGCGCCCCGAGTTCAAATTCGCCTCGTTTCGGCGCACGTCGCTTTGGCGCACGGGCGAGGTGAAGACGACGGGCTCGATCACCGAGGCGGCGGCGGACGACGCGACCGCCCGCGCCCGCGCCGAGGGCATGGGCTGCACGGGCGTCGGAACCCTGAGCAAGGATCGCTTCGGCGTCTGGACCGGCCACGCCCGCAAGGACGGGCGCGAGGTCGTCGTCTCCATCGACGCCTCGGGCCGCGTCTCGACCAGGTAAGCGCGAGCGAGACACGTCGGATGCGCGCGCTCGTCGCGGCCGCCCTCCTGATCCACGGCGTCGCGACATTCGCCGCGACATTCGCCGCCCCGCGCCGCGACCGCCCAAACCGCGCCGCCGACGGGGCCGGCCTCCGGGTCGGCGGCCGCTCCGGCGACGGGCGTCGAGCAATCGGCCATCGTGCCTTACGCCGGCTCGGCCGGCCCTTCCGCCGCCCCGACGATGCAGCGCGACTGCACCAAGACGCCGGACGCCTGCAACGCTGCGGCGGGCGCGGCGAACAACTCCTCGCCCAGCGAGCCGAAGGTGCCGAACTGAAAGCTGGCCTGGGGCGGCGGCGCTCACGCAGCGCCGCCGAATGAATGATCGCCGAACTGGAGATCGACGGCCCCACCATGCGCCCCTATCGAAGGGTGTCCGGATTATTTATAGTCACAGTGCTGCCGCTTATATCTGGCGACGAACTATTTATTGAAGGAAAATTGAAACCTTCATATATTTCAATTCTCTCACCGGCAACAAAATCAATAACGCTAGTACTCATATTATCCGTAACGATTGGCTCGTGACATAGTCGTGGCATCTTTGATGACGACGTTGACGATCCAATGACAAATATTAACAATTTTTGCGTGACAAATTCCGGCTTTTTTCCGAAACTAACACGTAATTTTGGGTGAGGCATCGGGATTTTTTGTACTATTAATGCACTTAAAGCTGGAAACTCAACATAGCAGTCATTATCTTCGCTCCATGACGTTGTTGATTTATATTTGTCGTGACAAATTGTGAAGTTATCATCGGTGATTTCAAGCCAAAACAACTCTTCATCATTTTGTTTTTTGTAGAACGTCAGGCGTTTATTATTTAATTTCACGACGATAGAGAAGTCGCTTAACTCGTTAGGTTGAAGCGTCAAGCCTGTCCCAATCGTATTAGCGGCTTCGCAGATCCTGCTTCCGAATCTATTGGCGCCATTCTGGGCCTGTGGGTCCGCACTGGCGGCCAGAGGGAGCATGATCGAGAACGACAGCAGAGCAAGCAGGGCGCAAGACAGCTTCTGTCGAAGAAACGGCGGACGGCGCGTCCTCGCCGCGACAGGTGCATCGCAACCCGTCGCCGTCTCGCCCTCAAGGGTTACCACTGACGGCCGAGAGCACATTGACGCGCGTGCGAAAGACGTCGGCATTCCGGTCAACTCGATGTTTGGGCTGAGAAAATCAAACTAAAGCGGCTTCTGCGTATTTCGTTCGTCTGCGCTCAATCATGCAGCTTCACAAGAGTGTGCTTGCACCGAGTATTCGTCAACGATCAATTATGAGGAGATGGCGTTGGGCGTGAATTTCGTGTGCAACTGTGACCGAGGCGGGAACGTGATCGGCGTGGAATGGCGGCTCTGACGCGATATCGCGTCGCCGGTTGGACGAGCGGCGTTTCCAACGTTTGCGTCTGAGCCGAAGACCGCAACAAGATGATTTGGTGCCCCTGGCCGGGATCGAACCAGCACTCCTTGCGGAACTCGATTTTGAGTCGAGCGCGTCTACCAATTCCGCCACAGGGGCCCGCTTGTGCGCGGCGGGCGGAGAATAGCGGCCGCGCCGTCTCGGTCAATCGGCGCGGCTTCGATCGCGGCGAATAAATGGGGCCGGCGGCCGCGCCGGGCTTTTTCCCGTTTTGCAACCGTGCTTACATCGCGCGCGGCTCCGACGCGGGTCCGGCGATTCGCGGCCCCGGAGCGGGGAGATTTCCATGGCTCAAGATTACGCCGCCGACGTCAAGAAATATGCGCCCAACGCGTCGGACGCAGTGATTTCCAAAATCGTGAAACATCTCGGCATCGCATTGCGCAATCGGGATTCCTCGCTGGTCTCGTGCAGCGATCCGGACGAGCTGAAGCGCGTCAAGGACGGCTGGTGCACCAAGAAGCTCGCCGTCGCCGAGGGCGCGGCCATCGACGCGGCGCGGAAAGCCGTGTGCGAGCAGATGAAGGGCGACAAGACGAAGGCGCGCGTCACCTTCTACTATCTAGTCGCCGACAAGCTCGGAAAGCTGTCCGCGCTCGCCTGAGCGTCGGCGACTCCGATGTGACGAAAGGCCGGTCGACGAAAGTCGGCCGGCCTTTTCGCTGCGCGCCGCCGGGTCGGCGCGGCGCCCCGCGTCGACACAATGAGCCGGCAAAAGAAAAGGGCGGACCCGAAGGTCCGCCCCATCGCCCAAGGGAGTTTCGATCCGAAGATCAGAAGCGGTAGGTCACGCCCGTGCCGATGATCCACGGGTTGATCTTGACCTTCGCCGAGACCGGCAGAGCGCCCGGCGTCAGAGCCGTCACGGCCGCGCGCGGCTCCATGTAGATCTTCTTGACGTCGAAGTTGATGCCCCAGTGACGGTCGATCATGTAGTCGAAGCCGATCTGGCCGGCGACGCCCCACGAGTCGCGGATGTTGAGGCCGACATAGTTCGGGCCGGTGCGCTCACGCAGGACTTCGTGTAGTTGAGGCCGATGCCGACATACGGCTTGAAGGGCGCCCATCTCGGTGAAGTGATACTGCAGCATCACGGTCGGCGGGAAGAGCGTCGTCTTGCCGATCTGGCCGAGGGCCGCAATGGCGCCGGTGCCGCGGATCTTGTGCGGGGTGATGCAGCAGATCGCCTCGACAGCGATGTTCTTCGTGAAGAAGTAGGAGATGTCGACCTCGGGCTGACCGAGTTCGAGATGTTGACGCTCGCCGGCGTGATCGCCGCGTTGGTCACCGCGTTGCGGATGCGGGCGGACTCGTCGGGGATACGGCGATGGCGCGAGACGCGCACCATCCACGGGCTCACATTTCGACGGGGCAGCGGCGACACGCAGGTGGTGGAAGGTCAGCCGCCGTCGCGGGCGTGAGACCGAGGAGAGCACTGGCGCCGAGCGCCAGCTTACCGAGACGGATCATGGGGGCTAACTTCTTCTGTTTTGTCCGTGCGCGCTCGCGCCGGAGGGACGATACAGCCTACCTGCGGGCGCTCGCGAAATCTTGGTCTGAATCAACGCGAGCCGGAACTCCGGCGAGTCGGGGCCCGCCTGTTGCGGAGACGCAACGGAGATCCGCACGCCCGGAAGGTTTCGTTAGAGGCGGGGGCGTGAACAGCTCGATCGGAACGACGTCGACCGCGACCTCGAGCTTCTGTTCGCCGGCGCCCAGAATCACGCCATAGACCGGCGGACGTCGGAGAAGTCGCGACCCACGGCGCGAAACTCGATATGATCAGCGCCCGCCTCGATGGCGTTGGTCGGGTCGAGACCGCGCCAGCCCGCCGTCTCGCCGCACCCACATCGGCACAGGCGTGCGTAGCGTCGGCCCGTCGGCCGCTACTCGCCCGGCGGAGAATGGTGCGGATGCCCAGCCGGAGACGTAGCGGGCCGGCACGCCGACCCCGCGCAGGCCGGCGATCATGATATGGGAGAATTCTGACAGACGCCGCGCCGGCCCGCGGACGCCCTCCGTCAGCCGGAGTGGCGACGTCGGTCGCCTCGGGCTCGTAGTCGAAATCGGCGCGGATGCGCGCCATCCCGCTCGCGCGCGCCCTCGAGCGCGTCGCGCGATGTCGGCAGGCTGTTGCGGGCGTAGGCGGTGACCCGCCTCGACCGGCGCGACGAGGGGCTCGCATAGAGGTAGTGGGCGGGGGGGTCGGGCGTAGCCGCCCGCGCTCGCGCAGCGCGGCGGCGGCGACGCGCTCCACGCTCTCGCCCGCGCTCGACGGGCGGGCGGGGCGCGACACCTCGACGATGCTGCGCGCCTCGATCGACAGAGCGCCATGCGGCGCGTCGATCAGGATCGACTCGACGGCGTTGCCGAAGAAGTCGCCCCCCGGCTGGCGGCGGCGCGGCTGCGGCTTCACCGCGACGCCGTGGGCGCGGCAGCGCTGGCCGGCGGCGTCACGCGCGGCTTCAGCCGCAGCACAAGCGCCGACGACACCGTCGA
>JADJVD010000002.1 GCA_016716745.1 Hyphomicrobiales bacterium
GTGGTCGAAGCCGGGCTCGGCCGCGGGCACCAGGATTTTCGGAGCCTGCTGATCCACACTCTGCCCGGCGAAGTGCCGGCGAGCGAGTTAGTGGAGGGAGGAAGGAGAAGCCGTTCAGACAGCGGCAGAAGCAGCGGCCTATCGCAGGATGCTCGACGAGGGCTCCCTCGACCGGTGCGGCGTAACCCTGCTGGCGGGGAAGGCAGTCGGTGCTCCATTCGTGGGTGCGGTTGCTGCGACGCTCGTGCTTGCTGAGGTGTTGCGCCTCCTGCATGGTGGCGGTCTGCACAGGCTCGTCGATATGAATTTGGTCGACCTGTCTTATTTCCGCGCCGTGCCGCAACTGCGCGACTTTCGGCATTCAACCCTGGCTTCATCACGGCAGAAGGCGGGCCCTCTTGAATAGGGAAGTGAACCGTGCGGTCTTTACATTCAGTCGCTCCGCAGTTGACAATCGCCGGTAGGTAGATGTTGCCGCTAATGTAGGCTCAACTCTGCGGATCTGGTCTAATGACCTGCTGCCGTCGGAGACATCGTCAAATTTATGGGGCTCGCGGGCTTTCCAGACCAGCATTACTCTCTACAAAACGTAGTAGAAAGCTACGGACGAACTCAATCCGAGTCGCAACCAGCCGTTCTTCGGAAGGCCACGCCCAAAGCAAACCGGTGACAATTGCGTCGTCGGGCGTCCAAGCCTTTTGCCCTTCGGTCGTGGGTCCCGACATAACGGGTGTTCCAAACGAGCGACCCGCTCATGCCGTGCGGATCCGGCAGCCCCGGTCACCTACGGCAATTGTTGCGGCATCCCGCCGGTACGCCATTCCGAAGTGGAATCGGTCACAGACATCGGTCTGCTCGGGCAGTGTCGCTTCGCGACAGAGATAGCCGGTCCCGTCGGTCCGAAGTGTGTCATATACGAAACTGGAGTTCTCGCCTGCAAATCCGTAGATGAATAGCAGCTCGTGAGGGGCAGGTTCGTGTCCGAGACCTATCCTGTCCTCCGGGACAGCTTTTCCGTCGCGGAAGACGCGATCTTCCTCTGAGAAAGGCGGTCGAGCCGCCCACACAATGTCGCTGATCGAGGCGGCCGCGACGTCCAAAGGCCACGGGAGGGCCGCGAAGACGGCGGGCGTAAGCTTGATGAAATTGTTGAAACCGCGGAACCGGTGAGCGAAGCGGCCATCTAACCGCTCCGAGCCGAGCACATGCTGGTTCGACAGCAGAATTTTTCGGCCCGCCAAGTCGAGGTAGCTTCCTGTACCTGTCAGACTTCCTCTATTGTCGCTCTGTGATAGAGCGATTGGTGTTGCAAACGGCGCGACATGGGCAAGCATAGCGCTAGCAACACTGGCCGCTTCCGATGGCCAATCCATCGCTGATAAGGAAACGTGTTCACTGCCTTCGGTCATATTGAGCCATTCAAGTTAATTGAAGTGGTCCGTGGGGAACATGGAGCCGCGCAAATTCCGAGAGAAGAGCGTGATGCCCAACCGCGCCAAACGCCTCCACTGTGGGGCCGGAAGATGATCAACAACAATTTATCGACAGGGTCCAGCTCGGTCAATTTTTTGGCGAGATCTTGTCTGGAAACACCGACGCCGGCCGCACGCCGTTTGAACGTAACTGTCGACGTGGAACCGACCAATGGTTGCCTGAAGCATGATGTCTGCTTGTCACCCGCTGCTTCTCGTATGCGGCCATTCCGGTTTCGGCCCCTAAGCAGTCAGATCGATCTAGGATCGTCTCCATCTAATCTTGAATTTGTAGCAAAGCGCCAGGCCGCATGCATTCAGTGCGAACCAGTCTGTTAATATGCGAACCCGTTCTCGTCAGGTTCAGCCCAAAAAAAGCGACATATTCTGACTTTGCGGCCCAGAATTGCCGACGAATTCGGGGCCGAAGCGGCTGAATTTTTGGCTAAGTGAGAGCGGCTTTCTGAAGGCGCCTACACCAAGCCCCTGAAGTGTCGAGGCAATCTTGTAGCATTAAACAATTGATATGATTTCGAAAAACGGTTGGTGCCCCTGGCCGGGATCGAACCAGCACTCCTTGCGGAACTCGATTTTGAGTCGAGCGCGTCTACCAATTCCGCCACAGGGGCCCGCTTGCGCGGCGGGCGGAGAATAGCGGCCGCGCCGTCTCGGTCAATCGGCGCGGCTTCGATCGCCGCGAATAAATGGGGCCGGCCGCCGCGCCGGGCTTTTTCCCGTTTTGCAACCGTGCTTACATCGCGCGCGGCTCCGACGCGGGTCCGGCGATTCGCGGCCCCGGAGCGGGGAGATTTCCATGGCTCAAGATTACGCCGCCGACGTCAAGAAATATGCGCCCAACGCGTCGGACGCAGTGATTTCCAAAATCGTGAAACATCTCGGCATCGCATTGCGCAATCGGGATTCCTCGCTGGTCTCGTGCAGCGATCCGGACGAGCTGAAGCGCGTCAAGGACGGCTGGTGCACCAAGAAGCTCGCCGTCGCCGACGGCGCGGCCATCGACGCGGCGCTGAAAGCCGTGTGCGAGCAGATGAAGGGCGACAAGACGAAGGCGCGCGTCACCTTCTACTATCTCGTCGCCGACAAGCTCGGAAAGCTGTCCGCGCTCGCCTGAGCGTCGGCGGCTCCGATGTGACGAAAGGCCGGTCGACGAAAGTCGGCCGGCCTTTTCGTCGCGCCGCCGGTCGACGCCTCCCGCGTCGCCACATGGCCGGCAAAAGAAAAGGGCGGACCCGAAGGTCCGCCCCCATCGCCCCCCAAGGACGTTTCGATCCGAAGATCAGAAGCGGTAGGTCACGCCCGTGCCGATGATCCACGGGTTGATCTTGACCTTCGCCGAGACCGGCAGAGCGCCCGGCGTCAGAGCCGTCACGGTCGCGCGCGGCTCCATGTAGATCTTCTTGACGTCGAAGTTGATGCCCCAGTGACGGTCGATCATGTAGTCGAAGCCGATCTGGCCGGCGACGCCCCACGAATCGCGGATGTTGAGGCCGACATAGTTCGGGCCGGTGCGCTCACGCAGGAACTTCGTGTAGTTGAGGCCGATGCCGACATACGGCTTGAAGGCGCCCATCTCGGTGAAGTGATACTGCAGCATCACGGTCGGCGGGAAGAGCGTCGTCTTGCCGATCTGGCCGAGGGCCGCAATGGCGCCGGTGCCGCGGATCTTGTGCGGGGTGATGCAGCAGATCGCCTCGACAGCGATGTTCTTCGTGAAGAAGTAGGAGATGTCGACCTCGGGAACGACCGAGTTCGAGATGTTGACGCTCGCCGGCGTGATCGCCGCGTTGGTCACCGCGTTGCGGATGCGGGCGGACTCGTCGGGGATCACGGCGATGGCGCGAACGCGCACCATCCACGGGCTCCACATTTCGACGGGGGCGGCGGCGACGCCCTTGGTGGTGGGAAGGTCGGCCGCCGTCGCGAAGGACGTGAGACCGAGGAGAGCGGCGGCGCCGAGCGCCAGCTTACCGAAACGGATCATGGGAGCCCCAACTTCTTCTGTTTTTGTCCGTGCGCGCTCGCGCCGGAGAGACGATGCAACCTACCTGCGGGCGCTCGCGAAATCTTGATCTGAATCAACGCGAGCCCGGAACTCCCGGCGATTCGGGCCCGCCTGTTGCGGAGACGCAACAGAATCCGCACGCCCCCGGAAAGGTTTCGTTAAGAGGCGGGGGCGGCTTCAGCCCTCGATCGGAACGACGTCGACCGCGACCTCGAGCTTCTGTTCGCCGGCGCCCAGAATCACGCCATAGACCGGCGAGACGTCGGAGAAGTCGCGACCCACGGCGAGCTCGATATGATCGGCGCCCGCCTCGATGGCGTTGGTCGGGTCGAGGCCGCGCCAGCCCGCCGTCTCGCCGCACCACACATCGACCCAGGCGTGCGTGGCGTCGGCCCCGTCGAGCCGCTTCTCGCCCGGCGGGGGAATGGTGCGGATGTAGCCGGAGACGTAGCGGGCCGGCACGCCGACCCCGCGCAGGCCGGCGATCATGATGTGGGCGAAGTCCTGACAGACGCCGCGCCGGGCCGCGAACGCCTCCGTCAGCGGAGTGGCGACGTCGGTCGCCTCGGGCTCGTAGTCGAAATCGGCGCGGATGCGCGCCATCAGCTCGCGCGCGCCCTCGAGCGCGTCGCGCGATGTCGGCAGGCTGTTGCGGGCGTAGGCGGTGACCGCCTCGACCGGCGCGACGAGGGGGCTCGCATAGAGGTAGTGGGCGGGCGAGTCGGGCGCCAGCGCCCGCTCGCGCAGCGCGGCGGCGGCGACGCGCTCCACGCTCTCGCCCGCGCTCGACGGGCGGGCGGGGCGCGACACCTCGACGATGCTGCGCGCCTCGATCGACAGCGCGCCATGCGGCGCGTCGATCAGGATCGACTCGACGGCGTTGCCGAAGAAGTCGACCCCCGGCTGGCGGCGGCGCGGCTGCGGCTTCACCGCGACGCCGTGGGCGCGGCAGCGCTGGCCGGCGGCGTCGCGCGGCTTCAGCCGCAGCACGCAGCGCGCCGACGACACCGTCGAGGCGTAGTCGTAGGCGGTGAGGTGGCGGATGTCGTAGAGCACCCGCCTCACCCCAGGGACGAGGGCGCGCGCCGCGCCGACTTGCCCGGCCGCTGCAGGAAGTAGCGCGCCGCCACAGCGTCGGCGAGCGACATCAGGCGCTGCTCGTAGGCGAGGATCAGCCGGGCGTCGATCTCCTCGGCGTTGGCCGACTGGGCGTCGGCCTGAAGGCGGGCGACGAGGCGGCGCGGCTCCTCGAACAGCCCGTCCTCGATCAGCGTCGGCAATTGCGCCAGATGCTCGGACAGCCGGGCGATCTGGAAACCCACCGAACGCGGGTTGAACGGATCGAGCAGGCACATGTCGCGCACCGGCGCCAGCGCCATGCCGATCACGTAGCGCGAGCGGTAGGTGATCTGCGAGTCGATGAGATCGAGCAGGATGTCGAGATCGTCGGCGGTCGCCACGTCGTCGGCGAAGACGCGCGCGAAGCGGCAGGTGTTGATGCCGCGCTCGACGCGCCGTCCCATGTCGAGGAAACGCCAGCCGGCGACGTGGTTGGTGTTCTCCTGCGCCAGGCCGGCGAGCGCGGCCAGAATGCGCAGCATGCGGTCGGCCGTGTCGTGGGCGCCGGCCAGCGTCTCGGCCGGCGCGCCCTGCGCCTGCCCGTCGAGATCGCGCACCAGCCGCCAGGCGTCGACCGACAGGCGCTCGCGGATCACCGAGGCCGCGTGGCGGGCGCGCTGCACCAGCTCGCGGGCCGAGCCGTATTGGCCAGGGCTGAACAGCGCGGCCTGCGCCGCCGTCAGCGCGTCGGGCGCGGGCGCGCCCTTCTCCGGCCGCGGCGCGGCGCCCCAGGCGACCAGCAGGTTCTTCAGCCGGCCGAGCGTCTCGCTCATGCCGCCCGAGCCGAGATCGGCCTCCATCGTGCGCGCCACGAGCACGCGCACGAGCCGCGCCGTCGCCTCGCAGCGTTCGAGGTAGCGGCCGTACCAGAACAGATTGTCGGCCGCCCGGCTCGGCAGATTGCCGAGCAGGCGGCGGATCGCGACATTCTCGCTCGAAGGCAGCAAGGTCTCCATCGCCACCGGCGCGTCGGAGAGCACCCAGACGTCGGCCGAGCGCACGCCCGAGCCCATGCGCACGGCGCGCGCGTCCGGCTCGTCGGAGATGCGGCAGAAGCCGCCGGGCATCACCGTCCAGCCGTCGGCGGTGGCGGCGGCGTAGACGCGCAGCACGAAGGGGCGCGGGGCGAGCTTGCCGTCGACCCAGACCGGGGTCGTCGACAGGCTGACCACCTCCTGGCCGACGAAGTCGGCGCCGCGCGCCGACACCTGCGCGCGCAGGCGCTCGCGCTCGGCCGGCGCGATCTCGGCCGGCAGGACGGGACCGCCCGGCTCGCCCACGCCCGCCGCGCCGAAGGCGGGCGCGAGGGCGAGCTGGTCGAAGCGCGCGAGCACGTCGCCGCGCGCGTCCTCCTGCCCGCACCACCAGGTGGCGATGTGCGGCATGCGCAGATCCTCGCCCAGCATGCGGCGGGCGATCTGCGGCAGGAAGCCGAGCAGCGCGCGCGATTCGATCAGCCCGGCGCCGGGCATGTTGGCGACGACGACGGCGCCGTTGCGGATCGCCGAGACGAGGCCCGGCACGCCGAGGCGCGACCCGCCGTTCAGCTCCAGCGGGTCGACGAAATCGCCGTCGACGCGCCGCCAGATGACGTCGGCGCGCTTCAGCCCGGCGATGGTGCGCACATGCACGCGCCCGTCCTGCTCGATCAGGTCGTCGCCCTCGACGAGCAGGAAGCCGAGATAGCGGGCCAGATAGGTCTGCTCGAAATAGGTCTCGCTCCACGGCCCCGGCGTCAGCAGGCAGATGCGCGGCTGCGAGCGCTCGGCGGCGGCGGCGAGTCCGGCGCGGAAGGCGCGGAAGAAGGGCGCGAGGCGCGCCACGTTCATTTCGCGGGCGAGCGCCGGGAAGGCGCGCGACATGACGAGCCGGTTCTCGAGCGCATAGCCGACGCCGGAGGGCGCCTGCGCCCGATCCCCCAGCGCCCACCAGCGCCCGTCCGGCCCGCGGCCGATGTCGACGCCGTAGAGGTTGAGCCAGCGCCCGCCCGGCGGCTTCACGCCGGCGAGGGGGCGCAGATAGTCCGGGCTGCCGGTGACGGCGGCGGCCGGCAGAAGCCCCTCGGCCGTCAGCCGGCCCGGCCCGTAGACGTCGGCGAGCACCGCCTCCATCAACTGGGCGCGCTGGGCGACGCCGGCGGCGATCTCGGCCCACTCCGCCTCGCCGATCAGCAGCGGCAGGCGCGAGAGCGGCCAGGCGCGCTCCTGCGCCTCGCCATGCACGCGGTAGGAGATGCCCATGTCGCGGATGTGGCGGTCGGCCGCCGCGATCGAGGTCTCGACGTCCTGCTGGCCGAGCAGATCGAAAAAGCGCCGCCACGGCGCGCGGACCTGTCCGTCCGGCCCGATATATTCGTCGGGAATGCCGGGCAGCGGCGCGTAGCCGCCGTTCCAGCGCGATCAGGGGTCGGCGAGGCGGCGCTGCGGATCATGCGCCCCCGCGACAGAACGGGTTCACGCCGGCGGTCTCCTGAGGTCGAGCGTCATCGGAAATTCGCTCGCGCGCTCCTCGCGCGGCGGCTCGATGCGGCCGGGAGTATGGCCGTGATCCTGGAAGCGCGCGAGCCGGCGCGCCTCCGCCTCGTAGGAATTCACAGGAAACGTGTCGTAGTTGCGCCCGCCGGGATGGGCGACATGGTAGACGCAGCCGCCGAGCGAGCGATTGCTCCAGGCGTCCACCACGTCGAAGGTCAGCGGCGCGTGGGCCGGGATCGTCGGGTGCAGGCCGGAGGCCGGCCGCCACGCCTTGAAGCGCACGCCGCCCACGGCCTCGCCGGCGGCCGTCGCCGTCATCGGCACGCGGCGGCCGTTGCAGGCGATGACGTGGCGGCCGGGCGTGAAGCCCGAGGCCTTGACCTCCAGCCGCTCGACCGAGGAGTCGACGTAGCGCACCGTGCCGCCGATGGCGCCCTGTCTCGCCCATGACGTGCCAGGGCTCGAGCGCCTGACGGATCTCCAGCCGGACGCCGTGCCGGTCGACGACGCCGCAAAGAGGAAAGCGGAACTCGTGCTGGGCGCGGAACCACTCCGGATCGAAGGCGTAGCCCGCCTCCTTCAGGTCGGCGAGCACGCCGAGGAAATCCCGCCAGACCATCGCCGGCAGCATGAAGCGGTCGTGCAGGGCGGTTCCCCAGCGCACGAAGCCGCCGGACTGCGGCTCGCGCCAGAACCACGCCGTCAGCGCGCGCAGCAGCAGCTGCTGGGCCAGACTCATGCGCGCATCGGGCGGCATCTCGAAGCCGCGGAACTCGACGAGGCCGAGACGGCCGGTCGGCCCGTCCGGCGAATACATCTTGTCGATGCAGATTTCGGAGCGGTGGGTGTTGCCGGTGGAATCGACCAGCAGGTTGCGGAACAGCCGGTCGACCAGCCAGGGCGGCGGCGCCTCGCCCTCGCCCGGCGCGGGCACGTTGGCGATGGCGATCTCCAGCTCGTAAAGCCCGTCGTGGCGCGCCTCGTCGATGCGCGGGGCCTGGCTGGTCGGGCCGATGAACATGCCGGAGAACAGGTAGGACAGCGAGGGATGGCGCTGCCAGTAGAGCACGAGGCTCTTCAGCAGGTCCGGCCGGCGCAGGAAGGGCGACTGGTTCGGATCGGCGCCGCCGAGCACGACGTGATTGCCGCCGCCGGTGCCGGCGTGGCGCCCGTCCAGCATGTACTTGTCGGCGCCGAGGCGCGCGAGCCGCGCCTCCTCGTAGAGCGCGGTCGTCGTCGCCACCGCCTGCCGCCAGCTCGCGGAGGGGTGGATGTTGACCTCGATGACGCCGGGATCGGGCGTCACCTTGATGACCTCGATGCGCGGATCGTAGGGCGGCGCGTAGCCCTCGATGCGGACCGGCAGGCCGGCGGCCCTGGCGGCCGACTCAACCGTGGCGATCAGCTCGAGATAGTCCTCCAGGCGCGAGACGGGCGGCATGAAGGCGCACAGCGCGCCGTCGCGCGGCTCGATGGCCAGGGCGGTGCGCACCGCGCCCTCGATGATCTGCTGTTCGACGACGTCCTGGCGCCGGGTGGCGTCCGCTGCGCCGGCGATGGAGCGCTGGGCCGTCGTCTCGGCGATGGCGTCGGCCGCGGGCAGCTCGCCGCGCGGCTCCAGCGGGTCCTGCGGGTGGACGTAGGGATATTGCTGGGGCGGCACGAAGGGCAGCGCGCCGAGCGGCAGGCGATAGCCGACCGGCGAGTCGCCCGGCACGAGGAACAGCCTTTGCCGGCGCAGGCGCCAGCGTTCGCTGGTCCAGCGGCGATCCTCGGCGGCCCCGTTCCAGCGCTGGATCGGCAGCACGAAACCCGACGGGTTGTTCAGCCCGCGCTCGAAGGTGCGCGCCATGCGGGCGCGCGCCTCGGGGTCGGCGAGCTTGGGATCGGACGGATCGACATTGATCGGCAGTTCGGACTCCTTGCCGATCCAGATCGCCGGATCCTCATACGCCGAAATGACGAAATCGGGGTCGATGCCGAGCTGGCCCGCCACGGCGCGCGTCAGCGTCTCGGCGTCGGCGACGGTCGGGGCGGGCGCGTCAGCCTCCGCGCCGGGCTCGCGGGCGAGCAGGGACGGGTCGCGCCAGATCGGCTCGCCGTCCTTGCGCCAGTAGAGCGCGAAGGCCCAGCGCGGCAGGGTCTCGCCGGGATACCATTTGCCCTGCCCGTAATGCAGCAGGCCGCCGGGGGCGAAGCGCTCGCGCAGGCGGCGGATCAGCGCGTCGGCGCGCAGACGCTTGGTCGGGCCGACGGCGTCGGCGTTCCACTCGCCGCCCTCGAAATCGTCGATCGAGACGAAGGTCGGCTCGCCGCCCATGGTCAGGCGCACGTCCTGCGCCGCAAGGTCGGCGTCGACCCGCTCGCCGAGCGCGTCGAGCCGGGCCCAGGCCTCGTCCGAGAAGGGGCGAGTGACGCGCGGCGCCTCGCGGATGCGGTCGACCCGCATCTCGAAGCCGAACTCGACATTGGCCGGCTCGACCATGCCGGTGATCGGCGCGGCGGAGCGGAAATGCGGCGTGGCGGCGAGCGGCAGATGGCCTTCTCCGCACAGCAGGCCGGAGGTCGCGTCCAGCCCGATCCAGCCGGCGCCCGGCACGTAAACCTCGGCCCAGGCGTGCAGATCGGTGAAATCGCGCTCGGTCCCCTTCGGCCCCTCGATCGGGTCGATGTCGGCGCGCAGCTGGATCAGATAGCCGGAGACGAAGCGGGCGGCGAAGCCGAGATGGCGCAGCGCCTGCACCAGCAGCCAGGCCGAGTCGCGACAGGAGCCGGAGGCGAACTCCAGCGTCTCCTCGACCGCCTGCACGCCCGGCTCCATGCGGATGACGTAGCGGATCATCTCATGCACGCGGGCGTTGAGGTCGGTCAGGAAGGTGACGGTGCGCATCCGCTCCTTCGGCAGCGAGTCCAGAAGGGCGCCGAGGCGCGGGCCGGCGGGCTCGGCCTCCAGATTGGGGGCGAGCTCGATCTTCAGCTCGGGCGCATAGGCGAAGGGGAACTCCTCCGCATAGGGCTCGACGAAGAAGTCGAACGGGTTGATCACCGCCATGTCGGCGGTCAGGTCGACCTCGATCTTCAGTTCGGTGGCGGGCACGGGGAAGACGAGACGGGCGAGCCAGTTGCCGTAAGGGTCCTGCTGCCAGTTCACGAAATGCTCGGCCGGCGTCACCTTCAGCGCGTAGCTCGGCACCTTGGTGCGGCAATGCGGGGCCGGGCGCAGGCGGATGACCTGCGGGCCGAGGCCGACGGGCCGATCGTATTTGTAATGCGTGACGTGGTGCAGGGCGACGACGATCGACACGAGGCATCCTTTGGCGCCCGGCGGCGGACGGACTGGCGCGAGGGGAGCCTGTGCACGGGGCGTGCCGATGTCAAATGCGGCGTCGGGCCCGCTTGATGGGGCGCGCCCGGGCCGCTAAGCGGGCGGATCGATCAGGAGCCGTCCGTGCCGTCCGACGCCTACATCCTCACCTTGTCCTGCCCGAACCGCCCGGGCATCGTCGCGGCCGTCTCCGCCAAGCTGTTCGAGGGCGGCGGCGACATTCGCGAGGCGCATCAGTTCGACGACGGCGAGACGAACCGCTTCTTCATGCGCGTCGTGTTCGGGCTCGATGCGGCGCATGGCGTCGAGCCGCTGCGCGGCGCCTTCGGCCCCGTCGCCGAAAAATTCGGCATGACGTGGCGCTTGCGCGCGCAGGCCGAGCGCCAGCGCGTGCTGCTGCTCGTCTCGCGCTTCGATCATTGCCTCGCCGACCTGTTGTATCGCTGGCGCATCGGCGAACTCGACATGGACATCGCCGGCATCGTCTCGAACTATCCGAAATCGACCTACGCGCATCTCGACCTCGCCGGCCTGCCCTTCGATCATCTGCCGATCACGAAGGAGACGAAGGCCGAGCAGGAGGCGCAGATCCGCGCCATCGTCGAGGCGCGGCGCGTCGATCTCGTCGTGCTGGCGCGCTACATGCAAATCCTGTCCGACGAGATGTCGGCCTATCTGTCAGGCCGCTGCATCAACATCCACCATTCCTTCCTGCCCGGCTTCAAGGGCGCCAAGCCCTATCATCAGGCGCACCGGCGCGGCGTGAAGCTGATCGGCGCGACGGCGCATTACGTCACGGCCGATCTCGACGAAGGCCCGATCATCGAGCAGGACGTCGAGCGCATCAGCCACGCCGACACGCCGGAGGATCTCGTGCGCAAGGGCCGCGACATCGAGCGGCGCGTTCTGGCCCGCGCCATCGCCGGCCATCTCGACGGGCGCGTGCTGCTCAACGGCGCCAAGACCGTCGTCTTCCGCGACTGACGATGGCGCGCAACCCGTATTATCAGGGTCCGCGCAGCGACCATTTCGACGGCACGCGCTTCTTTCTCAAGGGGCATGTCGCCGACAAGAGCCTCGCCGAGCTGTGGCGCTGGCGGCGCGAGAGCAAGCGCGCGGCCTGGCCCGCATGGGCGCCGGGGTTGCGCGACGTTCCGCCGGCGCGCGTGGAAGGCGCGCGACTGCGCGCCGCGACGATCGGCCATGCGAGCGTGCTGATCCAGACGCACGGGGTCAATCTGCTCGTCGATCCGGTCTATGCGCGGCGCGCGAGCCCCGTGCAGTTCGCCGGGCCGAAGCGCGTCAACGATCCGGGCGTGGCGATGGACGATCTGCCGGCGCTCGACGCGATCCTCGTCACGCATAATCATTACGACCACATGGATCTGGCGGCGCTGTCGCGCCTGGCGCGGTCGCGCCCCTGTCGCGTGATTGCGCCGCTCGGCAACGATGCGATCATGAAGCGTCACGACGCTTCCATCGCGGCCGAGGCGCACGATTGGGGCGCGCGCCTCGCCATCGCGCCGGGCGTCGCGGTGCATCTGACGCCCGCCTGCCACTGGTCGTCGCGCGGTCTGCGCGACCGGCGCATGGCGCTGTGGTGCGGCTTCGTCATCGAGACGCCGGCCGGCGCGATCTATGTCGCCGGCGACACGGGCTGGCATGACGGCGCGATCTTCTCCGCGCTGCGCGCCAGACATGGCGGCTTTCGTCTCGCCGTCATTCCCATCGGCGCCTACGAGCCGCGCTGGTTCATGGCGGCCCAGCATGTCGCGCCGCACGAATCCGTCGCCATCATGCAGGCGGTCGGCGCGCGCGAGGCGCTCGCCTGCCACTGGGGGACGTTCCAGCTCACCGACGAGGCGATCGACGCGCCGCCGCGCGCCCTTGGCGAGGCGTTGGCGCAGGCGGGCGTCGACCCGGCGCTGTTCCATGTGAAGCGCCCGGGCGAGGCCCTGGCGCTGACGTTCTGATTCAGGCCGAAGGACGGCGCGCGAAAGCCAGTCCGACGCCGAGCGCGATCATGGCGCCGCCGGAGGCCTCGCGCAGGCGACGCACCAGCGCGGGCCGCGCCGCCGCGCCCTCGCGCACGCCGCTGGCGGCGAAGGCGACGACGACGTCGACGGCGGTGTTCAGCGCCACCGACACGAAGCCGAGAATCACGAATTGCAGGGCGACGCTTCCCTGCGCCTGGTTCACGAACTGCGGAATGAAGGCGAGGAAGAACGCCGCCGTCTTCGGGTTCAGCGCCTCGACGACGACGCCCTCGCGAAAGGCGCGGCGCGGGCCGATGGAGGCGGGCGCGACGCCCGCAAGCGCGCTCGCCGCGTCGCGCCGCGCGATCTGGATCGTGCGCAGGCCGAGCCAGACGAGATAGGCCGCGCCGACGAGCTTCAGCGCCGAAAACAGTTCGGCGCTGGCGAGCACGAGCGCCGAGACGCCCGCCGCGCCGGCGACGACATGGACCATGCCGCCAAGGCCCGTGCCGAAGCTGGAGGCGACGCCCTCGGCGCGCCCGCCGGCGAGCGTGCGCGCGGCGACGTAAAAGATGCCCGGGCCGGGCGTGACCGCGAGCAGAAGCGCGGCGGCGAAGAACAGGGCGAATTGCGACAGGTCGATCATCGCCGAGCCATAGCGCACAGGGGGCGCGTTTGCTATCGGGCGCCGTCCGCGACGCGGGCCACGGCGGCGGGCAGATCGGCGGGCGCCTCGAGGATGGTCGTCACGCCCGCGCCCGCCAGCTCCTCGCGCGAGCCGTAGCCCCAGCCGACGCCGAGGGCGGCGACATGGTTCGCCTTCGCGCCGATGGCGTCGTGCTTGCGGTCGCCGATCATCACGGCGCGCGCGGGATCGATTGTCTCGACCGCCAGGATGTGGCGCAGCAGATCGGGCTTGTGGATGTTGGTCCCGTCCAGTTCCGAGCCGTGCACGCGCGCGAAATGGCCGGCGATTCCGAACCGCTCGACGATGCGCTCGGCGTAGACGCGCGGCTTCGAGGTCGCGACGTAGAGCGTTCGTCCCTCGGCGCGCAGCGCGGCGAGCGCCTGCGGAATCCCGTCGTAGACGCGGTTCTCGAACAGGCCCGTCTCGGCGTAGCGCTCGCGATAGAAGGCGACGCCGGCCTCGCCATGGTCGCGGCCGGCGATCAGGCGGAAGCTGTCGACCAGCGGCGGGCCGATCGTCCATTCGAGATCGTTCTGCGAGGGATCGCAAGGTCGAGCCCCGCCGTCTCGTTGAGGCGGCGCAGCGCGTGGCGGATCGACTCGGTGATGCCGGGCTTGGGGTCGGTCAGCGTCCCGTCGAGATCGAGCAGGACGGAAAATTCGTCGCTCACTTGACGAACACGTAGATGTCGACCTCGAGGCTTGTGTCGTCGGAGTCCTTCGGCGTCGTCAGATATTCCTCGATGAACAGGTTCTGCGCCTCCAGCCCCTTCTCGTCGAGATAGGCGGTGATCGCCTCGTAGGTCGAGTCGATGTCGTCGTAGGCCGAGCGGTGCTGGAATTTGTAGGCCTTGCCGGCCGGCGACTTGCCGAGGCGGATGTCGGTCGTGAGCTTGTCCTTGCCGGCGGGAATGTCGAGGACCGGCACCATCGCCTCGAAGCGGAAGCCGGCGTCGTCGGTCTCGAGGAACACCGCGAAGGGGCGGCCGGCGGGCTTCAGTCCGGCCTTCTCGATCTCGGTCGCGAGCTTCGAGAAGGAGGCGAGCAAGGCGGGGTAGCCCTCGTCCCAGCTCGACCGGCCGGGCAGGATCGCCGCCGGGCGGGCCGGCACGTCGATGAGCTGCATCGCGGACTCCGGCGCCGGCGCGTCGGGGGCGGGCGTCGCGGCGCCCGCGCCGGGCGCGGGCGCGCCGGGCGTGGCGGAGGGCGGCGTCGCGGGGGCCGCGGCGCCCGGCGTCGCCGAGGGCGTCTGCGCGGCAGGCGCGGCCGGGGCCGCAGGGGCGGGCGCAGTCGGCGCGGCGGCCGGCGGCGTCTGCGCCGGCGTGGCGCTCATGCCGGACGCGCCGCCCATGCCGGTCATGCCGGTCATGCCTGTCGGCGAGGTCGCGGGCGGGGTCGCCGCGGCGGGCGCGCCGGTCATGCCGCTCATGCCGCTCATGCCGGTCATGCCGGTCATGCCGGGCTGCATCGGCTTCGGCGCGGCGGCGGGCGGCGGCAGCGGCGCGCTCTGGATCGCGGGCGCGGCCGGCGCGGCGGGCTTCGGCGTCGTCTGCGCAAAGGAAAGCCCCGTCGAGAGCGACAGGGCGAGCGCGAGGCTGGCGAGGAGACGGGCAGGCTTGTTGACGTTGGCGACCATGAACGGCTCCCGCGCGGACCCGCGCGCACTGTCCCGATTCGACTGTTCCGGAACGAGCCGCCATATGAGAGCGAATGTTTGACAAAGCCAAGGCGAGCGCGCCTATGCCGCAGGCGCCTTGGCGCGCCGCATCGAGGCCCCGCCGCCCATCATGAGCCCGCTCGCCGACCGCCCCTTCCTGAAAATGAACGGCCTCGGCAACGAGATCGTCGTGCTCGACCTGCGCGGGACGCCGCTCGCCGTGCGGCCGGAGGAGGCGCGCGCCATCGGCGCCGGCGAGGGGCTGAAATTCGATCAGCTCATGGTCATCCACGATCCGCGCTCGGCGGGGACGAAGCCTTCGTGCGCATCCTCAACATCGACGGCAGCGAGGCCGGCGCCTGCGGCAACGGCACGCGCTGCGTCGCCTGGGCGATGATGCGCGGAACCGACGCGAAAAAGCTCAGGATCGAGACCGTGCGCGGGCCGCTGAACTGCGCGCGTCTCGACGAATGGCGCTTCTCGGTGGAGATGGGCGCGCCGCGCCTGAAGTGGGACGAGATTCCGCTGCGCGATCCGTTCCACGACACGCGCGGCGTCGAGTTGCAGATCGGCCCGATCGACGCGCCCGTGCTGCACACGCCCGCCGTCGTCAACATGGGCAATCCGCATGCGATCTTCTTCGTCGAGGACGCCGCCGCGCACGATCTCGGGCGCTTCGGGCCGCTGCTCGAGAATCATCCGATCTTCCCGGACCGGGCCAACATCTCGCTCGCGCAGGTCGTCGCGCGCGACCACATCCTGCTGCGCGTGTGGGAGCGCGGCGTCGGGCTGACGCGCGCCTGCGGCTCGGCCGCCTGCGCCGCCGTCGTCGCCGCCGCGCGCAAGAAGCTGACGGATCGCCGCGCGACGGTGACGCTGCCGGGCGGCGACCTCCAGATCGAATGGCGGACGAGCGACGATCAGGTGGTGATGACCGGGCCGGTCGAACTCGAATTCGAGGGACGGCTCGCATCGGCGCTGTTCGCGGATCTGGCGGCGTGAACGCGCCGCCGAAGAGCGGCGTCACGGTCCTCACCTTCGGCTGCCGGCTGAACATCGTCGAGTCGGAGGCGATGAAGCGCGCCGCCGAAGCGGCGGGCCGGCAGGGCGTCGTCATCGTCAACACCTGCGCGGTGACGAGCGAGGCCTCGCGACAGGCGCGTCAGGCGATCCGCCGGGCGCGGCGCGAGCGGCCGGACGCCGAGATCGTGGTCACCGGCTGCGGCGTCGAGGTCGAGGGCGCGCGCTATTCCGCCATGCCGGAGGTGACGCGCATCCTGCCCAACGCGGGCAAGACGCGCGCCGACGCATTTGTGCGCGATTTGACGCCTCGGCGCGCCGGCGATGCGGGCGGCGCGGCGGACTGGCCGTTTCTCGACGGGTTCGACGGCCGCACGCGCGCCTTCCTGCAAGTGCAGAACGGCTGCGATCACGCCTGCACCTTCTGCGTCATCCCTCTGGGGCGCGGCCGCTCGCGCTCGGCGCCGCCGGCGAGGGTCGTCGAGGAGGCGCGCCGCCTCGCCGAGGCCGGGGCGCCGGAGATCGTGCTGACCGGCGTCGACCTGACGAGTTACGGCGCCGACCTGCCGGAGGCGCCGAGCCTCGGGCGCCTCGTGCGCGACATCCTGCGCGCGGCGCCGGGCCTGCCGCGCCTGCGGCTATCCTCGGTCGATGCGATCGAGTGCGACGAGGCGCTGATCCGCGCCTTCGCGGAGGAGGAGCGGCTGATGCCGCATCTGCACCTGTCGCTGCAATCGGGCGACGACATGATCCTGAAGCGGATGAAGCGGCGGCATGCGCGCGCCGACGCGGTCGCGCTGTGCGCGCGGCTGCGGGCGCTGCGGCCCGACATCGCGTTCGGGGCCGATCTGATCGCCGGCTTTCCGACCGAGAGCGAACAGGCCTTCGCCAACACGCTGGCGCTGGTCGACGATTGCGGGCTGACGCATCTGCACGTCTTCCCCTATTCGGCGCGGCCGGGAACGCCGGCCGCGCGGATGCCGCAAACGCCGGGCGAGGCGTCGAAGGAGCGCGCGGCGCGGCTGCGCGCGGCCGGGCAGGCCGCATTGACGCGCCACCTCGACGCGCAGATCGGCCGGCGCCTCAGCGTGCTGGCCGAGCGCGGCGGCATGGGCCGGGCGGCCGACTTCACGTCCGTGGCGACGCCCAACGTCGCAGCCGGGCGCATCGTCGCGATGCGCTGCCTCGGCCATGACGGGGCGCGGCTGCTCGCGCGCATCGAACCTACCGCTCACTCCGCCGCCGCCGAGCGGCCTGGCTCCTCCTGAGCGGCGGGCGGGGTCGGCTGTCCGGCCTGCTCCGTCTCGCCCCGAAAAGGTCGGGCCGGCTCCATCTCCTCGGTCCAACCGCAGCGGCGCAGGTTCTTCAGCATCCGGTCGGGCGCCGGCGCGACGACGCGCACCGGGTCGGCCTTCTTCGACATCGGCACGACGATCTCGCGCGCGTGCAGTTGCAGGTTGGCGTTCGGGCTGCGCTCGGCCAGGCCATAAATCTGGTCGCCGATGATCGGCCAGCCCATCGAGGCGGCGTGGACGCGCAACTGATGGGTGCGCCCGGTCAGCGGCTCCATGGCGATCCATGTGATCGGACGGCCGTGCTTGTCGCGGCCGCGGCCGAGCACGGTCCAGCGCGTCTGCGCCGGCAGGCCGGCGTCGTCGATCTTCATCCACCACCCTTGCGTCGGGTCGCGACGCCCGAGCGGTTTATCGATGAGCCCCGCGTTTTCCGCAGGGCCGCCTTCCACAATCGCCCAGTATGTCTTGGCGACGCGTCCGGTCTTGAAAAGATGCCCGAGCCGCTCGAGCGCCTTGCGGTGGCGCCCGAGCACGAGACAGCCCGACGTCTCGCGGTCCAATCTGTGCGCAAGCGCCGGCGCCCTCGGCAGGCCGAAGCGTAGAAAGTCAAAGGAATCCGCTAGGTTGACGCCGCCCTTCGGGCCGCGATGAACCGCGATCCCGGACGGCTTGTCGAGCACAAGCAGCATCCCGTCGCGGTGGAGCAACCGCGCTTTGATTTCATCCTCAGTCATGGTCAAAAGGCTAGCACCCTCGGGCGGGGCGCCTACGCGTCAGATCAATGCGCGGCCTTCGCGCCTGTGCCACAAAGGCGGACATATGAGCGATCAGAAGCCGGGTTTCTTCAAGCGCCTGTTCGGCGCGGCGACGCCCGACCAGCCCTCGCCTCCGCCTGTCCCGACGCCGCCGGAGGCTCCGGCCGGCGCTTTCGGCGCGCCGGCGATCGCCCCCGACCGCGCGCCCGAAGCGGAGGCCGCGCCCGCTCTGGTTGCATCGCAGGCCCCCGCGCCGGCGTCCGC
The DNA here is from genome assembly GCA_016716745.1 of Hyphomicrobiales bacterium. Lineage (GTDB taxonomy): Bacteria > Pseudomonadota > Alphaproteobacteria > Rhizobiales > Beijerinckiaceae. The sequence continues at coordinate 18,068 of JADJVD010000002.1, forward strand.
TGCGCCGCCCGCGACGGAACCGCGCAGCTGGTGGCGCAAGCTGAAGGAGGGGCTCTCGCGCTCCTCCTCGCAGATCGGCCAGGGCATCGTCGACCTTTTCACCAAGCGCAAGCTGGACGAGGCGGCGCTCGAGGATCTCGAGGACATTCTGGTGCGCGCCGATCTCGGCGTCGCGGCCGCGACGCGCATCACCGAGGCAGTCGGCAAGGGGCGCTACGACAAGGAGATCGACCCCGGCGAGGTGAAGGCCATTCTGGCCGCCGAGGTGGAGCGCACGCTCGCCCCCGTCGCCCGGCCGCTCGTCGTCGACGCGACGAAGAAGCCGTTCGTCATCCTCGTCATCGGCGTCAACGGCTCGGGCAAGACGACGACGATCGGCAAGCTCGCCGCCAAGCTGACGGCGCAGGGCCGCAGCGTGCTGCTGGCGGCCGGCGACACCTTCCGCGCCGCCGCCATCGAGCAGCTCAAGATCTGGGCCGCGCGCACCGGCGCCGCCATCGTCGCGCGCGATCAGGGGGCGGACGCGGCGGGCCTGGCCTTCGACGCCCTGAAGAACGCGCAGGAGAGCGGCGCCGACATCGTGCTGATGGACACGGCGGGCCGCCTGCAGAACCGCAAGGAGCTGATGGACGAGCTCGAGAAGGTCGTCCGCGTGATGAAGAAGATCGACGCCGAGGCGCCGCACGCCGTGCTGCTGGTGCTCGACGCCACGGTCGGCCAGAACGCGCTGCAGCAGGTCGAGATTTTCTCGCGCGTCGCGGGGGTGACCGGGCTGGTCATGACCAAGCTCGACGGCACCGCCAAGGGCGGCATCCTCGTCGCCATCGCCGACAGGTTCGGGCTTCCCGTCCACTTCATCGGCGTCGGCGAGGGGGTGGACGATCTGGAGCCGTTCCAGGCGCGGGATTTCGCCCGCGCCATCGCCGGTCTGGAATAGGGCCCCGGCGCTCCGGCGCGGCTCAGGCCGGCAGCACGATCACCTTGGTGTTCACGGGCGTGCGCGAATAGAGGTCCAGCATGTCCTGCGTCAGCAGGCCCGTGCAGCCGCTGGTCACGCCGCTGCCGATGGTTTCGGGATCGCTCGTGCTGTAGATCGTGTAGAGCGTGTATTTGCCGTTCTGGTAGAGGTAGAGCGTGCGGGCGCCGAGCGGATTTTCCGGGCCGCCGGGCATGCCGCCGGCGTATTTGGCGGCCTCCGGCTGACGCTTGATCATCTCCTTCGGCGGCGTCCACACCGGCCATTCCGCCTTGCGGCCGACATAGGCCTCGCCGTTCCACAAGAATCCCTCGCGGCCGACATTGGCGCCGTAGCGCGTGGCCTCGCCGCCGCCCTCGATCCGGTAGACGTAGAAATTGCCGGGATCGACGATGATGGTGCCCGGCGCCTCGTCGCTGGCGTAGCGCATGGTGCGGCGGAAATATTTCGGATCCATCTTGCGGACGTCGACCGCCGCGATGGGAAACTTCTTGTCCGGCGCCGCGCCGTAGACCTTCTCCGCCTCGGCCAGGCTCATGACGTCGGTCGTCGCGCAGCCGGCGAGCCCGAGCGCGCCGAAGCCGGCGGCCCCGGCCAGAAACGCCCGCCGGTCGAGCCCCCGCGCGCGGCCAGCGCGAAGAACGCCGCGCCCCGCATCCGCAAACCGTTCCTCAGCGATCATGATCCCAAGCTCTCCGTATCCATCGCCCGGCCGGCCGAGACGCTCCGGCCAGCGCCGGGGTCGCCAGAAGGCGGGAGCCCAAACAGTGCCGGCGCGCGCCCGGATTGGCAAGCCTCGGGCCGGGGCGCGCGGGACATCGCAACGGACAAGCAATCGCACGGCGCACGGACGAGGCGCCGCCGGCCGCGCCGGGTCGCGGCCTGTGCGACTCCTATGGGGTCCGGGATCCGGGCAACCCGCAATCCATCATGCGCCGGCGAGATTTTTCGCGAGCGCGCGACCGATCACGATGTTCTGGATTTCGCCGGTGCCATCCATGAACTCTGCCACGCGGGCCGCCGCCAGTTGTCGACCCAGACCGAATTCGTCCTTCAATCCGTTGGCGCCGAGCGCCTGCATGCAGACGCTCAACCCCTGAAACGCGGTCTGCGTCGCGTATTTCTTGGCATGCGCCGCAAGGACCGTGCAGTCCTGCCCGGCATCGAGCAGCGCGATGGCCTGGAAGGTCAGGCTGCGGCTGGCTTCGAGGCTGGTTGCGACGTTGGCCAACGGCATCTGAACGCCTTGAAAGGCATAGATCGGCTTGCCGAACGCCTGTCTCGCCGTCGCATATCGGACTGCGCATTCGAGCCCGCCCTGAAGAGCGCCGTTGCACAGGGCTGCGACGCCCAGGCGCGCCACGTTGAGCCCGCCCATGGCGGCCTGAAACCCGCCGCCTGCCGGGAAGGCGACGGCCTCGTCGCCGACCAGACAATCATCGAACGCAACGTCGCTCGTTCCCATCGCATGGGAGCCGAAAAGGTTCAGCGCATCGCTGGCCTTGACGCCTGGCTGATTTCTGCGGGCCACTACCGCGAGCATTCCCTTGGCGCCGGCGCCGGGGTTCGACTGGCCGAAGGTCAGCAACACATCGGCGTTGACGCCGTTGGTCACCCAGGACTTCGCGCCTGCGATCCGATAGCCGTTTTCAACCTTTTGGATGGCGCATGTGATGGCGGCCGCATCGGAGCCGACGCCGGGCTCGGTCAGCAGGAACGCCCCCCAGGAACGTCCGGACAGGAGCTCGGGCAGCACCTCCCGGCCAAGCCGCTCGTTGGGGGAGCGCGACAGCGCCAGCGTCACAACCGAATGAACGGCGAGCGCACAAGCAAAGGCGAGGTCCCGGCGCGCAAACTCCTCGTAGACGCGCGCCGCCGTGGCGAGTTGTGGCCGCGACCGCCCTGCGAAACCGGGATCGCCATGCCGGAAAAGGCGCCGACCGCCTCGCGCAGCAGCGCCGCGGGCTGAACCCGCTGCTGCTCCCATGCCGCAGCATGCGGCAGCACATGGCTGTCGGCGAAACGGGCCGCGGCGGCGATGAGGCCGGAATCCGTTTCCGAAAGTGGCGAAGCCTGGTCTGTCAGCATTGTCTGCCTGTCCTTTCGAAGTCCTGGTTGGGCCCTACAGACCGATCCGCCACGGACGCGCGCCGGCGCAAACGTCCGTGACCGGCCCGAGCGTTCATCGATGCGCCCGGACCATGTGCATGAATGTCTCGGAAAAAGCGTCGAGCGCGTCGGGACACCGCTCAAGCTTGGCGCGGAGCACCGCGCCTTCCCAGCCGATCCAGAAGAACTGAGCCAGTCGCCGGCAGTCGCTTTGCGGCGGGATCGCGCCTTTCGCCTGCGCTGCGCGGAGACAAGCCTCCGTTCGCGCCTCCCAGTCCCGCAGCACGGCGATCACGCGCGCCCGAAACGGATCGGGCAGAACGCCGATTTCCTGGCCGAGATTGCCGATCAGGCAGCCGCGACGGTAGCCAAATCGCGCCATGCCGGCCCTGGCGACAGCCATGAAATCCACCAGCCGGTCGAGCGGTTCGCGCTCGCTCGCCCCGAAGCAGCGATCGAGCCTGCGCTCGTAATAGTCGGCATAGGCTCCGATCAGCGCCAGGCCATAGGCCTCCTTGCTGTCGAAGTAGTGGTAGAACGATCCCTTGGCGACGCCGGCCGCGGCGATCATCTCGTCGATCCCCACGACGCTGAAACCCTTCTCGGTCAGGATCGCGACCCCGGCGCGGATCAGCCGCGTGCGCGGCGCATCGAGCGCCGACTGGTTCTTCGGCGGGCGTCCCCGTCGGCGCGGCTCGACTCTTGACGGTTGAAGTGCCATTCCCGATTTATTAGACCAGTTGTCTTGCAAAATAAAGACCGCTGGATGATGATGCCGGCCGACGTGCATGGGGCGCGCCGACTCCAGACCGCCCCGCCGGGCGTCTGCGATGGTCGGCCCCGACATCGACATGGGAGACGAGGATGCAGATTCCGCTGACGCCATTGGAGTTCGCGCGCCGGGCCCGGAAGCTCTATGCAACACGCGAAGCCGTCGTCGATGGCGCGGTCCGGCTGACCTATGCGCAGTTTTTCGACCGGTGCGACCGATGGTCGGCGGCCCTGCAGGCGATGGGCGTCGAGAAAGGCGATCGCGTCGCCTATATCGCGCCCAACACGCACGCCCACCTCGAAGCCTATTACGCGGCGCCGCAGATCGGCGCGGTCCTCGTTCCGGTCAACTACCGACTGCTGGCCAGCGATTTCGAATACATCATCAATCATTCCGGCGCGAAGGTCGTCTGCGTGCATGGCGACTACATCGGCGCGATCGACAGCATCCGCGCCAGCCTGCCGGGGGTCCGGCATTTCGTTGCGCTCGAGGGCGCAGGGGAGGGCTGGATCGACTACGGTCGACGTTGTCCGCCAGCCCGAGCAGCTACCGGCGCCGAGATCGACGAGAACGATCTTCTGACGATCAACTACACCAGCGGCACCACGGCGCGCCCCAAGGGCGTGATGATCACGCATCGGAATGCGTATCTGAACGTGATGGGAATCCTGGCGCATCATCACCTGACGCCAGCGGACCGCTACCTCTGGACCCTGCCGATGTTTCACGCCAACGGCTGGACGTTCACCTGGATCAATACCGCGCGCGGTATGGCGCATGTCTGTCTCCGGCTCGTCGAGCCCAAGCTGATCTATCGGCTGATCAAGGACGAGCGCGTCACCATGTTCTGCGCGGCGCCGACGGTTCTGATCAGCATCGCCAACGCCCCCGCGGACGTGCGGGCGGGCGCGCCGCGCGGGGTGCGGCTGTTCACCGCCGGGGCCCCGCCGGCCGCGGCCACGATCGAGCTGGTCGAGCGCGAACTCGGCTGGGAATTGACGCATGTCTATGGCCTGACGGAAACCTCGCCGCTGATCGCGTTCTGCGAGCCGCTGGCGGAACACCTCGGGCTATCGCCCGAGGAGAGGGCGAACATAAAGGCGCGCCAGGGCGTCGAACTGGTCAGTTCGGGCGATTTGCGGATCGTTGACGCCGATGGCGTCGAGGTGCCTCGCGACGGCCAGACGCTCGGCGAGATCACCGTGCGCGGGAACGTCGTGATGAAGGGCTATTTCAACGATCCCGCCGCGACGGAGGCCACGATCCGGAACGGGTGGTTTTATTCCGGCGACGCCGCCGTCGTGCATCCCGACGGCTACATCGAGATCCGCGACCGCTTCAAGGACGTCATCATTTCCGGCGGCGAGAACATTTCCTCGGTCGAGATCGAGGGATGCCTGCTGCGTCACCCCGATGTTCAGGAGGTCGCCGTCGTCGGCGCGCCGCATTCGCGATGGGGCGAGTCGCCCCATGCCTATGTCATTCTCAAGGAGGGCGCCCAGGTCACCGGCGACGAGTTGAAGCAATTCGTTCGCAATACCCTGGCGCATTTCAAGACGCCGCAGTGGGTCAGCATCGTCGACACCCTGCCGAAGACGGCAACCGGCAAGGTGCAGAAATTCATGCTGCGGGCCGGCACGTCCGGGATCAGCCGGCAGTAGCCGTCGAGATCGCGGACATCGCCACGGCCCGCGCCGACGAATGACGTCGGCCTTGCAAGCTCCATCGAATGCCGCGCCACGCCGCGGGCGCAAGAGACGACCGAGGCCGAGCCGCCGCGCCCCGCAAGCGCAGCGCTCGCGCATGGAGCGCGATCCCATCAGGTCGCATCGTATCCTGCGGCTTTGAAGCAGGCTGCGTATTCGGCTGGCGGGAACAGGTCGATGATGCGGCCGATGGCGCTCGAGAGCCCATCGACGGTTCGTTCGGCGGCCTTGCGCGGCAGCGCTTTCAGTTTGGCGAAGGCGTTCTCGATCGGGTTGAAGTCGGGTGAGTGGGGCGGCAGATGGAGCAGGCTCGCGCCGTCTCAGGAGGTCTGGGCGGCTTTGTTCGGCCGCGTGCGCGGTCTTTTTTGAGCATGATGGCGTGGCGGCGGAAGAAGCGTTGGATCCGTACCGAAGCCGAACACGAGGCCGCGCGCGGCAAGGATGGCTTGTATCGCCCGAAGGGTGGCGTCCTTGTCCGGTCCAAGCGCTCCCGGGTGAAGTCATCGACGACGGCCAACACACGGAAGCGCCGGCCGTCGTTCAAGGCGTCGAAGATAAAGTCCAGGCTCCAGCCCTGGTTCGGCCCTTGCGGCGCCGCCATTGGCGCCCTTGCGCCGAGCGCGCGCTTGCGGCCGCCACGCCGGCGCACCATCAGCCGCTCTTCCCGATAGAGCCGATAGACCTTCTTCAGGTTCATCCGCACGCCCTCTCGCCCGAGCATGATCGCCAGCCGCCGGTAGCCGACCGACGACGCTCGTTCGCCAGCTCCCGCAGCCGCGTCCGGACGGTGGTGTCGCTCCCGCCCTTGCGCTCATGCTGGAAGCTCGACCGATCCACCCGATCGGCCTGCAGGCGCGGCGCTCGGAGTAGCCGTGATCCGCGATCACCGGCTCCACCGTCGCAAATCGCGCCGCAGGCGAACTCAGTTTTTTTCCCAGCAGATCCTTCAGCGCGGCGTTGTCGAGCATCCGCTCGGCCAGAAGCTTCTTCAGCCGCCGGTTCTCGTCTTCCAGCGAGCGCAGCTTCGCCATGTCGGACGTCGCCATCCCGCCGTAGCGGGCCCTCCAATTGTAGAGCGTCGCGTCACTGATCCCCTGCTTGCGACAGAGCCCCTGGGTCTTCATCCCAGCCTCGCGCTCCTTCAGCACACCAATGATCTGCTCTCCCGTGAAATGGCTGCGCCGTATGGTCCATCTCCTTGGCGATGGACCCAACTTTTCGATGGCAGGAATTCAGGGGAGCACGTCAGGTTGAAGAAGTCGCGGAAGCTTCTGCCGTCAAACGGTGACGCCGAACACTGAAGGCCGGATCATCCTACTGACAAGCGCCGAAGCGTTCGGGGGGCATGCCGAGATCAAATGTGGGCGGAATGTAGGGCGCCCAAATACGTACCTTAATTATTCCATATAAAACAATAGTTTATAGGAATGAATGGCGGAGAGGGAGGGATTCGAACCCCCGATACGGTTGCCCGTATGCCGCATTTCGAGTGCGGTGCTTTCAACCACTCAGCCACCTCTCCGGCCGTCGGGACGCTTGCGTCCGCGAGTGGTGGCGGGCCGATAGCATGGGCTCGGACGGCGCACAAGACGGCCGGGTCGTCGCGCAAGCCGCCGCCTCGCCGTCGCCCTCCGCCCGATTCCATTTGACCTTGGCGGCGCGCGCGCCTATAGGACGCGCGCTTTCGCGCGGTCTTCGGGCCGCGTTTTCGCTTGCGCGGGTCGTCCGCGCGGCGGGGAAGCATCGCCCGGTTCCACTGCAAAGAAGCCGGCCGGCCGCGCCAGCGTGGCCAGAGACGGTTCGAACACCAGGACAAAAACGATGTTCGCAGTCATCAAAACCGGCGGCAAGCAGGTTCGCGTCGCCGCCGAAGACAAGGTCACCGTCATGTATCTCGCCGGCGAGCCCGGCGACGTCGTCGCCTTCGGCGAGGTTCTCGCCCTCACCAACGGCGACAAGACCCAGATCGGCGCGCCCTTCGTGGCCGGCGCCTCCGTCGCCGGCGAAATCGTCGAGCAGACGCGCGGCAAGAAGGTGATCGCCTTCAAGAAGCGCCGCCGCAAGCATTCCGAGCGCAAGCGCGGCCACCGTCAGGATCTGACGGTCGTGCGCATCACCGAGATCCTGACCGACGGCAAGAAGCCCGCGGCCAAGGCCGCCAAGCCTGCCGAAAAGCCTGCCGAGAAGCCGGCGCCGAAGGCCGAGGCCAAGCCGGTCGCCGCCGCCCCGGCCGCCGAAGGCGCCGCCGGCATCGCCGCGCTCGCGGCCGCCAACGTCGCCGCCGCCAAGGCCGCCGGCCTCGACACGGGCAAGTTCAAGAAGCTCGACAAGGCGGTCGGCAAGGCCGACGACCTCGAGCTGATCGGGGGCATCGGCCCGACGATCGCCAAGAAGCTCAACGGCATCGGCATCTGGCACTTCTGGCAGGTCGCCGCCATGTCGCAGGAGGACATCGACGGCGTCGAGGCCGAGGTCGGCTTCAAGGGCCGCGCCCAGCGCGACCACTGGAAGGACCAGGCGGTCGAGCTGATGGAGGGCAAGGGCCCGCGCGCCAAGGCCGATCAGGAGCGCGCCGCGGACTGAGGCTTTCCGCGCAGACGGGCGGCGTTCCCACGCGCCGCCGCTTGCGCTATAGACGGATCAACATGCGGGCGCCTGAGGCGTCCAGACGAATTCGGAGCAGGATCATGGCTCACAAGAAAGCAGGCGGCTCGTCCCGCAACGGCCGCGACTCGGACGGCCGCCGCCTCGGCGTCAAGAAGTTCGGCGGCGAGACCGTGCGCGCCGGCAACATCCTCGTGCGCCAGCGCGGCACGAAGTGGCATCCCGGCGCCAATGTCGGCATCGGCGTCGACCACACGCTGTTCGCGCTGACGGACGGAACGGTGGCGTTCAAGTCCTCCAAAACGGGCCGAGCCAGCGTAACGATCGTCGCGGCCAAGGCCGCGGAGTAAGGCGGCGACGGACATCAGGTCGCCGCCGGTTTCCAGAACCCCGGCGGACCTCCTGTCCACAGCGCCAAGGCGACCCCCGATCACGGATCGGTCGCGACAGGATCCGGCGAAACCTCGCAAGCGGTTTCGGGCAAGGGGAAGCGGAAACCGCTTTCCCTTGTTTCTTTTCAGGCCGCGGCAGGCGGCCTCGCACGGAGCCGGAGCGATGTTTCCCGAACTGACCCGCGACGACGTGTTCCGGCTGGAGACGAAGCGGCTGTGGCTGCGCTGGCCGCGCGCCGCCGACGTGTCGACCCTCGCGCAATTGCTGAGCGATCCGGAGGTCGCGCTGTGGACGGCGCGCATCCCGCATCCCTATTCGCGCGAGGCGGCCGAGGCCTTCGTGCTCGGCGCCCGCTCGGCAAATGCGGAAGGGTTGTCGCTGTCGCTGGCGATCGCGCTGCGGTCGCGGCCGCAGGAGGCGGTCGGCGGCATCGAGCTGAGGCCGGACGCCTCGGGCGCGGCGCGGCTCGGCTATTGGCTGGGCCAGCCCTTCCGGGGCGTCGGCTATATGGCCGAGGCGATCGAGGCGCTGATCTCGATGACGTTCGGGTTGACCGAGGTCGCCGCCGTCGAGGCGGAGGTGATGGCGGTCAACGCGGCCTCGCTGACGGTGCTGAAGGGCCTCGGCTTCGCCGATCTGGGCGAGCGCCGGATCGAGGCGCCGGCGCGCGGCGGGCCGATCGAGGCGCGCGTGATGCGGCTCGCGCGGCGCGCCTTCCTGCCGGCAGGGGCGGCGCGGGAGCCGGCCGCGCGCGCGGCCAAACTGCCGTCGATGAGCCAGCAAAGGCGCTCGCCGGACGAGACCAACGCGGCGCGGGCGCTCGCCATCGCGGCCGACCAGTGAGACGGACGCGATGAAGTTTCTCGACGAAGCCAAGGTGTATGTCCGCTCCGGCGACGGCGGCGCCGGCGCGGTGTCGTTCCGGCGCGAGAAGTTCATCGAGTTCGGCGGGCCGGACGGCGGCGACGGCGGCAAGGGCGGCGATGTCTGGGTCGAGGCCGTCGATGGGCTGAACACGCTGATCGACTATCGCTACCAGCAGCATTTCAAGGCCAAGACCGGCGTGCACGGCATGGGCCGCAACCGCGCCGGCGGGCGCGGCGCCGACGTCGTGCTGAAGGTTCCGGTCGGCACGCAGGTCTTCGCCGAGGACAAGGAGACGCTGCTCGCAGACCTCACCGAGATCGGCCAGCGCGTCGTCATCGCGCAGGGCGGCAATGGCGGCTTCGGCAACGCCTATTTCAAGTCCTCGACCAATCGCGCCCCGCGCCGCGCCAATCCCCGGCATTCCGGGCGTCGAGATGACGATCTGGCTGCGCCTGAAGCTGATCGCCGACGCCGGGCTCGTCGGCCTGCCCAACGCCGGCAAGTCGACCTTCCTGGCCGCCGTCTCGGCGGCCAAGCCGAAGATCGCCGACTATCCGTTCACCACGCTCCACCCCAATCTCGGCGTCGTCGTCGATCGGCGAGCGCGATTTCGTCCTCGCCGACATTCCCGGCCTGATCGAGGGCGCGCATGAGGGCGCGGCCTCGGCGACCGCTTTCTCGGCCATCTCGAGCGCTGCCGCGTGCTGCTGCATCTCGTCGACGCGACGGGCGAGCATGCGGGGCAGGCCTACAAGACCGTGCGACGCGAGCTCGAGGCCTATGGCGGCGGGCTGACCGGCAAGCCCAAGATCGTCGCGTTGTCGAAGTGCGACGCAGTCGACGCCGAAACGCTGAAGACGCAGGTCGCGCGGCTGAAGCGGGCGGCGAAGGCGACGCCGCTGAAGCTCTCGTCGGCGACGCGCGAGGGCGTCGAGGCCGCGCTCGCCGCCCTGCTCAAGGTGATCGACGCGGCGCGCGTCGAGGCGCCCGAGCCTGCCGCGCCGGAGGCGGCGGAGCCGCCGCGCGAGTGGCGCCCCTGAGTTTCACGCCTTCAGCGGCACGACGACGCGCGTCAGCCACTCGGTCGGCGGGTTGGCGGCCGGATCGTTGAGATAGATCTCGTAGGCCGGCGAGTCGGCGGGCTCGCGGCCGCTGGCCGGCAGCCACTGGCCGTAGAGCCAGTCATAGGCCTGCGGCAGCTCGGCGTAGGGGCCCTTGTGGACGATGCCGGCGACCGGGCCGCCCGGAAGTTCGCGCCGTTCGAGCCCGGCGGGGACGGCGACGCCGACATCCACCTCGAGGCCCGCGAAGGAGCGCAACCGCGCCTCCGGAACCGAGTGCGGATCGTCGTAATAAACGCCGATCATCGGGCTGCGCGGGTCCAGTCCCGCGCCGAAGGCGAGCGCGCCCAGACGCTCGAAGGCCTGGCCGATCTGCATATACGAGCCGGCATGCGGCAAGCCGATCAGCACGCGCGGCGGTTCGTCGGCGAGCGTCGTTTCGTAGGCGTTCGGCGTCGCATGTTGCATGACGGTCTCCTCGTTGCGCCGGTCGGCGAAGGCGCCCGCGCCCTCCCGGCTGAGACGGTAGGCGGCGGGCGGGCGCCCATAGCTGGCGGAAAAGGCGCGGCTGAACGCGGCCGCCGAGCCGTAGCCGGCGCGGCGCGCGATCGCCGCGACATCGCGGGCGGAATGGATCAGTTCGCCCGCCGCGCGGTGGAGCAGCAGGCGCCGGCGCGTCTCGTCCGGCGTCTCGCCCATCATCGCGCGGTAGACGCGATGGAAATGGTAGGGCGAGAAACAGGCGACCGCCGCCAGATCGTCGAGCCGCCAGGGCCGGTCGAGATCGGCGTGCAGGGCGGCGACCGCGCGCTCGACGCGTCTGGCGTAGGCGGCGGCGCGGGATGAGGGACGAGGATCGGCGCAGGTCATGCGCGCAGTCTGCCGCAGGCGGATTGATCGCGCTTGCGGAACTCTCGCGTCAGCCCGGCGCGCCGCCGATCCAGGCGAGCGCGCGGATCGGCGGCGCGCGATGCCCGTGCGACGACGTCCGTTGGCGCTCGAGGCGCGCCATCTGTTCGACCCCGCTCGGAAATAGCCCTGGCTGACGGCCGTTTAGTCGCGCAGGACGCGATCCGCCTTTCAAACCCTCCCTTGACCGTATAGGCGTTGTGCGAATTCCCTGGATCTGCCTCGACATGCGCGTGCCCGACCTTCATTCGTTCCGCCGGATCGTCGTCAAAGTCGGCTCTTCCCTGCTCGTCGATCGCGCGAAGGGCGCGCTGAAAGGCGACTGGCTGACGGCGCTGGTCGACGACATCGCCGGACTGCATGGACGCGGGGCGGACGTCGTCGTCGTCTCGTCGGGCGCCATCGCGCTCGGGCGCACCATGCTCGCCTTTCCCAAGGGGCCGCTGAAGCTCGAGGATTCGCAGGCGGCCGCCGCCATCGGCCAGATCGGACTGGCGCGGGGATGGGCCGAAACGCTGTCGGCGCACGCCATCACCGCGGGCCAGATTCTCGTGACGCTCGGCGACACGGAGGAGCGGCGGCGCTACCTCAACGCCCGCGCCACCATCGGCCGTCTGCTGGCGCTGCGCGCCGTGCCCGTCGTCAACGAGAACGACACGGTGGCGACGAGCGAGATCCGCTACGGCGACAACGACCGGCTCGCCGCGCGGGTGGCGACGATGGCCTCGGCCGACCTGCTGATCCTGCTCTCCGATATCGAGGGGCTCTACACCACGCCGCCGAAGGACGATCCGGACGCCCGGCTGATCCCCGTCGTCGAGCGCATCACGCCGGCGATCGAGGCGATGGCGGGCGGCGCCGGCTCGGAACTCTCGCGCGGCGGCATGCGCACCAAGATCGAGGCGGGGCGCATCGCCACGACGTCGGGCACGCATATGGTGATCGCCGACGGGCGCGTGCCCCATCCGATCCGCCGCATCGCCGAAGGCGGGCCCTGCACCTGGTTCCTGACGCCCTCGAACCCGGTGGCGGCGCGCAAGATCTGGATCACCGGCTCGCTGGAGCCGAAGGGGACGCTGACGGTCGACGCCGGCGCCGCGCGCGCGCTCGGCCAAGGCAAGAGCCTGTTGCCGGCCGGCGTGACGCGCGTCGAAGGCCAGTTCTCGCGCGGCGACTGCGTCGTCATCCGCGACGAGGCGGGCGCCGAGCTCGGGCGCGGCCTCGTCGCCTACGACGCGCTCGACGCCGAGCGCCTGCGCGGCCGGCGCTCGGCCGACATCGAGAGCGTGCTCGGCGCGCCGGGCCGGGCCGAGATGATCCATCGCGACGACATGGCGCTCGCCGGGGATTGAGGCGGGCTGCGGGGGGCGAGCCGGAGGCTCGCGGTCCGGTCGCCGGCTGCGGCGCGGCCATGCGTCGCGCGCGGCGCCGCGCCGGCCGCGTTCGCGCTAGCATCGCGCCGCAATCGGAGAGGGAGCGCAGCATGTCGGGTCGTCTCGCCAACAAGGTCGCCATCGTTCTCGGCGCGGGATCGAGCGGGCCGGGATGGGGCAACGGCAAGGCGACCGCCGTCGCCTTCGCGCGGGAGGGCGCGAAGGTCGTGTGCGTCGATCTCAACGTCGAGGCGGCGCAGGACACGGCCAAGCTGATCGCCGACGAGGGCGGCGTGTCGCTGGCCTTGCGCGCCGACGTGACGAAATCCGAGGACATCGCGCGCGTCGTCGAGACGACGAAATCCATGTTCGGCCGCATCGACGTGCTCGACAACAATGTCGGCATCGCGGTCGTCGGCGGCGTCGTCGAGGTCGAGGAAGCGGAGTGGGACCGCGTCTTCGCGGTCAATCTGAAGAGCTGCTACCTCGCCATGAAGCATGTGCTGCCGGCGATGGTCGCGCAGGGCGGCGGCTCCATCGTCAACATCTCGTCGGTCGCCTCGATCCGCTACACCGGCATTCCCTATGCGACCTATTACGCGACGAAGGCGGCGATGAATCATCTCACCCGCACCACCGCGGTCGAATACGCGCCGAAGAAGATCCGCGTGAACGCGATCCTGCCGGGGCTGATGAAGACGCCGATGGTGGAGCGCTCGGCGGGACTGGCGCAGGTCTATTCCGGCGGCGACGTCGAGGAGATGTGGAGGAAGCGCGACGCGCAATCGCCGATGGGCCACATGGGCACGGCCTGGGACGTGGCGAACGCGGCGGTGTTCCTCGCCTCCGACGAATCGGCCTATGTCACCGGCGTCGAACTGCCGGTCGACGGCGGATTGACGCTCAAGTTCTGAGGGAGGCGGCGATGGCCCGCGCGACCGCCGACATTGTCGTCCTCGGCCTCGGCGCGATGGGCGCGGCGAGCCTGCGCGCGCTGACGCTGCGCGGCGCCAGGCCGCTCGGGATCGACCAGTTCGCGCCGCCGCACGATTTCGGCTCAAGCCATGGCGAGACGCGCATCACGCGCTGCGCCACCGGCGAGAGCGAGGCGCTGGCGCCCTTCGCGCTGCGCTCGCAGGCGATCTGGCGCGAGATCGAGGCCGAAACCGGCGCGCGATTGTTTGTCGATTGCGGATGCCTGTTGATCTCGCGACCGAACGACGTCGGCGAGCGGCACGGCCGCAGCGCGTTTCTCGAACGCACCGTCGCGGCGGCGCGCCGTTACGACATCGCGCACGAGTTGCTCGACGCGGACGAGATCGCCCGGCGCCATCCGCAATTCCGCCCGCGCGACGACGAGCAGGGCTATTTCGAGCCGGGCGCCGGCTATGTGCGGCCCGAAGCGGCCATCGCGGCGCAACTCGATCTGGCGCGCGCCGGCGGGGCGACACTGCGGCTCGGCGCGCGCGTCGAGGCGTTGCGCATTCCCCGCGGCGCGGGGCCTGTCGAGATCGTCACGGGCGAGGGCGTGATCGAGGCCGGGCGCGTCGTCGTCTCGGCGGGCGCATGGGCGGCCGGCCTGCTCGGGCCGCGCCTCGCCGCGCTGCTGCGCCCGACGCGGCAGGTGTTGCACTGGTTCCCGGTTCTCGCGCAGCGCGAGGCCTGGGCGGGCGGGCCGACCTACATCTGGATGCACGGAACGGGGCCGACCGATTTCTTCTACGGCTTTCCCGGCCTCGACGGCGAGGCGAAGTGCGCGAGCGAGACTTACGAGGGTTGCGAGAGGCCCGACTCGTTTGATCGCGTCGTCGCGCCGGAGGAGTCGCGCGCGATGGCCGCGCGCCATCTCGAAGGCCGGCTCGCAGGGATCGGCTCGCGCGCTGCGCGGGCGAAAACCTGCCTCTACACGCAGACGCCCGACTCGCAATTCGTCATCGACGCGCATCCCGATTGCGACCGCGTGCTGATCGTCTCGCCCTGTTCGGGGCACGGCTTCAAGCATTCCGCCGCGATTGGCGAGGCGGCTGCCGGGCGCGTGCTGGACGGCGCGAGCCGGCTCGATCTGACGCCCTTCGCCCTCGGCCGCTTCGCCGCATGAGGCGGCGCTGACTCAGGGCCCGCGCGCCGCTATACAGGCGCGGCCTCTCGCCGGATCGCCCGCATGACCGCTTCGCGCCTCGTCCTCACCCTCGCCGCGCTTTACGGCGCGGCCGGCGTCGCGCTGATGGCGGCGGGCACGCATGCGGCGGGCGAACAGGCGACCATCGCCGGGCAGATGCTGCTGTTCCACGCCAGCGCCGTCGTCGCCGCGACGCTCGCGCGCAAGGCCGGGTTCCTCAACGTCGCGCTCGGGCGCCTTGCGGTCGCCGCGCTGCTCGTCGGCGTCGCCCTGTTCTCGGCCGATCTGGCGTTGCGCGCCTTCCGCAGCGTCTCGCTGTTCAGGATGGCCGCGCCGACCGGCGGGGTCGTCACGATCGGGGGATGGCTGGCGCTGGCCGCCGCCGCGCTGCTCGCCCCGCGCCGGGGCTGAGCGGGGGCTGGGGACAAAGCCGGGCGCCGCTCGCGAAACGCGGCGCGGCGCCTATATTCGGGATCGGTGGTCTCCGCGAGGGGCGGCGCGCGCGTCGCCCCGGAAAGCCGGCATGAATCTCTTCTCGCCGCAACGCCGCGCGCTCGACCGCGCCGCCCGCGCCCGGGGCGTCAAGGCGGTGCTCGGGCCGACGAACACGGGCAAGACGCATTACGCCATCGAGCGGATGCTGACGCACGCCAGCGGCGCCATCGGGCTGCCGCTGCGGCTGCTGGCGCGCGAGGTCTACAATCGCGTCGTCGCCCGCGCCGGCCCCGAGGCCGTGGCGCTGATCACGGGCGAGGAGAAGATCAAGCCGCCGCGTCCGCGTTACTGGGTGTGCACCGTCGAGGCGATGCCGCGCGATCTCGACGTCGCCTTCGTCGCCGTCGACGAAGTCCAGCTCGGCGCCGATCTCGACCGCGGCCATGTGTTCACCGACCGGCTGCTGAACCGGCGCGGCCGCGACGAGACGCTGCTGATCGGCGCCGGCACGATGCGCGGGATGATCGAGACGCTCATGCCCGGCGCCGAGATCGTCGAGCGGCCGCGCCTGTCGACGCTGACCTTCGCCGGCCATCGCAAGATCACGCGGCTGCCGCGCCGCTCGGCCATCGTCGCCTTCTCGGCGGAGGACGTCTACGCCATCGCCGAGCTGATCCGCCGCCAGCGCGGCGGCGCGGCGGTGGTGCTGGGCGCGCTCTCGCCGCGCACGCGCAACGCGCAGGTCGAGCTCTATCAGAGCGGCGAGGTGGATTATCTCGTCGCCACCGACGCCATCGGCATGGGGCTCAACCTCGACGTCGATCACGTCGCCTTCGCCGCCGACCGCAAGTTCGACGGCTGGCAGCATCGCCGGCTCAATCCGGCCGAGTTCGGTCAGATCGCCGGGCGGGCCGGCCGCAACCAGCGGGACGGGACGTTCGGCACATGCGGGCGGTGCCCGCCTTTCGAGGAGGAGCTGACCGAGCAGCTCGAAGAGCACCGTTTCGATCCGCTGCCGATCCTGCAATGGCGCTGCTCGGATCTCGACGTCTCCTCGATCGAGGCGCTGCAACGCTCGCTGGAGCGGCTGCCCTTCGAGGAGGGGCTGACGCGCGCGCCGCTCAACGAGGACGTGATGGTCCTCGACATCGCCGCCCACGACGCCGACGTGCGGCGGCAGACGAAGACGAGCGCCGACGTCGCGCGGCTGTGGGAATGCTGCCAGATCCCCGATTACCGCAAGACCTCGCCGGCCGCCCATGCGGAGCTGGCGCTGACGATCTTCGGTTACGTGGTGCGGGCGGGGCGCATCCCGGACGACTGGTTCGGCGCGCAGCTCAACGGCGCGGACCGGTCCGACGGCGACATCGACACGCTGTCGCGCCGCATCGCGCAGGTGCGCACCTGCACCTACATCGCCAACCGGCCGGACTGGTTGACTGACCCTGCGCATTGGCAGGGGCTTGCGCGTCAGGTAGAGGACAGGCTGTCCGACGCGCTGCACGAGCGTCTCGCCCAGCGGTTCATCGACCGCAGGACGAGCGTTCTCATGCGCCGCCTGAGAGAGAACGCGATGCTCGATGCGCAGATCACCCCCGCCGGCGACGTGACGGTCGAGGGCCAGCATGTCGGCCAGTTGCACGGCTTCCGCTTCACGCCCGACCCGCAGGCGACCGGCGAGGCCGCGCGCGCCCTGAGCGCGGCGGCGCAGAAGGCGCTGGCCGGCGAGATCGACGCCCGCGCAACCCGCGTGCACGAGGCGGTGGACGACGCCTTCGCGCTGGCCAATGACGGGGCGATCCGCTGGCTCGGCGAGACCATCGGCAAGATCGCGGCGGGCGACAAGCTGCTCGAGCCGCGCGCCCAGGTGCTGGCCGACGAACAGCTTTCGGGCGCCTCGCTCGAGAAGGTGCAGCGCCGGCTCGATCTGTGGCTGGCGCAGACGGTGCAGAAGCGGCTCGGCCCGCTCGTCGAGCTGGAGAAGGGCGAGGGGCTCGAAGGGGGCGCGCGCGGCGTCGCCTACCAGCTCGCCGAATCGCTCGGCGTGCTCGACCGCGCCCGCGTCGCCGAGGAGGTGCGCGGTCTCGATCAGGAGGCGCGCTCGGCCCTGCGCAAGCTCGGCGTGCGCTTCGGCGCCTATCATCTCTACCTGCCGGCGCTGCTGAAACCGGCCCCGCGCGCGCTCGCCGCGCAGCTCTGGGCGTTGAAGCACGGCGGCGTCGACCATTTGACCGGCTTCGACGAGGTGGCGCATCTGGCCGCCTCCGGCCGCACCTCTTTCGCGGTGGACGAGAAGGCCGCCAAGCCGCTCTACCGGGCCGCCGGCTTCCGCGTCGGCGGCGGGCGGGCGGTGCGGGTCGACATTCTGGAGCGCCTCGCCGACCTCATCCGCCCCGCCATCGCCTACCGGCCGGGCGCGACGGCCGGCGCGCCGCCGGCGGGCGCGGCGGACAATGACGGCTTCGTCGTCACCGTCGCCATGACCTCGCTGGCGGGCTGCTCGGGCGAGGATTTCGCCAACATCCTGCGCTCGCTCGGCTATGTGTCGAGCAAGCGCAAGGGGCCGGCGATCACCGTGCCGCTGCTCGCCCCCGCGCCGACCGAGCCGGTCAAGGCGCCCGACGCGGACGCGCCGGCGACGGCCGAGGGCGAGGCGGCTTCGGAAGCATCCGCCGAGGCCGCTCCGCAAGAGGCGGCGAGCCCGGCCGAGACGACCGCCGCGGAGCCGGCGGACGCCTCAACGGAGGAGCCTAGCGCCGCCGCGCCCGAGATCGTTGCGCCCGAGACCGCCAGGCAGGACGAGCCAGCCGTCGAAACGGCTGCGCCCGACGCTGAAAGCCCCGCCGCGCCGGACGCCGAACCGACGGACGCGTCCGTCGCCGCGGCATCCGCATCCGCGGACGAGGCGGCGCCGGCCGAACCGGCGGAGATCCCGGAGATCGAGGTCTGGCGGGCGCATGGGCGTCACCATCATCACGGCCACGGCCGCAAGCCGGGCGAGCGCGAGGGACGCGGGCCGGGCCAGGGCCATGGCCGACGCGGCCGTCCGCACCACCGCGGCGGCGAGGCCGGGCAGGCTGGTCAATCCGCCGGCGAGGCCGGACAGCCTGCCGCCGAGGGCGCGCCGGGCGGCCAGCCGGGAAGCGGCGAGGCCCCCCGCGAGGGACGTCACAACCGCCCGCCGCGGCGCGACGGGCGCCCGGGAGCGCCGCGACGGAGCGCCGCGCGGCGACCGCCATCAGGGCGGCGAGGGCCGTCCGCCGCGCGCCGAGGGCGGCGAGGGGCGTCCGCCCCGGCGGGACGGCCGGCCGGAGCGGCGCGACGATCGTGGCCCCCCGCGCGGCCCACGCCGCGACGACAGGGCGCCGGGCCGCGCCTTCGCCTCCACCGAGCGGCCGCGGCGCGAGCGCGAGCCCGACCCCGATTCGCCGTTCGCCAAGCTGGCCGCGCTGAAGGCCCGGCTCGAAGGGCGCGAGGGCGAGTGAATCGCGGCGTCCCGCCGCCCGACTCCACGCCCGATCATGCGCGTCTGGAGGTCTGGCTGTGGCGGGCGCGATTCGCGAAGACGCGGGCGCTGGCGGCGCGGCTGGTCTCGGCCGGTCACGTTCGCGTCAACGGGGCGCGGGCGCAGGCGCCTGCCAAGGCGGTGCGGCCGGGCGACGTGCTGACCATCGCCCTGCCGCGCGACGTGCGCCTCGTGCGCATTCTCGCGCTTGGCGAGCGGCGCGGGCCGGCGCGCGAGGCGCAGGCGCTGTTCGAGCCGGTGCGCGCCGAGGGCGCGGGCGATTGACAGACGCCGATTGACAGGCGCCCTTGCGCGGGTCGGGCGAAGCGGCTAGCAACCCCCCGAGCGGTCCCTCGTCCGGGCCAGCCAAGCGAGGCCGGGAGGACCCCCGGAGAAGCCATGACCTACGTCGTCGTCGAGAATTGCATCAAGTGCAAGTATATGGATTGCGTGGAAGTTTGTCCGGTCGACTGCTTCTACGAGGGCGAGAACATGCTCGTCATCCATCCGGACGAATGCATCGATTGCGGCGTCTGCGAGCCGGAATGTCCTGCCGAGGCGATCAAGCCGGACACCGAGCCGGGGCTGGAGAAGTGGCTCTCGCTCAACGCCGACTACGCCAAGACCTGGCCGAACATCACGGTCAAGCGCGAGTCGCCGGCCGACGCCAAGGAGTTCGACGGCAAGCCGGGCAAGTTCGCGCTGTTCTCGCCGGAGCCCGGGCAGGGCGACTGACGGTCGCGCCGGACATGACGGCTTGGGGCGGGCGCGTTAACCTTCCGCGCCTAGGGCGCGTATGCGGGCGGCTGCGCCCCTTTGATCTGCCCCGGCAAGTGTGATATACACTTTATTAACAGTCGTCTTCACCGATACCCTTTCCGGGACGCTCCGGCGCGAAAGCCGGGGCCGTTTTTTTGCGGTCCTTCGACCGACAGAACGGGCATGACCGAAGGGCGGGGCCTTCCCCGTCCGCTGGCGCGCCTTTCGGATCCCGTATCAGCGATGACGATTGGGCAGGCGCCGTCCTAGCGGCGGACGGTTGCAATCCTGCCATCACGGCCCGGGGCGTTTTTCCGGGCGATCTCCCCCGTCTCCAAAGCGGGGGTCGAGAGGAGAGTACCGATGGCGACCGCGCGCAAGACCGCTGGAAAGCAGGCTTCCAAGGCCGGCAAGTCCAAAGCGGCGACGAAACCCGCCTCGCGCAAGAGCGCGGCCGGCGGCAAGGACGCCAAGGACGCTAACAAGGCGCCTGCGCGAAAGACTCCGGGGGACAGCGCAAGGACCAAGACCAAAGCGAGCGCCACCGCGCGCGCCGCCTCCGCTTCCGCCCGCGCCGGCAAGGAGACGAAGCCGGCGGCCAAAGCGGCCGCGAAGACGGCGGCGACGACGGCCCGCAAGGCCGACACGACCCGCAGCAAGACTGGCGCAAAGACCGCGCCCGCCAAGAGGCCAGCGAAAGAGACGATGACCACCCGGACGAACAAGACGACGAGCGACGCCCGCACGCCGGTCGCCGCCAAAGCCACTTCCGCCAGGCCCGCGGCCAAGTCCGCGGCAAAGACTGCGGCCAAGCCCGCGGCAAAGACTGCGGCCAAGCCCGCCGCCAGGCCCGCGGCAAAGCCTGCGGCCAAGCCCGTCGCCAAGCCTGCGGCCAAGGCCGTCGCCAAGGCGCCGGCGAAGGACAAGGCGCCCGCCAAGGTCGCGGCCAAGGCGTCCGTCGCGGAGGCGAAGGTCGTCAAGCCCGCCCAGCCGGCGGCGGCGGCCAAGTCGCCTGCCGTCAAGACTGCGGCCGGCAAGCCCGGAGCCGTCAATCCCCAGGCCAGCCAAGCGGAGGCCAGGCCGGTCGACGGCAAGAACGAAACCTCGAAAGCCGCCAAGGCCTCGAAGACCAACTCCAACGTCGCCAAGCTGCTGGCGCTGAGCCGCGCCAAGGGCGCGGAGCAGACCAAGGGCGCCGAGCAAGGCAAGGGCGTCGAGCAGATCAAGCCCGAGACGAAGGCCGCCGAGCCCGCCGAGACGCCTGCGCCGCCGCAGCCGGCGGCGCCTGTGGCGGCGTCGGCGCCTGTGGGCGCGCGCCCCGTCGGCGCCGCGCCGCGCCCGGCCGCGCCCATTCCGGGCAGGCCGGTCGTCAAGCCTGCCCCGGCGCCGAAGCTCGGCTTCAAGCTCAACGAGTTCATCGTCTATCCGGCGCATGGCGTCGGGCAGATCGTGCAGATCGAGGAGAAGGAAGTCGCCGGCTTCAAGCTCGAGCTGTTCGTGATCAACTTCGTCAAGGACAAGATGATCCTGCGCGTGCCGACCGCGAAGGCGGCGACCTTCGGCATGCGCAAGCTCGCCGAGGCGGGCGTCGTGCAGAAGGCGCTCGACACGCTGACCGGCCGCGCGCGCATCAAGCGCACGATGTGGTCGCGCCGCGCGCAGGAATACGAGGCGAAGATCAATTCGGGCGATCTCGTCGCGATCGCCGAAGTGGTGCGCGATCTCTACCGCTCCGAGGCGCAGCCCGAGCAGTCCTACTCGGAGCGTCAGCTCTACGAGGCCGCGCTCGACCGTATCGCACGCGAATTCGCGGTGGTGCAGAAGCTGACCGAGACGGAAGCGCTGAAGCTGATCGAAGGTCAGCTTCAGAAGGGCCCGAAGCGCGGCGCCAAGGCCGAGGCGGCGGACGCCGAGGCCGACGCGGAAACCGAGGTCGAGGCCGAGACGGAAACCGAACCGGGCGTCGACGAGGCGGCCTGAGCGGTCCGCGGTCCATCATGGAAAAGGCCGGGCTCACCGCCCGGCCTTTTTGTTTGCGCGTTCGGTTGCGCGCGCGCCTCAGCGCGCGGCTTCGAGAATGCTCACATAGTTGGCGACCGCCGCGCCGCCCATGTTGAAGACGCCGGCCAGCTTGGCGTCCTTCACCTGCATGTCGCCAGCTTCGCCCGCGAGCTGCATGGCGCAGAGCGCGTGCATCGACACGCCGGTCGCGCCGATCGGATGGCCCTTGGCCTTCAGGCCGCCGGAGACGTTGACCGGCAGCCTGCCGTCCTTCTGCACCCAGCCGTTCTTGATCGCGTCGGCGCCGCGTCCTGTTGGAGCAAGGCCCATCGCCTCGTATTCGATCAGCTCGGCGACGGTGAAGCAGTCGTGCGTCTCGACGAGCGAGAGATCGTCGAGCGTGACGCCGGCCTCGCCCAGCGCCTTGCGCCAGGCCACCGCGCAGCCGGTGAAGTCGATGATGTCGCGCTTCGACATGGGCAGGAAATCCTGCACATGCACGTTGGCGCGGAAGCGCACGGCGCGGCGGGCGGATTTGGCCGATTCGTCGTCCATCAGCACGAGCGCGGCGGCCCCGTCGGAGACGAGCGAACAGTCGGTGCGCTTCAGCGGGCCGGCGACGAAGGGGTTCTTGTCCGACTCGGTGCGGCAGAAGTCGAAGCCGACATCCTTGCGCATCTGGGCGTAGGGGTTGGCGACGCCGTTCCTGTGGTTCTTGGCCGCGATCATCGCGAGCGCGTCGGACTGGTCGCCGTAGCGCTGGAAATACTGTCCCGCGATCTTGCCGAAGACGCCGGCGAAGCCGCCGGGCGTGTCGCCGTCCTCCGGCAGGTAGGAGGCTTTCAGCAGCGTCTTGCCGATCTCGGGCCCGGGCAGTTTGGTCATCTGCTCGACGCCGACGACGAGCACGCGCCTGGCCGCGCCCGCCTCGATGGCGCTGCACGCCCTGTTTCACCGCGGCCGAGCCGGTGGCGCAGGCGTTCTCGACGCGTGTCGCCGGCTTGAAGCGCAGATCGTCGGAGGCCTGCAACACCAGCGAGGCGGTGAAATCCTGCGGCGAGAAGCCGCCGTTGAAATGGCCGAGCACGATCTCGTCGACATCGCTGGCGGCCAGGCCCGCATGGTCGAGCGCCTCGCGCGCGGCGCGCACGACGAGATCCTCGACGCTCATCGCGTCATGCTTTCCGAAGGGCAGGTGGGACCAACCGACGATCGCGGTCATGGACGTCTCCTCATGTGGTTACTTCGATTATGGGGTGCGGGCGCGCCCCGCGAAAGCCCCCGCGCGGCCGCGCATGCCGCGTCTGCGCGTCGCGCCGTGGCGGATGGAGCGCCGTCTGCTAGCCTTCGGCCTTCCCGCAGCGCCCCTCCAGGATCTCCCCGCATGACCGCCGCCCTGTTCGCGCCGATGCAGCTCGGCCCGCTCACCTTGCCGAACCGCGTCGCCGTGCCGCCAATGTGCATGTATTCGGCCTGCGACGGTTCCGTCGGGGACTGGCACAGGGCGCATCTGCCGACGCTCGCCATGTCCGGCGCGGGGCTCGTCACCGTCGAGGCGACGGGCGTCGAGCGGCGCGGGCGCATCACCCATGGCTGCCCCGGCCTGTACAGCGACGACAACGAGCGGGCGATGCGCCGGGCGCTCGAATCGGCGCGCGCCTTCGCCGCGCCGGGGACGGCGTTCTCGATCCAGCTCGCCCATGCCGGCCGCAAGGCCTCGGCGCAGCGTCCGTGGGAGGGCGGCGGGCCGCTCGCGACGGACGAGGACGCGTGGGCGACGGTCGCGCCCTCGGCGATCCCTTTCGCGGAGGGATGGCCGGTTCCGCAGGCGCTCGACGCGGCGGGGCTCATTCGCGTGCGCGAGGCGTTCGCGCAGGCGGCGCGGCGGGCGGCGCGGATCGGCTTCGACGCTGTCGAGCTGCACATGGCGCATGGCTATCTGCTGCACGCCTTCTGCTCGCCGCTGTCGAACCAGCGGGCGGACGGCTATGGCGGCTCGCGCGAGGGGCGGATGCGCTTTCCGCTCGAGGTCGCGCGCGCTGTGGCGCAGGCGCTGCCGCCGTCGATGGCGTGGGGCGCCCGCATCACGGGCAAGGACTGGATCGAGGGCGGGCTGACGGAGGCGGACGCGGTGGCGCTGGCGCAGGCGCTCGAGGAGGCGGGCGCCTCCTTCGTCTGCGTCTCGTCCGGCGGGCTGACTCCGCAGGCGCGCATCCCGACCGGCCCGGGCTATCAGGTGCATCTGGCCGAGGCGGTGAAGCGCGCGACCTCGCTGAAGGTGCGCGCCGTCGGGCTCATCGCCGAGGCCGATCAGGCGAACGAGATCGTCGCGGCGGGCCGGGCGGACTGGGTCGCCATCGGCCGCGCGATCCTCGACGATCCGCGCTGGCCGTGGCGGGCGGCCGAGGCCCTCGGCGTCGAGGCGCGTCGCCCGCCGCAATACGCCCGCGCCGCGCCGAAGGTCTGGCGCGGGGCGACGATCCCGAAAGGGGCGTGAGGCGCGCGGCGGGAAGGGCCCGCTCTTTCCGTCATTGCGAGGAGCGAAGCGACGAAGCAATCCATGCTGCGGCGCGGACTGGATTGCTTCGCTTCGCTCGCGATGACGGCCGGACGGACGCGCTCGTTTCCGTCGTTGCGAGGAGCGAAGCGACGAAGCAATCCTGCCGGCGGCGCGGACTGGATTGCTTCGCTTCGCTCGCAATGACGGCCGGCCGGACGCGCTCGTTTCCGTCGTTGCGAGGAGCGGAGCGACGAAGCGATCCTGCCGGCGGGCGGTTCTGGATTGCTTCGCTTCGCTCGCAATGACGGTGGGGCGGACGCGCTGTTCGTCTCGCGAGGGCGAAGCGCGAAGCATCCGGCCAGCGCTGGATTGCTTCGCTTCCTCGCAATGACGGTGGGACCGACGCGCTCTTTCCCGTCATTGCGAGGAGCGGAGCGACGAAGCGATCCTGCCGGCGGCCAGCGCTGGATTGCTTCGCTTCGCTCGCAATGACGGTGGGACCGACGCGCTCTTTCCCGTCATTGCGAGGAGCGGAGCGACGAAGCAATCCAGCCTTCGGCCCGCGCTGAATCGTTTCGCTGCGTTCGCGATGACGACTGGAGGGATGGGCGTCGCCGCCGGGTCCGTCCGTCACACTTCCAGATAGGCGGTGGCGCGGGTGCGGTCCTGCGCCAGGGCGGCGCTCGATCCCGTCCACACGACATGCCCCTTCTCGATGACGACGTGCCGGTCGGCGAGCGGCAGCAGCGCGTCGAGATTCTTGTCGACGATCAGCATGGCGAGCCCCTCGGCCTTCAACGCCCGCAGCGTCGTCCAGATCTCTGCGCGGATGACGGGGGCGAGCCCCTCGGTCGCCTCGTCGAGCACGATCAGATCGGGATTGGTCATCAGCGCGCGGCCGATCGCCAGCATCTGCTGCTCGCCGCCGGAAAGCTGACGGCCGAGATGGCCGCGCCGCTCGGCGAGGCGCGGAAACAGCGCGTAGACGCGCGCCAGCGTCCACGGGCCGGCGCCGCGCGCGGTGGCGACGAGATTCTCCTCGACGGTGAGGCGCGGGAAGATGCGCCGCCCCTCGGGGGCGAGGCCGAGCCCGGTCTGCGCCATCGCATAGGGCGCCGCGCCGGTCATGTCGCGGCCGCGCAGGACGATGCGGCCGGCCGTCGGGCGGATGAGACCGAACAGCGTGCGGATCGTCGTCGTCTTGCCCATGCCGTTGCGGCCGATCAGCGTCACCGCCTCGCCCGCCGCCACCGTCAGCGACATGCCGAACAGAACCTGCGCGCGGCCGTAGCCGGCGTCGATCCCCTCGAGCGAGACGAGCGGCGCGCTCACGGCTCGCCCTCGCCGAGATAGGCCTCGCGGACGATCCTGTCGGCGCGCACCACATCAGGCGCGCCGGTGATCGCCACCGCGCCGTCGACGAGCACGGTGACGCGGTCGGCGAGCGCGAAGACCGTGCTCATGTCGTGCTCGATGAGCAGCATCGGCGTGCGGCCCTTCAGCGTGCGCAACAGTTCGGTGAGGCGCCGGCTCTCCTCGCGCCCCGTGCCGGCCATCGGCTCGTCGAGCAGGAACAGGCGCGGGTTCTGCACGAGACCCATCGCAAGCTCGAGCGCGCGGCGCTCCCCGTAGGACAGATCTGCCGCCTGATCGGGCGCACGCTCGACGAGGCCGACCTGGTCGAGCGCGTAGAAGGCGCGCTCGCGCAGGCCCGGATCCTTCATCGCCACGCCCCAGCCCCACCAGGCGGTGGTCTCGGTGGCGAGCGCCGAGAGCACGACATTGGCGAGCACGGTGAAGCTGTCGACGACGTTCGAGATCTGGAAGACGCGGGCGAGGCCGCGCTGGGCGCGCGAGGGCGCGTCGAGATGCGTCACGTCCTCGCCGGCGAAGATCACGCGGCCGGAGTCGGGCTTCAGCGATCCGGCGATCTGCGAGATCAGCGTCGTCTTGCCGGCGCCGTTCGGGCCGATCAGCGCATGCACCTCGCCGGGCGCGACGTCGAGCGTCACCTTGCGGGTGACGCGCAGCGCGCCGAAGCTCTTGTCGAGATCGCGCAGCGACAGGATCGCCTCGCTCATCGCCGCGCCCTGCCGAAGAGGGCGGAGAGATCCGCGCCGCGCAGCAGCACGGCGGCGACGATGACGAGGCCGAGGCCGAGCTTCCAGAACTCGGTCCAGTGGCCGAGCGCCTCCTCGATGATCAGCACCACGGCCGCGCCGATCACCGCGCCCGGCAGGCTCGTCGCCCCGCCGAGCACGACCATGACGATGAGTTCGCCCGAGCGGTGCCAGTTCATGTAGGAGGGCGAGACGAACTCGGCCTGATTGGCGAGCAGAACGCCGGCGAGCGCGGCGACGCCGCCGGCCAGCGCATAGGCGTAGAGCTGGAAGCGGAACACGCGGAAGCCGGAGGCGAGCGCGCGGCTCTCGTTCTCCTTCGCCGCGCGCAGGACGAGGCCGTAACGCGTCTCAGTCATCCACACGAAGCCGATCAGCGCGGCGGCGAGCAGCGCCAGCGCGGCGAGAGCGAGGCCGAGATCGGTCTTCAGGACCGGCGCGCCGAACAGCGTCGCGCGCCGCGCCAGCGCCATGCCGTCGTCGCCGCCGAAGCGCGACAGCGACTGCATGATGAAATAAGCCATCTGCGCGAAGGCGAGCGTCAGCATGATGAAGTAGACGCCGCGCGTGCGCAGCGCCAGCGCGGCGGTGACCGCCGACCAGAGCGCGACGACGACGAAGGCGAGCGGGGCGAGCAGCGTCAGATCGGCGATCCCGTATTCGCCGGCGATCAGCGCCACATAGGCGCCGAGGCCGACCTGCGCGGCATGGCCGAAGGAGACGAGCCCCGCCTGTCCGATCAGACAGGACAGCGACAGCGCCGCCGTCGCGGTGATGGCGACGCGGGCGAGAAAGCTCAGCCACCACGCATTGCCCATCGCCCATGCGACGAGAATGGCGGCGGCGAGCGCGACGAGGACGAGCGCTGCGGCGCGCAGCGGGCGCCTCAGCGGCTCGTCCTGACGGAAGGCGGCGGCCTCGATCACGATGGACCGTTCCCGCCGAACAGGCCCGCCGGGCGCGCGACCAGCACCAGCGCCATCAGCACGTAGATGAGCATGGAGGCGATGGCGGGGCCGGCGGCCGAGGCCGTCGCGTTGGACAGAACGAGTTTCAGCACGTCGGTCGCAAAAGCGCGGCCGAGCGTGTCGACGAGGCCGATCAGCAGCGCGGCGACGAAGGCGCCGCGGATCGAGCCGATGCCGCCGATGACGATGACGACGAAGGCGAGGATCAGCACATTGTCGCCCATCGTCGGCTCGATGGAGAGCAGCGGCCCCGCCATCGCGCCGGCGAAGGCGGCGAGCAGCGCGCCGAAGACGAAGACGAGCACGAACAACCGCTCGATGTCGACGCCGAGGGCGGAGACCGTCTCGCGGTCGGTCGAGCCGGCGCGCACCAGCATGCCGACGCGCGTCTTCGCCACCAGCAGCCACAGCGCCAGCGCCACCACGAGCCCGGCGGCGATGATGGCGAGGCGCCAGAGCGGATACATCAGCCCGTCCATCAGCGGGATCGCGCCCGACAGCGCCTCCGGCATGCGCAGCGAGCGCGGCGCCGGCCCGTAGACGAGACGCAGCGCGTCGGTGACGACGAGGATGACGCCGAAGGTGCCGAGCACCTGTTCGAGATGCGAGCGCCGCGTGAGAATGCGGAACACCGCGATCTCGAGCAGCACGCCGAGCGCCAGCGCGGCGGCGAGCCCGGCGGCGAGGCCGAGCGCGAAATTGTCGAAGCGCGCGACGAAGCTGGCGGTGAGGTAGGCGCCGAGCGTGAACTGCACGCCGTGGGCGAGATTGATGAAGTCCATCACGCCAAAGACGAGCGTCAGCCCCGCCGCGACGAGAAACAGGATCATCCCGTATTGCAGGCCGTTCAGCGCCTGCAGCGCGAGAAGCGAGGCGTTCATCGCATATCCTGTCGAGGCCCGGCCGGGCCCGCGCCAGGGCGGGCCCGCGCCCTGCGCGTCACTTCAGCGGGCACTCGGCCGCGTAGGCGTCGGCCGCCTGCGAGAAGACTTTCGAGACGGTCTGCGTGACGTAGGCGCCGTCGCCGCGCTTGACCGCCTTGACGACATAGAAGTCCTGCACCGGGAAGCCGTTGGTGTTGAACTTGAACGCGCCGCGCACCGACTTGAAGGGCGCCGAGGCGATCGCCTTGCGCAGCGCCTCCTTGTCGGAGGTCTTGCCGCCGGTCGCCTTCAGCGCGCCGTCGATCAGGCGGGCCGCGTCGTAACCCTGCGCCGCGTAGAGCGAGGGGGCGACGCCGTATTCCTTCTCGTAGGCGGCGACGAACGCCTTGTTCTCGGGCGTGTCGATGTTCGGCGCCCATTCGGCGCCGGAGAGCAGGCCGTCGGCCGCCTCCTTCGTCGCCGGCAGGGTCGTCTCGTCGACGGTGAAGGCGGAGAGGAAGGGGATCTTGCCGGCGAGACCCGCCTGCGACCACTGCTTGACGAGGTTCACGCCCATGCCGCCCGGCATGAAGGTGAACACCGCGTCCGGCTTGGCGCTGGCGATCTTGGCGAGCTCGGCGGAGAAGTCGAGCTGGCCGAGCGGCGTGAAGATTTCGTCCAGCACCTCGCCCTTGAAGTGACGCTTGAAGCCGGCCATCGAGTCCTTGCCGGCCTGATAGTTCGGCGTCATCAGCACGACGCGCTTGTAGCCTTGGTCCTGCGCATACTTGCCCATCACCTCGTGGTTCTGGTCGTTCTGGTAGGAGGCGGAGAAGAAATATTCCGAGCACGCCTTGCCGGCGAGCGGCGAAGGGCCGGCGTTGCCGGAGATCAGGAAGGTCTTCGCTTCGGCGGCGGGCTTGGCGACCGCCATCATCACGTTGGAGAAGACGACGCCGGCGAGCAGGTCCACCTTGTCGCGCTCGATCAGCGCCTTGACCTTGGAGACCGCGACGTCGGGCTTCAGCTCGTCGTCGACAACCAGCACCTCGGTCGGCTGCCCGCCGAGCTTGCCGCCGAGCTCCTTCACCGCGAGCAGGAAGCCGTCGCGCATATGCACGCCGAGCGGCGCGGAGGGGCCGGACAGGGTGGAGAGGAAGCCGATCTTCACCGGATCGGCCTGAGCGGCCGCGCCGAACAGCGCGGGCGCGACGAAGGCGCTCGCAAGCAGCGCGCGGCGGAAACTCGACGTCATGAGATGATTCCCCTCTCGACCGGCGCCGGCTGCGCGCCGGCGGAATTCGGGCCGCGATTATGCGGGGCCGGCGCGCAGGGGCAAGCGGCGCGGCGCGAAAAAGTCGGCAAACGCCACAGCAGCGCCGTCATTGCGAGGAGCGAAGCAACGAAGCAATCCACCTTGCCCCGGGGCTGGATTGCTTCGCTTCGCTCGCAATGACGTGGAGGGGCGTGGCGCCCCCTGCGGGCGAGGGCCAGCAGCGCCGTCATTGCGAGGAGCGAAGCGACGAAGCAATCCACCCCTCGACCGAGGCTGGATTGCTTCGCTTCGCTCGCAATGACGTGGCGGTCCGTCCCACGCGTGCGGGGACGGAACGTAGGCCTCAGCCCTGCGCGGCGGCGGCCTTCTCGGCGGCGGCGGCGGCCGCGGCGGCGCGCTCCTGCGCCTTCTTCTTCGGCTGCGACTTCTGCGGGTTGTTGCGCGCCTCGCGCTTCATCACGCCGAGCTGGTCGAGCAGGCGGACGACGCGGTCGGTCGGCTGGGCGCCCTTGGCGAGCCAGGCCTTGGCCTTCTCGGCGTCGAGCACGAGGCGGGCGGCGTCCTCGGCCGGCTTCAGCGGGTCGAAGGTGCCGAGCTTCTCGATGAAGCGGCCGTCGCGCGGCATGCGCGAGTCGGCGACGACGACGCGGTAGAAGGGACGCTTCTTGGCGCCGGCGCGGGAGAGGCGGATCTTCAGGGACATGGTGTTTCCTTCAGGTCTTCAGTTGGCTTTGGTCGGGTTGGTCTCGTCGTCCGTCTCGCGGTTCTCCGCGATCAGGCGTTCGATGGCGGCGAGCGGCTCCTCTTCGAGGCCGCGCGACACGTAGATCTCGACGTCGATGGTGCCGTCGTCGAGAAAATCGATCTCCCAGTATTCGCCCTCGACATTGGCGACGATGGAGACGGCGTCGTCGCGATAGACGACGGTTTCGTGGCTGATCCCGGCCTCGGTCAGGCGGCGGGAGAGCTCCCACAGGCGGTCGAGCTTGGAGGGGGTCGGGTCGCTCACTTCTTCTTGCCTCCGAACGGATTGAAGCCGCCAAGGCCCGGCAGGCCGCCCTTCGGGCCGGGCAGGCCGGGCAGGCCGCCGCGGGGCGCGAAGGCGCCGGGCGGCGGGGCGGACGGAATCTTCATGCCGGGCGGCAGATCGGGCATGCCGCCGGCGCCGCCCATCTGCTTCTGCATCTCGGCGATCTGCTCCGGCGAGGGCATTCCTCCGCCCATGCCGCCGCCAAGCCCGAAGGCCTGCGCCATGCGGCCGAGCGGGCCTTTCTTGGCGCCGCCGAGCGCCTTCATCATGTCGGCCATCTGGCGGTGCTGCTTCAGCAGCCGGTTGACGTCCTCGACCTTCATGCCGGCGCCGGCGGCGATGCGCTTCTTGCGGCTGGCCTTGAGGATGTCGGGGTTGCGACGCTCCTGCGGCGTCATCGACAGGATGATCGCGCGCTGGCGCTTGATGACGTTCTCGTTGACGTTGGCGGAGGCCATCGCCTCCTTGATCTTGGCGGCGCCGGGCAGCATGCCCATCAGCCCGCCGAGGCCGCCCATCTTCTCGACCTGCGCGAGCTGATCGGCCAGATCCTCCAGATCGAACTTGCCCTTCTGCATCTTCTGGGCGATGCGGGCGGCCTTCTCGGCGTCGATCGTCTGGGCGGCCTTCTCGACCAGCGAGACGATGTCGCCCATGCCGAGGATGCGCTGGGCGATGCGCTGGGGATGGAACTCCTCCAGCGCGTCCATCTTCTCGCCGACGCCGACGAGCTTGATCGGCTTGCCGGTGACCGCGCGCATGGAGAGCGCGGCGCCGCCGCGGCCGTCGCCGTCGACGCGGGTCAGCACGATGCCGGTGACGCCGACGCGCTCGTCGAAGCTGCGCGCGAGGTTGACCGCGTCCTGGCCGGTCAGCGCGTCGGCGACGAGCAGGATCTCGTGCGGGCGGGCGGCGGCCTTGATCTCGGCCATCTCCGCCATCAGCGGCTCGTCGATATGGGTGCGGCCGGCGGTGTCGAGCATCACCACGTCGTAGCCCTGCAGGCGCGCGGTCTCCTCGGCGCGGCGGGCGATCTGCACCGGCGTCTGGCCGGCGACGATGGGCAGCGTCTCGACGCCGATCTGGCGGCCGAGCACGGCGAGCTGCTCCTGCGCGGCCGGGCGCTTCACGTCGAGCGAGGCCATCAGCACCTTGCGCTTGTCGCGCTCGGCGAGGCGCTTGGCGATCTTGGCGGTGGTCGTCGTCTTGCCCGCGCCCTGCAGGCCGACCATCATGATCGCGACCGGCGGGGCGGCGGCGAGGTCGATGACCTCGGCGTCCGAGCCGAGCGTCTCGATCAGCACGTCGTTGACGATCTTGACGACCATCTGGCCGGGGCTGACCGATTTCACGACCTGCGCGCCGACGGCCCGGTCCTTCACCTTGTCGGTGAAGGAGCGCACCACGTCGAGCGACACGTCGGCCTCGAGCAGGGCGCGGCGCACCTCGCGCATCGCCGCCGAGACGTCGGCCTCGGTCAGCGCGCCGCGCCGCGTCAGGCTGTCGAAAATGCCGGAGAGCTTTTCGCTCAGGCCCTCGAACATCGCATCGTCCTTCTCGTTCCGTCGCGGGATGGGCGGAACATGGGTCGCCGGAGCCCCGCCCGCCAGACCAAAGCCGAACGCGCCCGGGAGCGCATCGCGCCGCCGGACGTGGACCTCCCGGCGCCAGGCGCCGGGTCGGCTTTGCTCAGGACGAACGTCTCCGAGAAAGTGCGGCAGGGCCTACGCGCCCGCGCGCGGAGAGTCAAGGAAAAGGCGGGGCGCCGCCGGCCTCGGGGGACGATGCGGCGGATGCGGGAGGGCCATCGTCGCGCGCCGGTGCGGGCCGGAGGCCCGCGGTCCGAAGGGGGCTGCCAAATGCGGGCCGGAGGCCCGCGGTCCGAGGGCTTCGCCAAGTGCGGGCCGGAGGCCCGCGGTCTGGGCAACCTCCGATTCACCCTGCCAATCGTTAACGCTGTCGCCTAACCGGCGCTTCAGGCGGCGGCGCGAGCTTCTGTCGCGATGGATCGCGAGAGGAGACCGTGATGGCCTTTGCGTTGAGCCGCGCGCCGCGCCGCAGCGCGCCGATGGGCGGGGCCGTGATCGTCCTCGCCCTGATCGTCGCCGCGCTGGCGCTGGTTCTGTTCTCGGCCGCCGCCAAGGCGCGCGAGATCGTCGCCGCCCCGCCCGGCTGGGCGCCGGGGCAGATCGTCATCCGCCAGTCCGAGCGCCGGCTCTATTTCGTCGCCGAGCCGGGGCTGGCGATCCGCTATCCGGTCGGCGTCGGCAAGGCCGGCAAGGCGTGGTTCGGCGCCTCGCGCGTCGACGGCAAATATGTCGAGCCGGCGTGGTCGCCGCCGCGCGAGGTCAAGCGCGACCTGCCGCATCTGCCCGACCTCGTGCCCGGCGGCTCGCCGCGCAATCCGATGGGGGCGCGCGCCCTGACGCTCGCCGGCGGCCAATACGCCATACATGGCACGACGCGCGACATGCGCCGCACCGTCGGCTCGGCCGCCTCCTACGGCTGCATCCGCATGCTGAACGAGGATGTGATCGACCTCTACGACCGCGTGCGCCTCGGGGCGAGCGTCACCGTCATCCCCTGATCAGCGCATCCTGCGCCGTTTCGGGGCAGGGTTGCGAGCGTTCGTTCACATTTCGAACGTCGCTCGAACGAATCGCGGCCGAATCGGCGACCCGACGCGAGTCCGGCGTTTGTTCACCGCCATATCTGGACGGAAGCCGCGCCAACCCACCACAGCTTGAATCTCGCGGCCGTTTCGCCGGCGCGCAGGCGGACCGCGGCGCCGGCCCCGCGCGGACTCCGATCGGGCGCGGAGTCAATCCGGCCGAAACGTTTCTTTTCGCTGCGAGTTCCAGGCGCCGTTAAAAGCCGGCACGGGAGGGGAACAAAGCGCGCGCGAATCGGCGCCCGACGGGTTTTCCCGCTGTGTTCACGCTACATCTGGGCGCCATCGGCCGGGTCGGCGCAACGGCCCGACCCCGCGCCGTCGCCGCGCGCGCAACCGGCGGCCGCGGCTTAACCGAGGATGTCCCGTTTCGGGACGGGCAAGTGCGAAGCACGACGCCTGCGTTGGCGCGCGACGGCCTCGCGGACAAAAATCGCGATTCGTCAAAAGGTTAACGGCGCGGCGTCACTGTTTGCCGGCGGCGGCCTTGGCGGGCTGGACGGGCGCGCCGCCGGCGGCGGCCGATCCGCCGGAGACGGCGAACTCCTTGGCCTCGATCACCACCATGCCGATCTGCGTCTTGACCGCGATGCGGTAGGGGATCGCCGCGCCGGATTGGCCGACCGGCGCGAGCCAAGCCTCCATCTGCTTGTTGTCGGCCATGAATTTCGTTTGCGGCCGGTCGGCGCGGTGACCGGCGATGGGGGTGTAGCGGGCCGCGCAGACCGAGACGGGCCCGTTATAACCCGCTCCCGAAACGTTTCGCGTGCCGACATAAGAGAGCACGACGTCGAAGCGCGTGTAGCCGTCGAACACCGGCAGGGTGCGGTTGCAGGCGGCCGGCCCCACGGCGGGCTGGCCGGAGGGCAGCGCCATCACCAGCGCGCTCAACGGGTCGAGCACGCCGCGCTTGTGCGCGTCCGTCAGCGGCACGCGGCCGGGCTTGTCCTCGAACGGAGGCGAGATCTCCACCCCGCGCACCGCGCCGCCCGAGATCGCCATGCGCACGGTGCGGGTCGCGTCCTTGGCGGAGGCGGTGGTGGCGTAGGTCTGCGCGTCGACGCGGCCGCCGGCGAGGGCGCCTGTCGATTTGGCGCTGCCCCTGGAGTCGGAGACCATGCTCGCGAGGCCGGTGAGCTTGAGATAGAGCTCGAGCGAATAGCTCTGGCCGAACTCGCCGCTCATCGTCGCCTGGCCGATCGGCACGCCGAGCATCGAGATGCCGTAGCGCGCCTTCAGCGTCTCGGCGCCGGCGGGGGCCGCGAGCGCGAGGGCGAGGGCGGCGAGCGCGAACGGGCGAAGCGTCATGGGCAGTCCGGATGGGGTGAAGGCCGCTCGCCGCGCCGTCGCGGCGAATCGCGCTAGGAGTCGAGCCTAAATCGGACGCTTTCGAGGCGCCGTCCAGTGCGCCGGCGCCTCATCGCGCGCCGAAAATGGCGCTGCCGACGCGCACATGCGTGGCGCCGAGCTGGATCGCCAGCGGATAGTCGGCGCTCATCCCCATCGACAGGGTCTTCAGGCCGTGGCGCGCCGCGATCTTCGCCATGAGGGCGAAATGCGGCGAGGCGAGCTCATCGGCCGGGGGAATGCACATCAGCCCCTCGATGGTCAGCCCATGGACGTCGCGGCACTCGGCCAGAAAGGCGTCGGCGTCGGCAGGCAGGACGCCGGCCTTCTGCGGCTCGGCGCCGGTGTTGATCTGCACGAGCAGGCGCGGGCGCCGGCCCGTCGCCTTCATTTCGGCGGCCAGCGCCGCGGCGATCTTCGGCCGGTCGACGGTCTCGATCCAGTCGAACAGCTCGACCGCCTCGCGCGCCTTGTTGGATTGCAGCGGGCCGATGAGGTGCAGCTCGACGGTCCGCCCCTGCGCGGCGGCGCGGGCGCGCAGCTCCGGCCATTTGGCCTTGGCCTCCTGCACCCGGTTCTCGCCGAACACGCTCTGGCCGGCGGCGATGACGGGGGCGATCTCCTCGATCCCGAAGGTCTTGGAGACGGCGACCAGCGTCACCTCGGCCGGTTTGCGCCCGGCGTCGCCCGCCGCCCGCGCGATCAGCGCCCGCACCTCGCCGAGCCGGGTCACCGCATCGCTCATATCCGCTCCGTTCCTGCCGTCCGGCCCCGCCGCGCTTCATTGACCCGCCGGGCGAAATGATGCTCTTTGCGCGCGACGCGTCGCCGACGCAACCGATCCCGGCATGAGATGACTTCCGAGCGATACAACGCCCGCGAGGCGGAACCCAAGTGGCAGGCCGAATGGGCCTCCCGCGACACCTTCCGCACCGCCAACGACGATCCGCGCCCGAAATACTACGTGCTCGAGATGTTCCCCTATCCGTCGGGGCGCATCCATATGGGGCATGTGCGCAATTACGCGATGGGCGACGTCGTCGCCCGCTATCGCCGCGCCAAGGGCTTCAACGTGCTGCACCCGATGGGGTGGGACGCCTTCGGCATGCCGGCGGAAAACGCCGCGATGCAGAACAAGACGCATCCGGCGACCTGGACCTACGCCAACATCGCCACGATGCGCGCGCAGCTCAAGAGCATGGGCCTGTCGCTCGACTGGAGCCGCGAGGTCGCGACCTGCGATCCGAGCTACTACAAGCACCAGCAGAAGATGTTTCTCGACATGCTGGCGGCCGGTCTCGTCGACCGCAAGCAGTCGAAGGTGAACTGGGATCCGGTCGATCACACCGTGCTCGCCAACGAGCAGGTGATCGACGGGCGGGGCTGGCGCTCGGGCGCGCTGGTCGAACAGCGCGAGCTGACGCAGTGGTTCTTCAAGATCACCGACTACGCCGAGGATCTGCTCGACGCGCTCGACGGGCTGGAGCGCTGGCCGGAAAAAGTCCGGCTGATGCAGAAGAACTGGATCGGCAAGTCGGAAGGCCTGCTGGTGCGCTTCGAGATCGCGCCGGGCACGGCGCCGGCGGGCGAGCGCGAGCTGGAGATCTACACGACGCGCCCCGACACGCTGTTCGGCGCGAAGTTCATGGCGATCGCCCCCGACCATCCGCTGGCGAAGGCCGCGGCGGCGAAAGACCCGGCGCTCGCCGCCTTCGTCGAGGAGTGCAAGCGCATCGGCACGTCGGTCGCCGCGCTCGAGACGGCGGAGAAGAAGGGCTACGACACGGGCGTGCGCGTCGTCCATCCGTTCGATCCCGCCTGGACGCTGCCGGTCTATGTCGCCAACTTCATCCTGATGGATTACGGCACCGGCGCGATCTTCGGTTGCCCGGCGCACGACCAGCGCGATCTCGATTTCGTCAACGCCTACGGCCTCGGCAATACGCCCGTCGTGTGCCCGCCGGGGCAGGACCCGGCGACCTTCGTCATCGCGGACGTCGCCTATGACGGCGACGGGACGCTGATCAATTCGCGCTTCCTCGACGGCATGACGATCGAGGCGGCGAAGGAGGAGGTGGCGCGCCGGCTGGAGCGCGCGAGGGTCGGCAACCATCCGCAGGGCAAGCGGCAGACCAATTACAAGCTGCGCGACTGGGGCGTCTCGCGCCAGCGCTACTGGGGCTGCCCGATCCCGATCATCCATTGCGAGGCGTGCGGCGTCGTCCCCGCGCCGGCCAAGGATCTGCCGATTCGGCTGCCCGAGGACGTGACGTTCGAGAAGCCGGGCAATCCGCTCGACCATCATCCGACATGGAAGCATGTCGATTGTCCGCAATGCGGCCGCAAGGCGCGGCGCGAGACGGACACGATGGACACGTTCGTCGATTCGTCCTGGTATTTCGCGCGCTTCACCGATCCGTGGAACGAGGACGCGCCGACGACGCGTTCGGCCGTCGATCACTGGCTGCCGGTCGATCAGTATATCGGCGGCATCGAGCACGCGATCCTGCATCTGCTCTATTCGCGCTTCTTCACCCGCGCCATGCGGGCGACGGGACACGCCGGGCTGAAGGAGCCGTTCGCCGGCCTGTTCACGCAGGGCATGGTGGTGCACGAGACCTACAAGGGCGCCGACGGCAAGTGGGTCGCGCCCGCCGAGGTGCGGATCGAGAGCGACGCGGCCGGCCGCCGCGCCTTCCTGCTCGAGGGCGGCGCTCCGGTGGAGATCGGCTCGATCGAGAAGATGTCGAAGTCGAAGCGCAACACGATCGACCCCGACGACATCATCGCCACCTGGGGCGCCGACACCGCGCGCTGGTTCATGCTGTCGGATTCGCCGCCCGAGCGCGACGTGATCTGGACCGAGGAGGGCGTGCAGGGCGCGGCCAAGTTCGCCCAGCGCCTGTGGCGCCTCGTGCACGAGCTGAAGCGCGGCGGCGCCGGCGCGCCGGCGGAGAAGCCCGCCGCCTTCGGCGAGACGGCCGCGGCCGTGCGCAAGGCGGCGCACAGCGCGCTGGTGAAGATCGAGGAGGATATCGAGCGCCTGCGCTTCAACCGCTGCGTGGCGCATATCTACGAGCTCGCCAACACATTGCAGACCGCGCTCGCCGAGGTGGAGACGCCGGAGATCGCGCCCGACCTCGCCTTCGCCTTCGCCGAGGCGGCGGACTTGCTCGTGCCGATGTTCGCGCCGATGATGCCGCATCTGGCGGAGGAGTGCTGGGCCGCGCTCGGCCATGCGACGCCGGTGTCGAGTTCGCCCTGGCCGGTCGCCGACCGCGCGCTGACGATCGACGACGTGATCGTGCTGCCGGTGCAGGTGAACGGCAAGCGACGCGGCGAGATCGCGGTCGCGCGCGAGGCCGACGAGGCGAGCGTTAAGGCCGCCGCGCTGGCGCTCGAGTCCGTGCAACGCGCGCTCGAGGGCAAGGCGCCGAAGAAGGTGATCGTGGTGCCGCGGAGGATCGTCAATGTGGTCGCATGATCGCTCGCCGACCGTTGCGCGCGCGCTGGCGCGGCTGGCGCTCGCCGCCGCGCTCGCCCTGCCCGTCGCCGGCTGCATCCAGCCGATGTATGCGACGACGGGGCTCAGCGGCGCCGACATGGCGAGCGAGCTGCGCTCGATCGCGGTCGATCCGATTCCCGACCGCTTCGGCCACTATCTCGGCAACGAGCTGATCTTCGCGCTGAACGGCACGGGCACGCCGGGGCCGACGAAGTATCGCCTCAAGATCACCTACAAGGAGCGCGTCTACACGCCGATCGTCGACACGGTGACGGGTCGCGCGGACGCCGCCACGGTGTGGGCCGAGGTCGAGTATGCGGTGACGCCCGCCGCCGGCGGCGAGGCCGTGGCGAAGGGCCACGCCGTGTCGATGGCGGCCTACGACCGCTTCAACCAGCGCTACGCCAACATCCGCGCCGCGCGCGAGGCGGAGATCCGCGCCGCCAAGTCGCTGGCCGAGGATCTGCGCCTGAAGATCGCCGCCGGCCTCGCCCGGCTCTGAGCGGGCGATGGCGACCGTCCGGACCAACGACGCCGAGCGTTTTCTGGCGCAGCGGCGGCCGGACGTGTTCGTCTATCTCGTGCATGGGACCGATTCCGGCCTGATCCGCGAGCGGGCGCGGCGCGCCGCGCATGTGTCTGTCGACGATCCGGCCGATCCGTTCCAGATCGTCCGGCTCGACGGCGACGAGGCGACGCGCGATCCCGGCCGCATCGCCGACGAGGCGCGCGGCATCGGCCTGTTCGGCGGGCGCCGGGCGATCTGGATCGAGGTTGGCCAGCGCGCGATCATCCCGGCGATCGAGCCGCTGATCGAGGATCCGCCGTCCGACTGCACGCTGGTGCTGGAGGCGGGCAATCTGAAGAAGGGCGCGCCGCTGCGCGCGCTGGTCGAGCGGCTGCCGAACGGGGCGAGCGTCGAGTGCTATCCCGACGACGAGCGCGCCCTCGGCGCGCTGATCGACGAGGAGGCGCGGCAGGCGGGACTCTCCGTCGAGTCCGGCGCCCGCAAGGCGCTGATCGACCTGCTCGGCGCCGACCGGCTGGCGACCCGCGCCGAGCTTTCCAAGCT
Organism: Hyphomicrobiales bacterium; assembly: GCA_016716745.1. GTDB lineage: Bacteria > Pseudomonadota > Alphaproteobacteria > Rhizobiales > Beijerinckiaceae. The sequence continues at coordinate 57,009 of JADJVD010000002.1, forward strand.
GATGCTCTACGCGCGCGGCGAGCGCGTGGTGACCGAGGATCACGTCGCCGCCATCGTCGCCGACGCCTCGGCGCCCGCCACGGACGACGCCATCGACGGGGCGTTCCTCGGCCGCGCCGAGGCGGTGGAGGAGCCCGCCCGCCGCGCTTTCGCCGACGGAGTCGACCCCGGCGTGCTGATCGGCTCGGCGCTGCGTCACGCGGCGATCCTGCATCGCATCCGGCTCGACATCGAGGCGGGCCGGCCGCGCCCGGAGGCGACGGCCGCGCATGGCCGCGGCGTGCATTTCAAGCGCCAGAGGCGGCTCGAGGATCAGGTCGGCCGGTGGCGCGCCGACGCGCTGGCGCGCGCCATCGAGACGCTGGCCGAGGCGCTGCCGCGCATCCGGCGCGAGCATCGCCTCGCCGACATGATCGCCGTGCGGGCGCTGTGGCAAACCGCGAAGATCGCCGACCGCCGGTGAATTGGCGCCGCTCTTGAAGCGTTCGCTCCGGGCGCGGCGGCGAAGGCTTTCGCGTCCCGGATCGGGACGCGCCGCGTCCCGCAGCGCATCGAAGAGGGACGCATGACGCCGCGTTCGTTGTTTCTCGCCGCCTGTCTGGGGCTCGGCCTCGCCCAGCCGCTCGCCGCCGGCGAACTGTCCCGGCCGGTCTATTCGCCGCAGAAGGTGGTCTATCAGGTCAACGCCGACGGCGGCCTGCTGTCGCGCGAATACCGCCGCATCCTCGCCACGGCGACGAACCATGTGAACGCGGTCGGCCCGGTCTCGCTCGACCTGCGCATCGTGCTGCAGGGGGATGGGCTCGGCCTGTTGCGCGCCGCCAATGGCGACGAGCGACTGCGCGAGCAGATCGACTGGCTGCGCGAACGCAATGTGCGCTTCCTGATCTGCCGCAACACGGTCGCCTCGCAGAAGCTCGACCTGCTGCACGATCTCTACGGCGCCAAGGAGAGCGACGTGGTGATCGCCGGCGTCGCCGAGATCGCCGCGCTGGAGCAGGAAGGCTTCGTCTACGTGCGGCCGTGAGCGGCCTCAGTGGCCGCCCTTGCTGCGGCTGAGCAGGAACACCGCCTGCTCGCCGAACAGATTCCAGAACGCCCACGGCGCGCTGAAGCCGATCGGCTTGCCGCCGGCTTCGAGCGCCACCGCGCGCTCGATGCGCGCATCCGCTTCGCCCGCCAGCGCGACGAAGTCGCGGATCGTGCAGAAGTGGATGTTCGGCGTGTCGTACCAGGACCAGGCGAGGTTCTCCGTCACCGGCATCCGGCCCTTGAAGGCGATCTGCGCGCGGATGCGCCAGTGGCCGAAATTGGGGAAGGAGACGATCGCCTTGCGGCCGATGCGCAGCATGTTCTCGAGCACGACCTTGGGCCGGTGCGTCGCCTGCAAGGTCTGCGACAAGATGACGTAGTCGAAGGCGTCGTCGGGATAGGCGGCGAGGTCGGCGTCGGCGTCGCCCTGGATGACCGACAGGCCCTTGGCGACGCAATCGTTGACGCCGCGCTGCGACAGTTCGATGCCGCGTCCGTCGACGCCGCGCTCCTCCGCCAGCAGGCGCAGCAACTGGCCGTCGCCGCAACCGACGTCGAGCACGCGGGCGCCCTTCTCCACCATGTCGGCGACGAGGACGAGGTCGACGCGCGCGGCGTCGCGGGCGGGCCGGTGCGGGGTCATGTCGTTCACGCCAGTCCCCTCTTGTGGGCGGCCGATTTCAGGAAGCTGCGCACGGTGGCGAACAGTTCGGGCACGTCGAGCAGAAAGGCGTCGTGGCCCTTGTCGGTCTCGATCTCGACGAACGAGACCGACGCGCCGCCGGCGTTCAGCGCATGCACGACGGCGCGCGTCTCGGCGGTCGGGAACAGCCAGTCGGAGGTGAAGGAGATCAGGCAGAAGCGCGAGCGCGAGCCCTTGAAGGCGTCGGCGAGGCGCCCGCCATAGTCGGCGGCCAGATCGAAGTAATCCATCGCGCGGGTCAGATAGAGATAGGAGTTGGCGTCGAAGCGCTGCACGAAGCTGCGGCCCTGATGGCGCAGATAGCTCTCGATCTGGAAATCGGCGTCGAAGGAGAAGGTCGGCGCGGCGCGGTTCTGCAGGCGGCGGCCGAATTTCTCGTGCAGCGCGGCGTCCGACAGGTAGGTGATGTGCGCGGCCATGCGGGCGACGCCGAGGCCCTTCTCGGGCCTGACGCCGGCCTCGTAATAGCGCCCGCCGCGCCAGTCCGGATCGGCCATCACGGCCTGCCGGCCGACTTCGGCGAAGGCGATGTTCTGCGAGGAGTGGCGCGAGGCGGTGGCGATCGGGATCGCCGAGAAGACGCGTTCGGGATAGCTCGCGGCCCATTGCAGCACCTGCATGCCGCCCATCGAGCCGCCGAGGACGCAGAACAGCGTGTCGATCCCCAGCGCGTCGAGCAGCATCGCCTGCGCGCGCACCATGTCGCGGATCGTCACCACCGGCAGGTCGAGGCCGTAGGGCCGGCCGGTCGCCGGATTGGTCGAGGCGGGGCCGGTCGAGCCCATGCAGCCGCCGATGACGTTCGAGCAGATGACGAAGAAGCGGTCGGTGTCGATCGGCTTGCCCGGGCCGATCATGACGTCCCACCAGCCCTCCTTGCCGGTGACGGGGTGGACGTTGGCGACGTGCTGGTCGCCCGTCAGCGCATGGCAGACGAGGACGACGTTCGACTTGTCGGCGTTCAGCGTCCCGTAGGTCTGGTAGGCGATCTGGAACGGCGCGAGGGCGACGCCGGCGTCCATCCGCAATGGCCGGTCCGCGCCGAAGCGCATGACGAGGCTGTGCGGCTCGTCCGCCTCGGGGGCGCTGGAGAAGGCGACGGCTGGCGCGGCGAGGGACGTCATGGAGGAAATTCGGTTCCGTTCTGTATGTCGAACAACTCGTTTGTTCTCTAGAATGTGCGCCGATCCGGCGTCAAGCGCAAGCGCGGCGGCGCTTCGCCGCGCCCGCGGCGGCTCGCCGGCGCGGTCGCCTTTGCGAAACGGCCGCGTCGTCGCTAAGAGGGACGGCCGTTTTGAAGCGCCTCGAGGGACGCGCGCCCCGCGATGACCGAACAGACCCCCGAACAGATGCTGGGCGAGCTTCGCCGCGACATCGACCGCATCGATTCCGGCATGCACCAGCTGCTGCTCGAGCGCGGCGACATCATCTCGCGGCTGATCGCCATCAAGGCGCGCCAGGGCGGCGGCTCGGCCTTCCGGCCGGGGCGCGAGGCCGACATGATGCGCCGCATCGCCGAACGCCATCGCGGCCCGCTGCCGCTCGACACGGTCGAGGGCATCTGGCGCATCATCATCTCGACCTTCACCTATGTGCAGGCCAACTATTCGGTGCACGCCGACGTGTCGGGCGGCGACGGGCCGATGCGCGATTCGGCGCGCTTCCATTTCGGCTTCACCGTGCCGCTGGTTCCCCATCACGGCGCGGCGGGCGTGATCGAGGCGGTGGCCCGTTCGGGCGGCGATCTCGGCATGGTGCGCATCGAGGGCGGGGTCGCCTCCGGCGCGTGGTGGAAGCGCCTCGTCGGCGCCGACGCGCCGAAGATCATCGCCCGCGTGCCCTTCGTCGAGCGGCCGGACCATCCCGCCGGCATGCCCGTCTTCATCGTCTCCAGGCCGCTGGCCGAGGCCGCCTCGCGCGACGTCGTCGTCTACGCCGCCGGGCTGGAGCGCTGGCGCGACGGTCTGCCCGCGCGGCTCGCCGAGGCGGGCATCGAGATCATCGGCAACGCGGCGGACGCCTTCGGCCCCGCCCTGATGCTGGCAGCGCCGGGCGCGGTCGCGGCGGGCGACATCGCGCGCGCCTTCGCCGCCGCCGAGGCCGGCGCGCCGCGCCTTGCGGAAATCGGCAGCCATGCGCGCCGCTACGAATTCGTCGACAAGAGCCAGCAGCCGGGCTGAGACCCTTCAGGAGTGACCATGACCGCCCTTCGCCCGCAGCCCCGCCCGGCCGTCCTCGCCATCGAGGCCTATGTGCCCGGCAAGAGCGCCGCGCCCGCCGGCGTGACGCTGCACAAGCTCTCCTCCAACGAGACGCCGCTCGGACCCTCGCCGAAGGCGATCGCCGCCTATCAGGCGACCGCCGACAAGCTCGAGCTCTATCCCGACGGGTCGGCGACGAAGCTGCGTCAGGCCATCGGCGAGCGTTACGGGCTCGATCCGGCGCGCATCGTCTGCGGCGCGGGCTCGGACGAGATCCTCAACCTGATCGCGCACGCCTATATCGGGCCGGGCGACGAAGGGCTCTACAGCGAGTACGGATTCCTCGTCTACAAGATCGCCATCACCGGCTGCGGCGGCGTTCCGGTCGTGGCGAAGGAGAGGAACAACACCGCCGACGTCGACGCGCTGCTCGCCGCCGTCACGCCGCGCACCAAGGTCGTGTTCCTCGCCAATCCGAACAACCCGACCGGCACCTATCTGCCCTTCGATCAGGTGAAGCGTCTGCATGCGGGGCTGCGCCCCGACATTCTGCTGGTGCTCGACGCGGCCTACGCCGAATACGTCAAGCGCAACGACTACGAGTCCGGCATCGAGCTGGTGGCGACGAGCGACAACGTCGTGATGGCGCGCACCTTCTCCAAGATCTACGGGCTCGCGGGCCTGCGCCTCGGCTGGGCCTACGGGCCGGCGCATGTGATCGACGCGCTGAACCGCATCCGCGGACCCTTCAACGTGTCGTCGTCGGCGATCGAGGCCGGCGTGGCGGCGCTGAAGGACGGCGCGCATCTGGACGCTGCGGTCGCGCACAACGAGACGTGGCTGCCTTGGGCGGCGAAGGAGATCGCCGCGCTCGGCCTGAAGGTGACGCCCTCGGTCGGCAATTTCCTGTTGATCGAATTCCCGCGCGAGAAGGGCCGCACGGCGGCGGAGGCGGACGCCTTCCTGACGCGTCGCGGGCTGATCCTGCGCGCGGTCGGCGCCTATGGCCTGCCCGACTGCCTGCGGCTCACCATCGGCTCGGCCGAGCAGATGAAGCTCGTCGTCGCCGCGCTGACGGACTTCATGAGCGGGGCGCCCCGTGCCTGAGCGTCTGGGACCGCCGCTCGCCGAGCCGCTGTTCGAGCGGCTCGCCATCATCGGCCTCGGGCTGATCGGCTCGTCCATCGCGCGCGTCGCGCGGCGGCGGAATCTGGCGCGCGTCATCGTCGCCGGCGACGCCTCGGCCGAGGTCCGCGCGCGCGTCGCCGAGCTGAAGCTCGCCGACGTCGTGGCGTCGACGCCGGCCGAGGCGGCGCGCGGCGCCGATCTCGTGATCCTGTGCGCGCCGGTCGGCGCGATGGCGGAGATCGGCGCCGGGATCGCGCCGGCGCTGAAGCCGGGGGCGATCGTCTCGGACGTCGGCTCGGTCAAGAGCGCGGTCGTCGCCGCGCTCGCCGCGCATCTGCCGGCGGGCGTGCATCTCGTCCCCGGCCACCCGGTCGCGGGCACCGAACAGTCGGGCCCGGACGCGGGCTTCGCGACGCTGTTCCACAATCGCTGGTTCATCATCACGCCGCCGGAGGGCGCGCAGGCCGCGCCGGTGGACGCGCTGGTGGCGTTCTGGCGCGCGGCCGGCTCGAACGTCGAGATCATGACGCCGGCCCATCACGATCTGGTGCTCGCCATCACCAGCCATGTGCCGCATCTGATCGCCTACAACATCGTCGGCACGGCGGCCGATCTCGAGCACGTCACGCAATCGGAAGTGATCAAGTTCTCGGCCGGCGGCTTCCGCGACTTCACCCGCATCGCCGCGTCCGACCCGACGATGTGGCGCGACGTCTTCCTCAACAACAAGGAGGCGGTGCTGGAAATGCTCGGCCGCTTCAACGAGGATCTGGCGGCGCTGCAACGGATGATCCGCTGGGGCGACGGGCAGGGGCTGTTCGAGCTGTTCACGCGCACCCGCGCGATCCGCCGCTCGATCATCGCGCAGGGGCAGGAGACGGACGCGCCCGATTTCGGCCGCCGCCCGACCGGAGACGGCGAGAAGGCGTGATCGGGCCCGCTCAGTAGAGTGGCGCGAGATAGACCGGCAGACGCAGCGGCCCCCAGAAGATCGCGCCGCGCTCGAAGCGCAGCGGCATCGGGATCGATTTCGTCGGCGCCACCACCGGCCCGCCGGGCTGGGCTGGGCCGGCCTGCGTCCGCGAGCGGCCGCCGAGCAGCGCGCCGAGCGCGCCGCCGAGTTCCAGCGCCGCCGACGGGGCGCCCATCGCCTTCAGCGCCTCGTCGAGGCCGGTCGCGCTCAGGTCGGCGGAGCCGGCGAGGCGATGGAGGTCGTCGAGCGCCAGGATCGCCGTTCCGTCGATGCGCGCGAAGCCGCGGCGGGCGATGAACTTCGTCACGTCGAGCTGGCCGCTGGCCTGCCGCCAGGCCTCGAGCCGGGCCGGCCAGGCGCCGGGCGCGGCCATCGCCTCGCCGCGCGTGAGGCGGCCCTGCGTCTCGATCTCGATCGGGGCGGTGGCGGGCAGCAGCCGGTCGAGCGGCGCGAAGGCGCCGCCGACGACGCGCAGATAGAGCGCATAGCCGCCGTCGCCGGCGTTGGTCGCCGGGTCGAGCCGGGGATTGGCCTTGAGGTCCGCCTGCACGCGCTCGGCGGCGAGCGGGGCGGGCAGGCCGGTGGCCGACAGCCGCGCGTCCTCGATGACGAAGGTCGCGTTGTCGAGGCTGGCGCCGGCGCGTCCGACGACGACGCGCAGCGCCGACCAGTTCAGCTCCAGCGCGCGGCCGTCGTCGTATTCGGCCGTCAGCGGGCCTTGAAGATCGAAGAGAACGCGGTTGGGGTCGGTGACGCGGCCGAGCGCGATCAGCGTGCCGAGGCGACCCTTGGCGGCGCGCCCGCCCAGCCTGCCCTCGAAAGCGGCCGCTTCGCAGGTCACCTGAATCTGCTTGGGGAAGCCGTCGACGCGCCGCTGCGGGCAGGTCCAGACCCGGCCGGCCGCCGCCTCGCGGGCGAGCCAGCGGTCCATCCCCTCCTCCACCTTGCCGGCGACGACATGCCAGAGCGCGCTCCAGCCGGCCGCCGCCAGGGCGAGAATCGCGACGCCGATGATGATCGCCCGCTTCATGAAACGCTCCGCCGCCCGCTTTGAGTCGCGCGGGACGATGCCTTATAGCCCCGGCGGCGGGCGCCCGGGCAAGGCGCCGGGCGGGCGTCTGACATGCGGCGGGGGCGATGACGGAAAGCGGGTTCTGGGTGTTCGGCTACGGCTCGCTGATGTGGAAGCCGGGCTTCGACTACGCCGAGCGCCATGTCGCGACGCTGCACGGCTGGCGGCGCGCGCTGTGCGTCTACTCGCATGTCCATCGCGGCACGCCGGACAAGCCCGGCCTCGTGCTCGGGCTCGACCGCGGCGGCTCGTGCCGGGGCGTCGCCTTCCGCGTCGAGGAGTCGCAGCGCGACGCCACGCTCGCCTATCTGCGCGAGCGCGAACTCGTCACGCATGTCTATCACGAGATCGAGGGCGCGGTCCGGCTCGACGACGGGCGGCGGGTGAAGGCGCTCGTCTATGTCGTCGACCAGCGCCACGCCCAATACGCCGGCCGGCTCGACCGCGCCCATCAGCTCGCCTTCGTCCGGCAGGGGCGCGGCGTCTCGGGCGCCAATCGCGACTATGTGGTGAACACGCAGGCCCATCTCGTCGAGCTCGGCGTGCGCGACGCGACGCTCGCCTGGCTCGCGGCGCAGCTGAAATAGACGTCAGTTGAAGAAGCGGCCCGCCGACAGGTCGAGCGCGGCCGCCTCGCGCGCGCCGCGCGCCCCGGCGATCAGATGCAGATGCACCTCGAGCGCGGCCGCCTCCGGCGCGTTCAGGATCGCCTCGACCAGCCGGGCGCGACGGGCGGGCGAGGGATCGACCTCCACCGCCAGCGGCCGGCGCGCGCCCGACGCGTCGCGGATCGCCAGGATCAGCACCGCCTCGTCGAAATAGCGCCAGCCCGGATCGTCGGCGCCGAACACGGTGGTGACGTAACGCCGCCCGGCGCCGCCGCGCCAGGCGCAGAACCGCCGCGCCAGCGCGCCGCCCGCCAAGGAGGCGAGCGGCGCGCCGACCGGGTTCGCCGGGCGGAACGAGGGACCAGTTGCCCGCGCCGGCGACACGGCGTCCGACGCGCGGAGGCGACGCGCGGCGGAGCCGTCGGATTCGATGAGGAAAAGAGGGGTGCGGCGCGACATCGGCGCGAAGTCCCGTCAGGTGGTTGCGATGGAACAAAAATAGAACGAACATTCCGTGAACGTCAAGCGGTTTTCGTGACCCGGGCGCACCCGGCCGCTCTCTCCCTCGCGCGCTCCCTTGCGCGCCGCGCGCGCCGGCCCTAGACGGGCGGCGACCAATTCAGGGGGACACGCGCATGGCGACCTACAAGCTGCTTCTTCTGCCCGGCGACGGCATCGGCCCGGAGGTGATGGCGGAGGTCGAGAAGGTGGCGGCCTTCCTGCAGGCCTCGGGCGCGGCGCAGTTCGAGATCGAGCGCGGCCTCGTCGGCGGCTCGGCTTACGACGCGCACGGGCAGGCGATCAGCGAGTCCGACATGGGCCTGGCGCAGGCCGCCGACGCGGTGATCTTCGGCGCCGTCGGCGGGCCGAAGTGGGACGGCGTGCCCTACGACGTGCGCCCGGAGGCGGGCCTGCTGCGTCTGCGCAAGGATCTGAAGCTGTTCGCCAACCTGCGGCCGGCGATCTGCTACCCGGCGCTCGCCGACGCCTCCTCGCTGAAGCGCGAGATCGTCGAGGGCCTCGACATCATGATCGTGCGCGAACTGACCGGCGGCGTCTATTTCGGCGAGCCCAAGCAGATCATCGACCTCGGCAACGGCCAGAAGCGCGGCATCGACACGCAGGTCTACGACACGTTCGAGATCGAGCGCATCGGCCGCGTCGCCTTCGAGCTGGCGCGCAAGCGCCGCAACAAGGTGACGTCGAGCGAGAAGCGCAACGTCATGAAGTCGGGCGTGCTCTGGAACGAGGTGATCACGGCGCTGCACAAGCGCGAATACGCCGATGTCGAGCTCGAGCATCAGCTCGCCGACGCGCTCGGCATGCAGCTCGTGCGCTGGCCCAAGCAGTTCGACGTCATCGTCACCGACAATCTGTTCGGCGACATGCTGTCGGACGTCGCCGCGATGCTGACCGGCTCGCTCGGCATGCTGCCCTCGGCCTCGCTCGGCGAGGTCGACAAGGTCACCGGCAAGCGCAAGGCGCTCTACGAGCCGGTGCACGGCTCGGCGCCCGACATCGCCGGCAAGGGCATCGCCAACCCGATCGCGATGATCGGCTCCTTCGCGATGGCGATGCGCTACTCCTTCGGTCAGGGCGCCATCGCCGACGCGATCGAGAAGGCGGTCGCCGACGTGCTCGCCGCCGGCCTGCGCACCGCCGACATCAAGGCGGGCGCGACGAAGGTCGTCTCGACCGCCGGTATGGGCGACGCCGTGGTCGCCGCGCTCAAGGCGTCGGCGTAGGCGCGCTCGCCGGCGCGGGATCAACGCGCGCGGGCGGCCTTGCGCTTCTTCGGGACGATCGCCTGCGTCGGCGCCGGGTCGGCGTCGCCGGCCGGGCCGCGCAGCGTCGGCGCCGAGCCTGCGGGCTCGAGCCAGCCGGCGCGCGCGACGCGGGAGGGCGCGCAGGCGCGGTCGCGTTTGCGTTCGGCCTGCACGAACAGGCGACGCAGCGCCGCGTCGTCGCCCGCCGAGCGCAGGTCCAGCCGGTCGATCTGGCAGGCGAGGGCGGCGCGGTCGATCGGCTGGGCGGGCGCGCCGCAGGACAGACCGGACAGGCGCATCACCTCATCGCCATCCTGCGGGATCAGGCGGAAGGCGAGGCAATGCGCCTCGCTCGCGCCGCGCGCCAGCGTCGCGTCGGCGGTCTCCATCGCGCCGAAGCGCGTCGGCGTCGCATCGGCCGCGCCGAGGCGGGTGACGGCGTAGCCGATCTCGCCGGCGCGGCGGGCGGCCTCGACGAACAGCGAGGCGTCGGGCTCGGCCTCCTGCCCCAGGCGATAGATCGACAGGCGCAGATAGGCCGTCGCGCCGACGCGGCCCCAGGCGAGCGTGTCGCGGCGCCCGCCGCCGGGCTCGTGCCGGCGCGCCTCATAGGCGGCGGCGGCGGCGGCGCGGCGGGCGCGGGGGACATCGCCGCGTCGGAGGCGGCCATGAACATCACGCCGGCGCCGACGGCGAGCGCGGCGAGCGAGGCGGGCAGAATGCGGGCGAGGAGCGGCCTGCGCGTGGCGCGCAGCCGCTCCTCGGGCTCCTGCTGCGAAGGATCGAACGGCGCGAGCGCCGTCTCGTCCCCGGATCGAGAACGCAACCACTGCATGACGCAACCCCTTGGCCCGTTGAGGGCTCTCGTGGGGAAGCATGCGCGCTCAGATTTGAGTCGAATCTTACCGATCCGGCGCGACCTCAGGGCAGCGTGAACGGGCGGTTACCGGGGCGCGGGCGGCGGCGCGCGGCGACAGGGCGTCCGTCCGGCCGATTGACATTCCGGCGCGCGCGATGTTTCTCGTGCGCCACCGGCGCTCCGCCGGGACCTGCGTCTGCAAGAGACTCGCCCGTGACCCTCGTTTGGCCCTTCGCCCGAACGTCCGCGACGACGATCAAACGGCCGACCGCCAAAGGCGGCGCGACGGCCTGACGCTCGTCCTCGTTCCGGGTCTCCCCCGCCGGGGAGAGGCGCAACCGCTCTCCGGACGATCATGATCGTTTCCGAGGATGCGGGCTCCGGGGGGACATTTTTCGACACGAGGATCGTCATCATGGGCTACAAGGTCGCCGTCGTCGGCGCCACCGGCAATGTGGGCCGCGAAATGCTCGCCATTCTGGACGAGCGCCGCTTTCCCGTCAGCGAGGTCGTCGCGCTCGCCTCCTCCCGCTCGATCGGGGCGGAAGTGTCGTTCGGCGACCGCACGCTGAAGTGCAAGGCGCTCGAGAATTACGACTTCTCCGACACCGACATCTGCCTGATGTCGGCCGGCGGCTCGGTGTCGAAGGAGTGGAGCCCGAGGATCGGCGCGCAGGGCTGCGTCGTCATCGATAATTCGTCGGCCTGGCGCTACGACGCGGACGTGCCGCTGATCGTGCCTGAGGTGAACGCCGACGCGGTGAAGGGCTTTGCGAAGAAGAACATCATCGCCAACCCGAACTGCTCGACCGCCCAGCTCGTCGTCGCGCTGAAGCCGCTGCACGACGCGGCGAGGATCAAGCGCGTCGTCGTGTCGACCTACCAGTCGGTCTCCGGCGCCGGCAAGGACGGCATGGACGAGCTCGACCGGCAGACCAAGGCGCTCTATTCGCTCGGCGAGGTCGAGACGAAGAAGTTCCCCAAGCGCATCGCCTTCAACCTCATTCCTCACATCGACGTCTTCATGGAGGACGGCTTCACGAAGGAGGAATGGAAGATGATGGCCGAGACGAAGAAGATTCTCGACCCGAAGATCAGGCTCACCGCCACCTGCGTGCGCGTGCCGGTGTTCATCTCCCATTCCGAGGCGGTCAACGTCGAGTTCGAGAAGCCGATCACGGCGGACGAGGCGCGCGCGATCCTGCGCCAGGCGCCGGGCGTGCTGGTGATCGACAAGCGCGAGCCCGGCGGCTACATCACGCCGCACGAGGCGGCCGGCGAGGACGCGACCTATGTCAGCCGCATCCGCGAGGACATCACGGTCGAGAACGGCCTCGCCTTCTGGTGCGTCTCCGACAATCTGCGCAAGGGCGCGGCGCTGAACGCGGTGCAGATCGCCGAGGTGCTGGTCAACCGCAAGCTGATCGCCCCGCGCGCCAAGGCGGCGTGAGCGATCCTTCCTTGCAAGAGATCCGGCAAGAGATCCGGACGCCGGCGCATCGCGCCGGCGTTCTCGTTTCTTGCCGTCTCCAACATCTGTTTTTCGTCGCCGCATCGCCCTGATGGCGCCGCAGTCGCGCACACAATCGCGCGCCGGCCCGCCAGCGGAGGCGGCCGGCCGGCGACGGCCCGTCGAGTTTGTTCCGCGTTTTTCCTCCCGTCCGCGACGGGAGTAGGGACGGACGAAACAGGCCATGTCGGCGTTTGTGTCGGCGCTGTCGCCGGTTGCGTGGATCGCGGCGGGCGTTTTTTTCTCGCTCGTTTTCGGCTTCGCCGGCTCCGGCCGGCGCGGGCGAACATTCCGCCGCGTCTATCTCGTCGCGGTCGGCCTCGCCGCGCTCGCCTTCGCCGGCGCGCTGGCCTGGTTCTATCGGCCGGCCTCGTGGTGGCCGATCCTGCGCGACATGGCGGGCGACGCGCGCGGCGCAGCCGCGCTGCTGGCCGCGGCGGTCGCCGGCCCGTGGCTCGGCGCGCGCATCCGCCGGCGCTACGGGCCCGCGCCGACGCTGCTCGCGCTGGCGCTCGCCGCACCGCTGCTCGCCGGCGTCGCGCAGGCGGCCGAGCCCCACCATGCCGAAGCGCCGACCTACCGGACTATCGGCGCGGGCGAGGCCGACGCCGCGGCCCGTCGCGCCGCGCTGCGCGCGCTCGTGATGTCGAACCAGATCGTCTTCACGCGCCGCGACGGCGCCGTTCTGCCCGTCTGCCGCTGCGGGCCGAAGCTCGAGGCGGACGAGGTTCCGCGCCTGCTCGCCGAGGTGCTGACGGCGACCGAGGACAAGCGCTTCTACGATCACTACGGCGTCGATCCGATCGGCGTCGCGCGCGCGGCGTTCCGCCTCGTCACCTTCCGCTCCGTGGAGGGCGGCTCCAGCCTCACGCAGCAGCTCGTGAAAAACGCGCTGCTCAGCCCCGAGCGTTCGCTGGCGCGCAAGCGCGAGGAGGCCGCGCTCGCGCAGGAGCTGGAGGCGGCGATGAGCAAGCGCGAGATTCTCGCCGCCTATCTCAATCAGGCGAGCTTCGGCATGGCGCGCGGGCGCGAGATCATCGGCGCCAAACAGGCCGCGCTCGTCTTCTACGGGCGCGAGATCGACGAGTTGACGCTCGGCGAACAGGCCGGCCTCGTGGCGCTGCTGCGCGGGCCGACGCTGTATTCGCCGACGCGCAATCCGGCGCGCTTCGAGGCGCGGCGGCGCCTCGTGCTCGATGTGGCGCAGCGCGCCGGCGTCGCGTCCGCGCAGGAGATCGCGGCGGCGCGTCGCGCCATGCGGGCGCGCGGAGCCCGCGCGCCGCAATGGCCGGAGACGCGCTGGTTCGTCGAGGCGGCGACGGCGGATCTGGCGCGGCGCGCGCCGGGCTTCGCGCAGGCGCCGGGCGCGCGCGTCGCGGTCTCGCTCGTCGTCGACCGTCAGGCCGCGCTCGAACAGGCGACGGCGCGCGCCGGTCTTGCGGGCGATCTCGAACTCGCCGCGATCGCGATGGGGCTCGACGGGCGCATCGTCGCCGCGCAGGGCGGGCGTGACTACGGCGCGACGCAGTTCAACCGCGCCGTGACGATGCGCCGCCCCGCCGCCTCCACCGCGAAGATCTTCGTCTACGCCGCCGCGCTGGCGGCGGGCGAGCGCGTCGGCGCGCAGACGACGCAGCGCTTCGCGGAGTCGGACAACGACTTCGCGGTGGCGCTCGCCCGGCGTGTCGGCGCCGAGCGCGTCGAGGCCATGGCGCGCGCGCTCGGCCTTGCCTCGCCGATGCCGATCCGCGACGCGACGAATGTCGCGCTCGGCGCCAACGCCGTCGGGCTGATCGAACTGTCGGGCGCGATGCTGCCCTTCGCCGCGCAGGGCGCGGGCGCGCGCCCCTACGCCGCCTTCGCGCTGCGCGGGGCGGACGGCGCGATGTGGGCGCGCGAGGCGCCGGGGCGGGCGGAGCTGCCGGCCGGCGTCGCGCCGGCGATGCGCGGCCTGTTGCGATCCGTCGTCACGCAGGGCACCGCGAGGAATGCGATCCGGCGGCTCGATTTCGCCGCCGGCAAGACCGGCACGGGCGAGGACAATCGCGACGGCTGGTTCGTCGGCTACACGCCGCGCCATGTCGTCGGCGTCTGGCTCGGGCGCGACGACAACGCGCCGCATCCGGGCCTGACAGGGGCGAGCGCCGCCGCGCTGTTCGACGGCATCGGCGCCGCGCTCGCCGCGCAGAGCGGCCCGCCGCCGCAAGTGGCGCTGCGCGCGGCGCGCGCGACGTCGTCGAAGCGGCGCGTGGCGTCGTCGCAGGAGCAAGCGCGCAATGGCGTCAGCGTCGTCGCCAAGGCGCCGGCCAAACGCGTCGGCGCGCCGCCGCGGCGCGAGCCGGGTCGTTTCGCGCTGTGGCCGTGAAGCGCCTCAGCCCTGCGCGTCGCGCTTCATCCTGAACGCGAGCAGCCGCGCCGGCGCCGCGATGGAGGCGAGTTCGCCGAGGCTAATGCCTTTCATGGCTCGCGCCGGCCTCAGGCCGCGATGTCGGAAAATTCGCCGCTCGTCTCGTCGAGCACGAGCAGGCGCCCGTCCATCACGCCGAAATAGGCGCCGTGCAGCGAGAGGCGCCCGCGCTCCTCCAGCGTGCGCACGCAGGGGAAGGAGCGCAGATTGGCGAGACTCTGCTTCACCGATTGCCTGGCGAGGCGCTCGACATAGTCGGGCGTCGCCGCGTCGGGCTTGCCGATGGTGTCGGCGGCGGGGGCGATCAGGCGCATCCACGAGCCGATGAAGTCGCCCGGCGAGAGCGGGCGCATATAGGGGTCGGCCTCGTTCTCGGCGTAGGCGCGCACGCCGCCGCACTGGGCGTGGCCCATCACCACGATGTGCTCGACGCGCAGGCCCATGACGGCGAATTCGAGCGCGGCGGACGTGCCGTGGAAATCGTCGTTCGGCGCATAGGGCGGCACCAGATTGGCGACGTTGCGCACGACGAACAATTCGCCCGGCCCCATGTCGAAGATCGCCTCGGGCGAGACGCGCGAATCGCAGCAGCCGATCAGCAGAACGCGCGGCTTCTGCCCGCCTTCGGCGAGGGCGCGGTAGCGGCTCTGCTCGAGCGCGAAGCGCTGGTCGAGAAAGGCGCGATAGCCATCGCGCAGGCGCTGCGGAAAGGGGGCGCGCGGCGTGTCGGTCATGCTCGCTTGTCCTTGTGTCGCTTCTCTATCGAACGAGCGCGGCCAGCTTGTCGAGATCGACATTGCCGCCGCAGGCGAGCACGCCGACGCGCTCGCCCTTGCGCGGCGCATAGGCGCCGCTCGCCAGCGCGGCGAAGGCGGTCGCCCCGCCGGGCTCGGCGGCGATGCGGAACGCGTCCCACAGGCGGCGCTGGGCGGCGGCGATGGCCTCGTCGGCGACGAGCGCGACGTGGTCGACGCGCGCCCTGGCGATCTCGACGACGAGCGCGCCGGCGCTTTTCGCGCCGAGCGAGTCGGCGGCGAGCGAGTTCACCTCGACGTCCACCGGGCGGCCCGCCGCCAGCGCCGCGTGCAGGGCGCGCGAACCTTCGGGCTCGACGCCGACGACGCGCACGCGCTCGCCGAAGAAGGCGGCGATCCCGGCGATCAGCCCGCCGCCGCCGACGGCGACGAGAACCGTGTCGAGCGCGACCGCGCCGGCGCGGGCGAGATCCTCCTCCCATTCGAGGCCGACCGTGCCCTGACCGGCGATGGTGGCGCGCGAATCGTAGGCGTGCACGGCGCGCGCGCCTGTTTCGGCCATGTAGGCCTCGCACAGCGCCAGCGCGTCGGCGTAGCGCGCGCCCTGCACCACGGCCTCAGCGCCATACCCCCGGATCTTGGCGATCTTCGCGGGCGAGGAAATCTCCGGCACGAAGATGCGCGCCGGCGCGCCGAGGCGCCGGGCCGCGTAGGCGACGGCCGCGCCGTGGTTGCCGCCGGAGGCGGCGGTCACGCCCGCTGCCGGAATGTCGGCGCCGACGAGATTGGCGAAGGCGCCGCGCGGCTTGAACGAGCCGGCGTGCTGCAGGAATTCGAGCTTCATCGAGACGGGCGCGTCATGCCCGAAGGCGGCGCCGTCGATCTCCAGCAAGGGCGTGCGGCGGATGAAGGGGCGGATGCGGGCCTCGGTCGAGGCGACGTCGGCGGCGGTCACGGGCAGGCTCATGCCGTCCGCTTAGCAGAGGCGCGCGTCGTCGTCGCCTGCGCTCGTCGTCGGTCAGGTCCAGATCGCGACCGGCAGGCCGAAGGCGTCGCTCGCGCCGGGGCCGTGGCGAACCGCCGCGCCGGTCAGCAGCCGGTCGGCCGTCCAGGCGCAGGCCAGCGCGTCGAGCGCGTCGTCGCGGGCTGCGCCCGGCGGCGGGC
Source organism: Hyphomicrobiales bacterium (assembly GCA_016716745.1). Lineage (GTDB taxonomy): Bacteria > Pseudomonadota > Alphaproteobacteria > Rhizobiales > Beijerinckiaceae. The sequence continues at coordinate 73,187 of JADJVD010000002.1, forward strand.
GTGCGTCGAGGAGGGCGCGGGGGACGCCGGTCGCCGCCAGCAGCGCGGCGCGTTCGGCGAGGCCGGGCGGATAGGGCGTCCCCCTCGCCTTCTTCGGCTCCGCGAGCGGCGCGCCCGCCATCATGCGGAAGGCGCCTTCGGGATGGCATTCGCGGACGATCCGCGCCAGCCGCGCGTCGGCGCGCAGCAGGCCGTCGAGCGCCCGGATTTTCGGGAACAGGAAGAAGGCCTGCTTCGACACCTTGCGCGGCGGGTCGGAGGTGCCGAGGGCGGCCGCGCAGGCCGCGCCGTAATCGGCCGCGTGAACGGCGGCGCGGGCGGGAATGGCGAAGACGGAGGATTGCCGGGCTCCGAGCAGCGGCCGCAGCGCCGCCTCCGGCCCGCGCCCGCCCGCGCCGATCCGCTCGCGCAGGCCGATCGGCATGTCGACGGCGACGGCGGCGAGGCGCGGATCGGCCAGAAACGCCGCCAGATCGTCGACGACGACAAGCCGCGTCGCCTCGGGACGGCCGGCCGGGCGCAGCGCCGCCGCCCAGCCGGCGCGACACCCGTCGAGGCCCGCGATCCACCGCTCCATCGCGCCCCCTCCCTGACGAAAGGCTGATGACAATCCGTTCTGCGCTCAACTATGTTGCGGCGCAACAGACACCGTTGGCCCCGAAGGAGCAGCCATGTCGATCCGTCCGCGCCGGAGCGTCCTCTACATGCCGGGCTCGAACGCACGCGCGCTCGAAAAGGCGAAGACGCTCGCGGCCGACGCGCTGATCCTCGACCTCGAGGACGCGGTCGCCCCCGACGCCAAGGAGGTCGCCCGCAAACAGGTGGCCGATGCGGTGGCGCAGGGCGGCTACGGGCGGCGCGAGCTGATCGTGCGCATCAACGGCCTGTCGACGCCGTGGGGCAAGGAGGATCTCGCCGCCGCCGCCAAGGCCGGGCCGGACGCCGTGCTGATCCCGAAGGTCTCTACCCCCGGCGACATCATGCTGGCGGCGCGCGAACTGCGCGAGGCCGGCGCGCCGGAGCGCACGCGGCTGTGGGCGATGATGGAGACGCCGCACGCGATCCTGTCCGCCGATTCGATCGTGCGCACGGCGATGGACCCGGCCGCGCGCCTCGCCGCGCTCGTCATGGGCACCAACGACATCGCCAAGGAGACGCGCGCGCGGCTGACGCCGGGGCGCCCCGCGATGCTCGCCTATCTGTCGATCTGCGTCGCCGCGGCGCGCGCCTATGGCGTCGACGTGATCGACGGCGTTTACAACAATTTTGGCGACGAGGCCGGCTTCCGCGCGGAATGCGAGCAGGGCCGCGACCTCGGCATGGACGGCAAGACGCTGATCCACCCGAACCAGTGCGCCATCGCCAACGAGGTGTTCGCGCCCTCCGACACGGAGACGGAGTGGGCGAAGAAGATCATCGCCGTGTTCGACCTGCCGGAGAACGCCGCCAAGGGCGCGTTGCAGCTCGAAGGCAAGATGGTCGAGCGCCTGCACGCCGAGATGGCGCGCCGCACCGTGGCCATCGCCGAGGCGATCGCCGTCTGAGGATTCAGTCCTCGGTCTTCTTGATCGCCTCTTGCAGCAGCGCGAGTTCGGCGTGGGTCGTCGCGTGCTGTAACAGCCGCTCGGCGTGGGGCGCCGATTCACCGACAATTCGCTTCGCCTCTGTCGTCAGGCGCTGCGCTTCGTGACGATTCTCGTCGCTTGTCATGCCGAGCGCCGGCAGCGATTTCGCATGCTCGACAAGATCCGGGCGATCATGCGCCAGTCCCGTTCTCAGCAGCGTGCGGGCCAGCGCCAACTGGACTGTTCCGGGGATCGGGCGGTCACGAGTCTTGTCGACCATCGGCGCAACTCCTGAAACGACAACGCAGCGCGTTCAGCGCGCGTCCGGGCCGGGATCGTCGGGCGCGCGCGTCAGCGCGAAGGCGACGGGTTCGGGCTCGGGCTTCTTCGGCTCGGGCTTCTTCGCTTCAAGCGCCTTGAGCTCCGGCTTGGCGGGCTCCGGCTTGGCAGGCTCCGGCGTCTCGTCCGCTTTCGCGACCTCGGGCGCGGCCTCGACGGCCGCCGGCGCGACGGGGGCCGGGGCCTCGGCCGGCGCGGGCGCCGCAAGGGCGGGGGCCGGCGCGGCGGGCTCCTCGTCGAACAGATCGAGCGGATCGTCGACCGGCGGGGCGAGCCGCTCGTCGGGCGTGCGCCAGACGAAGGCGTCGAGCGCGCCGGTGACCGGTGAGACGGGCGCCCAGACGTCCGAGATCACCCCGTCGGCGATCCAGGCCGGATCGCGCGGGGCGCGGGCGGCGCGCGAATACCATTCCCGCACCTTGCCGGAGGGGCCGCCCGAGGCCTGTTCGAGCTCGGCCATCGTCATCGCGGCGCGCACGCTCGGGCGCTTGTCCGGGTCGTTCAGCAGCGGCTCCATCGCGGCGCGGGCGGCGGCGAACTCCTTGGCGTCGATGGCCGCCTGCGCCACCGCGATGGCGCTGTCCGGGCTCTTCGGCGCGAGCCGCGCCAGCCGGCGGGCGCGCTCCAGCCGGTCGAGCGACGAGTCGCCGGGGCGCAGATCGACATAGACGTCGGCAAGATCGGGATGGGTGGCGTCGCGCCAGACGTCCTCGACGATGCGGGCGCCCTTCTTCAGGTCGCCGCGGCGGCCGTAGAGGCGGGCGGCGAGGGCGGCGGCCGGCACGAGGCCCGGCGCCTCGGAGAGCGCGTCGCGGGCGAGCGAAAGCGCGGCGTCGGGCTCCTTCTCCGCGCGCTCCAGCGCCATCGCCGTCTTCAGCACGGCGCGCTCGCGGGCGGCCGTCGGCTTCTCGATCTGCCCGGCGGCGGCGAGCCGCTCGACGGTGGCGAGGGCGGCGGCCCAGTCGCCGCCGGCGGCGCTGTGTTCGAGCATCGCCTGCCCGGCCCAGGCGACGGGAGCGAGCTTCTGCGCCTCCTCGGCGTGGCGGAAGGCGGTCGCCGCGTCGCCGCGCCGGCGCGCCTCGACATAGAGGCCGCGCAGGCCGAGCACCTTGGTGTCCTGCCGCCGCGCCATCTCCGAGAACAGCGCCTCGGCGGTGGCGCGGTCGCCGGCGAGCTGGGCGGCCTGCGCCTTCAGGAGCAGCGTCAGCGGCTCGTGCTTGAGCAGCCGCGCCGCCTCCACCGCGTCGCGCCGGGCCGAGCGCACGTCGCCCGCGCCGATGGCGATCATGCCGCGCGAGAGCGCCTCGTAGCCCTTGTTGCGCCGGCGCACATGCGCCGCGAGCGAAAGCGCGCGCGGCAGCCGCAGGATCGAGCGGATCAACGCCCATAGCAGGCTAAGCGTCGCCGCCAGGCCGAGGATGACGGCGACGGCGAGGAAGATCGAGGTTTCGATCCGATAGCCCATCCAGTCGAAGGAGAGCGTGCCGGGATTGGCGGCGAGCCAGCTCGCGCCGAGCGCGATGAGAGCGATCAGGACGATGTAAACGAGTACGCGGATCATCGGGTCCCCCGGGCGACGTGGCGAGGCGCGCCCGGACGGGCGGGCGCGACGCGGCGCGTCACGGTTTCTTGCCGAGCGCGGCGAACGCGTCGGCGGCCAGGCCGCGCGCCGCCTCGTCGGCGGCGGCCCGCGCCTCGAGCGCCGCGCCGAAATCCTGCGAGGTCGTCTTGGCCGGGCCGGGCAGCTTGCGCCAGGCCGCCGCCGCGTCGCCCACCGCGCCGCGCGCCAGCGCGTTCTCGATGCGCGCGGCGAGCGAGGCGGGGTCGTCGCCCGTGTCGCCGGTGCGGCGCACCTGCACCATCTTGCCGAGCGCGCCCCAGAAGCGCTCGCCGGCGCCCTTCGGCGCCTCGCCGGGCGCGGCGTTGGCGGCCACGGCCGCCGCGAGCGGGGCGAAGCGCTGGGCGAGCGCGCGGGCGGTCGGCGCGCCGGTCGGGGCGAAGGGCTTCAGCGGCGCGAGCTTGCCGGCCTCGACGCCGAGCGCCTCCAGCGAGGTCAGCTCCGCGGCATAGGGCGCGCCGCGCTCCAGCGCTTGGCCGATCGCCTGTCCGGCGACGGCGACGGACATCTGACGGGCGGCGGCGGTTCCCACGCCCGCCTCGGCGGCGGCGACGCGCGCCTCGCTCTTGGTTTCGGCGAGCTTGGCCTCGAGCGGGGCGACCCGCTCGCCCAGGCCTGCGATGGCCTTGTCGGCGCCGTCCACCCTCTGGCCGACCGCGCCGACCTTCTGGTCGACCGCCTGTTCCGTCTGGCCGACGCGCTGGCCGAGTTGGTCGAGCTTCTGGTTGAGGGGCGCGAGATCGACCGGCTTCACCTGCGCCTCGATCAGCGCGATGCGGTCCGAGCCCTGCTTCAGGCCGGCCTGCACGCTCTGCTCGACGCCGGCCATGCGGGTCTCCAGCGCCTTCTGCGCGGCGGCCGACGCCTGCAGCGCGCCGGCGACGCGCCCGTCGATGCGGGCGTCGAGGCCGGTCGTCGCCGCCTCCACCTTCGCCAGACGCTGCTCGACAGGGCCGAGATCGACCCGCTGCGGAGCGGGCGCCGCGACGGGCGCGGGCAGGTTGGCGAGCAATTGGGCGAGGCGCTGCGTCTCGCCCTTCGCCGCGTCGGCCGATCCGGAGGCGGCCTTCGCCAGTCCTTCGGCCGAGCGGGCGACGCCTTCGACGGTCCTGGTTCCCGCTGCTGCTGCGGCGGCGGCCTCGGCGGCCGATTTCGCCGAGGCCTCGACGGCGCCGACGCGCTTGTCGAGCTGCGCCACGGCGTCGGGGCGGGCGAAGTTGCGGTCGGCCGTCTCCAGCGCGGAAAGGCGCTGCAACACGGCCGGCGGCACGGCCGGCTCGGGCTGGAGCGACCACAGGATCAGCGCGGTCATCGCCGAGCCGGCGACGCCGCCGAGCAACGCCGCGACGGGAACGCCAAGGCCCGAAGAGGTCTCCGCCGCCGGTTTCGCGGCGGAGGCGGGCGGCGGCGCGGGCTGGGCGGTCGTCTCGGCCTGCGCGGCCTTTGCGTCGGCGCCTGCGGCGTCTTTGGCGACCGCCGGCGCGCGCTCTCCGCGCAGTTCGGTCGCGGTCGCGTCGATCACCGCCGCCTCGCGGCGGCGCCGGCGCGAGGGGTCGCCCCCGTCAGCCGGCCCGGTCGTCGGCTTCACGTCGTCTGCCATCGGGGATCCTCGCCCGCCTGTTGGTCTTGCCGCTTCCGGTATAGGGCGCCGGCGGGGGGGAAGGAAATGCGCCGTTTCGCGCGGCGCGGCTCCGAAAGACTGCACGCAGGAGATCAAGTCCGCAGGGCGGCCAGCAGTTCCGTCTCGTCCGGCCGCGCCGCGACGGCGACGGCGAGACCCCCGGTCCGCAGCGGGGCGGCCGCGTCGTCGGAGATCGCGACGTGCCGCCAGCCCGCGATGCGCGCGCTCAGGCCGGCGGCGTGCGCGTTGGCGAGGAAAAGCTCCGCGCTGCGGCGGGAGAAGTGCAGCACGCCTGCGTCCCCGAGCGCGGCGAGCCGGGCGCTGGTCGCCGCGTCCCAATCCACGGGGGCGGCCTCGTAGACATCGACCACGGCGAGCGGGAGACCGGCGGCGGCGAGCCCCGCCTCCAGCGCCGGCTTGCGGTCGCGACCGGCGAGATAGACGAGGCGGTCGCCGGGGCGGGCGGCGAGGCGCAGGAGCCGGACGAGGCCGTCGGCGTCGCCGCCCGCCCGCCTGACGTCGCGGAAGCCGGCGGCCGCGCCCGCCCCGGCGGTGGCCGCGCCGACAGCGAACAGCGGGCGCGCGGCGGCCCAGGCCCGCTCGTCGGCGGGCCGCTCCGCCCAGCCGAGAAAGGCGTGCGCGCTGGTGGCGACGAAGCCGTCGGCCCGGCCCGGCAGGGGCGCGGGCAGGGCGCGCACGGCGAGCACCGGCGCCAGGATCGCCTCGTCGCCCCGCTCGACGAGGCGGGCGGCGGTGCGCGCCGCGTCCGCTCTCGCGCGGGTGAGGACGACCCGCATTCAGGTCAGGTGGGCGAGCGCGTCGGCCGGGGCCCGCGACAGCAGGTCGCGGGCGGCCGCCGCGCCGATCTGCGCCGCGTCGGCGGCCGGCCCCTCGCCCGCCGCGTCCCAGGCGTCCGATCCGTCCGTGCGCAGCAGCCGGCCGCGGAACCGCACGCGCCCGCCATCGAGCGTCGCATGGCCGGCGATCGGGGTGCGGCAGGAGCCGTCGAGCACGGCGAGGAACGCGCGCTCGGCGGCGAGCGCGACGCCGGTCGGCGCATCGAGGATCGGCGCGAGACGGTCGCGCGAGACCGTGTCGCGCCCGCGCGCGGCGATGGCGATGGCCGCCTGCCCGACCGGCGGCATGAAGGCGTCGGCGTCGAGAATTTCGGTGACGACCGATTCGAGGCCAAGGCGCTTCAGGCCGGCGAGCGCCAGCAGCGTGCCGGCGACGCCGCCGCTCTCGACTTTCCTCAGTCGCGTCTGGACGTTGCCGCGCAGCAACTCGACCGACAGATCGGGCCGGGCGCGGCGCACCATCGCCTGCCGGCGCAGCGAGGCCGAGCCGATCACGGCGCCGGCAGGCAGATCGGCGAAGCGCCGCCCGCCGGCGCCGATGAAGGCGTCGCGCGCGTCCTCGCGCGGCAGATAGCCGGCGAGCGCGATCTCGTCCGGCAGGAAGGTCGGCACGTCCTTTGCGGAGTGGACCGCGATGTCGATGTCGCCGGCGATCAGCGCGGCGTCGAGCTCGCGCGTGAACAGGCCCTTGCCGCCCGCCTCGGAGAGCGGGCGGTCCTGAATGGCGTCGCCGGTCGTCTTGATGACGACGATGGAAATGGCCTCAGCCGCGACGCCGTGGGCGGCGGCGAGCAGATCGCGCGTCTGATGGGCCTGCGCGAGGGCGAGCGGCGAGCCGCGCGTGCCGATGCGCATCCAGACCTCGTTCATCCCGACCTCGTCCGCCATTGCCCGTTCGCCGCGCCTCGCGCCGCGGGGCGCGGACTATAGGGGGGCAAGGCGCGGCGGGAAAGCAGGTCGGCGCCTCAGGCGCCGATCGCGAGGCGCTTCGGCGGTTCGGCCTCGCGGGATCGAAGCATCGCGAGGGCCGCGTCGGCGTCGAGCGGACGGGCGATGTGGAAGCCCTGGATCTGGTCGCAACCCAGCCTTTGCAGCGCGCGCATCTGCCCTGCGGTCTCGACGCCTTCGACGCAGACGTCGAGGCCCAGATCGCCCGCCATGCACAGGATCGCGCCGACGATGGCGCGGGCGGCCGAATCGTCGTCGACGCCCTCGACGAAGGAGCGGTCGATCTTGATCTTGTCGAAGCGGTGGCGGCGCAGATAGCTCAGTGAGGAATAGCCCGCGCCGAAATCGTCGAGCGCGATGCGCGCGCCGAGGCGACGCAGCGCGTCGAGCGTCGCCATGACGCAGGGCTGGGGATCGAGAAACACGGTCTCGGTGATCTCGATCTCGAGCCGGCCCGGCGGCAGGCCAGTCGCCTCGAGCGCCTTGCGCACATCGTCGAACACGGCCGGCGTGCGGAACTGGGCGGGCGACAGATTGACGGCGATGCGCACGTCCGCCGGCCACTGCGTCGCGGCGCGGCAGGCCGCGACGAGGGCCCAGGCGCCGAGTTTGCCGATCAGGCCGCGCTCCTCGGCGAGCGGGATGAATTCGGTCGGGGCGATCGGCCCGAGTTCGGCGTGGGTCCAGCGCGCCAGCGCCTCGAAGCCGACGATGCGCCGGCTCTGGGCGTCGACCTGAGGCTGAAAGGCCAGGCGCAGGCCCTCCGTGTCCAGCGCGGCGCGCAGATCGGTCTCGATGCGGTGGCGACGCCGCGCCGCGGCGTCGAGCTCCGGCTCGAAGAAGCAGAACCGGCCGCGCCCCTCGCTCTTGGCGCGATACAGCGCCAGATCGGCGTGGCGCATCAGCGCGTCGGCGTCGAGCTCGTGGCCGAGGTCCGGCGCGGCGAAGGAAATGCCGATGCTGACCGAGGCGAGGGTCGGGCCGGTCGACAGGGCGAAGGGCGCGGCGATGGCTTCGATCAGCCGCGAGGCCGCCGTCTCCACCTCGGCGGAGGAGCGCGGCTCGGCGAGCAGAAGGGCGAATTCGTCGCCGCCGAGACGGGCGACGAGATCGCCCTCGCCCGTCGCATGGCCCAGCCGTGCGGCGACCTGCCGCAGCAATTCGTCGCCGGCGGGGTGGCCCTGCGTGTCGTTGATCACCTTGAAGCGATCGAGATCGAGCAGCAGCACCGCAAACCGCGTTCCGACGGTCTTCAGCCGGAACAGCGCGTGCGCCAGCTGGTCGTTGAAGCTGGCGCGGTTGGCGACGCCGGTCAGCACGTCGAAATGCGCCAGATACTCGATCTTGCGGCGCGCCTCGCTCGCCTGCGTGACGTCGCGGCCGACGCCGCGATAGCCGAGAAATTCGCCGCGCGCGTCGAAGACCGGTTTGGCCGTCACCGACCACAGGCGCTGCGCGCCGCGCACGACGACGGCGATTTCGCGATCGCGGAACGCCTCCCGCTTGCGCATCGCGCGCAGGAGGCCGCGCAGCCTGTCGCGCTCCTGCGCGTTGCCGCGCCCGCCGGCCATATGCGGCAGCGCCCGCGTCAGACGCTGGCCGACGAGTTGCGCCTCGTCGAGACCGAGAATCTCGACGATGCGCGAGGAGACGTGACGCACGCGCCAGTCGCTGTCGACCATCCACAGCCAGTCGGCGGCGTGTTCCTCGAAGTCGTTGAGCAGCAGGCCGATGTAGTCGCGCTGCTCGACGCTGCGCACCTGCGCCTCGAAGCGGGCGCGCAGCACGTCGGCGAGCGACAGAGAGCTGGTGAAGATGACGGCGAGGTAGACGGCGTTGAGAATCGTCAGCGTGGCGGTCGTGAAACCGGGGGACAGCACGAGCGCGGTGGTCGAGCCGAGGGCGAGCATGCCCGAGAAGGCGAGAGCGGCCGGCGCGATCGTGGCGAGGGCGAAGCCGCTGCCGCACAGCATGCCGGCGACGACGCTGCCGATGATGACGCGCTGCTCCATGTCGGCGATGGTGAACATCGCCGGCAGGAAGGCCCAGCAGGCGCCGAGCATGACGGCGTGCAGCACCGTGCGGCGCACGCCGCGGATCGACGCGCTGTCGGGCGAGGGGCGGGCGCGCATCGGCCACCATCGGGCGATGGCGTAGAGGGCGACGAGGCAGACGCCGGTCGCCCAGGCGAGGACGACGGGCAGATGCCGGCTGCCGGCGAACGCGCCGGCGATCAGGGCGGCGCTGGCCACGTTGGCCGCCATCATCCACGGCGTATAGCGACGCACGGCCGCGATCTGCGCGGAGCGCACCTTGCCCGCGAGTTCGGCGGGCAGGTCTCCTGCGCCGATGCTCAGGAACCTGTCGAAGGCGGACCGCACGCGCGACACGATGGAATTCCGGCTCCCCTCAAACGCGCCGCGAGCCGGCGCGCGGGCAGTCTGGCGGGGAAACCGGAAGATCGCGTTAATCGGCTCCGGCGCGCTTGTCGCGGGCCGGCGCTTGTGACACGGAAGACGAGAATCGACACACGCCGAGGCCAGATGCGCGTTCTGGGGATCGAGACCACCTGCGACGAGACGGCGGCGGGCGTCGTGCGGCTGAAGCCGGGCGGCGGCGGCGAAATCCTCGCCAACGAGGTGATGAGCCAGATCGCCGAGCACGCGGCCTTCGGCGGGGTGGTCCCGGAGATCGCGGCGCGCGCCCATGTCGAGGCGCTGGACGCGCTGATCGGGCGGGCCTGCGCGCGGGCCGGGGTCAAGCTCGCCGATCTCGACGGGATCGCCGCCGCAGCCGGGCCGGGCCTGATCGGCGGGGTGCTGATCGGCCTGACGACCGGCAAGGCGCTGGCGCTGGCGCTGAAGAAGCCGCTGGCGGCGGTCAACCATCTGGAGGCGCATGCGCTGACGGCGCGGCTGACCGACAATCTGCCTTTCCCCTATTTGCTGCTGCTCGTCTCCGGCGGCCACACGCAGCTGCTCGCGGTGCGCGAGGTCGGCGACTATGTCCGCCTCGGCACGACCATCGACGACGCCATCGGCGAGGCCTTCGACAAGGTCGCCAAGATGCTGGGCCTGCCCTATCCGGGCGGGCCGCAGGTCGAGATCGCGGCCGAGAAGGGCGATCCCGAGCGCTTCGCCTTTCCGCGCCCGATGGCGGGACGGGCGGGGGCCGATTTCTCGCTCTCCGGCCTCAAGACGGCGGTGCGGCTCGAGGCCGAGCGGCTCGCCCCGCTGTCGGACCGGGACGTGGCGGATCTGTGCGCCTCGTTCCAGGCCGCCATCGTCGACGTCGTCGTCGAGCGCACGCGGGCGGGGCTGCGCGCCTTTCGCGCCGTCGCCGGCCAGCCGACCGGCCTGGTGGTGGCCGGCGGCGTCGCCGCCAACGGGCCGATCCGCCGGGCGATCGCGCGGCTCGCCGGCGAGACGGGCCTGCGCGTCGTCACGCCGCCGCATGCGCTGTGCTCGGACAATGGCGCGATGATCGCCTGGGCGGGGCTCGAGCGCATCTCGCGCGGGTTGACGGACGGGCTCGATTTCGCCGCCCGGCCGCGCTGGCCGCTCGACGACAGGGCGCCGCGCGCCGTTGGCGGAAAGGCCTGAGCCATGGCCTCATGCGGCGTGCTCGGAGCGGGGGCCTGGGGCACGGCGCTGGCGCTCGTCGCCTGCCGGGCCGGGCTCGACACGACGCTCTGGGGCCGCGACGCGCAGCAGGTCGGGCGCATCCGCGCCGAGCGCGCCAATCCCGCCTATCTGCCGGGCGTCGCGTTGCCGGAGGGGCTGGCGGCGACGACCGATCTGTCGGCCGCCGCGCGGGCGGATTTCGTTCTGGCGGTGGTGCCGGCGCAGGCGTTGCGCGGCGTCGCCAGCGCGCTCGCGCTCGTGGCGCGGCCGGGAACGCCGGTCGTCGTCTGCGCCAAGGGCATCGAGCGGGCGAGCGGCCTGCTGATGAGCGAGGTCGCCGCCGAGTGCCTGCCGGAGCATCCGGCCGCCATTCTCTCGGGGCCGAGCTTCGCCGACGATGTCGCCAGGGGCCTGCCGACGGCGGTGACGCTCGCCGCCCATGACGGGGCGCTGGCGCAGCGGCTTTCGGGGCAGCTCGCCAATCCGGGCTTCCGCCTCTACCACACGACCGACATGCGCGGCGTCGAGATCGGCGGGGCGGCCAAGAACGTGCTCGCCATCGCCTGCGGGATCGCCGCCGGGCGCGGCCTCGGCGCCTCCGCCAACGCCGCGCTGGTGGCGCGCGGCTTCGCCGAGCTCGGCCGCTTCGCGCGCGCCTACGGGGCGCGGGCCGAGACGCTGATGGGCCTGTCGGGCCTCGGCGATCTGGTGCTGACCTGCGCCTCGGCGCATTCGCGCAACTTCGCCTTCGGTCTCGCGCTCGGGCGGGGCGAGAGCCTCGCCGGGGCGATCGGCCACGGCAAGCTGGCGGAAGGGGCGCACACCGCGCCCGTGCTGGTGGAGATGGCGCGCGCGCGCGGCGTCGACATGCCGATCGCCGCCGCCGTCGCCGACATCCTGTCCGGCAAGGTCGGCGTCGACGGCGCGGTCGAGGCGCTGCTCGCCCGCCCGCCGAAGGCCGAGGTCTGACGTTTCAAACGCCGCGCCGCCGGGCGCGACAAGGGAGTTCGCATGATCTTCGTCGCCATCTGTCACGACAAGCCGGGCGCGCTGCAAATCCGGCTCGACCATCGCCCCGCCCACCTCGCCTATCTCGAGGCCAACAAGAGCGTGGTGAAGGCCGCGGGCGCGATGTTCGGCCCCGACGACAAGCCGGTCGGCTCGATGCTGATTCTCGATTGCGTCGATCAGGCCGCGGCCGACGCCTTCGCCGCCGCCGATCCTTTCGCCAAAGCGGGCCTGTTCGCGTCGGTCGAACTGCGGCCGTGGCGCCAGTCCGTCGGCCAGCCGGTGGGATGAGGCGCGCGATGGCGGAGAAGCGCTTCTGGCTGGTGAAGAGCGAACCGTCGGTCTGGTCGTGGGACGATCAGGTCGCGGCCGGCGCCAAGGGCACGGTGTGGGACGGCGTGCGCAACCATACCGCCAAGCTCAATCTGATGGCGATGAAGACGGGCGATCGCGCCTTCTTCTACCACTCCAACGAGGGCAAGGAGATCGTCGGGATCGCCGAGATCGTCCGCGCGGCCTATCCCGATCCGAAGGCCAGGCCCGGCGAGCCGTGGGTCGTCGTCGACATCAAGGCGGTCAAGCCGCTGAAGAGGCCGGTGACGCTCGCGCAGGTGAAGGCGACGGAGGCGCTGAAGGACATGGCGCTCGTCACCTCGTTCCGCCTCTCCGTGCAGCCGGTGACGGCGGCCGAATGGGAGACGGTGTGCGCGATGGGCGGGCTGTGACGCCCCGGCGGGCCGCGCGATGACGCCGGCGGCGCATTCTGCGACGACGGCCGACGACTGGGAGGTCGTGCGCCGCTCGAGTTTCTTCGAGCGTCTGCCCGAGCCGATCGTGCGCGACCTGACGCAGGGCCAGCCGATCCGCGCGTGCGAGCGGCGCGAGGAACTCTGCGCGCAAGGCGCGGCGGCCGATTTCTGCTTCATCGTCGTCGACGGGCTGCTGGCGATGACGCGCCGCGCCGACGCGCAGGACGACGACGAGGCCGCCGGCGAGGCGGCGGTCATCGGCGTGCATGGGCCGGGCGCCGGGCTGATGCTCGCCGAGGGGCTGACGCAGGGGCGCTATCCGGCGACGCTGACGGCGGTCGGACCGGCGCGCGTGATGCGGCTCGACGCGGCGCGCCTGCGCCAGCGCATCGAATCGGACGGGGCGCTGGCGATGAAGATGCTGGCGGCCGCCTCAATGCACCTGCGCGCGCTGGTGCTGCACATCGCCGAGTTGAAGACGATGACGGGCCCGGCGCGGCTCGCCCATCTCGTGCTCGATCTGTCCGGCGCGCGGGCCGGCCGCGCCGAAGTGATCCTGCCTTACGAAAAGCAGCTGCTCGCCCATCGCCTCGGCGTCACGCCGGAGAGCCTGTCGCGCGCCATGGCGCAGCTCAAGCGCCACGGCGTCGTCGTGCATCGCGATCGCCTCATCGTGCGCGACGTGGCGCGCCTGCGCGCCGCCGCGCAGGCGATGAACGCGGCCTGAGGCGCGGAGCGCCTCAGCGCTTGGCGGCTTTCGCCTTGGCGACGTCGGCGTCCTGCAGCACGTCGATCAGCTTCTGCACGGGGCCGACATTGTCGATATTGTCGAGCATCTGCTGATAGGCGGCCGGCGCCTGCGGCGGCAGCTTGTGCGCGACGCCCTGATGGCAGTCGATGCAGGTCTTGCCCTCGTTGAGGCCGGTCTCGTGCAGCTTGGCGGCGCGCGGCTCCTGCAGCGAGAAGTCCATCGAGCCGAATTTGTGGCAGTTGCGGCATTCGCGCGAATCCGTCGTCTTCATCGCGCGCCAGACGCTCTTCGACAGGTCGAGGCGGTGGGCGTTGAACTTCTCCTGCGTGTCGATCGAGCCGAGGAATTTGTGCCACAGCTCGTTCGAGGCCTGGATCTTGCGCACCATCTTGTGCCCCCATTCCTTGGGCACGTGGCAATCCGGGCATGTGGCGCGCACGCCGGTCTTGTTCGAATAGTGCACCGTGTTCCGGTACTCCATGAACACGTTGTCCTTCATCTCGTGGCAGGACACGCAGAAGGCTTCCGTGTTGGTCGCCTCGAGCGCCCAGTTGAAGCCGCCCCAGAAGACGATTCCGCCGGCGAAGAAGACGAGCGCGATCAGCCCCCAGGCGTATTTGGAGCGCGAGAAGAACCAGCGCCACAGACGCTTGAGGAGATTCGGCCTGTTGTGTTCGGCGCCGGGCGCCGTGACGTCCGTCATCGCGCCCTCCTCACTTGGCCTGCGTGGCGTTCTGGAACGAATTGCCGACAAGCGGCTTGGCGTCGACCTGCGGCACGTGGCACTGCGAGCAGAAGTAGCGCGTGCCCGAGACCTTATCGAGCCGCACGCCCTGCCGGTCGACATAGTGCGTCTCGGAGATCTTCGGCGCGTTGAAGCGCGTGTTGCCCGGCCAGTCGTGGCAGCTCATGCACTGGTTGTTGTCGAGCGTGATCTGGTAGGTGTCGGTCTTGTGCGGGATCAGCGGCGGCTGCTGGCGATAGGCGCGGCCGAAGCCTTCCGAGGGCGTCGACTGCCGCGCGACGTCGGGGGCGGGCGCCATCTCCGTCAGCGGCGTCTCGCGCAGCGTCTTCACGGCGCGCGGCTCCTGCGCCTGCGTCATCGCGGCGAGCGGCAAGGCCAGAAGCAACAGCGCGACCGGCGCGGATTTGGTGACGAGGCGAGCGATCATGGGAAACATCCTTCCGCGATCGGGAGAGAAACGAGGGCTCATGCCGCCCTCGGGGTTGCGGTCGCCGCGGCGTTCGTCGCCGCTGCGGTTTCGACGGGCTCGACGCGATGGTCGAAGCGATGGGTGATGGCGAAGACGCGCTCGGGGCAGACGTCGATGCAGGCCGCGCATAGCGTGCAGTCGCCGGAGACGACGATCGGGCCGGCGCCGGTCTGCGCTCTCCGCGCAGCGCCGGCGAGATGACATGCGGCTCGGGGCACACCGCGAAGCAGTCCATGCAGTCGTCGCACGCCTCGCGCCGCACGGCGCTGACGCGCGCGACCGCGACCTTGCCGAGCGCGCCGTAGCACGCGCCGACCGGGCAGATGTGGCCGCACCAGCCATGTTTGGCGACGAGCAGGTCGAACAGGAAGATCGCGACCGCGGGGATCAGACCAAAAAGAAGGCCAAACACGAGCGCGCGGTGGAAGGCCGTGATCGGGTTGACGAGCTCCCAGGCCGCGACGCCCGTGGCCGCGCTGACGACGAGCGCCGCCACCGCGATCCAGTTGCGAAGCTCGGGACGGATCTTCGCGGTCTGGCGGATATCGAAGCGCCGCCGCAGCCAGGCGGCGAAATCGGTGACGGGATTGAGCGGGCAGGCCCAGGCGCAGAAGGTGCGCCCGCCGGCGAGCCAGTAGAAGGCGAGCACGAGGCCCGCGCCGATCAGCCCCGTCGCCTCCGGCCAGTGGCGCGCGGCGAGCGTCTGCGCCAGCACGTAAGGATCGGTCAGCGGCAGCACGCCGAGCGTCAGCGAGGCGGCCATGTTGCCCTTGGCGATCCACACGCCGAAGAGCGGACCGGTGAGGAACAGCGCCAGAAAGAACAGCTGCGCGGCGCGCCGCAGCACGCCGAAGCGGTGGGCGGCCCACAGCCCCTTGCGCTCGCGCGCCTCGACATAGGGGGTGAGGTTGGCGCTCACTTCTTGCCTCCCGGCAGCGTCACGCCCTCGGGCAGTCGCGTCGGCAGCTTCACCGGCGCGTCGACGAGCGCGTCGCCCGCCTTCTGTTTCTCGATCCAGCCGCGCTTGTAGTGCGCATCCTGCGCCAGCAGCGCGACGTCGAGCGGCAGCACCTTGATCGCCGCCTCCGTCAACACGCAGGACTTTTCGCACTTGCCGCAGCCGGTGCAGTATTCGGGATGCACCACGGGTTCGAACACCGCGTGTTTCGTCGTGCGCGCGTTGTGCGTCGTCTCGAGCGTGATCGCCTTGTCGATGACCGGGCAGACGCGATAGCACACGTCGCAGCGCAGGCCTTGCAGATTGAGGCAGGTCTCGCGGCTGGTGATCACCGCCACGCCCATTTTCGCCTTGGCGATATCGACCAGCGCATGATCGAGCGCGCCGGTCGGGCACGCCTTCACGCAGGGAATGTCCTCGCACATCTCGCAGGGCACGGCGCGGGCGGCGAAGAAGGGCGTGCCGAGCGCCGGGCCGTCGCCCCAGTCGGCGAGCTTCAGCGTGTTGTAGGGGCAGTCGCGCACGCACAGGCCGCAGCGCACGCAGGCGCCGAGAAAGGCGTCCTCGGCGAGCGCGCCCGGCGGGCGCAGCGCCTGCGCCGGACGCGCGCGCGATTGCTCGGCGAAGCCCGCCAGCATCACGCCGCAGGCGCCCGCCGCGCCGGCGAAGCGCGCCGCATCCAGCAGCGCCTTGCGGCGCTGCGGATCGGCGAGACGTTTGTCGAGGGTCGCCACTGTTCCGCTCCGCTCAGGCCGAGGTGACCTTGCAGGCGCACTTCTTGTAGTCGGTCTCTTTCGAGATCGGGCAGGTGGCGTCGAGCGTCAGCTTGTTGACGAGCTGGCTCTCGTCGAAGAACGGGAAGAAGACGAGGCCCTGCGGCGGCTTGTTGCGACCCTTCGTCTCGACGCGGGTGACGATTTCGCCGCGCCGCGTCTTGATGCGCACCGTCTGGCCGCGGTTGAGCTTGCGCTCGGCGGCGTCGTCGGGATGCATGAACAGCGTCGCGGCGGGGACGGCGCGATGCAGCTCCGGCACGCGGCGCGTCATCGAGCCGGAATGCCAGTGCTCGAGCACGCGGCCGGTGCACAGCCACAGGTCGAACTCCTTGTCCGGCGTCTCGGCGGCCGGTTCGAACGGGCAGAAGATCGCGCGCGCCTTCTTGTCCGGCTTGCCGTAGAAGCTGACGCCCTCGCCCTGCTTGACGTAAGGGTCGTAGCCCTCGCGGAAGCGCCAGAGCGTCTCCTTCTTGTCGACGACGGGCCAGCGCAGGCCGCGCGCCTCGTGATAGAGCTCGAAGTCGGCGAGGTCGTGCCCGTGGCCGCGGCCGAACTGCGCATACTCCTCGAACAGCCCCTTCTGCAGATAGAAGCCGAAGGCCTGCGACTCGGAATTCTCGAAGCCCTTCTGGATATCGGCGAGCGGGAACTTGTTGACGACGCCGTTGGCGAACAGCACGTCGTAGAGCGTCTTGCCGCGATATTCCGGCTTCTTGGCGATCAGCTCCTCCGGCCACACCTCCTCGATCTTGAAGTATTTCGAGAACTCGATCGTCTGCCAGACGTCGGAGCGCGCCTCGCCCGGAGGGGCGACCTGCTGGCGCCAGAACTGCGTGCGGCGCTCGGCGTTGCCGTAGGCGCCTTCCTTCTCCATCCACATCGCGGTCGGCAGGATGAGATCGGCGGCGAGCGCGGTGACGGTCGGATAGGGATCGGAGACGACGACGAAGTTGTCGGGATTGCGGTAGCCCGGATAGCCCTCCTCGTTCATGTTCGGCGCGGTCTGCATGTTGTTCGTGCACTGCACCCAGTAGGCGTTCAGCTTGCCGTCCTTCAGCATGCGATGCTGCAGCACGGCGTGATAGCCGACATTGCCGGGCAGCGTCCCCTCGGGGAGCTGCCAGATCTTCTCGGTCGCCTCGCGGTGCTTCGGGTTCGTCACCACCATGTCGGCCGGCAGGCGGTGGGAAAAGGTGCCCACCTCGCGCGCGGTGCCGCAGGCGGAGGGCTGGCCGGTGAGCGAGAACGGGCCGTTGCCGGGCTCGGAGATTTTGCCCGTCAGCAGATGCACGTTGTAGATCATGTTGTTGACCCACGTGCCGCGCGCGTGCTGGTTGAAGCCCATCGTCCAGTAGGAGACGATCTTCTTCTTCGGATCGGCGTAGAGCTTGGCGAGCCGCTCGAGGCGGTCCTTCGGCACGCCGGACTTCTCGTGCGCATAGTCGAGCGTGTAGGGCTCGAGCAGCTTGGCGTAGTCCTCGAAGGAGATGTTGTCCTTGAAGCCGGCGGGATCCTGCGCGCCGTCCTTACCGGCCTTGTGCGAGGCGTTGACGGCCTTCATCTCGAGCTGATGGGTCGGGCGCAGGCCGTAGCCGATGTCCTCCACCGTGCGGGCGAAGGCGACGTGCTTGTCGACGAACGCCTTGTTCACCGCGCCGGTCTGGATGATGTAATTCTGGATGTAGTTGAGAATGGCGAGATCGCTTTGCGGCGTGAAGATCATGCCGTTGTCGGCGAGCTCGAAGGAGCGGTGCTCGAAGGTGGAGAGCACATGCACCTCGCAGCCCTCGTGCGTCAGGCGCCGGTCGGTCAGGCGCGACCACAGGATCGGGTGCATCTCCGCCATGTTCGAGCCCCAGAGCACGAAGGCGTCGGCGAATTCGAGATCGTCGTAGCAGCCCATCGGCTCGTCGATGCCGAAGGTGCGCATGAAGCCGGCGACCGCGGACGCCATGCAGTGGCGCGCGTTGGGGTCGAGGTTGTTGGTGCGGAAGCCGGCCTTGTAGAGCTTGGCGGCGGCATAGCCCTCCCAGATCGTCCACTGGCCGGAGCCGAACATGCCGACGGCCGAGGGGCCGCTCGCCTTCAGCGCCGCCTTCCACTTCTCGGCCATGATCTTGAAGGCGTCCTCCCAGCTGATCGGCGTGAACTCGCCGTTCTTGTCGAACTTGCCGTTCTTCATGCGCAGCATCGGCTTGGTCAGCCGGTCCTCGCCGTACATGATCTTCGACAGGAAGTAGCCCTTGATGCAGTTGAGGCCGCGATTGACGGGCGCGTCGGGGTCGCCCTGCGTGGCCACGACGCGGCCGTTCTTGGTGCCGACGATGACGCCGCAGCCGGTGCCGCAGAAGCGGCACACGCCCTTGTCCCAGCGGATGCCGTCGGAGCGGCCGGCCTGCGCCTGAGCGGCGTCCGGCGCGGCGGCCCCGATGGCGGCGGCCGCGGCCGCGGCGGCGCCGGCCTTCAGCGCGTCGCGGCGGGTCGTGTCGAACTGGCTGTGGTCCGTCATGACGAAAGTCCTTGCGTGTCGATGCGGTGGGGCGCGCCGTCGGCGCGCGGATGGGGGTCCTCGTCGCCGGGGGCGAGTCGGGCGTCGGAAATTTTGGCGTCGTCGACTTGGGCTTCGTCGACTTGCGCGTAGACGAGCGCGGCGGCGACGACGCCCGGCGTGCGGTGGATTTCGGCGATCTGGTCGATCGCCATCGTCGCGTCGGTGTCGATCACGGTGACGGCGAGGCGCCCGCCGTCCGATTCGGCGCAGATCTCGACGCCGGGCAGGGTCGCCAGCGCGGCGAGCACCCCGTCGCGGGCGCCGGGTCTGACGTGAACGGCGACGCCGCAGACGTTGATCTCGCCCTAGCGCGGGGCGGCGTGCGGGGCGCGGGCGCGCGGGGCGTCGTTCATGCGGTTCTCCCGTATTCGGCGAGGCTGGCGGCGAGGTTCGCCTGCTGGCGCGAGACGAGCGCGATGGCGGCGACAGGGCAGACGCCAAGGCAGGCGCCGCAGCCCGTGCAGGCCTCCGCCGCAACGCGCGGCTCGGCCTTGCCGCGCCCGACGAGGCGGAAGGAGATGGCGCGCGGTTCGCATTCGTCGCCGCAGCGCCGGCAGGTCACGCCCTTGGGCTCGACGCAGGCGGCGCCGATGCGCGCCAGCGGCGGCTCGGGCTCGGCCGGCCTCAGCGCGGCGAACAGAGTTCTGCGGGAAAGACCGGCGGACATGCCTTCGTCCGGACGGCGACGCGGGCGCGAGGGCTCCCGGGACACGTCCCATCCAAGTTGGGTTTCGGACGCATTGGCCGCAGTCTCCTTGACAAAAGTCAAATCAAAATCGATTGCCGCCGCAACATCATGTTTTCTATGTGGAATTAATTGCTGCGGCGCCGCTTTCCCGAACCTCGCGCGAACGCCCTGAGGCGGCCCAGATCGGGGGCGCGCAGGGTCGCGCCGTCGGTCTCGACGCCCACCTCGCGCAGCGCCGCGAGCGCGCGGGAGAGACTTTCCGGCGTCATGCCGAGCCGGCCGGCCAGCAGCGCCTTCTCGTGCGGCAGGGAGAAGGTCGTCTCACCCGACTCCCGGCCCGCCAACCGCAGCAGGAAGTCGGCGAGGCGGCGCGGCGCGCTCTTCAGTTTCAGCGAGGCGATGTCCTCGGTCAGGTAGACCGTGTGCTGGACGATAGAGGCGAGGATGGCCGAGGCCAGGCGCGGCTCGCGCTCGATCGCCTCGCCGAAGCGCGCCGCGTCGATGCGCAACAGTCGCGCCCGGCTCGCCGCCTCGGCGTTGGCGGGATAGCCCGCGCCGAGAAAGAACACCGGCTCGGCGAAGCTCTCGCCGCGAGTGAAGGCGCCGACCACCGCCTCCTCGCCGGCCGGCGTCAGCCGGTAGATCTTCACCCAGCCCTCGAGCACGAGATAGAGCGCCTCGGCGGGGTCGCCTTGCGAGAAGATGACCTGACGCGGCTCGTAATGGACGACGCGCGCGCCGGAAATGGCGTGCTGGATCATCTCGGGCGTCGCGGCGGCGAACAGAGGTCCGTGCGCCAGCGTCGCCCAGTCGGCGGAGTCGAGGCCCGCCGCCTCGCCCGGGCGGCCGGTCACGGCCGCGCCAGCACGAGCGCGGCGATCAGCAGCGCGAGGAAGACGAGATACAGCGCCGTATCCGCCAGCCGGGCGTTGAGCGCGCGCCCCGGCGGCGTCAGCGCGAGGCGGCGGGCGAGGCCGAACCCCGGCAGGGCGGCTGCGGCGGCGAGCCCGGCGGCCAGCCCCGAGGCGGGGGCAAGCGCGGCGGCCGCGACCAGCGCCGCGCCGGCGAGTTCGGCGGCGTAAAGCCGGACGGTCCGGCGCGGCCCGAGCAGGATCGCAAGGGTGCGACGGCCGTTGGCGGCGTCGCCGTCCCGGTCGCGATGGTTGTTGACGGTCAGCACGGCGGCCGCCGGCAGACCGACCGCCAGGCCGAGGGCGAGCGCGCGCGCGTCCACCCGGCCGGCGCCGAGCCAGACGACGCCGGCGACCGCCAGCACGCCGAAAAAGGCGACGACGAACACCTCGCCCCAGGGCGTCGCCGAAATCGGCCGCGGCCCGAAGGAATAGGCCCAGCCCGCCGCCAGCGAGGCGACGCCGATGGCCAGGATCGGCCAGCCCCCCTGCGCCACGGCGAGGAGGCCGAAGAGCGCGGCGACGAGCGTGGCGACGAGCGCCGCCCGCCGGACATCGGCGGCCGGGGCGAGGCCGGAGGCGACGATGCGCGGCGGTCCGAGCCGGGCCGGCCCGTCATGCCCGCGGGCGCCGTCGGCGGCGTCGTTGGCGAGGTTGGTGGCGATCTGGATGCACATGGCCGAGACGCCGGCCGCCGCCACGGGGCCCCAGGCCGGATGCGGCGTCATCGTCGCCGCCTGCGCCGCGCCGACGAGGACGGGCGCGGCGGCGATGACGAGCGTGCGCGGGCGCGCGCCGGCCAGCCAAACGCGCCAGCGCGCCGACGCGCGGGATGCGGCCGCCTCAGCCTGCATGTCGAGGCCTCACGCCGGGGTCCGAACGCCGCGCCGGCCGGCGCGGGCGGAAGGGTGGATGTCCATGTCGGGCCTCCGCAATCCAGCCTGAAAGCTCTAGGGGCTGCGCTGGGCCGGCACAAGCGCGCCGGGGCGGGCGGGCCGCCTGCGGGCGGCGGGACGGTCGCCGCCCGAGGCATAGGCGCGCAGCGCGGCGAGGTCGTCGATCAGCGCCTCGCCGCCTTTGACGCGCACGCCGAAGGCGCGCAGTTGCGCGAAGGCGCGCGAGAGCGATTCGGGCTGCATGCCGAGGCCGGCGGCGATCAGCGTCTTCTCGTAGGGCAGGGCGACCTGCGCGGCCCCCTCGCGGAGCGGGGCGAGCGAGGCCAGGAACCGCGCCACGCGCTGCGGCGAGGCGCCGGCGCGCAATTCCTCGATCCGGCGCATCAAATCGTCGAGCGCCTCGGCGCTGGCGTCGAGCAGCGCCAGCGCGAGGCCGGGCCGGGCGGCCAGGCGCGCGCGCAGGGCGTGCGCGTCGAACCGCGCCACGCGCGCGGCGGTCGCGGCCTGCGCCGTCGCCGGGTAGGGCCGGCCGGCGAAGGCGGCGGTCTCGGCGAGCGTCTGCCCGCGCGAGGCCATGTCGATGACGAGGGCGCCGCCGTCCGGCCGGGCGCGCGTCAGCTTCATCCAGCCCGCGACGACGACATAGAGGTAGTGCGACGGCTCGCGCTCGCGAAACAACGTCTCGCCCGGCGCAAGCGCCTCCGCCGCCGCCTCGGCGAGCATGGATTGCGCCTCGAGCGGCGGCAGCGCCCGCCACAGCGCAGCGGCCCTCAATGCGTCGAAATCGGCGACGCCGAGCGCGCCGACGCGTCCGCCTCCCTGCATCGTCGGTCCCTATCCTGCCGCCCAGCCGCAGGCAGGCTCCCGCGGACAGGCCGTCGGCGCCTTGAGTTTTATCAAGCGGATTCGGGTTCGCGACGGGCGGCGGGCGGTTCGGCGCCGCAGGCGCGAGCGGCCGACGCGGCCCCCGGACGGCGCACGCCGGGGCAGGCGAGCATCTGCTTGGTCGGCGCGTCGAGCGAGGAGAGGCAGGCGCGGATCATCGGATCCTCGCGCATCCGCCGCGCCTGCTCGTCGGCCGACAGGCCTTGCAGCAGCGGGCAGAGCTCGGGATCGAAGCTGCATCGCGTCTTTTGCGTCGCCATCATCGGTCGCGGGACTCCCTGCCGCCATCGTAGCGGTCATCGCGTCCCGCGTCATCCGCCGCGCGGGGGCGCGCGGCTTTCGTCGCGCGACCAAAGTGTGAGCCTTCTCGCCTTGTTCGCGAGCGTCCGGCTGCGCATACTCCCGCGCGATTTTTCGAGGTTGCGGCAGGTCCTCACGGGAGGCCGATGGCGCGCTCGCGAGTTGGGAGGCGAGATATGTCCGAGAAGGTGTACGACGTTTCGGCGGAGTGGAAAGCCCGCGCCTATGTCGACGACGCCAAGTACCAGGAGATGTACGCCGCCTCGGTCGCCGATCCGGAGACGTTCTGGGGCGAGCACGGCAAGCGCATCGACTGGATCAAGCCCTACAGCCGCGTGAAGAACACCAGCTACGCGCCGGGCAAGGTCTCGATCGAGTGGTTCGGCGACGGCACGACCAACGTGGCGATGAACTGCATCGACCGCCACCTGCCCAAGCGCGCCAACCAGATCGCGATCATCTGGGAGGGCGACGACCCGAAGGACTCGCGCTCCATCACCTATCAGGAGCTGCACGACGAGGTGTGCCGCTTCGCCAACGTGCTGCGCAACCGCGGCGTCGGCAAGGGCGACACCGTCACCATCTACATGCCGATGATTCCGGAGGCGGCGTTCGCGATGCTCGCCTGCGCGCGCATCGGCGCCGTCCACTCCATCGTGTTCGGCGGCTTCTCGCCGGATTCGCTCGCCGGCCGCATCGAGGGCTGCAAGTCGAAGATGGTGATCACCGCCGACGAGGGCTTGCGCGGCGGCCGCAAGGTGCCGCTGAAGGCCAATGTCGACGCGGCGATCGACAAGGCCGGCGACGTCGATCACGTCGTCGTCGTGCGCCGCACCGGCGGCAAGGTCGACATGAAGGCCGGCCGCGACGTCTATTACGACGAAGCGGCGAAGATGGTGACGACGGATTGCCCGGTGGAGGAGATGAACGCGGAGGATCCGCTGTTCATCCTCTACACCTCGGGCTCGACCGGCGCGCCGAAGGGCGTCGTCCACACGACCGGCGGCTATCTCGTCTACGCCTCGATGACGCATCAATACGTCTTCGATTACCACGAGGGCGACATCTACTGGTGCACGGCGGATGTGGGCTGGGTGACGGGCCACAGCTACATCGTCTACGGCCCGCTCGCCAACGGCGCGACGACGCTGATGTTCGAGGGCATTCCCAACTATCCCTCGATCTCGCGCTTCTGGGACGTCGTCGACAAGCACAAGGTCAACATCTTCTACACCGCGCCGACGGCGATCCGCTCGCTGATGGGCGCGGGCGAAGAGCCGGTGAAGAAGACCTCGCGCAAGTCGCTGCGCCTGCTGGGCTCGGTCGGCGAGCCGATCAATCCGGAGGCGTGGGAGTGGTACTACCGCGTCGTCGGCGAGGAGCGTTGCCCGATCGTCGACACCTGGTGGCAGACCGAAACAGGCGGCATTCTCATCACGCCGCTGCCGGGCGCGACGAAGCTGAAGCCGGGCTCGGCGACGCGGCCCTTCTTCGGCGTCAAGCCGATCGTGGTGGACGCCAACGGCGTCGAGCTGAAGGGGGCGACGGAGGGCAATCTGTGCATCTCCGACTCCTGGCCGGGGCAGATGCGCACCGTCTATGGCGACCACAAGCGCTTCATGGACACCTATTTCGCCACCTATCCGAACCTCTATTTCACCGGCGACGGCTGCCGGCGCGACGCCGACGGCTTCTACTGGATCACCGGCCGCGTCGACGACGTCATCAACGTCTCCGGCCACCGCATGGGCACGGCGGAAGTCGAGTCCGCGCTCGTCGCCCATCCCGCAGTCGCGGAGGCGGCGGTCGTCGGCTATCCGCACGACATCAAGGGGCAGGGCATCTACGCCTACGTCACCGTGATGACCGGGATCGAGCCGACCGAGGAGCTGCGCAAGGAACTCGTCGCGCATGTGCGCAAGGAGATCGGCCCGATCGCCTCGCCGGACGTCATCCAGTTCGCCAACGGCCTGCCGAAGACGCGCTCGGGCAAGATCATGCGCCGCATCCTGCGCAAGATCGCCGAGAACGATTTCGGCGCGCTCGGCGACACCTCGACGCTCGCCGATCCGACCGTCGTCGACGACCTGATCGAGCATCGCGGCGGCAAGTAAGCCGTCGCGTCGGACGATTGCGAGGGCGCGCTCCGGCGCGCCCTTTTTCGTTGCGCTCGGCGTCGATATCGCGGCGGGTCAGGCGAGGCGCCGCGTCACTGGTCGGCAGGCCATTTCGCGCGCGAGGCCTCGGCGTCGTTGTACATCGCCTCGCCGTAGCGCGCCTTGCCGAAGCCGCGCAGCGTCGCCTGCGTTTCGGCCGAGAGCAGATAGTCGGCGAAGGCCTTCGCCGTTTCGCTTCCCTCGGTCGGCTGCGTCAGGCGCAGCGTGTGGTAGGGATTGACGAGGACCTGCCCGCCTTTGACGAGGATGGTCAGGCCCGGCGTGTTGGCGCGCTCGGCGATGAAGGTGGAGCTGTCGGTGAGGAAGTAGGCGCCTTCCTTCTCCGCCCGTTGCAGGCTCGCCGCCATGAAGTCGCGCGTCGGGATATACCAGTCGCCGGCCGGCGCGAGGCCGGCCGCCTTCCAGATCTCCATCTCCTTCTGATGCGTGCCGGAATTGTCGGCGCGCGTCACCGTCTTGGCGCCGCTGGCGGCGAGCTTGCGGAAGGCTTCCACGGCGTCGAGCCCGGCGATCTTCGCCGGATCGCTCTTCGGCCCGACGATCCAGAATTCGTTCGAGCCGAACAGGCGCCGCCCCGTCGCCCAGCCGTCGGCGACCGCTTTGCGCTCCGCAGCCGGCGCATGGGCGAGCGCCATGTCGACCTTGCGCTCCTGCAACAGCTTCATCGCCGCGCCGGAGCCGGCGCGGAACCAGACGATCCTGGCGTCGGACTTTTTCGCGAAGTCGGTCGCCAGCGCCTCGAGCAGGCCGAGTTCGCCGGGGCTGCCGGTGGCGACGCGCAGGAGGTTGCGGCCCTCGCCCCAGACGGCGGTCGGCGTCATGTCCTGCGCCAGCGTCGGCGCGGCCGCGAGCGCGGCGAGCGCGAAAAGGATCGCGCGCATCGTCACGCTCCCGGCTGCGTGGCGTTGGGGAAGAACAGCTGCTGGCCGTCGATCTTGTAGTCGGCGATGGCCTTCTGCCCGTCCGGGCTCACCAGCCAGTCGATGAAGGCCTGCCCCTCCTTCGCCTTCACATGCGCATGTTTGGCCGGATTGACGAGAATGACGCCGTATTGGTTGAACAGCCGCTTGTCGCCTTCCACCGCGATGTCGAGATCGCCCCGATTCTTGAAGGAGATCCAGGTGCCGCGGTCGGCCAGCACATAGGCGCCCATCGCGCCCGCCGTGTTGAGCGCCGCGCCCATGCCCTGGCCGATCTCGCGATACCAGGGGCCCCTCGCCTTCTCGAGGTCGATCCCCGCCGTCTTCCACAGCGCCAGCTCGGCCGAATGCGTGCCGGAGCGGTCGCCGCGCGAGACGAAGGGCGCCTGCTTGTCGGCGATCGCCTTCAGCGCGGCGGCGATGTCCTTCGAGCCCTTGATTCCGGCCGGGTCCGCCTTCGGGCCGATCAGCACGAAGTCGTTGTACATGACCGGCTTGCGCTCGACGCCGGCGCCTTCCTCGACGAATTTCAGCTCCTGCGCGCGCGCATGGACGAAGGCGACGTCGGCGTCGCCGCGGCGCGCGGTGTCGAGCGCCTGCCCGGTGCCCTGCGCGACGACTTTCACTTCAATGCCGGTCTTCGCCTTGAAGATCGGCAGGATGTAGCCGAACAGGCCGGAATCCTGCGTCGATGTCGTCGACGAGACGATGATGGCGCGCGGCGGCTCGGCCGGCGCCGTCGCGGTTTGCGCCTGCGCGGCGCCGGCGAGGAGGCCTGATGGAGGAGGCCTGCGGCGAGGATCGATCTGCGGGTGCGGGTCATTGCGAATGCTCCTGTTCGAGGGATCACCAGAGAAGATCGCCGGCCAGAAACGCGCGCGCCTCGGGCGTCGCCGGCTTGCGGAAGAAGTCGGCCGCCGGCGCGTCCTCGAGGAGGCGGCCGCGATTGAGGAAGAGCGCGCGCTGGCCAAGGCGCTGGGCCTGCCCCAGATCGTGCGTCGCCATCACCAGCGTGACGCCGCCGGCAGAGAGTTCGGCGAGCATCGTCTCGATCTGCCGCGTCGCGCCGGGGTCGAGCTGCGAGGTCGGCTCGTCGAGAAACATCAGTTCGGGCTCGAGCGCGGCGGCGCGGGCGATGGCGAGGCGCTGCTGCTCGCCGCCGGACAGGAACCGCGCCGGCCGATCCGCCAAAGCGTCGAGACCGAAGCGGGCGAGCGCCTCGTCGGCGCGCCGTCCGGCCTCGCGCCGCGACAGGCCGGCGGCGCGCAGCGCGTGGCCGACATTTGCGCGCGCGGAGCGGCGCAGCATCACCGGCTTCTGGAACACCATCGCGTGCCGCTTGCGACCGGCGACGACGCCGCCCGGCTGCGCCCAGCGCACGGCGCCCTCGCCGGGCGTCAGCAGGCCGTGGCACAGGCGCAGCAGCAGCGACTTGCCGGCGCCGTTCGGCCCCAGCACGACGGTGATTCCGCGCGCCGGCACCGAGAGGTCGATCGCGCTCAGCAGCGTGCGGCCGCCGGCGGCGTAGGACAGGCGCTCGACGCGCAGCGGCAGGGCGGAGGCGGCGTCGCGCATCACGCCCCTCCCGCCCGGGCGAGGCCGATGCGGCTGGCCGCGAAGGCGGCCGCGTTGATCGCCAGCGTGACGGCGAGCAGCACGATGCCGAGGCCGAGCGCCAGCGGCAGGTCGCCCTTCGACGTTTCGAGCGTGATCGCCGTCGTCATCGTCCGGGTGAAGCCGGCGATGTTGCCGCCGACGATCAGCACCGCGCCGACCTCCGCGCTCGCCCGGCCGAAGCCGGCGAGCAGGGCGGTCGCCAGCGAGAAGCGCGCGTCCCACAGCAGCGTCGGGATGGCGGAAAAGCCGGTCTGGCCGAGCGAGGCGAGATGTTCGCGGTATTCGGCCCACAGATCCTCGACCGTCTGGCGCGTCAGGGCGACGACGATGGGCAGCACGAGCACGGCCTGCGCGGCGATCATCGCGCGCGGGGTGTAGAGCCAGCCGAGGCCGCCGAGCGGACCGGAGCGCGACAGCACGAGGAACAGGGCGAGCCCCGCCACCACCGGCGGCAGGCCCATCAGCGCGTTGACCAGAACCACGAGCGCGCCGCGCCCGGGAAAGCGCGCCATCGCCAGCGCCGCGCCGAGCGGCAGGCCGATCAGCGCGGCGATGGCGACGGCGCTCAATGTGACGCGCAGCGACAGGCCGACGATCTCCAGAAACGTCGGATCGGCGACGACGATCATCCAGAAGGCCGAGGCGAAGGCTGCGCCGATGTCGTTCACGTCTCCTCCCGCTCCGAGGCCGCGCCCGCCGCCCTGCGTTGCGGGAATTGTGGTTCTCTCCTAGCCTATGGCAAGTTTGGAAATGCTGCAGACGAGCGCAGGCTGATGCAACACTATCTCTCCACCGACGAGGCGGCCGCCTACCTCAAGATCAAGGAGCGCAAGCTCTACGATCTCGCCTCGGCCGGGGCCGTGCCGTGCTCGAAAGTCACCGGCAAATGGCTGTTCCCGCGCGCCGCGCTGGACCGCTGGGTCGAGGCGGGTCTGGCGCAGGCGGGCGCGGCAAAGGCGCCGCCCGCCATTCTCGCCGGCAGCCACGATCCGCTGCTGGAATGGGCGGCGCGGCGCTCCGGCTCGGGCCTCGCGCTGCTGGCGGAAGGGTCGCAGGCCGGACTCGCGCGGCTGGAGCGGGACGAGGCGGCTATCGCCGCCATCCACCTGCATGGGGAGGCGGGCGACGACGAGGCCGCCAACGCGGACGCGATCCGCGCCCGCCCCGGCCTGCACGACGTCGCGCTGATCGGCTTCGCCCGGCGCGAGCAGGGACTGGTGACGGCGCCCGGCAATCCGCTGGGCCTCGCCTCGCTCGCCGACGCCGCGGCGCGCGGCGCCCGCTTCGGCCTGCGGCAGGCGGGCGCCGGCGCGCAGCTTCTGCTGGCGCGGCTGCTCGCCGCCGGCACGGCGAGCCTCGGCGATCTTTCCGCCGCGCCCGCGCCCTTCGCCACCGGCGCAGATCTGGCCGCGGCGATCCGGGCGGGCGAGGTCGATTGCGGCCTCGCCTCGCGCTCGGTCGCCGTCGCGCTCGGGCTCGGCTTCGTCCCGCTGGCGTGGGAGCGGTTCGATCTGGCGTTGCGCCGGCGCAGCTATTTCGAGGCCGGCCCGCAGGCGCTGTTCGCGCTAATGCGCTCGGCGGAGTTCGCGCGTCAGGCGGAGCGCCTCGGCGGCTACGACACGGCGGACGCGGGCGCCGTGAGGCTCAACCGATGAGCGCGCTGGCGAGCCTCGAGGCCGCGCTGGCGGCGCTGGCGGGCCTTGCGCCGGTCGCTGCGACGCGCCTGCCGCCGCGCGCGGCGGTCGGCTTCGCGCTGGCCGAGGACGCGCGCGCCCCGGCCGACATTCCGGCGGCGGCGACGGCGCTCGCGCCGGGCTACGCCGTCGCCGCGCTCGATCTCGTCGGCGCGAGCCCGCATTCGCCCGTTCTGCTTGCGCGCCCGCCGGCGCGCGTGTTCGCGGGCGAGCCGCTGCCGGCGGGCTGCGACGCCGTCCTGCCGCCTGGCGCACACGCCGGCCGCGAGGCGACGGGCGCCGTCTATCCCGGCGAGGGCGCGCGGCTCGCCGGACACGATCTGGCCGCCGGCGCGGTTCTGGCGCGGGCCGGCGCGACGGTGACGGCGGAGTTGGCGCTGGCCGCCGAGGCGGCGGGGCTCGCCGCGCTCGCCTGTCGGCTGCCGCGCGTGCATGTCGCGGCGGCGGAGACTGGCTTCGGCGGCTGGGCGGCGGCGCGGCTCGCCTCGTTCGGCGCTCGCGGCGAGCCGGCGGGCGAGGCCGATCTGACGATCCTGTGGGACGGGGCGGCGGCGCCCGCGCTGGGGCTCGCGCCGGGCGCCGCGTCGCGCCTCTCCGTCTCGAACGGGCGCGCGGCGCTGACGCTTGCGCCGCATACGGACGGGGCGGTCGGCGGCGTGCTGGCGCTCGCCCTGCCTGTGTTGGCGCGGCTGTCGGGCAGGACGCTGCGGAACGAGGCGCGGCCGCTCGCGGCCAAAATTACCTCGACGGTCGGCCTGTCGGAGATCGCCCTGCTTGCCGAGCGAGGCGGCGACTGGCGCCCGCTGGCGGTGGGCGCCGCGCCGCTGGCCGCGCTGATCGAGGCCGTCGCCTTCGCGATTCTGCCGCCCGCATGCGAGGGTCTGGCGGCAGGGGCGCCGCTCGCCGCGATTCGGCTCGACGCCCCCTTCGCACCGGTCCCGGAATGACAGAGCCGCCTCCCTTTCCGCTCGGCGCCAGCGCCCGCGCCATCGATCAGGAGCAATTCCTGACGGTGGTCTCGCGCGAGGAGGCCATCGCGCGCTTTGCGGCGGCGCTCGTCCCGCGCCCGCTCGGGGTCGAGCGGGTCGGGCTGGCGGACCTGCTCGGCCGCGTCGCGGCGGCCGCGATTCATGCGCCGGTCGACGCGCCGCCCTTCGACCGCTCGACGATGGACGGTTTCGCGGTGCGCGCGGCCGATGTCGCCGGCGCGTCGCCGGCGCGCCCCGTGCGGCTGGCGCTGACCGGCGAGATCGTCGCCGCCGGCGTGTCGCCGTCGCGCGCGGTCGGGCCGGGTCTTGCGACGCCCATCGCCACCGGCGGGCCGATCCCGCGCGGCGCCGACGCTGTGGCGATGATCGAGACGACCGAGCCGGACGGCGAGGCCGCGATCAGCGTCGCACGCGCCGTCGCGCCGGGGCAGAACGTCGCCTTCGCCGGCTCCGACATCGCGCGCGGGCAGACGCTCATCCATGCGGGCGTCGTCATCGGCTCGCGCGAGATCGGCATGCTCGCCGCCGTCGGGCTCGCGGGGATCGACGTGTTCCGCCGCCCGCGCGTCGCCGTGCTGTCGACCGGCGACGAACTCGTGCAGCCGGGGCAGGCGCTGCGGCCGGCCGCGATCTACGATTCCAACGGCCCCATCGTCGCCGCCGCCGTCGCCGAGGACGGCTGCGAGGTGGCGATGCGGCTCGCCCTGCCGGACGACATGGAGGCGCTGCGCGCCGCGTTGAGGCGCGCCCATGCGGACTGCGACGCCGTGATCCTGTCCGGCGGCACCTCGAAGGGCGCGGGCGACCTCACCTATCGCCTGATCGGCGAACTCGGCGCGCCCGGCATCGTCGTGCATGGCGTCGCGCTGAAGCCGGGCAAGCCGCTGTGTCTGGCCGTCTGCGACGGCAAGCCGGTCGTCGCCCTGCCGGGCTTTCCCACCTCGGCGATGTTCACCTTCCACGACATCGTGGCGCCGGCGCTGCGCCGCATGGCCGGCCTGCCGCCGCGCCAGGAGACGGAGGTGGAGGCGACGATCCCGGCGCGCATCCCGTCCGAACTTGGGCGCACCGAATTCGTGATGACGGCGCTCGCCCGTTCGGGCGAGGGGCTGGTCGCGCACGCCGTCGGCAAGGGCTCGGGCGCGGTGACGGCCTTCGCGCAGGCGGACGGGTTCGTCGCCATCGACGCGCTGTCCGACGCGCTGCCGGCCGGCGCGCGGGCGACGGTGAAGCTGTTCTCGCCGCATCTGCGCATTCCCGATCTGGTGATCGCCGGCAGCCATTGCGTCGGGCTCGACGCGGTGGCCGGGCGGCTCGCGCAGGCGGGGCTCGCCACGCGCATCCTCGCGCTCGGCAGTCTCGGCGGCTTGCAGGCGTTGAAGCGCGGCGAGGCGGACATCGCGCCGATCCATCTGCTCGACGAGGCGAGCGGCGCCTACAACGCGCCGTTCCTGTCCGAGGGGATGCGGCTCGTCCCCGGCTGGCGGCGCCTGCAGGGCGTCGTGTTCCGCGCCGGCGACGCGCGCTTTGCGGGCCGGACGGCGGTCGAGGCTGTCGCGGCGATTCTCGCGGACGGCGAGGCGATCATGGTCAACCGCAATCAGGGCGCCGGCACGCGCACGCTGATCGAGGGCCTGCTGCAAGGCGCCAGGCCCGCCGGCTACTGGAACCAGCCGCGCTCGCACAATGCGGTGGCGGCCTCGGTTGCGCAGGGCCGCGCCGATTGGGGCGTCGCCATCCGCCCCATCGCGGACGCGTTTGGCCTCGGCTTCCTGCCGCTCGCCGACGAGCATTACGATTTCGCCGTGACGGGCGATCCGGCGCGCGCGGCGGCGGTCGCCGCCTTCGAGGCCGCGCTCGCCGCCGCGCGCGCGGAGATCGCCGCGGCGGGCTTTACCCCGGCGTGAGCCTTTCAAAGCGCGGCGGCGGCGCGTATCTCGGACACATGGGGAACGAGCCGGATCGCGAGAGTCCGCGCGCGCAGGGCGCGAGGCTGGTCGACGTGCTGACGCCGGTGGCGGTGGACACGGCGTGGTCCTACCGCGTCCCGCCGGGGCTCGACCTCGCGCCGGGCGATTTCGTCGACGTTCCGCTCGGAACCCGCGAGACGACGGGCGTCGTCTGGAAGGTCGAGCGGCTCGACGGGGCGGGGCGCAACAATCTGAAGCTCGTGACGGGCAAGCGCGATCTGCCGCCGCTGTCGGCCAATCTGCGCCGCTTCGTCGACTGGATCGCGAGCTGGACGCTCGCCCCGCGCGGCCTCGTGCTGCGCATGGCGACGCGCGCGCCGGAGGCGGCGGGGCCTGAGCCGGTGCGCATGGGCGTGCGCCTCGCCGGGCCGCCGCCGGCGCGCATGACGCCGGCGCGCGCCCGCGTTCTGACTGCCGCGCAGGAAGGCTTCGCCAAGCCGAAAAGCGCGCTCGCCGCCGAGGCCGGATGCAGCACGGGCGTGATCGACGGCCTGATCGACGAAGGCGCGCTGGAGGCGGTGGCGCTGCCGCCCGACTCCGTGGCGCAGGCGCTCGATCCCGACCATGCGGCCTTCGCGCTCGAAGAGGCGCAGCGCCGCGCCGCCGACGAGCTGCGCGCCCGCGTCGCCGAGCGCGCCTTCTCCGTGTCGCTGCTCGACGGCGTCACCGGATCGGGCAAGACGGAGGTCTATTTCGAGGCGATCGCGCAGGCGATCCGCGAGGGGCGGCAGACGCTGGTGATGCTGCCCGAGATCGCGCTCACCGCGCAGTTTCTCGACCGCTTCTCCGCCCGCTTCGGCGCGCGGCCGGCGGAGTGGCATTCGGGCGTCGCGCAGCGCAAGCGCGCGCGCATCTGGCAGGGCGTCGCGGATGGCAGCGTGAAGGTCGTCGCCGGCGCCCGCTCGACCCTGTTTCTGCCCTTCGCCGATCTCGGCCTCGTCGTCGTCGACGAGGAGCACGAGGGCGCCTACAAGCAGGAGGACGGCGTCGCCTATCACGCGCGCGACATGGCGGTGGTGCGCGCGCGCATCGAGGGCGCGGCCTGCGCGCTCGCCTCGGCCACGCCCTCCATCGAGACGCGCGTCAACGCGCTGTCGGGGCGTTACCGTCATCTCGTGCTTCCTGCGCGCGTCGGCGGGCGGGCGCTGCCCGAGCTTGCGGCCGTCGATCTGCGCCGCGAGGCCGCGCCGCGCGGGCAATGGCTGTCGCCGCGCCTGGTGCGCGCGGTGGAGGAGACGGTGGCCAATGGCGAGCAGGCGCTGCTGTTCCTCAACCGGCGCGGCTATGCGCCGCTGACGCTGTGCCGCGCCTGCGGGCACCGCTTCCAGTGCCCGAACTGCACGGCCTGGCTGGTCGACCATCGCTTCCGCCGCGCGCTGGTGTGCCACCATTGCGGCCATATCGAGCGGCGGCCGAACGAATGCCCGGTGTGCGAGGAGGTCGATTCGCTGACCGCCTGCGGGCCGGGCGTGGAGCGCCTCGCCGAGGAGGTGGCGACGCGCTTTCCGCAGGCGCGCGCGGTGGTGCTGTCGTCCGACTTTCCCGGCGGAACGGAGCGGCTGAAGCGCGAGCTGGAGGAGGTGGCGCGAGGCGCCTTCGACATCGTCATCGGCACGCAGCTCGTCGCCAAGGGCCACAACTTTCCCAGGCTCACGCTGACCGGCGTCGTCGACGCCGATGTCGGCTTGTCCAATGGCGATCCGCGCGCGGCCGAGCGCACCTTCCAGTTGTTGCAGCAGGTGACGGGACGCGCCGGGCGCGGCGACAGGCCGGGGCGCGGCCTGTTGCAAACCTGGCAGCCGGATCATCCCGTGATGCGCGCGCTGCTCTCGGGTGACGCCGAACGCTTCTACGCGGAGGAGACGGAGGCGCGCGAGCGCGCCGGGCTGCCGCCCTTCGGCCGGCTCGCCGCGCTGATCGTCTCGGGCGACGACCGCGCGAGCGCGGAGGCGCACGCCCGCGCGCTGGCGCGCGCCGCGCACGAGCTGCCGCCCGCGTCGCGCTGGCGCGTCGCGGCGCTATCGTCGCTGCCTGCGCCGGACGAAATCGTCGTGCTCGGCCCCGCCGAGGCGCCGATCGCCGTGGTGCGCGGGCGCCATCGCTTCCGGCTGCTGGCGCGCGCGCCGAAGAGCGCCGACCTGCAAGACTTTCTGCGCGCGTGGCTCGCCGCCGCGCCGAAGCCGCGCGGCGGCGTGCGCGTCGATGTCGACGTGGAGCCGACGAGCTTTTTCTGACGCGCTCAATCCAGCGTCACGACAACCGGCTGGTGATCCGACACTTGCGTGTCGACGTCGTAGTCGATGCGCCGCAGGCGCGGGGCGAGATCGCGGGTGAGGAACACGAAGTCGCAGCAATGCGGCTCGCCGTAGCGCTGGTCGTGCACGCAGAAGGAATGGGGATGCGGCGCGTCGCCCGTCTTCACGCGCCATGCGTCGAGAAGCGGCTCGGCCGCCTCGAACGGCGATTCGATCAGCGCCTTGGCCGGATCGTCCGGCTTCATGTTGAAGTCGCCGGCGAGGATCGCCGCGCGCGTCTCCGGGAACGGCGCGAACGGCCCCGGCAGCGGCGCGGGCGCATGGCCTGCGCGGCTCGAGGCCTGCTCGTGCGCGGCGCGAATGCTGCCGGCCTGCGCCATGCGCAGCTCGGTCGAGAAATACTCCAGATGCGTCGTCATCACGCGCAGCGGACCGAAGGGCGCCGAGACCGTCGCCTCGATCAGGACGCGCGGCATGTTGGAGACGCGCTGGCCGAACCACGGCAGCGCATGGCGAATGACGCGCTGCACGGGCAGGCGCGACAGGATCATGTTGCCGAAGCGTTTGCGCCCGCCGTCCTCGCGCGGCAGATCGACCGCGATCCCCTCGATTGGTTGGTAGCCCGGCAGCAGCGCGGCGATCTCGGCGAAGCCGTCGCGACCCTCGAGCCCCTGCAGATCGTCGAAGCCGGCGGCGACCTCCTGCAGGCAGATCACGTCGAAATCCGCCATGCCGCGCGCATGATCGAGAATGCGCGCGAAGTCGTGGCGCCGGTCGACGCCGAGGCCCCACTGGATGTTCCACGTCAGCAGCGTGAAGCTCATCGGATGCCGGCCCGCATGAAGCTCTGCACGAATTGCCGCTGGAACAGCAGGAAGGCGACGAGCAAGGGCGCGGCCGAGATCAGCGTCGCGGTGCAGATCACCGACCAGTCGATGCCCTGATCGACGCCGGCGAAGATCTGCAAGCCCACCGTGAGCGGACGCGCCTCGACCGAGTTGGTGACGATCAGCGGCCAGAGGAAGTTGTTCCAGTGGTGCGAGATCGAGACCAGCGCGTAGGCGATGTAGACGGGCTTTGCGAGCGGGATGTAGACGCGCCAGAGGGTCTGCAACGGGCTCGCGCCCTCGACGCGCGCGGCGTCGTCGAGCTCCTTCGGCACGCTCTTGAAGGTCTGCCGCAAGAGGAAGACGCCGAAGGCCGAGGCGGCATAGGGCAGGGCGATGCCGGGCGCGGTGTCGACGAGATCGAGCTTCGTCATCGTGCGGTAGTTCTCGACGATCAGCACGTCCGGCATGATCATGAGCTGCACCAGCACCAGCGCGAAGGCGACCCCGGCGCCGAAGAAGTCGTATCGCGCAAAGCCATAGGCGGCGAGCGTGCACAGCACGAGCTGGCAGGCGAGCACGAAGCTCACATAGACGAAGGTGTTGACCATGTAGCGCCCGAAGGGCGCGGCCTCGAGCACGCGGGAAAAATTCTCCAGCGTCAGCGGCGCGTTCCAGACGAAGCGCGTCGAGAACTCCTGCGGATGGAACGCCGTCCACACCGCATAGGCGAGCGGCGCGATCCAGATCAGCGCGAGCAGCCAGGCGCCCGCCGTCTCCAGCGTGAGGGCGAGGCCGCGAGGGGCGTAGACGTCGGCGCGCTGCATGGCCCTCACCGGTAATGCGCGCGGCGTTCGATCACGCCGAACTGGATCGCGGCGATGAGCGCGAGCACGACGAGCAGCACGACGGTGAGCGCCGCCGCATAGGCCGTGTCCCAGAATTTGAAGCCGACCTCGTAGATGTAATAGAGCAGCAGCGTCGTCGCATTGTCCGGCCCGCCATGCGTCAGCACGAACACATGGTCGACCATGCGGAAGGCGTTGATCGCGGCGTTGACGAAGACGAACAGCGTCGTCGGCATCAACAGCGGCCATTGCACGCGGCGGAAGTAAGTCCAGCGCGAGGCGCCCTCGAGCGAGGCGGCCTCGGCGAGCGTCGGCGGAATCTGCTGCAGGGCGGCGAGATAGAAGATCATGAAGAAGCCCGCCTCCTTCCACACCGCAACGACGATGACGCAGAACAGCGCGGTCTGGTCCGAGCCGAGCCACGGCCAGGGCTGGGCGCCGAACAGGCCGCGGATCTGGTCGAGCAGACCGTAGGAGGGCGTGAAGAAGAACAGCCAGATATTCGCGACCGCGATCATCGGCAGGATGGTCGGCGTGAAATAGGCCATGCGTAGCGCGGTCTGGCCTTTCAGGCGGTCGTTGACCCACACCGCCATCAAGAGCGCCAGCGCGATCGACAGCGGCACTGTGCCGAGCGCGAAGATCAGATTGTTCCACGCCGCCTTCCAGAACACCGGGTCGGACAGCATGTGCTGATAATTGTCCGGCCCGACGAAACGCGCCGGGCGCTTGCCCTTCGGCGTCGACCAGAAACTGTCGACGAAGGTGGCGAGCGCCGGCCAGTGCGTGAACAGCGCCAGAAACGCCATCGCCGGCAGCACCAGCAGCCAGCCGGTGACGTGATGGGAGAGACGGCGGGTCATGCGCAAGGCGCGCCCGCCCCGGCTCTGCGAGCGAGTCTTCCCCTGTCCGTCATTGCGAGCGCAGCGAAGCAATCCATTCGCCGGGGCGCTCGACGCCCGGCCTGGTTTGCTTCGTCGACTCCGCCTTCTCGCAATGACGGGGGCGCCTCGGCTCTTGCGTTTCCCTCTCCCCGCGGGCGGGGAGAGGGCGCGGATGCCGTCACTTGTAGTCCTTCAGGATGCGCATCGCCTCGGTCTGCGCCTCCTTCAGCGCGACGGCCGGCGGCTTGGCGCCGGTGATGGCGGCCTGCAACGCGTCGTTGAAGACCTTCGTCACGCGCTGGTTGTCGTGGGTGGAGAATTCGGCCACCGCGTGTTTCAACTGGTCGCGCGCCACGGCAGCCTGCGGGAAGCCGGCGACATAGTCCTTCATCGCCGGCGTCTCCCACGCATCCGGGCGCACCGCGACATAGCCGGTGTCGGCGCCCCATTTGGCGGCGCGCTCGGGCGTGGTGATCCACTTGATGAACTTGAAGGCGGCCTCCTGCTCGGCGGGCTTGGCCTTCTTGAAGATGTAGAAGTTGCCGCCGCCCGTCGGCGAGCCGGGCTTCTTGCCGGAGGGCAGCATGGCGACGCCGAAGGGGAATTTGGCGTTGGTGCGGACATTGGTGAGATTGCCCGTCGTCGTCCACATCATCGCGATCTTGCGCTCGAAGAAGTCCTTCGGCGTGGTGCCCCATTCGGTGACGCCGGGAGGATGCACCTTGTGCTTCTGCGCAAGGTCGATCCAGTACTGCAGCGCCTCGACGACGCCCGGCGCGTCGAGCGCGACCTCGTTGCCGGCCGCGTTCATCAGGATCGCGTCGGCCTGCGTCGTCAGGCCCTGGAACAGCCAGTAGGGGAAGCCGGAGGAGGGGATCTGGATGCCCCATTGCGTCACGTTGCCGGAGGCGTCGCGCTTGGTCAGCTTCTGCGCGAACTCGACCTGCTCGGCCCATGTCCGCGGCGGCTTCTCGGGGTCGAGGCCGGCTTCCTTGAAGGCCTCCTTGTTCCAGTAGAGCACGACGGTCGAGCGCTGGAAGGGCACGCCCCAGGTCTTGCCGCCGGTCTGGCTGTTCTGCATGAAGGCCGGGTAGAAGCTCTTCAGCCACGCCTTGTCGTCGTCGGTCTTGACGAAGTCGTCGATCGGCACGATCGCGTCTTCGTCGATCAGCGTGAACATGTCGGTCGACAGCAGCACGGACGTGACCGGCGGATTGCCGGCCTTGTGTGCGGTCAGCGCCTTGACGATCGTCTCCTGATAGGAGCCGGCATAGATCGGCTTCACGGCGACGGACGCCTCTTTCTGGAAGTCGGCGGCGTAGGCGTCGATCAGCTTGGTGATCGGCCCGCCGACGGCGACCGGATAGAAGAACGAGATTTCGGAGGCGGCCTGCGCCAGCGCCAGCGAGGACGCGCCCGCCGTCGCCGCGCCGAGGCCGATCGCGCCCGCGCCGCCGATGAATTGACGCCTGTCCATAGTCGCTCTCCCTTTCAGCCGATGCGCGCGCCCTGCGCGCCGGAAAACCATTGCAGCGCCGCCCTGTCGACCGCGATGCGGATGTCGTCGCCGGGCCTGGCCGCGCTCGCGCCGGGGCAGCGCACCAGCACGGCGCGGCCGTCGACGCGCGCCTCGATCAGCGTGTCGGCGCCGAGATATTCGGCCGCCGCCACCGTGGCGCGCACGCCTTCGGCGGCGAGCCGCGCGCGCTCCGGCCGGAAGCCGACATGCGTGTCCTCGCCGGCGCCTTCGGGCGCGGCGTCGCGCCATTCCGGCGCGAGCGCGATGGGAAGCACGTTGGTCGGCGGCGTGC
This sequence comes from Hyphomicrobiales bacterium, assembly GCA_016716745.1. GTDB lineage: Bacteria > Pseudomonadota > Alphaproteobacteria > Rhizobiales > Beijerinckiaceae. The sequence continues at coordinate 111,437 of JADJVD010000002.1, forward strand.
CGATGAAGCGGGCGGCGAAGACGGTGGCGGGCGTGGCGTAAAGCGCGGCCGGAGGGCCGTCCTGCTCGATGCGGCCGGCGTTCATCAGGATGATGCGGTCGGCCATCGTCATCGCCTCGACCTGATCGTGCGTGACGTAGAGCATGGTCATGCCGAGCCGCTTCTGCAGCGCGCGGATCTCGCGGCGCATCTCGGCGCGCAGCTGCGCGTCGAGGTTGGAGAGCGGCTCGTCCATCAGGCACACCGGCGCCTCGGCGACGATGGCGCGGCCGAGCGCGACGCGCTGCTGCTGGCCGCCGGAGAGCTGCGAGGGACTGCGGTCGAGATAGGGGCCGAGGCCGAGCAGATCGCAGGCGTGGCCGAGCCGGCGCTTCATCTCGTCGGCGCCGGCCTTGCGCACGCGCAGGCCGAACAGGATGTTCTCGCGCACGTCGAGATGGGGAAACAGCGCGTAGCTCTGGAACACCATGGCGACGCCGCGCGCGGCGGGCGGGGCGTCGGTCACGTCGCGGCCGTCGATGAAGATGCGGCCCTGCGAGACCGGCTCGAGCCCGGCGATCATGCGCAGCGTCGTCGACTTGCCGCAGCCGGACGGCCCGAGAAGCGCGACGAAATCGCCCTGCGCCGCCTCGAAGCTGACCTCATGCACGGCGGTCGCGTCGCCGAAGGATTTCGTCACCTTGTCGAGGCGGATATGCGCGCGATCGCCCGGTCCAGCAGACATGCCTGTTCGACGTCCTCCCCGACGGCGATCACTGAGGCAGGCATATGACAATCGGACGACGGCCGGCGCAAGCTCCGATCATGCGCAAAGCCCGGGGTCGATGGCCCCGGGCTCCTCGGTTCACAGGCAAAGCTGGCGGCGCGGCCTCACACCAGCGCGCCGTGGCAGTGCTTGTACTTCTTTCCGGAACCGCAGGGGCAGGCCTCGTTGCGGCCGACCTTGCCCCAGGTGGCGGGATCGGCCGGGTCGCGCTCGACCGCGGCTTCGGCGGCGAAGCCCAGCGGCGCGGCGAGCGCGGCCGGCGACAGCTCGCCCGCCGCGATGCGGGCGTTGAGCTCGGCGAGTTCGTTCTCGTCCATGCCGGTCACGGGGTCGAGGTGCGACATCTGCATCGGCGGCAGTTCGCCCTGCTGGGGATCGTAGGTCAGTTCGACGCGCATCAGCTGGCCGGTGGTGATCTCGTCCCAGCGCGACATCATGCCCTGGAACAGCTCGAACGCCTCCGACTTGTACTCGTTCAGCGGGTCGCGCTGGGCGTAGCCGCGGAAGCCGATCACCTGACGCAGATGATCGAGCACGACGAGATGCTCGCGCCAGAGATGATCGAGCGCCTGAAGCACCACCTGCTTCTCGACGTAGCGCATCACCTCGGGCGTGTTCTTCTCGACGCGCGCGGCGTAGGATTCGTCGGCGGCCTTGAGAATGCGCTCGCGGATCTCCTCGTCGGCGATGCCCTCCTCCTTGGCCCAGTCCTCGACCGGCAGATCGAGGTTGAGCACGCCGGAGGTCGCCTCCTTCAGGCCGGCGACGTCCCACGTCTCGGCGTAGGCGTCCGGCGGGATGTTGCGGGCGACGATCTCGTCGATCACGCCGTGGCGCATGTCGGCGACCTGCTCCTCGACGCTCTCCTGATCCATCAGTTCGAGGCGCTGCTCGAAGATGACCTTGCGCTGGTCGTTCATCACGTCGTCGTACTTGAGGATGTTCTTGCGGATGTCGAAGTTGCGCGCCTCGACCTTCTGCTGCGCCTTCTCCAGCGCCTTGTTGATCCAGGGATGGACGATCGCCTCGTCCTCCTTGAGGCCGAGCTTGGTCAGCATCGAATCCATGCGCTCGGAGCCGAAGATGCGCATCAGATCGTCCTGCAGCGACAGGAAGAACTTGGAGCGGCCCGGATCGCCCTGACGGCCGGAGCGGCCGCGCAGCTGGTTGTCGATGCGCCGGCTCTCGTGACGCTCGGTGCCGATGATGTAGAGGCCGCCGGCGGCCAGCGCCTTCTCCTTGAAGGCGGCGACTTCGGCGCGGATCTCCGCCTCCTTGCGCGCGCGCTCGGCCTCGTCCTCGACGCCGGCCAGCTCCTGCGCGACGCGCATCTCGACGTTGCCGCCGAGCTGGATGTCGGTGCCGCGGCCGGCCATGTTGGTGGCGATGGTGATCGCGCCCGGCACGCCGGCCTCGGCGACGATGTAGGCCTCCTGCTCGTGGAAGCGGGCGTTCAGGCGTCCGGAGGGGCCGCGGAGCCTTCTTCGCGCAGGCAGCTCGGCGAGCGCTCCGGGCTTCTCGATCGAGGTGGTGCCGACCAGCGGCTGCTCCTGGCGTTGGCGGACTCGATCTCGCGCACGATGGCGCGCAGCTTCTCCTCGGCCGTGCGGTAGACCTCGTCGTCCTCGTCGAGACGCTTGACCGGGCGGTTGGTCGGAATCTCGACGACGTCGAGCTTGTAGATCTCGGCGAATTCGTCGGCCTCGGTCGCGGCCGTGCCGGTCATGCCGGCGAGCTTCTCGTAGAGGCGGAAATAGTTCTGGAAGGTGATCGAGGCCAGCGTCTGGTTCTCGGGCTGGACCTGCACCTGCTCCTTGGCCTCGAGCGCCTGATGCAGGCCTTCCGAATAGCGGCGGCCCGGCATCATGCGGCCGGTGAACTCGTCGATGATGACGACTTCGTCTCGCCGTTGCGGACGATGTAGTCCTTGTCGCGCTGGAACAGCTTGTGCGCCTTCAGCGCCTGCTGGGCGTGATGGACGAGGGTGACGTTGGCCGCGTCGTAGAGCGAGCCTTCCTTGAGCAGGCCGAGCTCGGCGAGCATCGCCTCCATGCGCTCGTTGCCGGCGTCGGTGAAGTTGGTGGAGCGCTGCTTCTCGTCGAGATCGAAATCGCCCGGCTCGAGACGCGGGATCAGCTTGTCGATGGCGTTGTAGAGCTCGGAGCGGTCGTCGGAGCGGGCCGGAGATGATCAGCGGCGTGCGCGCCTCGTCGACCAGGATCGAGTCGACCTCGTCGACGATGGCGAAGAAGTGGTCGCGCTGCACCATCTGCGCGAGCTCGTACTTCATGTTGTCGCGCAGATAGTCGAAGCCGAACTCGTTGTTGGTGCCGTAGGTGATGTCGGCCGCATAGGCCTCGCGACGCTGGTCGTCGTCGAGGCCGTGGACGATGACGCCGACGCTGAGGCCGAGGAACTTGTAGATGCGGCCCATCCACTCGGCGTCGCGGCGGGCGAGGTAGTCGTTGACGGTGACGACGTGGACGCCCTTGCCGGCGAGCGCGTTGAGATAGCAGGCGAGGGTGGCGACCAGCGTCTTGCCCTCGCCGGTGCGCATCTCGGCGATGGCGCCCTCGTTCAGCACCATGCCGCCGATGAGCTGGACGTCGAAATGGCGCTGGCCGAGGGTGCGCTTGGCCGCCTCGCGGACGGTGGCGAAGGCGGGGACGAGAAGGTCGTCGAGCGTCCGGCCGGCGGCGAGTTCGTCGCGGAAGGCCTGCGTGCGGGCGGCGAGATCGGCGTCGGAGAGCTTTTCGATCTCCGGCTCGAGCGCGTTGATGGCCGCCACGTTCGGGGCGTAGGCCTTCAGGCGCCTGTCGTTGGAGGAGCCGAAGAGCTTCTTGGCGATCGTGCCGAACATCCAAACCTCGCTGATGGCGCGGGGCTCCGGGCGGACGCCCGGAACGCGCGCCGGCGCCGCCGGAGCCGCGCGACGCGAGGCCCGGCCCGGACGCTGACGGCCGTCGGCCGTCGGATGTGGGGAAGCGGGCTCGGCCGCCGGTTCGCCGGAAAGCGCCGAAAAGACGGGCGAGAGATAAGGACGCCCCCCCGCGATGTCAACGAAACAGGCCCGCCGGGGCGCTGCGGCCATTGGCGGGGCGCCGCGCGCTTGATCCCGGCGCGGGTTCGGCGCAAACCCGCCGCAATTGCGCGGGAAGACGCGCGAGACGATTCTCTCCTGAACGGATGTCGCCGATGAACAGGATTTTCCGCCGGTCCTCCCGCCTCGCCGGCGTCGCCGCCCTCGCGCTGGCGGCCGGCCTGTCGCTCGCCCCGGCCTTGTCCCCTGCCTTGGCCAAGACGCTGGCCACGATCGACGGCGCCGAGATCACCGACGAGGACGCCAGGATCGCCGCAGAGGACCTCGGGCCGATCCTGCCGCAGGGTCTGCAGGGCGCCCAGCGCGACGCCTATCTGGTCGACTATCTGGTCGACGCCAGGCTCGTCGCCCGCCAGGCCGAAAAGGAGAAGTTCGCCGAGGGCGCCGATTTCGAGCGCCGGCTCGCCTTCGCCCGCCAGAAGATCATCATGGAGGCCAAGCTCGCCAAGGTCGCCAAGGAGGCGGTGAGCGAGGAGGCGATGCGCAAGGTCTACGACGATGCGCTGAAAGCCCAGAAGCCGGAGGAGGAGGTGAACGCCCGCCACATCCTCGTGCCGACCGAGGACGAGGCCAAGGCGGCGCTGAAGCGCGTCAAGGGCGGCGAGGATTTCGCCAAGGTGGCCGACGAGGTGTCGAAGGACCCCGGCTCCAAGGGCGGCGATCTCGGCTGGTTCACCAAGGACAAGATGGTGAAGGAGTTCGCCGAGGTCGCGTTCAAGATCGAGAAGGGGCAGATCTCCGACCCGGTGAAGAGCCAGTTCGGCTGGCACATCATCAAGGTCGAGGACAAGCGCCAGAAGCCGTTCCCGACCTACGATCAGGTGAAGGACCAGATCGAGCGCTACGTCGTGCAGAAGGCGCAGGCCGACCTGATCATGAAGCTGCGCGCCGAAGCCAAGATCGAGCGCAAGGACGAACCGAAGGCCGAAGAGGCCAAGCCCGGTGAAGCCAAGCCGGGCGACAAGCCGGCCGAGCCGAAGAAGAACTGAGGGGCCGCTGTCATCCCCGGCGGCGGCGCAGCCGCCGGGAAGGGGATCCACATCGAGGGCGCGTCGGCGGGGAGCGGGTCTGGATTCCCTTCCCCTCGCTTCGCTCGGCCGGGAATGACAGGGCCGCCCCTTGACGAATCCGCGGGCGCGCCGTTGGAAGGGGCGCTGCGTCGCACGAGGCCTCTTCCCATGGCAAAGCCCGCCCCGATTTCTCCGCTTGCGCCCAAATCCATCCCCGATCTGCCCGGCGTCGACGGCGTCCGCTTCGCGGCGGGCGAGGCCGGCATCCGCTACAAGGGCCGCACCGACGTGCTGCTGGCGGTGATGGACAAGGGCACGCAGGCGGCCGGCGTGTTCACGCGCTCCAAATGCCCCTCCGCCCCGGTGGACTGGTGCAGGGCCAAGCTGAAGGGCGGCAAGGCGCGCGCCCTCGTGGTCAATTCCGGCAACGCCAACGCCTTCACCGGCAAGGTCGGCGCGGCGGCGGTGAAGAAGACCGCCGAAATCGCCGCCAAGGCGACCGGCGCGCCCGCCTCCGAGATCTATCTCGCCTCCACCGGCGTGATCGGCGAGCCGCTCGACGCCTCGAAATTCGAGGGCGTGCTGGACAGGCTCGCCGGCGATGTCCGCGCCGACGCGATGCTCGACGCGGCCCGCGCGATCATGACGACCGACACCTTTCCGAAGGTGGCGACGCAGACGGCGACCATCGCCGGCGTTCCCGTCACCATCGCCGGCGTCGCCAAGGGCGCCGGCATGATCGCGCCCGACATGGCGACGATGCTGTCCTTCGTCTTCACCGACGCGCCGATCGCCGCCGCCGCCCTGCAGGGGATGCTGTCCAAAGCGGTCGAGACGTCGTTCAACGCCCTGACGGTCGATTCCGACACTTCGACCTCCGACACGCTGATGCTGTTCGCCACGGGCGCCGCCGCCAAACGCGGCTGCCCGAAGATCACTGATAAGGGCGACCGTCGGCTCGCCGATTTCCGCGCCAAGCTCGACCTCGTGCTGCGCGACCTCGCCCAGCAGGTGGCGCGCGACGGCGAGGGGGCGCGCAAATTCGTCTCGGTGACGGTGGAGGGGGCCAAGACCGCCAAGTCCGCCAAGGGCGTCGCCATGGCCATCGCCAATTCGCCGCTGGTGAAGACCGCCATCGCCGGCGAGGACGCCAATTGGGGCCGCGTCGTCATGGCCGTCGGCAAGGCGGGCGAGCCGGCCGAGCGCGACCGGCTGGCGATCTGGTTCGGCGACATCCGCGTCGCCGCCAAGGGCCTGCGCGACCCCTCCTACGACGAGGCGAAGGTGTCGGCCTACATGAAGGGCGAGGAGATCGCCGTGAAGGTCGATCTCGGCCTCGGGACAGGGCGCTTCACAGCGTGGACCTGCGACCTGACCAAGGAGTATGTCGCGATCAACGGCGACTACCGCTCGTGAGGGTGCTCTTTTCGCGTCGTCCGACTCCCGTCCTGCCCGGGCTCGTCCCGGGCATCCACGCCCGGACGCGCCGCGTGGATGGCCGGGACAAGCCCGGCCATGACATGTGCGGGGCGGCCGGGCGGTCCCTCGGCGCTCTCGTCCTCGCGCTGACGCTCGCCGCCTGTCAGGCGACGCAACCGGCGCCGGTGACGATCGCGACGCGCTTCGACGCCAAGGCCGCCGCCTTCGTCAAGGCGACGGGGACGACGCGGATCGACGGGCACGCCTTCATCAAGAAGCCGAGCGGAACGCCCGCCTTCGCGGTGGGCGAGATCGTCCGGCTGGTGCCGGCGACCGCTTACGCGAAAGAGCGGTTCGACAAGCTGTTCGGCGGCGCGAAGTTCGTCGCCGCGACCGCCTACGCCAAGGCGGAGGAGACCGATCCGGCCTATGTCGAGATGACGCGCACGACGAAATCGGAATCGAGCGGGCGCTTCAGCTTCGAGAATGTCGCGCCGGGGACGTATTACGTCACGACGCAGATCGTCTGGCGGCCGGACGAGGCCAAGCCCTGGCAGGGCGGCGCGGTCTACGAGATCGTCACCGTCACCGGCAAGGAGGACAAGCCCATCAAGGTGATCCTCAATGGGGTGTGAGGACGCCCCGCTGCCGCAGCAGGGGCCGGCGCGGATCCTGCTCGTCGTCGCCTGCGCGCTTGTCGACGCGGACGGGCGCGTGCTGCTGGCGCAGCGCCCGCCGGGCAAGCAGCTCGCCGGGCTGTGGGAGTTTCCCGGCGGCAAGCTGGAGCCGCAGGAGCGGCCCGAGGCCGCGCTGATCCGCGAATTGCGCGAGGAGCTGGGGATCGAGGTGCGCGAGACCTGCCTCGCCCCGCTCGCCTTCGCCAGCCACGGCTATCCCGAGTTTCACTTGCTGATGCCGCTCTACATTTGCCGCAAGTGGCAGGGGTTCGTGCAGCCGCGCGACGGGCAGGCGCTGAAATGGGTGCGGCCGGGCAAGATGCGCGAGCTGCCGATGCCCCCCGCCGACGCGCCGCTCATCCCGCCGCTGATCGATCTGCTGGGGCCGTGATCATTTGATGGTCACATTGTACGTGATCTGCGAGCAGCCGCTCCCGGCCTGGCCGGTGGCGCAAATCTTGAGGACAAACGAATCGTGTCCCCTGTATCCATTGGATGGTTTGTATTTAAATCGGAAGCGACCAACTTGCTCCAGTGACCCATGACTTGCCTTGGTCACGATGCTCGACGAAGTGTACATGCGAGTGCCTCGGGCAATGAAATTGAAACGGCACCCCCCGCTGTCGGTTGTGACCGCCGAGGTTGCCATGTCATTCTGTTCCGGGAAAAATCTAGTGGGATGAGAACGACATTCGGCCAACGCAGAGACGGGGGTCGTCATCGCAAGAACACTTGCGAGCAATAGCACTGTGCGCATTCGTTTCTCCTTGTGCGCAAAAAGTAGACAATTATCTCCGCCGAAGAATATGGCATGGCAAGTAGAAAATAGTCGCGTCACTTAGTCGCTGCTTGATAAAGCATGTGGACGTGAGGAATGCCGTCCTCTTCATAAGGTTCGCCCACGACCCTGAAGCCGAGCGGCTCGTAGAAGGGCGCGGCGAGGTGCGCCTGCGCGCCGAGGGCGATGGGGGCGGCCGGGTCTTCCGCCAGCAGGATGCGCAGCGCCTGCCCCATCAGCGCCTTGCCGAGGCCGGTTCCGCGCGCCTCAGGCGCGGTCGCGACGCGGCCGATGGAGCGCGGCTCGCCGCCCGCGGCCGGCAGCAGGCGGGCGCAGGCGGTGAGCCGGCCGCCCTCCCAGCCCATGAGGTGCCGGGCCTCGGTGTCGCGCCCGTCGATCTCCTGAAAGGCGCAGGCCTGCTCGACGACGAAGACGCGGCAGCGCAGCGCCAGCAATTCGTAGACCTCGCGCCCGCAGAGGTCGTCGAACGAACGGCATATCCAGTCCATCGGCCTTGCGCCCTCCCCGCCTCTGCTTCGAGGCCAATCGACGCCGCCGGTCAAGCGCCGGCGCGGCGCAGGGTCGCGCCTGCTCCGCCGATCTCATCCCAAAGCCTCACGCGCGGAAGGCGCGCGCCCGGTTGCGCCCCAAAAACGCCTATGTTAGGTGACGGCCGCCCGTCGGAGCGGCCGCGTTTTCACGCGCGACGCCCCGGCACTTCACCCGCGCTTCGCCATCGGGTCGCGCGCGCCGCAAGGCAGCGCACAAGATCTTGATGCGAAGACCATTTCGGGAAGCGGTCGCGCATGGCGCAGGACGAAACGATCGTATCGGGAATGGCGGGGCGCTACGCCTCGGCGCTGTTCTCTCTGGCGCAGGAGCAGAACGCGACCGACGCGGTCGGCGCCGATCTCGACAAGCTCGGCCGCCTGATCGAGGGGAGCGCCGACCTCGACCGCCTCGTCAAGAGCCCGGTGTTCAGCGCCGAAGAGCAGACCCGCGCCATCGGCGCCGTGCTCGACAAGGCCGGCATTTCCGGCGTCGTCGGCAAGTTCGTGCGCCTCGTCGCCTCCAAGCGCCGCCTGTTCGCCCTCGGCGACATGATCCGCGGCTACCGCACTCTCAACGATCAGGCCAAGGGCGTCGCCCGGGCCGAGATCACCGTCGCCGAGCCGGTCGGCGATTCGCAGCGCGCCGCCATCGAGGACGCGCTGAAGTCGATCACCGGCGGCCGCTCGGTCGGCATGTCGGTCAAGGTCGATCCCGCCATCATCGGCGGCCTCGTCGTCAAGCTCGGCTCGCGCATGTACGACGGCTCGCTGAAGACCAAGCTCAACGCCATTCGAACCCGCATGAAAGAGGTCGGCTGATGGATATCCGCGCCGCTGAAATCTCCTCGATCCTGAAGACCGAAATCAAGAATTTCGGCGCCGAGGCCCAGGTCACGGAAGTCGGCCAGGTTCTCTCCGTCGGCGACGGCATCGCGCGCGTCTACGGCCTCGACAACGTCCAGGCCGGCGAGATGGTCGAGTTTCCCGGCGGCATCCGCGGCATGGCGCTCAACCTCGAGAGCGACAATGTCGGCGTCGTCATCTTCGGCGCCGACCGCGACATCAAGGAAGGCGACACGGTCAAGCGCACCGGCGCCATCGTCGACGTGCCGGTCGGCAAGGGCCTGCTCGGCCGCGTCGTCGACGCGCTCGGCAACCCGATCGACGGCAAGGGCCCGATCCAGGCCGACCACCGCGCCCGCGTGGACGTGAAGGCGCCCGGCATCATTCCGCGCAAGTCCGTGCACGAGCCGATGGCCACCGGCCTGAAGGCGATCGACGCGATGATCCCGATCGGCCGCGGCCAGCGCGAGCTGATCATCGGCGACCGCCAGACCGGCAAGACCGCGATCGCGCTCGACACGATCCTCAACCAGAAGCCGCTGAACGTCGCCGGCAGCCCGGAGAGCCAGAAGCTCTACTGCGTCTATGTCGCGGTCGGCCAGAAGCGCTCCACCGTCGCGCAGTTCGTGAAGGTGCTCGAGGAGCAGGGCGCGCTCGACTATTCCATCGTCGTCGCCGCCACCGCCTCGGACGCCGCGCCGATGCAGTTCCTCGCCCCCTTCGCCGGCTGCGCGATGGGCGAGTATTTCCGCGACAACGGCATGCACGCCGTGATCGTGTACGACGATCTGTCCAAGCAGGCCGTCGCCTACCGCCAGATGTCGCTGCTGCTGCGCCGCCCGCCGGGCCGCGAGGCGTATCCGGGCGACGTGTTCTATCTCCACTCCCGCCTGCTCGAGCGCGCCGCCAAGCTGAACGACGCCAACAAGGCCGGTTCGCTCACGGCGCTGCCGGTCATCGAGACGCAGGCCAACGACGTGTCGGCCTACATCCCGACCAACGTGATCTCGATCACCGACGGCCAGATCTTCCTCGAGACCGATCTGTTCTACCAGGGCATCCGCCCGGCGGTGAACGTCGGCCTGTCGGTGTCGCGCGTCGGCTCCTCGGCGCAGACCAAGGCGATGAAGAAGGTCGCCGGCAAGATCAAGGGCGAGCTCGCGCAGTATCGCGAGATGGCCGCCTTCGCGCAGTTCGGCTCCGACCTCGACGCGGTGACGCAGCGTCTGCTCAACCGCGGCGCGCGCCTGACGGAACTCCTGAAGCAGCCGCAGTTCTCGCCGCTGAAGATGGAAGAGCAGGTCGCGGTGATCTACGCCGGCGTCAACGGCTATCTCGATCCGCTGCCGGTCAACCGCGTGCGCGCCTTCGAGGATCAGCTGCTGACGACGATCCGCACCAAGCATCCCGAGATCCTCGAGGCGATCCGCTCGTCGAAGGATCTGTCCGACGACACGGCGGGCAAGCTCAAGGCGGCGGTCGACGCTTTCGCCAAGGCCTTCGCCTGATCCGGACGGCTCCAACTCGATCGGTTGAACCATGGCCTCGCTGAAGGACCTCCGTAACCGGATCGCCTCGGTCAAGGCGACGCAGAAGATCACCAAGGCCATGCAGATGGTCGCGGCGGCGAAGCTGCGCCGCGCCCAGAGCGCGGCCGAGGCGGCGCGCCCCTATGCCGAGCGCATGGAGGCGGTGCTCGCCAACCTGGCGGGCGGCGTCGCGCCGGGCGCGCAGGGGCCGGCGCTGCTGTCGGGCAACGGCAAGGATCAGACGCATCTGCTCGTCGTCTGCACGGCCGAGCGCGGCCTGTGCGGGGCGTTCAACTCCTCGATCGTGCGTCTTGCGCGCGAGCACATCTACCGGCTCCAGCAGCAGGGCAAGACGGTCAAGATCATCTGCGTCGGCAAGAAGGGCTACGACCAGCTTCGCCGCCAGTTCGACGCGCTGATCGTCGAGACCGTCGATCTGCGCGGCGTGCGCCAGCTCGCCTTCGGCGACGCCGACGCGATCGGCCGCAAGATCATCGGCATGTTCGAGGCCGGCCAGTTCGACGTGGCGACGCTGTTCTTCTCGCGCTTCAAGTCGGTCATCTCGCAGATCCCGACGGCGCAGCAGCTCATCCCCGCGCAGGTCGCGGGCGCGGCCTCCGGCGGGGCTGCGGCGACGAGCTACGACTACGAGCCCGAGGAAGGCGAGATCCTGTCGCAGCTCCTGCCGCGCAACATCTCGGTGCAGGTGTTCCGCGCGCTGCTCGAGAACGCCGCCTCCGAACAGGGCGCGCGCATGAGCGCGATGGACAACGCCACCCGCAACGCCGGCGACATGATCCGCAAGCAGACGCTGACCTACAACCGCACCCGTCAGGCGATGATCACGAAGGAACTGATCGAGATCATCTCCGGCGCCGAGGCGCTGTAAGTCGAACCATTCTCCGCAGCCCTCGCGCTGCGGCCCGATGTCAAAGCCGCCGGTCGCCGGCGCATGAGGAAATCAGGAGTCGATGATGGCCAACACGGCAATTGACAATTCCAAGGCCGGCAAGATCACGCAGGTCATCGGCGCGGTCGTCGACGTGAAGTTCGACGGCCATCTGCCCGAGATTCTGAACGCGCTCGAGACGAGCAACAACGGCAACCGCCTCGTCCTCGAGGTGGCCCAGCATCTCGGCGAGAACTCCGTGCGCTGCATCGCCATGGACGTGTCCGAGGGCCTGACCCGCGGCCAGGCCGTGACCGACACCGGCTCGCCGATCATGGTCCCCGTCGGCGACGAGTGCCTCGGCCGCATCATCAACGTCATCGGCGAGCCGGTGGACGAGGCCGGCCCGGTGAAGACGGCGACCAAGCGCGCCATCCATCAGCCGGCGCCCTCCTACGCCGAGCAGGCGACGGAAGCGCAGATTCTCGAGACGGGCATCAAGGTCGTCGACCTGCTCGCGCCCTACGCCAAGGGCGGCAAGATCGGCCTGTTCGGCGGCGCGGGCGTCGGCAAGACCGTGCTGATCATGGAGCTGATCAACAACGTCGCGAAAGCGCACGGCGGCTACTCCGTGTTCGCCGGCGTCGGCGAGCGCACGCGCGAGGGCAACGACCTCTATCACGAGATGATCGAGGGCGGCGTCAACAAGAAGCCCGAGAACGGCTCCACCGCCGGCTCCAAGGCCGCGCTGGTGTACGGCCAGATGAACGAGCCGCCGGGCGCGCGCGCCCGCGTCGCGCTGACGGGTCTGACGGTCGCCGAGCACTTCCGCGACCAGGGCCAGGACGTGCTGTTCTTCGTCGACAACATCTTCCGCTTCACGCAGGCGGGCTCGGAAGTGTCGGCGCTGCTCGGCCGCATTCCCTCGGCCGTGGGCTATCAGCCGACGCTCGCCACCGACATGGGCCAGATGCAGGAGCGCATCACCACGACGACGAAGGGCCCGATCACCTCGATGCAGGCGATTTACGTCCCCGCCGACGACTACACCGACCCGGCGCCGGCGACCTCCTTCGCCCATCTCGACGCCACAACCGTGCTGTCGCGCTCGATCGCGGAAAAGGGCATCTATCCGGCGGTCGACCCGCTCGACTCGACCTCGCGCATGCTCTCCCCGCTGGTCGTCGGCGAGGAGCATTACGGCGTCGCCCGTCAGGTGCAGCAGGTGCTCCAGCGCTACAAGGCGCTGCAGGACATCATCGCCATTCTGGGCATGGACGAACTGTCGGAAGAGGACAAGCTCGCCGTCGCGCGCGCCCGCAAGATCGAGCGCTTCCTGTCGCAGCCCTTCCACGTCGCCGAGGTGTTCACCGGTTCGCCTGGCAAGCTCGTCTCGCTCGCCGACACGATCAAGGGCTTCAAGGGCCTCGTCGAGGGCAAGTACGATCACCTGCCGGAGGCCGCCTTCTACATGGTCGGCACGATCGAGGAAGCCATCGAGAAGGCCCAGAAGCTCGCGGCCGAAGCGGCGTAATTCCGCCGCGCAACGCCGACCGGAGAACCTGTTATGGCCGCTTTCCACTTCGAGCTCGTCTCGCCTGAGAAGGTTCTCTTCTCGGGCGACGTCGACAGCGTGGTCGTCCCGGCGTCGGAAGGCGACATGACGATCCTGAAGGATCACGCGCCGCTGATGACGACGCTGCGCCCCGGCGTCGTCGACGTGACGACGGCCGGCCGCACGCAGCGCCTGTTCGTGCGCGGCGGCTTCGCCGACATCAACGCCGGTGGCTTCATCCTGCTCGCCGAGCAGGCGCTGCCGCTCGAGCAGCTCGACGGCGCCGCCATCGAGCGCGAGATCCGCGACGCCGGCGACGACGTCGCCGACGCCAAGGACGCGGAGCTGAAGCGTCGCGCGCAGGAGAAGCTCGACAAGCTGAACGAGCTGAAAGCCGCGCTGCGCATCTGAACGCGCGACCTTCGCGACCAGCCCTCGCCATCGAGAGCCGCTCGCGCGGGGCTTTTTCGTTTCAGGGCGCGGGCGCGGCGAAGCGCGAAGGCGCGCGCCACCATCTCGTAGACCGGCCGCTTGTGCGCGACGACGAGCGCCGGCATGTCGCCGAGCGGCAGCCAGCGCCAGTGCGAAAACTCCGGCGGCTCGCCGTCGTTTGGGCGCGACAGGTCGATGTCGCGCTCCTCGCCCTCGAAACGGAAGGCGACCCATTTCTGCTTCTGTCCGCGCCATGCGCACAGGCGATGCGGCGGGCCGTCATAGGGCGGGAAGTCGTAGGACGCCCAGTCCTCGGTGACGGCCAGAAACCGCGCTTTCGTCACGCCTGTCTCCTCGCGCAATTCGCGGCGGGCGGCGGCGACGATGTCCTCGTCCGCGTCGATGCCGCCCTGCGGCATCTGCCATTCATGGCCGGGCGTGACGATCTCGGGGCCGGACGAGTTGCCGAAGCCGGCGAAGACGAGACCGTCGCGGTTGAACAGCGCGACGCCGACATTGGGACGATAGGGAAGCGACATGCGCGCATCGGACGATGCGCGCGCGCAGGCGTCAAGACGGCGGATTGCGCGTGCGGTCCTCAAGGTCGGCGCGGATCTCCTCGCGCGAGGCGAGGCGACGAAAGGCGCGCTCGCCGATCCAGAAACAACCGAGCGCCAGCGCCGCGCCAATGGCGAGGCCGCCGACCGTCGGGCTGAGGAAGATCGCGAGCGAGAGCAGGCCGAGTCCGGCGACGGCGAGGACCGTCCGCCAGGTCTGCGCGCTCATGCCTCGATCTCCGCCATCGTCGGAAACGCTTCGATCAGATGCGCCGACAGCGCGTGGCGCTTGGGCAGGCCCATGACGTGAAAGGCGACGCGATAGGCGGCGTTCCACGCCTCGGGGGAGGACGGGCCGGCCATTCCGGCGTCGCCGACGACATTGACCAGCAGAAGTTTCGCGTCAACGCCGTTCCCGCGCAGGAACAGCGTCCAGGCCAGGCGGTTGGCGAGTTGATAGAAGCACTGGCTCCACGGCGCGCGCGGCTTCGCGCCGAGCGCTTCGGCGGTGCGCGCCAGCGCCGCCTCGATCATGGCGCGCGAGGCGCCGCCGGCGGCGGTCGCAGGCGAGAGCATCTCGTCGACATGCGCCTTCGCCTCGACGAGATACAGCGCGCCGTCCTCGTCGCGCGCGAGCGCGTCCCATTGCGGCCCGCGCGCCGGCCAGAAGGTCTTTCGCGCGGCGTCGAGATCGGGCCGGCCGATCAGCGTCAGGAAGGCGCCGTCGCGATACTCGGCGAAGTCGTCGTCGGCGCGCGGCGACAGCCATGCGAGTTGCGTCGCGCGGCCACGCGCGGCGCTCACATGCGCATCGAGAGGATTGCGCGCGTCGTTGGCGAGGCGCTGGATGGCGCGCAGGCTGCCGCGCGACCCGGCGGGCTGGACGACGCGCATCGCCTCACTCGCCCATCGCGATCAGCGTGGCGTTGCCGCCGGCCGCCGCGGTGTTGATCGAAACGACCTGCTCCAGCGAGAAGCGCTTCACATAGTTCGGGCCGCCCGCCTTCGGGCCGGTGCCCGACAGACCGCAGCCGCCGAAGGGCTGCGTGCCGACGACCGCGCCGATCATGTTGCGGTTGACGTAGCAATTGCCGACCGGCAGCCGGTCCGTGATCGTCTCGATCGTCTCGTCGATGCGCGAATGCACGCCGAGGGTGAGGCCGTAGCCCGTGCCCTCGATATCGTCGAGCAGGCGCGGCAACTCGCGCGCCTTCCAGCGCACGACATGCAGCACGGGGCCGAACACCTCCTGCTTGAGGTCGCCGGCGCGCGACAGTTCGAAGATGTGCGGGGCGACGAAGGTTCCTTCAGGCCGGGCGGAACCGCGCCGGCGAGCCGCGTCTTCGCGCCCTTCGTCATCGCCGCGACATGCGCGTCGAGGCTCGCCTTCGCCTCGGCGTCGATGACGGGGCCGACATGCACGCTGGCGTCGCGCGGATCGCCGATCTTCAGTTCGGCGGCGGCGCCGGCGATCATCTCGATCATCTTGTCGGCGACGTCCTCCTGCACGCAGAGCAGCCGCAGCGCCGAGCAGCGCTGACCGGCCGAGCGGAAGGCGGAGATCACCACATCGTCCGCCACCTGCTCGGGCAGCGCGGTCGCGTCGACGATCATCGCGTTGATGCCGCCCGTCTCGGCGATCAGCGGCACGATGGCGCTCTCCTTCGCCGCCAGCGCGCGGTTGATGCGCCAGGCGACCTCGGTCGAGCCCGTGAAGGCGACGCCGCCGGTCAGCGGATGGGCGACGAGCGCAGCGCCGACGGCGCCGTCGCCGGGCGTCACATGCAACGCGCTCGCCGGCACGCCCGCCTCGTGCATGAGGCGAACGGCTTCGACCGCGATCAGCGGCGTCTGCTCGGCCGGCTTGGCGACGACCGCGTTGCCGGCGACGAGCGCGGCGGCGATCTGGCCGAGGAAGATCGCCAGCGGGAAATTCCACGGGCTGATGCAGACGAACACGCCGCGGCCGCGATAGCGCAACAGATTGTCCTCGCCGGTCGGGCCGGGCATCGTCTGCCCCGTCGCCATGGCGCGCGCCTGCGCGGCGTAGTAGCGGCAGAAATCGACCGCCTCGCGCAATTCGGCGACGGCGTCGTCGATGGTCTTGCCGCCCTCGCTCTGCAACAGCGCGAGGAAGCGCGGGGCGCGCGCCTCGAGCAGCTCTCCCGTCCTGTCGAGCGTCGCGGCGCGCGCGGCGTGGCCGGCGCGATCCCAGGCGCGGAAACCGGCGCGCGCCGCGCGCATCGCGGCGTCCGCCGTCGCGGACGAGGCTTCGACGACGCGGCCGATGGCGGCGCCGTCGATGGGCGAGCGCACGTCGCGCTCGGCGCCTGCGGCCTCGCGCCCGTCGACCAGCGGAACGGCGCGCAGGTTCGCGAGATCGGCGCCGCGCACGGCGGCGAGCAGCGCCTCGCGGCTGTCGCGGTCGCCGAGTTCGACGCCGCGCGAATTCTTGCGGTCGGGATAGAGCGCGTCGGGCAGAGGCACGCGCGGATTGCGCGCGGCGGCGGGCGCCCCGATGATCGCCTGCGGGCGCACCAGCAGGTTCGACACCGGCACGTCCGGATCGGCCGCGACCGACACGAAGGACGAGTTGGCGCCGTTCTCGAGCAGGCGCCGCACGAGATAGGCGAGCAGGTCGCGATGGCCGCCGACCGGCGCATAGGTGCGGCAGGCGGCGGTCGGCTCCTCGGTCAGCAGCGCCTTGTAGGCTTCCTCGCCCATGCCGTGCAGGCGTTGGAATTCGTAGCCTTTCGCGCCGCCGGCGAGTTCGAGGATCGAGGCGATCGACAACGCATTGTGCGTGGCGAATTGCGGATAGATGCGCGGCCGCGCTTCGAGCAGCTTCTTCGCGCAGGCGAGGTAGTTCAGGTCCGTCATCGCCTTGCGGGTGAAGACGGGATAGTCGGGCAGGCCGCGCTCCTGCGCGCGCTTGACCTCGGTGTCCCAATACGCGCCCTTGACGAGGCGCACCATGAAACTGCGGCCGTGCGTCTCGGCGAGGCGGACGATCCAGTCCACCACCTCGGGCGCGCGCTTCTGATAGGCCTGAATGGCGAGGCCGAAGCCGCTCCAGCCGGCAAGCTCCGGATCGGCGACGACGGCGGCGATGACGTCGAGCGACAGTTCGAGGCGGTCGGCCTCCTCCGCGTCGATGGTGAAGTTGAGGTCGTAGCGTTTGGCCGCGCGGGCGAGGCCGACGACGCGCGGGACAAGCTCGTCGAGCACGCGCTTTTCGCTCACCGCCTCGTAGCGCGGATGCAACGCCGAGAGCTTCACCGAGATGCCGGGCCGGTCCGGCAGCGCGGCGTTTCCGGCGGCCTTGCCGATGGCCTCGATCGCCTGCGCGTAGGAGGCGAGATACCGGTCCGCGTCGTCGGCGGTGCGGGCGCCCTCGCCCAGCATGTCGAAGGAGTAGCGGTAGAGCCGGCCCTGGCCGGAGGCGGCGCGTTTCAGCGCCTCCTCGATGGTCTGGCCGAGGACGAAATGCGAGCCCATCAGCCGCATCGCCTGTCGCGTGGCGCCGCGCACGGCCGGCAGGCCCATGCGCTTGGCGAGCGAGCCGATGACGCCTTCCGGCGTCTCGCCCGGCTGGATGACGCGGGCGGTGAGTCCGAGCGCCCAGGCCGAGGCGGTGACCAGCCAGGCGTCCGAGCGCGTCTCGTGCTGCGTCCAGTCGGCCTGCCCCAGCTTGTCCTCGATCAGCCGGTCGGCCGTCTCGGAGTCGGGCACGCGCAGCAGCGCCTCGGCCAGCACCATGAGGGCGAGGCCCTCCTTGGTGGAGAGCGAGTATTCGCGCAAAAAATCCTCGATGCCGCCGAGACCGCCGGCGCGGGTGCGGATGGCGGCGACAAGGCGGGCGGCGCGGTCGTCGATCCGCGCCTCGGCCTCGCGCGGCAGCGCGGCGCTCGCCAGCAGACGGGCGGCGATCTCGTCGTCGGGCGCGGCGTAGGGGGCGTCGAAGCGGGCGATGCGGGGGGCGGCGGCGACCATGCGGGCTCCTCGTGGCTCCTCGTGGCGCGGCTCTGATCGGCCGCGGCGACATCATCCAGATACGCGACAATCCGTAGCGACCGTAGCGGCGATTTTGGCTCCATGTTAGAGGAATACCCTACAGTTGAGGCAAATCGCCGTGACTTCCGAACTTCCAAGACTGGACCGGCTCGACCGGCGCATCCTCGCCGTGCTGCAGGCGGATGGGCGCGTCTCGCATGTCGACCTCGCCGAGCGCGTCGGCCTGTCGCCGACGGCGGTCACCGAGCGGGTGAAGCGCCTCGTCCGCGACGGCGTCATCGCAGGCTACGGCGCGCGGCTCGATCCCGCCAAGCTCGGACTGGAGATGCTGGTCTTCGTCGAGGTGACGCTCGACCGCACCACCGCCGACGTGTTCGAGAAATTCGACGCCGCCGTGCGCCGCGCGCCGGAAGTGCTGGAGTGCCACCTGGTCGCCGGCGGCTTCGACTATCTCGTCAAGGCGCGCGTGCCCGACATGGCGCATTACCGGCGCTTCCTCGGCGAGGTGCTGCTGACGCTGCCGGGCGTCAGGGCGACGCACACCTATCCGGTGATGGAGGAGGTGAAGGCGGAGACCGGCCTGCCGGTGTGAGCGGGGCGGCCGGCGGCCGCTCACGCGCGCAACCGGCCGCACAGCAGGGCGAACTCGGCCTGGCGCGGCGCGCCGGCCTTGGCCATGCCGCTCTTCAGGTGATTGCGCGCCGTGCCCGGGGAGATGGCGAGGCGCCGGGCGATCTCGGGGAGCGCGGCGCCGTCGGCGATCAGCGCGGCGACCTTCGCCTCGGCGGGCGTGAGGCCGAAGGCCTCGCGCAAGGTGGCGGTCGTCGCCGGCGATGGGCCGCCGGGGCGCCGCCAGTGTTCCACCAGCAGCAACGCCGCATCGGCGGCGAACAGGTCGCGGCCCGCCCCGTCGAGCGCGACAGCGCGCAGGATCAGACGTCGGCCGCCACGCACAGCGTCGACGATCGTCGCGGCGCCCCGGCGCGGCGGCGCGAGCGCGGCGGCGAGCAGCGCCTGCAAGCGCGCGTCGGCCTCGGCCGAGTGGGCCGCCAGCCGGCCGCCGCGCAACGTCAGATCGACGCCCAGCAGGCGCTGGGCCGCCTCGTTGAGCGGCCGGGCGAGGCCGCGCCCGTCTATTGCGAACACCCCGCGCTCGTCGTCGCCATAGGCGAGCGCGAAGGGCTTGCGTTCGCCGTTGAACCGCATCCGGGCGATATGGGCCGCCTCGCGCAGGGCGGGCAGCGCGGCCGCGAGCGCGGCGCATTCCTCGGGCTCGTAATGGCTTCGGCGACAACTGCGCTTCAGGCCGAGAAAGATCCGGCCGGCGCCGTCCGAGGCGTCGGCGAGAAGGGCGGTCGCGTGCCAGCCGAGTCCGTAGCGGCGCAAAAAATCGACGTAGAACGGATCGCGCGCGATCTCGCGCGGGGAGAAGTCGTCGAAATCCGTCCGGAATCCGCAGGCGAGCGTGGGATGGACGCGCGCGAGGCGGGCGTCCGGCGGGGCGCGCCCGGCGAGATAGGCGGCGACGCCCTCCGCGACGCCGCTCGTCGCCAGAATGACCGGGCCCTGCCGCCCGCCCTCGCCGACGAGCGTCGCGCCCTCGGCGCCGGCCGCGTGGGCGAAGGCGTCGAGCGGGTCGGCCCAAGACTCGCCGAGGACGGCCGCCTCGACGATCCTTCGGCTTGCTTCCGTCAGGCGCGCAGTCGCTATGGCCCCCACGACAAGGCCTCCCGATGGGGAGAGCCTAGCATGGGCGCTCGCGGCCGGAAGGCCCGGCGCCTCCCGGCGCAGGCGTGCTCAGCTCAAATCCGCGCGAGGCGTGGAGAATTTCGCCGCGCGCCGCGCGCCTATGCCGTTTGGGACAGGCGCCGGCGGCGCGGGGCGGGGAGGATCGCGCGTCGGGCGGCGAGGCGTAGCGCGGTCGTCCGCCCGCCAGCCGAGAGGATCCGTCGATGATCAAGCTCTTCTTCCTCGCCTCGCTCATCGCAGCGGCCAGTCTGGTCGGCCCCGAGGCGCGCGCGCAGTTCGGCAGTCATCAGGGCGAGGCGCCGCGCTTTGGCGGGCGGCCGATCTCGGGCAATCCCAGCGCCCCGTCGGATTGGCGCGGCACGGGGCAGGCCCGGCAGGGCGCGCCGTCCAACTTCAGGGGCACGGCGCAAAGTCCGCGCGGCCAGCAGACCACGCAGCGTCCGCAGCAGACCCAGCCGCAGCAGCAGACCCAGCCGCAAGGCTCGACCCTTCGCGATCTGCGCTACGGGCGGCAGCGGAAGGAGACCAAGCGGATCGACCCGCGCGACGTCTACCGGCAGGGCGAGCGGCGGGGCGGCGAGGGCGGCGACGGGGGCGGCGGCGGATACTGACGCGCGCGCGTGGGACGCCCGTCCCGTTTCGGGGCAGGCGTTAACGCTCCGCCGGCGTTGTCCACAGAGGCGGCCGGCGCGCTTGTGGCGCGCGCGCCGTCGCGGCGCAGCATATGGCGTGAACATACAGGGAAAACGGGCGTTTCGCCGATTCGTCGGCGCTTCGTTCGCGCCGCGTTTCAGGCGTTAACGCGGCGCTATTCGACGAGGCGGAACTGCAAGAGCAGCGTGCGCTGGAACCAGTTGAAATTGTCGTCGGAGATCATCGTCAGGATGGTGTCGCCGGCGCCGTCGCGGTGGGCGGCGAGGCCCTCCATGTTGTCGATGTCCTGCATCATCGTCGCCTCGAACACCTGACGGCCCTCGACCACGGCGTTCGGCTTCAGCTCGGCGATGGCGAGGCGGCGCAGGCGGATCGCCATGCCGTCCGACCAGCGGAAGCGGCGCTCGAGGATCATCAGATCGCCCGAGGGCAGGACGCAGCAGTCCGACACGTCGAAATCGTCGCGACGGCGCATCCGGAACTCGCACGGGTTCGGCCCGCCGATGACGAAACCCGCGGTGACGTCGCGATGGCCGAAGGCGCGCTCGGCGACGACGATCAGCCCGCCCGCATGGGGCGAGCCCGCGGGCGCCACAGCCAGCGCCTCCGGCCCCTTGTTGCCCGGCCAGCGGCGCATGCCGGCGGGAACGGGAACCTGCGCGCCGCGCGCGAGCAGCCCGTCGCGGCCGATGTCGAACCGCCAGATCTCGTCGACGCGCTCGATCCCGACATAGACCGTTCCCTCCGGCCCCTCGGCGAGCGCCTCGCAATCCCAGCGTCCACTGGTCGCCAGCTTCTCGCCGCGCGGCCCCAGAACCGGGCCGATGCGCGCGTCGGACAGGCCAGTCAGCGCGCCGTCCGCCGTCGTCTCTACGGCCGCGGCAAGCCAGTCCCCCGAATCGGTGACGGCGAGCAGGCGTTTGCCCTGCTGCGACAGGCGCAGGCCGGAAAAGCCGCCGAAATCGGGATGGGTGGAGGCGAGCGCCAGACCGGAGCGGAACTCAAGCGCGCCGAAGCGCGTGCGCGTCGGATCGGTGATCTCGAAGCGGCGAATGGTCCGCGCCGACACCGGCGTCGGCTGGTCGGGACCGGGCGCGGGGCCGGTTCGGCGCTTCTCCGCGCCGTGGCCAAGGGCGGCGAGGCCGCCCGCGCCGGCCGCAAGGCCAAGGCCGCCGGCGAGCCAGGCGCGTCGGGTGAGGCGGGTCCGCGTCAACGCCGGGCGGCGCCGGCGGGCGCCTTCGGGCTCGCCTTGCCCGCCGCCTGTGGCTTGCTGGCGGGCTTGCCCGCGGGCTTGGCGGCGCGCTGGGCGGCGGCCGCCGCGCGCGGGCTGGCGCGACGCGGCGCGGCCTCGACCGGCGCGGCGTTCTCGGAGAACAGTTCGGCGAGCTTTTCGGTCATCGCGCCGCCCAGCTCCTCGGCGTCGACGATGGTCACGGCGCGCTTGTAGTAGCGCGTCACGTCGTGGCCGATGCCGATGGCGATGAGCTCGACCGGCGAGCGCGTCTCGATCTCCTCGATGATCGCGCGCAGGTGGCGCTCGAGATAGTTGCCGGGATTGACCGACAGGGTTGAGTCGTCGACCGGCGCGCCGTCCGAGATCATCATCAGGATGCGGCGCTGCTCGGTGCGGCCGAGCAGGCGCTTGTGCGCCCAGTCCAGCGCCTCGCCGTCGATGTTCTCCTTGAGCAGGCCCTCGCGCATCATCAGGCCGAGATTGCGCCGCGCCCGCCGCCACGGCGCGTCGGCGGCCTTGTAGATGATGTGGCGCAGATCGTTGAGGCGGCCGGGATTGGCGGGCTTGCCCGCCTGCAGCCAGGCCTCGCGCGACTGCCCGCCCTTCCAGTTGCGGGTGGTGAAGCCGAGGATCTCCACCTTGACGCCGCAACGCTCCAGCGTGCGGGCGAGAATGTCGGCGCAGGTGGCGGCGACCGTGATCGGCCGGCCGCGCATCGAGCCGGAATTGTCGAGCAGCAGCGTCACCACCGTGTCGCGGAAGTCGGTGTCCTTCTCGCGCTTGAAGGAGAGCGGCTGCTGCGGGTCGATGACGATGCGCACGAGCCGCGCGGTGTCGAGGATGCCCTCCTCGAGGTCGAACTCCCAGGCGCGGTTCTGCTGCGCCATCAGGCGGCGCTGCAACCGGTTGGCCAGGCGCCCGACGACGTTCGACAGATTGGCGAGCTGCTTGTCGAGATAGGAGCGCAGGCGCTCCAGCTCCTCCGGCTCGCACAGATCCTCGGCCGAGGTCTCCTCGTCGAATTTCGTCGTGAAGGCCTTGTAGTCCGGGCCGCGGCCGGGATCGGGCGCGACGTCGCGGCGGCGGCTCTCGGAGGCTTCGTCCGAATCGCCCTCCTCGGCGTCCTCGGGAAACTCGCCGGAGGGCCCGTCCATGGCCTCCATCTCGCCCTCTTCGAGGTCGTCGCGCGAGCCCTCGATGGCCTCCATCTCCATCGCCTCGCCGGAGTCGCTCTCGCCGGCGTCGGCGTCGCCCTCGTCGGGCTGGTCGGGCTTGTTCTCGTCGGTCTCGTCGTCCGGGTCGGCGTCCGGGTCCATGTCCTGCTGGTCGGCCATGTCGAGGTCGGCGAGCAGCTTGTGGACGATTTTGGCGACGGCGCGCTGGTTCTCGACCTCGCCGGCGAGCCTGTCGAGATCGGCGCCGGCGCGCGCCTCGATATGGTCGCGCCATTGTTCGACAAGGGGACGGGCGGCGGCCGGGATCGGCCGGCCGGTCATCCGCTCGCGGGCGAGCATCGCCACCGCCTCCTCGATCGGGGCGTCGGCGCGGTCGCTCACCCCGTCGAGATGGGCGCGGTGGTAGCGGTCCTCGATCATCGCGTCGAGATTGGCGGCGACGCCGACCATGCGCCGGGCGCCGACCGATTCGACGCGCGCCTGCTCGACCGCCTCGAAGACGGCGCGGGCGGCCGGGTTCTGCGGCGAGAGCTTGCGGTGCACGGCGGCGTCGTGGACAGCCAGGCGCAGCGCCATCGCGTCGGCATGGCCGCGCACGACCGAGGCCTCCTTCAGCGTCATCTTGCGCGAGGGCTCGGGCAGGCGGGCGCGCGCGCCCTCGGGGCTGGCGACGACGGAGGGGCGGTCGGAGGCGTAGGTGACCTCGAGCGTCGGCGACTGCGCCAGCGCCCGCATGGCCGAGGCGACGGCCCGCTTGAACGGCTCCTGCGGCGGCTCTTTCGGCGAGGAAACGGGCTTGCGGTTGGAGGTCATCGGGCGTCCGGCGCGCGACGGCGCGAGGGTTCACAGATCGGGGGTTTTGGCGGGCGTGTCAACGCGGGGCGGCGATCAACCGGCGTCGGTCAGCGGCGGCAGGCGCAGGCGCGCCGCTTGGCGTCATTCCGCCGCGTCGAGGGCGATGTCGCGTCCCTGCGCCAGCCGTGCCGCGTAGCGGATCGCCTCGCGCATGTCCGGCTCGGTGAGACAGGGGTAGTCGCGCAGCACATCCTCGATGGACGCGCCGACGCCGAGCTGGCCGACGACTGCCCCAACCGTCACCCGCGCGCCGCGAATGCAGGGCTTGCCGCCCATGACGGCGGGATCGCGGCCGATGCGGGCGAAGGACATGGGCCGGAGGCTATCGTGCTCCGGCCGCGCCTCCAATTTTCAGTACACGCGCGCCTTCGGCTCGATGTAGGCGACCTCGTTGGTCATCGTGTAGCTGTGCACCGGGCGGTAGTCGATCGCCACCGACTTGGCCTGATCGTCGATGCTGGCCAGCGTGTGCTTCATCCAGTTGACGTCGTCGCGCTGGGCGTAGTCCTCGCGGGCGTGGGCGCCGCGCGACTCCTTGCGGTTCTCCGCGCCGTCCATCGTCACCACGGCCTGGATGATGAGGTTCTCGTACTCCAGCGTCTCGATGAGGTCGGAGTTCCAGACCAGCGAGCGGTCGGTCACGCGCACGTCGGCGGAGGACTTCCACACCTCGTGGATGAGGCGCTTGCCTTCCTCGAGCGTCGGGCCGTCGCGATAGACGGCGCAGTTGTTCTGCATGACGCGCTGCATGTTGAGGCGCAGATCCGCCGTCGGCGCGCCGCCATTGGCGTGGCGCAGACGGTCGAGGCGCGACAGCGACAGGTCGGCCGAGTCGGCCGGCAGGTCGGGCTGCTTCTCGCCGGGCTTGACCAGCTCGGCGGCGCGCAGGCCGGCGGCGCGGCCGAACACGACGAGGTCGATCAGCGAGTTGGAGCCGAGGCGGTTGGCGCCGTGCACGGAGACGCAGGCCGCCTCGCCGATCGCCATCAGGCCCGGCACCACGACGTCGGGATCGCCGTCCTTCTTGCGCAGAACCTCGCCGTGATAGTTCGTCGGGATGCCGCCCATGTTGTAGTGCACGGTCGGCAGAACCGGGATCGGCTCCTTGGTGACGTCGACGCCGGCGAAGATCTTGGCGCTCTCCGAGATGCCGGGCAGGCGCTCGTGCAGGATCTTCGGGTCGAGATGGTCGAGGTGCAGGAAGATGTGGTCCTTGCCCTTGCCGACGCCGCGGCCCTCGCGGATCTCCATCGTCATGGCGCGCGAGACCATGTCGCGCGGGGCGAGGTCCTTCACGCTGGGCGCATAACGCTCCATGAAGCGCTCGCCGGCGGAGTTGGTGAGATAGCCGCCCTCGCCGCGCGCGCCCTCGGTGATGAGGCAGCCCGCGCCGTAGATGCCGGTCGGGTGGAACTGCACGAACTCCATGTCCTGCAACGGCAGGCCGGCGCGCAGCACCATGCCGCCGCCGTCGCCGGTGCAGGTGTGGGCCGAGGTCGCCGAGAAATAGGCGCGGCCGTAGCCGCCGGTCGCCAGAATGACGAGCTGGGCGCGGAAGCGGTGGATCGTGCCGTCGTCCATCTTCAGGCAGACGACGCCGCGGCAGCGCCCTTCGGCGTCCATGATCAGGTCGATGGCGAAATACTCGATGAAGAACTCGGTCGTGTAGCGCAGCGCCTGGCCGTAGAGCGTGTGCAGCATGGCGTGGCCGGTGCGGTCGGCCGCCGCGCAGGTGCGCTGGGCGGGCGGGCCGCGTCCATAGTCGGTCGTCATGCCGCCGAAGGGGCGCTGGTAGATCTTGCCGTCGACGGTGCGCGAGAAGGGCACGCCCCAGTGCTCGAGCTCGTACACGGCGGCCGGCGCGTTGCGGCGTCAGATATTCGATGGCGTCCTGATCGCCCAGCCAGTCCGATCCCTTCACGGTGTCGTACATGTGCCACTTCCACTCGTCCGGGCCCATGTTGGCGAGCGCGGCGGCGACGCCCCCCTGCGCCGCGACGGTGTGCGAGCGGGTCGGGAACACCTTGGTGATGCAGGCGGTGCGCAGGCCCGCCTGCGAGCAGCCGACGGTGGCGCGCAGGCCCGCGCCGCCGGCGCCGACCACCACGACGTCGAAGGTGTGGTCGGTGATCGGATAGGCGGTGTTGGCGGGGGCTTTGGCGGCGCCGTTCATGGCCATGAGCGTGATGCCTTGCGTGATGTCGTGTGTGTGGGCGCGGGCGCCGGGAGGGAAGGCGCGCCCGCGGCCGGGCGCGCGCTCGTCGTCAGACGAAGCTGATCTTGAGGACGGCGTAGACGCTGGCGAGGGCGACGGCGCCGCAGAACAGCGCGTTGCCGATCAGCGCCCATTCGCGCTGATGGTCGTTGGGCACGTAATCCTCGATGATCGTGCGCATGCCGATCATCATGTGGTAGGCCGCCGTCAGCGTGAAGGCGAGCATCAGGATCGCCGGCAAGGGCCGCGCCATGGTCGCGCGCACCGCGTTGTAGTCCTGGCCGACGAGCGTCAGCATCAGGATCGTCACCGCGATCAGCAGCAGCGCGAGGGCGACGGCGGTCACGCGCATCGCCCACAGATGGCCGGTGCCCGAGCGGGCCGAGCCGAGATGGCGGATGCGCGAGAGCGGCGTGCGCAGCGAGTTGGGGGCGTTGGACATGCGATCCTCCTCAGCGCAGCGCGTAGGCGGCGATCCACACCAGCAGCGTCAGGCCGACGCCGCCGACGAGGGTGGCCTGCGCCAGCCATTCGCGCTGGGGATGCTCCATGCCGCGGCCGGTGTCCCATACGAAGTGCCGCAGCCCGCCCATGAAGTGGGTGAACAGCGCCAGGGTGAAGCCGAACAGAACGAGCCGGCCGAACCAGGAGGTCAGGATGTCGGTCGCGAACTGGAAGGCGCGCGCATCGGTCGCCAGCGCCAGCAGCCACCAGACGAGCAGCAGCGAGCCCAGGTAGAGCGCCGCGCCGGTGATGCGATGCGTGATCGACATCATCATCGTCAGCATCGGCCGGTAGATCTGCAGGTGCGGCGAGAGCGGGCGCTCCGCCGCGCTGACGCGCGGCCGCTTGTCGGCGGGCGTGGAAGCCTCGGCCATCGAACGGTCTCCAACTGGATTGCGGCCCCCAGCAGGCCGGCCGCTCGTCCATTACTGCGATCGTCGTCGACAGGCAACACAGCCGAAGGTAGGGAAAAGCGGGAGGAGCTATCGCGCAGGGGCCGGGCGCACTGCGATCTTCGGCGCAATTGCGAGGCGGTTGAGCGAGAGGAGCACGGATGCCGACGATCAGGCCCTCGATCAGGCCATCGATCACGCTTGGGCTGTGCGCGCCGCTCGCTGCGGGCGTTCACTTCATTAATAGCGCCAACACGCGATACGTGCAGGATCCCATCGACGGAGTTTGCCGTCATTTGCGCCTTTGAATGCAGAATACGCCGTCTATACGTCTGTCCTGGTCGTGATTTGGGTTGTCGTGGCGCTCTATCTGGCGATACGAAAGAACGTTGCAAATCATCTATTTGAGGTTCTGGTCCAGTTTCTGTTCTGGTCCGGCGCGGCGCTCGTGGCGGCGGCGGGCGCGCATTTCTCGGCTTTGGGAGGCGCTCCGTTCGTCGCGCCACTGTGGCCGCTGCTCGTCGTTTCGCTGGCGTTCGGGATTGTCCGGTCGATCCGATTGTCGCGCGGGGGTCCGGGTTCGCTTACACCGCCGCTGGTCGGCGGCGCGCTGGCGGCGGCGGCCGTTTATGTCGCAGCGCGAACGCCCAATCCGCTGCACGACGCGTTCACGCGGACCATCGGCCTCACATTCTCCGACACGCCGGTCGTCACTCCGTGCGGCCACTATCTCTGCACCATCGGCGCGAACGGCCATCCCGGCGTCGTGCGCCCCGTGCGGATGGGCTGGCGGCGGGGCGAGACGATCGTCTGCACGCGGCAACTCTTGATCGCCAACGCGTTCGAAGAACTGATTGCGGAGCGATGGCCGGGTCTGCACGGATGGATCAGGCCGCGCTACGACGCCATCGGCCGGGTCGCCGGCCGCTACTACGGTTTGTTCGCGCACAAATGGGTCTGCGATCTCGTCTATCTGGCGATGAAGCCGGCCGAGTGGGCTTTTCTGCTGACCCTGCGCTTGCTCGATCCGCGTGCGGAAGAGCGCATCGCGAGGCAATATGCGCCGCCCGCGCCCGTTCCTGCTGCGGCGCCGGTCAGGCCCCGGCCCGGCCCGCCTTCGCCGCCCGCCGGTCGCGGATCGCGGCCGCCAGGCGCGCCGCCATGACCGCCGTGTCGGCCTCGACGATGCGGGCGTATTCGCCGGCGAGATTGGCGAGGGACAGCGCGTGGACCTCCGCCGCACTCCAGCGCCGGCCGGCGGCGTCCGTTTTTGCGCTCGCCCGGCAGGCGTCGGCGACGACGAACACGCGGTAGCCGAGATCGCCGGCCGCCCGGGCGGTCGCCTCAACCGAGTTCTGGGTCAGAACGCCGCACAGGACGAGGGCGGTGACGCCGAGCTTCGTCAGCGCGGCGTCGAGGCGCCCGTCGGCGAAGGCGCTGGTCGCCTCCTTGCCGACCACGGCCTCGCCGGGCGCCGGCGCGGCGCAGGGCTTGAAGACGTGGCCCGGCGTCTCCGCCCGGTAGGGCGAGCGCGGTTCAGGCGAATCGTGGCGGATATGGACGACCGGCAGGCCATGCCCGCGCCAGCCCGCCAGCAGGGCGGCGACGTTCGCCTCCGCTCCGGGGTTGTTCAACTCGCCCCAGCGCGGATCGTCGATCGCCGCCTGCATGTCGACGACCAGCAGAACCGTGTCGGGCGGCAAGCGCATCGCCGCCGCCTCAGCGCGGGATCAGCGCCCAGTAGTCGAGATCGAGGATGACGGCGGGATCCGGCTTGCCGTCCGGCCCTTCGAGCGGGAAGTCGGCGCAGGGCCGGTCCTTCGTGGCGATGGTGCGCAGCCGCAGCGCGCCGACGTCGTCGCGCCCCTCGACGCCGCTCGTCGCCAAGACCTCCGTCCAGGCGTGCACCGTGCCGCCGGCGAACAGCGGGGCGACGTGGCGCCCGCCATTGATCGCGGCGATGTGGAAGGCGTTGGACAGGCCGTTGAAGGACAGCGCGCGGGCGAGCGAGATGACGTGCCCGCCATAGATGAGGCGACGGCCGAAGCGGCCCTGCCCTTCGGTGAACTGGTTGAAATGCACCTTGGCGGTGTTCTGGTAGAGGCGGGTCGCCAGCATGTGCTCGGCCTCCTCCACCGTCATGCCGTCGACATGGTCGATCCGCTCGCCCTTGTGGTAGTCGGCGAAGCGGAAGGGCGCGCCGGAGAGCGCCAGGTCGTAATGCCGGGCGTCGATCGGCGGGCAGGCGTCGCCGAGGCTCGATGCGTCGAGCGCCTTGGGCAGGTCGGGAACCTTCTCCTCCTCGATCTGCGCGTCGACGTCGCGCTTCCTCACCATCACCCAGCGCACATAGTCGAGCACCACGTCGCCGCGCTGGTTGGTCCCCTTCGAGCGCACATAGACGACGCCGGTCTGGCGGTTGGAGTTCTCCTTGAGGCCGATCACCTCCGAGGTCGAGGCCAGCGTGTCGCCGGGATAGACGGGCGCAAGGAAGCGGCAGCCGGCGTAGCCGAGATTGGCGACCGCGTTGAGCGAGACGTCCGGCACCGTCTTGCCGAAGACGATGTGGAAGACGAGCAGATCGTCGACGGGCGCGCGCGGATAGCCGATCCGTTTGGCGAAGGCGTCCGACGACTGCACGGCGAAGCGCGATCCGTAGAGCGCGGTGTAGAGGGCGACGTCGCCCTCGGTCACGGTGCGGGGGGTGGCGTGGCGGATCGTCTGGCCGAGGCGGAAATCCTCGAAGAAGTTCCCGGCGGCGGTCTTGGTGGCGCTGTCGGTCGCGCTCTTGCTCGCGGTGTCGGCGGTCATGGCTTGCCCTTCTTGGTCTTGCTCGTGTCTCTGTCGCCGCCGGCGAGCGCCGACAGGGCGGCGGCGAGGGCGGCCGGTTCGCCGCGAATCGCCAGCGTCTTCACGCGCGCCGTCGCGCCGGCGGCGAGCGTCACCGCCGAGGCCGGCAGGCCGAGCCGCTCGGCGACGAGGCGCGTCAGCGCCGCATTCGCCTTGTTGTTCTCGGGGACGGCGCGCACGCGGGCGCGCAGCACGGCGCGGCCGTCGTCGCGCGTCTCGCAACCGTCGAGGCCGTCGCGGTCGGCCTTCGGCGTCAGCCGCACGCTGAGGCTCACGCCGTCCGGCCGTTCGCTCCAGGCGAGCGCGGATGCGGGCTGCGGCGCGCCGGCCACGGATCAGAACACGTTCGGATAGATGTAGCGGACGATGACGCTCTGCAGGAAGAACACGCCGAGCAACAGCACGATCGGCGAAATGTCGACGCCGCCGAGATTGGGCAGCCGCGCGCGGATCGGCCCGAGCAGCGGCTCGGTCACCGCGTTGATCGCCTGCCACACCGCGCGCACGACGTCGTTGCTGTAGTTCACCACGTTGAAGGCGAGCAGCCACGACAGGATCGCGCCGGCGATGACGACATAGGTGTAAAGGTTCAGAACGATCAGAACGACGTCGAGAATGGCGCGCATCACGTGGGCTCCGCAGGGGGCGCGACCGATGTAGAGGCGCCAAGCGCCCGCCGCAACCCTCGCGGCGGCGCGCATCCGGCGCGCGCGCCCAAATCGGCGCAGGACCGCGCCAGCCGCGTTGACAGGGGCAGGGGCGGGGCCGTATACCCCGCGCCGGTTCGGGGCTGTAGCTCAGATGGGAGAGCGCTGCAATCGCACTGCAGAGGTCGTGAGTTCGAATCTCATCAGCTCCACCAACCACAATTCGTTGTTCTGACTGGTTTTTCCACTCCGCCGACGGCCGGGCGGCGGGGCGCCCGCCGCATCGTCGGCGCGTGCGTGCGCTGCCGCTTTCGTTGGGTGCAGGGGTGATCGGCGCGACGGCGAATGTCGTGAACATCCTGCATGTCGGCAAGGCTCGTCGCCCTGGAACGAAGGGACAACTCCACCGCAAGGATCGCCGCGCCGGCGCGGAACAGGTGGAGATCGACGCGCCCGACGCCGAAATCGACTTTCCGGCGAGCATCCGCATCGCCCCATTCGACGGAGAGGTCGCGCACGTCGCTTCCGCGGAAAAGCCAAATGGGCCGCGAGCCGATGTCGTCCGACTGTCGAGCGAACGGGAACGCTTGCACGAACTCGTGAAGACAGGCGCTTTCTGCGTCGACATCGTAAGCCCGGTCGGGGGTCTTGTCGGAAAGCTGGCCGGGGCTCTTTTCGGGGCATTCAATATGCCGCGCAAGGTCTGTCTCGCGTGTCCAGGCTCCGCTCTTGCCGCTCGCAATTCGTCGCGCGCACAGTGCAACTCGCCCGGCGACCGGCGCGCCCTGCCGATCGGGCGACGCCGTA
Source organism: Hyphomicrobiales bacterium (assembly GCA_016716745.1). Taxonomy (GTDB): domain Bacteria; phylum Pseudomonadota; class Alphaproteobacteria; order Rhizobiales; family Beijerinckiaceae. Next base: position 142,639 of record JADJVD010000002.1, read on the forward strand.
TGGAGCGTCAACGGCCACGACGAGGCGAGCCGCGCCGATTTCACCGGAACGCTCTGGGCGGGCAGACAGATTTGCGAAGCTTGCGACTCGGCGCATCGTCCGCCTCTCGATGTTGTTTGGGAAAACTGGCCGAGTCGGCGGCGGCAGGCAGGAGCGCAGCCTTGTCCCGGCGCCGGGGCGACTTCGAGCGAACCTATTGGGTCATGATGCAATGCGCCCGCCATACCAATGCTGCGGCAGCGCCCGCGCTGGCCGCGTTCGACGCCGTCGACATGCGCCGGCGTTCCCGTCCTGAACGCGAAAACGAGCGCGCGCCGGGAGCGATCGAACGCGTCCCGTTCCGGCTCCCGTCGAGGCGATCGCTTGCGCCCTCGGCGTCGAGGAGGTGGAAGCTGGTCGCGTCCTCGTCCGAAGGCGGTGGTCTTCGACGGCCATCGCGACCGCGGCGTCATCGCCGTCAACGCCAGCCCCGGCCGAGCGCGCCGGCGCGGCGCGCATCTGGTTCCGATCTGCCGCAATATCGACCGCACATGGCCATCATGTGCGGCGGCGCGGACTGTAAATTATACCAAAGTTATTTTTTGCATATTTAAGGACATTTGTCCGAAATCAACCGCTACAGCCGCCCTATTGTCGCATCAACCAACGCGTGACTTACGTATTAAACAATAGATAAATTTACGACGTTGCTTATTTTGCCCTTGCTCATCGCATCTTTGTGCATCTAGTTTTTAACTGTTATAATTCCAAAACATATTTCTTGCCCTCCATTTATTTATTCATACTGTGCCTCCGCCAAGACCGCGGTAGAGACCTGATGCTAGTTCCGTTTCTGATCATGTTGCGCGAGGGGGTCGAGGCGGCCCTGATCGTCGGAATCGTCGCGAGTTATCTCGTTCAGACCGGCCGCGCCGGCGCATTGCGGCATGTCTGGGCCGGGGCCGCGCTTGCCAGTGCGCTCAGCGCCGCGCTCGCGGCGGGACTTCACGCGGCGTCCGGCGAGTTTCCGCAAAAGGCGCAGGAGCTGTTCGAAGCGGCCGTCGCGCTTGTCGCGGTCGTCGTTCTCACCGGCATGGTGTTCTGGATGCGGGAGGCGGCCGGCTCCATCGGCGCGATGCTGCGCGGACAGGTGGACGCCGCCTTCGACCGCACGCAGGGCGGCGGCCGGGCGCTCGCCGGCGTGGCGTTTCTGGCGGTCGCACGCGAGGGACTCGAGTCCGCCGTCTTCCTCATCGCCTCGTTCCAGCAGGAGGACGTCGGCTGGCAGGCGCCTGCCGGCGCCGTGCTCGGTCTTGTCGCCGCTCTGGCGACCGGCGTCGCGATCTTCCGCTTCGGCCGCCGCGTCGACCTGCGCCGCTTCTTCCGTTGGACCGGGGCGCTGCTGATCTTCGTCGCGGCCGGACTGCTGGCCGGCGCGCTGCGCTCGCTGCACGAGGCGGGGGTGTGGAACCATCTGCAGACGCTCGCGTGGAACCTCTCCGAGACGCTGCCGGCCGACGGCGTTCTCGGAACTCTGATGGCCGCCGTGCTTGGCTATCGTGACGCGCCGAGCGTCGGCGAGGTCGCGCTCTATGTCCTCTATCTCGCTCCCACGCTGGCGCTGTTCCTGCGCGGCGGCGCCTCCGCCGCCGCCGGCGCCGCGCGCGCCGCATGAGGTTTGCGATGCGTTGTCTCCTCCTCGCTCTCCAGTTCCTCCTTGTCGCTTCCGCGTCCGCCCCGGCGCAGGAGCCCCCCGTCGTTCCGGTGACCGTGACCGCCAAAGGCTGCGAGCCCAACGAGCTGACGATCAAGGCGGGGCGCGTCACCTTCCTGATCGCGAACAAATCCAGCCGCGCCATGGAGTGGGAAATTCTCAAGGGCGTGATGATCGTCGACGAGCGCGAGAACATCGCGCCGGGGTTCAAGCAGAAGCTGACCACCACGCTGGAGCCGGGCGACTACGAAATCGCCTGCGGGCTGCTTTCGAATCCGCGCGGCAGGCTCGTCGTGCTCAACGCCGAGGGCGGCAGAACGGCGGGCCCGGCGAAGCCTGGCGCGGCCGATCTCGTCGGCCTCGGCGCCGAGCATCGCGTGTGGCTGATCGGCGAAGCGAAGGCGCTGACGAAGGCGGCCGAGGCGGGCGATCGCGCCGCGGCGCGCAGCGCATTCGTCAGATTGTCGACGCTGGAGGGCGTCGCCGCGTCGCAAGCGGCGGCGGCCGCCGCCGCGCTGGCGCAGCCGCAGGGCGATATCGTCGCGCCGGCCGCCGCCTACGCCGAGGCGCTGCGCCAGACGCAGATTTCGCCGCTCGCCTTGACGCGCGCGCTCGCCGCCGCCGCACATGGCCTGACCGTCGCGCCCGCTGCGGACGCGCCGACCCTGTTCGCCGCCCTCGAGACGCAGCTCGCGTTGCTGACGCCGCTTGCGCGCCGCGCCGATCCGGCGCTGGCGGCCGAGTTCGACGCCGCGCTCGCGCGAACGCGCGCCGCGTTGTCCGGCGGCGCGACGGGCGAGGCGGCGGACGCGCTCGCCGCGCAGATCGGAAAACTTCCCGCCGCATTGGGCCTGAGCTGATGAACATGAACACGACACGACGCAGCCTTCTGACCGCCGCGGGCGTCACGCTCGCCGCCGCACCCGTGCGGGCGCAACCGCACACGATTGAGACCGCGACGCTTCCTGCGCCCGCTCCTCTCGTCGTTCCCTATCTCGGGCGACATCAGGCGGGCGTCGTCACGCCGCAGCCTTATTCGGGCCTGTTCGCCTCGTTCGATCTGCTCGTCGAGACGCGTGAGGAGCTCGCCGCTCTGCTGAAGCTTCTGACCGAGCGCATCGCCTTCCTCACGCAGGGCGGCCTGGTTCCGCCGCTCGATCCCGGCTTCCCGCCGGCGGATTCGGGCATCCTTGGCCCGGTGATCCGGCCGGAGCGCCTGACGATGACGCTCGCCGTCGGCGCGTCCCTGTTCGACGAGCGCTTCGGCCTGTCCGCGTTGCGTCCGCCCGAACTCGTCGAGATGACGGACTTCCCGAACGACGCTCTCGACGGCGATCTCTGCCACGGCGACGTGATGCTGCAGATCTGCGCCGAGACGCCGGAGGAGACGCTGCACGCGCTGCGCGACGTCATCAAGCACACGCCCGACACGCTGTCCCTGCGCTGGAAGCAGGAAGGATTCGCCGCGACCCACGGCGCGCGGTCCGGCCCGCTCGGCACCGGGCGCAATCTGCTCGGCTTCAAGGACGGCACGGCGAACGCCGACTCCGGGAACCCGGCGACGATGCGCGCGCTGGTGTGGACGCAGGCCGACGGCGAGACGCCCGCCTGGGCGCAAGACGGCAGCTACATGGTCGTTCGCCTCATTCGCAACTACGTCGAGCGCTGGGATCGCACGCCGCTCGGCGAACAGGAGCAGATCTTCGGCCGCCGCCGCGACGACGGCGCGCCGCTCGGGCTCGCGCAGGAGCACGATGATCCGCGCTACACGGACGATCCGCGCGGCGAGCGCATTCCCTTCGACGCGCACATCCGCCTCGCAAATCCGGTCGGCGCGCGCGGCGGAGACGCGCCGCTGACCGGCGCGGCTACAACTACTCGAATGGCGTGACGAAATCGGGACAGCTCGACATGGGCCTGATCTTCGTTTCGTTCCAGGCCAGCCTGAAGAGGGGCTTCATCGCGGTGCAGGAGCGCCTCAACGGCGAGCCGCTGGAGGAGTACATCAAGCCCTTCGGCGGCGGCTATTTCTATGTGCTGCCGGGCGTCGAGACGCCCGGCGACATCCTCGGCGGACCGCTGTTGGCCGCCGCAGGCGTTTCTCAAAAGAAGGGCTGACATGATGACGACGAACCGCTCCTTGAAAGCGGCCGCCGCGCTGCTTGTCGCGATCTGCGTGGGGCTTCCGGCCGTTCCGGCCGGCGCCAAACCCGCCGCGGCCGACCTCGTTGCGCCGATCGCCGACTACAAGATCTGGATCTCCGAGGAGATCGAGAAGCTGATCGCCGAGTCGCAGACCTTTGTCGACGCGGTGAAGGCCGGCCAGCTCGACAGGGCGAAGGCGCTCTACGCGCCGGCCCGCGTGCATTACGAGCGGATCGAGCCGATCGCCGAACTGTTCTCCGATCTCGACAAGAGCATCGACGTGCGCGCCGACGACTTCGAGAAGAAGGAGGCCGACCCGAACTTCTCCGGCTTCCACCGTCTCGAGTACGGCCTCTTCGCGAAAAACTCGACCGAGGGCCTCGCGCCCGTCGCCGACAAGCTCATGGTCGATCTGAAAACGCTGCGCGAGCGAATCAAGGCGCTCACCGTGCCGCCCGAAAAGGTCGTCGGCGGCGCCGCCGTCCTGATCGAGGAAGTCGCCAAGACGAAGATCTCGGGCGAGGAGAACCGCTACAGCGGCGCCGACCTGTGGGACTTCAACGCCAATGTCGAAGGCGCCGGCAAGATCCACGATCTGTTGCGGCCGCTGACGGCGAAGGAGAACCCGAAGCTCGTCAAACGCATCGACGACAACTTCGCCAAGGTCAACGTGCTGCTCGCCAGGTATCAGGCGCCCGGCGGCGGTTTCGTTCCTTACGAGAAGGTGAGCAAGCGCGACCGCAACGCCATGCGCGGGCCGATCAACGCGCTGGCCGAGGATCTCTCCAAGCTGCGCGGCGTTCTCGGCCTGCAGTGAACGCCGCTTCGGCGCGGCGGGCGACGCTTCGGCGCGCCCGTCGCATGCCTTCTCATCTCACGACACATCGGGACATCAGGACATTATGCGAATCCTTCTCACGCTCGCGGCGCTCGCCGCGTCCGTCTCCGCCTATGCGGCGGATCTCCCCACCAAGAAGCCGGCGCCCGCCGCCGTCGGCTCGATCGCCTGCAAGGAGTCCGACGCCGTGCCGCCGGACGCCTTCGGCTTCGCCGCCGGCTCCGACGTCGCCGAGGCCGGAAGCTGGGGCGCCGGTCTCGAATACGGCGCGGCGTTCGGCGCGCGCGTCGGCCGCGCCCATGCGCACGGATTGAAGGCGTCGCTCTCCGGAGGCCTCGCGCCCTGTTTCGAGATCGGCCCCTCGATCACGGTCGGCCACGAACGCGCGAGCGATCCCACCACGTCCTTCCGGGCGACGTCCATCGCAGCGGGACTGGAAATGAAAGCCAAGCTGCTCAGTCGCGACGCACACGGCGTCGGCCTGACGCTGGTTGTCGAGCCGACCGTCGCCCACACCCACGCGCGTCTGCGCGACACGGCGGCGCCGCTGTTCGCGCGCGGATCGAGCGCGACCTTCGCCGTGACCACGAAGATCCTGCTCGACGCCGCGCTCGTGCCGAACCGCCTCTACGGCGCCTTCAACCTCGAATACGGCGCCGACGCGACGGGCGACAACGGCGTCGATTGCGTCACTGCGAGCGGCGCCGGCCATTGCGTCGGCTCCTCGCTGAACCTGCGCGCCGCGCTCGCCTACAAGGTGTCGGACTCGCTGTTCCTCGGCGCCGACGTCGCGCATCAGCGCGTCTACGAAGGCGCCTTCTTCAACCGCAAGCCCGGCTACGCCTGGTTCGCCGGGCCGAACCTGTTCTGGGCGCCGAACGAGACGATCTCGGTGAACGTCGCCTGGTCGGCGCAGCTTCGGGGCAAGGCCTTCGGCCAGGCCGCCGGCCAGAGCCTGAACCTCGACGATTTCTCCCGGCACGTCGTCAAGGCGAAGCTTGGCGTCGCATTCTGACGGCGCGCCGCGTCTTCACGCCGCCAATCCAGGACAGGAGACCGGCTCGATCGTGATCGCGCGCCGATGCGACGCGATCCGCGATCGCGCCGTTCTCCCGTCGCTCGAACGCAGCGTCGGCGCGCCGACGTTCGGCCCCGTCCACAACCACGATCCTCCGAGGTCGTTTTCTTGAAAGCGGGGCCGGGCGGCGCCGGACGAGCCACGCCCGCGCCTCAACGCGCCGGGGACAGGCGCGCCTCTGCGGCGAGGTCGACGCGCGGCGGGTTCGCGCGCAGCGGCAGCGCCGGGGGCGCGGCCGCGTGCGCGCCGGCGAGGAGCGTCAGCCGCGCCGCGCCCGAGGCCTCGACGCGCGCCTCCACGAGCGCGCCGTCCTCGCGCCAGCGCGCGGTCTGCCCGTCGTCGAGCCATAGCGCGCCGCGCGCGGCGCCGTCGCCGTAGACGACGAGTTCGATCGCCCCGTCCGCTCCGAGCGTCGGCAGGATCGCGCCCTCGCGCACGAACAGCGGGACGCGTCCGAGCGGGCCGGCGACGCGGTGGACGTGTCCGCTCTCGAACCGCGCGCCGTCGTGCAGATCGCGCCAGCCGCCGGGATGGGCCGGCAGATAGACCTCGCGCGTCGTCGCGCCTTCCTCCAGCGCGGGCGCGACGAGAAGGTCGGGCCCGAGCAGGAAGCAATCGTCGACGTCGCGCGCGCCGGCGTCGTCGGGGAAGTCGAACAGGAGCGGGCGCACCGGCGGCGTGTCGTCGACCGCGGCGCGGCGCATCTGCGTGTAGATGTAGGGCATGAGGCGCGCGCGCAGCGCCATCGCGGCGCGGATCGGCGCGAGAACCTGCGGATGCATCCACGGCGTCGTGACGCCGCCGTCGTCGTTCCACGAGTTCATGACGAAGCGCGGCCAGAAGGCGCAGAACTCGACGAAGCGGGCGAGCAGCTCGGGCCCCGGCGCGGGACCGTGAAAGCCGCCGGCGTCGTGGCCGATGTTGAACATGCCGGACAGACTCATGCCGAGCCCCTGCGAGAGGTTGAAGCGCAGGGTCTTCCAGGCGGTGGCGTTGTCGCCGGACCATGTCTGGCCGTAGCGCCACAGCCCGGCCGCGCCGGCGCGCGTGACGACGTAAGGGCGCAGGGCGGGCCTGGCCTCGATCTGCGCGGCGCGCGAGAGCTTGCTCATCAAGAGCGCCTGCGCGGCCCGCGCGAGGCGTTGCGGGAAGGGCCGGCCGTCGCCGGCGCAGACCGCGTCCTCGTCCCAGATCTCGTATTCGTTGTTGTCGTTCCACACCGTGTCGAGGCCGGTCGACAGCAGCGTGTCGCGTATGCCCGCCCGCCACCAGTCGCGGCCGGCGGGATCGGTGAAATCGAGATGGAGGCCGAGCCCGTCCCAGAATTGCGCGACGGCCAGCGCGCCGGTCGCCCCGTCGCGCACGAGGCCGCTTCCGGCGAGTTCGCCGAGGCGGGGATGGTCGTCGAGCAGGCAGGGCTTGAGATTCGCCACCGTGCGCATGCCGGCGGCGTTGAGCCGCGCGATCGTCGCGGCGGGATCGGGAAACTTCTCGCGGTTCCAGCGGAAGGCGTAGCGGCGCCCGCCATGCATCGAATAGCCGGAGCCGAAGTGAAAGCTTTCGCAGGGGATGGCGTGTTCGCGGCACAGATCGGCGAAGCGCGCGATCTGGGCGTCGGCGTCGTCGGCGTCCGCGATCGCCATGCTGGTCATGCCGAAGCCGAGCGACCAGCGCGGCGGGAACGCCTGGCCGCCGGTGAGCCAGGAGAAGCGCCGCGTCGCGTCGGCGACGCGCGGGCCGGCGAGGACGTAATAGTCGAGATCGCCGTCGTGAGCGCGATAGCTGCGGAACAGGCCGTGATAATTGTCGAGCGTCGCGCCGAGGTCGATCTCGCCGACGGCGAGATTGTCGTAGAAGACGCCATGCGCGCCGGCCACGCCGTCGACGATGTAGAACGGGATCATCTTGTAGAGCGGGTCGCTGGTCTCGGCGTCGAAGCCGCAGGGGTCCACCGCGTCGATGCGGAAGCGGCGCCCCGTCTTGTCGAGGCGGCCCGACTTGTCGCCGAGCCCGTAGTGACGATCCGCCTTGTCGCGCACGACGTGATGCTCGAGCGCGCCGGTTCTGCGCGAGACGAAATAGGCCTGCGTCGGGCGGTCGGCGAGAAAGGGCGCGGCCTCGCCGGCGCGCGTCCAGTCGACGCCGAACGGAGCGAGCCGCACGCGCGCGGCGAGGCGTCCGGCCGACAGCGTCACCGCGCCGTCGCGCTCCTCGACCGCCGCGGCGGGCAGGGCGAAGCCGGACACGTCATCGCGCGCGCGCCCCTCGAAGGGCGGCTCGGAGCGGTGCGGCGCGATCGACCAGCCGCGATCCAGCCGGTAGCCGCCGTCGCGCCGGAATACGACGCGGCCGATGTCGTCTTCGAGGATCGCGACGCGCGCCTCGACGCCGTGGTCGAGCGCGAAGCGCAGCCAAGGTCCGTCCTGCCCGAGATAGCGGGCGCTCGTCAGGGCTTTCATGACATCCGTCTCTTGGTCTGTTTGGCGTCTTGCGTGTGGGGCGCTCAGGCGCCGAGGGCGAGGTCGTCCTCGCCGAACCAGTGAAGGCGCGCGCGGTCGAAGCGCACGCCGATGGAGTCGCCGCGGCGGGCGGCCAGAGCGTCGCCGGCGCGCACGCAGAAGGGCGCGCCGTCCTGCAAGGCGCCGTAGGCGTAGGATTCGCCGCCGAGCCGCTCGACGATGTCGACCGACAGGCGCGCGTCGGCGGCCTCGCCGTCGCGGGCGATCATCGCGTGCTCGGGGCGGACGCCGAAAGTCCGCGCGCCGGCGGGCGCGGCCAGAGCGGCGAGCGGCGCGGAGCCTGCGGCGAGAAAGTTCATCTTCGGCGAGCCGATGAAGCCGGCGACGAAGCGGTTCGCGGGGCGATTGTAGAGATCGAGCGGCGCGCCGATCTGCTCGACCTTGCCGGCCTGCAGGACGACGATGCGGTCGGCCAGCGTCATCGCCTCGACCTGATCGTGCGTGACGTAGATGATCGTGCCGCCGATCTCGGCGTGCAGCGCGGCGAGCTCCTTGCGGGTGGCGACGCGCAGCTCGGCGTCGAGATTGGAGAGCGGCTCGTCGAACAGGAAGATCTTCGGGTCGCGCACGACGGCGCGGCCGATGGCGACGCGCTGGCGCTGACCGCCCGACAAGGCGCCTGGCTTGCGGTCGAGATAGGGTTCGAGGCGCAGCATCTTCGCCGCGCGGCGCACGCGCGCGTCGATCTCCTCGCGCGGCATGCGCAGATTTTCGAGCGCGAAGGCGATGTTGCGATACACGCTCATGTGCGGATAGAGCGCATAGGACTGGAACACCATCGCAAGGCCGCGCTCGGAGGCGCGCTCCTGCGTCACGTCCCGCCCGTCGATGGCGATGCGCCCGGAGGTGACGCGCTCGAGCCCGGCGATGGCGCGCAGCAGGGTGGACTTGCCGCAGCCCGACGGGCCGACGAAGACGACGAACTCGCCGTCGGCGACCTCGAGGTCGATCCCTTTCAGAATCTGCGTCGCGCCATAGGCCTTCGTCACCTCGCGCAGCGTCAGGCTCGCCATGTCACTTCATCCCCGTGTTGGCGATTCCAGTGGTGATGAAGCGTTGCAGGAAGACGAACACCAGCGCCACCGGCAGCAGCGTCATCACGGTCATGGCGAGCAGATAGTGCCACTGCGTCTGCAACTCGCCCTGAAAGGCGTTGAGGCCGATCTGCAGCGTGTAGACCTCGCTGCGCGTCAGCACCGCGAGCGGCCACAGGAACTCGTTCCAGCGCCACATGATCGAGAAGATGGCGAGCACCGCGAGCGCGGGCGCGGCGAGCGGCATGACGATGCGCGCGTAGATGCGCCATTCCGAGGCGTGGTCCATGCGCGCGGCCTCGATCAGGTCGCGCGGCAGCGTCAGCATGTATTGGCGCAGCAGGAACACGCCGGTCGGCGTCGCCGCGCCGGGCAGGATCACCGCCCAAAGCGAGTTGTTGAGGCCGATCGCCGAGACGACGAGATAGACCGGCGCGAGGATGATCGTGATCGGGATCATCAGCGTGCCAATCACCATCGTCAGCGCCGCCGTCTTGCCGCGAAACTCGTAGATGGACAGCGCATAGGCCGCCATCGAATTGATCAAGAGCGTGATCAGCGTCGCGACCACGGTGACGAACAGCGAGTTGGCGAAGAAGCGGCCGAAGCTGAAGGCCTTCAGCGGCTCGGTGTAGTTGCTCCAGGCGAAGGCGATCTCGCGCAGCGGCTCGCGCGCCTCGATCGGCACGCGCACGGGCGCGGCGGCGGGCGCGGCGGGATCGACCATCTGCGCCTGCAGGCCGACGCGGCGGATCTGCGCCATTTCCTTCACCGAGCCGTCGGGCTGGCGCACGCGATACAACTCCAGCGGCTGGGCGTAGCCCTCGACCGTGACGACGCGCTGGGCGGCGGGCAGGAAGCTCGGCGGAAACTCGATCAGCGCGGCGGGCGTCTTGAACGAGGAGAGCGCCAGCCACAGCACGGGGCCGAACATCATCACGACGCCGAGCGCGAGATAGGCGTAGGAGACAATGTCCGTCCAGTCGAGGCGTCCCGGCGCGCGGCGGCGGGTCAGAAGCGAGGCCTTCATGCGCGCGCCTCCTTCGACTTGCCGCGCGCCAGAGCGAGTTGCAGCATCGTCAGAGCGAAGAGCAGGGCGCCGAGCAGGATCGAGGCGGCGCCGGCGAGGCCGAAATTCTGCACCGGATTGGCGAAGGCGGTCTCGTAGATGTATTGCACGACCATCAGCGTCGCCGTGCCGGGACCGCCGCCGGTGAGCACGAACACCTCGTCGAAGGTCTGCACGCCGCGGATCAGCACGAGGACGAGCACGACGACGAGATTGGGCCAGAGCAGCGGCAGCGTGAGGCGCCAGAAGACGCGCGTCGGCGGCGTGCCGTCCATCTCCGCCGCCTCGTAGATGTCGGCGGGAATGGCTTGCAGGCCGGCCAGAAGGATCAGGGTGTAGAAGCCCATATGGGCCCACACCGAGACGAAGATCGCCCACGCCATCGCCCATGTCGGCTCGACGAGGAAGAGGATCTTCTCGCCGCCCGCGGCGACGAGCGCAGCGTTGAGCAGACCGTCGCGTTGCAGGATCCACTTCCAGATCAGCGCGACGACGACCGGCGAGAGCAGCACGGGAAAGAAGAACACCGCGCGGAAGAAGCCGCGCGCGACGATGCGGCGATTGAGCACCAGCGCGGTGACGAGCGCCGAGCCCACCATCGCGATCATCTGGAAAAAGGTGAAGACGAGCGTGTTGCGCACGCCGCGCCAGAAGTGATCCTCGCGGCAGGTGGCGGGATCGAGAAACGAGGCGCAATCGCCGAGCGCGCGAAAATGATCGGCGCCGACGAAGGGGCGCTGCGATGGATAGATGTTGACGCCGCCGGTGACGGCGTAAACGAGATTGATGGCGATCGGCAGAAAGACGAAGACGCCGAAGAACAGCACGTTCGGCGCGAGGAAGGCGTAGGGCATCGCGCCGAGCCCGAGCGCTCGCTGGAGCCAGGCCATCGGCGCGTCGAACAGGCCGAGCGCGGCGGCGACGACGCGCCCGCCGAGCCCCTCGCGCGCCGGTTTCGGCGCGGCCTGCGTCGGCGCCTGCGTTGAGGACATCGGCGTGACTCCGACCGGGCGGCGGCCGCGCGCCGCGCCCTTACTTCTTCAGGCGTTCGGCGACCTGCTGGGCGACGTCGGCGGCGACGCGCTCATAGGCCTGATCGAGCGTTCCCTCGCCGGCGATCGCCTGACCGAGGCGCGAGATCGCCGCGTTGAAGACGATGCGCGAGAAGGGATTGCCTTGAATGGCGTAGGCGGCGGGGGCGAGCGCGCCGACCTGATCGCCGAACACCTTCAGCGCCGCGGCCGCCTGCTTCGAGGCGCCCTGATAGGCGACGCCCTTCTTGGCGATGCCGATGTGGCCGGGCACGAACAGCGTGCGGGCGTAGAACTCGGTCAGCACGTCCTCGCTCGCCAGATACTCCATGACGCGGGCCACTTCCTTCGGCGACTTCGTCGTCTTGATCGCCACCAGCGCGGCGCCGCCGGGCATGCCGGAGCAATTGGCCGGGCCGCAGGGCGTCGGCGCGGCGATCCAGTCGAAGGCGTCGCCGACGGTCTTGTCGAACTGGCCGATCTGCCAGGAGCCGGAGAGATAGAACGGAACCTGCGCGTTCTTGAACTCCTCATTGGCGCCGCGATAGGCCGAGCCGGAGACCGAGCCCCACAGCTCCTTCGACATGACGCCCGATTTGTGCCAGTCGACGATCATCTGCGCGGCGCGCTTGAAGCCCTCGTCGACAGGCGTCAGCTTGCCGTCGGCGCCGACCATGGTCGAGCCCATCGACACGGCGACGCCGTAGAAGCGATGGCCGGAACGGTCGACGGCGATCGGATAGGGCGCCTTCGTCTTGTCGGCGACCGCCTTGGCGGCCTTCGCCCAATCCTCCCACGTCGCCTTCGCGCCCGGCAGCGGCACGCCCGCCTGCTCGAACAGCGTCTTGTTGACGAGCGGGCCGGTGACGGTGAGCTGCGTCATGTAGCCGGGGATCGAGGCCGTGTCGCCCGGCTGGCGCATCCATTCGAGGAAGGGGCCGAAATTGGCCTCCCAATAGGCCGCGTCCTTCAGATGCGGGCGCAGGTCGAGCGCGTATTGGGCGACGCCGCCCATGTCGACGACGCGCGCAATGTCGGGCCCCTGGCCGGCGGCGAGCTGGACGGGCAGGTTCTCGTTGATCGCCTTGAAGGGCACCTGATCGAGCGCGACCTTGATGTCGGGATTCTTCGCCTCGAAGCGGGCGAGCAGATCCTTCATCACGTCGCCTTCGGCGCCGTCCGAGTACCAGGTCATGCGCAGCGTCGTCTGCGCCGAGGCGGCGCCGAGCGCGGCGGCCATGCCGAGCGACAGCGCGAGCGCGAACAGGCCCGTCTTCTTCATGCGACCCTCCCTTGTGCGTCGCGCCGCGACCGGCCGACGCGTTGCTTTCGCTCCCGCGCGGCGTCGCGGCGGGGCCGGTCTTGACGACCTTGTGCAAACAAACAGCCTGGCAAACGTTTGCCAAACTTGTCAACTGCGGCATAGTCGTAAAGCTGACGACGCAGCGCAGGGAGGACGGAAATGGACGAGGCGCCGGGTCCGCGCGCAAGCCTTGCTTCGCTGGCGGATGTCGCGCGCGCGGCGGACGTGTCGATCGCGACCGTCTCGCGCGTCGTCAACGGCCAGACCAACCGGGCGGGCCGCGAGACGGTGGCGCGCGTGATGCAGGCGGTGGAGCGGCTCGGCTACCGGCCGAACCATGCGGGGCGCAGCCTGCGCCGGCGCGAAAGCCAGATCGTGGCGATGCTCGCGCCCAATCTCGACAATCCGGCGATGGCCGCCATCGCCGCCTCGACGGAGGCGGCGCTGCGCGAGGCCGGCTACGTCATGATCCTGTGCGACACGCACGACCGCGCCGAATTGCAAGACGAGTATCTGGAGGCGATGCGGGCGCAGATGGCGCGCGCGGCCGTGCTCGTCAGCGCTGTGGCGAGCCCGGGCCTTGCCGGCGCGATGAAGCGCGGCGACGCGCTCGTCTTCGTCAATCGCCGCAACCCGATGGGGCCGGGCGCTTTCGTCGGCGTCGACAATCTGCGCATCGGCGCGGACGCGGCGGATTTCCTGCACGCGCAAGGCGCGCGGGACGCGGCGACGCTCGCCCCGTCCGCGCCGTCCTCCACCATCGCCGAGCGCGTCGAGGGATTTTCGGCGCGCTGGCGCGTTCTCGGCGGGGCGCGGCCGCGCGCGGCGCGCGGGGCGGGGCCGGATCATCTCGCCATCGGCGGGGCGGCCGTCGACCGGCTGGTGGCGAGGGGGGGCTGGCCGGCCGGCCTGTTCTGCCCGAGCGATCTCATCGCCTACGCCGCCTATCGGCGCGCGCTCGCCGACGGCGTGACGATCCCGGACGACTGCCGCCTCGTCGGCGTCGACGGCAACGCGCTCAACCGCTGGATCGCGCCGTGGCTCGCCTCGGTCGCGGTGCCCTATCCGGCCTTCGGCGCGGCCGTGGTGGAGCAGCTCGAGGCGCGCTGGGCCGGGCGGCCGCCGGGCCAGCGCATTCTGCCCCATCGCGCGCCGGCGCTCGCGGACTAGGCCGTTCAGGCGATCAGGATGGCGCGGAAATCGTTGACGTTGGTGCGCGTCGGCCCGGTCACGAGGCTGTCGCCCAGCGCCGAGAAGAAGCCGTGCCCGTCATTGTCGGCGAGGGCCGCCTTGGCGGAAACGCCCGCTGCGGCGGCGCGCGCGAGCGTCGTCGGCGTCGCGACGGCGCCGGCGATCTCCTCGATCCCGTCGACCCCGTCGGTGTCGCCGGCGAGGGCGTAGACGCCCGCCTCGCCCTCGAGCGCGACCGCCAGCGCGAGCAGGAACTCGACATTGCGCCCGCCGCGCCCCTTGCCGCGCAGCGTCACCGTCGTCTCGCCGCCCGAGAGCAGCAGGCAGGGCCGCGCGAAGGGCTGATCGCGGCGGGCGATCTGGCGGACGATTCCTGCCATCGCCTTGGCGACGTCGCGCGCCTCGCCCTCGATGGCGTCGCCCAGAATATGCGTGGCGACGCCTTGCGCGCGCGCCAGCGCGGCGGCCGCCTCCAGCGCCATCTGCGGCGTCACGACGAGGCGCGTTTCCGCCCGCGCCAGCATCGGATCGCCGGGCTTGAGGCTCTCGCCCGCGCCGCTCTCGAGCAGGGCGCGGCAGGTCGGCGGCAGGTCGACGGCGTAGCGACGGGCGATGTCGAGCGCGTCGGCGCAGGTCGTCGGGTCGGCGACGGTCGGCCCCGAGGCGATGTCGCCGGGATCGTCCCCCGGCACGTCGGAGATGGCGAGGGTGAGAACGCGCGCCGGCCAGCAGGCGGCGGCGAGGCGGCCGCCCTTCACGGCCGAGAGGTGGCGACGCAGACAGTTCATCTCGGAGATCGAGGCGCCGCAGGCGAGCAGCGCGCGGTTCAGCGCCTGCTCGTCGTCCAGCGTCATGTCGCCGAGCGGGGCGGCGAGCAGCGAGGAGCCGCCGCCCGACATCAGCGCGACGACGAGATCGTCCGGCGTCAAGCCGGAGACCAGCGCGACGAGACGCCGCGTCGCCGCCTCGCCCGCCGCGTCCGGCACGGGGTGGGCGGCCTCGACGATCTCGATCCGCGCGCAAGGCGCGGCGTAGCCATAGCGAGTGACGACGAGCCCCTCGAGCGGGCCGGCGTAGGCCTGCTCGAAGGCGCGCGCCATTTCGGCCGAGGCCTTGCCGGCGCCGACGACGATCAGCCGTCCTTTCGGCGGGACGGGCATATGCGCGGCGAGCGCCCGCTCGGGCTGCGCGGCGGAGACCGCCGTCTCGAACAGGGCGCGCAGAAACGCGCGCGAATGGCTGTCGTTCACCGGACCGTCCTCCCGCACGGGCGCATCATGCCGGCGCGCGGCGCCGGCGTCACCCCGCACGGCGCGTCAGGCCAGTCGCTCACGCACAGCGGCGGCCACCGCCTCGGGCGTGATTCCGAAATGCCGGTAGAGCTGATCGGCGGGGCCGGACGCGCCGAAGGAGCGCATGCCGACGAAGCCGCCGCGCTCGCCGATCCAGCGGTCCCAACCGAGCCGCACGGCGGCCTCGACGGCGACGCGCACGACGCCGACGCCGAGCGTGGCGTCGCGCCAGCCTTGCGGCTGTTCCTCGAATAGATCCCAGCACGGCATCGAGACGACGGCGGTCGGCGCGCCTTCGGCCTGCAGGATGTCGCGCGCGGCCATGGCGACGGCGACTTCGGTTCCGGTGGAGAGGATCGTGGCGCGGCGCGCGCCGCCCTCGGCCTCGGCGAGCACATAGGCGCCGCGCGCCGATTTGTTCTCAGGCCCGCCGTCGCGGCGCAGCGTCGGTCCGCTCTGGCGAGCGAAGATCAACGCGGTCGGCCCGTCGCGCCGCTCCAGCGCGATCTCCCACGCCTCCGCCGTCTCCACCGCGTCGCAGGGGCGCAGCACGCGCAGATTGGGCATGGCGCGCAGCGAGGCGAGAATCTCGACCGGCTGATGCGTCGGGCCGTTCTTGCCGATGCCGATGGAGTCGTGACTGAACACGAAGATGGTCGGCGCGCCCATCAGCGCGGCCATGCGGATCGCCGGGCGCTCGTAGTCCGAGAAGGGCAGATAGGTAACGGCGAGCGGGGCGAGCCCGCCATGCGCGGCGATTCCGTTGGCGAGCGAACCCATCGCATGTTCGCGCACGCCGCAATGGATGTAGCGGCCGGCGCGGTTGCCCGCATCGAAGGCGGCGAGCTGGCGCTTGTGATTGGTCGGCGCCTCCAGATCCGCGCAGCCCGCGATCAGCTCGGGAATGTGGTCGTAGAGCAGGGAGGCCGCGTCCGATGAGGTCTGGATCAGGAAGTCGGGCGCGGCCTGCGCGGCCTTATGCGCCTTCCACGCGCGCAGCGCCTCGCGCCAGCCCTCGGGCCGGTCGCCGGCGGCGACGCGCTCGAACTCTCCTCGCGCCGCGTTGGAGAGGCGCGCGAGCCGGCCCTCCCATTCCGCGCGCGCCTCACGGCCGCGCGCGCCGGCGGCGCGCCAGGCCTCGCGCGGCGCCGGCGGCGTCTCGAAGGGCGCCGCGCTCCAGCCGAGCGCATCCGCCATGTCGGCGCGGTCCTGCGGGAACAGTTTTCCGGAATGGCCGCCGCGCTGGCCCTGCAGGCGCGCGACGCCTTTCGCGATGATCGTGCGGCAAGCGATCATCGAGGGGCGCGGATCGGCCTTCGCGGCGAGGATGGCGGCGTCGATCGCCGCCATGTCGTGGCCGTCGATCTCCTGCACATGCCAGCCGGCGACGCGGAAGCGGTCGGCGACATTCTCGCTGATCGACAGAGCCGTCGCGCCATCGTCGGTGATCGCGTTGTCGTCCCAGAAGAAGGTGAGCTTGCCGAGCTTGAGATGCCCGGCGAGCTGGATCGTCTCCTGCCCGACGCCCTCCTGAAGGCAGCCGTCGCCGACGAAGGCCCATGTGCGATGATCGACGAGATCGTCGCCGAAGCGGGCGTTCAGATGCGCCTCGGCGATGGCCATGCCGAGCGCGTTGGCGATTCCCTGCCCGAGCGGGCCGGTCGTCGTCTCGATTCCCGCCGCGACGTCGAATTCCGGGTGGCCGGCGCAATGCGAGCCGAGCTCGCGGAAGCGCCGCACCTCGTCGAGCGAGATCTTTCCGTAGCCGGTCAGATGCAGCATCGCATAGAGCAGCATCGAGCCGTGACCGTTCGACAGCACGAAGCGGTCACGGTCGAACCAGGCCGGCGCGGACGGATCGAACCGCATGTGGCGCGCGGCCAGCACGGTCGCGATCTCGGCCATGCCGAGCGGCACGCCCTGATGGCCCTCGCCCGCCTGCAGGATGGCGTCGACCGCGAGGAAGCGGATGGCGTCCGCCATCGCGGGCGTGGGAAGCGCGGGTTGCATCGCTCTGGTCCTGTCGTGTCGGGTCTTGTCAGATCGTCATCGCCGGCACGTAGCTGAACAGCAGCAGGATGAGCAGCGCGACGATATAGAAGGGCCACAGTTCGCGCGTCGTGCGGACGATCGATGTCTGGGCGATCGAGGACGAGATGAACAATGTCGTGCCGACCGGCGGCGTATAGAGGCCGACGGCGAGATTGAGCACCATCATCACGCCGAGCTGCGTCAGATCGAGGCCGATGGCCTGCGCCAGCGGCACGAAGATCGGACCGAGCAGCAGGATGGCGGCCGGCAGGTCGATGAACATGCCGGCGACGAGCATGATCGCGTTCATCGCCAGAATGATGAGCCAGGGATCCTTCAACGTCGTCAGGCACCACGCCGCGAAACGCTGCGGAACCTGCGCGTAGGTCATCAGCCAGCCGACGACGGACGAGCCCATGATCACCAGCATGACGACGCCGGTGGCGACGCCGGCGGCGATCAGCGCGTCGGTGAACCGCGCCAGCGTCATGTCGCGATAGAGGAACACGCCGGCGGCCAGCGCGTAGAGCACGGCCATCACCGAAACTTCCGTCGGCGTCGCCACGCCGAAGCGCAGCAGCACGAGGATCATGATCGGCATGGCGAGCGCCGGCAGCGCGTCGACGAAGAGGCGCCAGACTTTCGCGCCGTCGAAGGCGGCCCGCACATAAGGGAACCCGCGAAGACGCGCCGAGACGTTGTTGACCGTCACGAAGCCTGTCGTGAGCAGCAGGCCAGGAACGACGCCGGCGACGAACAGATCGGCCACCGAGACGTTGGAGACGAGCGAATAGAGGATGAAGGGAATCGAGGGTGGAATGAGAATGGCGATGGTCGCCGCCGCCGCGTTGTTGGCGGCGGCGAAGGCGGCCGGATAGCCCTCGCGCTTCTGCCACGGGATCAGCATGCCGCCGAGGGCGGTCGCGTCCGCCACCGCCGAGCCGGAGACGCCGCCGAAGACGCAGGAGCCGACGACGGAGACCGCGCCGAGGCCGCCGCGAAAGCGCTGCACGAGTTCGGTCGCGAAGCCGATCAGCTTCTCGCCGAGCCGGCCCGACATCATCAGGCTGCCGGACAGGATGAAGAAGGGCAGCGCCAGCATCGGAAAGGACTGCGTCTGGCTGACCATCTGCTGCGGCACGAGGAAGGGCGGAAACTCCCCGCCCCACAGGATCGCGCCGCCCGAGGCGATGAGCAGCACGTGTCCGACCGGAACCGCGAGCGCCAGCAGGACGAAGAAGAGAACGACCATCATCGGGATCATTGGACGCTGTCCTCCGGTCGACCCTGCGGGAGGGCTTGCGATCCGAGCGCGGCGACGCGCAGCGCCACGACGAATGTTCCCGTGGCGGTGAGAACCGCGCCGAGGATCATCGCGTAGTAGGGCAGGCTGCCGGGCGTCCCGAGCACCGGATTGATCTCGGCGGAGGCGATGCCGGCGACCTCGAGCGAAATCCAGGCGAGATAGAGATAGGCGGCGGTGACGAGCAGGTTCATGGCCACGATCAGCGGCTTCTTGATGCGCTCGGGCATGACGTTCTGCAGGACGTCGACCGCGATGTGGTTGCCGCCCTGCACGGCGAGGACGACGCCCGCCATGATGAACCAGGCGAAGAGCTGCTTGGGCAGCTCCTCCGCCCAGTCGACGCCGCCCACCGTGATGACATAGCGGGCGACGACGCCGATGGTGATGGCGACGAGCAGGCCCGCGCCCGTGACGCCGACGACGAGCCGGCAGAGCGCGCCGATGGCGCGATCGACCTTGTCGAGGCTCGCCAGCAGAGGGCCGCCGGGCGGCGCGGCGGGAACGGGCGCGGCGTCCATCTCAGACCCCCGCCGCGGCGCGCAGGTCCTTGACGAAGGCGCCGAAGGGCTTCTGCTCCCACTTGTCGTAGACGGAGGCGGTCGCCTTCTTGAAGGCGGCGCGATCCACCTCGTTGACGCTGATGGCGGGGTTGGCCTTGAAGTCGCCGAGCAGCTTGGCGTTGGCCTCGGTGGAGAGAGAGACCTGAAGCTGGCCGGCCTCGGCGGCCGCCGACCTGACGATCTCCTGCCCCTTCTTGTCGAGGCGCGCCCAGACGAGCTTCGACATCAGCACCGGCGTCGACTCCCATTTGTGCGCCGACAGCGAGACGAACTTGTTCACCTCGTAGAGCTTGGAGGAGGCGATGTTGGTGAGCGGATTCTCCTGACCGTCGACGACCCCCTGCTGGAGCGCGACGTAAAGCTCGGAGAAGGCGATCTGCGCGGTGCCGGCGCCCAGCGCCTGGAAGATGTCGATCGTCATCGGATCGGCGGGGGTGCGGATCTTCAGGCCCTTGAGATCGTCGGGCTGGGCGATGGGGCGCTTGGAGTTGGTGATGTGGCGGATGCCGTTGTCCCACCAGGCGAGCGCGACGAGGCCGGCGCCGTCGAGCTTGGCGTCGAGCTGCTCGCCGATCTTGCCGGAGAGAACCTTCACCGCCGCGGCGGCGTCCGCGAACATGAAGGGCAGGCCGAGCGCGGCGAGTTCCGGCACGACGGCGGAGGGGCCCTGGCTGTTGGCGGACATGCCGAGCACGCCGGTGCGCATGCTGGTCAGCATGGCGACGTCGTTGCCGAGCTGCTCGGCGCCGGCGACCGTCACGTCGATCGCCCCGCCAGATTTCTCCTTGACGATGGCGGCGAACTTGTCGGCGGCGATGGAGCGCGGATTGCCGGCCGCGGCGCCGTGGCCGAACGAGATCTTGATCGGCGTCTGGGCGCGCAGCACCGCCGGCATGGCGACGAGCGAGGTTGCGCCGGCTGCGCCGAACAGGGCGGCGCGGCGCGAGAGCGTGAAGCGAGCGATGCTCATGGTCTGTTTCCTCCGGATTATTGTTTCGCTTGTCGTGTGCGCCGCGCGTGCGCGACGCCGTCTGGCGTGGCGGCCCGGCGTCAGCCGAGCCAGAATTTCACCCGCTCGACCATCTTCGTCGTCGAGAGCCCGTAGCGGTCGTGCAGCGTCGGCAGGGCGCCGGCGTCGAGGAAGGCGTCGGGCAGCCCGATCTGGCGGAAGGCGGGATGCACGCCGGCGCGCATCAGCGCGCCCGCCGTCGCCTCGCCGAGGCCGCCGACCACGGTGTGGTTTTCGGCGACGACGACGAGACGCCCCGGCTTGGCGCCGGCGGCGGCGACGATTGTCGCCTCGTCGAGCGGCTTGATCGTGGGAACGTGCAGCACGGCCGCCGAGACGCGATCCTTGTCGAGCGCCTTGGCCGCCTCCAGCGCGCGCATCGTCATCAGGCCGGAGGAGACGAACAGCACGTCGTTCCCCTCGCGCAGCATCTTCGCTTTGCCGAGTTCGAAGGTGTAGTCGTACTCGTCGAGCACCAGAGGCACGGCGCCGCGCAGCAGGCGCATGTAGACCGGCCCGTCATGGGCGGCGACAGCGGCGGTCGCCTGCTCGATGTCGCGCGCGTCGCAGGGGTCGATCACCGTCATGTTCGGCAGGCCGCGGAAGATCGCCAGATCCTCCGTCGCCTGATGGCTCGGCCCGTAGCCCGTCGTCAGGCCCGGCAGGGCGCAAACGATCTTCACCGGCAGGCTCTCCTCGGCGATGGCCATGCAAATGAAATCGTAGGCGCGGCGCGAGGCGAAGACGGCGTAGGTGGTGGCGAAGGGAACGAAGCCCTCGCGCGCCATGCCGGCGGCGGCGCCCATCAGCAACTGCTCGGCCATGCCCATCTGGTAGAAGCGGTCGGGATGGGCCTGCGCGAAGACGTGCAGATCGGTGTATTTGGCGAGGTCCGCCGTCATGCCGACGATGCGGGAATCGCGCTCGGCGAGCTTGGCCAGCGCATGGCCGAAGGGGGCGGCCTGCGTGCGCTGGTCGGCTCCGGCGATGGAGGCGATCATCGCCGAGGTCTTCAGTTTCGCAGCGGCGGGATCGCGCGGCGGAAACGTCTTCTTGTGGGCGATGCGGGCTCTCATCGGCCGGCTCCCGTCAGGTCTGCGCCGTTGCGGAAGCCCTCGTCGAGCGCGGCCACAGCCTTGTCCCATTCGTCGGCGTCGACGCGGATGAAGTGGTTCTTGTCGCGCGTCTCGAGGAAGGGCACGCCCTTGCCCATCAGCGTGTCGCAGATGATGGCGCGCGGCTGCGCGCCGGCAGCGCGCGCGCGCCGCGTCGAAGGCGGCGGCGACCGCGTCGATGTCGTTGCCGTCGACGCGCTGGGTGTGCCAGCCGAAGGCGCGAAACTTCTCGTGCAGCGGTTCGGCCGACAGCACGGTGGAGGACGGCCCGTCGGCCTGCTGGTTGTTGACGTCGATCAGCGCGATCAGATTGTCGAGCCGGAAATGGGCGGCCGACATCGCCGCCTCCCAGGTCGATCCCTCGCCGAGTTCGCCGTCCGACAGGAGATTGTAGACGAAGGCCG
This sequence comes from Hyphomicrobiales bacterium, assembly GCA_016716745.1. Classification (GTDB taxonomy): domain Bacteria; phylum Pseudomonadota; class Alphaproteobacteria; order Rhizobiales; family Beijerinckiaceae. The sequence continues at coordinate 164,257 of JADJVD010000002.1, forward strand.
GGTTCTTCTTGCGCTTCAGGCCGAGGCAGGCGCCGACCGCGATTGGCAGGCCTTGCCCGAGCGAACCGCCGGTGATCTCCATGCCGGGCGTGTAATGCGCCATGCCGGACATCGGCAGGCGCGAATCGTCGCCGCCGTAGCTCTCCAGTTCCTCGCGCGGCACGATCCCGGCCTCGATGAAGGCCGCATAGAGCGCGATCGCGTAATGGCCGATCGACAGGTAGAAGCGGTCGCGCTCCTCCCAGTCGGGATCGTCGGCGCGATAGTTCATCGCGTGGAAGTAGGCGACGGCGAGCACATCGGCGATGTCGAGCGCCTGCGCGATGTAGCCCTGCCCCTGCACCTGCCCCATGCGCAGGGCGGTGCGGCGAATGGCGTGGGCGCGCTCGGCGAGGCGGCGGTTATGGCCCGCGGCGGGAGACTCCATGACGCGCGCCCCTCAATGAATGTGCATGCCGCCATTGACGTCGATGACGGCGCCGGTGACGTAGGAGGACAGGTCGGAGGCCAGGAACAGGTAGCAGTTCGCCACGTCCTGCGGCGCGCCGAGCCGGCCGATCGGAACGCCGGCGCGGATCGCCTCGAACTGGTCCTCGTTGAGCTTGCCGGCCTGGATGTCGGTGCGAATGAGGCCCGGCGCGACGCAGTTGACGCGCACGCCGTCCGGTCCGAGATCGCGCGCCATCGCCTTGGCGAGGCCGAGCACGCCGGCCTTGGCGGCCGAGTAGTGCGCGCCGCCGAGAATGCCGCCGCCGCGCTGGGCCGAGACGGAGGACATGCAGGCGATCGAGCCTTGCCTGCGCGCCCGCATGTGCGGCATCGCCGCCTGCGCCAGATGGAAGACGCCCTTCAGGTTGACGTCCTGAATGCGGTCCCAGTCCGGCTCGGCGATGTCCCACACCTTCACGCCCTGGGTGATCCCGGCGTTGGCGATGACGATGTCGAGCTGGCCGAAGGCCGCGATGGCGGCGGCGACGGCGCGCGCGCAATCGGCCTTCTTCGAGACGTCGCCGCCAAGGCCGATATGATCGGGGCCGATCTCGGCGGCCGCCTTGCGGGAGGCCTCGGCGTCGAGGTCGAGAATGGCGACCCGTGCGCCGTGCGCCGCGAAGGTCTTCGCTGTGCAAAAGCCGATGCCGCGCGCGCCCGCCGCGCCGGAAATGATCGCGGTCTTGCCCTGCAGCAGCATGTCGTTTCCTCCGGTTTTTCAGGCGACGTTTTTATGGACGGGCACGATGCCGGGCGGACGGGCGATTGGAAAACGCGAAAATACACCTATCGTTGAATCCAATTCATCGAAGGGAGGACGCCCGTGCTGCGACAGCTGCCGCTCGGCGCGCTGCGCGCTTTCGAGGCCGCCGCCCGCACGGGCTCGTTTCGCGCGGCCGGCGAGGAACTTGCGATCTCCGCCTCGGCGATCAGCCACGCCATCCGCAAGCTCGAGGATCTGATCGGCGCAGGGTTGTTCGAGCGGGAGGGGCGCGCTGTCCGCCTCAACGCCGCCGGCGAGACGTTGCTGCGTCACGTCGCCTCGGGGTTCGAGGAATTGCGCCACGGGCTGGAGGTCGTTTCGGCGCGGCAGATGAATCTGCTTCGCCTGCACTGCGCGCCATCGCTGGCGGCGCAATGGCTGCTGCCGCGCCTGCCGCGGCTGATCGCCGACGCGCCGGGCCTCACCGTCCGCCTCTCGGCCGGCACGGATTACCCGAAGTTCCATGCCGACGAGTTCGACGCCGACATCCGCTACGGTCGCCCGCGCGCCGAGGGGCTGGCGGCGCTGCCGCTCGGCGAGGAGACGGTGACGCCGCTCTGCGCGCCGGCGCTCGCGGCGCGGCTGCGGACGCCGGCCGATCTCTACGATCTCGAGCTGATCGAGAGCGACAACAAGCAAGTGCGCTGGACAGACTGGTTCGCCGCCAACGGCCTGCGCGCGCCCTCGCCGCGCGGCTCCCGCTTCGACCGTTCCTTCATGGCGATCGCGGCGGCGGCGGACGGGCTCGGCGTCGCGCTGGAATCGACGCGACTGGCCGAGCGCGAGCTCGACGCGGGGCGGCTCGTCGCGCCGCTGCGCGAATGTTCGGTCGACATTCGCTATGTCGGCCACTTCCTCGTCTACCCGCCGCGCGCCCGGTCCAATCGCGCGTTGCGGACGTTCGAGACATGGCTCTTCGCACAACTCGGATTGACGCGCGGGTGACCGGCGTCCGCGCGCTGCGGCGCCGTGACGCGCTTATCAATCATCAAGGCGACCCTTGCCTCCCCGACTAACGTCCGGCCAGTCCGGATCAGTCCCAGGAGACGCACGGAATGACCGCCAAACTTCGACTTCTCGCTCTCGCCGCCGGGCTTGCGGCGCCTGCCTTGCTGGCGACGGGGATCCTCACCGCCAACGCGCAGCAGGCCGCGCCCGCGGCTCCCCCGTCCGCGGCGACCACCGGCGACGCGCATGCGCTGACGCCCGGCAACAAATACGAAGGCCAGTCCAAGGGAGACCAGATCTCCAAGGAGGCGATGTCGCAGGTGGGCGCCGCGCCCGGCGTTCCGACTTTGACGGCGGCCGAATTCGACGAAGCCAAGACGATCTACTTCCAGCGCTGCGCCGGTTGCCACGGCGTGTTGCGCAAAGGCGCCACCGGCAAGCCGCTGACCCCGAACATCACGCGCGATCGCGGCCTCGAGACGCTGAAGGCGTTCATCACCTACGGCTCGGCCGCCGGCATGCCGAACTGGGGCACCTCGGGCGAACTCACCGAGGCGCAGGTCGATCTGATGGCGCGCTACATCATGAACGAACCGCCGCAGCCGCCGGAATTCGGCATGAAGGAGATGAAGGCGACCTGGAAGGTCATCGTCCCGCCTGAGAAGCGGCCGACGAAGAAAATGAACAACATCGACATTGAGAACCTGTTCTCGGTGACGCTGCGCGACAGCGGCGAGGTCGCGCTGATCGACGGCGGCACGTACGAGATCGTCAACATCGTGAAGACGGGTTACGCCGTCCACATCTCGCGCATCTCCGCCTCCGGCCGCTATCTCTACGTCATCGGCCGCGACGCGAAAATCAACCTCATCGACCTGTGGATGGAGAAGCCCGACAACGTCGCCGAGATCCGCGTCGGCCTCGAGGCGCGTTCGGTCGAGACCTCGAAGTACAAGGGATGGGAGGACAAGCTCGCCATCGCCGGCTCCTACTGGCCGCCGCAATACGTCATCATGAAGGGCGACACGCTGGAGCCGCTGAAGATCCAGTCGACGCGCGGCATGGTCTACGACGAGCAGGAGTTCCATCCCGAGCCGCGCGTCGCCTCGATCGTGGCGTCGCACTTCCATCCGGAATTCGTCGTCAACATCAAGGAGACCGGCAAGATCCAGCTCGTCAACTATCAGGACCTGAAGAACCTGAAGGTGACCGAGATCGAGGCCGAGCGCTTCCTGCACGACGGCGGCTTCGACATGAGCGGCCGCTACTTCCTCGTCGCCGCCAACGCGCGCAACCGCGTCGCCGTGGTCGACACCAAGGAGGACAAGCTCGCCGCCCTGATCGACGTCGGCGCGACGCCGCATCCGGGCCGCGGCGCCAACTTCACGCACAAGAAGTTCGGTCCGGTGTGGGCCACGAGCCATCTCGGCGGCGAGGAAATCGTGCTGATCGGAACCGATCCCGAGAAGCACAAGGACAACGCCTGGAAGGTGGTGCAGAAGCTCGAGGGGCAGGGCGGCGGATCGCTGTTCATCAAGACGCATCCGAAGTCCCGCAATCTGTGGGTGGACACTCCGCTGAACAACGAGGCCGCCGTCTCGACGACGGTCGCGGTGTTCGATCTCGACAATCTCGACAAGCCTAAGGCGGTGCTGCCGATCGCTGAATGGGCGGGCATCAAGGACGGGGCGCGCCGCGTCGTGCAGCCCGAATACAACAAGCAGGGCACGGAGGTGTGGTTCTCGGTGTGGAACGCCAAGAATCAGGAGTCGGCGATCGTCGTCGTCGACGACAAGACTCGCACCTTGAAGAAGGTCATCAAGGATCCGCGCCTGATCACGCCGACCGGCAAGTTCAACGTCCATAACACCCAGAAGGACGTGTACTGACCCGACCCCCGACGCGGAGCAAGTCTCCGCGCGCCAAAGCCCGTCGCCCCGCAAGGGCGGCGGGTCGTTCATCCGGGGAGAGCTTCGATGCAGACTCAAGAGCAGCGGCGCGAGGCGGAGGGGCCGGTCGTCCATCTCGTCGGCGCCGGGCCGGGCGATCCCGAACTTCTCACCCTGCGCGCCGTGCGCGCGCTCGCTCAGGCGGACGTCATCGTGCACGACCGTCTCGTCTCGGACGCGGTGCTGAAGGTCGCGCCCGACCATGTGATGCGCATCTCGGTCGGCAAGGCGCCGGGCAAGCATTCCTACAGCCAGAGCGACATCAACGCGCTGCTCGTGCATCTGGCCCGGCAGGGCAAGAAGCGCATCGTGCGGCTGAAGGGCGGCGACCCGTTCGTGTTCGGCCGCGCCTGCGAGGAAATCGAGGCGCTGGAGGCGGCCGGAATCGCCTGGATGGCGACGCCCGGCGTCACCGCCGCGCAGGGCTGCGCGGCTTCCGCGCGCGTGCCGCTGACGCATCGCGGCCTCGCCCGCTCGCTGCGCTTCGTCACCGGCCATTGCCGCGCCGACGAGCCGCTCGATCTCGACTGGGCGGGCCTGGCCGATCCGCAGACCACCATCGTCTTCTACATGGGCCACGCCGCCGCGCCCGAACTGTCGCGCAAGCTGATCGAGCACGGGCTGTCGCCGTCGACGCCGGTCCTGTGCGTCAGTCAGGGCACCATGCCCGGCGAGCGACGCCTGTTCACGAGGCTCAACAGACTACCGCGCGATCTCGCGGAGGCCGGCCTGCCGAGCCCCATCCTCATCATGATCGGCGAGGCGATCGGCTGGCGCGCCTCGCCTCACGCAACCGACGGACGATTCGATGAAGCGATGCCTCGTGCTGGCGAGCCTGCTCTTGACGAGCGCGGCGAGCCAGGCCGCGCGCGCTGACGTCGACCGCGCGCGCCTCGCCGATCTCGTGAGGCAGGATTGCGGCTCCTGCCACGGGCTGACGCTGAAGGGCGGCCTTGGCCGGCCGCTGACGGCGGAGGCGCTGGCGCATTTCCCTGTCGAGACGGTGCGCGACATCATTCTCGATGGGCTGCCCGGAACGCCGATGCCGCCGTGGCGTCCCTTGCTGAGCGTCGAGGAAGCGTCCGCCATCGCGGACATGCTGAAACGCGGAGACACGAAATGATCGATCGCCGCAGCCTCATCGCCGCCCTGCCGCTGCTCGGCGCCGCGCCGGCGCGCGCGGCCGGGCCGGCGCCTTGCGTCGCGACGCGCGGCACGGGCGATCTCGGCGTCGTCATCGAGCGGGCGACGGGCTCGATCCTGATCGTCGAGACGACGGGCCGCAGCGTTCTGGCGCGCGTCGAGGGGCTCGGCGATCTCTCGCACGCCTCGCTCTGCGTCTCGCGCGACGAACGCTACGCCTATGTGTTCGGCCGCGACGGCGGTCTGACGAAGGTCGATCTCCTCGAAGCGCGAATCGACAAGCGCATCGTTCAGGGCGGCAACTCAATCGGCGGCGCGATCTCGGACGACGGCGCGCTCGTCGCCGTCTCGAATTACGAGCCGGGCGGCGTGCGCGTGTTCGACGCGCAGACGCTCGCGCTGGTCGCCGACGTTCCCGCCGTCGGCCCCGGCGGCCTGCCGTCCAAGACGGTCGGCCTCGTCGACATTCCCGGCCGCGCCTTCGTCTACGCGCTCTACGACGCGGGCGAGATCTGGCGTCTCGAATTGCCGAAGGGGCGCGAACCGCGCGTGACGCGGCTCGCCGGCGTCGGCAAGCTGCCCTACGACGCCAACGTCACGGCCGACGGGCGCCACTACTTCGCGGGCCTGTTCGGCGAGGATGGCGTCGCCCATGTCGATCTGTGGAAGGAGCCGCTCGCCGCCGCGCGCGTTCTCGAGGGATACGGCAAGGGCGAGGCGCCGCTGCCGGTCTACAAGATGCCGCATTACGAGGGCTGGGGATCGACGCAGAACCGCCTGTTCCTGCCCGCCATCGGGCGCGACGAACTGATCGTCATCGATCTCGACACGCTGAAGGAGGCCGGCCGCGTCAAGACATGGGGCCAGCCCGTCTTCGCGGTGGCGCGGCCGGACGGTCGACATGTGTGGGTCAACTACGCGCATCCGAAGAACGGCGTCGTCGAAGTCGTCGACGCGCTCTCGCTCGAGATCGTTCGCCGCATCGAGCCGGGGCCGGCCGTGCTGCATCTGGAGTTCACGCCGCGCGGCCACGAAGTGTGGGTGTCGGCGCGCGATGCGGACGCCGTCGTCGTCTACGACACGCGGACCTTCGCCGAAGTCGCACGCCTGCCGGCGCGCAAGCCGTCCGGCATCTTCTTCACCGCGCGCGCACACATGATCGGAAAGTGAGACGGCCGATGGCGCTTCTTCCCGATCCGCTCGAACCCGCGACGCAACAGTTGATCGACGCGTGCCAGCGCGACTTTCCGCTCGTGGCGCAGCCGTTCGCGGCGATCGGCGCGCCGCTCGGTCTCGACGAGGCGGAGGTGCGGCGTCGCCTTGCCGACTTGATCGCCGCGGGCGCGGCGACGCGCCTTGGCGCGGTGGTGCGGCCGCATGCGGCCGGCGCCTCGACGCTGGCGGCGCTCGCGGCGCCTGCCGGGCGAATCGAGGAGATCGCGCGCATCGTCGGCGGCTTCGCCGGCGTCAACCACAATTACGAGCGCGAGAGCGCGTGGAACCTTTGGTTCGTCGTCACCGGCGCGAACGAGGCCGAGGTCGCCGGGACGCTCTCGGCCATCGTGCGCGAGACGGGTCTGGCCGTTCTCGATCTGCCGCTGGAGCGCGCCTATCATATCGATCTCGGCTTCGACCTGTTCCGCGCGCCGCGCGCGCGGGCCGCGCCGCGGCCCTTGCGGCGCCCGGCAGACGAGGCGGATCGGCGCGTTCTGGCGCAGATCGAGCGGGGTCTGCCGTTCGTTTCGCGCCCCTATGCCGAGGTCGCCGCGCGTCTCGGCGTCGCGGAGGCGGAAGTCATCGCGCGGCTCGCGGCGATGGTCGCGGACGGGGTGATCGTGCGCTTCGGCCTCGTCGTGCGTCACCAGTTCTTCGGCTATCGCGCCAACGCGATGGCGGTGTGGGACGTCGCGGACGAGCGCGTCGACGAAATCGGCGCGCTGTTCGCGGGCGAGAGCCGCGTGACCTTGTGCTACCGCCGGCCGCGCCGGCCGCCGGGCTGGCGCTTCAACCTGTTCACGATGGTTCATGCGCGCACGCGCGAGGACGCGCTCGGCGTCGTCGAGCGTCTCGCCGCACAGGCGCAAGGCGCCGTTCGCGCGCGGGACGTGTTTTTCTCCCTGCGCTGCTTCAAGCAGCGCGGCGCGCGCTTCTCGGCCGCGAAGGAGGCGGCGGAATGACGGCGCTCGACGCCATCGACCGGCGCATCGTCAACGCGCTGCAAGGCGGCTTTCCGGTCGCCGAGCGACCTTATGCGGAGGCCGCTGCGCGACTCGGGCTCGACGAGGACACGTTGATCGCGCGGCTTGGCGCGCTGATCGCGCGCGGCGCCATCTCGCGCTTCGGGCCGCTGTGGAATCCGGAAGAGATGGGCGGCGCGCTGTGTCTGGCGGCGATGGCGGTTCCGGCCGAGCGGTTCGAGGCGGTCGCCGAGCAGGTGAACGCGCATCCGGAAGTCGCGCATAATTACGAGCGCGAGCACCGTCTCAACATGTGGTTCGTGCTCTCCGCGCTCGATCCGGCGCGCATCGCCGGCGTCGCGCGTCGGATCGAGGCGGAAACCGGCCTCGCGGTTAAACTGATGCCGAAGGAGAAAGAGTTCTTCGTCGGCTTCCGGGTGGAGGCGTGACGATGCTCTGCGCCTTCGATCGCGCCTTGATCGCGGCGACCGCGAAGGGCCTGCCATTGACGAGCGATCCCTATGGCGAGATCGCCCGCGCGCTCGGCGCCTCGCGCGCCGAGGTGATCGAACGCGTGCGGCAGCTTCTGGAGGCAGGCGCGATCCGGCGCATCGGCGTCATTCCGAACCACTACGCGCTCGGCGTCGTCGCCAACGGCATGAGCGTGTGGGACGTCGCGGACGAGCGGGTCGACGAGATCGGCGCGCGGATCGGCGCGCTCGACTTCGTGACGCATTGCTACCGCCGGCCTCGGCACGGGCCGGACTGGCCCTACAATCTGTTCGCCATGGCGCATGGGCGCACGCGCGAGGAGGTTCTGGCGCGCGTCGCCGAGATCGCCGCGCTCGCCGGCGACGCCGTGCGCGCGCATGACGTCTTGTTCTCCAGACGCATTCTCAAGAAGACCGGGCTGCGCCCCGCCGCCGCGCGCCCCGAGGAGTGACGCGATGTTCCGTCTGTCCCACTATCTGCGCACCGTGCTCGCCCCGCAGGCGCGCGCCGAACCGCATGGGCCGCGCGGCGCCGCGCCGCCGCTGCGCATGACCGGGCCGGTCGTGATCTGGAATCTGATCCGGCGCTGCAATCTGACCTGCCTGCACTGCTATTCCATCTCCGGCGACGTCGATTTTCCCGGCGAGCTGTCGAGCGAGCAGGTCTTCGCCACGCTCGACGATCTGAAGGCGTTCGGCGCGCCCGTCCTCATCCTGTCCGGCGGCGAGCCGCTTCTGCGCAAGGATCTGTTCGAGATCGCCGCGCGCGCCAAGGCGATGGGCTTCTTCCTGTGTCTGTCGACCAACGGCACGCTGATCGACGCGGCGATGGCGGACCGCATCGCGGCGGCGGATTTCGACTATGTAGGCATCTCGCTCGACGGGCTCGCCGAAACGCATGACGTGGTGCGGCGCAAGCAGGGCGCCTTCGCCCGGTCGCTCGCCGCGCTGCGCCTGCTGCGCGACCGCGACGTGAAAGTCGGCGTGCGGTTCACCATGACGCAGGACAACGAGCGCCATCTCGAGCCGCTGATCGACCTGTGCGAGGCGGAGCGGTTCCCGAAGTTCTATTTGTCGCATCTCGTCTATGCGGGGCGCGGCGATAAGAATCGCGGCCGCGATTCGGAGCGTGCGGCGACGCGACGGGCGATGGACCTCCTGATCGCGCGGGCGCGGCGCGCCATCCTCGAGGGACGCGATCTCGAAATCGTCACCGGCAACAACGATGCCGACGGCGCCTATCTCCTGCAATGGGTCGAGGCGCATCATCCCGACCGCGCACCGGCGCTGCGGCGTCAGCTCGAACGCTGGGGCGGCAACGCCTCGGGCGTCAATGTCGCCAATATCGACAATCTCGGCCAGGTGCATCCCGATACGATGTGGTGGCATCACACGCTCGGCAATGTGAAGACGCGCAAGTTCTCGGAGATCTGGACGGACCTGTCCGATCCCGTTTTCGCCGGCCTCAAGCAGAGGCCGCGCGCGGTGAAGGGGCGCTGCGCGGCCTGCGCGCATCTGGCGATCTGCGGCGGCAACACGCGCATCCGCGCCCTGAAGGTAACCGGCGATCCCTGGGCGGAGGATCCCGGGTGCTATCTCACCGACGCCGAGATCGGCCTTGCGCAGGAGGGGCCGCGCGTCGAGGTCACGCCGTTCCGGGGAGCGCGTCATGCCGCTGCGGTGTAAGGGCGTCGCGTTCGCGCTCGTCGTTCTGCTCGCGCCCTGCGCGGCGCAGGCGCAGGTCGACGCGCCGAGGCTTTACGAGCAGACGTGCGCGCAATGTCACGGCGCCGGTCGGCTCGGCGGCGTCGGGCCGGCCTTGCTGCCGGAGAATATGGGCCGGCTGCGCGGGCCAGCGGTCGCCAAGGTGATCGCGGAGGGTCGCGAGGCGACGCAGATGCCGGCCTTCGGCCAGCAGCTCGGCAAAGCGGAGATCGAGGCGCTCGCCGCCTTCGTCGCGACGCCGCTCGCGGAGACGCCCGCCTGGGGCATGGGCGAGATCCTGTCGAGCCGCGCGATCGAGCGCGAGGCGCCGACGCTGGCGAAGCCTGTCTTCGAGGCCGATCCGCTCAATCTGTTCGTCGTGGTCGAGACGGGCGACCATCACGCGACGATCCTCGACGGCGACAAGCTCGAGCCGATGGCGCGTTTCGCCACGCGCTTCGCCTTGCACGGCGGCCCGAAATTCTCGCCGGACGGCCGCTTCGTCTATTTCATGTCGCGCGACGGATGGGTGGAGAAATACGACATCTGGTCGCTGCAGAAGATCGGCGAGGTGCGCGCCGGGGTGAATTCGCGCAACATCGCGCTGTCAGCGGACGGGCGCACCATCGCGGTGGCCAATTATCTGCCGAAGACGCTGGTGTTGCTCGACGCCGGGACGCTGACGCCTCTGCGCGTGCTCGACGCGACGGACGCCTCCGGCGCCGCTTCGCGCGTCTCGGCCGTGTATCAGGCGCGGCCGCGCAATTCCTTCGTCGTGGCGCTGAAGGATGCGCCGGAAATCTGGGAGATCGGCGCGGGCGAGACCGGCTTCGCGCTGCGGCGCATCGCGGTGGACGAGCCGCTCGACGACTTCTTCTTCGATCCCTCTTATGCGCATGTATTCGGCTCGGCGCGCGAGGGCGCGGCCTCGAAGGTCTACAATCTCGACACCGGTCGGCAGGTGGCGGCGATGGCGCTGCCCGGCCTGCCGCATCTGGGCTCGGGCATCAGCTTCCGCCTCGGCGCGCGCAGCGTGATGGCGACGCCGCATCTGAAGTCGGGTCTGCTCTCCGTCATCGCGATGGACGACTGGAGCCTCGTCAAGACGATCCCGACTCCGGGGCCCGGCTTCTTCATGCGCAGCCACGAGAACTCGCGCTTCGCCTGGACAGACTCGATGATGAGCAAGGCGAAGGACACGATGTCGATCCTCGACAAGGAGACGCTCGAGATCGTCCGCTCGGTGACGCCGATCCCCGGCAAGACGGCGGCGCATGTCGAGTTCGACCGCGAGGGCAAGAAGGTTCTCGTCTCGATCTGGGAGGATCCGGGCGAGCTCGTCGTCTACGACGCGCAGACCTTTCAGGAGCTGAAGCGGCTGCCGATGCGCAAGCCCTCGGGCAAGTACAATGTCTTCAACAAGATCAATTTCTCCGAAGGCACCAGCCATTGAGGCGGGCGTGACGACGCGCGCGGCCGACGCGACCGAGGCCAACCGGCGCATCGTCCGGCGCGGTCTCGTCGTGGTCGCGCTGATGGCGGCTCCTGTCGCCGCGCTGATGGCGTTGCAGGCCGGCGTGTTCGCGGCCTGCGCAAGCGCGACCACGGCCGAAGGCGTGCTCGACGGGCATGTCGCCTGGCGCGTCACGCGCATGACCTGCCGCGGGAGCGAGGCGCCCTATTACGACGTCGCCGTCGGCGCCGAGCACAAGACGATGGCGACGGCGCTCGTCTCGCGCGGCGCGCCGGTTCCGCTCGAGGTCGTGCGGACGGCGGACGGCGCCGTCGCCGTGCGGCTCGACCGGGCGCGGGCGGGCACGGGCGAAGCGCTGGCGCGGCTCAATCTGCGCCGCTCCGGCTCGCCGGCCGAGCGCATCGATCTGCAGGCCGATGCGGCGCGTTGATGCGGCTCAGGCCAGCCGCGCGGCGAGGGAGAGCCCGGCGAGAATCGCAAGCAGCGCGAAGACGCCCGCGCGCATGGCCTTGTTCCACGCCGGGGCGTGGCGGAGCTCGAGATAGTCGTTGAGCAGGAGCGACGCCTTGGCGAAGGCGGCCGCGAGCAACGCGACGACGAGCGCCGGGCCGAGCGGGCGCGCATCCGCCGCATGACCGATGGGGATGGCGGCCAGCGTCAACGCGGCCATGACGAGCCAGACCAGCGCGAGGCGGATCATCAGCGCACCAGATAGATGACGGGGAAGACGAGAATCCAGACGAGATCGACCATGTGCCAGAAGGCCGCGCCCGTTTCGACGTTGAGGACGCTCGGGCGCGCCGCGACGATGGCGAGGATGATCAGCCCCAGGACGACATGCAGCGCGTGGAAGCCGGTGATCAGGAAATACAGGGTGAAGAACGCGCCGCTGTCGATGGTGAGGCCGGCCGCAAGGTCGTGGGCGTATTCCCGACCCTTGAAGGCCAGAAACAGGAGGCCCAGCGCGCCGGCGGCGGCAAGATGAAGGCGCGTCGCGCGCACGCGTCGCTCGCGCGCCGCAAGCGCCGCGAAGGCGGCGAACAGCCCGCTGGTGACCAGCACGAGCAGATTGGCGAGGCCGGTCAGGCGGTCGAGATGGTCTTGCGCCTGTGCGAAGCCGCGCGGATCGCCGATGCGCGCGGCCGAGAAGGCGATCAGCGCGCCGCCGAACACCAGAAGCTCCGATCCGATGAGGATCCACATCATCGGATGGCCGGGCAGGCCGGCGAAAGGATCGCGGCCGCGCGGGGCGGGCGTCTCAGCCCGCGACATGTCGATACATGTCCGGCAGCGCGTCGACGAGCTTCTCCGGGTTGGGCGTCATCGCGTAGCCGCCGGGCCCGAACAGATGCGCGATGTAGTCGCGCGCCTTGGCGTCGACGGTGACGGCGAAGACGGCCTGACCGAGGCGTCGCGCTTCCTGCACGGCGCGGCGCGTATCCTCGACGCCGTGGCGGCCGTCGTAGTGATCGAGGTCGTTCGGCTTGCCGTCGGTGATGACGAGCAGGAGGCGGCGCTGCGCCTCGTGGGCGGCGAGATGGCGCGAGACGTGCCGGATCGCCGCGCCCATGCGCGTGTAAAACCGCGGCGTCAGGCCCATCACGCGCCGGCGGATCGTCGCGTCGTTGGGCTCGTCGAAGCCTTTCACCTTCTCCAGCATCACGCGCTCGCGGCGCAGGGACGAGAAGGCGTGCACGCTGACCTGATCGCCGCACGCCTCGAGCCCGCCGATGAGCGCGACGAGCGCCTCGCGCGCGATCGCGATGACCGGACGGCCGGCGACGGAGCTTTCGGTCGAGCGCGATGCGTCGATGAGCACGCTGACGGCGAGGTCGCGCTCGTCGTCGCGAATCGCGGCGTAGACGCGGTCGCTGGCCTCGCCGGAGGCGAGGAGATCGCAGCGCGCGCGGACGATCTCGTCGAAATCGAGATCGAATCCGTCGCTCTGGCGTCGCACGATGCGGCGACGCGGGCGCAGCGCCTCGAACTGCCTGCGCACGCGCTCGATGCGACGGCGGGCCGCGGGGCTGTCGAGCGCGGCGTCGTCCTTTTCCTCCGCGACGCGCTCCTCGACGCGCACATGGTCGGGCAGATAGGCGGACGCTTTCCAATCCCACTCGGGATAGGTCGTCTCGCCGATCAGGCGTTCGCGGTCGACGTCGCGCGGGCTGAGGTCGAGATGGAACATCAGCTTCTTCTTCGCCTTGTGCGAGACGCGCGCGAGCGACACCTCCTCGAGATCCTGCGCGGCCTTGCGGGCGTTGTCCTCCTCCTCGTCCTCGGTCGCGCGGTTGAGATTGAGAAACTCGACCCAGGAGAGAATCGACTCGAAGCGATAGAGGATGAAGCTGTCCTTGCGGTCGGCCTGATCGGACTTCTCGCGCCGGGCGCGCAGGGTCTTGTCGGAGCCCTGTGGCGCCGGGGCGCCGGCGCCCTGGTCCTCGTCGTCGGCCTTGCTTGCGTCGCCGGGCTTCGGCGGGGCGAGCAGAGGCCACAAGGCGACAGGGCGGAAGGGCTTGTAATCGTCCGGCGTCGGAAAGAGCGCGGGGTCGAACGCGTCGGCGCGGATGGCGCGCGCATACGCGTTGTCTTCGAGCGGAGCGCCGGCGACCAGCGCGCGAATCGCGGCCTCAAGCCCGGCCTCGACGGGCGGCAGCTTCGGCTGTCCGCGGATGGCGAGCAGCGCCGCGCCGATGAGATCGCGCATCGGCCGCAGCCCCGGCAGGGTGGCCAGCAGGCGCGCCTCGGCGCGCGTCGCGGCGCGCAGCATGGCGATGTCGGCGGCGAGCGCGCCCGGCGGCGGCGCGAACGGGGTTTCGACGAAGGCGCTCAGCGCGGCGAGCCACAGATAGAGGCCGCGATTGAGGTCGCGCGACTCGAACAGGGCGATGCTGCGCGGCAGCGCGAGGGTGCGCCCGTCATAGGCGGCGCGGGTGACGTGATCGACGTCGCGGCCGAGGCGCCCGCGCGTGGAAACGCGGCTCTTCGAGACGGTGGCCGCCGAGGGCAGGATCTCGGTTCCCGGCGCGCCGCCCGCGGCGCGATGCAGAAGCCCGACGGAGATCGCCGCCTCGTCGTAGGCGACGCGCGCCTCCTCGTGTTTCGGCTCCGCGCCCCAATCGTAGACAAGACCGTGCCAGGCCGAGCCGACGGTCTCCTCGGGCTCCCAGAAATGGGGGATGCGCATCGCGCCCGCCTTTCGCGCCACGCTCAGCCGAAGACGGCGACGAACAGATCGCCCAGCGCGCGCTTGACCTCGGCGTCGTCGCTGAGCGGCTCGATGAGCGCGGCGCGCACGGCGTCCTCGATCTTCATGCCGGAGGCGATCAGCGTCGCGGCGTAGACGAGCAGGCGCGTCGAGGCGCCCTCCTCGAGGTCGCGCCCCTTCAGCTTGCGGATGGCGCCGGCGAGCGCGACGAGCCGCTCGGCGACGGGGCGCGCGACGCCGGTCTCGGCGACAAGCACATCCGCCTCGATGGCGGCGGGCGGATAGCCGAACTCGATCGCCATGAAGCGCTGGCGCGTCGAGGGCTTCAGGCTCTTCAGAATGTTCTGGTAGCCCGGATTGTAGGAGACGACGAGCATGAAGTCGTCCGGCGCGACGATCGTCTCGCCGGTGCGCTCGAGCGGCAGGATGCGGCGATCGTCCGTCAGCGGATGCAGGACGACCGTGACGTCCTTGCGCGCCTCCACCACCTCGTCGAGATAGCAGACGCCGCCGTTGCGCGCCGCGCGCGTCAGCGGCCCGTCCTGCCAGATCGTCTCGCCGCCCTTGATCAGCCAGCGTCCGGTCAGATCCGAGGCGGTGAGATCGTCATGGCAGGAGACGGTGGTGAGCGGGCGACCGAGACGGGCGGCCATGTGCGCGACGAAGCGCGTCTTGCCGCATCCGGTCGGGCCCTTGACCAGCAGCGGCAGACGATTGCGGAACGCCGCCTCGAACACGGCGCATTCGTCGCCGACCGGCTGATAGAAGGGAATGGCGACGGCGCCGTCGACGGCGGCAGGAAGGGGCTGGGCGTTCATCCTTGTCCTCTCGGGTCGACAGGTTTCGGGCGCGGCAAGAAAAAGGCGCCGCGCGGGCGGCGCCGGCATGGCATGCGCGATTGCGGCGGGCCCTCGCTCCGGTTGGGGTTCGGAAGCGAAGGCCCGCGCGCCGTCACTCGGCCGGCTGAAGCGCGCCGGCCTCGTCGCCGATGGCTTCCTGCTTCGGACCGAGAGTCGCGTAGATGAACATCAGCGCGCCGATCACCACGGCGGCGCCGGCGCCGAGGCGCATCCAGTAGAACAGCGCGAGCTGCTCCTGCACCTCCATGTAGCCCATGCCCATCACGCGCTGCAGGTGCGTCTGCACCGCGCCCGCGAAGGTGAGCACGAAGGTCATGAAGGCCATGGCGCTCGACATGATCCAGAACGAGGCCATGTTGAGGAGCTGATTGTACGGCCCGATGCGGAACAGCGAGGGGAAGGCGTAGGTCATGATCGCGAGGTTCAGCGACACATAGGCGCCGAAGAAGGCGAGATGGCCGTGCGCCGCCGTCACCTGCGTGCCGTGGCTGTAGTAGTTGACCGGATGCAGCGTGTGCATGAAGCCCCACACGCCCGCGCCGAAGAACGCCATCACCGAGCAGCCGAGCGCCCACAGGAGCGCGGCCTTGTTGGGGTGATTGCGCTTGCCCTTCCACACCATCATGAAGGTGAACATCACCATGCCGAAGAAGGGGATCACCTCGAGGGAGGAGAAGATCGAGCCGATCCACGTCCAGTAGGCCGGCGCGCCGATCCAGTAATAGTGATGGCCGGTGCCGAGCACGCCGGTGAACAGCGATGTGGCGACGATGACGTAGAGCCACTTCTCGATCACCTCGCGGTCGACGCCCGTCAGCTTCAGCATGACGAAGGCCAGCACCGAGGCCATGACGAGCTCCCACACGCCCTCGACCCACAGATGCACGACCCACCACCAGTAGATCTTGTCGAGCGTCAGGTTGGCCGGATTGTAGAGCGAGAAGAGGAAGAAGACCGCGATGCCCCACAGGCCCAGCAGCAGCACGTTGGTGATCGCGGTCTTGCGGCCGGCCAGCACGGTCAGCGTGATGTTGTAGAGGAAAGCGAGCGCGGCGACGATGATGCCGAGCTTCACCCACAGCGGCTGTTCGAGGAACTCGCGTCCCTGCATGCCGAAGATCGGGTTGCCGTTGAACAGGTTGAACATGTAGGTGACGACCGCGCCGAGCGTGCCGACCAGCAGCAGGATGAGCTGCAGATAGGCGATGGCGGGCGAGTGGATCTCACGCTCCGATTCTTCGGGAATGATGTAGTAGGCGGCGCCGAAGAAGCCGAGCAGCAGCCACACGATCAGCGCGTTGGAATGCAGCATGCGCACGATGTTGAACGGCAGCAGCGTCGCCAGGAAGTTCGGCTGGACGTAGATGAGACCGGCGACGAGTCCCATCAGCACCTGGACTGCGAACAGCGCGAGCGCCGCAAGCCAGTACCATTTGGCGATGGATTGGGTTTCATATTTCATGGGTCGAACCCCGGCGGTTCCTGCGACGCGACGCCCGCGTCGGACGAGTGCGGACGGCGTCGGCGAGAGGTGAGGACGGCGCGCGGCGCGCGCCGGCGGATCAGCCGGCCTTGTTCGGCGGCCAGTTGTTGGTCTTGATCGCGCTCGTCCATTCGAGGAACGAGACGAGATCGTCGAGCTCCTTGTCGGTGAACACGAATTTCGGCATCTGCCGGCGGCCCTCGATGCCTGTCGGCTGGTTGACGATCCAGGCCTTCAGCGCCTCGCGCGCGGCCTTGGGATCGGTGTCGCCGCCGTAGCGGATCCAGACGTTGCCGAGTTCGGGCGCGAAATAGGCGCCCTCGCCCAGAATCGTGTGGCAATTGATGCAGGCGTGCTTTTCCCAGACATGCTTGCCGTTCGCCACCGCCTCGGTGAGCTTGCTCTCGTCGGTCGAGACGGTGCGCGCATAGATGTGCGTGTGCGCGACGAGGCCGACGAAGACCGCGAAGAAGAACAGCGAGCCGCCGTAGAAAATGTTGCGCGCGGCCGATTTGGTCAGAAGATCGCTCATGACTCCCCCACAGATGGCTCCCCCAAAGGCTGAGGCGTTCGAGGAGAAGCCATAAGGGCGGGCGCGATCCGTTCCTTGATAATTGGTAATTTGCGACGCGCGCCGACGCGACTTGACAATCGTCAAGGCGGGAGCCCGCCTCGACGGCGTGAATGGGCGCAGCCGAAGGAGCTTTCGCCATGCAGCTGCACGCCTCCGTCGACGATTGGCGCGAAGACGGCGCGCGCGAGGCGCCCGGCGCGATCGCGCCGATCTCCAAGCTGCCGATCTTTCTCGATCTCCGCGACAAGCCGGCCGCGCTCGCCGGCGATACGGCGGGCCTCGCCTGGAAGGCCGAGCTGATCGCCGCGGCGGGCGCGGATGTTCGCGTGTTCTCCGCGCAACCGAGCGAGGAATTGCGCGCGCTCGCCGCGCGGCGCGCGGGCGACGCGCGCTTCCGGCTCGTGCCGCGCGAATGGACGGCGCAGGATCTCGCCGGCGCGGCCATCGCCGTCGCCGACCTGCCGACGCTGGCCGAGGCGGCCGCGTTCAAGGAGGCCGGGGACGCCCGCGGCGTGCTCGTCAACACGGTCGACAAGGGCGCGACCTGCGACTTCTATTTCGGCGTCGTCGTCTCGCGCTCGCCGATCATGATCGGCGCGACGACGGACGGAACGGCGCCGATCCTCGGCCAATCGGTGCGGCGCGCCATCGAACTCGCGGTGCCGGACTGGCTCGGGCAATGGGGCGATCTGGCGCGCGCGATGCGGCCCGAGATCAAGCGACGCCTCGCGCCGGGGCGACAGCGCCGCGCCTTCTGGGAGGCCTTCGCCGAGCTGGCGATGACGCGCGCTCCGGACGAGGACGCGCGCGCGCGGCTGGAGGCTATGCTCGATCCTCTCGCCGCGACGCCGCGCCGGGCGCCCGGCGCCTTCGCGCGGATCGACGGCGTGTGCGAGGCCGATTGCCTCACCATCGGCGAGGTCAAGCGGCTTCAGGCGGCCGATCTCATCGTCGAGGACGCCGGCGTCGCCGAGACGGTGCGCGCGTTCTACCGGCGCGAGGCGACGCGGCTCACGGTCGGCCGCGCGGGCGTGGCCGGCGAGATCGCCGCCGCCGACGTGGAGGCGACGATCGCCGCCGAGCGGGCGGACGGCCGCGCGGTCGCGCGCGTCTGCGCGGCGACGGGCGCGGGCTGCGCCTGCAAGGCGGGTCTTGCGCGCGGCGGCGCGTCGTCGCAGGCGCCGGCATGACGGAGTGGAAACTCGGCCTTGTCGTCGCGCCGGCGCTCATTTCGGCGATGGCGATCCTGCTGATGCGCAAACGCGCGATCTCGCGCTTCGGCGCGACGCTCGTCCTCGCCGTCGTGTGGGGGATCGCGGCGCTGCTGTTCAGCATGTGAGCGCTGGCGCCGCGCGCCGCGCCTGACCTATCCTGCGCGCGCCTCGCGCCCGACCGAGCGCGGGAGGCGAGCGCGGGAGGCTTGCGCGTGAAGATCGCATCCATCGTCGTTCGGGCCTGTCGCCTGCCGCCGGCCTCGCCCTGGGAGGACGCGACCAACAAGGTGCAGGGGCTCGAATTCGTCTTCGTCGAACTCGCGACCGACACGGGGCTCGCCGGCTTCGGCCTCACCTATACGGTCGACATCGGCGGCACGGCGATCAAGGCGCTGATCGAGGATTATCTCGGGCCGCTCGTGATCGGCATGGACCCGCTCGACTACGAAGCGGTTTGGACGCGCATGAACCGCCAGTCGCGCCGGCTCGGGCTCGGCGTCAACGCGATGGCGACGGCGGCGATCGACGTGGCGGTGTGGGACATCGTCGGCAAGCATTACGGCGCGCCGCTGCACCGGCTCGTCGGCGGGTCGCGCACGGCGATCCCCGTCTATGTCAGCGAGATCAATCTGAGGAGCGACGACACGCTCGACGATCTGGCGCGCCGCGTCGCCGGGTATCGCGCGCAGGGCTATCGCATGGCGAAGATCAAGATCGGCCGCGACGACCCGGAGGAGGATGTCGCGCGCATCTGCATCGCGCAGGAGAAGCTCGGCCCCGGCGGGCGCGTCATGGTCGATCTCAACCAGAAATGGTCGGCGGCCGAGGCGCTGCGCCTCGCCCCGCGGCTCGACGCGCTCGATCTCGGCTGGATCGAGGAGCCGCTGGCGTATCAGGACGTCGACGGCCACGCCGCGCTGCGGCGCGCCGTGCGCACGCCCATCGCACTCGGCGAGAGCCTGTTCAGCCGCGAGCAGGTTCTCGCCTATCTCAAGGCAGGGGCGGTCGACGTCGTGCAGGCGGACGTCGCCTTCGTCGGCGGCGTGACGGAGTGGATCAGGATCGCGCATCTGGCGCAGGCCTTCGGCAAGCCCGTCGCGCCGCACTACATGATGGAGCTGTCGCTGCCGCTGCTGTGCGGCGCGCCGAACGGCTTCATGCTGGAGAATGTGATCGGCGGCTCGCTCGCAGAGCTTGGGCTGGTCGCCTCGTCCGTCGGCATCGTCGACGGCGTGGCGCGGCCGGGCGCCGCGCCGGGGCATGGGCTGGTTCCGGATTGGGCGGCGATCGAGGCGGCGGCGCTGCGGCCGGACGAGGTGCGCGCCGGCTTTCGCGGCGGCAGCAAGTAGCGCGGCTCAGTATTCCTTCTCGAAGCCGAGCCCGACGCCGGCCGCGCCGTCGGACGTCGCCTCGCCGCGCAGGCGGATGTTGCGCGTCGCGTCGAAATCGACCGAGACGCCGGTGTCGGCCGGCGTCGATCCGGCGCGCACGCCGACGCTCAGGCGTTCGTTGACCGCCTTCGAGGCGCCGACGCCGACGCCGCCCGAGCCGACATTGACGTCGAGCGAGTCGAGCCCGAACTGCTTGCGCACGCGCTCGAAGGCGTCGCCGCCGCCGCCGCTGGCGAACTGCGCGGCGACGAGCGCGAGCTGCAACGCCTGCCCGGCCGAGAGGCCGCCCGAGGCCTTGTTGAAGAGCAGGCGCGAGAGAATCTCCTCGTCCGGCAGCGAGGGCTCCGACGAAAAGGCGAAGTTCGGCTCGTTCGCCGGCCCGTTCAACGCGATCTGCAACGTCGCGTCGACCGCCTGCGTCGCGGCGAGGAAATCGAGATCGGGCGTCAGCGATCCGGTGAAGGCGACGCGCCCGCGCGTGAAGTCGAGCCGCTTGCCGGCCACCGCGATGCGGCCGCGCCGCAGCTCGAAGCCGCCGACCGGCGCGGGGTCGGCGAGCGAGCCGGCAAGCTTCAATTCGCCGGCGAGTTCGGCGTCGACGCCGCGCCCGCGCACGAAGACGCGGTTGGCCGCCGCGACGACAAGGTTCAACGTCGCGTCGAAGGCGGGGGCGGGCCGCCCGCCCTTGCCCTTCTTCGCCTTCGCCTGTTTGGCGAGGCGGGCGCGCGCCTGCGGCGGCGGGGCGATGTGCCTGGCCTTGGCGATCGGCTGATAATTGCCGGGCAGGCGCTCGGGGATCGTCACGTCGAGGCGCGTGAAGTCGACGCGGCCGGCGATGGCGGGGCGACGCGCCAGCGGGCCGGAAAGAGACACGCGCGCATTGGCGATCGCGGTCGCCACGTCCGAGGCCATCAGCTCGGCCTCGTTGGCGCGAATCTCGATCTGGCCGGGGAAGCCGGCGGCCGCGTCGAGCCGCACCTCGCCGGAGGCCGTCACCGTTCCGCCGTTGCGGGCGCGGGCGGAGACGTCGCGGATGAGGATGCGGTCGGCGTCGCCGGTCACGCGCGCGGCGATGTTGGTCAGCTTGACGCCGCTCTCGTCGTCGGAGAAGGCGCCGCCGCTCAGTTGCGCGCCGCCGGCGACGGCGGGCGCGGAGGCGCGCCCGGTCAGCCGCGCGTCGACGACGGCGAGGCCGGAGAGGCGCCGCCCGGCGGCGGCGATCTGCCGGTTGGCGAGCGAGAGATCGACCTTGCCGGTCACGCCGAGATCGAGCGCGCCGTCGGCCGAGAGCGGCGCGCGGCCGCTCGCCTTCAGGTCGATCTCGCGGCCGGCGGAGACGCGCGCCTCGAGGCTCGTGTGGTCGCGGCTGAGTTCGCCGCGCGCCTCGACCGTCGCCGGGGCGATTCCGTTCGCCTTCAGCGGCGGGGCGGAGAATCGCTGGATCGACACGCGCCAGGGGCCCTGCGGCGCGTCGGGCGCGCCGGTCAGCCGCGCCTCGGCGTCGAGCGTTCCGGCAAGTCCGGTCCCGGGCTTGAAGGCGTCGACCACCGAAAGGGGCAGCGCGCGCGCGCTCGCCGTCAGGTCGAGCCGCGGCGTCACGCGGCCGTCGAGTTCGACGCGCCCGCCGGCGACGGCGAGGGCGAGCTTCGACACGGCGAGGCCGTCGGCGAAGTCAAGGCGCGCGGGCGCGGCCAGAGCGATGCGCAGGTTGGGCCGCTGCGCAGTCAGGCGCGCGAGGTCGAAACGCATCTCGCCGAGATCGCCGGCCGCCGACACGTCGAACTGCCGCGCGCGGGCGACGAGGGTGAGCGCGCTGCCCTCAGCGGAGGGCCGGGCGACGAGCCGCAGCCCCGTCGCCGCCTCGCCGGCCGCCTCGATGCGGTCGGCCGACAGGGTTCCGGTCAGGCGCGGCCGGTCCGGCAGGCCAGTGGCGGCGATGTCGGCGGCGAGGCGCTCGATCCGCGTCTCGCCGAGGCGCAGCGCGCGGGAATTCGCCTTCAGCGCGACGGCTTGCCTGCCATCGGCGCGCGACAGTTTCGCCTCGCCGGAAAAATCGCCTGAGGCGGGGGTGAGGATCAGCGGGGCGATATCCGCGAGGTCGCCGGCCGCGACGGTCAGCGCGCCGTCGGCGAGGCCGCCCGACAGAGTGAGCCCGCCCGTCGCCGAGACGCTGCCGATCGTCATGTCGAGCGGATCGACCCGCCAGTCGCTCGCGCCGGCGCGGGCGAGCGTGAGGCGCCCCGTCGCCGGCTTGCCGCCGACGCGGCCGTCGAGCGTAGCGGCGATCTGCGGGGCGGCGAGGAGATCGCGCCCCTCGCCGGCGAGCGTCAGTTTCTCGATGGGTCGGCCGAGCGCGGTCGCCGCCGGCGCCTCGATGCGGAAGGTGGCGTCCGGCCTGTCGAGCGAGCCGGCCAGCTTCGCCGCGAGGGTCGCGCGGCCGGTCAGGCGCGCGTCGATCCTCGCCAGATCGCTCGCCTCGGCGGCCAGATTGACCGCCGCGCCGGCGCGCGTCGCCGTTCCGTCGAGCCGGGCGGTCAGATGCTTGCCGGTCACGCGCAGGTCCGAGAAAGAATAGCCGCCGGCCGGGAGCAGGCTCGCGCGGCCCTGCACCTTCATCTCGCCGCCGAGGCCGCCGTCGAGCGCCTTCACGCCGGTGGCGAAGCCGTCGAACGCGACGTCGGGCGCAAAGCCGTAGCGCTGTTCGGCCGGCGCGCCGTCGAGCGCGACGGAGCCTTTGGCGCGGCCGCGAAGGTCGAGGCCCGCGAGAGCGGCGAAGCGCGACAGGTCGAGCGCAGTGAAATCGAGCCGGCCCTGCAGCGCCTTCGGCGCGGAGCGGCCGGCGAAGCTGGCGTCGAGCCCCTCGCCGTCGAGCTTCGCCGTCTCGATGTCGAGCGTTCCGTCGTCGAAGCGCTGCGCGGCGAGCTTGAAGCTGGCGCGTTCGCCGAGGGCGCGGGCGAGCGCGGGATCGGCAGGCTTCAGCCCGCTGGCCCCGGCGTCGAGCTTGATGCGCATCGGCGCGGGCGCGCCGGGAGCGCCGAGCGCCGGGCGGATGTCGAGCGCGCCGGTCGCGGCGGCGAGGCGCCCGGCCGGCAGGGCGGCGTCGGCGAGGTCGAAACTGGCGACCACGGTCGGCGTCGCGACCGGTCCCGTCACGCGCGCCTCGAGCGCGAGCTTGCCGATGCGCGCGTCGCCGGCGCGGGTGGCGCCGCCCTCGGTCGGTCGGGCGGCGGCGCGGATCGTCAGGTCGGCGATTTTCTGCGCGTCGAGCGTTCCGCCGACGTCGAGCCGAGCGGTCTGCGACTGCACGGCGAGCGCGTCGAAACTCAACGCGCCCGTATCGGCGAAGCCGACGGCGCCCTTGAGCGTGGTGTCGCCGGCGAAGACCGGCGCGAGGGGCGGCGGCAGCAGCCCCTCGATGCGCGAGGTCATGTCGAGCGCCAGCCGGCGCGCCGCGCCCTGCCGCGTCAGGTCGGCCCGTCCGGTCGCGCCGATGGTCGGCCCGGCGGAAAAAGCGAGGGTCGCGCCGAAGGCGTCGAGCGTTCCCTTGCCGTCGAGGTCGAGCTTGACCGGCGGCAGGCCGGGCAGGGCCAGCGCGCGAGCGGCGAGGCCGCCCTCCGGCTCGTCGAACTTGACGGCGAGGGTCAGCGCCTGCGTCGCCGGCACGAGCTTCAGGCCGACGACGAACAGGCCGGGCCGGTCCGCGCGTTCGGCCTTGAAGGTCAGGTCGAGCCCCTGCGCCGGCGCGCCGAGCTTTGCTGCGCCCTCGGCCTTCAGCGTCGCCGCCGCGCCGAGGATCGGCTCGCCGAGCGCCAGCTCGCCAACGGCGAAACGCTGGATCTCGACCTGCACGGGAAGCTCGGGCAGCAGCGGCGCCTTGTCGTCGGCGGGCGGCGGCGGCGCGTCGGGCTGGCGCGGCTTGCGCAGGACCTCGATGCGGCCGATCTCGAGCTGCTGAACTTCGAGCCGGCGCTGCAACAGCGCGAGCCGGCGCCAGACGAGGCGGGCGCGGTCGACCCGTAGCCACGGCCCGTCGCGGTCCGACACGACGATGTCGCGGATCGTCGCGTCGGAGGAGAGCGCCCCGTCCACCGCGCCGACGCGCACGGCCGATTCCGGCGTCGACAGGGCGCGCGAGATGAGGTCGCCCAGAAACGTCGTCTGGTCGTCCTGCGCACGCGTCGGGCCGACGAGGAGAGCGGCGACGGCGAGCGTCGCGAGGAGGGCGACAAGGGCCAGAAGCGGGGAAAGGGCGCGGCGCATCAGAAGGCCTGCCCGACGCCGATATAGAGGCCGAACTTGCGGTCCCCCGGACGGCGGTTGACCGGAACCGCGACGTCGAGCCGGATCGGCCCGACGGCGGTGTAGTAGCGCAGGCCGACGCCGGCGGAGAACTGGATGCGGCGCGAGAAATCCGGCGCGCTCGCCGCGAAGGCCGAGCCCGCGTCGACGAAGGGCACGACGCCGAGCGTGTCGGTCACCTTGATGCGCGCCTCGAGCGAACCCTCGATCAGGCTGCGCCCGCCGATGACGTCGCCGTTCGGCGCCAGCGGGCCGATGCTGGCCAGGCGATAGCCGCGCACCGAGGCGCCGCCGCCGGCGTAGAAGCGATGGCTCGCCGGAATGTCGCCGAGCGCGGCGCCGAACACCGAGCCGAGGCCGAGCCGGGCGGCGATCACGTAGCGCGCGTCCTCGTCCAGCGCGTAATAGGCCGAGCCCGCGATGCGCGTCTCGACGAAGGAGGCCGAACCGCCGAGGCCCGCCCACGGCGTCGCCGAGGCGACGAACTTCACGCCGCGCGTCGGATCGAGCGGCTTGTCGGTCGTGTCGTAGTTCAGCGAGATCGGCACGCCGATCATGCGGTAGGAGAGCTTGCCGAGCGCATCGCGCGTCCAGCCCTGCTCGTATTTCAGCAGGCCTTGCACGAAGAATCGGTCGGCGAAGCGGTAGCGCAGCCCCGCCTCGAGGCTGGCGAGCTGGCTCGTATAGCCGCCGAAGGAGGTTCCGCCCGTGCCGGTGCGCTCGGCCAGCGCGCCGGCGACGAAATCGAACCGCGAGCCGCCGAGCGCGGGTTTCAGGAAGGTCGCGCGGACGCGCCCGCCCATGTCGCGCCAGCGCAGGTCGCCGAGCTTGTGGATTTTCGTGCCGTCGATGCGCGGCACCATGAAGGTCTCGGCCTCGAGCCGCAGATATTCGGCGCCGCCAAACAGGTTGCGATGCTCCCAGTAGGCGCGCAGCGCCGGCCCGTCGAGCGTCGAGTAGCGGATCGCCCCGCCGATCAGGCGCTTGGGCCGTTCCGTCACCTCCACGACGATCGGCAGCGAGCCGTCGGCGGCGAGCGCCGTCGCCTCGCGCACGCGCGCCGAACCGAGCGCCTGCACGCGCAGCGCCGACTTGCGCACGTCCGCCATCGCCTGCGGCGAATAGGGATCGCCTGGCTCGACATAGACGAAGGAACGCACCACGGCGGGATCGACGTCCTTCGTCCCCTCGATCGAGATGGCGCCGACAGGCGCCACGGCGCCCGGCGTGACGGGGATGACGGCGTCGACCTGTTTGGCGCGGTGATCGACGGTGATCGCGATGTCGCCGCCCTTCGTCAGCGGGCGCGATTCGGCGCGATAGAAATCGATGACCCGCACGCGCGCGGCGCGCAGGTCGGCGGCGCGCGCCGGATCGCCGGGAGCGAGGCCGACGGCGCGCTCGGGCAGGGCGAGGAGATGGCCCTGCCCGTCGGTGACGCGCAGGGCGCGCACGGTGAATTGCGGGCCGGGCGCGACCGCGACCTCGATCGGCACGACGGCGCGGCCGCGAAAGGTCTCGGCCGCCCGCACGGCGGCGGCCGGCGCCTCGCTGGCGGCTTGCGGCAGCGCGACGCCGGCGATGCGGATGTCGAGGCGGGCGTCGTAATAGCCTTCGGCCCACAGCGCGTCGTAGAGGGCGGCGGCGTCGATCAGCGCGCGGCGCACGACGGTCTCGCCGTCCGGCGGGGCGTCGTCGCGCAGGCGGCGCAGCGCCGAGGCGTCCTCCAGCATGCGCGCGACGGCCTTGTCGCCGCCGGCGTCGAACTCCACCGAATAGGGAAGCGTCGTCGACGTCGGCTCCGGCGGCTTGTCGCCGAACAGGCCGAGAAAGGCGAAGGCCTGCGCCCCCTGCGCGAAGACGGCCGCAAAAAAGACGAACGTCGCCAGCCGTCGGCGGCCGGCGACGTGGAGGCAAGAACTCAATTTACATGACGCAAATGTCAAATGAATCAAGGATTTCTACTTGCAGTTGCGAGGTCCGCCCCTCTCGCCAGCCCTGTCGACAGCGTAAACTCTCCCGGCCGGGGTGACAAATCTCCGGGCCTGCCGCGGCGCGCGGCGCGGTCTGCGGCGAATCCGCCCGCTCGACGTTCGCCGCACTTGATCTTCGACAAGGACGGGCCGAAGGTCCGGCCTCATTAGAATGAGTTCAAGGCGCGTCCGGCGCCGTCCGCGGGAAGCGTCGCCATGGATTATCGTTCGATCTTCGAGACCGCCGTCGCGCAGCTCAAGGAGGAGCGGCGCTATCGCGTCTTCTGCGATCTCGAGCGCGACGCGGAGAATTTCCCCAAGGCGACCTGGCGCGACGGCACGGGCGCCGAGCGGCCGGTGACGATCTGGTGCTCGAACGACTATCTCGGCATGGGCCGCCACCCGGAGGTGATCGCGGCGATGCAGGAGACGGCGGGGCGCCTCGGCGTCGGCGCCGGCGGCACGCGCAACATCTCGGGCACCAACCATCCGATCGTGGAGCTCGAGGCCGAGCTCGCCGACCTGCACGGCAAGGAGGCGGCGCTCGTCTTCACGTCCGGCTGGATTTCCAATCTCGCCGGCATCTCGACCATCGCGCAGCTGCTGCCGAACTGCCTCATCCTGTCGGATGCGCTGAACCACAATTCGATGATCGAGGGCGTGCGCCGCGCCGGCTGCGAGCGGCAGGTGTGGCGCCACAACGACGTCGCGCATCTGGAGGAGTTGCTCGCCGCGCAGCCGAAGGACCGCGCCAAGCTGATCGTGTTCGAGAGCCTCTATTCGATGGACGGCGACATCGCGCCGATCGAGGCGATCGCCGATCTCGCCGACAAATACGGCGCGATGACCTACATCGACGAGGTGCACGCCGTCGGCATGTACGGCGCGCGCGGCGCCGGCGTCGGCGAGCGCGATGGCGTGATGGACAGGCTCGACGTGATCGAGGGCACGCTCGCCAAGGGCTTCGGCAATCTCGGCGGCTATATCGCGGGCGACGCGGCGCTGATCGACGCGGTGCGCTCCTACGCGCCGGCCTTCATCTTCTCGACGGCGCTGCCGCCCGCGGTGTGCGCGGCGGCGCGCAAGTCGATCCAGATCCTGAAGACGCGGCCGGATCTGCGCACGGCGCATCAGCGCCAGGCGCGCACCACCAAGCACGCGCTCGCCAACGCCGGCCTGCCGGTGATGGACAATCCCTCGCACATCGTTCCGGTGTTCGTGGGCGACGCGGAGAAGTGCAAGGCGGCCAGCGATCTGCTGCTCGAGCGCCACGGCGTCTACATCCAGCCGATCAACTATCCGACGGTGCCGCGCGGCGCGGAGCGGCTGCGCATCACGCCGACGCCGCTGCACAACGACGCGTTGATCGTCACGCTGGTCGAGGCGCTGGTCGACGTGTGGACGACGCTCGGCATTCCCTTCGCCGAGCCGGCGCAGGCGCCGCAGGCCGACGAGGCGGCGCGTTGCGCCCTGCCCGAGCTGAAGCGCGCGGCCGAATAGCGCCGTTCAGTCGAGCGAGAAACCGCCGAAGCGGCCGCGGTTGAACACCAGCGGCGCGCGCTGGTCGTGCGCGTAGCGCTCCACCGCGCCGAGAAAGATCACATGGTCGCCGCCATAGTGGCGCGTCGCGTTGCGACACTCGAAGCGCGCCACGCAATCGTCGATCAGCGGCGCGCCGCCGAGCCCGCGCGCATGCGACACGCCGGCGAAGCGATTTTCCGCGGGACGCGCGAACTGCAATGCGAGATCGGCCTGATGGCGGCCGAGGACGTTGACGGCGAAATGGCTCGCCTCCTGAAAGATCGTCAACGACTGCGAGTGCAGGCTGAGACTCCACAGCACGAGCGGGGGAGCCAGCGAGACGGAGGCGAAGGAGTTGACGGTCAGCCCGGCGCGCCGGCCGTCCGCGAGCGCGGCGGTGATGATCGTCACGCCGGTGGCGAAGGCGCCGAGCGCATTGCGGAAGTCGCGCGGATCGAGCCGCGGATAGTCGGCCTCGGGCGTCGTCATCACAGCACCGGGTTCTCGGACGGCAGTCCGAGGACGACGCGGCCGTAATGCGAGCCTGCGACGTCGAAGTTGAAGTCGATATGGGCGGAGGCCGCGTGCGCGTCGCGGAAACGGCGCTGCATCGCGCCGTCCGCCGCCAGTCCGCCGGCCCCGCTGGCGGCGACGAGGCCGCCGACCGCCTGCGTGCACAGGCCGACCGCGAAGGCCGCGTCGCGCCGCCAGCGCGTCTTCAGGCGCAGATCCGGCGGCTCGCCGCCGGCGGCGCGGGCCATCGCCTCGACGCAGGGGGCGGCGAGCGTCAGCCGCGCGGCGTCGATCTGCGCGGCGGCGGCGGCGAGGCGGATCTGCACGGTCTGGAAATCGGCCATGCGGGCGAGGTTCTGACGCGAGGCGCGCAGCCGCGCCTCCGACACGAATTCCTCCAGACACGCCTGCGCATTGCCGAGGGCGACGCCGGCGAGCGTGAAGGGCAGCAGCGCGAACACCGGCAACCGGTAGAGCGCGCCCGGGTTCAGCGCCGCGCCGGGACTTTCGCCGCCGGCGAGCGCGGGAACGGCGACGCTCATGTGGTCGGGAACGACGACGCCGTCCGCCTCGACGTCGGTCGAGCCGGTGCCGCGCAGGCCGGCCGAACGCCAGGTGTCGAGCACGCGGCAATCGCCGCGCGGCAGCAGGAACAGGCGATACTCGGCGTCCTCGCCGATCGCCGCGTCGAGCGGGGCGAGCGCGCCGAGCATCATGAAATCGCTCGCGGCCGCGCCCGAGGCGAAGGGCCAGCGCCCGCTCAGCCGCCAGCCGCCCGGCGCCCGCTCGGCGCGCCCGCCTGGAAAGACGAAGGAGGAGGCGATCAGCGCATTCGGCGTGCGCGACCAGACCGTGTCCTGCGCGCCTTGCGGGAACATGCCGAGAATCCAGTGGCGGCTGGCCGAGCCCGCCCACACCCAGGCGACCGAGGCGTCGCCGCGCGCCAGTTCCGCGGCGATCTCGAACAGGGCGACGAAATCGGCCTCCAGCCCGCCGACGCGGGCCGGCTGGAGCAGGCGCATCAGGCCGGCCTGCGCCAGATCGGCGACGGTCTCGGGCTGGATGGCCTCGGCCGCCTCGGCGGCGGCGGCGCGGCTGCGCAAGACAGGGGCGAGCGCCCGCGCGCTCGCAACGAGGCGTCTCACATCCTCGCGATCTGCGCCGTTCGGCGAGGCCATGTCTCCCTCCGGGCCGGATGTCCGGCCGCCCGACGCGCCCCGGCGGGCGGGCCGAATCTCCGTCGCCGGGGAGCCTACGCCATCGCGCGCGACGGCGACACCGGCGGGGCTGCGCGCCACTGGAAAGCCGTCTTCCCCATGCTAGTCTTGTGGCAGGGCCGGAGGAGCCGCATTGACGGACACGCACGCGCCGACCGGGCGTCGGGACACGGACGAGGCCGCCGCCGTCGACCGCGCGCGGCTCGACGGGCTCGCCGCGCGCGCCGGGCTGGCGCTGGCGTGGGAGCGGGCGTGGCCGCCGCTGGCCGCGCTCGCCTCCCTCGCCGCGCTGTTCGTCGCGACGTCATGGGCGGGGCTATGGCTTGAGCTGCCGCGCTGGGGCCGCATCGTCGGCGTGCTCGCCTTCGCGCTCGCCGCCCTCGCCATTCTGTGGCGGGCGCGCGGCCTGCGCGCGCCGGCGCGCGGCGAGAGGCTGGAGAGGCTCGACCGCGATTCGGGCCGCCCGCACCATCCCGCCACCACGCTCGAGGACGAGCTGTCGAACGCCGGCGCCGACCCGACGACCGCGGCGCTCTGGGCGCTGCATCGCCGCCGTGCGGCTGCCGATCTCGATCGCCTGAAAGTCGCCGCGCCCTCGCCGCGCCTCGTCGACAGGGACAAGTTTGCGCTGCGCGCGGCCGCCCTGGTCGCGCTGGTCGCCGCCGCGTTCGTCGCCGGCCCGCAGAAATATGCGCGCCTCGCCGCTGCCTTCGACTGGCGCAGCGCCGGCGCGCTCGCCGCCGGCTACCGGCTCGACGCCTGGATCGACCCGCCGGCCTATACCGGGCGCCCGCCGCTGATCCTGCCGACCAAACCGGGCGAGGACGGTTCGGCCGCCTTCGCGGCGACGACGGCGCGTCGCATCGAGGCGCCTGTCGGCTCGATGGTGGTGGTCCGCTCCTCCGGCGAATCGGGCGTCGAGATCCTCGCCGAGGGGGCGCTCGCGGCGCCCGACGCGGAAAAGACGCAGGCGCGCGTCGGCGTGGCCGCGCCGAAGCCCGCCGCGCCGGCGGCGGACGCGGAAGCGCGCTACGTCCTGAAAGGCGATTCCCGGCTGATCCTGAAGCGCGGCGGCCAGACGCTCGCCGCCTTCGACATCTCGGCGATTCCGGATCGCGCGCCGAAGATTTCGCTCGTCGGGCGGCCGAAGCCCAATGTGCGCGGCTCGCTGACGCTGAACTACCGGATCGACGACGATTACGCCGTGACCGGCGCCGAGGCGCGCTTCGCCAAACCGATCATCGGCGGCAAGCCGGCGACGGGGCGCGCGCTGGTCGAGCCGCCGCGCATGACGCTGGCGCTGCCCGGCGCGCCCGGCGGACTCGGCGAGGGCGAGACGACGAGCGACCTCGCCGAGCACCCATGGGCCGGCGCCAAGGTGACGATGACGCTGTCGGCGCGCGACGAGGCCGGCAACGAGGGCCTGAGCGAGCCGACCGAGATCACGCTGCCGGCGCGCGTCTTCACCAAGCCGATGGCGAAGGCGCTGGTCGAGCAGCGACGCACGCTCATCCTGTCGCCGGACGAGGGGAGCGGGCGCGTCGCGCAAGCGCTCTCCGCGCTGATGGTCGCGCCCGATCTGTTCGACGTCGAGCCGTCGGTGTTTCTCGGTTTGCGCACCGCGGCGACGCGGCTGAAGGCGGCGCGCGCCGACCCGCAACTTATGGAGGTCGCCGATTTCCTGTGGGAGATGGCGCTGCGCATCGAGGATGGCGACGTCAGCGCCGCCGAGCGCGATCTGCGCGCCGCCCAGCAGGCGCTGCGCGAGGCGATGCAGCGCAACGCCAGCCCCGAAGAAATCAAGAAGCTGATGGACGAGCTGCGCGCGGCGATGGACAAGTTCCTGCGCGAATACGCCGAGCAGCAGTTGCGCGACCAGCGCGACAACCCGAACGCCGGGCGCGACCAGAATCGCAACGAGCGCATGCTGTCGCAGCGCGATCTCAACGAGATGCTCAACCGCATGGAGGAGATGGCCAGGCGCGGCGACATGGCCGACGCCCAGCGCATGCTCGACCAGATGCAGCGCATGATGGAGAATCTGAAGAGCGCCCGGCGCGAACGCCAGCGCGATCCGCAATCGCGCGAGATGAGCCGGCAGATGGGCGAGCTCGACCGGATGATGCGCGAGCAGCAGCGCCTGCGCGACGACACCTTCCGCGAGCAGCGGCGCGACCGGCGCGGCCAGCGCCCGCAACGCGGCCAGCGCGGCCAGCAGCAGAACCCGCTCGACGATCAGGACATGGATCAGGGCGATCAGGGCGCCGATCAGGACATGGCCGAGGGCGGCGACGAGCAGATGAGCGACGAGCAGCTGCGCGAGCGTCAGAAGCAGTTACGCGAGCGGCTCGAGGAGATGAAGCGCCGGATGAAGCAGTTCGGCATGAACGGCGAGAAGGGGCTCGACGACGCCGAGGAGGCGATGCGCGAGGCCGAGCGCGAACTCGGCGAGGGCCAGCAGGGTCAGCAGGGCCGGCCGAGGCCCGGCGAGGGGCCGCAGGGCGGACAGCAGAGCGGGCGCAATCGCGGCCGGGCGGTCGATGCGCAGGGCCGCGCCCTCGAAGGCTTGCAGCGCGGCATGCAGGGCCTCGCCCAGCAGATGCAGCGCCAGCCCGGCCAGCAGGGCGGCGAATTCGCCGAGGGCGACGATTGGGGCGAGCCCGACCCGAACGGCGAGCCGCGCCGCGCCGACGGCCAGCGCGACCCGCTCGACCGGCCGCGCCGGGACGAGCGCAATCGCCTCAACGACTATTCCGGCCTCAACGCCGAGGGCGGCGCGGCCGAGCGCGCCCGCCGCGTGCTGGAGGAGCTGCGCCGGCGGCTCGGCGATCCGGGCCGGCCGCGCGAGGAACTCGATTATCTGGAGCGGCTGCTGCGGCGCTACTGAGCGCGACGGAGCGGGCGCGCTTGCCGGGAGGCGCGGCGCGCGCTACCTCGGCCGGGCGGCGCTTTTTGTGCCGGGGGAGCGGTCATGTCGGGCAATCTGGTCGTGGGCGCGGCGACGGGCGCGGTGGCGGTCGTGCTCCTGCTCGGCCTGTTCAACATGATGCGCGGGGGGTCGCCGAACACCTCGCAGAAGCTGATGCGCTGGCGCGTCGGCCTGCAATTCCTCGCCGTCGTCATCGCGATGGCGGTGCTGTGGCTGCGCGGCTGAACGGCGCGGTTTTGCGCGGGCGCGGGCTCGCCTAAGGTCGGGCTTCGTTTTTCCTGCGATTCGGGGCGGCGCGGCCGATGGTCGTTCTCAACAAGATCTACACGCGCACGGGCGACGACGGCACGACGGGCCTGTCGACCGGCGAGCGGCGGCCGAAATACGATTTGCGCGTCGAGGCCTATGGCGCGGTCGACGAGGCGAACGCGGCGGTCGGGCTGGCGCGCCTGTCGACAGGCGGGCCGCAGGGCGAGGCGCGGCTCGACGCCATGCTGGCGCGCGTCCAGAATGATCTGTTCGACCTCGGGGCCGATCTGGCGACGCCCGAGACGGGCGCGAAGAAGATCACATGGGAGCCGCTGCGCATCGCCGAGGCGCAGGTCGTCCGGCTGGAGGCGGAGATCGACGAGCTGAACGCCGGCCTTGCGCCGCTGCGCTCCTTCGTGCTGCCGGGCGGGACGGCGGCGGCCGCGCATCTGCACCTCGCCCGCACCATCGCCCGGCGGGCGGAGCGGCTGATGGTCGCGCTGGCGCATCGGGAAGGCGAGACGGTGAGCGCGCCGGCGCTGAAATTCGTCAACCGGCTCTCCGATTTCCTGTTCGTCGCCGCGCGCTACGCCAATGCGCAGGGGGCGGGCGACGTGCTGTGGGTTCCCGGCGCGAACCGGGCGGGCTGACGCGCATGTTCATTCCCCTGCATGACGGGGTCGAGCTTCGTCACATTCCCCGGCCGCTGGCGACGTGGGGGCTGGTCGCCGTCAACGTGGCGATCTGGGGGCTCGGCGCGCTCGGCCTGTTCGGCGATCTCCAGGCGCTCGACACCGCGCTCGGCGTCATCCCGGCGGTGATGACGGGGCGGGCGGAGCTGGCGCCCTCGCTCGCCATCCTGCCGCAATGGGGCACGCCGCTGACGGCGATGTTCCTGCATGTCGGCTTCTGGCACCTGATCGGCAACATGACGTTCCTCTGGGTGTTCGGGGACAATGTCGAGGACGCGATGGGCCCGGCGCGCTACCTGCTGTTCTACCTCCTGTGCGGGGTCGCGGCGGCGGCGTTGTACGTGGCGATGTCGCCGACCTCGGAGTCGCCGCTGATCGGCGCGTCGGGGGCGATGTCGGGCGTCATCGTCGCCTATCTGCTGCTGCATCCGCACATCCGCATCTTCGGCCTCGTGTTCAACTGGCTGCCGGTGCGCGTGCCGGCGCTGTGGATGATCGGCTTCTGGATCCTGTTT
>JADJVD010000003.1:0-85000 GCA_016716745.1 Hyphomicrobiales bacterium
GGGTGGTCGACTACAACGTCAAAATCCGCGTGAAGCCCGACGGGTCGGGCGTCGAACTCGCCAACGTCAAGATGTCGATGAACCCGTTCGACGAGATCGCCGTCGAAGAGGCGATCCGGCTGAAGGAAGCCGGCAAGGCGACCGAAATTGTCGCAGTCTCGATCGGACCGGCCCAGCAGGCGCAGGACACCATTCGCACCGCGCTGGCCATGGGCGCCGACCGCGGCATCCTGGTCAAGGTCGACGGCGTCGTCGAGCCGCTGGCGGTCGCCAAGATCCTCAAGGGCGTGGCGAGCGAGGAGCAGCCGGGCCTCGTCATCCTCGGCAAGCAGGCGATCGACGACGACGCCAACCAGACCGGCCAGATGCTGGCGGCGCTGCTCGGCTGGCCGCAGGGCACCTTCGCCTCGAAGGTCGGTCGTCGGCGACGGCGCCAAGGTGACGCGCGAAGTCGACGGCGGCCTGGAGACGATCAAGCTCAAGCTGCCGGCCATCGTCACCACCGACCTGCGCCTGAACGAGCCGCGCTACGCCTCGCTGCCCAACATCATGAAGGCGAAGAAGAAGCCGATCGACGAGAAGACGGCGGCCGACTACGGCGTCGATATCGCGCCGCGGCTCAAGGTGCTGAAGACCGCAGAGCCGCCGACGCGCAAGGCCGGCATCAAGGTCGGCTCCGTCGCCGAACTCGTGAACAAGCTGAAGAACGAAGCCGGGGTGATCTGATGACGACGCTGCTGTTCGCCGACACGACAACAGGCCACTCGGGGACGCCACCGCCAAGGCGCTGACCGCCGCCAAGGCGCTGGGCGGCGAGGTGCATGTCCTGGTCGCCGGCCAGGGCGCGGCGGCCGTGGCCGACGCCGCCGCCAAGCTGGAGGGCGTCGAGAAGGTGCTGGTCGCCGACGCCGCGCTCTACGGGCACGATCTCGGCGAGCCGCTCGCCGCGCTCGTCGTCAGCCTTGCGGGCGGCTACGACGCGATCGTCGCGCCGGCGACGACGACGGCCAAGAACGTCATGCCGCGCGTCGCCGCGCTGCTCGACGTGATGCAGATCTCCGAGATCACGAAGGTCGTCTCGGCCGATACCTTCGAGCGTCCCGATCTACGCCGGCAACGCGATCCAGACGGTGCAGTCGACCGACGCCAAGAAGGTGATCACCGTGCGCACCGCCTCCTTCCAGGCCGGCGGCCAGGGTGGCTCGGCTGCCGTCGAGACGGTGGCGGCGGCGGGCGATCCCGGCCTGTCCACCTTCGTCGGCGAGGAGCTCGCCAAGTCCGACCGCCGGAACTGACCTCGGCCAAGATCATCATCTCCGGCGGCCGTGCGATGCAGAGTCGCGAGAACTTCACGAAATACATCGAGCCGCTCGCCGACAAGCTCGGCGCCGCGGTCGGCGCCTCGCGCGCCGCGGTCGACGCCGGCTACGCGCCGAACGACTGGCAGGTCGGCCAGACCGGCAAGGTCGTCGCGCCGGAACTCTACATCGCCGTCGGCATCTCCGGCGCGATCCAGCATCTGGCCGGCATGAAGGACTCCAAGGTCATCGTCGCGATCAACAAGGACGAGGAGGCGCCGATCTTCCAGGTCGCCGACTACGGCCTGGTCGCCGACCTCTTCCAGGCGCTGCCGGAGCTGATCGCCGAACTCGCCAAGATCGGCAAGTAAGGCGCGCGGCGCGCCAACTGGACGGCGGGCTGCCCGGCGATGCGCGCTTCAAGAGCGGCCGGCGACGCGCCGCGCCGCAAGCGCCAGGACTGACGAATGACCGGCAATCAAGAAGGTCGGGATCATCGGCGCCGGCCAGATGGGCAACGGCATCGCGCACGCCTGGCCGGATTGCGACCTCGTCATCGAGGCGGCCACGGAGGAAGAGGCGCTGAAGATCAAGATCTTCCAGGCGCTCTGCGCGACGCTGAAGAAGGAGGCGATCCTGGCCTCCAACACCTCGTCGATCTCGATCACGCGGCTCGCCGCGGCGACCGACCGGCCCGAGCACTTCATCGGCATGCACTTCATGAATCCGGTGCCGCTGATGGAGCTCGTCGAGCTGATCCGCGGCATCGCCACCGAGGACGAGACCTTCGATGCGGCCAAGGTCTTCGTGACCAAGCTCGGCAAGCACATCGCGGTGTCGGAGGATTTCCCGGCCTTCATCGTCAACCGCATCCTGCTGCCGATGATCAACGAGGCGATCTACACGCTCTACGAGGGCGTCGGCTCGGTCGAGGCGATCGACAAGGCGATGAAGCTCGGCGCCAACCATCCGATGGGGCCGCTGCAACTGGCCGACTTCATCGGCCTCGACACCTGCCTTGCCGTCATGCAGGTGCTGCACGAGGGCCTCGCCGACACCAAATATCGGCCCTGCCCGCTGCTGGTGAAATATGTCGAGGCGGGCTGGCTCGGCCGCAAGACGCAGCGCGGCTTCTACGACTATCGCGGCGAGAAGCCGGTGCCCACGCGCTGAGACGAGCCGGGCTATTCGCCCGGGGCGCGCGTCTCCAGCGCGAGCGCGTGCACGCGGTCGCGAAACTCGTCGGCGAGCGCGGCGTTGACCATGCGATGGCGCTCGACGCGGCTCTTGCCCGCGAAGGCCGCCGACACCACCTTGACGCGGAAGTGCGTCTCGCCGCCCTCGCGCCAGCCGCTATGGCCGTGATGCCGGTGCGATTCGTCGATCACCTCCAGCTGGAGCGGGGCGAGCGCGGCCGAAAGCTTGTCGTTTATCCGTTCCTTAACGGTCATCCGGGAGCCTCGCTGGACGCTGCGCGCCGGTTCGTCGGCGCGAGAGCGTTCTAGCGGTTTCGGGCGCCCGGCGCCTCCCCTTCTTTCGTCGTCGCGCGCCGGCTTGCCGCCGGGGCGGGGCGACCCCTAATGTCGACGACGATGGATCTGAATTCGCCTTTCTTCGACCGCATCCGGGTCAAGTCCGAGCCGAGCGAGAGCGCCGCGCCGGAAGGGCCGCGCTGCGCCAGCCCCGGCTGTCGGGCGGCGGGGGTGCATCGGGCGCCGATGGGGCGCGACCGCGAGGGGCAGTATTTCTGCTTCTGCCTCGACCATGTCCGCGAATACAACCAATCCTACAACTATTTCAAAGGGATGTCAGACGCGGACCTGATGGCCTACCAGAAGGAGGCGGTGGTCGGTCATCGCCCGACCTGGAGCATGGGCGTCAACCGCGGGGCGAAGGCCTTCCGCGAGGACGGGATCGACCCCGACGCGCTGTTCCGCGATTTCGGCCAGACCGCGCGCGGCCGGCGGGCGGAGCCGCAGCGCCCGCGCCATCCGGCGGCGACGCTGAAGGCGTTCCACACGCTCGGGCTCGAGGATCACGCCGAGCCGGCGGTCGTGAAATCGCGCTACAAGGAGCTGGTCAAGCGCCTGCATCCGGACGCCAATGGCGGGGATCGCTCGCGCGAAGACAAATTGCGCGAAATCATCCAAGCCTATAATCATCTGAAGGCGGCGCGGCTCGCCTGAGCCCGCAACCCTGCCCCTTGCGTTTTGCGCGTGCGGGCGGCGGCGGCCGCCCATAACCTTCCGCCGGTTTTCCGGCCCCGTTTTCCCGCCCGCGGCTCCGCGCCGCGGGATCGGAGGATTGATGCAGAGCGCTTCCGACACGCCGCCCGGCCTGCCCGACACCACCGTTTCCGTCCGCCAGGTCTTCGGCATCGATTCCGACATGCAGTGCCCGGCCTATTCGGAAGCCGAGGCGCATGTGCCCGATCTCGATCCGGACTATCTGTTCGACCGCGACACGACGCTGGCGATCCTGGCGGGCTTTGCGCGCAACCGCCGCGTCATCGTCACCGGCTATCACGGCACCGGCAAGTCGACGCATATCGAGCAGGTGGCGGCGCGGCTGAACTGGCCGTGCATCCGCATCAACCTCGACAGCCATGTCAGCCGCATCGATCTCGTCGGCAAGGACGCGATCGTGCTGAAGGACGGCAAGCAGATCACCGAGTTCCGCGACGGCATCCTGCCGTGGGCGTATCAGCGCAACGTCGCGCTCGTCTTCGACGAGTACGACGCGGGGCGCCCCGACGTGATGTTCGTCATCCAGCGCGTGCTGGAATCCTCCGGCCGCCTGACGCTGCTCGACCAGAGCCGCGTCATCCGCCCCAACCCCGCCTTCCGCCTGTTCGCCACGGCCAACACGGTCGGCCTCGGCGACACGTCCGGCCTCTATCACGGCACGCAGCAGATCAATCAGGCGCAGATGGACCGCTGGTCGATCGTGACGACGCTGAACTATCTGCCGCACGACGAGGAAGTGAACATCGTGCTGGCCAAGGCCAAGCACTATCAGGGCACGAAGGAGGGGCGCGACATCGTCAACAAGATGGTGCGTGTCGCCGATCTCACCCGCAACGCCTTCATGGCCGGCGACCTGTCGACCGTGATGAGCCCGCGCACGGTGATCACCTGGGCGGAGAACGCCGACATCTTCAAGAATGTCGGCTTCGCCTTCCGCCTGACCTTCCTCAACAAGTGCGACGAGCTGGAGCGCGCGCTGGTTGCCGAGTTTTACCAGAAGTGTTTTGGGCAGGAGCTGCCCGAGAGCGCGGTCAACGTCGCGCTGAGTTGAGGCGCGCGCTGCGGCGCGTCGCCTCGCGCCGCTGCGCGTGCTAGGTGAGCGCCATGTTTCGCGCCACCGTCCTCACCCTGTTTCCCGAGATGTTTCCGGGGCCGCTCGGCCTGTCGCTGTCGGGGACGGCGCTGGCCGAGGGGCGTTGGGCGCTGGAGGCGCGCGACATTCGCGAGCACGGGCTCGGACGCCATCGCGCGGTCGACGACACGCCGGCCGGCGGCGGCGCCGGCATGGTGCTGCGCGCCGACGTGCTGGCCGCCGCCATCGACGCCGCGCTCGCCCCGGACGATCCGCGCCCGCGCCTCATGATGAGCCCGCGCGGGCGGCCGCTGACGCAGGCGCGCGTGCGCGCGCTCGCCGCCGGCCCCGGCGCGCTGATCGTCTGCGGCCGGTTCGAGGGCGTCGACGAGCGGGTGATCGCCGGCCGCGGGCTTGAGGAAGTCTCGATCGGCGACTACATCCTGTCCGGCGGCGAGCTCGCCGCGCTCGTGCTGCTCGACGCCTGCGTGCGCCTCATCCCCGGCGTGATGGGCAAGGAGGCGTCCGGCGCGGAGGAGAGCTTCGAGACGGGGCTGCTCGAATATCCCCACTACACGCGCCCGCGCGACTTCGAGGGCGCGGCGATCCCCGAAATCCTGCTCTCCGGCGACCACGGCCGCATCGCCCGCTGGCGGCGCGAGGAGGCGGAGAGGATCACACGGGAGAGACGGCCCGATCTGATGGCCGACGCTATGGCCGCGCCAGGGCGGCCCGCGCCTCGATGAGCGCAGCGTCGGCCATCGCCGCATGGCCTTCCGCCGTCGGGTGCAGCGCGCCGCCATAGACCATCGCGAACAGACCCCACAGCCCGTCATTGCGGAGCCGCGCCTTGAGATAGCCGGGCAGGCTGTCGGGGAAGCTCATCGCCGTCAGGTAGCTGTCGTTGACGGTGCGGAACCAGCGTCCGCGCGCGGCGTAGGGCGCGAAGTCGCTCATGCGCGCGGCCGGGCAATGCTTCATCGGCTGGTCGAGCGGCGAGGGCGGGTCGCTGGAGGCCTGCCTGAAGGTGTCGCCGTCGCGGAAGCATCTGTCGAAGGCCGGCGTCGCCGCGTCCGGGGCGCAGACGCCGTGGCCGAAGAAGGCGTCGCGATGCGTCGCCGCATAGCGCATCTTCTGTCTTTCGCCCGCGCAGGCGCCGTCGCCGGTCGCCTCGCAGCGGGCGAGCCGCTGCAGCGTCGGCGTCAGCTTCGTCTCGACGAACGTGTCGGCCTGTTTCAGCCGCGCGCCGTCGACGGCGAAGGCGGGATGGGCGTCGAAGCCGCGCCGACCGTCGCCGCAGAGATCGTCGAGCGTCGCGCCCTTGCGCGCCGGCGAGCCGTAGGGCGTCAGCACCACGCGGTCGAGATCGCCGGCGGCGACGAGTTGGGCGAGCCGCGCGCGCAGCCGCGCGAAATCGCGCTTGAAGGCCGGCAGCTTCGCCTCCGCCGCCTGCGGCGTGACGATCTGGCCGGCGAGGTCGAGCAGCCAGCGCTCGACGGGCGCGTCGACGATCACGTCCGCCACGAGACCGGAGAAGCCGACGTCGTTGCCGCCGATCGACAGGAAGATCAGATCGGCCTTGCGGCCGGCCGCGTCGAGCCTCGTCTTGAGATTGTGGAGCTGACCCTCGGAAACCTGCGCCTCGTAGCGGCCGGCGCTGTCGCGTAACTGCCGCTCGCGCGGCGGCTGGCCGGCGAGCAACCCTTCCGGAATGGTCGCGCCGGTGCAGCCGAGCGGAATGTAGCCGACGCTCCAGTGCGGATTTTCGAGCGCGAGGGCGAGCGCGGCGCGCAGCTGATAGCCGTAGAGCGAGCGATGGCAGGGCGCATACATCCATTGCGCCCGAGCCGCCGTCCACGCCGGGTCGTCATAGGCGACGTCGTCGTAAGAGCAGTCGCGCGAGACGGCGGCCGC
The DNA here is from genome assembly GCA_016716745.1 of Hyphomicrobiales bacterium. Lineage (GTDB taxonomy): Bacteria > Pseudomonadota > Alphaproteobacteria > Rhizobiales > Beijerinckiaceae. The sequence goes on from JADJVD010000003.1 coordinate 6,531, forward strand.
GCGCGAGGGAACGTAGATCGACTGTTGCCGGCGCTGCAGCTCGCGCAACGCGTCGCGATGTTGCGCATGGCCGGGCGGGCGGTTGAACAGGCCCCAGCGATAGACGCGGTTGTAGCAGACGCCCTGCGCGCCGCGCTCGGCGAGCCGCGCCGGTCTGTCCGGATTGCCCTCGCCGGAGGTGAAGCTGTCGCCCATGCCGGCGACGAGCAGGTCGCGCGGCCTGGCGACGATGCTGACCGAGACCGGCGTTCCGTCCGGGGCGCGTGCGGCGAGCGCGATGGTCGCGCCGTCGCGGCCGATCCGGGCGCGGATGGCGCAGGCGCCCTCTGCCGCGCCCTCTGCCACGCCCTCTTGCGCCCGCACCACCTTGCGGACGGCGCCGGCCGGGAAGCTCCACGCGCAGGAGCCCTCCACCGCCGCGCCCGGCGCCGCCGAGATCTCGACGGCGAAATCCTTCGGCTTCAGCACGGCCTCGGTCTCGCCGTCGCGCACGCAGGTCGGCGGCACGATGTTGAGCCGCTCGTTGAAGCAGAGCCGGTCCACGGTCGGACGCGCCCATCCGCCCGGCGCGTCGGCGGCGAGCGCCCGCTCCATCGCCAGGACGTCGCGCGCGCCGGCGCGCCAGACGGCCTCGTGGCGCGCGAAATCCCGCCCGTCCTTGAACAGGCGGAAGCGATTCTCGATCCGCCAACAGATCGCCCCGTCGCAGCCGAGGGCGGCGTCGGGCGCCTGGCCGATGGCGGGCCCGAACGAAAAAGCGCTTAAGATCAGCGCGGTGAGACAAGCGATCCGGCGGCGCATGGCGACCCCCCTGCCGCTCCGGAGGGTGGCGCGGGCGCGGCGCGGCGTCGAGCGTCGGAGTTCACAGACCCGCCGGGCGCTGTCGACAAACCGCGCCGCCTCGGCTATATGCCGGCCCGCAACTGACAACAGCGTCCCGAAACGCTCGGCTCCAAGGGCCGAAACGGAGAAACGACATGAACATCATCGAGCAGCTCGAGGCCGAGCAGGCCGAGCGCCTTGCCTCCGCCCGCTCCATCCCCGCCTTCCAGCCCGGCGACACCGTCGTCGTCAGCGTCAAGGTGAAGGAAGGCGACCGCACCCGCGTGCAGGCCTATGAGGGCGTGTGCATCGCCCGCTCCGGCGGCGGCCTCAACGAGAGCTTCACCGTCCGCAAGATTTCCTATGGCGAGGGCGTCGAGCGCGTCTTCCCCGTCTATTCGCCGATGATCGAGCAGATCAAGGTCGTGCGCCGCGGCAAGGTGCGTCGCGCCAAGCTGTATTATCTGCGCGACCGTCGCGGCAAGTCGGCCCGCATCACCGAGCGCGTCGACAACAAGCCGAAGGCCGACAAGGCCTGATCGCTTCTCGATCGCAGGATTTTGGGGCCGGCGCCGCAAGCGCCGGCCTTTTTCATGCCGGCTGCGCCTTCTCGACGCGCGCAGCGCAATATTTGAACTCGGGAATCTTGCCGAACGGATCGAGCTGCGGGTTGGTGAGGAAGTTCGCCGGCGCCTCGGCGAAGCAGAAGGGAATGAAGACCATCCCCTCCGCCACGTCGCGATCCTGCCGCGCCGCCAGCGTGATCGCGCCGCGCCGCGTCGTCACGCGCACGCGCTCGCCCGGCGCGATCTGCAGACGCGCCATGTCGCGCCGGTTCAGCCCGACGATCGCCTGCGGCTCCAGCGCGTCGAGCGAGGCGGCGCGCCGCGTCATCGAGCCTGTGTGCCAGTGTTCGAGCAGACGGCCGGTCGTCAGCACCATGGGAAAGTCGGCGTCCGGCGTCTCGTCCGGCGCGCGCAGACGCGCGGGCGTCATCTTCGCGCGGCCGCTCGGCGTCGGGAAACGTTCGCCGAACAGGACGGCCTGTCCGGGATGGTCAGGCGCGTCGGAGGGGTAGGTGACGCAGCCCTCGCGCTCCAGCCGCTCCCACGAGATGTTGGCGAGCGAGTGCATCAGCGTGGCCATCTCGGCGAACACGTCCGCCGGGCCTGCGTAGCTCCAGTCGAGCCCGATGCGTCGCGCCATTTCCTGAATCAGCGCCCAGTCCTGCCGCGCCTGTCCCGGCGGGGCGACGACGGGCCGGCCGATCTGCACCTGTCGGTTGGTGTTGGAGAAGCTGCCGAGCTTCTCGGCGTGGGCCGAGGCCGGCAGCACGACGTCGGCGTGCCAGGCCGTCTCGGTGAGGAAGATGTCCTGCACGACGAGATGATCGAGGCTCGCCAGCGCGGCGCGCGCATGCGTCTGGTCGGGGTCCGACATCGCCGGGTTTTCGCCGACGATGTACATGCCGCGAATGCGCCCGGCGAGGATCGCGTTCATGATCTCGACGACGGTGAGGCCGCGCTTTGGATCGAGCGCGACGCCCCACGCCGCCTCGTAGCGCGCGCGCGTCGCGGCGTCCTCGACCGACATGTAGTCGGGATAGAACATCGGGATCAGGCCGGCGTCGGAGGCGCCCTGCACGTTGTTCTGCCCGCGCAACGGATGCAGCCCGGTTCCGGCGCGGCCGATCTGTCCCGTCGTCAGGGCGAGCGCGATCAGGCAGCGCGCATTGTCGGTGCCGTGCGTGTGCTGCGAGACGCCCATGCCCCAGAAGATCAGCGAGGCGCGCGAGCGCGCGTAGTCGCGCGCGAGCTCGCGGATCGTCGCGGCAGGCACGCCGCAATGATCCTGCATCGTCTCGGGCGCGTAGTCGGCGACGCTGCCGGCCAGCGCCTCGAACCCTTCCGTATGGGCCTGCACATATTGCCGGTCGACGAGGTCCTCCTCGACGATCGTGTGCAGCATCGCGTTGAGCAGCGCCACGTCCATGCCGGGCGTGAAGTTGATCGTGCGATGGGCGTAGCGGCCGAGCCCCTGCGTCTGTCCGCGCGGATCGAGGACATAGAGGCGCGCGCCGCGCTTGACGGCCTGCTTGATGTAGGTCGCCGCGACGGGATGGTTCTCGCCCGGCCGCGCGCCGATGACGACGATCACTTCCGCGTCAAGCGCGGCCATGAAGGGCGCGGTCACCGCGCCCGAATGCAAACCTTCCATCAGCGCCGCGACGGAGGAGGCGTGGCAGAGCCGCGTGCAGTGATCGACATTGTTGGTGCCGAAACCCTGCCGGATCAGCTTCTGGAAGAGATAGGCCTCCTCGTTCGAGCCCTTGGCCGAGCCGAAGCCGGCGATCCCCGCGCCGCCATGCGCGGCGTGGACGCGTTTCAGGCCGCCGGCCGCGCGGTCCAGCGCCTCCTCCCATGTCGCCTCGCGGAAGACGCGCATCGTCTCGCCGCGCGCCAGCTGCATCGTCGCGTCCTTCGGCGCGTCGTCGCGGCGCACGAGCGGCGTCGTGAGGCGGTCTGGATGATGAATGTAGTCGAAGCCGAAGCGCCCTTTCACGCAGAGCCTGTTCTCGTTGGCGGGGCCGTCGCGCCCGTCGACGACGACGATGCGCTCGTCCGCGACGCCGACGCGCGTCTGGCAGCCGACGCCGCAATAGGGACACACGGTGTCGACGCTGCGCTCGGGATAGACCGTGCGCTTGCCCGCTGCGTCGACGAGGCTCGCCTGCAGCAGCGCGCCGGTGGGGCAGGCCTGCACGCACTCGCCGCAGGCGACGCAGGTCGAGGCGCCCATGGCCGTGTCGAAATCGAACGTCACCTTTGCGTGATGGTTGCGCCAGGACAGGCCGATCACGTCGTTGCTCTGCACCTCGCGGCAGGCGCGCACGCACAGGCCGCACTGGATGCAGGCGTCGAGCCGCACCGCGATGGCGGCGTGCGAGCGGTCGGGAGCGGCGGCGTCTTGCGCGTTCTGCGCGCGCGAAGGAAAGCGCGAGACGGGCGCGACGCCCATCGCGTCGATCCAGCCCCAGAAATCGGATCGCGCGTCGGGCGCGTCGTCGCGGGCCGGCTGGTCGGCGAGGAGCAGCTCCATCACCATGGCGCGGCCTTTTTCGGCGCGCTCGCTGCCCGTGCGCACCACCATGCCCGGCGCGGGCTTGCGCACGCAGGAGGCGGCGAGCGTGCGCTCGCCTTCGATCTCGACGACGCAGGCGCGGCAATTGCCGTCGGCGCGATAGCCCGGCGCGTCCTTGAAGCACAGATGCGGGATGGCGACGCCCTCGCGCTGCGCGACCTGCCAGATGCTCTCGCCCTCGCGCGCCGTCGCCGCGCGCCCGTCGAGCGTGAAGGAGATCTCTTTCATGGCGTCTCCTCCGCAAAGAAGCGCATCAGGCTGGCGACCGGATTGCTCGCGGCCTGTCCCAATCCGCAGATCGAGGCCTCGCGCATGGTCTGCGCCAATTCGGCGAGCAGCGCGCGGTCCCATGTCGGCGCCGCCATCAGCGCCAGCGCCTTTTCCGCGCCGACGCGGCAGGGCGTGCATTGGCCGCAGCTCTCCTCGGCGAAGAAGGCCATGAGATTGCGCGCGACGGCGACGAGATCATCCTTGTCCGACAAGATGACGACGGCGTGGCTGCCGACGAAGCAGCCATGCTGTTCGAGGCGCCCGAAATCGAGCGGGATGTCGGACATCGCGGCGGGCAGCACGCCGCCCGAGGCGCCGCCCGGCAGATAGGCGCGGAAGACGTGGCCCGTCGCCATGCCGCCGCAACGCGCGACGAGATCGCGCGCGGTGGAGCCGGCCGGCGCCAGCACGACGCCGGGCCGCGCGACGCGCCCGCTCACCGAATAGGAGCGCAGCCCCTTCGCGCCGTTGACGCCCTGCGAGGCGAACCAGTCGGCGCCGCGCGCCAGAATTGCGGGGATCCAGAACAGCGTCTCGACATTGTTGACGAGGGTCGGGCAGCCGAACAGGCCGGCCTGCGCGACATAGGGCGGGCGATGGCGGGGCAGGCCGCGCTTGCCCTCGATCGATTCGATCATCGCCGATTCCTCGCCGCAGACATAGGCGCCGGCGCCGCGCCTGAGATGGATCGCGACATGCGGCGCAAGACCCACGGCTTCGAGCGCGGCGATCTCGCGCGTCAGGATCGCGCGGGCGAGCGGATATTCGTCGCGCAGATAGATGTAAGTCGCCTGCGCGCCGACCGCCCAGGCGCCGATCAGCATGCCCTCCAGCATCCGGTGCGGATCGGATTCGAGATAGAGCCGGTCCTTGAACGTGCCGGGCTCGCCCTCGTCGGCGTTGACCGCACATCAGGCGCGGCGCTGTTTCGGCGCGCACCAGCGCCCATTTGCGCCCTGTCGGAAAGCCGGCGCCGCCGAGGCCGCGCAGGCCGCCGTCCGAGAGCGTCGCGATCACATCCTCGACCGTGCGCGCGCCGGCGAGGCATTCGCGCAGGATGCGATAGCCGCCGGCAGCCTCGTAGGCCGCCAGATCGCGATGGGCCAGAACGGGCGCCGGCTCGGGCGCGGCGGCGGCGGCAAGCAGCGAATCGGCCGTCGCCGCGTCGACGCGCGCATGGCGCACGCTGGCGGCGGGCGCATGATCGCAGGCGCCCATGCAGGGCGCACGGACGACGCGCACCTCGCGCGGGGCCCGCGCCTGCGTCTGCGCGATCAGCCGCTCCGCGCCCGCCATCATGCAGGAGAGCGACTCGCAGATGCGGATGACGACCGGCGCGGGGCGCGGCGCCCCGTCGGCGACGACGTCGAAATGGGCGTAGAACGTCGCGACCTCGTAGACCGCGGCCATCGACAGCCGCATCGTCTCGGCGAGCGCGTGCAGAAGCCCCGCCGGCAGGCAGCCCTCGGCGTCCTGAATCGCATGCAGCGCCTCGATCAATTCGTCGCGGCCGGGCGCGCGTTCGCCAAAGCGGGCGGCGAGGATCGCGGCGCAGCGCGCCGCCTCGTCGGCGTCGAGTCGCCGGCCCTTGTTGAAGGCCGGAGGCTTGCGCCGTCCCTGCCCGGGATGAACGAGCGGGCGCCCGCCCTGCGTCCAGCCTCGTCCGCCCATTTCGCCGTTCTCGCTCATCGACCCTTACGTCTCCACCTGTCGCGTCTTGCCGCCGCGTCTTGCCGCCGTGTCTTGCCGCCGCGCCTCGCCTGTGCGTCCTGTGCGCTTCCGGCCGAAGTCTGACCTTATCGCGCCGCCCGGCGCAATGCGCCGCGGCATTGACGCGCCGGGCTTGCTCCCGTCCGACTTTGGCGGAGAATGGCCCGTCGCGCCGACCGCGCGAGAGGAGAACCGGAATGTTGACGATCTATGGCGTGTTGCGCTCGCGGGCGACGCGGACTGTGTGGATGGCGCGCGAATTGGGCATTCCGTTCGAGCGGATCGACGTCATCCAGGCCAACCGGCTGCCGGCGCCGGACGCGCCGGGCGCGCCGCTGAACACGCGCAGCCCCGCCTTTCTGGCGGTCAATCCGCACGGGCACGTTCCGGCCATCGACGACGACGGCCTGCGCATCGGCGAATCCTTCGCGATCAACCTGTATCTGGCCAAGAAGCACGGCGGTCCGCTCGGCCCCCGCGATCTCGCCGAGGACGCGCAGATGACGATGTGGTCGATGTGGGCGATGGCCGACGTCGAGCCGCATGCGCTCGCGGTGATGTACAATCTTGTCGCCAAGCCCGAGGCCGAGCGCGACGCGGCGGCGGCGAAAGCGGGCGTGCTGGCGCTCGAGCGGCCGTTCGCGACGCTGGAGGCGCATCTGGCGGGGGCCGGCGGGCATCTCGTCGGCGGACGCTTCACCGTCGCCGATCTCAATGTCGCCGAGGCGTTCCGCTATGCGCAGGCCGCGCCGGACCTGTTCCGCTCCGCCCCGCATGTGACGGCCTGGCTCTCGGCGGCACAGGCGCGCCCGCACTTCACGCAGATGATGGCCGAGCGCGCCGCCGAGCCGGCGTGAGCCGTATCGACGTCATGGCCGGGACAGCCCGGCCATGACGAGGCTCCGCGCCTCTTACTTCTTGCCGACCTTCTCGTCCCAGATGCGGAAGGCCTGCACCATCTTGGCCGGCTTCAGCGGCAGTTCGATCGGATTGCCCGCAATCCAGGCGGCGTATTCGGGCCGGCCGAATTCCTCGATCACCTGCCGGCTCTTTTCCGGCGCCATCGACAGCGGCACGTTCTTCACCGCGGGTCCGGGATAGAGATAGCCTTCGTCGTAGCTGTAGGCCTGCATCTGCGGCTTCAGCACATGCGCCATGATGTCGAGCACGACGGCGAGGCGGTCGGGCGGGATGATCTTCGGCACGCACATGAAGAAGGCGTCCGACACCCAGTGGAAGCCCTTCAGCGTGCCGACCCTGGCCGACTTCGGCACGATGCCGAGGGCGCGCGGATTGATGTCCCATCCCGTCGTCGAGATGATGATGTCGCGCGAGCCTTCGCCGAACTCCTTCATCGTCGCGCCGGTGCCGGCGGGGTAGTAGTCGACATACTTGCCGATCTCGGCCAGATACGCCCAGGTCTTGTCCCAGCCCGCCACCGGATCCTGCGGATCCTTGTCGCCGAGAATCCAGGGCAGGCCCATCATGAAGGTGCGCCCCGGCCCCGAATTGGCGGGCCGCGCATACATGAAGCGGCCCTTGTTCTGCTGCGCATAGGCGAGCAGCTCCTCGACGGTCGTCGGCGGTCTGGCGACGCGCTCGGGCGCATATTCGATCAGCGGTCCGGAGGGGTAATAATTGACGACGACGCCGAAGCCCGCGCCCTGCTCGCGATGCAGGTTGAGCGCGGCCGGCTCGTAGTTCTGCTCGATGTTGGGGAATTTGTCGGCGTAGTCGGGCAGCACCTTCAGCCAGAGGTTCTGCTCGAGACCGGCCGCCAGACCGTCCGAGCCGGTGAGCACGAGATCGAGATCCGCGCGTCCGGCGTCCTGCTGCGCCTTCAGCTTGCCGGCGAGTTCGGGCGCGGGCGCCTTCACGAACGTGATCTTCGAGACGGCCTTCGGATTGTCCCTGGCATAGTCCTCGAAGGCCCGCTGCATCAGCGCCAGCGCGCCGCCGACGTCGATGATGTTGATCGCCACGGGCGCGGCCGGCATCGGCGGCGAGGCCGCGCGGGCGGACGCCCCGAGCAGCGCGCTGGTGGCGACGCCGCCGACGAAGGCGCGGCGGTCCGGTCTGAACGTCGTCATGCTCTCTCCTCCCAAGCTTTCCGCCAACAGCGGATCAGAACTCTCGCTCGACGTCGCCGACGCGCGCGCGCGCGACCGTCATGTCCTCGCGCCGTGTCGTTCTCCGCGCCGTCGTCGGCGCCATGTCGTCTCGCCCGGCGCGGGGGCGACGCCATGCGCCTGCAGCGCGTCGGCGAGCGCGGCGAGGGGATGCGCGCTCGCCATCGCGAGCGCCTCCTCGCGCGTGGCGAAGCCCCAGTCGATCGCGTTGCGCACGGCCCTGATCGAGCGTCAGCGCGGAGCCGGCGAGCGTTTGCGTCCCGGGCAGGCGCATCGCCCCGTCCGCGTCGCGCTCCACGGCCATTCCGGCGAGCGCGTAGAGGCCGGGCGGGGCGGCGGCGCCCGCCACCGCGTCCGTGACGAGGACGCTGCGCGAGATTCCCTTGGCGCGCAGCAGCGATTTCAACGCCGGCGGGGGCAGATGAACGCCGTCGGCGATGAAGCAACCCCACAGCCGATCCTCGGCGAGCTGCGCGAACATCGAATTGGCGAGCTTGTGCATCTGCTGCGGCAGGCCGTTGCCGAGATGTGTCGACATCGTCGCGCCAGCCTCCGCCGCCGCGCGCGCCAGATCGAAACTGACCTCGGAATGGCCGATGGCGACGGCCCGGCCCTGCGCGCGCATGGCGCGCACGAAATCGAGCCCGCCCTCGCGCTCCGGCGCGCAGGTGACGAGCAGGATCGGTCGTTTCAATCCGGCGGCGAGACGCGCGACGAGCGCGGCGTCCGGCGCGATCATCGCCTCGAATGGATGGCAGCCGCGAAAGCCGGGCGCGGGATTGAGAAACGGGCCTTCGAGATGATAGCCCGGACACATGAGCGGCCCGAGCCGGCTCGTCGCCACCGCGCGGTCGAGCGCGTCGAACCGTGCGGCCAGATCGTCGGGCGTCGCGGTGATCAGCGTCGGCAGGCATGTCGTGACGCCGGTCGCCAGCATCGCCTCCAGCGCATGGTCGAGCGCCTGCGCCGTCAGCGCGGCGTCGTTGAAATCGACGCCGGCGAAGCCGTTGACCTGAAGATCGACGAGGCCGGGCGAACGCATCGTCAGGCCCTGCGCGCGAGCAGGCTGGCGGACGCCTCGTCGAGCCAGACGACGCAGCGGGGATGGCGCTGGATCATCGAGGCGGGCACGAGCGGCGTCACCGGCCCTTCCAGCGCGCCCTTCGTCGCCTCCGCCTTGCGCTGGTCGGGCACGGTGAGGATCAGCAGCGCGCTCGCCATGATCTGCGCGACGCTCATCGAGATGGCGCGGCGCGGCACGGCGTCGAGCGTCGGGAACCACCCTTCGCCGAGCTGCTGGCGGCGGCACGCCTCGTCGAGATCGACGACGAGATAGGGCGCGCGCGTGTCGAAATCGGCAGGCGGATCGTTGAAGGCGAGGTGCCCGTTCTCGCCGACGCCGGCGAAGCACACGTCGATCGGCCCCTGCGCGATCAGCGCGCCGAGGCGGGCGCATTCGGCCTGCGGATCGGCCGCCTCGCCGTTCACCTCGTGAAACACAGGCTTGCCGGCGAGCGGCGCCATGAAGCGCTCGCGCAGATAGCGGCGGAAGCTCGCGGGATGCGAGACCGGCAGGTCGAGATATTCGTCGAGATGGAACGCCGTCACCTTCGACCAGTCGATGTCGGGCGCGGCGACGAGGCGCTCCAGCATGTCGAACTGGCTCGCGCCGGTGGCGACGACGATGCGCGCGGCGCCGCGCCGGCCGATCGCCTCGCGAATCGTCGCGGCGCCGAGATCGGCAGCCTCGCGCGCGCCCGTGCGCCCGTCCTTGCGAATGTGGATGTCGACCATTCCATGCTCTCCCACTCGCATGTCAGCACGGGCGACGTGGCTTCGCAAACATGAGCCCGCGAGTTGCAGTTGCCGGCAATGGCGGCGGCCTCGCCGCTCAGCCCCACATGCCGCGCATCTTCGCGCGCAGGTCGATGGGCGCGGCGGCGGCGGCGCGCGCGTCGGCCTCGCGCCGGGCGGGCGGCCACACGGTCGCCTCGAAATGCTTCAGGATCGTCGGCGGAACGAAGCGCGTGCGCGCGGCGTAGACATGGCGGTCGCCGCCGCGCGGCTGGCCGCTGGTGAAGAAGCGCTGCGGCGTGACGAGGTCGAGCTCCTCCCTGGCGCGCGTCATCGCGACATAGAGCAGGCGGCGCTCCTCCTCGATCTCGTCGGCCGAGCCGGTGGCGAGATCGGAGGGCATGCAGCCGTCCACCGCGTTGAGCACGAAGACGGATCGCCACTCCTGCCCCTTGGCCGAGTGAATGGTGGAGAGGATGACGTAATCCTCGTCGAGCAGCGGCGGTCCGGCCTCGCCGCTGGTCGCGTTCGGCGGATCGAGCGTGAGATCGGTGAGGAACGCTGCGCGCGAGGCGAAGGTCTGCGCCATGCGCTCGAGTTGCAGAAGATCGGCCTTGCGCGCCTGCGCGTCGTCGTGGATTCGCTCCAGATGCGGCTCGTACCAGAGCCGCGCGCGTTCGATGTCGGCGGGCCATCCCGCGACCTTGAGATCGTCGAGCAGCGCCATAAAAGCCGGCCAGTCGGCGCCCGCCTGCGCGGGCGCCTTCGCCAGCGCCAGCGCGGCCAGGCGGTCGGCCGCGGCCGCGCTGGCGTCGAGCAGGCGCTGGGCGGAGCCGGGGCCGACGCCGGGCAGCAATTGCAGCACGCGGAAGCCGGCGACGCGGTCGCCCGGATTTTCGACGAAGCGCAGCAGCGACAGCATGTCCTTCACATGCGCGGCTTCGAGGAACTTCAGACCGCCGAACTTCACGAAGGGGATGTTGCGGCGCGCAAGCTCCAGCTCAAGCGGCGCGGAATGATGCGCGGCGCGAAACAGCGCGGCCTGCGATTTCAAGGGAAGACCGGCCTCGCGCGCCTCCAGAATGCGGGTCGCGACATAGGCGGCCTGATCGGCCTCGTCGCGCACCGTGACGAGGCGGGGCTTGCGGGCGGAGGGGCGGTCGCTCGTCAGCTCCTTGGCGAAGCGCTCCTTCGCGAAGGAGATGACGGCGTTGGAGGCGGCGAGGATCGGCTGCGTCGAGCGGTAGTTCGTCTCCAGCGTGACGATTCGCGCGCGCGGGCTGAACAGGCCCGGAAAATCGAGGATGTTGCGCACCTCGGCGGCGCGGAAGGAATAGATCGACTGGGCGTCGTCGCCGACGACGGTGAGGCCGCGCCCGTCCGGCTTCAGGCGCGTCAGCACGAGGCCTTGCAGGCGGTTGGTGTCCTGATACTCGTCGACGAGCACATGGTCGAACCGCTCGGCGACGCGGCCGGCGAGCTCCGGCTCGGCCATCATGCCGGCCCAGTAGAGCAGCAGGTCGTCGTAGTCGAGCACGTTGTGCGCCTGCTTGGCCTCGACATAGGCGGCGAACAGGCGCTTCAGCTCGCTCTCCCATTGCGCGACCCACGGAAAGCGCCGCGCGATCAGCTCGCCCAGCGGCGCCTGCGCGTTCACCGCAAGCGAGTAGATCTGCAGACACGTCCCCTTCATCGGGAAGCGCTTGTCGCGGCCCGACAGGCCGAGATCGTGGCGGACCATCGCCATCAGGTCGGCCGAATCCTCGCGGTCGTGAATGGTGAAGGCGGGGTCGAGGCCGATCTCCTGCGCATGGATGCGCAACAGTCGCGCGCCGACGGCGTGGAAGGTGCCGGACCATGCAATCGTCGTCGCCTTCGTGACGCCGCGCCGCGCCAGCGCGCGCTCGACGCGCGCCTGCATCTCCTGCGCGGCGCGGCGCGAGAAGGTGAGCAGAAGGATGCGCCGCGCGTCGGCGCCGTTCGCGATCAGATGGGCGACGCGGTGGGCGAGCGTGGCGGTCTTGCCCGAGCCTGCGCCGGCGATGACGAGCAGAGGCGGGCCGGGGGCGGCGGCGTCCGCCTCGACGCCGTGGCGCACGGCCTCGGCCTGCGCCGGGTTGAGCCCGGCGAGCGGATCCTCGGCCTGATTCGCAAGCGCGCTCATGCGGGCGACGCAAACACGTTGCCGATTTGTTCGCAAGATCGGCGACGTCGGCGCTACCGGCCGCGGCTCTTGCGCGGGCGCTGCGACGAAATTTGCAGGGCGGCCCGCGAGAGCTTCGCGAGGCGTCGAGATGCAGCCATTCAAGGACCAACCGTCCCAATCCGGGACACATCCGTCGCAGGATGTCGCGCCGCGTGCGCGTCCGGCGCAGGGGGACAGGCTTCCTCTCGTGCTCGATCTCGACGGCACGCTGCTGCGCACCGATCTTCTGGTCGAGCACATCGTCGCCGCGCTGGCGCGACGGCCCTGGCTCATCTTCGCGGTGATCTGGTGGTATGCGCAGGGTCCGGCCGTGCTGAAGCGCAAGCTCGCCGAACGCGCGCCGCTCGACGTCGAGGCGCTGCCGCTGCGCGAGGATCTGGCCGCCTATGCGCTCGCCGAGCGCGAGGCGGGGCGCGAGATCGTGCTGGCGACCGCGACCGACGAGCTGATGGCGCGTCGCGTGGCGCGCCGCGTCGGCTTCGTCGACACGGTGATCGCATCCGACGGGCGCACCAATCTGAAAGGCGCCGCCAAGGCGCGCGCGCTCGCCGAACGCTACCCGCAAGGCTTCGTCTACGCCGGCGACAGCATGGCCGATCTGGCGGTCTGGCGCGCCGCGCAGGGCGTCATTCTTGTCAACGCGCCGAAACCTGTCGCCAAGGCTGCGCGCGGGATCGCCGAGCCCGTCGTCGAATTCGCGCCTGCGCCGCGCGGCTGGAAGCTGCTGTCGCGCGCGATGCGGCTGAAGCAGTGGGCGAAGAACGCGCTCGTCTTCGCCCCGGTTCTGCTTGCGGGGCGCCTGCTCGATCCTTCCGCCTGGGGCCTCGTCGCCGCCGCCTTCCTCGCGCTCGGGCTGGTCGCCTCGGCGACCTACATCGTCAACGATCTCGTCGATCTGCCGCAGGATCGCCGGCACTGGTCGAAGCGCGCGCGGCCGCTGGCGAGCGGCGAACTGCCGATCGGCGTCGGCGTCGCGCTCGGCGCCAGCCTGCTGTTCGCCGGCGTGACGATCGCGGCGGCGATGGGGCCGGCCGTCGCCTCCGTGGTCGGCGTCTATCTCGTCGGCACGCTCGCTTACTCATTCCGGCTGAAGCGCGTGCCGATTCTCGACGTCGGCATGCTCGCGGGCCTGTTCACGCTGCGCCTGTTTCTCGGCGTCGTCGCGATCGGCGCGGCGATCTCGCCTTGGCTCTTCGTGTTCTCGATGGCGCTGTTCCTGTCGCTATCCATCGCCAAGCGTCACACCGAAGTCGTTCGCATGCGCGCGCATGGCGAGACGAAGACGGCCGGGCGCGGCTATGTGTCGAGCGACGAGCCAATGCTGCTCGCCTTCGGCGCGGTGGCGACGGGCGGCGCGCTGGTGCTGCTCGTGATGTATCTGATGGCCGAGGCGTTCCGCGCCGGCTTCTACTCCTTCCCCGCCGCGCTGTGGGCGATGCCGGTGGTGCTGTTCCTGTGGCTCGGGCGCATCTGGCTCTTGTGCGGGCGCGGCGAACTCGACGACGACCCGGTCGCTTTCGCGCTGCGCGATGGGCCGAGCCGCTATCTCGGCCTCGCGATGGGCGGCGTGTTCGCCTTCGCCACGTTCGGCGGAGTGGTGCTGTGAGCGCGCTGCGTCGCATCCTGTCGAGCGAGATCGCGCGCTTTCTCGTGTGCGGCGGCGCCGCCGCGGCGATCAACTGGCTGGCGCGCATCGCGCTGTCGGTGGTCATGCCGTTTCCGGCGGCGGTGGCGCTCGCCTACGCCATCGGCATGGCGGCGGGCTTCGCGCTCTATCGCGAGGTGGTGTGGCCGCAGGGCCGCGCCGCCGTCGCGGGGCAGGCGCTGCGCTTCCTTGCCGTCAATGCGCTCGGCGCCCTCGTGACGCTCGCCGTCGCGATGCTGGCGCGCGCCGCGCTGTCGCACGCGCTCGATTCCGCGCTCGCCGAGGCGGCGGGTCACGCCGTCGGCATCGCCGTCGGCGCGCTGTCGAATTTTCACGCCCATGCGCGCTTCACCTTCGCGCGGCCCGTTTCCTCGCAGAGGATTTCGTCATGACGGACATCTCGTTTCACCGCGCCGGCCTGTCGCTCCGCGAGGCGCGCGCGCGCCTGACCGCCGTCCGCGACGGCGCGACGCGGCTGACGGTCCTCGACGCGCTCGGCCTCGCGCTCGGCGCTCTGCTCGTCGCGATCATCGCGTATCGCGCGTTGCGCGAGACGGGACAGACCAACAGCTACGCCGCGCTCGCCGACGCCTTCCTGCACGGGCGCACGAGCGTGAGCGCGTGCTTCGACATCGACTGCGTGACGAAGAACGGCGTCGGCTACGTCATCTTCCCGCCGTTCCCGGCGGCGCTCGCCATGCCGTTCGTCGCCGTCTTCGGCGTCGGCTTCAAGGGCTTCGTGCTGCTCGGCCTGGCGCTGGCGGCGCTGTCGCTGTGGTTCTGGCGGCAGATCGCGCGCGGCGCGGGGCTCGACGACCGAACCTTCGCGTGGTTCGCCGGGGCGATCCTCGTCGCCTCGCCGCTCTACTATGTGACGATCCGCGCCGACGGCGTTTGGTTCTTCGCCCAGTGTGTCGCCTTCATGCTGATGTCGGGCGCGCTGTGGGCCGCGCTCGTGCGTGGCTCGGCGCTCCTCGCCGGCGCCTTCATGGCGGCGGCGTTCCTGACGCGGCAGATGACGATCCTCGCCGCGCCCGCGATCTTCCTGATGCTTGCGCGCGAGGGCGAGAGCCTGTTGACGATCGACCGCGCGCGCGTGAAGGCGGCGGCGCTGTTCGCCGCGCCGATCCTGGCCGCGCTCGGGCTCTATTTCGCCTACAACGCGGCGCGCTTCGGCTCGCCGCTCGATACGGGCTACACGCTGCTGATCGGCCGGCAGACGGGCTCGATCATGGATCTGCGCCTCAACGAGCACGGCGCCTTCTCGTCGGCCTATGTGGTGCAGAACCTGTTCTATCTGCTCGTGCAGGGCTTCCATGTCGACTTCACGGGACCGAAGGCGCTGACGCTCGGGGCGCTCGATCCGTTCGGCTCGTCGCTGCTCGCCGCCAGTCCGTGGCTGCTGCTGCTGCTCGCCGCGAAGGCGGACCGGCGCATGATCGGCGCGGCGCTCGCGGCCGCCGCCATCGCCGGCGTGACGCTGTTCTACCACTCGAACGGCTTCTCCCAGTATAACGCGCAGCGCTATGCGCTGGACTGGCTGCCGCTGGCGCTCGTCTTTCTTCCGGGCGCGTTGAAGGCGGCGCATGGCGCGGTGACGCGCGGGCTGATCCTCTATGCGGGGGGCCTCAACCTCGCGGCGATGGTCGTGTTGCAGCTCACGCGCGGCTGAGCCTCTACAGCATCTCCGGCGCCTGCTTGCGCCGCGGCGGCGCGCGATCAGATCGAGCGCGGGGCGTGCGGCAGGCGGCCCTGCCCGATCGGGCTGCAGGCCATCAGCGGCGCGCCGATGCGCTGCCGGAAGGGCATGAGGTCGAACTCGATCCCGCGCCGCGTCGGATCGTAGAGCGCCTGATTGGCCGCGCAGCGCGTCAGGTCGGTCTCCTCGCCCAGCTCCTCGAGATCCTCGACGTCGAAATTGCCGACGCCCCGGCGGCGGATCTTGCCGGCGGCGGCCAGCGCCTCGAAGCCGGCCGCCGTCTCGGCCTCGCCCTCGCCATACATCTTGGCCGTGTCGATCACCGTCAGGCCGAGATCGTGGCCGAGGCGCAGCGCGGCGATCTCCCCGGACCGGCTGCGGTCGTCCTCGGCCATCATCCATGCGCCCTGGCCGAGCGCGGGAACCGCGCGTCCGCAAAGGTCACGTCCCCCGCCATCGCCCTCTCCCGGCATGTCTCGTCTGTCGTCCGCGCGGTTGCGCCGCCTCGCGAAATGCGCCACCCATCGCGACGCGCTTTCTCATCGCCGGAGCCATCCATGCCGCTCGACGCCGCCGCCATCGCAACGCTGAAGCAGGTGTCGACCGCGACGCTGACCACGATCCTTCTGAAGAAGGGTTTGCGCAACGTCTGGATGCGCGGCGCGCGGCCGCTGCGGCATGGCAATGGCCGCATCGTCGGCCCGGCCTTCACGTTGCGCTTCGTGCCGGCGCGCGAGGATCTGGCGACGCCCGAATCCTGGTCCTCGCCGATCTCGACGCGCGCCGCCATCGAGGCGATGCCGGCGGGCTGCGTCTGCGTCGTCGACGCGATGGGGATCAGGGACGCGGGCATTTTCGGCGACATTCTGTGCGCGCGGATGCAGAAGCGCGGCGTCGCCGCGCTCGTCACCGACGGCGTGGTGCGCGACGAGGTCGGCGTGCTTGGCACGAAGCTGCCGGTGTGGTGCGACGGAGCGGCCGCGCCTCCCTCCGTCGCCGGCCTCACCTTCGTCGCCTGGCAGCAGCCGATCGGCTGCGGCGGCGTCGCGGTGTTTCCCGACGACGTGATCGTGGTGGACGACGACGGCGCCGTGGTCATCCCCGCCGCTCTGCTCGACGAGGCGCTGAAGCTCGCCCCCGAGCAGGAGCGCATGGAGGCGTGGATCATGGAGGAGGTGGAGAAGGGCGCGCCGCTTCCCGGCCTCTACCCGATGAACGCCGAGACGAAAGCGCGCTACGAGGCGAGCAAGAAATAAGGATCGCCGCCATGCGTCTTGACGCTTCCGCCGCCGGGCTGTTTCCGATCGCCGTCACGCCGTTCACGCCGGAGGGGGCCGTGGATACGGCCTCCGTCGATTCGATGACGGATTTCTATCTCGCCTCGGGCGCGACGGGCCTGACCATCCTCGGCATCATGGGCGAGGCGCCGAAGCTCGATCTCGAGGAATCGCTGGCGATCACCAAACAGGTGTGCGCACGCGCCGCCCGCATCCCCGTCGTCGTCGGCGTGTCCGCGCCCGGCTTCGCCGCCATGCGCTCGCTGGCGCGGGGCGCGATGGAGCGCGGGGCGGCCGGCGTGATGATCGCGCCGCCGCCGCATCTGCGCACCGACGAGCAGATCGTGACCTATTACGCGCAGGCGATCGAGGCGATCGGCGAGGATATTCCCTTCGTCATTCAGGACTACCCGCTGACGCTCACCGTGGTGATGACGCCGGGCGTGCTGAAGCGCATCGTCAACGCTCACGCCTCCTGCGTGATGCTGAAGCATGAGGACTGGCCGGGCCTCGAGAAGATCTCGGCGATGCGCGGCTTCACCGCCGACGGCTCGATGCGGCGCATCTCGATCCTGACCGGCAATGGCGGCCTGTTCCTCGATTTCGAAATGGAGCGCGGCGCGGACGGGGCGATGACCGGCTACGCCTTCCCCGACATGCTGGCCGACGTGGTGCGGCTCTCGCGCGAGGGCGCGCGCGACGCGGCGCACGATCTGTTCGACGCGCATCTGCCGCTGATCCGCTACGAGCAGCAGCAGGGCGTGGGCCTGGCCGTGCGCAAATATGTGCTCGCCAAACGCGGCGCAATCGCCTCCGACGCGCAGCGCAAGCCCGGCGCGGGCCTGACCGCGAAAGCCAAAGCCGAGGTCGATTATCTACTGGCGCGCGTCGCGCGGACGGACGGCCGGGCGCGGATCTGAGCGGCGCCTCACAGGAAGCCGATGGAGAACCACGGGATCGCGGCGACCGCGATCAGGCCGATCAGCAGCGCCAGCATGTAGGCCCAGATCGGCCGCATGCCCTCGTCCGGGTGCACCTTGCCGATGGCGCAGGCGGCGTAATAGCCGACGCCGAAGGGCGGGGCGAACAGGCCGAGACCCATGGCGAGGATCACCACCATGGCGTAGTGCACCTCGTGAATGCCGACGGCCTTGGCGATGGGGAACATCAGCGGGCCGAACAGCACGATCGCCGGAATGCCCTCCAGCACGCTGCCGAGCACGATGAAGGCGAGGATCGAGACGATCATGAAGGTGATCGCGCCGCCCGGCAGGCCCTTCATGAAGGCCGCCAGCGTGCTCGAGAAGCCCGATTGCGTGAGCCCCCACGCCATCGCCGAGGCCGCGCCGATGATGAACAGGATCGCGCCCGACAGCGTCGCCGTCTCGACCAGCATCGGCGTGATCCGCTTCACGTCGAACTGGCGGTAGACGAACAGGCCGGCGAGCACGGCGTAGGCGATGCCGATGGTCGAGACCTCCGTCGCCGTCGCCACGCCCTCGACGACGGCGGCGCGGATGACGAAGGGCAGGGCCAGCGCCGGCAGCGCGACGACGAACAGCTTGCCGGCCTCGCCCCATGTCGCGCGGCGCACATGCGAGAGATCGTCCGTGCGGTAGCGCATCGCCACCACGACGCAGAGGCCGACGGCGAGCACCAGGCCCGGCACGAGGCCGCCGGTGAACAGCGCGGCGATGGAGACGCCCGTCACCGAGCCGATGGTGATGAGGACGATGGAGGGCGGGATCGTCTCGGTCTGCGCGCCGGTGGCCGAGAGCAGCGCGACGAGATCGCCGGGCTTGGCGCCGCGCGCCTTCATCTCGGGGAACAGGGCCGGGGCGACGGCCGCCATATCGGCCGCCTTCGAGCCGGAAATGCCGGAGACCAGATACATCGCCCCGATCAGCACATAGGACAGGCCGCCGCGCACATGGCCGAGCAGGCTCGCCAGAAAGCGCACCATCGCGGCCGCCATGCCGGTCATCTCGATCAACAGGCCGAGAAAGACGAACAGCGGCACGGCGAGCAGGATGAGATGGCTCATGCCCTCGTCCATGCGGCCGACCATCACCATCGGGGCGACGCGCGTCGTCAGCGCGATGTAGCCGAAGGTGGCGAGGGCGAAGGAAAATCCGATCGGCACGCCGAGAAAGACGCCGGCCATCACGCCGAAGACGAAAAAGACGACGAGATTGAGATTGCCGAGCGCCTTGAATCCGGGGCCGATGGCCCAGAAGGCGGCGACCAGCGCGGCGACGACGGCGAGCGCGCCGAGCGCCTCGCTCGCCCGATGCGTCGACAGCCGGATCAGCGAGAAGACGACGATCAGCGCGACGCCGACCGGGAAGGCGGCGGCGCGCCAGGCGCCGGAAATCTCCAGCGCGGGCGTGGTGATGAAGGTCTCCTCCATCGCCCACTCATAGGCCCAGGGCAGGACGAGCAGGCAGAAGGCGAGGCCCGCGGCGAGCGCCAGCGCGTCGAAGAAGGAGCGGCGCGTCGCCGACAGCATGCCGATCGCCGCCGTCATCCGCATATGCGCGTTCATGCGCACGGCGATGACGGCGCCGAGCATGGCGAGCCAGAGAAACAGGGTGGAGGCCAGTTCGTCCGACCAGGTGAGCGGGCGGTGCAGCGCGTATCGCGCCACCACGCCCGCCAGCAGGATCACCACCTCCGCCGCGACCAGCGCGGCGGCGACGATTTCGACGAGCCGCCCGAGCGCGCGATCGAGACTTGCGATCGCGCCTGGCGGCGCAGGCGCGGCCGCGCCCCCTTCAGCCGGCGCCCCCATTTCGCCCGTCAGCTCAGCTTGCCGACGGCGCCTTCCAGCGTCGCCCAGGCGGCGTCGCCGAACTTGCCCTTCCATTCGGCGTAGAAGCCGGCCGCCCGCAGCTTCTCGCGGAAGGCCTTCGGATCGACGTCGTTGAACTTCATGCCGCGGCCCGACAGCGTCTCGCGCAGGTTCTGCGTCAGCTTGGCGACGTCGGCGCGCTCGGCGAGGCCGGCGGCGTTGATGTGCTTGGCGACGATCGCCTGAATGTCCTTCGGCAGCGCCTCCCAGTTGCGGCGGTTGGCGAGGAACCAGAAGCCGTCCCACATGTGGTTCGTGGTCGAGCAGTAGGTCTGCACCTCGTAGAGCTTGGCCGTCTCGATGATGGCGAGCGGGTTCTCCTGCCCGTCGACGACCTTCGACTGGAGCGCCGAATAGGTCTCGTTGAAGTTGATCGTCGTCGGCGCGGCGCCGAAGGCCTTGAACATCGAGGTCCAGAGCGGCGCCGGCGGCACGCGCAGCTTCATGCCGTCGAAATCGGCCGGGGTCTGGATCGGCTTGGTCGAGGTCGTGGTCTGGCGGAAGCCGTTGTCCCAGATCGTCTCCATGGCGATGAGCTGGCGGCTCTTGGAAATCTCCTCGCGGATGAAGGCGCCGAGCTTGCCGTCCATCGCCGCCCACACAGCGTCGTAGCCGGAGAAGGCGAAGCCGACGCCGGAGATCGCGGCCGTCGGCACGAAGGTCGACAGGATGAGGCCGGACAGGGTGAAGAAGTCGACCGCGCCGTTGCGGATCTGGCCGAGCGTGTCGGTGTCCGAGCCGAGCTGGCTGGAGGGGAAGATCTGCAGCTCGAACCGGCCGCCCGTCTCCTCCTTGATCTTGTCCGCCGCCTCCTTGGCGCGCACGTTCAGCGGGTGGGTCAGGGGCAGGTTGTTGGCGTATTTGTAGGTGAATTCGGCGGCGCGGGCGCGGCCGATCGCAAAGCCGGACACGCCGAGGGCGGCGGCCCCGGCCGTGAAGGCGCGGCGAGTGGTCTTCATGTCTGGTCGTCCTCCCGTGGCCGGGCGCTCCTGGCGGCGCTCCGGCGTCGGGCGGCACGCTCGCCGCTCGGCGCTGGCATGTCAACGCTTCCGATGCGCGCAGCTCCCATGCCGATCCCATGCCGCCGGTCGGCCGCCGACGAAGGGACGACTGGCGCTCGGCCCGCTGTCGTATTATCGAAGGCGCGACGATGCGTCCGTCCCGAGACAATGGGATCCCAGCGGCTATGGTTGAACTCGCGCTTCCGAAGAACTCCCGCCTCACCGCCGGCAAGAGCTGGCCGAAGCCCGCCGGCGCGGCGAACCTCAAGGAGTTCCGCATCTATCGCTGGAACCCGGACGACGAGGCCAATCCGCGCATCGACACCTACTGGGTGGATCGCGACGATTGCGGGCCGATGGTTCTGGACGCGATCATCTGGATCAAGAACAAGGTCGACCCGACGCTGACCTTCCGCCGCTCCTGCCGCGAGGGCATCTGCGGCTCCTGCGCGATGAACATCGACGGAACGAACACGCTCGCCTGCACCAAGGGCATGGACGACATTTCCGGCGCGGTGAAGATCTATCCGCTGCCGCACATGCCGGTGGTGAAGGATCTGGTGCCGGACCTGACGCGCCTCTACGCCCAGCACGCCTCCATCGAGCCGTGGCTGCACACCGACACGCCGCCCCCCGAGAAGGAGTGGCGCCAGTCGCCGGAGGACCGCGCCAGGCTCGACGGCCTCTACGAGTGCATCCTGTGCGCCTGCTGCTCGACCTCGTGCCCGAGCTACTGGTGGAACGGCGACCGCTATCTCGGCCCCGCCGTGCTGCTGCAGGCCTATCGCTGGCTGATCGACTCGCGCGACGAGGCGACAGGCGAGCGCCTCGACAATCTCGAGGATCCGTTCCGCCTCTACCGCTGCCACACGATCATGAACTGCGCCAAGGCCTGCCCGAAGGGCCTGAACCCGGCCAAGGCCATCGCCGAGATCAAGAACATGATGCTGGCGCGGCAGGTCTGAGCGGGCGGGCGGCGAGCGCGGGGCGCTCCGTCGCCGCCCTCGACGATCGAGGCGGCCCGCCCGGCAGGGCGAGGCCCCTCACGGCGTGAAGAAATACCGCGTCAGGTGAAAGAAGATCGGCGCCGAGAAGGCGAGCGAGTCCATGCGGTCGAGCATGCCGCCATGGCCTTTCACCATCGTGCCCCAGTCCTTCGCGCCCATCGAGCGTTTCACCGCCGACAAAGCTAGCCCGCCGAGAAAGCCCATCGCGACGATGACGAAGGCCATCGCGGCGGCCTGCAACGGCGTGAACGGGGTGAGCCACCACAGGCCCGCGCCGAGCGCGGTGGCCGACAGGCCGCCGCCGATCAGCCCCTCCCATGTCTTCGAGGGGCTGACGGTCGGCGCGATCTTGCGGCCGCCGAACAGCTTGCCGAAGACATATTGCAGGACGTCGCTCATCTGCACGACGGCGATGAGGAAGAACAGCAACAGAAAGCGCTGGTCGAGATAGAAGGGAATGTCGAGCGTCAGCAGCGCGGGCGCGTGGCTGATGCAATAGACGGTGAGCATCAGCCCCCATTGCAGGCGCGCGACGCGCAGGAGGTAGTCGCCGACGTCCCCGGCGAGAGCCGCCAGCGGCGGCAGGATCAGGAAGGCGTAGACCGGGATCAGGATCGCGAACAGCGCATACCATTCGATGCCGATCAGCCAGTATTGCAGCGGCAGGAAGACATAGAAGGCGGCGGCGATGGGCCACACGTCGGCGGGCCGCGTCGGCGTGAGCGAGACGAATTCGCGCAGCGTCCAGAACGAGGTCAGCGCGAACAGGATCAGCGTCGCGACGGGCCCGAGCAGATAGCCGGCGACGAAGATAGCCACCATGATCCACCAGGCGCGGATGCGCTCGTTGAGATTGTCGACCGTGGCGCGGCCGCTCTCGCTCGTCACCCGCCGCGCCAGCGCCCGGCCGACGAGCGAGGCGAGCGCGAGCACGAAGGCGACGCCGGCGAACAGCGCGATGGTTTTCTGCTGCGCGTTCACCCCGCCAACTCCGATACGGCGGCGCGGGCGCGCGCCAGAAAGACCTCCTTCGGCTCCTCCGGGCCGAGCCGCATCGGCGCGCCGAAGCGCGTCGCGCAGGCGATCGGCACGGGGATCACGGCGCCCTTGGGAAAGGCGCGGCCCGGATTTTCGAGGTAGACGGGGACGAGTTCGACGGCCGGGAACTCGCGCGCGAGGCGCCACAGCCCGCTCTTGAAGGGGCCGGGCAGGCGCTCCGTCCCGCGCGTGCCTTCGGGAAAGATGATCAGCGACTCGCCCTGCGCCAGCGTCGCCCGCAGCGGCTCCAGCGGATCGGCGTGCGCGCCGCCGTTGCGCCGCACCAGCACCGCCTTCAGCGTGTGGCGGGCGATGCGCCCCAGCGCGCCCTCGCCGCCCCAATAGTCGGCGGCGGCGACGGGGTGGGTGCGCCCGCGCAACGGGCGCGGCAGCGCGGCCCAGATCAACAGCGTGTCGAGATGGCTGCCGTGATTGGCGAAGTAGATGCGCTGGCGCGGCGCCGGCTCGCAGCCGACCCATTGCGCGCCGCCGCCGACCAGAAAGCGCGTCGCGCCGATGAGCAGAAGGTCGATCACGGCGCGCGCTCGCGCAGCGCGCGGGCGATCGCCGCAAGTCGCGTTCCGCAGGTGAGGACCGAACCGAGGGCGATCGCCCACGCCGCCAGCCAGGGCGCCAGCGCCGAGCCGGCGAGCCAGAACTCGAGCGGCGCCAGAACGCAGGCGAGCGTCATCGTCGCCATGCGCTGCGGCTTGGCCATCGGCCCGCGAAAATCCTGCGGCAGGCCGAGCGAGCCGCCGAGCGTGCGCACATAGGCGGTGAGCGCGGCGGCCAGCGCGCCGGCCCAGCCGAGCCAGGGCGCGCCGGCGGCGTGGCCCAGCGCGACGATGAGGATGGAATCGGCGATGCGGTCGGGAATCTCGTTGTAGAGCGCGCCGAGCGTCGAGCCGCGCCCGCCTTCCACCGCCACCATGCCGTCGAGCAGGTTGCAGAGCAGGCGCAACTGGATCGCCAGCGCGGCGGCGAGCCACGCCCATGGCCGCTGCGGCGCGGCGAGGAGGGCGGCCGCGCCGGCTGCGGCGAAAACGATGCTGAGAAGCGAAATCTGGTTCGGCGTCACGGACGTCGCCAGCAGCGCCTGCGTCAACCGGCGCGCGAGCGTGGTGTCGCGCGAGGCGAGGGGGCGTCGGGGCGAGGCGGGATCGGTCATGCGGCGGGCGTCCGGGCGCGATACGAGGTCGCAGCGTCGATCATGTCGCGCCGTCGGCGTCGATGCGCAAGCGCACGCGCTGCGGCGGAAGGCGCGGAATTTTGAGCGCTTTTGCGCGGGGCGACGGCGCGGCGGGCCGGCAAGATTTGAATTCTTCTAATGTAAATGTTTGATATTGGCCGATTTTTATGTTGCGCGTCGTTTGAGCGGCGCGTTTAACGGGCGGGCCAAACCGGAGCTTTCGCCCGTGAGCCTGTCCGTCGCCCTGCAATCCGCCGTGATACTTCTGCGCGAAGGCGTGGAGGCGATGCTGGTCATCGCCATTCTGGCGGCCGCCTTCCATCGCGCAGGGCAGGGGCGGGCGGTGCGTCTGCTGGGCGCCGGCGCGGCGACGGCCATTCTCGCCAGCCTCGCCGCCGCCGTGGTCTTCGCGCTGTATTTCAACGGCGCGCACGACGACCGCATGGAGGCGGCGGTGATGCTGCTGGCGGCCGGGCTGATGTTCTACATGAGCGGCTGGCTGTTCCTGAAGCAGGATGCGGCGGCGCTGGCGGCGAGCCTGAAGGCGGGCGCGCATCGCGCCATGGCCTCCGGCGCGGCGCTGCCCGTGTTCGCCATCGCCTTTTTCGCGGTGTTCCGGGAGGGGGCCGAGACGATCCTCTTCCTGCACGCTCTGGCGCAGACGGCCGGCGGCTGGAGCGGCTCGCTCTTCGCCGGTCTGGCGCTCGCCGCGCTGGCGCTCGCCGCCTTCTATGTCGCGATGCAGCGCCTTGCGATGCGCGTGCCGATGCGGCCGGTGTTTCTGGCCACCTCGGCCCTCTTGTTCGTGATGGGGCTGCGCTTCGTCGGCGCCGCCGTGCAGGAGTTTCAGGAGCAGGCGCTGCTGCCCTTCGACGAGGTCGGCGCCGAGGTGTTGACGCCGCTCGGCTTCAATCCGAGTTGGGAGGCCATCGTCCCGCAGCTCGCCATCGTCGCGCTGGCGGTCGCCGGGTTGCTGCTGGCGCGCCGCCGCGCCGCCGCCACGGCGCCGGCGGCGGCCGAGTAGACCCGCGCCTCAGCGACGCTCCGGCTGCATCGAGAACATCCGGCGTTGCAGGTCGAGCATGGCGGTGGCGAAGCCGTTGGCGTCGTCCATCGCCTCGTAGAGCAGCGAGAAGGCGCTCGGGCCGGCATTCGTCAGCACGCCGCCGACGTCGCCCGACTCGAATCGCATCTCGGCGGAGAATTTGCGCGCCAGCGCCTGCATCGCCTTGTTGCGCGACAGGCAGGACATGTAGAGCGTATCGGCCCGGCGGTTGCGCGCGGCGCGCACGATGCGCGCCATCAGCTCGGCGCCGACGCCGAGGCGGCGCCACGGCCGCTCGACGCTGAAGGCGGCCTCCGCCAGGCCGTCGAAGCCGGTCGGCCCGTCGGGTCCGGCGACCTGGCGCAGCTCGCCCGCCCCGCGCAATTCGCCGTCGACGAAAAAGCCGTAGATGAGATCGTCGAGCCCGAAGCAGCGGGCCGCATACTGGCGCAGGAAATCGTCGGACACCGCCATCGCGAACCGGTCGTAGCGGCTCTCGGCGTCCAGTCTCAGGAGATGATCCCGAAAAGCCGACGCGTCGGGCGGCCAGAGGCGGCGGATCGTGCCGCCATGCATCGCGCGCTGTCCCATATCAGGTCTCCTCAATCCGCCTCGGCGATTGGCCGTCTTGATCGACCCCCTCGATTCGTCCCATCCCGCCATGACAATGGTGCGTCGCAGCATTCGCCGCAACCCGCGCGCCGCTCGAATTCGCGGCGCCTACTGAAATCGTTTGCTTATTTTCGGGTTCTTGCGCCCGTTTCGCAATCTAGCGCCATGTTGCGGCGCAAAGGAGACGGCGAGGCGGCGGGTTGCGGGCGGTCTCCGCGCCGGTCAATGTGGCAAAACGGGAGGGGCGCATGGACTACCGGCTGTATTGCTTCGGGGAATCGGGCAACTCGTTCAAGGCGGCGCTCATGCTGTCGGCCTGCGGGCTGGAGTGGACGCCTGTCCTCGTCGACTATTTCAACGGCGAGACGCGCGGGGCGGCCTACCGCCGCGACGTCAACGAGATGGGCGAGGTTCCCGTGCTCGACGACGGGGCGCGCAAGCTCAGCCAGTCCGGCGTCATCCTCACCGCGCTCGCTGAGCGGACGGGCCAGTTCGGCTGGCGCGACGAGGACGAGCGGCTCGAGGGGTTGCGCTGGCTGCTCTTCGACAACCACAAATTCACGAGCTACGTCGCGACGCTGCGCTTCCTCGTCGCGCTGGCGAGGACAGGCGAGACGGCGACGACGGAGTTCCTGCGCGGCCGGGCCGAGGCGGCGATCGGCGTCGTCGAGACGCATCTGGCGGCGGCGGACTGGCTGGTCGGCGGGCGGCCGACCATCGCCGACCTGTCGCTCAGTGGCTACCTGTTCTACCCCGAGGACTACGGGATCGACTGGGGCGCGCGCCCGGCGATCGGCCGCTGGCTCGACCGCATCCGCGCGCTGCCCGGCTGGAAGCCGCCTTACGAGATGATGCCCAAGGCGCCCGCCAAACGCGCCTGAGGCCGCTCAGCGGAAGAACACGAAGGTCGCCAGCAGGAAGGTCGGAACCAGCACGGCGCCCGACCACAGCATGTAGGCGAAGAAGCTCGGCATGTTGACGCCGCCGCTGCGGGCGATGGCGTAGACCATGAAGTTCGGCGCGTTGCCGATGTAGGAGTTGGCGCCCATGAACACCGCGCCGCAGGAGATGGCGGCCAGCGTCAGCGCGCCGCCCGTCATCAGCTGCGCCGGGTCGCCGCCGGCGAGCTCGAAGAAGACGAGATAGGTCGGCGCGTTGTCGAGGAAGGAGGACAGCGCGCCCGACGCCCAGAAATAGGCGGCGTTGTTCGGCGAGCCGTCGGCGTTGGTCACGGCCGCGACGAGGCCGGCAAAAGCGCCCTCGCGCCCGGCGCCGAGCATCGCCAGCACCGGGACGATGGTGACGAAGATGCCGAGGAAGAGCTTCGCCACCTCGACGATCGGCCCCCACGAGAACCCGTTGGCGACGTGATCGTATTCCGGCGTCAGCTTGAGCGAGGCGAAGACGACGCCGACGAAGACGAGATCGCGCAGCACGTTCTGGACCTTCACCGTCTGGCCGAGAAGCGGGAACGAGCCCAGATCCACCTTCGCGGCGAACAGGATCGCGGCGATGACGAGGCCGATCAGCGCCAGATTCGGCAGGCCGGCGATGTGGATGAGGCTGCCGTCCGGGGTCGGGTCCGGCCGGTCGTGGCCTTCCTTGCGGTAGATCCAGGAATCGACCGCGAAGAAGACGAGCAGCACGACGCCGCCGATAAACAGAGTCTCGGAAAAAAGGTGCGTCGTCGTCCAGAAGAAGTCGACCCCGCGCAGGAAGCCGAGGAACAGGGGCGGATCGCCGAGCGGCGTCAGCGAGCCGCCGATGTTCGAGACGAGGAAGATGAAGAAGACGATCACATGCGCGTTGTGGAGGCGGTCGTCATTGGCGCGCATCACCGGACGGATCATCACCATCGAGGCGCCGGTCGTGCCGATCAGGCTCGCCAGCGCCGCGCCTATCGTCAGGAGGATCGTATTGGTCAGCGGCGAGCCGTGCAGATTGCCGCGGATGACGATGCCGCCGGCGGTGGTGAACAGGGCGAGCAGCAGCAGGATGAAGGGCACGTATTCGAGCAGCAGCGTGTGCGAGATCGCGTCCAGCGCGACGCCGGGCGAGCGCGTCAGGGCGAGCGGAACGACGGTGAGCGCGGCCCAGAGCGCGGCGATCTTGCCCTGATGATGCTCCCAGACATGCGGCGCGAAGAGCGGGAACAGCGCTATCGACAGCAGCATGCCGACGAAGGGGATGGCCCATGCGACGCCGAAGCTGCGCCCGTCGAGACCGGCGGCGAGGGCGGGGTCGGGCAGGAGCGCGAGCGCGATCAATCCCAAGGCGCGGCGGCGCATTCCTTCCCCCTGACCCGTTTTTCGTTGCAGACGCCATTCAACGGAAAAGCGCCGCCCGCCGCAAGCATGAACGATCGTCGCAGGCGGCGGGCCTTGCGAAGGCCGGGCGCGCGGGGCTAAGCCATCCTCGCTTGCGAGGTGCGCGTGCCGTCATTGCCTGAACTCTATCGTCAGCGCGTCGAGGCGGGGCTGCTCGAGCGCGACGGCGCGCAGGAGGCCGCCCTCGCCCGCCTCGACCGGCTGCGGCTCGATCTCGTCGACTACCGGCTGCCGCGCAAGGCGGGCGCGCTTGGCTGGCTGTTCGCCGCCAAGCGACCGGACCCGCCGAAGGGGCTCTACATCTGGGGCTCCGTCGGCCGCGGCAAGACGATGTTGATGGACCTGTTCTTCGAGGCCGTGCAGGTCGAGAAGAAGCGACGCGTGCATTTCCACGCCTTCATGGCGGACGCGCACAAGCGCATCTACGCCTGGCGCAAGGCGCACAAGAACGGCGAGGTGCGCGGCGACGATCCCATCCTGCCGACGGCCAACGCCATCGCCGAAGAGGCGACGCTGATCTGCTTCGACGAGTTCGCCGTCAACGACATCGCCGACGCGATGATCCTCGGCCGGCTGTTCGAGGCGCTGTTCCAGCGCGGCGTCATCGTCGTGGCGACGTCCAACGTCGACCCGAACGATCTCTACAAGGACGGCCTCAACCGCGCGCTGTTCCTGCCTTTCGTCGGGCTGTTGAAGGAGCGGATGGACGTGATCCGGCTGGATGCGCGCACCGACTTCCGGATGGAGAAGCTGGCGGGCGCTGCGGTCTATCACGTTCCCGCGGACGCGGATGCGCGGGCCGCGCTCGACCACGCCTTCCTGATGCTGACGGGCGTCGAGAGAGGCGAGCGCGTCGAGCTCGACGTGCTCGGGCGCAAGCTCGTGGTCCCGCAGGCCGCGCGCGGGGTCGCGCGGTTCGGCTTCGCGGAGCTGTGCGAGGCGCCGCTCGGGCCGTCCGACTATCTCGAACTGGCGATCACCTTCCACACCGTGATCTGCGACGGAATTCCGGCGATGGACATCGCCCAGCGCAACGCCGCCAAGCGGTTCATCACGCTGATCGACGCGCTCTACGACTGCAACGCCCGCTTCATCGCCTCGGCGGCGGCCGAGCCCGACGGGCTCTATTCGGCCGATCAGGGCCGCGAGGCGTTCGAGTTCGCGCGCACCGCCTCGCGCCTCATCGAGATGCGCTCGACGGAGTATCTGAGCCGGCCGCACGGGCGCGTCGGCGGGGCGAGCGCCGAGGGCGTGGTGGAGACCTGAGCGGCGGGCTAGGCTCGCCGTCATGGCCGACTCAGCCGAACCCACCGACCAGCGCATTCTCGAGGAGACGCTCGCGCATATCCGCCGGCACGGCGCGCGGCGCACGACCGTGCTGTCGGTCGCCGAGGCGCTCGGCATGACGCATGCGGCGGTCTACCGCTACTTCCCCTCCAAGGCCGAACTGTTCGACGCGGCGACCGCCGAGGCGCTGCGCCCGCTCGAGGCGGCGCTGCGCGAAATCGCCGAGGCGCCCGACCCCGCGCCCGACAAGCTCGAGCGCATGGCGACGAGCGTGCACCGGGCCTATCGGGGGCTGGCGCTGGAGGACCCGGATCTGTTCGACCTGTTGGCGCAGGCCGTGGTCGAGGCCCGGGGCGTCGGGCGCAAGCACCGCGCGCGGGTGCAGTCGGCGGTGCAGCGGGTGATCGAGGAGGGGATCGGCGGCGGCGCCTTTCCGGGCGGCGACCCCCGGCGCGCGATGGCGTTCTTCTTCGACGCGCTGCACCGTTTCATTCATCCGGTGTCGATCCGGCTCGACCGGGCGGCGAGCGCGGCGGCGCTCGATCAGCGGATGGAGCGGGTGACGCGGATGACCCTGCGAGCGCTGACCTTGGGTCGTGTCTAGGTTTCAAGTAACAATAATTGTTATTTGTAACCTCTGCGATTCACTGCCGGATTTGTCGTGACCCGGCCGCAATCGCGTGTCTTCATTACGAAAATTCGATCCGCGCCGGTTGAACGCGGCTCAGGCGCCGGCGCATTAGCCTTTCGCCCGACTTGCCTTTCCGCTCCCGGCGCTGGAAAGAAGCCGCGGTTTTCCGGGGAGACGGCGCCGAGGACGCGCCGAGGCCCAACAGGCCGGCACGGCCGCAAGAGAGGACGACACGACATGGCGCGCAAGAAGATTGGCCTGATCGGGGCGGGACAGATCGGCGGCACGCTCGCCCACCTCGCCGGCCTGAAGGAGCTCGGCGACATCGTCCTGTTCGACATCGCCGAGGGCGTGCCGCAGGGCAAGGCGCTGGATCTGGCCGAGTCGTCCCCGGTCGAGGGCTTCGACGCCAGGCTGAGCGGCGCCAACTCCTACGAGGCGATCGCCGGGTCCGACGTGATCATCGTCACCGCCGGCGTGCCGCGCAAGCCCGGCATGAGCCGCGACGACCTGATCGGCATCAACCTCAAGGTCATGGACTCGGTCGGCAAGGGCATCAAGACCTACGCGCCGAACGCCTTCGTCATCTGCATCACCAACCCGCTCGACGCCATGGTGTGGGCGCTGCAGAAGTTCTCCGGCCTGCCGGCGAACAAGGTCGTCGGCATGGCCGGCGTGCTCGACTCGGCGCGCTTCCGCTACTTCCTGGCCGAGGAGCTCGGCGTTTCCGTGCGCGACGTGCACGCGATGACGCTCGGCGGCCACGGCGACGACATGGTGCCGCTGGTGCGCCACTCCACGGTCGGCGGCGTGCCGCTGCCCGACCTCGTGAAGATGGGCTGGATGACGCAGGCCAAGCTCGACTCCATTGTCGAGCGCACCCGCAAGGGCGGCGGCGAGATCGTCGCGCTGCTGAAGACCGGCTCGGCCTTCTACGCGCCGGCCTCCTCGGCGATCGCGATGGCGCGAGTCCTACCTCAACGACCAGAAGCGCATCCTGCCCGTGGCGGCGCATCTGACCGGCCAGTACGGCGTCGGCGACATGTACGTCGGCGTGCCGGCGCTGATCGGCGCCAATGGCGTCGAGAAGATCGTCGAGATCGAGTTCGACGCGGCCGAGAAGGACATGTTCAAGAAGTCCGTCGCCTCGGTGCAGGGCCTGATCGAGGCCTGCAAGACCATCAATCCGGCGCTCGCCTGAGCCTGCCGAAGAGGACTCGTCCATGAACATCCACGAATATCAGGCCAAGGCCGTTCTGAAGGAGTTCGGCGTTCCCGTCTCGCGCGGCGTCGCCGTGCTCGACGCCGCCAACGCCGAAGCGGCGGCGAAGGAACTCGGCGGCCCGCTCTGGGTCGTCAAGAGCCAGATCCACGCCGGCGGCCGCGGCAAGGGCAAGTTCAAGGAAGCGGAGGCCGGCGACAAGGGCGGCGTGCGCCTCGCCAAGTCGATCGACGAGGTGAAGACCTTCGCCGGCCAGATGCTCGGCTCGACGCTCGTCACCATCCAGACCGGCCCGGCCGGCAAGCAGGTCAACCGCCTCTACATCGAGGACGGCTCGGACATCGAGAAGGAGTTCTACCTCTCGATCCTCGTCGACCGCGCGACCTCGCGCGTCGCCTTCGTCGTCTCGACCGAAGGCGGCATGGACATCGAGAAGGTGGCGCACGACACGCCGGAGAAGATCGTCACCTTCTCCGTCGATCCGGCGACCGGCGCGATGCCCCATCACGGCCGCGCCACGGCGCAGGCGCTGGGTCTGACCGGCGACCTCGCCAAGCAGGCCGAGAAGCTCGTCGCCCAGCTCTACAAGGCGTTCGTCGCCAAAGACATGTCGATGCTGGAGATCAACCCGCTGATCGTCACCAAGGACGGTCAGCTGAAGTGCCTCGACGCAAAGATCTCGTTCGACTCCAACTCGCTCTATCGCCACCCCGACATCATGGCGCTGCGGGACGAGACGGAGGAGGACGCCAAGGAGATCGAGGCGTCGAAGTACGACCTCTCCTACATCGCGCTCGACGGCAACATCGGCTGCATGGTCAACGGCGCCGGCCTCGCCATGGCGACGATGGACATCATCAAGCTCTACGGCGCCGAGCCCGCCAACTTCCTCGACGTCGGCGGCGGCGCCAGCAAGGAGAAGGTGACGGCGGCGTTCAAGATCATCACCGCCGACCCGAAGGTGAAGGGCATCCTCGTCAACATCTTCGGCGGCATCATGAAGTGCGACATCATCGCCGAGGGCGTCATCGCCGCGGTGAAGGAAGTCGGCCTCAAGGTTCCGCTGGTCGTGCGCCTCGAGGGCACCAACGTCGAACTCGGCAAGAAGATCATCTCCGGCTCCGGCCTCAACGTCATCCCTGCGGACGACCTCGACGACGCCGCGCAGAAACCGATCGGCAAGGCCGTGTTGATAGGCCTAGAGCTGGACGTCATGTCCATCCTGATCGACAAGAACACGAAGGTCATCACGCAGGGCTTCACGGGGAAGAACGGCACGTTCCACTCCGAGCAGGCGCTGGCCTACGGCACCAAGCTCGTCGGCGGCACCTCGCCCGGCAAGGGCGGCGCCATGCATCTCGGCCTGCCCGTGTTCGACACGGTGAAGGAGGCGCGCGAGGCGACGGGCGCCGACGCCTCGGTCGTCTACGTTCCGCCGCCGGGCGCGGCGGACGCGATCTGCGAGGCGATCGACGCGGAGATCCCGCTCATCGTCTGCATCACCGAGGGCATTCCGGTGCTCGACATGGTGCGCGTCAAGCGCTCGCTCGCCGGCTCGAAGTCGCGCCTCATCGGGCCGAACTGCCCGGGCGTGGTGACGGCGGGCGAATCGAAGATCGGCATCATGCCGGCCAACATCTTCAAGCCGGGCTCGGTCGGCATCGTGTCGCGCTCCGGCACGCTGACCTATGAGGCGGTGTTCCAGACCACCAATGCGGGCCTTGGCCAGACGACGGCGGTCGGCATCGGCGGCGACCCGGTCAAGGGCACCGAGTTCATCGACATGCTGGAGATGTTCCTGGCCGACGAGAAGACGACGTCGATCATCATGATCGGCGAGATCGGCGGCTCGGCCGAGGAGGACGCGGCGCAGTTCCTGGCCGACGAGGCCAAGCGCGGGCGCAAGAAGCCGACCGTCGGCTTCATCGCCGGCCGCACGGCGCCTCCGGGCCGCCGCATGGGCCATGCCGGCGCGATCATCTCGGGCGGCAAGGGCGGCGCGGAAGACAAGATCGCGGCGATGGAGGCGGCGGGAATCAAGGTGTCGCCCTCGCCGGCGCGCCTCGGCTCGACGCTCGTCGAACTGCTGAAGGCCTGACGACCCGGCCGCGCGGGAGCTTCTCCCGCGCGAGCCTCGCGCCGGCTCGAGGCGCCAAGAACACACAGCGGAGCGTCGCCGCGAAGCGGCGCCCGCGCGATGCCCGGCGCGACAGGCGCCGCGCGTCCGCGCCTCCTCGCCGCGGCGCTGGCGCGGCCCCAGCCCGCACATGTTTCGGAGGGCATGGCATGTCCCGTTCTGACGACCAGAATTCCCGGATGGCCGCAGGCTCGTTCCTGTATGGCGCGAACGCCGCCTATATCGAGAATCTGCAAGCGCGCTACGACACCAATCCGGCCAGCGTCGATCCGGAATGGCGCGAGTTCTTCGAGGGGCTCGGCGAGGAGGCCGCCAAGGGCGCCTCCTGGCAACGGCCCAACTGGCCGCTGCCCGCCAATGGCGAGCTGATCTCCGCGCTCGACGGCAACTGGCCGGTGGACGAGAAGGCGGTCGCCGCCAAGCTGAAGGCCAAAGCCGCCGCCAAGGGCGACGAGCTGACGCCGGAGATGTTGCAGCGCGCCGCGCGCGACTCCGTGCACGCGCTGATGATGATCCGCGCCTACCGCATGCGCGGCCATCTGCACGCCAATCTCGATCCGCTCGGTCTCGAGCCGCCGAAGGATCACGAGGAGCTGCATCCGGGCAGCTACGGCTTCAACGAGGCCGACTACGACCGGCCGATCTTCCTCGACAAGGTGCTCGGCCTCGAATACGCGACGATCCGCGAGATGCTGCAGATCCTGCGGCGCACCTATTGCGGCACGCTCGGCTTCGAGTTCATGCACATCTCCGATCCGGCCGAGAAAGGCTGGATTCAGGAGCGCATCGAAGGTCCGCACAAGGAGATCGCCTTCACCCGCGAGGGCAAGCGCGCGATCCTCAACAAGCTGGTCGAGGCCGAGGGCTTCGAGAAGTTCCTCGACGTCAAGTACACCGGCACCAAGCGCTTCGGCCTCGACGGCGGCGAGGCGCTGATCCCGGCGCTCGAGCAGATCATCAAGCGCGGCGGCAATCTCGGCGTGCAGGAGATCGTGCTCGGCATGGCCCATCGCGGCCGCCTGAACATCCTGACGCAGGTGATGGGCAAGCCGCACCGCGCGCTGTTCCACGAGTTCAAGGGCGGCTCCTACGCGCCCGACGACGTGGAAGGCTCGGGCGACGTGAAGTATCACCTCGGCGCCTCCTCGGACCGCGAGTTCGACAACAACAAGGTGCATCTGTCGCTGACCGCCAACCCCTCGCATCTCGAGATCGTCGATCCCGTGGTGCTCGGCAAGGTGCGCGCCAAGCAGGACCAGCTCGACGACATCGTCGAGCGCGGCAAGGTGATGCCGCTGCTGATCCATGGCGACGCGGCCTTCGCCGGTCAGGGCGTGGTGGCCGAGTGCTTCGGCCTGTCGGGCCTGAAGGGCCATCGCACCGGCGGGTCGATCCACTTCATCATCAACAACCAGATCGGCTTCACCACCTATCCGCGCTACTCGCGCTCCTCGCCCTATCCGTCGGACGTCGCGAAGATGATCGAGGCGCCGATCTTCCACTGCAACGGCGACGATCCGGAGGCGGTCGTCTTCGCCGCCAAGATCGCGACCGAGTTCCGGCAGAAGTTCCACAAGCCGGTCGTCATCGACATGTTCTGCTATCGCCGCTTCGGCCACAACGAGGGCGACGAGCCGAGCTTCACGCAGCCGCTGATGTACCGGAAGATCCGGTCGCACAAGTCGACGCTCGAGATCTATTCCGAGAAGCTGATCGCCGAGGGCGTCGTCACGGCCGGCGAAGTCGAGAAGATGAAGTCCGACTGGCGCAACCGCCTCGAGGCGGAATTCGAGGCGGGCCAGGCCTTCCGTCCCAACAAGGCGGACTGGCTCGATGGCCGCTGGCCGGCATGAAGGTCGCCAAGGACACCGACGACGACCGTCGCGGCCAGACCTCGGTGAGCGCCGACAGGCTGCGCGAGATCGGCCGCAAGATCACCACCGCGCCGGCCGGCTTCAACCTGCACAAGACGATCCAGCGTTTCCTCGAGAACCGGCGCAAGATGATCGACACGGGCGAGGGCGTCGACTGGGCGACCGCCGAGTCGCTCGCCTTCGGCACGCTCGTCGACGACGGCATCCGCGTCCGCCTCTCCGGTCAGGATTGCGAGCGCGGCACCTTCTCGCAGCGCCATTCCGTGCTGATCGATCAGGAGACCGAGGCGCGCTACGTGCCGCTGAACAACATCCGCGATGGGCAGGGGCGCTACGAGGTCATCAACTCGATGCTCTCGGAAGAGGCGGTGCTCGGCTTCGAATACGGCTACTCGCTCGCCGAGCCGAAGGCGCTGGTGCTGTGGGAAGCGCAGTTCGGCGACTTCGCCAACGGCGCGCAGGTCGTGTTCGACCAGTTCATCTCGTCGGGCGAGCGCAAGTGGCTGCGCATGTCGGGCCTCGTCTGCCTGCTGCCGCACGGCTACGAGGGCCAGGGCCCGGAGCATTCCTCGGCGCGCCTCGAGCGCTTCCTGCAGATGTGCGCCGAAGACAACATGCAGGTCGCCAACTGCACGACGCCGGCGAACTACTTCCACATCCTGCGCCGCCAGCTCAAGCGCGACTTCCGCAAGCCGCTGATCCTGATGACGCCGAAGTCGCTGCTGCGCCACAAGCGCGCCGTGTCCCGGCTCGACGAGCTCGCCACCGGCTCGCACTTCAACCGCATCCTGCTCGACGACGCCGAGACGATGAAGGGCGAGAAGATCAAGCTCGTGAAGGACGACAAGATCCGTCGCGTCGTGCTGTGCTCGGGCAAGGTCTATTTCGATCTCTACGAGGATCGCGAGAAGCGCGGCGTCGACGACGTGTATCTGATGCGCGTCGAACAGCTCTATCCCTTCCCGCTGAAGGCGCTGGCGCACGAGCTGGCGCGCTTCAAGAAGGCGGACGTCGCCTGGTGCCAGG
Organism: Hyphomicrobiales bacterium; assembly: GCA_016716745.1. GTDB lineage: Bacteria > Pseudomonadota > Alphaproteobacteria > Rhizobiales > Beijerinckiaceae. The sequence goes on from JADJVD010000003.1 coordinate 42,471, forward strand.
AGGAGCCCAAGAACATGGGCTCGTGGACCTTCGTCGAGCACTATCTGGAATGGGTGCTGAGCCAGACCGGCGGCAAGGCCAAGCGGCCGCGCTATGTCGGCCGGCCCGCCTCGGCGGCGACGGCGACGGGCCTGATGTCGAAGCATCTGGCCCAGCTGAAAGCCTTCCTCGACGACGCCTTCGGCGCGAGCGCGCGGCCGCGCGCGCGCGCCCCCCCCCCGCCCCCAGACAGAGGACGCCCCGGAGGCGACGACCCCCATGACCGACATTCGTGTTCCCACGCTCGGCGAGTCCGTGTCCGAAGCCACCATCGGCAAATGGTTCAAGAAGCCCGGCGACGTGGTGAAGCAGGACGAGCCGCTGGTCGAGCTCGAGACCGACAAGGTGACGCTCGAGGTCAATGCGCCGGCCGCCGGCGTGCTCGCCGAGATCGTCGCCAAGGACGGCGACACGGTCGGCGTCGGCGCGCTGCTCGGCCAGATCGCCGTGGGCGGCGCGGGCGCGGCGCCGGCCAAGGCCGCTGCCGCGCAGCCGCCCGCCGCGGGCGCCGCACGTGAAGGCCGAGGCGCAGAGCGCGAAGATCGCCGGCCCCGCGCCGGTCGCCGCCAAGGATCATGGCCCGGCGGTCAACCGCATCGCGGCCGAATCCGGCGTCGCGCCGGGCGCCGTCGCCGGCACGGGCAAGGACGGGCGCGTGACCAAGGGCGACATGCTCGCCGCCGTCGCCGCGCCGCCGAAGGCCGCGCCCGCTCCGGCCGCCGCGCCCGCGCCTGTCGCCCTGCGCGCGCCGTCCGCGCCGGACGACGCGGCGCGCGAGGAGCGCGTGCGCATGTCGAAGCTGCGCCAGACCATCGCGCGCCGCCTGAAGGAGGCGCAGAACACCGCCGCGATGCTGACGACCTTCAACGAGGTCGACATGACCGAGGTGATGGCGCTGCGCAACCGCTTCAAGGACACGTTCGAGAAGAAGCACGGCGTCAAGCTCGGCTTCATGAGCTTCTTCGCCAAGGCGGTGGTGCAGGCGCTGAAGGATCTGCCGGCGGTGAACGCCGAGATCGACGGAACCGACGTCGTCTACAAGAACTACTACCACATCGGCGTCGCCGTCGGCACCGACAAGGGCCTCGTGGTGCCGGTGGTGCGCGACGCCGACCAGCTCTCGCTCGCGGCGATCGAGAAGACGATCGGCGATTTCGGCAAGCGCGCGCGCGACGGCCAGCTCAAGATCGAGGAGATGCAGGGCGGCACCTTCACGATCTCCAACGGCGGGGTCTACGGCTCGCTGATGTCGACGCCGATCCTGAACGCGCCGCAGTCCGGCATTCTGGGCATGCACAAGATCCAGGAGCGGCCGATGGTGGTGAACGGCAAGCTCGAGATCCGGCCGATGATGTATCTGGCGCTGAGCTACGATCACCGCATCGTCGACGGCAAGGAGGCGGTGACCTTCCTCGTGCGCGTCAAGGAGAGCCTCGAGGATCCGGGCCGCCTCGTGCTCGATCTCTGATTTCGGTCGGCGCGCGCTACGGCGCGCGCCCGTCATTCGATTCTGGGCGAGCGCATTCGCGCCTCGCGAACCGACGAGACAATGCATGTCCTACGATCTCATCGTCATCGGCGCCGGTCCCGGCGGCTATGTCTGCGCCATTCGCGCCGCGCAGCTCGGGCTGAAGACGGCCGTCGTCGAGAAGCGCAAGACCTATGGCGGCACCTGCCTCAACGTCGGCTGCATTCCCTCGAAGGCGCTGCTGCACGCCTCCGAGATGTTCGCGGAGGCCGATCACGGGCTCGCCGCGCTCGGCGTCGTCGTCGCCAAGCCGAAGCTCGATATGGCCGCGCTGATGAAGCACAAGGACGACACGGTCGGCGCCAACGTCAGCGGCGTCGCCTTTCTCCTGAAGAAGAACAAGGTCGACGGCGTCATCGGCGCGGCCGAGATCGTCGCGCCGGGCAAGGTGAAGGTGACGGCCGGGGACGGCTCGACCAAGGAGCTCGAGACGAAGGCCATCGTCATCGCCACGGGGTCGGACGTCGCCGGCATTCCCGGCGTCGAGGTGGCCTTCGACGAGAAGGCGATCGTCTCCTCCACCGGCGCGCTGTCGCTGGCGAAGGTTCCGGGCAAGATGATCGTCGTCGGCGCGGGCGTCATCGGCCTCGAGCTCGGCTCGGTGTGGCGTCGTCTTGGCGCGGAGGTGACGGTCGTCGAATATCTCGACCGCATCCTGCCCGGCATGGACGGCGAGGTCGCCAAGCAGTTCCAGCGCCTGCTCGAGAAGCAGGGCGTCGCGTTCAACCTGTCGGCCAAGGTGACCGGCGTGACGAAGACGAAGAAGGGCGCTTCGGTGACCTTCTCGCCCGTCGCCGGCGGCGATGCGCAGACCATCGAGGGCGACGTGGTGCTCGTCGCGACTGGCCGGCGTCCCTACACGGACGGGCTCGGGCTCGACAAGGTCGGCGTGGCGACGGAGCGCGGCCGCGTCGTCATCGACGATCATTTCGCCACCAATGTCGCGGGCGTCTACGCCATTGGAGACGTGGTGCGCGGGCCGATGCTCGCCCACAAGGCCGAGGACGAGGGCATCGCCGTCGCCGAGCTGCTCGCCGGCAAGGCCGGCCATGTGAACTACGACGTCATTCCGGGCGTCGTCTACACGCAGCCCGAGGTCGCCAGCGTCGGCAAGACCGAGGAGGAGCTGAAGGCCGCGGGCGTCGCCTACAAGGTCGGCAAGTTCAACTTCTCGGCCAACGGCCGCGCCCGCGCGATGCGCCAGACCGACGGTTTCGCGAAGGTGCTTGCGGATGCGGCCACCGATCGCGTGCTCGGCGTCCACATCGTCGGCTTCGGCGCCGGCGAGATGATCCACGAGGCGGCGGTGCTGATGGAGTTCGGCGGCTCGTCTGAGGATCTCGCCCGCACCTGCCACGCGCATCCCACGATGTCGGAAGCGGTGAAAGAGGCGGCGATGGCCGTGGAGAAGCGCGCCATTCACAGCTGACGGCGCGGATTTACCGTGCGTCAACCATGACGCGAAGTCCGCCGCGCGTTTTCGTTGCGGCGGATTGCGTTTCGGCGACCGTTAACGGTTGGTAAGTCTGCGCGCGTCAGGCTCGCGACGATTATCCGGTCGCCGCGAGTACAACTATGCAGTTCTGGCGTTCGTTCTCATCGGTATTGCGGGTATCGGACGACAATCCGGAACTGATCCGCGCGCAGCATGCGGCGCTTGGCACGCAGGTTCCTCTCCTCTATCTGATCCTGATCATCAACACGGTTCTGCTCGCGGTCGCCCATGCGAAGGTCGCGCCGGCGGCGCTCACCTTCGGCTTCCCGCTGCTGCTCGCCGTCGTCTGCGCGCGGCGCGGCGTCGCCTGGGCGAAATCGCGCGGCGTGGCGCCGGACGACGCGGAAATCCTGACGCAACTGAAGCAGACGGTGATCCTCGGCGGATTGCTCGGCGTCGTCTTCGTCGGCTGGGCGCTGGCGCTGTTCGGGTATGGCGACGCCACGGCGCGCGGCCACGTCATCTTCTACATCGGCATCACGTCGATCAGTTGCATTCTGTGCCTGATGCATCTGCCGCCGGCGGCGCTGCTGGTGACGAGCGTCGTCACCGTGCCGTTCGCGACGTTTCTGGTCCTGTCCGATACGCCGGGCGTCACCGCCGTCGCCGTCAATCTGCTCGTCGTCGTCGCCACGCTCGTCTATGTGTTGCTCGTCTATGCGCGCGACTTCCGGACAATGATTTCGGCGCAGACGGCTCTTGCGCGCAAGAGCGCGGAGACGGAGCGTCTGAGCGAGGAGAACCGTCGCCTCGCCAATATCGACAGCCTGACCGGGCTCGCCAATCGTCGCCGCTTCTTCTCCGAGTTCGAGACAGTGCTCGCCGCGGCGCGCGCGTCCGGCGCGCGGTTCCATATCGGCATCGTCGATCTCGACGGCTTCAAGCCGGTCAACGACAGCTACGGCCACAAGATCGGCGACGCCGTGCTGCGCGAGGTCGGCGCCAGGCTCGAGGCGCTTGGCGGCGACGAGGCGTTCTTCGCCCGACTCGGCGGCGACGAGTTCGCCGCCATCGTGCCGCGCCTGTCGGGCGCCGCGCTGGAGGAGTTCGGCGAGCGCATCTGCCGCGCGTTGCGCCAGCCATTCAGGGTCGAGACTCTCGAGATCGAGATCTCCAGCACGATCGGCTTTGCGGTTCATCCCGATGCGGGCGCGACGGTGGAGGTTCTCTACGAACGCGCGGACTACGCGCTCTATCACGCCAAGCTGACCGCGCGCGGCGGCATGATGCTGTTCACGCCGGAGTTGGGCGAGGAATTGCAGAACACCAAGACGGTCGAGGCGGCGCTGGCGCGCGCCGATCTCGAGGCGGAGATGTATCTCGAATACCAGCCGATGTTCGATGTGAACACCGGCCGGCCGACGGCGTTCGAGGCGCTGGCGCGCTGGCGCAGTCCGACGCTCGGCCTCGTCGCGCCGGCCATGTTCGTGCATGTCGCCGAGCGGTCGGCGGCCATTCACCGGATCACGCAGACGCTGCTCGCCAAGGCGCTGAAGGCGGCGCAGGAGTGGCCCGACGACGTGCAGCTTTCGTTCAATCTGTCGGTGCGCGACCTGACCTCGCGCGAGGCGATCCTGGCGATCGTGTCGCTCGTCGAACGCAGCGGCTTCCCGCCGCGACGGCTCGTGCTCGAAATCACCGAAACGGCGCTCATCCGCGATTACGACGCCGCGCGCGAGTCGCTGGATCTGCTGAAGGCGCTTGGCGTGAAGATCTCGCTGGACGATTTCGGCACCGGTTATTCGAGCCTGAGTTACGTGCATCGCCTGCCGCTCGACAAGATCAAGATCGACCGCAGCTTCGTGCAGGCGCTGTCGAGCCATCTGCCGACGCGCGACATCATCCGCACGATCCTGTCGCTCTGCCAGAACCTGCAATTGACCTGCATCGTCGAGGGCATGGAGACGCCGGCGGAAGTCGAAATCCTGCGCGGGCTCGGCTGCACGACGATGCAGGGCTACTTCTTCGCGAGGCCCACGCCGGCCGACGAGGTCGCGCGCTTCTTCGAGAAGCCAGAGGCCGCCAGCGCGGCCTGAGCCGAAAATGCAAAAGCCCCGCGCGGCGCGCGGGGCTTCGTTCTTCTCACACGATGTCGCGCCGCGCCGGCCTCACGCGCCCTTGGGGAAGCGCACGACGCGGTCGTCGCCGCGCTCGGGCGGCGGCGGCGCCGCATCGGCTCCACCGAAGACGAGGCCGTGCACGTTCGCCGAGACTGCGACCGTCTCGCCGTCGCCGATCTCGCCGCCGAGGATCCGCTCGGCGAGCGGATCCTGCACAGCCTTCTGGATCGCGCGCTTCAGCGGCCGCGCGCCGTAGGCCGGGTCGTAGCCCTTGTCGGCGAGCCACTGGCGGGCGCGCCCGTCGAGCGCGAGCGTGATCTTGCGGTCGTCGAGCAGCTTCTGCAGTCGCGCCATCTGGATGTCGACGATGGCGCCCATGTCGGCCCGCTTCAGGCGGTGGAAGAGAATGATCTCGTCCACGCGATTGAGGAATTCGGGCCGGAAATGCGCGCGCACGACGCCCATCACCTCCTCGCGCACCGCCTCCGACTCCTCGCCCTCCTTCTGGTTGACGAGATAGTCCGAGCCGAGATTCGAGGTCATGATGATCAGCACGTTGCGGAAATCGACCGTGCGGCCCTGACCGTCGGTGAGCCGCCCGTCGTCGAGCACCTGCAGCAGCACGTTGAAGACGTCCGGATGCGCCTTCTCGATCTCGTCGAACAGCACGACCTGATAGGGCCGCCGCCGCACCGCCTCCGTCAGCGCGCCGCCTTCCTCGTAGCCGACATAGCCGGGAGGCGCGCCGATGAGCCGCGAGACGGAGTGCTTCTCCATGTATTCCGACATGTCGATGCGCACCATCGCGCTCTCGTCGTCGAACAGGAAGGCGGCGAGCGCCTTGGTCAGCTCGGTCTTGCCGACGCCGGTCGGCCCGAGGAACATGAACGAGCCGATCGGCCGGTTGGGATCCTGCAGGCCGGCGCGGGCGCGGCGCACGGCGGTCGAGACGGCGGCGACCGCCTCCTTCTGGCCGACGACGCGGCGGGCGAGCTCCTGCTCCATGCGCAGCAGCTTGTCCTTCTCGCCCTCAAGCATCTTGTCGACGGGCACGCCGGTCCAGCGCGAGACGATCTGGGCGACGTGGTCGGGCGTCACCGCCTCCTCGACGAGCGGGCCGTCCTTCGAGGCGGCTTCGAGCTCGGCGAGCTTCTTCTCGAGGTCGGGAACGACGCCATAGGCCAACTCGCCGGCGCGCTGATACTCGCCCTTGCGCTGGGCCCGGGCGAGATCGTTGCGGGCTGTCTCGAGCTGCTCCTTCAGCTTCTGCGCGTCGCCGAGCTTGTTCTTCTCGGCCTGCCAGCGCTGCGTGATGGCGGCGGACTTCTCGTCGAGATCGGCAAGCTCGGTCTCCAGCCGCGCGAGGCGGTCGCGCGAGGCCTTGTCGGTCTCCTTCTTCAAGGCTTCCTGCTCGATGCGCAGCTGCACGATGCGACGGTCGAGTTCGTCCAGCTCCTCGGGCTTGGAGTCGACCTGCATGCGCAGGCGCGAGGCCGCCTCGTCGACGAGGTCGATCGCCTTGTCGGGCAGGAAGCGGTCGGCGATGTAGCGGTTGGACAGCGTGGCGGCGGCGACGAGCGCCGAGTCGGTGATGCGCACGCCGTGATGCAGCTCGTACTTCTCCTTCAGGCCGCGCAGGATCGAGATCGTGTCCTCGACCGTCGGCTCGGAGACGAACACCGGCTGGAAGCGCCGCGCCAGCGCCGCGTCCTTCTCGACATGCTTGCGATACTCGTCGAGCGTGGTCGCGCCGATGCAGTGCAGCTCGCCGCGCGCCAGCGCGGGCTTCAGCAGGTTGGAGGCGTCCATCGCCCCGTCGGCCTTGCCGGCGCCGACGAGCGTGTGCATCTCGTCGATGAACAGGATCACGCCGCCCTCGGCCGCGGTCACCTCGTTCAGGACGGCCTTCAGGCGCTCCTCGAACTCGCCGCGATATTTCGCGCCGGCGATGAGCGAGCCCATGTCGAGCGCGAGCAGCTTCTTGTCCTTCAGCGCCTCCGGCACGTCGCCGTTGACGATGCGCAGGGCCAGGCCCTCGGCGATGGCGGTCTTGCCGACGCCGGGCTCACCGATCAGCACGGGGTTGTTCTTGGTGCGGCGTTGCAGCACCTGAATGGCGCGGCGGATCTCCTCGTCGCGGCCGATCACGGGATCGAGCTTGCCGTTGCGCGCGGCCTCGGTGAGGTCGCGGGCGTATTTCTTCAGCGCGTCGTACTGGTTCTCGGCGGAGGCGGAGTCGGCGGTGCGGCCCTTGCGCAGATCCTCGATCGCCGCGTTCAGCGTCTGCGGCGTCGCGCCGGCGTTGGCGATGATCTTGCCGGCCTCGGACGACTTCTCCATCGCGATGGCGAGCAAGAGCCGCTCGACGGTGACGAAGCTGTCGCCCGCCTTCTGGGCGATCTTCTCGGCCTGATCGAAGATGCGCGCCGTGGTCGGCGCGAGGTAGAGCTGGCCGGCCCCGCCGCCCGAGATCTTCGGCAGCTTCGACAGGGCCATCTCGGTCTGCTGGAGGGCGAGGCGGGAATTGCCGCCGGCCTTGTCGATCAGGCCGGCCGCCAGCCCCTCCTCGTCGTCGAGCAGGACTTTCAGCACATGCTCGGGCGTGAACTGCTGGTGCCCCTCGCGGATCGCGAGCGACTGGGCGCTCTGCACGAAGCCGCGGGCGCGTTCGGTGTATTTGTCGAAATTCATCGGCGAACTCCTCGGCCGGCGGCGTTCCCCGGAGCGGTCCGCCGCCGCCATCCCTGATTCGGCCCCCGAAGGCGGCCGTCGAGGCTGATGTAGGAAGGGTTAGCGGGGCGTGAAAGGTGGGCGCCCGCGCGCCGACGCAGGATTTTTCGTCGCGCCGGCGTGGTCCGGCGCCGCCCGGCTCGTCTATGAAGGGCGGTGGCCGGGCCCAACGCCGGCGCGCCGGAGAGACATCATGCTCGACCATCTCGACGCCGACTTTCGCCCGCCCGAGACGCGTTGGACGCGTGAGGCGCTGGCGAAGATCGCGGCCGACTACAACCGCTCGGCCGACACCCACCTGATCCGGCTCGACCTGCCCTGCCTGACCGGGATCGACCTTTATCTCAAGGACGAGTCGACCCATCCCTCCGGCAGTCTGAAGCACCGGCTCGCGCGCTCGCTCTTCCTCTACGGCCTGTGCAACGGCTGGATCCGGGAGGGACGGCCGGTGATCGAGGCCTCGTCCGGCTCCACCGCGATCTCGGAGGCCTATTTCGCCCGCCTCATCGGCGTGCCCTTCATCGCCGTCGTCCCGGCCGGCACGGCGCCCGAGAAACTGCGCCAGATCGAGTTCTACGGCGGGCGCTGCCATCCGGTCGCGCCGGGCGATCTCTATGGCGAGGCCGAGCGGCTCGCCCGCGATCTCGGCGGCCACTATGTCGACCAGTTCACCTACGCCGAGCGGGCGACGGACTGGCGCGGCAACAACAACATCGCCGAATCGATCTTCGCGCAGATGGAGAAGGAGCGGCACGCCATTCCGAGCTGGATCGTCGTCAGCGCCGGCACGGGCGGCGGCGCCTCCACCATCGGCCGCTACATCCGCTACCGCACGGATCTTTGCGGCCGCACGCGGCTGTGCGTGGTCGATCCCGAGAACTCGGTGTTCTACGACGCCTGGAAGACCGGCGACCGCAGCCTGCGCATTTCGGCCTCCTCGCGCATCGAGGGCATCGGCCGGCCGCGCTGCGAGCCCTCCTTCATGCCCGATGTGATCGACGCGATGATCAAGGCGCCGGACGCCGCCTCGCTGGCCGCCATCCGCTGGCTCGAAACCGTGCTCGGGCGCAAATGCGGCGGCTCGACCGGCACCAACCTCGTCGGCGCGGCGGCGCTGGCGGCCGACATGATCGAGAAGGGCGAGACGGGCTCCATCGTCACGCTGATCTGCGATCCGGGCGAGCGCTACCTGCAAAGCTATTACGACGACCGCTGGATCGCCGAGCGCGGCTACGATCTGAAGCCGTGGATCGCGCGGTTCGAGGCCTTCGCGCAGAAGGGATGCTGGTGATGCGCGTCGCCGCTCTGTGGCGCTATCCGGTGAAGGGGCTCTCCGGCGAGCCGCTCGCCGGGGCGGCGTTGACGAAGGGAGACTATTTCCCGGGCGACCGGCTGTTCGCCATCGAGAACGGGCCGACGGGCTTCGACCCGGCGGCGCCGGTCCGGGCGCCGAAAATCGGCTTTCTGATGCTGATGCGCAACGAGCGCCTCGCGCAGCTTGCGACGCGCTACGACGAAGCGACCGCCGCGCTGACCGTGGCGCAGGGCGGCCGCGAGGTCGCGCGCGGCGACCTGACGACGACGCAGGGGCGGGCGGCGCTCGCCGATTTCTTCGCCGGCCATATGGGCCCCGAGATGCGCGGGCCGGCGGCCGTGCTGGCCGCGCCGGCGGGGTTCCGCTTCACCGACTCGCGCTCCGGCTTCGTCTCGCTGATCAACCGCGCCAGCGTCGAGGATCTTTCCCGCCGGCTCGGCCGGCCGGTCGATCCGCTGCGCTTTCGCGGCAATGTGCTGATCGAGGGGCTGGCGCCCTGGGCGGAGTTCGATCTCGTCGGCCAGACCCTCGCCGTCGGCGGCGCGCGCCTCGTCGTCACCAAGCGGATCGAGCGCTGCGCGGCGACCAATGTCGACCCGGCGACCGGCGCGCGCGACATGCAGATTCCGCATGCGCTCGAGACCTTCTACGGCCACACCGATTGCGGGGTTTACGCGCGGGTCGAGACGGGCGGCCGCATCGCCCCCGGCGACGCAGTGGCGGCGGCCGAGCCGGCCCGGTTCTGACGCCTCAGGCCCGGCCGATCAGGTCGATCACGGCGGACGGGCCGGAATGGCCGGCGCCCTCGGACAGCACGGTCTCGTAGGCGCGGATCTCGCGGCTGGCGAGCCAGGCGAATTCCCGCTCAAGCAATTCGCGCGTGTAGAGCTGCGCCGGATCGCGCGGGCCGCCCGTGCCGTGGGCGATCTGGTCGGGCGTGTAGCCTTCGAGCAGGAGCAGCCCGCCGGGCTTCAGCGCGCGGCGCACCCCGGCCCATTTGCGGGCGCGCAGATCGGGCGTCGAGAACTGGGTGAAGATGTCGATCACGACGTCGAAGGCGGCCGGCGGATAGTCCCAGTCGTGCGCATCGGCGCGCACGAGGTCGAGGCCGACGCCGCGCCGGGCGGCGAGCGCGCGCGCCTTGGCCTGCGCGCTGGGCGAGAAGTCGGTCGAGACGACGTCGAGCCCCCGCTCGGCCAGAAACACCCCGTTGCGGCCTTCGCCGTCGGCGACCGCCAGCGCCCGTCCGGCGCGCGGCAGCAAATCGCGATGGGCGACGAGGAAGGCGCTCGGCGCCTCGCCGAACACATAGTCGACGCCGGAAAAGCGGGTCTCCCAGCGCTCGAACTCGCTCATGTCCGGCTCCCGGGCGGAGGGCTGGCGGTCCCGACAGGATTCGAACCTGTGACCTTCGGTTTAGGAAACCGCTGCTCTATCCTGCTGAGCTACGGAACCGCGCGGGCGTGAGCTTTAATCAGTGAACGGGGCGATGGGAAGGCGTTTCGCGAGGGCCGGGCTGGCGCTGGCGGTCGGGCTCGCCGCGCCGGTCCGCGCGCCCGCGCAGGACGGCGAGGGCTGCGCCCCGGCGGGCGGCGCGCCGGAGCGCATCGTCGCGGTGACGGATCGGCTCGAGTTCCGCCTCGCCGACGGGCGGCTCGTGCGCTCGCCGGGCCTTGCCGCCGCGCCGGCCGATTTCCTCGGCTCGCCGGCGGGCGAGGCGGCGCGGCGGGCGCTGGCGCAGGCGGCCGAGGGGCGGGCGGCGCTGGTCGAGCCGCTCGGCGGGCCGGACCGCTGGGGCCGGGCGCCGTCGCGGCTGTTCTTTCTCGACGAGCGCGCGCCGGCGGAGGCGGGCGAACTGGCGCTCTCGCTCGGCGCGGCGCGGCTCGGCGACGCGGGGGAGGCCGGGCGCTGCGGACCGGCGTTGCGGAAAGCCGAGGCGGCGGCGCGGGCGGCCGGGCTTGGCCTGTGGTCCGATCCATATTATGCCGTTCTGGACGCCGGAGACGGCGCGGGGCTGGCGATGCGCGACGGCCAGTTCGTTCTCGTCGAGGGCGTGGTTCGACGCGTCGGAACCGGGCGGGTGCGCGTCTATCTCGATTTCGGTCCACGGCGGGACGATTTTTCGGTCACGATCTTGAAGCGCAGGGCACCCTCCTTTCAGGCGTCGGGCCTGACCCTCGCGGCGCTCGCCGGGCGCCGGGTGCGGGTGCGCGGCGTCGTCGAGGCCGGGCCGGGTCCGCGCATGGAGATCGCGGGACCGGGCGCGCTCGAACTCATCGGGGCGCCGCCTTGACCGCGCCCCGCCTGCGCGCCGCAGGTCGCCTCCCCACACGCCCGCTCGCCGCGAGCCTTCTCGTCGCGATCGCGCTCGCCGGCTGCGCCAGCCTGCCGGAGCCGCCGCAGACGACCGCGCCGGTGCAGGTGGCGGCCCCGACGACGACCGGCGTCGAAACGGCGGAGGCGCGCGAGCATCAGCGCCTCGTCGCGCTGTTCGGCGGCGAATATCGCGCGCCCAAGGCGGAGAGCCTGCTCAACGGCGTGCTGGCGCGGCTCGCGCCGGTCAGCGAGACGCCGGGCGAGCCCTACAAGGTCACGATCCTCAATTCGCCCGTGGTCAACGCCTTCGCGCTGCCGACCGGCAACATCTATGTGACGCGCGGCCTGCTGGCGCTCGCCAACGACACCTCGGAAGTCGCCGCCGTGATGGCGCACGAAATCGCGCATGTGTCGCTGCGCCATGCGGCGGCGCGCGCCGAGCTCGAACGTCGCTCGCAGATCGTCGGCCGCGTCGTCTCCGAGGTGCTGGAAAAGCCGCAGGAGGGCAAGGTGGTCGAGGCGCGGGCGCGGCTGACGCTCGCCAGCTTCTCCCGCCAGCAGGAGCTCGACGCCGACAAAATCGGCGTGCGCAACGTCGCGGCGGCGGGATTCGATCCCTACGGCGCGACCCGCTTCCTGAACGCGCTCGGCCGCTCCAGTTCGCTGCGCGCCTCGGCGCTCGGGCAGTCCGGCTCGTCGGACAAGCCGGACATTCTGGCCTCGCATCCCTCGACGCCGGACCGCGTCGCCGCGGCGCAGGCGGCGGCCCGGCAGATCGGCGCGCCGGGCTTCGGCGAGGCGGGACGGGCCGCCTATCTGTCGGCGATCGACGGCGTCGCCTATGGCGACGATCCGGGCGAGGGCGTGGTGCGCGGGCGCCGGTTCGTGCATCCCCGGCTCGGCTTCGCCTTCATCGCGCCGGACGGCTTCGTGCTGGAGAACGGCGCCAAGGCGCTGCTCGGCATCGCCGGCGGCGGGGCCGAGGCGCTGAGGCTCGACAGCGTGCGCGTGCCGGCCTCGACGCCGCTCGAGACCTATCTCGGGTCCGGCTGGATCGAGGGGCTGAAGGCCGGGTCGATCGAAACCTCGACGATCAACGGGCTGCCGGCGGCGATCGCAGTGGCGCAGGGGCGGGAATGGATGTTCCGTCTGGCCGCCATCCGATTCGGCACGGACGTCTACCGGATCATCTTCGCCACCCGCGCGCTGACGGCGGAGGCCGACGGGCGCTTCCGCACGGCGATCCAGACCTTCCGCCGCATGCCGCAGGACGAGGCGAACGCGGTGAAGGCCCTGCGGCTCACTCTGGCGGTCGCGGAGGGCGGGGCGAGCGCGGAGTCGCTGTCGCGGCGCATGGCGGGGACCGATCGCCCGCTCGATCTCTTCCTGCTGCTCAACGGCCTCGACCGCGGCGCCGCGCTGGCGCCGGGCGAGCGCTACAAGATCGTCGTCGAGTGACGCACACGGATTTGTGACGTTCCCCGCGCCCGGCGCTTGCCTAGTCTTACCCCGCGCGACTCGCCTCGAAAGCTCTCGCCGCGCGGGAACCCGAACGCGGTCGCCGCGTTGGCCCTTTTGACGAGGGCCGCGACGAGCGCCGCCGGTGACGTTGTCACAGCGCAACGGCGCGCAGGGTGGTTCTCTCGACGACGTCACAGGAGGCCGGGATGGCGACAGCCAACGACGTCCACCGCGATTTCGCCAACGCCGCCAAGGCGGCGCCTTATCTCGAGCGCGATGAGGAGCGCGCGCTCGCCGTGCGCTGGCGCGACCGGCACGACGAGGCGGCGCTGCACCGGCTCGCGGCCTCCCATATGCGCCTCGTGCTGGCGGTCGCCTCGCGCTACCGGCGGTACGGACTGCCCTTGCAGGATCTCGTGCAGGAGGGGCATGTCGGCATGCTCGAGGCGGCGGCGCGGTTCGAGCCGACGCGCGAGGTGCGATTCTCGACCTATGCGTCGTGGTGGATTCGCGCCTCGATCCAGGACTACATCCTGCGCAACTGGTCGATCGTCCGCGGCGGCACCAGCTCCAACCAGAAGTCGCTGTTCTTCAATCTGCGCCGGATCCGGGCGCGGCTCGCCCAGCAGCACGGGCGGCGCGACCCCAACGCGCTCTACGACGACATGGCGCGGGCGCTCGGCGTCTCGCGCGCCGACGTCGAGCGCATGGACGCGCGCCTGTCCGGCCACGACGTGTCGTTGAACGCGCCGGTCGGCGGCGAGGAGGGGCGGGACGAGGCCGAGCGCGTCGATTTTCTCGCCGATCAGGCGCCGTTGCAGGACGACGTTCTCGGCGACGAGATGGAGAGCCGGCGCCGCTCCGCCGCGCTTCAGAAGGCGCTCGCCACCTTGAACGCGCGCGAGATGCGAATCGTCGCCGCGCGCCGGCTGGCGGACGATCCCGCGACCCTGGAGGCGCTCGGCGCCGAACTCGGCGTCTCGAAGGAGCGCGTGCGGCAGATCGAGACGCGGGCGCTCGACAAGTTGCGTGCGCATCTGACCAACGGCGCTTTGCGCGGCGCGGCCTTGCCGTTAACCTGACGGTCCCAGCAACCGGACCATCGGATCGTGCGTTTTCGGGCGGCCCTCGCCGGCTTCATCGCTTTGCTTTGCCTGTTTGTCTCGGCGGCCTTCGCACAGCCGACCGACGATGCGCGCGCCAAGCTCGACGCGGCGCGCCAGACGATCGACCGAATCGAGGCGATGCTGACGCGCGAGTCGCTTGGCGAGGCGGAGCTGGCGCGCGGGCGCGTCGATCTCGATCAGGCGGCCGCCAGCGTCGTCGAGGTCGTGGCGGCGTTGCAGCCGCGCTACGACTCGGCCAAGGCGCGGCTCGAACAGCTCGGCCCCGCGCCGGGCGACAAGGCGTCCCCCGAAAGCCCGGCGGCGGCGGCGGAGCGACAGACGGCGACGCAAACCTTCAACGACATCGACGCGCTGGTGAAGCGGGCGCGGCTGCTCGCCGTGCAGGCCGATCAGGCGAGTTCCGAGATCGTCTCGAAACGGCGCGCCAATTTCGCCAACGCGGTGCTGGCGCGCAGCTCCAGCATCCTGTCGCCATGGCTGTGGCGCGACGTGGCGCTCGATCTGCCGCGCGACTGGGCGGCGATGCGCACGCTCGGCTCGGACTGGCTCGAATCGATCTCGACGCAGCGCGGCGCGCTCGGCGTCGCCCTGCTGTTCGCCTATTTCGCCGCGCTCGCGCTGCTCTACGCGCCGCTGCGGCGGCTGGTGGAGCGCGTGCTGCATCGCTCCTCGCACGGCGACGATCCGACCGATCTGCATCGCGCCGTGCTGGCGCTGTGGACACTCGTCGTCATGGCGACGCTGCCGATGGCGGCGGTGGTCGGAGGTCTGACCATCGTCGACTATTTCGGCCTCGCGCCGGCGCGCTTTTCGCCGCTGCTCGTCGCGCTCGGGGACGGCGTGGCGCGCGTGGCGGCGACGGCCGGCATGGCCTGGGGCGTGCTCGCGCCCGGCCAGCCGAAATGGCGACTGTTCGATCTGTCGGAGCCGGTGGCCGAGCGCATCATCGCGCTCGCCGTCAACGTCGCGCTCGTCATCTCGGCGACACGCATTCTGGAGGCGTCGCTGGACGTGGTCAGCGCCTCGCTGGTGACGACCGTCGCCGTGCGCGGCGTCGGCTCTCTCGTCGTCGCCGCGCTGCTGGTGCGCGGCCTCAACGACATCATGCGCCGGCGCGAGGCGAGCGGCGACGATCGTTACGCCGCGCTGCGCGTCCTCGCGTGGATCGCCGCCGTCCTCATCGCCGCCAGCGCCATCGCCGGCTTCGTGGCGCTGTCGTCCTTCCTGGTGTCGCAGCTCGCCTGGCTCGTCGGCGTCGTCTCGCTCGCCATCGTGCTGACCAAGCTGACGCGCTTCGGCGTCGACGCGATGTTCGAGCCGGATCGGCCGGTCGGGCGCATGCTGACGGCGAGCGTCGGCCTCAAGCGCGAATCGCTCGAGCAGATCGCGGTCGTCATCTCCGGCGCGCTGACGATGCTGGTGATCGTCGTCGCCGCGCTGCTCCTGCTGGCGCGCTGGGGCATCGAATCGCAGGATCTCTATTCCTACGTTTCGGCGGCCTTCTTCGGCGTGAAGGTCGGCGACGTCACCATCTCGCTGTCGGCGGTGATCAGCGCGCTGGCGTTGCTCGTCATCGGCCTCGCCGTCACAAAGGCGATCCAGAGCTGGCTCGATTCGCGTTTCCTGCCGGCGACGCATCTCGACACCGGCTTGCGCAACGCCATTCGCACGAGCTTCGGCTATGTCGGCGTGTTCGCGGCGATCGCGCTGGCGCTGTCCTATCTCGGCCTCGGGCTCGACCGGCTGGCGCTGGTCGCCGGCGCGCTGTCGGTCGGCATCGGCTTCGGCCTGCAATCGGTCGTCAGCAATTTCGTCTCGGGCCTCATCCTGTTGTGGGAGCGCGCGATCCGCGTCGGCGACTGGATCGTGGTGGGGACCGATCAGGGCTACGTCCGGCGCATCAACGTGCGCTCGACCGAGATCGAGACGTTCGACCGCGCGCTCGTCGTCATGCCGAATTCGAATCTGATCACAGGCGTCGTCACCAACTGGGTGCGCGGCGACCGCATCGGCCGGGTGAAGATTCCGGTCGGCGTCAGCTACGGGGCCGATCCCGAGCAGGTGCGCGATCTGCTGATCGCGGCGGCGAAGGAGCATGAATCGGTGCTGAAGATCCCCGCGCCGAACGTGCTGTTCACCTCGTTCGGCGATTCGGCCCTGATGTTCGAACTCGTCTGTTTCGTCGAGGACGTGGAGGCGGCGGGCCGCGTCAAGAGCGACCTGCATTTCTCGATCTTCAAGGCGATGCGCGAGAACGCGGTCGAGATTCCGTTCCCGCAGCGCGACATGAACATCCGCGGCGTCGACCGTCTCGTCGAGGCGCTGTCGGCCGGCAAGTCCGCGCCCGAGCCCAAAGGCGCGGGCTGAGGGGCGCGGGCCGAGGCTATTCGGCCGCCGCGCGCGCCGCGCCGATCTCGCCGGCCAGCCAGCGCCGCAGATAGCCGCGAAGCCAGCGCCCCACCGCCGCGTCGTGGCGATACCAGCCCTCCAGATGCTCGTGGCGCGGCCGCGCGCCCGGCAGGGCCAGACGCTCATGGGCGCGCACCGTCCATCGGCACATCATCGCGTAGGTGACTTCCGGGTGGAATTGCAGGCCGACCGCGGCCGTGCCGACGCCGATCGCCTGCACCGGAAAATCGCCGTCGCTCTCGGCCAGCAGGCGCGCGCCGGCGGGCGTGTCGAAGCCTTCGCGATGCCAATGATAAACGGTGCGCGGCGCGTCGGCCCCGAGCTCGGCCTCGCCGGCGGCGGTGGCGCGCAGATCGTAATAGCCGATCTCGGCGCGGCCCTGATCGTGCGCGTAGACGCGCGCGCCGAGATGGCGCGCCAGCATCTGCGCGCCGAGGCAGATGCCGAGAAACGGACTGCCCTCGGCGAGCGGCGTCGCGATCCAGTCGATCTCGGCCTTCACGTAGTCGTCGGGATCGTTGGCGCTCATCGGCCCGCCGAAGATCACGGCGCCGGCGTGGTCGCGCATCGTGGCGGGCAGCGGGTCGCCGTAGCGCGGGCGACGAATGTCGAGGCTCGCGCCAAGTTCGACGAGCAGGCGGCCGACGCGGCCGGGCGTGGAATGCTCCTGATGCAGCACGATCAGGACGGTCGGCGCGCGGCTCATTTCGACGTCGTCCTCGCTGCGCCGCGCGCGGCCTGCAGGCGGGCGACGATCGGCAGCAGCAGCGCGCGCGGCGTCGCCGGGGCGAGGCGCGTCATCGCGGCGTTGAGCAGACCCGGCGTCGCGCGGCGCTTGCCGGCGAGCATCGCCTTCACGCCCGCCTCGGCGACCGGGCGCGGCGCGGCGGCGCCGAGCAGGCGCACGAAGGCCGGCGCGACGCCGGCGCGCGCCCAGAAGCCGGTGGCCACGGGCCCGGGGCACAGAGCGGTGACGCCGACGCCCTTGCCGGCAAGCTCCTGATGCAACGCCTCGCTGAACGACAGGACATAGGCCTTGCTGGCGTAATAGACCGCCATGCCGGGGCCCGGCATGAAAGCGGCGACCGAGGCGACGTTGAGAATGCGTCCGCGCGCGGCCACGAGTTGCGGCGCAAGGCGCAGCGTCAGTTCGGTCAGAGCGCGGATGTTGAGGTCGATGACGCCGAGCTGCCCGGCCAGATCGAGCGAGGCCGCCTCGCCGATCAGGCCATAGCCGGCGTTGTTGACGAGGCCGTCGACGCCGACATCCGCAAGCGACGCGACCAGCGCGGCGCAGGCGTCGGGGGCGGCCAGATCGAGCGCGCGCACGAGGGGGCGGGGCCGGCCCGCGGCGGCGATCTCGTCGGCGAGCGATTCGAGCAGCCGCTCGTTGCGGGCGACGAGGACGAGGTCGCGGCCGGCGCGGGCGAGGGCCAGCGCGATCTCGCGGCCCAGTCCGAGCGAGGCGCCGGTGACGAGCGTGACGGGCCGCCCGCTCATTCCTCGTCGGGGCGCGTCTGGCCGTCGCGCGGGGAGCGCCGGGCCTCTTCGGCGAAGCTCTTGGGGTCGAGCACGCCGAGCAGGCGGGCGACGCGCCAGATCGCGCTCTCCTCGAATTCGGTGACCTGCCCGTCGGCGCGCGCCATGTCCCACATCATGGCGACGATCTCGCGCCGACCCTCCTCGTCCAGCGTGCGCGTCAGCAGGCCGGTGAACTCGTCGAAATCCACCGCCTCGCGGTCGCGCCGGATGGCGGTGCGGACCAGCGATTCGGCGCTGGCGAGGTCGAGGGCGAAGCGCTCCATCAGCAATTGCAGGAGACGGTTGCGCTCGGTCGGCGCGACCTCGCCGTCAACCGCGATCACATGCGTGAGCAGAACGGCGGCCGCCACGCGCTGGTCGCGCGGGTCGAACCGGCGGCCGGCCGGGCCCGAAAGATCGGAGATGAGCGATTTGAGAGCCGTCAGCACAAAACGATTGAAGCACGTTCTGCGCCAGACGGTCCAGCGCCCGGCGAAAACCGCCGCGACCGGCTCGCCTTCAGCCGCGCGCGACGGCCAGTTCGGCGACCATCGCCTGGCGCAGCAGGATCTGGTCGTTGCCGACCGACAAAAGGCCATAGCCGCGCCGGCCGAGCGCGGCGGCGCGCGCGCCGGTCATGCAGAAGGCCGAGGCGACCTTGCCGCGGGCGTTGCAGGCGCGCGCGACATGGTCGAGCGCGGCGTCCACCTCCGCGCCGTCCGGGTCGATCCGCGCGCCGTTCGAGAGGGCGATCGACAGGTCGGACGGGCCGACGAGCACGCCGTCGATCCCCGGAACGTCGAGAATCGCCTCGAGCGCGGCGAGCGCCTCGCGCGTCTCGATCATCGCGATCGCGAGCTGCAAGTCGTTCGCGCTGGCGAGATAGGCGTCGGCGGTCAGGCCGGAGGCGCCGATCGCGCGCAGGGGCCCCCAGCTGCGCTCGCCCAGCGGAGGAAACTTGGCGAATCCGGCGAAGACGCGCGCGTCCGCCGCCGAATTGATCATCGGCGCGACGACGCCCGCCGCGCCGGCGTCGAGAAGTCGCGAGGCGAGGGCGTATTCGCCGACCGGCGTGCGCGCCAGACACGGCTTGCCGGCGAAGCCGACGGCGGAAATGCCGGCGAGACAGGCCGCGTAGTCCCAGCCGCCATGCTGCATGTCGAGCAGCGCCGCGTCGAACCCGCCGCGCGTCATCAGCTCCGGCACGGCGGGATCGGCGATGCCGGACCACGCCAGCATCTGCGGACGTCCGCTCGCCAATCCTGCGCGCAAGCGCGCGAGCGCTCCCCCTGCCGTCATCGCCCTGCTCCGATGTTGATCGCGCGCCGGTTCGTCGGCGCGCCCGGGCCGACGCTCAGGCGCCGGTCTTGATCTGCTGGACGGCCGTGGCCATCAACTCGTCCATGGTGCGGCGGATCTGGTGGTCGGACTGGGCGACGCCGGCCGCGTCGAAATCCTTGCGAACCTTACGGAAAACGTCCTCGTCGCCGGCTTCCTCGAAGTCCGCCGCGACAACCGTTCCGGCGTAGGCCTCGGCGTCCGCGCCCGTCTTGCCGAGCTTCTCGGCGGCCCACAGGCCGAGCAACTTGTTGCGTCGAGCGCCCGCCTTGAAGCGCAGTTCCTCGTCGTGCGCGAACTTCTTCTCGAATCCCTCTTCGCGCTTGTCGAAGCTGCTCATTCTGGAGTCTCCGGTCAGGGCGGGCCGCGCCCGCCGAGGGTCAGGACGGGCCGCGCCCGCCGAGGCGTGATAGCCCGCCGCCCCGGTCAAATCAATCACTCTCCACGAGCGGCCGAATTCCAGCGATCGAGGCGCATTCGTTGCCAAAGTAACAAACAAGTGATCTCAAACGAAAAACTCGAGGCCGCGGCGGCCCGGGCAGAATGAACTCGCCTTCACACAGAAACGCCGCGGAAAACGAAGGCATGAAGGAATCGTTAAAATTGCTTCCTTTCGGGCAGCCTCTCGACTTATGCTTCGTCCGAGAGCGTGTGCAAGAGGAGAGGGTTCCATGGCTTCTGTCACGAGATTTCCGCATGGGGCGCCAACGATCATGAGCGTCGCTCACGCCGGAGGCCAGGGAAAAACGACGCTCGCTCAATTGCTGTATATCGCCAGCAAGAAGGGCGGGGTTCCCTACAAGCTCTGCTCGGCCGATTTCGTCGACGAGTCGGGCCACTCCAAGCTCGGAAAGCTGTATCCGAAGGCGGTGACGGAGTTCGGGCCGGGCGCGCGGCTGACGCTGGCGCGCAACCAGAACAACACCAACGCGCCGCTGCGCTACTGGGACGCGATCGGCCCGGTCTTCCTCGAAGGCGGCTCGATCATCGACGTCGGCGCCAATGTGATCTCGGGCATCGTCGAGTGGGGGGTGGACCGCAACGTCGCCTCGCTGATGGAGCGGCGCAAGGCGCCCGGCGTCGATCTGTTCTGCGTCTGCAAATCGCAGAAGCACGCGCTCGACGACATGCACACGCTGGTCAAAAACGTCATCTCCGACAAGCCGTTCCAGGTCAACCGGATCATTGTGGTCAAGAACGAAATCGGCGGGCCGTTCTATTCGAGCTTCGAGGAAGGGCTGCGCGGGGCCTTCCCCGACCAGCACCTGACCTTCATGAACCTGCGCGCCTGTCAGGCCGAGATCTGGCCGGCGATCGAGCGGCACGGCGTCTCGCTGGAGACGATCGTCGGCTCGGACGAGGACCGTCTGATGGCGCTGCTCGACGTCGATCTGTGGACCGCCTCGGCGGGCCTCGCCGAAATCCGGGCCTGGGTCGACAATTGCATGCGCGTCATCCGCGAGCTCGATCTGTTCGACCGCAAGGAGGCGCGGGCGATCGCCTGATCGGACCCATCCACGCCGATTGACGGCGCCGAGCGCGCCTCCCATATGCGCGGGAGGCCCGCGCAACGGCGCGCGGGCGGAAAACGCCCGGGCCGACGGGTCTCAGGGTCGCCTTCTCAGGGTTGCCTTGGCGAGCGGAAGGGGCTAGAGCCCGGTCCATGCGGCCCGGGGGCTCCGGCGCGACGCGCCCGATGCGTCGGGCGAGCGCCGCCGAATCAAGGAGTGCAGGCCGCGCATGGATTTCCTCGAGAAACGGTTGATTGCGATGAACCGCCGCCGACGCATTTACGAAGGCAAGGCGAAGGTGCTCTACGAGGGCCCGGAGCCCGGCACCCTGATCCAGCACTTCAAGGACGACGCCACCGCCTTCAACGCGAAGAAGCACGACGTCATCGACGGCAAGGGCGTGCTCAACAACCGCATTTCCGAGTACATCTTCCAGCATCTCAACGACATCGGCGTGCCGACCCACTTCATCCGCCGGCTCAACATGCGCGAGCAGTTGATCCGCGAGGTCGAGATCGTGCCGCTCGAGGTGGTCGTGCGCAACGTCGCGGCCGGCTCGCTGTCGACGCGGCTCGGAATCGAGGAAGGCACGCAGCTGCCGCGCTCGATCATCGAGTTCTATTACAAGAACGACGCGCTCAACGATCCGATGGTGTCGGAAGAGCACATCACCGCCTTCGGCTGGGCGACGCCGCAGGAAATCGACGACATCATGGCGCTGGCCATCCGCGTCAACGACTTCCTGTCGGGGCTCTTTCTGGGCGTCGGCATCCGTCTCGTCGACTTCAAGATGGAGACCGGGCGGCTGTGGGAAGGCGACATGATGCGCATCGTCGTCGCCGACGAAATCTCCCCCGATTCGTGCCGCCTGTGGGACATCAAGTCGAACGACAAGCTCGACAAGGATCGTTTCCGCCGCGACATGGGCGGCCTCGTCGAAGCCTATTCGGAGGTGGCGCGCCGCCTCGGCATCATGAACGACAACGAGCCGCCGCGCGGCACCGGACCCAAGCTCGTCAAGTGAGCAGGGCGCGCGCAGCGGGCGACGCAGTTCAGGGGGCGGCCGAA
Organism: Hyphomicrobiales bacterium; assembly: GCA_016716745.1. GTDB lineage: Bacteria > Pseudomonadota > Alphaproteobacteria > Rhizobiales > Beijerinckiaceae. Next base: position 64,389 of record JADJVD010000003.1, read on the forward strand.
AGGTCGCCCTTTTCGTTTGCCGCGCTGCGGCGCGCGGGCGTCGCCGCCGTCCTCGCGCTGACGATGGCGGGCGCGGGGCGCGCCGAGCCGGCCCCGGCGGGCGACTCCGCCGTCGCCGATCTCGGCGATCTGTCGTTCGAGGTCTTCATTTTCCGTCCGACGCGCTGCGCGCCGACCGGACTTCTCGTCGTGTTCCATGGACTCGGGCGCGACGCGGCCGCCTATCGCGACGCGGCCGTCCCGCTCGCCGAGGCGCACTGCCTCATGGTCGCCGCGCCGCTGTTCGACGCGGCGCGGTTCCCGGCCTGGCGCTACCAGCGCGGCGGGCTGGCGCGCGGCGGGCGCGTCCTGCCGCAAGCGGTCTGGACCGTCGGGTTCGCGTCGCGGATCGCCGACTGGGCGCGGGCGCGGGAGGGCAGGCCGGACTGGCCGGTCGCCTATCTCGGCCATTCCGCCGGGGCGCAGTATCTGTCCCGCGTCGCCGCCTTCGCCGCCCCGCCGGCGCGGCGGATCGCGATCGCCGACCCGTCGAGCTGGGTGTCGCCCTCGCTCGAGACGGAGGCGCCTTACGGCTTCGGCGGCGCTCTTCCGCCGGCCGAGGCCGAGGCGGCGCTGCGGCGCTATCTCGCCCTGCCCATCGTCCTGCTGGCCGGGGCGAAGGATACGGGCGCGCGCAACCTGTCGCGGGCCCCTGAGGCCGAGCGGCAGGGCGCGAACCGGCTGGAGCGCGCCCGCACCATCTTCGCCGAGGGGCAGGCCGCCGCGCAGGCGCGCGGCGTTCCGTTCGGCTGGCGGCTCGTCGTCGTTCCGGGCGTCGCCCACAGCGCGCGGCGCAACTTCGCCACGCCGGAAACGCGGGCCGCGCTGGCCCCATGATCCGCGCCGCGACGCGCGGGCGCCTTGCGGCGGCCGCGCCGGCGCGCGACACAGGCGCATGACCGCGACGCCGCCTCCGCCGCTCGACGTTCTGGCGCTCTATCCGCGCATGACCGGCTGGTTCCAGCCGACGCTGCTGCTGCGCCTGCTGCGCCGCGTCGTCGTGTCGGAGACCTTCGGCCAATACGCCGACCGCCGCCTGCTCGTCGCCGCGCTCGACACGGTGAGCAAGAAGGAACATCTGCGCCGCGCGCGGATGCTGATGGAGGACGGCCCCGGCCGCATCGTTCCGGACGAGGACGGGGCGATCTGGATCGACTACCTCGCCGATCTCGGCGACGGCTTCGATTCCACCTACGCGGTCGCCTGCCTGCTGGCGCAGGAGCGGCTGGAGGTCGACGGCGTAGCGACGCGGCGCGGGCAGGCGCTGTTCATGGGCGGCGACGAGGTCTATCCCGACGCCTCGGCCGAGAACTACCAGCGCAAGCTCGTCGATCCCTATGGCTGGGCCTTTCCCGATCCCGATCCGCACAGCGCCGAGGGGCCCTCGCTCTACGCCATTCCCGGCAACCACGACTGGTATGACGGGCTCGTCTCGTTTCTCGCCATCTTCACGCGCGAGGGCGGCGCGCATCTGGGCGGCTGGCGCACGCGCCAGCGGCGCTCCTATTTCGCCGTGCAGGTCGCCCCGCGCTGGTGGGTGTGGGGCATCGACGCGCAGCTCGCCGATCGCGTCGACCAGCCGCAGGCCGACTATTTCGCGCTGATCGCGCGCGACATGCCCGAGGGCTCGAACGTCATCCTTCTCGCGCCCGAACCCGGCTGGCTCTACGCCGAGAAGCGGGCGGAGCGCCCGCTCGGCGTCATCGACGACGTGGCGGCGATCGCCATCCGCAACTGCAAGGGCGCGCGCATCCCGCTCGTGCTGTCGGGAGACCGGCACCACTATAGCCGCTATGTCGCCGAACGCGGCGGCGCGCAGTTCGTCACCTCCGGGGGCGGCGGCGCCTATCTGCATCCGACGCACGATCTGCCTGCGCGCGTCGCCTTCGCCGGGGACGGCGGGCCGTCCTGGTTGGATGTCGGCGTCGAGGGCATCGCGCTCGGGCGGGACGGAGACGGCGGGCGCCCCGGCTCGGCGCCCGACGCGCCGGCGGCGCTGTATCCGAGCCGCGCCGAGAGCCTGCGGCTGCTCAACCGGGCGCTGCTGTTTCCCTGGCTCAATCCGGGCTTCGCGGGCCTGTTTGGCGTCCTCTACGCGCTGATGGGGGCGGTGGCGGCGCTGCTGCCGGTCGATTCGCTGTATCTGGTTCCGCTCGGCTTCCTCGCGCTGTTCCACGCCTATGCGCGGCGGCGCGAAAGCTCGACGCTGTTCGTCGCGACGGTCGCCTTCGTGAACGCGCTCGCGCATGCGGCGGCCGTCTTCGCGCTGCTGTGGCTGCTGCGCTCGTTCCTGCATCAATTGCCGCCGGTCCTGTCCGGTCCGCGCGGCGCTTTCGCGATGATCTCGCTCGGCATGATCGTGCTCGGCGGGGCGGTCGGCGCCTCGCTCGCGGGCTTCGCCTTCTTCGCCCTGTCGCGCTGGTTCGGCGCCGATCCGGAGGACGCCTTTTCCGGGATGCGGCTCGATTCGCATCGCAATTTCCTGCGCATCCGGATCGAGGCCGAGACGGCGACGCTGTATGCGATTGGCCTCGAACATCCTCCGGCGCGACGCGACTGGCGGGCCAATGCGGAGCGCGCGGGCGTTCCCGCGCCGGCCTTCGTCCCCGTTCGTCCGCTCGCCCCGCATCTGATCGAGCGGCCGGTGAGGATCGCGGGCCTGCGTTCGGCCGAGGCCGGGCGCCCCCTCGACGCGGGCGGCGGAAGCGCCTAAAGCGTCGCGGCATCCGTTCCCCATTTGCCGAGCCCGCCCATGAAAGCCCGCGTCGTCGTCACCCTGAAGTCCGGCGTCCTCGATCCGCAGGGCAAGGCCATCGAGGGCGCGCTCGCCTCGCTCGGCGTGCCGGGCGTCGCCTCGGTGCGGCAGGGCAAGGTGTTCGACATCGAGATGGCGGCCGGCGACAAGGCGGCGGCGGAAGCCGCGCTGAAGCAGGCCTGCGAGAAGCTGCTCGCCAACACGGTGGTGGAGAACTATCGCGTGGAGATCGCCGGCTGATGCGCGCCGCCGTCGTCACCTTCCCCGGCTCCAATCGCGAGGGCGACGCCGCCCGGGCGATCCGTCAGGCGACCGGGCGCGAGCCCGTCCATGTCTGGCACGCCGACACGGCGCTGCCGGTCGGCGTCGATCTCGTCGTCCTGCCCGGCGGCTTCTCCTATGGCGACTATCTGCGCTGCGGCGCCATCGCCGGGCGCGCGCCGATCATGGACGCGGTGCGCGCGCATGCGGCGCGCGGGGGCTATGTGCTCGGCGTCTGCAACGGCTTCCAGATCCTGTGCGAGAGTGGGCTGCTGCCGGGCGTGCTGATGCGCAACCGCGACCTGCGCTTCGTCTGCCGGATGCAGCATCTGCGCGTCGAGCGCGCCGACACCGCCTACACGACGCGCTACGCCAAGGGGCAGGCCATCGAGGTCTGCATCGCCCATGGCGAGGGCAATTACGAGGCGCATGAGCAGACCATCGCGCGGCTCGAGGGCGAGGGGCTCGTCGCCTTCCGCTATTGCGACGCGGCGGGCCTCGTCGGCGGGGCGGCGAACCCGAACGGCTCGACCAACGACATCGCCGGCATCTACTCCGACAATCTGCGCGTGCTCGGCATGATGCCGCATCCGGAAAACCTGATCGATCCGCTGGTCGGCGGAACCGACGGGCGCGGCCTGTTCGAGAGCCTCGCGGCGGCGTAGCCTGACGCTCCCTCGACACGGGAGCGTTCCATGAAGCTTCGGATCGGCGCGCTGGCGTTCGGCTGCGCAATGGCGGCCGTTAGCGCAGCGCAGGCCAGTTCGCCCGAATTCCTGCAACGGCTGATGGGCGCGGCGGGCAAGGACGGCCGGCAGGCCGCCTGCTTCAAGCGCGTCTACGACGCTGCGCATCTGAAGAGCCATCCGCAGCAGAACGTGCAGCGGATGACGCTGCTCGTCGTCGTCGATCCCGATGCGGGATCGACCAATCCGTCGGTGTCGCTCGGCGTCGATTTCCGGCGCGGCAAGAATTTCCAGTCCGGCGGCTCCTGCGGAGAGATCAAGGACGAGAAGACCGGCGCCGCGCAGGCGCTGCGCTGCGGCGTCGATTGCGACGGCGGGGAGATCGGCGTGTCGCTCAAGGACGACCGCTCCGTGCGCGTGACGATTCCCGACGGGGCGCGGCTGTGGCGGCCGGGGCGGGACGATGACGACATGAACAGCCGCCGGCGCTTCGGCGCCGACGACAAGCTATTTCGCGTCGACCGCACCAGCGGCGTCGACTGCCTGTCGCTCACGAGCGAGGCGGCGGTGAAGGCGCTGTTGCGCGGCGCGCGCTGAGCTCACTCGCGCAACGATGAAGGCGAGGGGACGCAGACGATGAGAGGCGCTGGCGCATTCACCCGTCGGGAAGTCAACAGGGCGCTGCTGGCGACGGCCTTCGCCATGCTTGGCGGCGGAGACGCAAGCGCGGGCGCCCCGACGCGGCTGTTCGATTTCGCCATCGCCGGCGGGGACTATTACGAGCTCGAGGATGTGCTGGAGCGCATTGGCCCCGGTGTGAAACTGACGCTGGCGCGCGAACCCGCCAATCCCTACGACGCGGACGCGGTGGCGGTGCATCTCGACGGCGTCAAGCTCGGCTTCATCCCGCGCAGCGCCAACACGCCGGTCGCCCGTCTCCTCGATGGCGGCGCGCGCGTCTCGGCCGAAGTCGTGCGGATGCTGGACATCGAACGCTACGAGGATGTGCCGGAGGAGCTCGTCTACACCTCGTTCCTCAGCGGCGATCCGATGATCAGGCTCACCGTCGGCCGGCAGGCATGAGGGAGGTCGCGATGAGCGAATTGAAACAGGACGTGCGCCGACGCGGATTGATCGCGGGGCTTGCCGGCGGGATCGGCGCGCTGTTCGGCGCGGCCGCGCGCGCGCAAGAGGTTGCACGGCCGGCGATGCGCGCGGGCCGCGCCGTCTATCATCTCGCCGATTTCGACAAGGCGGGCTTCGCGCTTGGCGCCATCGAGAACCACATCGCCGGCGTGCCGGCCGGCGAGGCGGACATCGTGCTCGTCGTGCACGGGCCGGCGCTGCGCGCCTTCCGGCGCGAGGGCTCGGTCGGCGATCTGCTCGCGCGCGCCGAGAAGGCGGGGCGGGCGGGCGTCGGCCTCGTCGCCTGCGGCAACACGATGAAGGGGATGCGCCTCGCGCTCGCCGATCTTGCGCTCGGCTTTTCCGTCGACGAGCGCGGCGGGGTCGTGCGCATCGCCGAATTGCAGGCGCAGGGCTACGCCTACATCCGGCCCTGACGCGAAAAGCCCTGACGCGAAAAGGCGCGGCGCCCTGTCTTGGGAGCGCCGCGCCTTGGAGGGACCGGAAATGTTGCTCCGCCGGTCCTCAGCTCGCCAGATGGATGGCCGTGATCGTCTTCAGGATCGCCTGGAAGGCGGGCTGGATCTGCGAGGCGTCGGCGGCCTCGTAGTAGAAGCCGGGGTTGGTCGCGCAGTCGCGCAGCAGGTTGGCGTTGCCGGCGATGACGCGGATCGAGAAGACGGTGATCTTCTTCGATGGGTCCTTCACCGCGTTGCAGGCCATGCGCGTGCGCTGGTCGATCGAGAAGGTGTTGTTCGACCAGCGGCTCTGCGTGTTGTCGCCGTCGGTCAGCAGCACGACGAACTTCTCGACGCCGGTCTGGCCGAAATTGGCGGCGCTCGACAGCGGCGCGCCGGGCGAGAGCTGGGCGAGGCCCCAGGACAGGCCGATGGTGATGTTGGTGTTGCCGTTCGGCGTCATCGCGTTGACGCGGGTGCGCAGGTCGGCGAGTTGGGCCGGAACCGAGAGGTCGGTCAGGCCGACGAGTTCGGACTGCGTCGGAGCGACCGGATTCGGCCACGCGCAGGGGACGGCCGGGTAGGCGGCGCCGGTGTTGGCGTTGACGTCGTAATCCTGATCGCGGTCGGTGACGCAGCCCTTCCAGGCGGCCTGCGACTGGCCGTTCGGGTTCAGCCAGCTCGCATTGTAGGTCGAGACGGGCAGGCGCACCTGCGTGGAGAAGGGAACGATCGAGACGCGGATGTCGCCGGCGGCCGGGTTGGTGGCGGCGAGCTGGTTGAGAAAGTCGGTCGCCGCGACCTTGAGCGCGGCCATCTTGCCCATCTGGCCCATCGAACCGGTGTTGTCGAGAACGAGCGCGATCTCGAGCTTCTTGGTGCCGTAGTTGACGGCTGCGTTGGCGTTCACGGTCATCGTGTTGACGCCGGCGAGCCGCATGAAGGTGGTCGGCACGTCGGCCGCCGTCCGCACGGTGATGCGGCCGTTGTTGCGCGAGGCGATCACGGTGGGCGTGCCCGCCACTTCGTTGCTGCGATACATCGCAGAGAAGATCTGATTGGCGCGGACGGTGAAGTCCGCGTCGTTCAGCGTCTTGGCGTCGTGGGCGAGGGCGAGGCCGGTGGCGTCGAGCGCCTGGACGAGGTGTTCGCGCTCGGCGGAGCCGCGGGCGTAATCGACCGCCGAGCCGACCATGAACAGGAGCGGCACGAGGGTGAGGCCGAACATCATCGCGACATTGCCGCGCTCGTCGCGGGCCAAGCGGCTGGCCAGGCGGCGGGTCGGGAAGGCGATGCGGGGCGTAGCGAACATGGACGGCTCCTGTCGATCGCCGGACAGGGTTCAAGTCGCGGGCCAAGGCCCCGGATCGCCGGGCGGTTAACCTTTCCGCCGGTTCGGCGCGCGCGATTTCAACGGCTTGGACGGAGAGCCCTGGCCGGCGGGCGGCGCGTCGGGCCGAGCGCGGGCGAGGCGGTCCCGGAACGGTTCGCCGGACCGTCCCGTTTTGGCGCATCGCGGGGCGCGGCGATTGCCTTGCGGCGCGCGCTTGTTTAAGCGGAGCGCGACCCTGTCGCGGCGCAGCGCGCCGCCCTGCGAGGCCCGCCTTGAGCCAGCATCCTTCCGCCGCCGAACCGCAGATCACGCCGGAGCTGGTCGCCAGCCACGGGCTGAAGCCGGACGAATACGAGCGCATCCTGAAGCTGATCGGCCGGCCGCCGAGCTTCACCGAACTCGGCATCTTCTCGGCGATGTGGAACGAGCACTGCTCCTACAAGTCCTCGCGCCTGCATCTGCGCGGCCTGCCGACCAAGGCGCCGTGGGTGATCCAGGGGCCGGGCGAGAACGCCGGCGTCATCGACATCGGCGACGGACAGGCCTGCGTCTTCAAGATGGAGAGCCACAACCACCCCTCCTACATCGAGCCCTATCAGGGCGCGGCGACGGGCGTCGGCGGCATCCTGCGCGACGTGTTCACGATGGGCGCGCGCCCGATCGCCTGCCTCAACCTCCTGCGCTTCGGGGCGCCCGATCATCCCAAGACGCGGCATCTGGTGGCCGGCGTCGTCGCGGGCATCGGCGGCTACGGCAATTCCTTCGGCGTGCCGACGGTCGGCGGATCGGTGAATTTCCACACCCGCTACGACGGCAACATCCTCGTCAACGCGATGGCGGTCGGCCTCGCCGACACGGACAAGATCTTCTACGCCAAGGCGACCGGCGTCGGCCGGCCGATCGTCTATCTCGGCTCCAAGACCGGACGCGACGGCATCCACGGCGCGACGATGGCCTCGGCCGCCTTCGAGGCGGACGCGGAGGAGAAGCGCCCGACCGTGCAGGTCGGCGATCCTTTCTCCGAGAAGCTGCTGCTCGAGGCCTGCCTTGAAATCATGGCCAGGGGCTGCGTCGTCGCCATTCAGGACATGGGCGCGGCGGGCCTGACCTCATCGGCCGTCGAGATGGGCGCGAAGGGCAATCTCGGCATCGAGCTCGATCTCGACAAGGTGCCTTGCCGCGAGGCGGGCATGAGCGCCTACGAGATGATGCTGTCGGAGAGCCAGGAGCGCATGCTCATGGTGCTCGACCCCGCCAAGGAGGAAGAGGCCGAGGCGATCTTCCGCAAATGGGGGCTCGACTTCGCGGTGATCGGCAAGACGACCGACACGCTGCGCTTCGTCATCAAGCACAAGGGCCAGGTGAAGGCCGACCTGCCGATCAAGGAGCTCGGCGACGAAGCGCCGCTCTACGATCGCCCGCATGTCGCGACGAAGCCGCAGGCGCCGGTGGACGCGGCCTCGCTCGCCGCGCCGATGTCGAACGCCGACGCGCTCGTCAAGCTGATCGGCTCGCCGGACCTCTGCTCCAAGCGCTGGGTGTGGGAGCAGTACGACCATCTCATCCTCGGCAACACGGTGCAGAAGCCGGGCGGCGACGCGGCCGTGGTGCGCATCGGCGAAGGGCCGAAGGGTCTGGCGCTGACGACCGACGTGACGCAGCGCTATTGCGAGGCGGACCCGTTCGAGGGCGGCAAGCAGGCGGTGGCGGAGGCCTGGCGCAATCTGACCGCCGTCGGCGCGAGGCCGCTCGCGATCACCGACAATCTGAACTTCGGCAATCCCGAGAAGCCGCATTTCATGGGCCAGCTCGTCGGCTGCCTGAAGGGCATCGGCGAGGCCTGCAAGGCGCTCGACTTCCCCGTCGTGTCCGGCAACGTCTCGCTCTACAACGAGACCGAGGGGCGCGGCATTCTCCCCACGCCGTCCATCGGCGGCGTCGGCCTCGTCGCGGACGTGACGAAGACCGCGACGCTCGCCTTCCGCAACGCCGGGGAGGCGATCATCCTCGTCGGCGAAACGGCGGGCTGGCTCGGCCAGTCGGTCTGGCTGCGCGACGTGTGCGGCCGCGAGGAGGGCGCGCCGCCGCCGGTCGATCTGGCGGCCGAGCGGCGCAATGGCGAGGCGGTGCGGGCGCTGATTGTCGAGGGCGCGGTCAGCGCGGTTCACGATCTGTCGGATGGCGGCCTCGCCGCGGCGCTCGCCGAGTCGGCGATGGCGGCCGGCGTCGGCGCGCGGATCGAGAACGCTGCGGGCGGAACGCCGTTGCACGCGTGGTTGTTCGGCGAGGATCAGGGCCGATACATCCTGGCCTGCGCGGCGGACCGCGCCGAGGCGATCCTGGCCGGGCTGAGGGCGAAGGGCGTTCCGGCCCGCCGAATCGGCGTCACCGGCGGCGATTCATTGACGCTGCCGGGCGAAGCCCCCATCCTTCTGGCGACTCTGCGGCGCGCGCACGAATCCTGGCTGCCGGACTATATGGCCGGCGAAATCATCAACGGTTGAACCCATGATCTTCATCGAAGTGAAGGCGCTCGGCGGCATCAACTATCTTCGCGCCGACATGGTGGTGGCGGTCAGCCAGAACGACCCCGCCAAATGCAACGTGCTGATGCAAGGGGCGGCCAACACCATTCCCTGTTCCGAGCCGGCGAAAGACGTGGTGGCGCGGATCGAGCAGGCGCTGGGCGCCCCGAAGGAGAGCTGACGCGATGGCGATGGAAGCGGCCGAAATCGAGGCGCTGATCAAGGCGGCGCTTCCCGACGCGCGCGTCGAGGTGCGGGATCTGGCCGGCGACGGCGACCACTACTCGGCGACGGTGATCTCGGAGTCCTTCCGCGGCAAGACGCGGGTGCAGCAGCACCAGATCGTCTACGCCGCGCTGAAGGGCGCGATGGACAAGCAGCTGCACGCGCTGGCGCTGCAGACCGGCGCGCCGGCTTAAACCGGCGATGGCGCGCATCGAGACCGTGGCCGATCTCGAGGCGCTCTACGGAACGCCGGGGCCGGCCTCGCTGCGCAAGGTCGCGACGACGATCACGCCCGCGTATCGCCGGCTGATCGAGGCGGCGCCGTTTCTGGCGTTGGCGACGAGCGGCCCGGAGGGGCTCGACGTGTCGCCGCGCGGCGACGCGGCGGGACGCCTCGTGCGCATCGCCGACGCGCGCACGCTGATCCTGCCGGACCGGCGCGGCAACGACCGCATCGATTCGCTGCGCAACGTCGTGCGCGACCCGCGCGTCGCGCTGATGTTCCTCATTCCAGGCTGGGGCGCCGCGCTGCGCGTCAACGGGCGCGCGCATGTCGAGGCGGACGCCGCGCTGCTCGATTCGCTCGCGGTGGACGGCAAGGCTCCGCGCAGCGCGCTGGTCGTCGCCGTCGAGGAAATCTACTTCCAGTGCGCGCGGGCGGTTGTCCGCTCGGGCCTGTGGAGCGGGGTCGCCGCGCCGGCCGGGCTGCCGACGGCGGGCGAGATTCTCGCCGGCATGACGGATGGCGAGGTCGGCGGGCCCGATTACGATTCGGGTTGGGCCGCGCGGGCGTCTACGACGCTGTGGTGACGCGGCGGCGGGGCGTCCCGCTCAATAGGTGATCGTGACGACGATCGTGTCGGAATAGCTGCCCGGCCGCGGCGTCGCCTGCACGGGCACGCGGCCATACACTGGCACGCTCTGCGTTGTCCCGGCGCCCGTCCCCGAATAGACGAGGCCGACGCCCGCGCCCCAGGCGAGGCTGCGCGCGGCGTCTCGATAGATGCCGTAGGTCACGGTCGCCGAGGCGGGGCCGGTCATCTTGCGGGCGGTCGGTCCGGTGACGCCGGCGCCGAGGCCGTTGTCGAGCGCGGCGGTGTAGGCCGTGCCGTTCGAGCAGGTGACGGAGAGGGCCGAGGCGGCGTCGCGGATGCTGGAGAGGAGGCCGATGGAGCCGAAATTCAGCGTCGAGGCGGTCACCCGGCAGACCGGCGCGTAGGTCGCCCTCACCGTAAAGGTCGGGCGCACGGTGCGGGCGGTCACCGTGCCGGCCGCGCAACTGCCGCCTGTGCCGTTGGCGTAGCGCACCAGCGTGTGCGCCGTCGTGAAATTGGAGGCATAGGTCCCGGTCGGCAGCGTCTGCTGGCTTGGGGAAATGCGCCCGTAGATCGTGCGCGTCGCGCTGCCGGCGCGGGCGGCGTTGGTCGGAATGTCGATCTGCACGCCGGGATAGGTTCCGCTCCAGGCCCAGGAATAGGAGCCCCAGACGGTGGTGTAGGCGGCGCTGGTGTAGAGCGAATATTGCAGCTGGTTCGCCCCCGACAGCAGCAGCCGGGGCGAGCCGGAGCCGGTGCTGCCGCCCGTTCCCGTGCCGAAGCTGATGCACATGCGGATCGAGCCGTTGACCGGGCCGTTGGTGCAACTGGTCGAGAAGGTGGCGGTCGTCGTCCAGGCCGCGCCGGTCGTCAGGTCGATCGTCCCGAAGTTCGTCGCGGTGACGCTGACGGAGCAGTTTTGCGCCAGCGCCGACCCCGCCATGAGGCACAGCGCCGCCGCCACCCACGCGCGCAGGCGGACGGCGGCGCCCGCGCCAGTCGGGATCGCGAATCGGGTCGGCCGCATGGGCGGACGTTCGGCCCGCGCGCGCTTTCGGGCAAGCCCGGCGTCGACGGCGGGCCCTCGCTTGCCTATATAGACGCTGCCGCGCAACCTTGGACTGCGCGAGACGAGGATTTTACGATGGCCGACATCCAGGACGAAATCAGGCAGGAAGTGACGCAGAACCCGGTGGTGCTGTTCATGAAGGGCACGCCGCAATTCCCGATGTGCGGCTTCTCCGGTCAGGTCGTGCAGATCCTCGATTACCTCGGCGTGCCCTACAAGGGGATCAACGTGCTCGAGGACGCCGACATCCGTCAGGGCATCAAGGACTTCTCCAACTGGCCGACGATCCCGCAGCTCTACGTGAAGGGCGAGTTCGTCGGCGGCTGCGACATCGTGCGCGAGATGTTCCAGAACGGCGAGTTGCAGGCGCATCTGGCCAACGCCGGCCTGCCCGTCCGCGCGGCGGGCTGAGGGCGATGGCGACGGCGCCGGCCTTCCAGGTCGTCGTCGCCGACATCACGCGCCTTGCCGTCGACGCCATCGTCAACGCCGCCAACGAGTCGTTGCTCGGCGGCGGCGGCGTCGACGGGGCGATCCACCGCGCCGCCGGGCCGGGCCTCCTCTCCGAATGCCGGACGCTCGGCGGCTGCCCCACGGGGCAGGCGCGGATCACATCTGGCTGCGACCTGCCGGCGCGCTTCGTGATCCATACGGTCGGGCCGGTGTGGCGCGGCGGGACGGCGGGCGAGGACGCGCTGCTGGCCGCCTGCTACCGCGAAAGCCTGGCGCTCGCCGCCGCGCATGGCGCGCGGACGGTGGGGTTCCCGGCGATCTCGACCGGCGTCTACGGATTTCCGGCGGCCCGGGCCGCGCCGATCGCGGTCGCCGCCGCGCGCGCTGCGGCGGCCGCCCATCCCGACGCGTTCGAGCGCATCGTCTTCTGCTGCTTCGCCGAGCCCTCGGCCGCGCTGCATCGCGCCGCGCTGGCGGGCTGAGGTCAGCTTCCCATCGCGGCCTTGATCAGCGCCTGCGCGTCGTGGGAATCCCATTCCGCCGGCCCCTGCATCACGCCGAGGGCGCAGCCCTGCGCGTCGATCAGGATCGTCGTCGGCAGGCCGAGCGCCTTGGCGGAGGCCTTCAGCCGTTGCAGCGCCTCGGCCTTGGGGTCGGCGTAGAAGGCGAGCGACTTTGCGCCGATCTCGTCGAGAAACGCCTTGCGCTTCTCCAGATTGCGGGTGTCGAGGTTGAGCGCCAGCACCTCGAAGTCCTTGCCGCCGAGCGCGGCCTGAAGCCGGTCGAGCGCCGGCATCTCCTTGCGGCAGGGGGCGCACCAGGTCGCCCACAGGTTGAGCAGCACGGTCCTGCCGCGGAAGGCGGCCAGGCTGGTCGGCTTGCCGTCCGGCCCCTCGAAGGCGAGATCGGGGATGGGCGCGGGCGTCTTCTCGGGCGCCAGCGAGGCCACCTCGCCCTTGGCGAAGGGCGCGATCCGGGCGACCGACTGGCGCGCGAAGGGGCAGGCGGCGGCCGCGCTTTCCTTGCCGCCCGGCCGCGTCGTCACGTATAGGACGGCCAGCGCCGCCAGTACGACGACGAGCGCCCCGACCGCCAGATGCGGTCCGAACAGACGCAGAAGCTCCGCTCTGTCGGAGCTCGGGCGCGGCGCGTTCGGGTCAGCGGGCGAGGGGTTGGTCATCGGGCGTCCGGCGGGTTCGGGGTCAGGCGAGGCGGGCAGGCGAAGATGAGCAACAAGATGTGGGGCGGACGGTTCGAGACCGGCCCCGACGCGATCATGGAGGAGATCAACGCCTCGATCGGCTTCGATTACCGGTTCGGCGCCCAGGACATCAAGGGCTCTAAGGCCCATGTCGCCATGCTCGCCGCGCAGGGCATCGTCACGCAGGCGGATGCGGCCGCCATCGCGCAGGGTCTGGAACAGGTCGCGGGCGAAATCGAGGCGGGGACGTTCCAGTTCTCGCGCGCGCTCGAAGACATTCACATGAACGTCGAGTCGCGGCTCGCCGCCCTCGTCGGCCCGGCCGCCGGGCGGCTGCACACGGCGCGCTCGCGCAACGATCAGGTGGCGCTCGACGCGCGGCTGTGGCTGCGCGACGCGGTTGACGCTCTGGACGGCCAGATGGCCGGGCTGCAGAAGGCGCTTGTCGCCAAGGCGCTCGAACATGCCGACGCGGTGATGCCCGGCTTCACGCATCTGCAATCGGCGCAGCCCGTCACCTTCGGCCACCATCTGCTCGCCTATGTCGAGATGCTGGGGCGCGACCGCGGCCGCCTTTCCGACGCCCGCCGGCGCGGCGCCGAATCGCCGCTCGGGGCGGCGGCGCTCGCCGGCACCTCCTTCCCGATCGACCGGCACATGACGGCCAAGGCGCTCGGCTTCGACCGGCCGACGGCCAATTCGCTGGATTCGGTGTCGGACCGCGACTTCTCGCTGGAGACGCTGTCGGCCTGCGCCATCTGCGCCGTTCACCTCTCGCGTCTGGCGGAGGAGATCGTGCTGTGGGCGACGCCGCAATTCGGCTTCGTGCGCCTGTCGGACAAATGGTCGACCGGCTCCTCGATCATGCCGCAGAAGCGCAACCCGGACGCCGCCGAGCTGGTGCGCGGCAAGACCGGCCGCGTCTTCGGCGCGCTCATCGGGCTCCTGACGGTGATGAAGGGCCTGCCGCTGACCTATTCGAAGGACATGCAGGAGGACAAGGAAGGCCTGTTCGACGCCGTCCACACCCTCTCCCTCTGCCTTGCGGCGATGACCGGCATGATCGGCGACCTGACGATCGACCGGGCGAAGATGAAGGCGGCGGCGGGGGCGGGCTACGCCACCGCGACCGACCTCGCCGACTGGCTGGTGCGCACGCTGAAGACGCCGTTCCGCGAGGCCCATCACGTCACCGGATCGCTGGTGAAGATGGCTTCCGCGCGCGGCGTCGGCCTCGAGGAGCTGTCGCTTGCCGACATGCAGTCCGTCGAGCCGCGCATCACGCAGGAGGTGTTCGGCGTGCTCGGCGTCGAGCGGTCTGTCGCCAGCCGGACGAGCTATGGCGGCACGGCGCCCGACAATGTGCGCGCGCAGGCGAAGGCCTGGGCCGCACGCCTCGGGCTTTGACGCCCTCGCCAGCGCCCGCGCAATCGCTATAGTCGCGGCCGACCTGTTCAGACCGCCCGGACGATGCCGTGACCGCTCCCACCCGCCGCACCCTGTTCCGCCTCGCGCTCGGCGCGGGGCTCGCCGTCTCGCTCGCCGCCTGCGGCAAGCGCGGCGCGCTCGAGGCGCCCTACACGCCCGAGGAGGAGGCGGCGGAGGCGCGTCGGGCGGCCGGCCCCACGGCCGGGCCGCCGAAACGGCGCGACTCGACGATCCATCCCCCGCGCCGCGACACGCCGTTCGACTTCCTGCTCTGAGACGGGCCGACCCATGCATCACTTCACGCGCCGCAACGGCGAGCTGTTCGCCGAGGACGTCGCGCTGTCGGCGATTGCGGCGGCGGTCGGCACGCCGTTCTACTGCTATTCGAGCGCGACGCTGGAGCGCCACTACCGCGTCTTCGCGCAGGCCTTCGCCGGGCAGGACGCGACCATCCACTACGCGCTGAAGGCCAACTCCAATCAGGCCGTGCTGAAGACCTTCGCGCGGCTCGGCGCGGGGATGGACGTCGTCTCCGAAGGCGAATTGCGGCGCGCCGTCGCCGCAGGCGTTCCGGGCGCCAAGATCACCTTCTCCGGCGTCGGCAAGACCGAGGCGGAGATGGCGCTCGGCCTCGATCTCGACATCCATTGCTTCAACGTCGAGTCCGAGCCGGAGCTGGCGCAGCTCTCGCGCGTGGCGAGCGCGCGCGGCAAGACCGCGCGCGTGGCGCTGCGCGTCAATCCGGACGTCGACGCCAAGACGCACGCCAAGATCTCGACCGGCAAGTCGGAGGACAAGTTCGGCGTGCCGATCTCGGCGGCGCGGCGCGTCTACGCCGAGGCGGCGAAGCTGCCGGGGCTGAAGATCACCGGCGTCGACATGCATATCGGCTCGCAGATCACCGATCTGGCGCCCTTCGACGACGCCTTCGCGCTGCTGTCGAGCTTCGTGCGCGATCTTCGCGAGGACGGCCATCCGATCGACCATCTCGACCTCGGCGGCGGCCTCGGCATCCCTTATCGCGCCGGCGAGGATCCGGCGAGCTATCACCCCGACCGCTACGCCGCGATCGTCAAGAAGCACACGCATAATCTGGGCTGTTCGCTGGTGCTGGAGCCGGGGCGCCTGCTCGTCGGCAACGCCGGCGTGCTGGTGACGCGCGTGATCTTCGTGAAGCGCGGCGAGACGAAGAATTTCGTCATCGTCGACGCGGCGATGAACGATCTCATCCGCCCGACGCTGTACGAGGCCCATCACGAGATCGAGCCGGTGGGTCGGCCTTCGGCTGAACGATTTCTGGCCAACGTCGTCGGACCGATCTGCGAATCGGGCGACTATCTGGCGCTCGACCGCGAGATGTCCGTCCCGCAGGCGGGCGACCTTCTCGCCGTCATGTCGGCCGGGGCCTATGGCGCGGTGCAGTCTTCGGCCTACAATTCGCGCCTGCTCGTCCCCGAGGTGATGGCGCGCGGCGGCGACCATGCCGTCGTGCGGCCGCGCCCGAGCTACGACGATCTGATCGGGCTCGACCGTCTGCCGGGCTGGCTCGGCTGAGCGATTTCGATTTCGGAGGAACTGACATGACGCGCCTCAAGATCACCGCCGGTCCCTTCGCCTTCGTCGGCAAGCTCGAGGAGGAGGCCGCGCCGAAGACGTGCGCCGCGTTCCTGTCGCGGCTGCCGTTCGAGAGCCAGGTCGTGCATGTGCGCTGGTCGGGCGAGGGCGTGTGGATGCCGCTCGGCGATTATCAGTTCGGCGTCGATTACGAGAACCACACGAGCTATCCGGCGCCGGGGCAGATCATTCTCTATCCGGGCGGGATCAGCGAGACGGAAATCCTGCTCGCCTATGGCGGCGTGCACTTCGCCTCAAAGGTCGGCCAGCTCGCCGGCAACCACTTCATCACGCTGGTCGAGGGGCTCGAGAATCTGACCCCGCTCGGCAAGATGTGCCTGTGGAAGGGCGCGCAGCCGATCCGCTTCGAGAAGATGTGAACGTATTCGTTCGAATTCGATCCGGTTTCGAATCGTTCATGGTAAGTCGAAACATTCGCATTTTCGGCGGGTGCAGACGGCGTCCGCCGGCGTGCCCTCGTGTATGGTGGTCCCTGCAATGTGCGAGGACGCGCCATGCGAGTTGATGCAGAGTTTGGGCCGGAGCCGCCGCATCCGGGGTCGATGATTTCGGACACCGCCGACATGATCTTCGACGAGCGCGCCGCGGCGCTGCGCGTCGTCATCCAGGTCGTGGTCGCCGCGACCATAGGCATGATGCTCGGGGCCTTCGGCCACAGCCTGCTGCCGTTCTGATCCTCAGCTCTCAGCGCGCCTTGCGGCGCAGCTTCACCCCGAATCCGGCGGCGACGAACAGCGCGCCCTGCGTCATGCCGCCGCCGTCGATGCCGTGACCGATCCCGAGCGAGAGATGGAACTCGCAGGGAATGTTCGCCTTGGCGAGCGCCTCCGAAGCGTCGAACAGCGCGTCCAGCGGAATCACCTGATCCTCGTCGCCATGCGTCAGCAGAATGCGCGGCGGGCCGCCTTTGGCGTCGCGGGCGGTCGCCTCGGCGAGATGCTCCGGGCCGACGAGCGCGCCCGAAAAGCCGACGATCGAGGCCGGCGCGCGCTTGCGGCGCAGCCCGACATGCAGCGCCATCATCGTTCCCTGGCTGAAGCCGACCAGCGCCAGCGCCGATTCGTCGAGTCCGAGCTTGCCCAGCTCCTCGTCGAGAAAGGCGTCGAGCGTCGGGCGCGCCTTGACGACGCCGCGCCAGCGCTCGTCCGGATCGCGCATGGTCAGCGCGAACCATTGCCGCCCGCTCGGCGCCATGCCGCAAGGCTCCGGCGCGTGGGGAGAGACGAAGGCGGCGTCGGGCAGCACGCTTTGCCACTGCCGGCCGATGTCGATGAGGTCGTTGCCGTCGGCGCCGTAGCCATGCAGGAACACGACGAGCTGGCGGGCGACGCCGCTCCTGGGGGGAAGGCGGGGGCCGGAGAGGGCGGGCATCGGGGCTCCATGCGGGCGTGTCGGCCCGTCCTATAGCGCGGACGGGGCGGCCGCGCAGCCCGTCACGCGACGCCGATTCCGGCGCGCGCCTTCATCGCCCCGTAATAGGCCCACAGAAGACGGGCCGCGACCGCCCGCAGCGGCCGCCAACGTTCGCCGATGCGCTGCAGGCGGGCCGCGTCCGGCCGCTTGCGCAGGCGCAGGGCGAGGCGGGCGGCCTCCTGCAAGGCCAGATCGCCGGCCGGCCAGGCGTCGGGATGGCCGAGGCAGAACAGCAGGAAGATGTCGGCCGTCCACGGGCCGATTCCCTTCACGGCGACGAGCCGGTCGTGCGCTTCCTCCGGCGGCAGATGCGCCAGCGCCTCGATGTCGAGCGCGCCGGCGTCGATCGCCTCGGCCAACGCGCGCAGCGTGCGCATCTTCGGGGCGGACAGGCCGCAGCGACGCAACAGTTCGTCGTCGGCGGCCAGAATCGTCGTCGCCTCGAGCGGGGCGAGCAGCGCGGCGACGCGCGCCTCGATGGCGCGGGCGCTCGCCACCGACACCTGCTGCGAGACGACGATGGCGACGAGCCCCTCGAGCCCGGGGGCGCGGCGGCGCAGCGGCGGCCGGCCGGCGAGCGCCAGCATCGCGCCGACGATCTCGGGATCGAGCGCGGCGAGCTGCTCCAGCGCGTGCGTCAGCGAGGCCTCGTCATGGATCGTCTCGCCCGCGACGTAGCGCGGCGGCGGCTTCTTGCGGGGCGCGCGCTTCCCGACCGGCGCGGCTTCGGCGGCCTTCCTCGGCGCGATTTTCGCGGGCGTCGCGGGGCGGGCCGCGTCGACCTCGCCGGCGGGCGGTCTGGCGCCGCGCGTGGGCGCGGGCGCGCGGGGAACGGGGGCGTGTGTCTTCGCGTTCTTCACCAGAGCTCCGCCGGGCAGGCGCAGACGAGGCGCCGTCGCTACTGTATCGTGTGAGGTCATGGACGCCACAACCCAACGCATCTTCCGCTTCGCGCCGTCGCCCAACGGGTTTCTGCATGTCGGGCACGCCCGCTCCGCGCTGATCAACCACGATCTGGCGCGCAAGACGGGCGGCCGGTTTCTCCTGCGCATCGAGGATATCGACACCGGCCGCACGAACGCGGACTACGAGCAGGCGATCTACGAGGATCTGGCGTGGCTCGGCCTCACCTGGGAGGAGCCGGTTCGTCGGCAGTCCGAGCATTTCGGCGACTACGAGAGCGCGCTCGAACGGCTGGCCGCCGACGATCTGCTGTTTCCGTGCTTCTGTTCGCGCGGCGACATCGCGCGCGCCGTCGAGGGGCGCGAGGGCGACTGGACGCGCGATCCCGACGGCGCGCCGCTTTATCCCGGCGCCTGCCGCCATCTCCCGGAGGAGGAGGTGCGACGTCGCCTCGCGGCGGGCGAGTTCGCCGCCCGTCGCATCAAGATCGGGCAGGCGCTGGCGCAGGCGGCGACGCTGATCGGCTGGCGCGAATATGGCGACGCCGACGAGCCGCGCGACGTGCGCGCCGAGCCGGGCGTGTGGGGCGACGTCGTGCTGTCGCGCAAGGACGTGCCGGCGAGCTATCACATCGCCGTCGTCGTCGACGACGCCTTGCAGGGCGTCACCGACGTCGTGCGCGGCGTCGATCTCATGCCGGCGACGAGCCTGCATCGGCTGTTGCAGATCCTGCTCGGCTACCCTGCGCCGACCTATCGGCATCATTCTCTGGTGCTCGACGAGCACGGCCGCAAGCTCTCGAAGAGCGCGGGCTCGAAGTCGCTGCGCGCGTTGCGGGCGGAGGGCGTCAGCCCGCAGACGATCCGGCGCATGGCGGGCCTGCCCGCCGGGATCGGCTGACGGAGCTCAGCCGACGGCGCCGAGGAGCCAGAGCCAGAGCGTCACGCTGAGGGCGGCGAGCACGGTGGAAGCCGCGATGGCGCCGGACGAGAGCGCGACGCCGGCGCGATAGCGTTCTGCGAACAGAAAGGCGTTGATCCCGCTCGGCATCGCCGCGAACAGCACCGCGACGCCGACCCAGACCGGCGGCATCGCGAAAACGCGCGTGGCGAAGAACCAGACCAGCGCGGGATGAACGAGCAGCTTCAGCGCGACGATGACGACGAGCAGCGCGCGCTCCTTCGGCCATCCCACCTGTTTTAGCGCCAGCCCCATCGAGATCAGCGCGCAGGGCGCGGCGGCGGAGGCGAGGCTGTCGATCAGCGATTTCGGCGGGCCGTCGAGCGCCAGACCGCTCGCCCGCCAGGCGAGGCCGGCGAACAAAGCGAGCAGGATCGGATGCAGCGCCAGGCGTCTTGCGAGCACGCGCCAGTCGAGCCCGCCCGCGCCCTCGATCAGCAGCGTCGCCGTCGTCATCGTGATCGGCAGATGGATCGCGATGAGCAGGAAGAGCGGCACCGCGCCTTCCTCGCCATAGGCGCGCAGGATGACCGGAATGCCGACGAGCACGGTGTTGGATTGCGCCGCCGCGAAGCCCGCCACGACGCTCTCGCCATGACCGCACGCGAACAGGCGGCGCGCCGCGAGCATGGCCAGCGCCCAGACGATGGCGAGGCCGGAGAAATAGGCGAACCAGTAACCCCAGGGCTGCGCCTCCGGCAGCTTGGCCTGCGCCATCGTGCGGAAGATCAGCGCCGGCACGGCGCAAACGAAGACGAACTCCGACAGGCCCTCGCCGGCGCGCGGGCCAAGCAACCCCAAAGCGCGCGCGGCGTAACCGATGGCGATCAATCCGAAGATCGGCAGCGAGACGGCGAGAAGGTCGCTCATCGCGCCGGCGACTTAGCCGCGTCGTTCGGCGACGCGCGCGGCGTTCGGCGCCTTGCCCATCAACCCGTCGATGCGCTCGCGCTCGCGCTTGAAGGCGGCGAGCATGCGGCCGTCGAACTCCTTGGTGCGCGTCAGCTTGATGCGCATGGGATCGACGAAATGGCCGTTGACCAGAACTTCGTAGTGCAGATGCGGTCCCGTCGAGAGGCCGCTCGAGCCGAGATAGCCGACGAGCTGGCCCTGACGCACGCGCACGCCTTCCGTCATGCCCTTGGCGAAGCCGGACATGTGATTGTAGGCGGTGACATAGCCGTTGGCGTGCTGGATCTCGACGCGGCGGCCATAGCCGCCGGAGTCCCAGCTCGCCTTCAACACGACGCCGGAGCCGGCGGCGTAGATTGGCGTGCCGATCGGCGCGGCCCAGTCGACGCCAGTATGCATCTTCGAATAGCGCATGA
>JADJVD010000003.1:90000-399898 GCA_016716745.1 Hyphomicrobiales bacterium
TAGCCATGAGCAGGTTGAAGGTAGGGTAACACTTACTGGAGGACCGAACCGGTGCCTGTTGAAAAAGTCTCGGATGACTTGTGGTTAGGGGTGAAAGGCCAACCAAACTCGGAAATAGCTGGTTCTCCGCGAAATATATTTAGGTATAGCCTCGCGTGTATTCTCCAGGGGGTAGAGCACTGGATGGGCTAGGGGGTCCCACAGACTTACCAAACCTAACCAAACTCCGAATACCTGGAAGAACTGCGCGGGAGACACACGGCGGGTGCTAACGTCCGTCGTGGAGAGGGAAACAACCCAGACCAACAGCTAAGGCCCCCAATTCGTGGCTAAGTGGGAAAGGATGTGAAAATCCCAAAACAACCAGGAGGTTGGCTTAGAAGCAGCCATCCTTTAAAGAAAGCGTAACAGCTCACTGGTCTAATTAAGGGTTTTCGCGCCGAAGATGTACCGGGGCTCAAGCCACGAGCCGAAGCTTTGGGTTCAGCGCAAGCTGAGCGGTAGCGGAGCGTTCTGTAAGCCGTTGAAGGCGGACCCGTGAGGGCCGCTGGAGGTATCAGAAGTGCGAATGCTGACATGAGTAACGACAAACACTGTGAAAGACAGTGTCGCCGAAAGTCCAAGGGTTCCTGCGTAAAGTTAATCTTCGCAGGGTTAGCCGGTCCCTAAGGCGAGGCCGAAAGGCGTAGTCGATGGGAACCACGTTAATATTCGTGGGCCAGCGGGTGGTGACGGATCTCTTATATTGTTCGACCTTACTGGATTGGTCGGGCCGTGACGAGGTTCCAGGAAATAGCCCCCGCATTAGACCGTACCCGAAACCGACACAGGTGGACTGGTAGAGCATACCAAGGCGCTTGAGAGAATGACGCTGAAGGAACTCGGCAATTTACCTCCGTAACTTCGGGATAAGGAGGCCCATGCGTCGCGCAAGCGGCGTGTGGGGGCACAGACCAGGGGGTGGCAACTGTTTAACAAAAACACAGGGCTCTGCGAAATCGCAAGATGACGTATAGGGTCTGACGCCTGCCCGGTGCCGGAAGGTTAAGAGGAGAGGTGCAAGCCTTGAATCGAAGCCCCGGTAAACGGCGGCCGTAACTATAACGGTCCTAAGGTAGCGAAATTCCTTGTCGGGTAAGTTCCGACCTGCACGAATGGCGTAATGACTTCCCCGCTGTCTCCAGCGTCAGCTCAGTGAAATTGAATTCCCCGTGAAGATGCGGGGTTCCTGCGGTCAGACGGAAAGACCCCGTGCACCTTTACTGTAACTTTGCGCTGGCATTCGTGTCGGCATGTGTAGGATAGGTGGTAGGCTTTGAAGCCCGGGCGCCAGCTCGGGTGGAGCCACCCTTGAAATACCACCCTTATCGTCATGGATGTCTAACCGCGGCCCCTCATCGGGGTCCGGGACAGTGCATGGTGGGCAGTTTGACTGGGGCGGTCGCCTCCCAAAGAGTAACGGAGGCGCGCGATGGTGGGCTCAGAGCGGTCGGAAATCGCTCGTTGAGTGCAATGGCATAAGCCTGCCTGACTGCGAGACCAACAAGTCGAGCAGAGACGAAAGTCGGTCATAGTGATCCGGTGGTCCCGTGTGGAAGGGCCATCGCTCAACGGATAAAAGGTACGCCGGGGATAACAGGCTGATACTGCCCAAGAGTCCATATCGACGGCAGTGTTTGGCACCTCGATGTCGACTCATCACATCCTGGGGCTGGAGAAGGTCCCAAGGGTTCGGCTGTTCGCCGATTAAAGTGGTACGTGAGTTGGGTTCAGAACGTCGTGAGACAGTTTGGTCCCTATCTGCCGTGGGTGTCGGAGAATTGAGAGGATTTGCCCCTAGTACGAGAGGACCGGGGTGAACAGACCTCTGGTGGAGCTGTTGTGGCGCCAGCCGCAGTGCAGCGTAGCTATGTTTGGACGGGATAACCGCTGAAGGCATCTAAGCGGGAAACCCACCTCAAAACGAGTTCTCCCTCGAGAGCCGTGGAAGACGACCACGTTGATAGGCCGGGTGTGGAAGCGCAGCAATGCGTGTAGCTTACCGGTACTAATAGCTCGATTGGCTTGATCGCTCTCATTATTCATGCCCATCTCCAGCGAGATGGCGATGGAAAGACCGAAGTTGCTTCATTATCCGTGCTTCGCCGGCCTGGTGGCCTTTGCGACGTGACTAGACCCGATCCCATCCCGAACTCGGCCGTCAAACGCGTCAGCGCCGATGGTACTATGTCTCAAGACCTGGGAGAGTAGGTCGCCGCCAGGCCTGCCAAGCACGGATAACCTCTTC
Organism: Hyphomicrobiales bacterium; assembly: GCA_016716745.1. Taxonomy (GTDB): domain Bacteria; phylum Pseudomonadota; class Alphaproteobacteria; order Rhizobiales; family Beijerinckiaceae. The sequence goes on from JADJVD010000003.1 coordinate 92,288, forward strand.
AACGCTGTCGCAAAGCCCGATCCGGAACGGTCGGGCTTTTTTGTTGGCGGGCGAGGCGCTGTCGCATCTCGCCGCATAGGTCCGAAAGCGCTTGCGCGCCGCCCGGGCCGCGCCTACATAGCCACGCAATGACGCGGGGTGGAGCAGCCCGGTAGCTCGTCAGGCTCATAACCTGAAGGTCGCAGGTTCAAATCCTGCCCCCGCAACCAAGATCAAGGCCGCCTTCGGGCGGCCTTTTTCGTGGCGCCGGCGGCGGCTCTATCGGTCCGGCGTCAGCCGGACGAGAGCGCCGTCCTCGTCGTCGGTCAACAGCATCACGGATCCGTCCCGCGCGACATCCACGTCTCGGATGCGCGCCATTCCTTCGAGATAGCGGGCCTCGCCGGTCACGCGCTCTCCTGCGAGCGTCAGGCGCACCAGCGCCTGGCTCGCGAGTCCGCCAATCAGGGCCGAGCCGCGCCATGTCGGAAACATGTCGCCGTCGTAGAAGGCGAGGCCGCTCGGCGCGATCACCGGATCCCAGTAATAGATCGGCTGCTCGACGCCTTCTTGCGCGGTGACGCCGGCGCCGATGGGCGCGCCGCTATATTCCACCCCGTAGGAGACGAGCGGCCAGCCGTAATTTCCGCCGGCCTCTGGCCGATTGAGCTCGTCGCCGCCGCGCGGACCGTGCTCGACGGTCCACAGCGCGCCGTCCGGTCCCATCGCGGCCGCCTGCAAATTGCGATGGCCGTAGGACCAGATCTCCGGCCGCCCGCCGGCGATGGCGGGATTGCCGCGCGCCGGCCCGCCTTCAGGGTCGATCCGCAACACCTTGCCGAGATGCGTCGTCACGTCCTGCGCCAGGCGGCGCGGCTGCTCGGCGGAGCGCTCGCCGGTGGTGACGAACAACGCGCCCTTCCGGTCGAAGACGAGGCGCGAGCCGAAATGATAGGTCGAGCGCCAGGCAGGCTCCTGCCGAAAGATCACGCGAACGTCGGCAAGACGCGTCCCGTCGGCGGAAAGAACGCCGGTCGCGACCGACGTGCCGTTGCTTCCCTCGCCCCGGGGCTCGGCGTAACTCCACCACAGCCGCCGCGTCCGGGTGAAATCCTCGCGGATGGCTACGTCGAGCAGGCCGCCCTGGCCGCGCGCGTCGACGGGGGGCAGGCCTGCGATCGGCTCGGACACGCGCCCGTCGGCGCCGACGATGCGCAACCGGCCGGGCCGCTCCGTCACCAGCCAGCGCCCGTCCGGCATCTGCGCCATCCCCCAGGGATGCGACAGGCCTCGGGCGACGATGGTCGTGCGCAGACGGATCGGGTCGACGATCGCAGGCGCTCGGGTCTGGCCCGCAAAGGCCGGCTGTTGGCCGCGCGCATTCGGCGGCGCGGCGTTGAAGTCCTGCGCGCGGCCGGCGTTCGCCGCCGCCAGAAGCGCGACGAGCGCGACGCTGCAGGAAAGATCCGCCAACATCCTGCGTCGGGGGTCGGCTCGCATCTGTCGCCTCCGCTGCATTGCTTCGCGTCGCCGCCATTGAGCGCGCGCCGGAGCGGCCTTTCAAGTCGCCTCGGAACGCCTCACGAGTCGTCGTCGCGCAGGCCCGCGTTGCGGCCGGCGAGCGACCAGTAGACGAGCCCGGCAAGGCAGCCGGTGAGGAAGAAGGCGATGAGCAGCCGCGTCTCGAGCGAATTGTCGCCGGCCTCGATCATGTCGCCGGCGATATCGGTGGCGCGCGCGCTCCAGGGCGCGGCGACCGCGATGAAGGCCGGAACCGCCAGATGCCAGACGAGCGAGCGGATCGCGAGCAATTCGGAGACCGCGGCGGAGACGAGCAGGGGGGCCCCGCACACCGTCAGCACGAAGGCCCAGGCGAGCGAGGCGGCCTTCGACCAAAGCCAGGGGCCGGTCTGTCCGAACAGATCGAACACCCCGTTCAGCACCGCGACGATCAGCATCGCGCCGCCCGCCTCGCGCATCGACGGGTCGAGAATCACGAGCAGCGGCAGAAACAACGCCCCGGCGGCTCCGCCGCAGGCGAGGCCCAGAACGATCATCACGGCGCGACGGATCAAATGGTCCATGCCGCAACACTATCACAAAGCCTTGCGCCAGCGTTGCGCGCCATCCCGCGTTGGGGACGGATGGAAATCCGGCGCGCGCCACACTATCTCGCAACGGAAAGGATGGCGGCATGGGCGCACTGGTTTTCGACAACAGCTACGCGCGGCTTCCGGAGGCGTTTTTCGCGCGCGTTGCGCCGGCTGCGCCGCGCGCGCCGGAGCTTGTCGTGTTTAACGCCGCGCTTGCCCGTTCGCTCGGCCTCGATCCCGCCTCGCTGTCCGATGCGCAAGCAGCGGCGTGGTTCTCGGGCGCCGAGCCGCCGCCGGGCGCCGAGCCGATCTCGCAAGCCTATGCCGGCCACCAGTTCGGCGGCTTCACGATGCTGGGCGATGGACGCGCCTCGCTCCTCGGCGAGGTCGTCGCGCCGGACGGGCGGCGCTTCGACATCCAGCTCAAGGGATCGGGGCGCACGCCGTTCTCGCGCGGCGGCGACGGCAAGGCGGCGCTTGGGCCGATGCTGCGCGAATTTCTCGTCTCCGAGGCCATGCACGCTCTGGGAATCGCGACGACGCGCAGCCTCGCCGTCGTGACGACCGGCGAAGGCGTGGCGCGCGAGCGCGTGCTGCCGGGCGCCGTGTTGACGCGCGTCGCGGCGAGCCATCTGCGCGTCGGCACGTTTCAGTATGCGGCGGCGTTGCGCGACCGCGCCGCGCTCGTCGCGCTCGTCGATCACGCCATCGGCCGTCACGCGCCGGAGGCGGCGCGCGCCGACAATCCGGCGCTGGCGCTGTTCGATCGTGTGATGGCGGCGCAGATCGCTCTCGTCGCCGAATGGATGCGCGTCGGCTTCATTCACGGCGTCATGAACACCGACAACATGGCCATTTCCGGCGAGACGATCGACTACGGCCCCTGCGCCTTCCTCGACGACTATCATCCGCTCGCCGTCTTCTCGTCGATCGACGAGCATGGCCGTTACGCCTTCGCCAATCAGCCGCGAATCGCGGCGTGGAATCTGGCGCGTTTCGTCGAATCGCTGCTGCCGCTGATCGCCGACGACGCAGAGACCGCGGTGGCGCTCGCGCAGACGCGCATCGATGCGTTCGAGCCGCGATTCCGCGCGCGTTGGATAGCGATGATGCGCGGCAAGCTCGGCCTCCTCACGCAGGACGCGGAGGACGGGGCGCTCGCCGACGATCTTCTCGTCTGGATGGCCGATCAGGGCGCGGACTACACGAACACGTTCCGCGCGCTCGCGGACGGGGAGGCGCAGGGCGGCGTGTTCGAGACGCCGGCCGCGCGCGCGTGGTTGGCGCGCTGGACGGCGCGGCGGGCGCGCGAGGGTCGCGCCGGCGAGCAGGCGGCGACGATGCGCGCGCACAATCCGCTCGTCGTTCCGCGCAACCATCTGGTCGAGGCGGCGCTGAGGGCGGCGAGCGAGGAGGGCGATCTTACGCCGTTCAATCGTCTGCTCGGCGCGCTGGCGCGACCTTACGACGTGCGCGAGGGGCTCGACCCGTTTCGCGCGCCGCCGAGGCCGGAGGAACGCGTGCATGCGACATTCTGCGGAACGTGATCGTCAGGGCGCGCGTTTGCGCCCGGTGATCATGGCGCGCGCGAGATTCTCGCGGTGTTCGAGCGAAGCCGCGAGGACTCCGACGAGGTGCAGGCCGACGAGCACAAGCGTTCCGCGCACCGCATAGACATGCACTGTTTCGACCCACTTCCGCCCCCAGAAAACGTCCATCTCCTGCATGAGTCCGCTGCAGCAGATGACGACGATCATCGCCAGCAAAGCCACGGCCATCATGCCGCCCGCCGGGTTGTGGCCGAGATGGCGCGGCGCGCGAAACCGCATCGTGTCGAGAAGGAAGCGCAGCACGGCGCGCGGCGAATAGAGAAAGTCGGCGAAGCGCGCATGTCGCGATCCGATGAAGCCCCAGACGATTCGAGCGCCGGCCAGCGCAAGCAGCGCATAGCCGGCGGCGTGGTGCACACCGTCCGGGCCCTCGCCGGTGACATAGGCCAACGCGAACAGCGTCACCGTGCTCCAGTGGAAGAGGCGCACGAAGCGATCCCAGATTCTCACTTCGCCGGGCGCCGTCTCGGTTTGCGTTCCGGACAGGAATTGCGTGGTCATGCGAACCTCCGGCGTCGTGGTGTCGATGGACCGAACGGCGACCCTCGTGCGCCGCGCGCCCGACGGTCGCGCGCGGCTTACTTGGCGACGGTCTCGACGAGCTGGAGATTCTCGGGATTGTAGAAGAGCTCGAAGCGCTTCGAATCCTTCGTCGCGTAGACCTCGAAGCAGGCGCCGGAGACCTTCGACTTCGAGACGCCGTAGCCGGCCTCCTTCGCCTTGGCCTCGGCGGCCTCGATCTTCATCCATTCGGACTGGGGCTTCTTGGCGCAAGCCTCGGCGCGGGTCGAGGCCTGGGCGGAGCCGAGCGCGACGAGACAGGCCGAAGCGATGAGAGCGGCGCGAAGCATCATGAGACAATCTCCGTTGAATGGGCGCGGTCGAACGACGCGCGCTTTCGTTGCGTTGGCATCGGCACGTCTCGCCGAACGAGGAGGCGCTTGGCGAGGAGCGATGCGGGATTGGTAGCGAGCCGGGCGTGACGGCGCGCTGACAGCGATGGTCAGGAAACCGTCAGGTCAATCCTCGCGCGCAACGCGGCGGCGCGACTCAGACGAGCGGCCAGAGATCGCCTTCGTCGAGGCGGCGTGCGAGGCGCGTCGCGTGCTTGTCGCGCGCGGGGACGAAGACGTCGCGCAGCGCGCCGTTCGCTTCGCAGAGTCGCGTCGTGAGTCCGCTCTTGTCGCGATGCGGCCGCGAGACGATGCGCGCGCCGCGCGCGACGACGGGCGCGCGCGTCGCGGCGATATACATGAACGGCTCGTCCTCGAAGGGAACGTCGGCGGCCTTCACCGCGAGGTGATCGCGGCTGCGTTGCACGCGCACGGAGAAATGCCGCCAGTCGGGCGCCGCGAGGGGGCAGGCGACATGATGCGGGCAGGGCGCGGCGATCTGCGCGCCGGCCGCGATCAGTGCTTCGCGCGCGGCGCGCAGTCGCTCGAAACCGGCCGGCGTTCCCGGCTCGACGAGAACGAGCGCGAGGCGCGCCCGCGCGAAGGCGCGCAACGCCAGCGCGACGGCCGCCGCGGTCGGCGTCTCGACGAGCACATAGGCCATCGTGACGAGATCGGCCTCAAACGTGAGCGTATCGCGGGCGAGATCGAGCGCGTGCGTCGCGATGCGCGCGCCGCAGTCCTGCGTCAGGTCGTGGGCGAGCGCGAGCATCGGCTCGCTACGGTCGACCAGCGTGGCGTCGGCGATCGACGGGAAGGCGCCGAGCGCGGCGAGCGTCGCCGCGCCCGCGCCGCAGCCAAGATCGAGCAGTCTCGCAGGCGCGAGATCGGGCGCGGCTTCACGCAAACGGAACAGCGCCTGCGCGACGGCGGCGCGCGTCGCCGGCATGCGCGCGGCGGCGTAGGCGAGCGCGTCGAGCCGGTCGCGCACCGCCTGCTGCGATCCCTCGCCGGCGCGATAGCGCGCGGTGATGGCGGCGGAGCGTTGCGCGAGTTCGTTGCGCGACACGCCCTCGAGCAGCCGCGCCAGCGCGTCCGCCATCAGTCGGCGCCGAGGGCGAGCTGCTGCTCCAGCATCAACCGCGCGCGGGCGCGCAGCTTCTCCGTCTCGCTCTTCAACTGGCCGCAGGCGGCGAGGATGTCGCGGCCGCGCGGCGTGCGCACCGGGCTCGCATAGCCGGCGTCGAACACGATGTCGGAGAAACGCTCGATGGTCGCCCAGTCCGAGCACTCGTATTTCGTGCCGGGCCAGGGATTGAACGGGATCAGGTTGATCTTGGCCGGAATGCCCTTCAGCAGGCGCACCAGCGCGCGCGCCTCCGCCGGCGTGTCGTTGACGCCCTTCAGCATCACATATTCGAAGGTGATGCGCCGCGCGTTCGAGGCGCCGGGATAGTCGCGGCAGGCCTGCAGCAACACGTCGATCGGATATTTCTTGTTGAGCGGCACGAGCTCGTCGCGCAGCCTGTCGTTCGTCGCGTGCAGCGAGATCGCCAGCATCGTCCCGCATTCGGCGCCGAGGCGCTCGATCTCGGGCACGACGCCGGAGGTCGACACCGTGATGCGGCGCTTCGACAGCGACAGGCCGTCGCCGTCCGACATGATGGCGATGGCATCGCGCACCTCGTCGAAATTGTAGAGCGGCTCGCCCATGCCCATGAAGACGATGTTGGAGACCGCGCGCACGCCCTCGCCCGAGGGCACGAGGCCGCCGTCATCGGGGCGCGCGCGGCCGGGGAAATCGCCGAGCCGGTCGCGCGCCACCAGCAATTGCGCGACGATCTCGCGATGCGTCAGGTTGCGCACCAGCTTCTGCGTGCCGGTGTGGCAGAAGGTGCAGTTCAGCGTGCAGCCGACCTGGCTCGACACGCACAGCGTGCCGCGGTCGCTCTCGGGAATGTAGACGCATTCGATCTCGGCGCCCTTGTCGAGCGGGCCGGTCGGCTCCATCCGGATCAGCCATTTGCGCGTGCCGTCGGCCGACAGTTGCTCGGCGGCGATCTTCGGGCGGTCGAGCGTGTAAAGCTCGGCGAGGCGCGCGCGCAGGGCCTTGGCGATGTTGAGCATCGCGGAAAAATCGGTCGCGCCGTGGAAGTAGATCCACTGGAAGAGCTGCGCGGTCCGCATCTTCACCTCGCGCGCGGGCACGTCGGCGGCCTCCAGCGCGGCGGCGAGTTCACTGCGCGTCATCCCGGCGAGCGAGGGGCGGGCCGCGGCGGGCGCGACGGGCGGGGATGCGCCGGGCGCCGTCGGCGTCGCGGCCGCGGTCTGTGCGGTCATCGAATGGCTTCCTGTGCGCGGGCGGCGGGCGCCTGTCGTCCGGGGCGCCTCATAGCATGGAGCAGGGATTTACGGCAGCACTTCGGCCGGGATGGCGCCGGGCGCGAAACTCTGCGGCCGGTTGCGCCAGAGGAACGCTTTCAGGAAGGCGAGGGCGGCGATCAGCCCGAGCGCGCAGACGATGGCCGGGCGCCAGTCCGCGTCGACGGCGGCGGCGACGCCCCGCACGGTCAGGAAGCCGGCGAGGATCGCCCCGACGGCGGCGGCCGGCCAGAAGCGCCAGTTGGGCAGGCCGGCCTCGAGCCGCGCCTTCGGCGCCGCCGTCGCGACGCGGCGCGCCAGCCCCTCGGCGAACAGCGCGTAGCCGCGATCCCACCGCTCGTAGGGCTTGAACACGGCGAGCGGCGAATTGGCGACGTTGAACAGCTTCACCGAGCGCCCGTCGCGCATGCGCACGTCGAGCCGGTAGACATTGTAGTCGAGGCTGCGGGGCCGGTAGCTGAGGCGGATCGACTCGACCTCGCGATAGGCGAAGGAGACGCTGCGCCCGCCCTCGGAAATCTCGAACACTTCGGCGCCGAGGCGGGCCGCCCCGCCGGGGCGCGTCAGGTCGAGGCCGGCGCTCAATTGCGCTCGTCCGGCAAGGACGGGATCGGCAGGATCTCGATGCCTTCCTCGATCAGCGCGCGGGCGTCGTCGAGCGAGGCCTCGCCGCGGATCGAGCGTTGCGGCGCCTCGCCATCGTGAATGCGGCGCGCCTCCTCGGGGAAGCGGGGGCCGAGATCCTCGGTGTTCGCCTCGATCCGGGCGCGCAGCGCGCGGATGGCGCCGCGCAATTCGCGCTGCGTCTCGTCGATCAGCGCGACCGGCTCGGGCGCCGTCGGCGTGGCCGCCGGGCGAGCGGGCGCAGCGTTGTCGCGCCGGGCGACGGCGGGGGCCATGATCGCCTTGGCGACGCGCGTCGAGCCGCACCGGGCGCAGGAGACGAGGCCGCGCGCCGCCTGCGCCTCATAGGCGTCGGCGTCGCGGAACCAGCTCTCGAACTCGTGTCCCTCGTCGCAGACGAGCGCGTATCTGATCATGTCATCCCGCCAGAAGGGGATCGAGGCGACCGGCCTCGTCGAGCGCGTAAAGGTCGTCGCAGCCGCCAATATGCTGCGAACCGATGAAGATTTGCGGAACGGTACGGCGGCCGCCGGCGCGCGCCGCCATGTCGGTCTGCATCTGCGGGCTCGTCACCTCGATCCGCTCGACATCGGCGTTCTTGCCCGCCAGCAGCTTCAGCGCGGCCTGGCAATAGGGGCAGTAGTCCTTCGTGTAGATGGTGACGCGCGGCATGGCGGCTCCCGTCGCCGGGCGCTCGATAAAGCCCGGATTTACGGGGTTATATAGTCAGCGGCCCGTGGCTCACAACCCGCGCGAAGACGAGCGCGTCGACGCGCGCCGCGCCGGCCCGGCGCAGGGCGCGGGCGGCCGCGTTGAGGGTCGCTCCGGTGGTGGCGACATCGTCGACCAGTACGACGGCGCGGCCGGCGAAGGCGCCTTTCGGCGCGCGGAAGGCGCCTTGCAGATTGGCGGCGCGCTCGGCCCGGGAGAGGCCGACCTGCGGGCGCGTCGCCTTCACGCGGGCGAGCGTCGTCGCCTCCAGCGGGACGCCGGCCGTCTCGGCCACGGCCTGCGCGAGCGCGGCCGCCTGATTGAAGCGGCGCGACCAGAGCCGGCCGCGATGCATCGGCACGGGGATGACGGCGTCCGCGCCGGCCAGCACGTCGCGGCCGGCGCGCGCCATCCAGCGGCCCATCGGCCAGGCGAGGTCCGGCCGGTCGCCATATTTCAGATGATGCACGAGATCGCGCGCCGGCCCGTCGGCGAAGACGACGACGGCGCGCGCCCGGTCGTAGGCGGGCGGGTCGGCGGCGGCCTCGGGCGAGATCAGCCCGTCGCCGAGATCGGCCGAGAAGGGCACGCCGAGCCGTTCGCAGAACGGTCGCTCGATGAAGGCCATCGCGCCCCAGCAGCGCGGGCAGAGGCCGCCCTCCGCCTCGGTCGCCGCGCCGCAGGCCAGGCACGTCGGCGGGTAGACGAGATCGAGCGCCGCGCCGCCCAGGCGGCGCGCCCAGCCCGGCGCGATGCTCCAGTCCAGCCGCATGGCCCGAGACTAGCCGGCTTCGCGCGGCCGGGCGAGCCGCGCGCGCCGCGCCGGGCGCCTCTGCGTCGCGGCGCTTTGACCTGCCCCGCGCGCTCGCGCGATAAGCGGGGCATGGCCCCGCCCGCCGCCGCCCCCGTCCGCGCCGCGCCGTCGATCTTCGATCCGGCGCCTCCAGCGCGCGCGCTTGGCGCGGGCGCGTCGCGCGGGCGCGGCCGACTTCCTGCTCGCGCGCGTCGCCGAGGACATGCTCGACCGGCTCGCCTCGGTGAAGCGGGCGTTCCGGACGGTTCTCGATCTCGGCGCGCCGGGCCCGCATCTGGCGGCGGCGCTGTCCGCTCTGCCGCATCGTCCCTTCGTCGTGCGCGCGGCGGCCTCGGCGCGGGCCGGCGAGGCGGGGGTCGCCGTGGTCGCGGACGAGGAGGCGCAACCCTTCGCGGCGGGAGCGTTCGATCTCTGCGTCTGCGCGCTGGCGCTGCAATCGGTCAACGATCTGCCGGGCGTCATGGCGCAGGTGCGCCGCTCGCTGAAGCCGGACGGATTGTTTCTCGCCGCCCTCGTCGGCGGGCGCAGCCTCAACGAGTTGCGGCAGGCCTTCGCCGAGGCCGAGAGCGAGCTCGCCGGCGGGGCGAGCCCGCGCGTCGCCCCATTTGTCGATCTGCGCGATCTCGGCGCGCTGCTGCAACGCGCCGGTTTCGCGCTGCCGGTCACAGATGTCGACAGCCTGACCGTGCGATACGCCGATCCCTTGGCGCTGATGCGCGATCTGCGCGCGATGGGCGCGACCAACGCGCTGACGCTGCGCGCGCGCGCGCCGCTGCGCCGCGAGGTGCTGGCGCGCGCCGTCGAGATTTACATGCGGCGCTTCGGCGACGCGGACGGGCGCGTGCGCGCGACGTTCGAGATCGTCTGGCTCTCGGGCTGGGCGCCCGATCCCGGCCAGCCGAAGCCGCTCGCGCCGGGCTCCGCCAAAATGCGCCTCGCCGACGCGCTGAAGGCGATCAAGACAGGCGACAAGGGGGAACCGTCCGATCATGGCCAAAACTGATGCGGCAAAGCCCGCGCGCACGACGACGAACGACTACGCGCGCTTCTATTCGATCAGCACGCGCTGGTCGGACAACGACATGTACGGCCACGTCAACAACGTCGCCTACTACTCCTTCTTCGACACGGCGGTGAACGGCATCCTGATCGACGCCGGCGTGCTCGATCCGATCGCCAGCACGATCGTCGGCCTCGTCGTCGAGACGCGGTGCAGCTATTTCGCCAGCCTCACCTATCCCGATCATATCGAGGTCGGCGTCGCGGTGGCGCATCTGGGCTCCTCGTCGGTGCGCTATTCGATCGGCGTGTTCCGCGCCGGCGAGAACGAGGCCGCGGCGCAAGGCGAATTCACGCATGTCTATGTCGACCGGGCGACGCAGGCGGCGACGCCGATCCCCGCCGATGTGCGCGCCGTGCTCGAGGAGATGCGGTTGTGAGCGAGGCGGCGAAGGTCGCGCTCGTCACGGGCGCCGCGCGCGGCATCGGCCTCGCCACGGCGAAGAAGTTCCTGAGCGAGGGCTGGAGCGTCGGCCTGCTCGACATCGACGGCGAGACGCTGGCGCGCGCGCATGAAGCCATCGGCGCGCCCGGGCGCACGATCGCGCTCGTCGCCGACGTCGCCTTCCCCGATCAGGTGGAGCGCAGCGTCGCGGCGCTGGTCGCGCGCTTCGGACGCCTCGACGCGCTCGTCAACAACGCCGGCACGGCGGTGTTCAAGCCGGCGCTCGAGACGACGCACGAGGAATGGAGCCGCGTGCTCGCGGTCAATCTCTCCGGCCCCTTCATCGCGACGAAGGCGGCCGCGCCGCACCTGGCCCGCACGCGCGGCGCCATCGTCAACATCTCCTCGATCTCGGGGGCGCGCGCCTCGACGCTGCGCGTCGCCTACGGGACGAGCAAGGCCGGGCTGACGCATTTGACGAAGCAGCTCGCGGCCGAGCTCGGCGAACTCGGCGTGCGCGTCAACGCCGTGGCGCCCGGGCCGGTCGACACGGCGATGGCCAAGCAGGTGCATTCGCCGGCGATCCGCGCCGATTATCACGACGCCATTCCGCTCAATCGCTACGGCCTCGAGGAGGAGATCGCGGAGGCGATCTATTTTCTCGCCTCCGACAGGGCGAGCTACGTCACGGGCCACACGCTGGCCTGCGACGGCGGCTTCGCCGCCACGGGCATCGGCCTGCCGACCTTGCGCGGGCGCGGGCGCTGAGGCGCCGCAACTCCACATGGACGGATTGTAATTTCGACGGGTCTCGCTCCGACCGCGCGATGCGTTAGTATCGCCGGCCCGGAGAGACACATGCCGAAATCCCTTCATGCGCTTGCGTTCGTTCTCGCGTTGGCGCTCGCAGCCTGCAACGAGCAGAAGCCGGCCGCGCCCGGCGGGGCGCAGAACGCGCCGCCGCCGCCGAATGTCGGCTTCATCGCCGTTCAACCGCAGAACGTGACGATCCTCGCCGAACTCGCGGGCCGCGTTCTGCCGAGCCTGATCGCGGAGGTGCGCCCGCAGGTGTCCGGCATCATCGAGAAGCGCCTGTTCGTCGAGGGCAGCGAGGTGAAGGAGGGCGACGTTCTCTACCAGATCGCCGATGCGAGCTATCAGACGGCGCAGGCCTCGGCGAAGGCCGCGCTCGACCGCGCCAAGGCGACGTTGGCCGCCGCGCAATCGAAGGCGGACCGCTACAAGACGCTCGCCAATCGCGAGGTCGCCAGCCAGCAGGACACCGAATCGGCGGTGGCTGCGGCGCAGCAGGCGGCCGCCGACGTCGCCGCCGCCAAGGCGGCGCTTGATGCGGCCAACATCAACCTCGGCTACACCAAGGTGCGCGCGCCGATCTCGGGGCGCATCGGCGTCTCCTCGCTCACCGAAGGCGCGCTGGTGACGGCCAACCAGACGAATGCGCTGGCGACGATCCAGGCGCTCGACCCCGTCTATGTCGACGCGCCGCAATCGGCCGCCGCCGTTCTGGCGACGCGCGCCGACATCGAGGCCGGCCGCATCAAGCCCAATCCCGACGGCGTGCAGATGCGCCTGACGCTGGAGACCGGGCAGACTTACGACCGCGTCGGCCAGTTGAAGTTCACCGACGTGACGGTGAGCCAGAGCACGGGCACGGTGACGCTGCGCGCGACCTTCTCCAATCCGGACCGCCTGCTGCTGCCGGGGATGTTCGTGCGCGGCGTCGCCACGCTCGGCGCGCGCGACGGCGTCATCCTCGCCCCGCAGCGCGCCGTCTCGCGCGATCCGCGCGGCGCGGCGACCGCCCTCGTCATCGGCGAGGGCGACAAGATCGAGGCGCGTCGCCTCGAGGTGAGCCGCGCCGTGGGGGCGGACTGGATCGTCGAGAAAGGGCTCGCCGCGGGCGACCGGCTGGCGATGGACAATCTGCAACGCATCCGCGCCGGGCTCGTCGTCAAACCCGTTCCCTTCCAGCCGCCGCAGACCGCCGCGCCGGCGCAAGGGGCGGCCAAGCCCGCCCCGGCGAACTGAGGGGCGCGGCATGGCGAATTTCTTCATCGACCGGCCGATCTTCGCGTGGGTCATCTCCATCGTGATCATGCTCGCCGGCGCGCTGGCGATCATGCGGCTGCCGGTCGCGCAATATCCGACCATCGCGCCGCCGACGGTGACGATTTCGGCGAGCTATCCGGGCGCCTCCGCCGAGACGGTGGAGAATTCGATCACGCAGGTGATCGAGCAGGCGATGCAGGGCATCGACGGGCTCGTGTACATCTCGTCCTCGAGCGATTCAAACGGATCGGCGTCGATCTCGCTGACCTTCGACAACGCGACCAACGCCGACATCGCGCAGGTGCAGGTGCAGAACAAGCTGCAGGTCGCCACCGCGACGCTGCCGACGCTGGTGCAGCAGCTCGGCGTGCGCGTGACGAAGGCCTCGTCGGGCTTTCTCATGGTGGTGAGCTTCGTCTCCACCGACGGCCAGCGCGACGTGACGGATCTCTCGGATTTCGTCGCCAGCTCGGTGCTGGATTCGCTGGCGCGCGTGCCCGGCGTCGGCAACGTGCAATTGTTCGGCTCGCAATATGCGATGCGGATCTGGCTCGATCCCTACAAGCTGCTGAAATACGGGTTGACGACGACGGACGTCACCTCGGCGCTGCAGGTGCAGAACACGCAGGTCTCCGCCGGCCAGCTCGGCGGCCTGCCGGCGGTGAAGGGGCAGCAGCTCAACGCGACGATCACGGTGCAGAGCCGTCTGCGCACGGTCGAGCAGTTCGAGGGCGTCTTCCTGCGCACGCAGCCGAACGGCTCGTCGGTCTATCTGCGCGACGTGGCGCGGGTCGAGATCGGCGCGGAGAGCTATTCGAGCGCGGGCCGCTACAATCGCCAGCCCGCCGCGGGCGTCGCGATCAGTCTGGCCACCGGCGCCAACGCGCTCGACACGGCCAGCCGCGTGCGCGCGGAAGTGCAGCGGCTTTCGCAGAGCTTTCCGCCGGGGCTCGGCATCGTCTATCCGTTCGACACGACCCCCTTCGTACGCCTGTCGATCGCCAAGGTGGTGCAGACGCTGGTCGAGGCGGTGGTCCTCGTCTTCCTCGTCATGTTCCTGTTCCTGCAGAATTTCCGAGCGACTCTCATGCCGACGCTCGCCGTGCCGGTGGTGCTGCTCGGCACCTTCGGCGTGCTCGCGGCCTTCGGCTTCTCGATCAACACGCTCACCATGTTCGCCATGGTGCTGGCGATCGGCCTGCTCGTCGACGACGCCATCGTCGTCGTCGAGAATGTCGAGCGCGTGATGGAGGAGGAGGGGCTGTCGCCGAAGGAGGCGACGCGCAAATCGATGGGCGAGATCACCGGCGCGCTCGTCGGCATTGCGGCGGTGCTGGCGGCGGTGTTCACGCCGATGGCGTTCTTCGGCGGCTCCGTCGGCGTCATCTACCGGCAGTTCTCGATCACCATCGTCGCGGCGATGGCGCTGTCGGTGCTCGTCGCCATCGTCTTCACGCCGGCGTTGACGTCGACGATCCTGAAGCCGACGCATCGCAAGACGAAAGGGCCGTTCGGCTGGTTCAATCGCGGCTTCGACGCCGCCAACGGCGGCTATGTGCGCGCCGTCGGCGCCATCGCGCGGCGGCCCTTCTTCGCGGCGCTCTCCTTCATCGCGGTGATCGCGGGGGCGCTCTATCTGTTCGTGCGCCTGCCGACGGCGTTTCTGCCGGAGGAGGATCAGGGCATCCTGTTCGTGCAGGCGCAATTGCCGCCGGGCGCGGCGCTGGAGCGCACGCAGGCGGTGCTCTCGCAGGTCGAAACGCATTTCCTCGAGACCGAGAAGGACAATGTGGAGTCGATCCTCACCGTCAGCGGCTTCTCCTTCGGCGGCGCGGGCCAGAATGTCGGCTTCGGCTTCGTCAAGCTGAAGGATTGGGATCTGCGCAAGGGCGCGGGCCGCAATGCGCAGGCTGTCGCCGGGCGCGCCATGGGCGCGCTTTCGCAGGTGCGCGACGCGATGGTCTTTACCTTCGCGCCGCCTGCGATTCTCGGCCTCGGACAGGCCAACGGATTCGAGCTGTTCCTGAAGGATCAGACCGGCGCGGGGCGCGAACAGTTGATCGCCGCGCGCAACCAGTTGCTCGGCATGGCCGCCCAGAATCCGCGCCTTGCCGGCGTGCGGCCGAACGGCCAGGAGGACCGCCCGCAATTCCAGATCGACGTCGATCAGGCGAAGGCTGGCGCGCTCGGCCTGTCTCTGTCGACGATCAACAACACGATCTCGACGGCCTGGGCCGGCGCCTATGTCAACGATTTCGACGATCGCGGCCGCGTCAAGAAGGTGTATGTGCAGGCCGACGCGCCGTTCCGCATGCAGCCCTCGGACATCGACCATTGGTATGCGCGCAACGCCAATGGCGAGATGGCGCCGCTGTCGGCGGTGGCGACGACGCGGTGGAGCTTCGGGCCGCCGCGCCTCGAGCGCTACAACGGCGTCGGCGCCGTGAACATTCAGGGGCAGGCCGGCCCCGGCGTCTCCTCCGGCGCAGCGATGGACGAAATCGAGACCATCGCGAAATCGCTGCCGCCGGGTTTCCTCATCGACTGGACGGGCGTGTCGCTGCAGGAGCGTCAGGCGGGCTCGCAGACGACGTTCCTCTACGCGCTGTCCGCGCTCGTCGTCTTTCTCGCGCTCGCCGCGCTTTACGAGAGCTGGTCCGTGCCCTTCTCGGTGATGCTGGCGGTGCCGCTCGGCCTGCTCGGCGCGCTCGTCTTCGCCACCTTCTTCGGGCAGCGCAACGACGTGTATTTCCAGATCGGCCTGTTGACGACGATCGGCCTCGCCGCAAAGAACGCGATCCTGATCGTCGAATTCGCCAAGGCGCGCGTCGACGCCGGCGTCAGCCCGGGCGTCGCGGCGGTGCAGGCGGCGGAGCTGAGGCTGCGGCCGATCCTGATGACGTCCTTCGCCTTCATCCTCGGCGTGCTGCCGCTGGCGGTGGCGACGGGCGCCGGCGCCGGCGGACAGAACGCCATCGGCATCGGCGTCATCGGCGGCATGATCGCGGCCACCACCATCGGCATCTTCTTCGTGCCGTGGTTCTACATCATGGTGATGCGGGTTTTCGGGCGCAGCCGGTTCAAAATGGGCTCGCGCGGCGTCGGGTGACGGGCGCGCCCGTCATTGCGAGCGAAGCGAAGCAATCCAGTGCGCGCCGCGGCTGGATTGCTTCGTCGCTTCGCTCCTCGCAATGACGATGGCAGGCCGTTCAGAAGAACGCCTGCAATCCGGTGATGGCGCGGCCGAGGATCAGCGCGTGAACGTCATGCGCGCCCTCATAGGTGTTGACCGTTTCGAGGTTGGCGGCGTGGCGCATCACGTGGTAGCCGATCTGGATGCCGTTGCCGCCGTGCATGTCGCGCGCCTGGCGCGCGATGTCGAGCGCCTTGCCGCAATTGTTGCGCTTGACGATCGAGATCATCTCGGGCGCGAACTTGCCCTCGTCCATCAGCCGGCCGACGCGCAGCGAGGCCTGCAGGCCGAGCGCGATCTCCGTCTGCATGTCGGCGAGCTTCTTCTGCACGAGCTGCGTGGCGGCGAGCGGCCGGCCGAACTGCTTGCGGTCGAGCGTGTACTGCCGCGCGCGATGAAAACAGTCCTCGGCCGCGCCGAGCGCGCCCCACGAAATGCCGTAGCGGGCGCGGTTGAGGCAGCCGAACGGGCCCTTCAGGCCCGACACGTTCGGCAACAGCGCGTCCTCGCCGACCTCGACATTCTCCATCACGATCTCGCCGGTGATCGAGGCGCGCAGCGACAGTTTTCCTGCGATCTTCGGCGCGGAGAGGCCCTTCATGCCCTTCTCGAGCACGAAGCCGCGGATCTCGCCGCCATGCGCGTCCGACTTCGCCCAGACGACGAAGACGTCGGCGATCGGCGCGTTGGAGATCCAGATCTTCGCGCCGTTCAGCACGTAGCCGCCCGCGGTCTTCGTCGCGCGCGTCTTCATGCCGGCGGGGTCGGAGCCGGCGTCCGGCTCGGTCAGGCCGAAGCAGCCGATCCATTCGCCGGAGGCCAGCTTCGGCAGATACTTCTCGCGCTGCGTGTCCGAGCCGTAGGCGTGGATCGGGTACATGACGAGCGAGGACTGCACGCTCATCATCGAGCGGTAGCCGGAATCGACGCGCTCGACCTCTCGCGACACGAGGCCGTAGGCGACGTAGCTCGCGCCGACGCCGCCGAACTCCTCCGGGATCGTCACGCCGAGCAGGCCGAGCTCGCCCATCTCGCGGAAGATCGCCGGATCGGTCGCTTCGCTCATATAGGCGTCCTCGACGCGCGGCAGCAGCTTGTCCTGCGCATAGGCGCGCGCCGTGTCGCGGATCATCCGCTCGTCGTCGCTCAACTGGCCGTCGAGAAGAAAGGGGTCGTCCCAGGTGAATGCAGCCGGCTTGCCCGCCATGATCGTCATCGTCCCTTTATCCGTTCAACGCGCGCCGACGACCTCGGCGAAGGCCTCCTCGAGAATGTCGAGGCCTTCGCGCGCCTGATCGAAGGGGATCGTCAGCGGCGCCAGAATGCGTATCACGTTCGCGCCGACGCCGCACGAGAGGAGGATGAGCCCCTTCTCCTGCGCCCTGGCCACCAGCGCGGCGGTGAGCGCGGCGTCGGGCTGCTTCGACACGCGGTCGGTGACCAGCTCCATCGCCACCATCGCGCCGAGGCCGCGCACCTCGCCGATGCAGGCGAATTCGTTGCGCTTCGCCATCGCCTCGAGCCGGCCGCGGATCATCTCGCCGAGTTCGGCGGCGCGCGCGCACAGCCCTTCCTCGGCGATCACGTCGAGCACCGCATGGGAGGCGGCCACCGCCACCGGGTTGCCGCCATAGGTGCCGCCGAGCCCGCCGGGATGCACCTTGTCCATGATCTCGGCGCGGCCGACGACGGCGGCGATCGGGAAGCCGCCGCCGAGCCCCTTGGCGACGGTGACGAGATCGGCCTTCACGCCGGCGTGCTCCATCGCGAACATCTTGCCGGTGCGGGCGATGCCGGTCTGGATCTCGTCGGCGATCAGCAGAATGCCATGCGCGTCGCACAGGGCGCGCAGCGCCTGCAGGAAATCGGCGGGCGCGGGATTGAAGCCGCCTTCGCCCTGCACGGGCTCGATGATCAACGCGGCGACGCGCGCCGGATCGACGTCGCAGGCGAACAGGTCGTTCAGCCCCTTCAGCGCGTCGGCTGTCGTCACGCCGTGGAAGCTGTTCGGATAGGGCGCGTGATAAACCTCGGCCGGGAAGGGCCCGAAGCCCTTCTTATAGGGGACGACCTTGCCGGTCAGCGCCATGCCCATCAGCGTGCGGCCGTGAAAGGCGCCGCCGAAGGCGACGATCGCCGGGCGCCCCGTCGCGGCGCGGGCGACCTTCACGGCGTTCTCCACCGCCTCGGCGCCGGTCGATACGAGCATCGTGCGCGCCGGGCCGGCGACGGGGGCGAGCGCGTTCAGCCGCTCGGCCAGCGCGATGTAGCTCTCGTAGGGCGCGACGTGGAAACAGGTGTGGGTGAAGGCGCCGAGCTGGGCGGCCGCCGCCGCCATCACCTTCGGGTGGCGGTGGCCGGTGTTCACCACCGCGATGCCGGCGGCGAAATCGACATAGCGCTTGCCGTCGACGTCCCACAGCTCCGCGTTGTCGGCGCGGGCGACGTAGATCGACTTCGTGCCGACGCCCTTCGAGACGGCGGCGGTCTGGCGGGCGGCGAGCGCTGCGGATTTCGACGCTGCGGACTGCGACATGGAACCCTCCCCTTCGGAGCTGGAGGCTTATAGCGTTGCTCATTATTTTGAGCAAGCTCTATCCGAATATTGATCGGCGGCTCCGTTCCGCATAGGCTCGCCGGCGGCAAGGAAGGATCGTCCGATGGATTTCGACGTCGGCGCGCGACTGCGCGACATCCGCACGAAAGCAGGCCTAAGTCAGCGCCAGTTGGCCGAGCGGGCCGGCGTGCCGCATGGCCAGATCTCGATGGTGGAGCAGAACCGCTCCAGCCCCTCGGTCGCCTCCTTGCGCAAGATTCTGGGCGGCGTGCCGATGACGCTGGCGGATTTTTTCGAGCCGGATCAGCCCGCCGGCGGCGCCCGCGTCTTCTTCACCCCGCGCGATCTGATCGATCTGACCGGCCGCCTCGGCCATGGGCGCGAGGGTTCCTCCGGTCTGGTCTTCCGGCAGGTTGGGGACGCGCGGGCGCACAATCTGCAGATTCTGCACGAGCGCTACGAGCCGGGCGGCGACACCGGCGAGACGATGCTGGAGCATGTCGGCCACGAGGGCGGCGTCGTCATCTCCGGCGAGGTGGAGCTGACCGTCGGCGGCGAGGCGCGGGTGCTGAAGGCCGGCGACGCCTATCTGTTCGACTCGCGCACGCCGCACCGCTTCCGCAACATCTCGGACCGGCCGGCGGAAATCGTCTCGGCCTGCTCGCCGGCTTATTTGTGAAGACCGCGCGGGGGCGCGGTCTTCGGACCCTCGCATCGGCTGGGGCGCGCGGTCGCGCTTGCGGCTTCGCCGGTCTTGTGGCACCGCGCGGGGCGCGGTCTTCGGTCCCTCGCAACGGCTCGGGCGCGCGGTCGCGCGCTTGCGCGGGCTGCGCCTTGCGCGGGCTGCGCCCGCGGTCTCCCGAGCCGTGCGCTCTCGGTCCGGCTTGGCGTAAAGTGTCCGCTGATTGTCCGCGGTGTGCGTTTCGCGCTTGACCTCCGGCTTGCAGTATCGGCGCATCGCAAAGCAAGGGAGCGCCAGATATGTCCGCCGACGCCGTTCTCATCGTCATCGACGCGCAGGAGTCCTTTCGTCATCGCCCGTATTTCGTCGCCGACGAGCTGCCGCGCTACGTCGAGCGCCAGCAGGCGCTGATCGACGGCGCGGTCGCGCGCGGCGTTCCGGTCGTCCAGATCTTCCATGTCGAGGACGAGGGGCCGTTCGCGCGCGCCTCCGGCCATGTGCGCACGCTCGAGCCGCTGCGGGTCGCGCCGGCGGCGACCTTCGAGAAGCGCCGCCATTCGGCGCTCGTCGGCTCGGGCCTCGACGTGTGGTTGACGCGCTCGGGCGCGCGGCGCCTCCTGATCTCGGGAATCCGCACCGAACAGTGCTGCGAGACGACGACGCGCCATGCGAGCGATCTCGGCTATCAGGTCGATTTTGTCTGCGAGGCGACGCTCACCTTTCCGATGCGGGATGCGGCGGGCCGTTTGTGGTCGCCGGCCGAGATCGCCGCGCGCACCGAACTCGTGCTCGCCGGGCGCTTCGCGCGGATCGTCACGGTCGAGGCGGCGCTGGCCGGGCTCGACGCGAAACAGGCGGCGTAAGCGGATGGGCGGGACGGCGCGGCGCGAGATCGAGGTGGTGGTCGTCGCGCCGCCGCGCGCCCTGCTGCTCGACATCGCCGGGCCGATGGAGGTTCTGCGCAAGGCGAATCTGACGCAGACCGCAGTGCGTTTCGTCCCGCGCTATGTCGGGGCCGCGGCGCGCCTGTCCACCTCCATCGGCCTCGACGTCGCCGGGCTCGCGCCGTTGCCGGATCGCGTGGCGGCCGGCGCGTTCGTGCTGGTCTCGGGCAGCGCCGACGAGCCGATGGGCGAGCGGCGGGACGCGGCCGGCGAGGCGCGGCAGGAGGCGGAGATCGTCGACTGGCTGGCGCGCGTGGTGCGGCCGGGCGTGCGGCTGATGACGATCTGCTCAGGCGCGCTGCTGGCGGCGCGGGCGGGCCTGTTCGAGGATGTCGAATGCACGACGCATCATGCCTGCGTCGAGGCGTTGCGGCGTCTCGCGCCGGGCGCGCGGGTGCGCGACAATCGCCTGTTCGTGGAGGATGGCGAGCGCCTGTCGAGCGCCGGGATCACGGCGGGTATCGACCTGATGCTGCATGTCGTGGCGCAGGAGGCGGGCCACGCCACGGCGCTGGCGGTCGCCCGTTATCTGGTCGTCTATCTGCGCCGCGCCGGCGCCGATCCGCAGCTCTCGCCATGGCTCGAAGGGCGCAACCACATGCACCCGGCGGTGCATCGCGCGCAGGACGCGGTGGCGGCCGATCCGGCGCGGGCCTGGCCGCTCGCCGAGCTCGCGCGCGTCGCCGGCGCCAGTCCGCGCAACCTGTCGCGGCTGTTCAGCGAACATGCCGGCATGGGCGTCGCCGACTACGCCAACCGGATGCGCGTCGCGCTGGCGCGCGAGATGATCGCCGGCTCGCGCCTCGACATGGAGCATGTGGCCGAGCGCGCGGGCTTCGCCTCGGCGCGGCAGTTGCGCCGCGCGTGGGGGCGGCTGCACGAGACGCCCCCGAGCGCGCTGCGCCGGCCCGGATGAGCCCTCAGCCGGCGATCTCGCGCAGCGTCTTTTCGACGAGGGGCAGAACGCCGGCGACGATCTTCTCGACCCCGGCCCTGGTCGGGTGGATGCCGTCCTTCAGGTTGAGCGCCGGATCGCCGGCGACGCCCTCCAGAAAGAACGGATAGAGCGGGACGCCGTGCTTTGCCGCCAGCGCCGGATAGATCGCGTCGAAGCGGGCGACGAAATCGGCGCCGAGGGCGGGGCTGGCGCGCATCCCGGCGAGGATCGGCCGGACGTTGCGCTCCTTGAGCCGGGTCAGGATGGCGTCGAGCGCCTTCTCGGTCAGAGCCGGGTCGAGGCCGCGGAACATGTCGTTGGCGCCGAGTTCGACGATGGCGGCGTCGGCTCCCTCGCCCAGCGCCCAGTCCAGCCGTTCGAGGCCGGCCGTCGCCGTGTCGCCCGAAACGCCGGCGTCGATGGTCTCGACGTCGAGGCCGCGCCCGCGCAGGGCGCGTTCGAGCGCGGGGGCGAAGCCCTGTCCGGCCGGCAGCAGGTAACCGGCCGTCAAACTGTCGCCCAGACAAAGGAGTTTAAGACGACGCGCCGCCCAAGCGGGGCGAAGGCCCAGCCCTGTGGCGAGCGCCGCCGCCCCGCCGAGAAAGACGCGGCGCGATTGGACCGGCGCGCCCGCGCGCCCATATGAACGAAGGCCCGCCTCCATCTTCCCCCTCAGAACAGGCATGGAATGTCCGACCCAGCGATTGAATTGCACGATGTCGACCTCAGTCTCGGCTCCGGCGCGGCGCGCGTCCATATCCTGAAGGGGATTACGGCGAGCATCGGGCGGGGCGAGGCGATAGGCCTCGTCGGCCCCTCCGGCTCGGGCAAATCGACGCTGCTGATGACGATGGCCGGGCTGGAGCGGCCGGATTCGGGGCGAATCGTCATCGAGGGGCAGGATCTCGGCCGGCTCGACGAGGACGGGCTCGCCCGCTTTCGCGGCCGGCGCATCGGCATCGTGTTCCAGTCCTTCCACCTCATCCCGACGATGACGGCGCTCGAGAACGTCGCCGTGCCGCTGGAGCTCGCCGGCGCGGCGGACGCCTTCGACCGGGCGGCGGCCGAGCTGCGCGCCGTCGGCCTCGGCGAGCGGCTGTCGCATTATCCGGCGCAGCTCTCGGGCGGCGAGCAGCAGCGCGTGGCGCTGGCGCGGGCGCTCGCGCCCAATCCGGCGATCCTCGTCGCCGACGAGCCGACCGGCAATCTCGACGAGACGACGGGCGCCTCGATCGTCGATCTCGTCTTCGCGCTGAAGCGCG
This sequence comes from Hyphomicrobiales bacterium, assembly GCA_016716745.1. Classification (GTDB taxonomy): domain Bacteria; phylum Pseudomonadota; class Alphaproteobacteria; order Rhizobiales; family Beijerinckiaceae. The sequence goes on from JADJVD010000003.1 coordinate 114,483, forward strand.
AGCGCGGCGCGACCCTCGTTCTTGTGACGCACGATCCGGGGCTGGCGCGACGCTGCGACCGGACGATCCGGCTGCGCTCGGGCCGCGTCGAGGCGGAGCAGGCGGCGGCATGAGCGCGGCGGACCTCACGACGCCGGCCCCGGCGGCCGACGCGCCGGCGGGCTCGGGCCTGCCGCTCGCCCTGCGTTTCGCGCTGCGCGATCTGCGCGGGGGCCTGCGCGGCTTCGGCATCTTTCTGGCGTGCATCGCGCTCGGCGTCGCCGCCATCGTCGGCGTCGGCTCGGTGTCGCGCGGGCTGACGGACGGCCTCGCCCGGCAGGGCCGCATGATTTTGGGCGGCGACATCGCCTTCTCGATCATGCATCGCGAGCTGGCGCAGCCCGAACGCGCCTTTCTGGAGGCGCGCGGGCGCGTCGCCGTGGTGGCGACGCAGCGCGGCATGGCGCGCACGGCCGACGGACGCTCGGCGCTGATCGAGATCAAGGCGGTGGACGCGGCCTGGCCAAGTGCGGGGGCGGCCGCCTTCGATCCGCCGATGAGCGTCGATCAGGCGCTCAGACAGGGCGCGCGCCCGCGCGTCGCCGCCGAGCCGGCGCTGCTGGCGCGGCTCGACCTGAAGCCGGGCGACGTTGTCTCCATCGGCGACCTCGAGGTCGAGATCGCCGCCCGGCTCGTCTCCGAGCCGGACAAGCTCGCCGCCGGCGTCGGCTTCGGGCCGCGCGTGCTGATGAGCGTCGACACGCTGAAGGCGACCGGCCTCGTTCAGCCGGGCTCGCTGACGCGCTGGCACTATCGCGTGTCGCTGCCGACGCGCGGGCAGGAGGCGACGGACGCCGCCGTCGAGGCGCTCGCGGCCGAGGCCAGGGCGGCGTTCCCTGAGATCGGCTGGGAGGTGCGCTCGCGCGCCAACGTCTCCCCGCAGTTCGAGCGCAACATCGCGCGCTTCACGCAATTCCTGACGCTGGTCGGGCTGACGGCGCTGGTCGTCGGCGGCGTCGGCGTCGCCAATGCGGTGGCCGGTTTCGTCGACCGCAAGCGCGCCTCGCTGGCGACGTTGAAGTCGCTCGGGGCGACGGGCTCGGCCGTGTTCGGCATGGCGCTGACGGAAGTGATGCTGATCGCCGCCATCGGCGTCGCCATCGGGCTGTCGGTCGGCGCGGCGCTGCCCTTCCTCGTGGTCTGGCTGTTCGGCGCGCTGATCCCCGTGCCGCTCGAGGCGGCGGTGTATCCGCGCGAACTGGCGCTGGGCGCGCTCTATGGTGCGCTGACGGCGCTCGCCTTCGCGCTGCCGGCGCTGGGGCGCGTGCACGACGTGCCGGTGTCGGCGCTGTTCCGCGACAGGGTGGACGGCGACCGGCGCTGGCCGCGCCCGCGCTATCTCGCGCTGGCGGCGCTCGCCGGCGCGGCGCTGATCGGCGCGGCGGTGCTGTTCGCCTCGGAGAAGCGCATCGCGGTCGCCTACGCCGTCGCCGTCGTCGGCGCCTTCGGCCTGTTGCGGCTCGTCGCCGTCGGCGTGATGGCGCTCGCCCGGCGCGCGCCGCGCCCGCGCTCGACCGAGCTGCGGCTGGCGCTCGCCAACATCCACCGGCCGGGCGCGCTGACGCCGTCCGTGACGCTGTCGCTCGGGCTCGGGCTGGCGCTGCTGGTGGCGCTGGCGCTGATCGAATCGAACATCTCCGGCCAGCTCAGGCAGGGGGTGGCGGCGCGCACGCCGAGCTTCTTCTTCCTCGACGTGCGCTCCTCCGAGGCGGAGCGTTTCGCGCACTATCTGGGCCAGCAGGCGCCGGACGCCGCGCTCGAGCGCACGCCGATGATGCGCGGGCGCATCGTGCGGGTGAACGGCGTCCCCTCCGAGCAGGTGGCGGCGAAGGAGGAGGCGGCGTGGGCGCTGGAGGGCGACCGGGGCGTCACCTACGCGGCGACCCTGCCCTCCGGATCGACGATCGCCGGCGGGGAATGGTGGGCGCCGGACCATCGCGGCGAGCCGCTGGTGTCGCTGGAGAAAGGCATCGCGGAGGGGATCGGCGTCAAGGTCGGCGACACGCTGACCGTCAACGTGCTCGGCCGCAACGTCACGGCGCGGATCGCCAATCTGAGGCGGGTGGACTGGCGCAGCTTCGGCATCAACTTCGTGCTGGTGTTCTCGCCGAACACCTTCGCGGGCGCGCCGCACACCGAGCTGGCCACCATCGCCTTCGCGAAGGACAAGGCGGTCGACGAGGCGCGCGACGCGGCGCTCTTGCGCAACATCGGGCGCGAATTTCCGACCGTCACCAGCGTGCGGGTGAAGGACGCGCTGGACGCGGCCAACGAGATCGTCGCGCAGCTGGCGCTGGCCGTGCGCGGGGCGGCCTCGATCGCGGTCGTCGCGTCGATCCTGGTGCTCGCCGGGGCGCTCGCCGCCGGCCAGCGGGCGCGGGTCTACGACGCGGTGGTGCTGAAGACGCTGGGGGCGACGCGCGGCCGGCTGATCGCGGCCTATCTCGCCGAATATGCGATGATCGGCGCGGCGACCGCGGCGTTCGGCATCCTCGCCGGTTCGCTCGCCGCCTGGGGGGTGGGAACGCAGATCATGCGGCTCGACTTCGTGTTCGACGCGCGGGCGGCGGGCGCGGCGGCGCTCGGCGCACTGGCGCTGACGGTCGTCCTCGGCCTCGTCGGCACCTGGCGGACGCTTGGCGAAAGCCCGGCGCGGCGGCTACGCAGCCTGTGAGGCCCGCGTTTACCGTTTGGCGTCGCTGAAAAGTGATGTGAAACGCCTGTTTTTCCGCCGGGAATGGTCGCGGCCCCGGCCGGGCTGCTTGTCGGCGGGCGCGCTCGACGCCATATTCGGGGCACGTCCCGCAGACGGGCGCGCCGCTGGCGCGGCCGGCCACGGGCTTCGAGAGGAGAGAACATGTCCGACTTTGACCGCAACGCGACGGCCTGGAACCGCCCGGCGGGGATGGAGAGGGTCGGCGCGGCCGAGTACGACATGGGGCTGCGCTCCTACATGCTCGGCATCTACAACCACATGACGCTCGGCCTCGGCATCTCGGCGCTCGTCGCGATGGCGATCGTGATGATGGGCCGCTCCAGCCCGGTGGTGCAGGCGCTTTACGGTTCGCCGCTGAAGTGGCTGATCATGCTGGCGCCGCTCGGCTTCGTCATGTTCCTGTCCTTCCGCTTCGAGAAGATGAGCTACACCGCGCTGCTCGGCACGTTCTGGGCGTTCGCGGCGGCGATGGGCCTGTCGCTCGGCTCGATCGGCCTCGTCTTCAAGGCGGGCAGCATCGTGCAGGCGCTGCTGGTGACGACGGTCGCCTTCGGCGGTCTCAGCCTTTACGGCTACACGACGAAGCGCAGCCTGTCGGGCGTCGGCTCGTTCCTCGTGATGGGCCTGATCGGCCTCGTCGTGGCGAGCCTGGTCAACCTGTTCCTGCAGTCGGGCGCGATGGCCTTCGTCATCAGCCTCGTCGGCGTGGTGATCTTCGCGGGCCTGACCGCGTGGGACACGCAGCGCCTGAAGCAGGATTACGACTACCTCGCCTCGGATCGCGAACTGATGCAGAAGTCCTCGGTGATGGGCGCGCTGTCGCTCTACCTGAACTTCGTCAACATGTTCCAGATGATCCTGTCGCTGACGGGCGCGCGCGAGGACTGATCCCGGCGCCATCCCGCCGAAACGACGAAGCCCCGGAGAGATCCGGGGCTTTTTCTTTGGGCGGGCGCGGCGCCGCTCAGACGTCGACGAGCTTCAACCGCTTGTCGAGCACGGCGATGACGCGGGCCAGATCCTGCCCGCGCTTGAGGATCGCGCCGGTGACGGCGACGACCGAATAGGCGCCCTGCCGGCGGGCGAGCCGGGGATCCTTCTCGATGCGGAACAGCGGCGCCTCGGAGGCGCGGCGGAAGATCGAGAACACGGCGCGCTCGCGCGTGAAGTCGATGGCGTAGTCGCGCCATTCCCCCTCGGCGACCTTGCGACCGTAGAGATTGAGGATGGTCTGCAACTCGCGCCGGTCGAAGGAGACCACGGCCGGCGCCGGGGCGGCGTTGCGAAACGGTTCGACGACGGCCCCGGCGCGCTCGGGCGCGTGGGGCCGGGCGTGCTCGGGCGGTTCCAAATCGCTCATGGCGCCTCCACGACGCCGATCATCGCCCGGTCGCCGCGCGTCGGCAAGCCTGCGCAGGAATACCTTCCGTCCGCCCTGATTTCGCCCCGAAGCGCCGCCACCTTGATCGTCGTCGCTCGCAGCCGCGAGACGAGGTTTCCGGATTCGTCAGCCCCCCAGCCCCCCGGGACATCGTTTTTCAACGGCGCGTAACGCGAGCGACGACGGGCCGGCGTCGGACGAAAGTCCCGCCGGCCTTTCTTTTGCGCGGCGTGGCAAGAAGGACGTCGCGTCAAGACGCTTGCGCGCGATTGCGGCGCGCCTTCTCGCCGCATCAGAATCCGGGTTGCAATCGCCGAACGGATACGGCATAGAGCGCCCGTCGACGCCGCTGGCGTCGATCCCACGGATGCGGGTGTAGCTCAGGGGTAGAGCATAACCTTGCCAAGGTTGGGGTCGAGGGTTCGAATCCCTTCGCCCGCTCCAATTTCTCCTTGGAATGCAAGGAGACATGATAGGCCGCCGCAAGGCGGCTTTTTCATTTCGGCCCGGGTCGAGGCGCAGTCGCCGCGTGGTCGAGGCGCGTCAGGCCTCGCTGAGGAGCAAGTGGATCGCCGCCGTCCACGAGAAGCTGCGGCCGCCAAGCGCCTGCCCTGTCGTGGGGTCGAAATATTCGCCGAAGCCGCGCTCCGAAATCGACGCGAGGGTCGAGCGCCGCAGGCGCCCGGCCAGCGCCGCCTGCCCGCGCCGCGCGAGCCCTTCGGCGATCATCCAGTTGACGACGGCCCAGACAGGGCCGCGCCAGTAGCGCTTGGCCTCGAAGCCGCGCTCTCCCGGCAGGGTGGAGGCGACGCCCATGGCGACATCGTCGAGATGGCGCGCGAGGGTCGCCGCCATCCGTTCGATCCGGGCTGCGTCCGGAACGCTCGTGAGCAGCGGCAACAGGCCGGCGGAGGTCCGCACCGCGATCGGCGCGCCGGCGATGAGATCGCGCGACAGATACCAGCCGCGATCCTCGCTCCAGAGGCCCGCGAGGCCGCGCGAGAGGCGCGCGATGCGGGCGCGGATGTCGGGTTCGGCGGCCGCGCCGAACCGCGGCGCGAGATCGAGCAGGGCCTCCTCCGCCGCCAGCAGGATCGCGTTGGAGCCGATGTCGGCGACGCGAAAGGGCGCGGCCGCGAACATCGCCGCCGGCGCCCAGTCGAGCGAGCGGTAGAGATCGACGAGGTGGATGTAGCGTCGGTAGTCGGCGTCCGTCGGCCGCATCGAGGCGTCGACATGCCCGGTGTCGCGGCGGCGGATCGCGGTCGTCGTCGTCTCGGGCACGCGGGCGAAGGGCGCGTCCCATTCCGGCGAGTTGTCGCGGCCCGTCTCCCAATTGTGCAGCGTCGAGACGAGGCCGGCGCCGTCGGGGTCGCGCGCCGCCGCGAACCAGCGGTGATAGCGATCGGCCGCTTCGAACAGCGCGAGGATGCGCGGGGCAAACGAGTCGTCGGCCCGGTCGGCGATGAATTTCAGGGCGCAGGCGAAGACCGGCGGCTGCGTGATGCCGGACGTGGCGATGCGATGGCGCGTTCCCCACACGTCGGGGCCGGGGAAATAGCTGTCCGCCGGGGCGTGGAAGACGATGTGCGGGATCATCCCGTCCGCCCACTGGCCTTCGGCGAGCCGCTCCAGTTCGCGCAGCGCCCGGTCGATGTCGTAGGTGGCGAAGCCCATCGCGACGAAGGCCGAGTCCCAGTTCCACTGAAAGGGATAGAGCTCGTGGGTCGGCACCGTGTAGCCGCCCCGGTCGTTGGCGGCGAGGATGGCTCTGGCCTCGGCCTGCTTGTCGTTCGCCATGGTCATGACGCTCATGCTGCGGCTCCCGGGGATGCGCCGAGGGATCGGCCGCTTTGCGGGTCGATCCAGACGATCCGATCGAGGGCGGGGGAGAGGCTCAGCCGGTCGCCGGGCCGGACGCGCGCGTCGGGCCGCGCCGCGACACGCGCCAGTTGCCCCTCGATCCGGCCCGTGAGCAGCAGCGTCGCGCCCAGAGGCTCGCAGACGACGACATCGAAGGGCAGGCCGCCGCTGTCCGAAATCGCGATGTCCTCGGCCCGGATCCCCGCCGTGACGAGGCCGTCGCCCGCGGCGACGGGGCTTGAAAACGCGCCCAGCCGCGCCGCGCCGCCGCTCACCGGCATGTCGATGAAGTTCATCGGCGGCGATCCGACGAAGCCGCCGACGAAGCGCGTCGCGGGCCTTTCATAGAGCGCCTGAGGCCGGTCGATCTGTTCGATGACGCCCTCGTGCATGACGGCGACGCGGTCGGCCAGGCCCATCGCCTCGGTCTGGTCATGGGTGACATACACGGTCGTCGCGCCGGACGCGGCGAGGACGGATTTCAGCTCCGAGCGCATTTCGAGCCGCAACAGCGCATCGAGGTTGGAGAGGGGTTCGTCCATCAAGAGCACGGCCGGCTGCACCGCCAGCGCGCGCGCCACCGCCACGCGCTGACGCTGCCCGCCCGAGAGCTTCGCGGGGTAGCGTTCGAGATAGGGCTCGATGTGCAACAGGCCCGACGCGCGCTCGACCTGCGTCTTCACGTCGGCGTCGCTCGCGCCCTTCATGCGCAATCCGAAGGCGACGTTCTCGTAGACGGTCATGTGCGGAAAGACCGCATAGTTCTGGAACACCATCGCCAGGCCGCGCTCGCGCGGGGGCAGGGCGGAGACGTCGCGTCCGCCGATGCGGATGCGGCCCGCGGTCTGCTGCTCGAGCCCCGCGATGATGCGCAGCAACGTGGTCTTGCCGCAGCCGGAAGGGCCGAGCAGCGCGATGAACTCGCCGTCCGCCACCTCCAGCGACAATTCCCGCAGCGCGGCGACGGCGCCGAACCTTTTCTCGATACGGTCGATCGTGATGCCGGCCATGTCGGCGCCTATCGGTTGGCGACGCCCCACATCGCGAAGAGATATTTTCTCACTGCGAACATGAAGACGACGGAGGGAAGGATGAGCAGGAAACCGCCGGCGAAGCGGAAATGCAGCGGCGATTCCGCCAGCACGGTGAGGAGGTAGGCCGTCAGCGTCTTGTTGCGCACGGTGAGGACGGAGGCGGCGAACACCTCGTTCCACGAAATGACGAAGGCGAAGATCGCCGCCGCCGCGAGTCCGGGCAGCGCGAGCGGCAGCACGATCTTGCGGAACGCCTGAAACCCCGTGCAGCCGAACACCCAGGCCGCTTCCTCCAGTTCGCGCGGGATGCCCATGAACAGGCTCGAGGAGACGAGCGCGGCGAAGGGCAGGGCCAGCGCGGTATGCACCAGCGCGACGCCGACGGCGGTGTCGTAGAGGCCCACGCGGATGAACGTCACCGTCAACGGCAACGCGAGGATCGCCAGCGGAAAGGCGCGGGTGAGAACGACCAGCATGCGGAAAGCGCTCTGACCGGCGAAGGCGTAGCGGGCGAGCGCGTAGCCGGCCGGCGCGCCGAGCAGCAGCGAGAACAGCATGGTGAGGCCGGCGACGAGCGCGCCGTTGAGCGCGGCGGCCCAGACGCCATCGACGGCGAGAAACGCCTGCATCGCGGCCAGCGTCGTATCCCACGGCATCAGCGATTTGGGCCAGCGGAACACGCCGGCGCGCCCGCCGAAGGCGCCGAGCGCGATCAGATAGATCGGCGCCAGCACCCAGACGCACAGCATCGCGATTCCGGACCAGAAGACGAGCCCGCGCAGGCGGCGCGAAACGGGAGCGCCGGTCATGGCTGCGTCTCCGGCCGCGTCGCGAGCGCCTTGATGTAGACGACCGTCGCGGCGAGCGAGATCGCCATGACGAGGATGGCGTAGGCGGCGGCCACGCCATTGTTCTGGTTGCCGTGCTGCCAGGCGTAGGCCTCGCCCACCAGCACGGGGAAATTGCGCCCCGACAGCGCATAGACGACGGCGAACACCTCGAAGGCGAGCACCGTGCGCAGGATCAGCGCCGACTGGATCGAGGGCTTCAGCAGCGGCAGCGTGATCCTGCGAAAGCGCGTCCAGGCGTCGGCGCCGAAGATTTCCGCCGCCTCGGCGTATTCCTTCGGGATCAGTTGCAGGCCGGCGATCAGGATGACGAGAACGATCGCGGTGGCGCGCCACAACTCGGCCAGAACGACGCCGACGAAGAGGCTGACCGGCGTCTCGTAGGACAGCCAGTTCACGGGGCCGTCGACGAGCCCGAGCATGTTCAGGACGGTGTTGAAATAGCCGCGGTCCTGAAGGATCGACAGCCAGACGAGTCCCGCCGCCAGATCGGAGGCGCCGAGCGGGATGATGAGGATCCAGAGCACGAGATCGCGCCCCTTCTCCAGCTTCTGCACCATCATCGCCATCGCCAGCGCGAGGCAGAGCTGGAGCGGAATGACCGTCAGCACGAGCAGGAAGGTGTTGCGGATCGACAGGCCGAAGTTGAGGTCGCCCACCATCTTGGCGAAGTTGGCGAGCGAGGCCGCGCCGTCATGGGTGAAGGCGAGCGCGATCGTCTGGACCAGCGGCGCGACGAAGAGCGCCAGCAGGAAGACCGTCGCCGGGCCGATCAGCAGATAGGGCAGGAGGCGGGAGCGCGACATGACGATCTCACCGGGAGCGCCCCTCCCGCGCGGGGGAGGGGCGGCGACAGGGCGGCGCGGTCAGTTCACCTTGCAGGCGCCATCGCCCGGCTTGTCGGGCGCCCAGCAGGGGGCCTTGGTCTCGTTCATGATGGTCTGGAGCGTCGCGGCCTGCGCGTCGAGCGTGGCGCGGATCGGCGCGCCGCGCAGCACGATCGCCTGGAACGTGTCGACATAGACCTTGTTGAACTCGCCGCCCTTGGCGCCGAGGCCGACAGGCAGCAGCGAGACCAGCGCGTCCTTAGCCCCTTGCGTCTTGGCGACGCCCTCGACCAGCAGCTTGATGCCGCCCGGCAGATCCGCCGGCAGATCGGCCTTCACGACGGGGAAGAAGCCGAGTTCCCGCGCCATGGCGATCTGCGTCTCCGGCTTCAGGAGATGTTCGATGGTCGCCATCGCGCCCGCCTTGTTCGGCGCGTTCGGCGCGACGCCGAGGCCCGCGACCACCGGCATGAAGCCGCGGCCCTTGCCGGCGGACGGCGCGGGGAAGGTGACGTAGTCGTTCGGCGCGGCGACCAGCGCGTCTTTCAGGCGCGCGACGTGATCGAACGCGATCATCACCTCGCCCGCCATCAGCGGCTCCTGCATGAAATCGTACGAGGCCGAGTTCGGATTGACGTGCGCCCAGAGATCCTTGAACGCGCCCCACATCGCCTCGGCCTCGGCGCTCTTGAACGTGGCGACGACGCCGCCGGTGTAGGAGGGGTAGAGATAGCCCTGGAAAAATCGGGCGAGCAGACCCTTCGGCCCCGCCGGGAAGCCGAGCGCGCGCTTGCCGGTCTTGTCCTGAATGGCCTTGGCCCAGTCCTTGAGCTGAGCGTAGGTGAGGCTGTTCACGTCGGCGCCGGCGGGCAGATACTGAAGCGCCTCCTTCCTGGCGGCCATGATGTAGGTCGCCTGCATCCAGGGAATGTACATCTGGCTGTTCGTGCCGAGCTTGCCGAGCGCCATCATCGCGTCCGGCACGCCGAGCGCCGTGGCCTTGGCGACGAGGCCGTCCACCGGCTCGAGCCCCTTGGAGGCGACCAGCGGGGCGAGTTCGCCATGCAGGGCGCCGACCATCGAAATCGTGCGCTTGCCGGCCTGCGTCTCGGCGTCCATGCGCGTCTGGAAGGGCGAGGGCTCCTCGACCACGAAGGTCACCGGCCCCGGCGCGCCCTTGAGGATGATCTGGCGCACCTTGGTGGCCTCCTCCACGGGGCGCAGCTGCGTCGAGAGGAAGATGGTTTCCTGCGCCATCGCGCCGGTCAGGGCCGCGCCCGAGACGGCGGCGGCGGCCAGCAGTCGCTTCAATCCAGTCATGGTCATCTCCCTACGGTTCGAAGCGCCGGGTTTTCCCGGTCGCGGGATCGGTCGAAAACTCAGCCCGCCTCCGCCGAGGAGGCGCGCAGGATCTGGCGCAGCGGAAACACGTCGCCCGTCGGTTCGGGCGCGTCGCGCCGGAGGAGAGTCAGCAGCTTGTCGGCGAGGCGCTCGCCGACGGCGCGCACGTCGAGCTCCATGGTGGTCAGCGCGGGATGGGTGAACCGCGAGGCGTGGATGTTGTCGTGGCCCGTCACGGCGACATCTCGCCCGACCACGAGGCCGGCGGCCTGCGCGGCCCGCACGGCGCCGAGGGCGATGCGGTCGGTCGCGCAGATCAGCGCGGTGGGGCGGTCCGGTCCGGCCAGAAGCGCCGCCGCCGCCTGCTCGCCAGCCTCCTCGGCGGAGGCGCACATGGTCTGAAGATCGTCCCGCAGGCCGGCGGCCTGCATCGCCATGCGCCAGCCGCGGGCGCGGAACCAGGCAAAAGTGAAATGGTCGGGCGCCGCCAGATGCGCGATCCGCCGGTGGCCGAGCGCCGCCATGCGGCTCGTGACCTCGCGGAAGCCGGCTTCGCCGTCGCCGTCGACGAAGGCGTAGGGCGTCTGCGTTTCGGTGCGTCCGTGGCAGACGAAGGGCAGGCCCGCCTCCTGCAGGAGGGCGATGCGCTCGTCGCGCCGGCGCGTTCGCACGAGGATGCAGGCGTCCGCGCGTCGATCCTTGACGATGCGCCTGTAGGCCGCCAGCTCCTCCGCGCCCGGCCTTGCCGCCAGCAGCATCAGATCGTAGCGCCGCGCCGCCAGCCGCTCGCCGATCACGGCGAGGAGGTCGACGAACGCCGGTTCGTAGAACCGGCCCGGCTCTGTCGGCATGATCAGCGCGACCGTTTCGCTCGATCCCTTGCGCAAGCGCCGGGCGGCGGAGTTGGGGCGATACCCGACGGCGGCCGCCGCCGTCCTCACGCGCTCGCGCGTGGCGGCCGACACATCCGCATAGCCGTCGAGCGCCCGCGAAACCGTGGTGATCGACAGGCCGAGGTCGGACGCGAGGCTGCGGAGCGATGTCATGAACCGTTCCCGAGACGGGTGGGATATTGATCCGAAACGTTTTGGAGAGTCAAACGGGCGCCTCCGGCGCGCGCCGCCCGGGCATTGCGGCGCGCATCGCGCGATCGGGTTCGTGCGAGGATCACGGCCCGTATCGTGGGGCTTGGCCTGACGCGGGGCGGAGGCCATGCTCCGGCCGCCGTGGCGGACGCCGCGGATCGAGACGATGGGAGCGGCTATGGGAGATGTGGTGACGAGCGGCGCCGCGGGCCGCGACGCGGCGATCGCCCGCGCGCATGAGGCGTTCGCCAGCGGCGCCTTTCGCGAAACGCTGGCGCGCCGCGTCGCCATCGCGACCGAAAGCCAGACTCCCGACCGTGCGCCCGAACTGATGCGCTACCTCGTCGAGGAGATGGCGCCGGATTTCGCGGCGATGGGGTTTCGCACCGAGATTGTCGCCAATCCGCGCGAGGGCGGCCCGTTCCTGCTCGCCGAGCGGATCGAGGATCCGGCGCTGCCGACGGTGCTCGGCTACGGCCATGGCGACGTCATCCGCGGCATGGACGCGGAGTGGTCGGACGGGCTCTCGCCCTGGCGGCTCGCGCAGCGCGGCGAACGCTGGTACGGACGCGGCGTCGTCGACAACAAGGGCCAGCACCAGATCAACATGACCGCGCTGAAGGCGGTGATCGACACGCGCGGCCGGCTCGGCTTCAACGCCAAATACATCATCGAGATGGGGGAGGAGACCGGCTCGCCGGGCCTGCGCGAGATCTGCGAGGCTCATCGCGCGCGCCTGTCCGCCGACCTGCTGATCGCCTCCGACGGTCCGCGGCTCAGCGCGGCGCGGCCGACGATCTTTCTGGGCGCGCGCGGCGGCTTCAATTTCGATCTGTGGATCGACGCGCGCGAGGGCGGCCACCATTCCGGCAATTGGGGCGGGCTGATCTCCAATCCCGGCATCGAACTGGCCCACGCCATCGCCTGCCTCGTCGGGCCGAACGGGCAGATCCGCGTGCCGGAGTTCACGCCGGAGGGCATTCCCGACAGCGTGCGGCGCGCGCTCGCCGACATCGAGGTCGTCTCGACCGATGGCGGCCCGCAGATCGAGCCGCGCTGGGGCGAGCCCGGACTCACGCTCGCCGAAAAGGTGTTCGGCTGGTGCAATCTCGAAGTGCTGGCGTTCGAATGCGGCAATCCGCGCGCGCCCGTCAACGCGATCCCGCCGCGCGCCTGGGCGCGGATGCAGTTGCGCTTCGTCGTCGGCGTCGACACCGAGGCGCTGATGCCGGCGTTGCGCCGGTTTCTGGATCGGCACGGATTCGCGCATGTGCAGGTCGCGCCCTCGCGCGAGACGATGTTCGTCGCCACGCGCATGGACCCGGATCATCCCTTTGTGCGCTTCGCCGTCGCGTCGCTGACGCGCACGCATGGCGGGAAGCCGGCGATCCTGCCCAATCTCGGCGGCTCGCTGCCGAACGACATCTTCACCGACGTGCTGGGGCTGACGACGATCTGGGTTCCGCACTCCTATCCCGCCTGCTCGCAGCACGCGCCGAACGAGCATGTTCCGCTCTCCATCGTCGCGGAAGGGTTGAAGCTGATGGCGGGCCTCTACTGGGACATCGGCGACGGCCTTTCCGAACGCGGCGCGGCAACGGCGCGTTGACAGTCTTTCGCCGAGCCTCGACACTCCCGCTGGACTTGGTTGTGTCCGTCGGAACGAGGTGATCGTCATGCGCGCATTGTCCTGGATCGCAACGTGCGGCGCGACGCTAGCGCTCGCCGCGAGCGCGCCCGCGCTGGCGCAGAAAGGCGCCAATTCAGCGCGCTTCGGCTACGATCAGGTGGCCGAAAACATCGATCCGTTCTTCAACAATGTGCGCATCGGCGTGATCATCGGTCAGCATGTCTGGGACACGCTGATCTATCGCGATCCGACGACGAACGAATACAAGGGCCAGCTCGCCACAAGCTGGAAGTGGACCGATCCGACGACGCTCGATCTCGAATTGCGGCAGGGCGTCAAGTTCCACAACGGCGAGGCGTTCGACGCCGACGACGTGGTCTATACGTTGAACTTCGTCGCAAAGGCCGAGAACAAGGTCGTCACGCAGAGCAACGTCAACTGGATCGCGAGCGCCGAGAAGCTCGACACCTTCAAGGTGCGGGTGAAGCTGAAGGCGCCGTTCCCGGCCGCTGTCGAGTATCTGTCCGGCCCCGTCGTCATCCATCCGAACGAGTATTACGCCAAGGTCGGCCCGGCCGGCATGAACGCCGCGCCGGTCGGCACCGGGCCTTACAAGGTCGTCGAGCACGCGCTCGGCAAGAGCGTGCGCCTGCAACGCAATCCCGACTACTTCAAGGACAGCCCGAAGCCGCAGCCGAAGCTCGAGCGCGTCGACATCCGCTTCATTCCGGATCGTCAGACGCAGATGGCCGAGATGCTCGCCGGCGGGCTCGACTTCATCATGAACGTCGCGCCCGATCAGGCGGCGCAGCTGAAGACCGTGCCGCATCTCGAGGTGAAGGCGGGCGAGACGATGCGTATCGTCTTCCTTAATCTCAACTCGCTGCCGGACAGTCCGCTGCCCGCGTTGCGCGACATCCGCGTGCGTCAGGCGATCGCTCATGCGATCGACCGCAAGACGATGGTGAAGGAGCTGGTCGGCGAGGGCGCGCGCGTGCTCAACGCGATGTGCTACCCCTCGCAGTTCGGCTGTTCGGACGAGAAGGCCAAGCCGCTCGACTACGATCCCGCGAAGGCCAAGAAACTGCTCGCCGAGGCGGGCTATCCGAACGGATTCGAGGTCGATCTCTTCGCCTATCGCGAGCGGCCGCAATCGGAGGCGATGATCAACTATCTGCGCGCCGCCGGCATCACGGCCAACCTGCGCTTCATGCAATACGCCGCGATGCGCGACCAGGTGCGCGCCAACAAGGCGGCGATGGCGCATCAAACGTGGGGCTCGTTCTCGGTCAACGACACATCGGCCTCGACGCCGGTCTATTTCGGCGGCGGGCCGGACGACATCAACAAGGACCCGGAGGTGATCGCGCTCCTCAAGACCGGCGACACGTCGGTCGATCCGGCGGCGCGCAAGAAGGCCTATGCGGACGCGCTGGGCCTGATCTCGGAGCGCGCGATGGGCGTGCCGCTCTATGCGCTGGTGACCTACTACGTCAACGCCAAGGGGCTCGACTATCGCGCCTATGCCGATGAGTTGCCGCGCTTCTGGGAGATGAGCTGGAAGTAGGGCGCGATGCTCGCCTATGCGTTGAAGCGACTGGGTCTGGCGCTGCTGGTGGCGCTCGCCGTTTCGGCTGCGAGCTTTGTCCTGCTGCGCATCTCGGGCGACGTTGCGCTGGCGATCGCGGGCGAGGGCGCGCGCGCCGAGGACGTTGACCTCGTGCGCCGCACCTATGGGCTCGACCGACCGCTGATCGTGCAATATGGCGAGTGGCTGGCGCGCACGCTGACCGGCGATTTCGGCCAGTCGCTGTATTTCAAGACCAGCGTCGCCGGGCTGATCGGCGACAAGATTGGCGCCACCGTCATCCTCGCCTTCGCCTCGCTGACGCTGGCGCTCGCCGTCGCGCTGCCGCTCGGCGTCCTGTCGGCCTTGTTTCCGAACACATGGATCGATCGGCTGAGCCTGACGATCGCGGTGCTCGGGCAAGCGCTGCCCAACTTTTTCTTCGCACTCGCGCTGGTGATGGTCTTCTCGGTGAAGCTGCGCTGGCTGCCCGTGTCGGGCTCCGACACATGGGCGCATTTCGTGCTGCCGGCGATTTCGCTCGGCCTCTACATCACGCCGCCCTTCATGCGGCTCATCCGCGCCGGCATGATCGAGGCGCTCGCCTCCGACTACGTGCGCACGGCGCGCGCCAAGGGCCTGTCCCCGCTTTCGGTCGTGGTGAAACATGCGATGCGCAACGCGCTCGCGCCCGTCGTCGCGCTCGCCGGCGTTCAGTTCGGCTTCCTGCTTGGCGGCTCCATCGTGATCGAGACGATCTTCGCGCTCGATGGGCTCGGTTACCTCGCTTACGAATCGATCACGCACAAGGATTTCCCGGTGACGCAGGCGGTGTTGATGATCCTCTCGGTCGTCTACGTGCTGCTGACGCTGGCCACCGATCTCGTCAACGCGTGGCTCGATCCGCGGCTGAGGACAGGCTGATGAGCGACGCGACGCTCGAGGCCTCCGCGGCCGCCGCCTCGCCCGATCCGCGCGGCGTCGCGCTGCGTCGCGTCGCCGGCCACGCGGGCCTGATGACGGGCGCGACGCTGCTGGCGGCGATCGTCATCCTGTCCCTCGCCGCACCGTTGATCGCGCCGCACGATCCTTACGCGCAGGATCTCGCCAAGCGCCTCGCGCCGCCGATCTGGGACGCGCGCGGGGACTGGTCGCATCCGCTCGGCACAGACAATCTGGGCCGCGACTATCTCTCGCGCGTGCTTTGGGGCGGGCAGATTTCGCTGCTGATCGGCTTCTCGGTGATGATCATCTCGGGCCTCATCGGCTCGACGCTCGGGCTGGTGGCCGGCTATTTCGGCGGCCGGATCGATCTCGTCGTCACCTTCATCGTCACCGCGCGCCTGGCGCTGCCGGTGGTGCTGGTGGCGCTCGCCGTCGTCGCCGTCGCGTCCGGCTCGCTGCTCGTCGTCATTCTCGTGCTCGGCCTCCTGAAGTGGGACCGTTTCGCGGTGGTGATGCGTTCGGCGACGCAACAGGTGCGCCATCTCGATTATGTCGCGGCGGCGCGGGCGGCGGGCGCCTCGACCGCCCGCATCATCCTGCGCGAGGTGCTGCCGAACGTCGCGCCGCAGCTCATCGTCGTCGCCACCGTCGAGGCGGCGAGCGCCATCCTGCTCGAAGCGGCGCTGTCCTTTCTCGGACTTGGCGTGCAGCCGCCGCTGCCGAGCTGGGGGCTGATGATCTCCGAGGCGAAGGCCTACATGTTCTTCTCCTTCTGGCTGATCGCCATTCCCGGCACGGCGCTGGCGCTGCTCGTGCTGGCGATCAATCTGGTCGGCGACGGGCTGCGCGACACGCTCGCGCCGGACGGGCGCGCATGAGCCTGCTCGACGTCGAACGGCTCACGGTCGATCTGGCGACGCCGCAGGGGACGCTGCACGCGGTGCGCGGCGTCTCCTTCGCGGTCGACCGCGGCGAGACGCTGTGCCTCGTCGGCGAGTCGGGCTGCGGCAAGTCGATGACGTCTCTGGCCTTGATGGACCTTCTGCCGAAGGCGGCCTCGCGCCGCGCGGTGCGGCTGTCGTTCGGCGGCGTCGAACTCGGCGATCTGTCGCCGGCGCGGATGAACGATCTGCGCGGCAACCGCATCGCGATGATCTTTCAGGAGCCGATGACGGCGCTCAATCCGGCCTACACGATCGGCGACCAGATGACGGAAGGGTTCCGCCGGCACAAGCGCGTCGGCCGCGCGCAGGCGGAGGCGCGCGCGGTCGATCTGCTCGGCCGCGTCGGCATCGCCAGCGCGCGCGAGCGTCTCGGCCAGTATCCGCATCAGCTCTCCGGCGGTTTGCGCCAGCGCGTGATGATCGCCACCGCGCTGATGTGCGGGCCTGACCTGCTGATCGCCGACGAGCCGACGACGGCGCTCGACGTGACGATCCAGGCGCAGATCCTGCGGCTTCTGGGCGAGCTTGCGGAAGAGTTCGGTCTGGCGCTCGTACTGATCACGCACGATCTCGGCGTCGTGGCGCGCATCGCGACGCGGGTGGCGGTGATGTATGCCGGCGAGATCGTCGAGACGGGCGCGGCGGCCGATCTGTTCGCCGCGCCGCGCCATCCCTATACCCAGGGCCTGCTCGACTGCATCCCGGTCCCGGGACGCACGCCGCGCGGCTCGCGGCTCGGCGCCATTCCGGGCGTCGTTCCCTCGCTCGTCGGCGCGCTGAAGGGCTGCGCCTTCCGCTCGCGCTGCCGCTTCGCGCGGCCGGATTGCGAGACCGACATTCCGTGGCGCGTCGATGCGCGCGGCCACGGCGCGCGCTGCGTGCTGGCATGACGATCCTCATCGAAACGCGGGACGTCTCGCGCGCCTTCGCCGTCGGGCGCGGGCTGTTCGCGAAGAAGCGCATGCTGCACGCCGTCAACGGCGTGTCGCTCGCCGTGCGCGAGGGCGAGGTGCTGGCGATCGTCGGCGAGTCCGGTTGCGGCAAGTCCACTCTCGCGAAAATGCTGCTCGGGTTGCTCGCGCCGAGCGCCGGCGCGGTGCTGATCGGCGGGACGGACGCGCGCTCGCTGGCGCGCGTCGAGATTGCGCGGCGCGTGCAGCCGGTGTTTCAGGACCCCTATTCCTCGCTCAATCCGCGCCGCCGCATCGCCGACATCGTGGCGCTGCCGCTGGAGGTGCATCGCGTCGGCGCCTCGGGGGAGCGCCGGCGTCGCGCGGTCGAGATGCTGGAGCGCGTCGGCCTGCCGGCGCGCCTCGCTCCGGCCTATCCGGGCCAGCTCTCGGGCGGGCAGCGCCAGCGCGTGGCGATTGCGCGCGCGCTCGTCATGCAGCCCGAGATCGTGATCTGCGACGAACCGACCTCGGCGCTCGACGTCTCGGTGCAGAGCCAGATTCTCAATCTGCTGATGGACCTGCAACGCGAGCTGGGGACGACGCTCGTCTTCATCAGCCACAATCTCGCGGTGGTGGAGCACATCGCGACGCGCGTCGCGGTGATGTATCTCGGTCGCGTCGTCGAGGAGGCGGAGGCCGGCGCGCTGTTCGGGGCGCCACAACATCCCTACACGCAGGCGTTGCTCGCCTCGGCGCTGACGCCGGAGCCGGGCCTTGGCGTGCCCGATCTCGGTCTCGGCCCGGCCTTTCCCGATCCGCTGTCGCCGCCCGCGGGCTGCGCGTTCCATCCGCGCTGCAACAGGCGCTTTGCGCCGTGCGATGCGGTCGAGCCGGTCTTGCAGCCACGCGCTGGCGGGCGCGTCGCCTGCCATCTCGCCGGCGTGTGACGGTCAGGCGGCGGCGTTCATCACGAGGCGCGTCAGATCGGTCGCGTCGAGGCCGTCGACGGGCCGCTCCTGCGCCTTGCGGCCGCCGGCGAGAATGACGACGCGATCGGCCACGGCGACGACGTCGCGCATGTCGTGCGAGACCAGCACGACGGTGCGGCCCTCCTGCTTCAACCGCAGAATCAGCTCGCGCACCTGCGCGGATTCGCGCACGCCCAGCGCGGCGGTCGGCTCGTCCATCAACACGAGCCGCGCGTCCCATCGCAGCGCGCGGGCGATGGCGACGGCCTGGCGCTGACCGCCGGAGAGGTGCTCGACCGGCGCGGCCATGTCGTCGAGCGTCGAATTGAGGCGCGCGAGCAGCGCGCGCGCGCCGCGCGCCATCGCCGCCTTGTCGAGCAGGCGTAGCGGGCCGACGCCGCGCGTCAGCTCCGAGCCCATGTAGACGTTCTGCGCGATCGACAGGCGCGGGGCGAGGGCGAGATCCTGATAGATCGTCGCCAGCCCCATGCCGAGCGCGTCGTGCGGCGAGCGGAAGGAGACCGCCCGACCGTCGAGCGATATCTCGCCGGCGCTCGGCGGCTCGGCCCCGGACGCCACTTTCAGCAGGCTGGACTTGCCGGCGCCGTTGTCGCCGCAGATCGCCAGCACCTCGCCCCGCGCGACGTCGAGATCGACGCCGCGCAGCGCCTCGACCGCGCCATAGCGTTTGGCGAGACCGCGCAGCGCCAGAATCGGCCCTGTGCTCATTTCAGGAACTGGGCGACGTTATCCTTGTCCACCAGAACGCCGTCGACATAGAGATAGGGGCCGGAGACGACGCTCTCCTTCGGCTTCTTCTTGACGACGATCTCGTCGATGGCGTCGACCGCCTTCTTGCCCATCTCCTCGAACGGCACGGCGACGGTGGCGAGGAAGGCGGAGTCCGGATCGGCGATGCGGCGATAGGTTTCGGGCCCGCCGTCGGCGGAGACGAGCGGAATCTCGCCCTTCTTGACGCCCTGCGCCTTGAGCAGATCGTCGATGATGTAGCCCTGCGCGTCGAACGAGGCCCACACGCCGTTCACCTTGCCCTGGTTCTGCAGCAGCAGCGCCTGCATGCCGCCGCGCACGTCCTCGCGCCAGCTCTGCGTGCGCGCCATGGCGAACTTGCCAACCTCCTTCACCGCAGGATTCTCGGACAGCGCGGCGTCGAGAATCTTGCCGCGGATGCGGGTGGCGACGTTGAGCTCGAAACGCGCCTCGAGCAGATTGCCGCGATAGCCCATCTGGCCGAGCAGGTAGAGCGCCGCCATCGAGCCGATCTTGTATTCGTTCGCCTGCACGTCGAAGAGCGCGTGCGGGCTGACGCCGGAGGCGATGGTGACGACGGGGATGCCGGCGTCCTTGGCCGCCTTGAACTGGGCGTCGGCCTCGACGGGTTTGCCCATCGCGATGATGATGGCGTCGACCTTCTTGGCGATCAGCGCCTCGAATTGCTCGGCGTGCTTGGGCAGGGCGCCTTCCGAGTTGAGCAACGTCACGCCCCAGCCTTTCGCCTTGGCCTCGGCGGCGGCGGCGTTGGCGGCGCGCGCATGCGTCTCGGAGGAGAACTGGAAGCCGATGACGCCAAGCTCGAACGCGCCTGCGGGGAGCGAGAGCGTCAGCACGGCGCACAGCGCGCCGAGGCGGAGGGCGAATATCCTGTTCATGTCGTTTCGTCTCCCTGTGGCCGTGCGGCCGTTTTCAAACCCTGAAGGCGGCCTTGCGCAGGATCGTCCCGGACACGGCGACCGAGGCCACGATGATCACGCCGAGCGCGACGTCCTGAGCGTAATAGGGCGCGCCCATCAGCACCATGCCGTTGCCGAGCGCCTTCAGCGTGAAGGCGGCGAACACCGTGCCCGGCACGTTGGGGCGGCCGGGCTCGAACATCGTCATGCCGAGCAGCACGGCGGCGACGGCGTAAAGGAAGAAATCGCCGGCCATGTTCGGCGCGGCGGAGGAGAGATTGGCGGCCAGCAGCAGCGCGGCGAGGCCGGCGAATGCGCCGGAGAGCGCCAGACCCAGACGGCGCATGCGCGGGGTATCCACGCCGGCCAGACGGGCCGCCTCGCCCGCCTCGCCGGTCGCGGCCAGATGCGCGCCCGCTTTCGTCCATTTCAGCAGCACCCAGGCGAAGGTCGTCGCGCCGATGAGCCAGAGCGCCAGATTGGGGACGCCGAGCGTCGTTCCGCGGGCGAGGCCGGTGAAGGCGGTGGGCCAGCGGCCGGTGAAGCCGACGCCCTGGGTGATCCAGAAGGCGAGCCCGCGCGCCACCGCCGCAAGACCGAGCGTGGCGATGAGCGAGGGCACGTTGAGGCGTGTCACGACCGCCCCGTTGACGAGGCCGAGCGCCAGCCCCGCCGTCACGGCGCCCGCCGCGCCCGCCGCCGCGCCGTGGCCGGCCTGAACGAGAAAGCCCGCCATCACGGCGGCGAAACTCGCCACGTCGGCGAAGGACAAATCGAGCTCGCCGGCGGTCAGCGCGAAGCCGAAGCCGAGGGCCAGCAGCGCCAGCACGCAGGTGTCCTTGACGACGTTTATGAGATTTGCCGGCGCGGCGAAGTTCGGCGCGAAGACGAGGAAGAAGACGATGAGCGCGAGCCCCGCCAGCGCAGTTCCATAGCGTTCGACGACGGCGCGCATGGGTCAGGACGCTCCTTCCGCCCGGCCGAGCGCGGCGAGCGCGTGCGAGATCGGCGCGAGCGCTTCATGCGCGCTGCCGAACAGCGCGTAAAGGGTGTCGTAGCGCGCCGCGCGGCTCGCATCGGGCTCGACGCGACAGGCGGGGCGCGCCATCGCGTCCTGCGCCTGCGCAAGCGCAGCGTAGCGGCCGGCTGCGACGAAGGCGGCGGCCGCTACGCCGACGAGGCCCGGCTCCGCCGCGTCGCAGGCGACGATGGGGCGGCGGCAGACGTCCGCCTTCACGCTCCGCCAGATCGGGCTGCGCGCGGCGCCGCCGCCGAAGCGGATCTCCGCCGCCGCAAGGCCGGTCGCCGCCTCGGCGCGTTCGAGCAGCCGCCGCAGGTGAAAGGCGACGCCCTCGAGGACGGCGCGCGCCAGATCTGCGGGCCCGTGCGCGGAGGTCAGGCCGACGAAGGCGCCGCGCAGGTCGGCGTCCCAGAACGGCGTGCGCTCGCCATTCAGGTAGGGCAGGAAGACGAGCGGCGCGCCGGCGGCTGCGCCGGCGAGCAGCGCGTCGACGCCGACGCCGTCGCGGCCCGTCAGCGCGCGCATCGCCCAGTCGAGCGCCGCCGCGCCGTTCTGGCCGGGGCCGCCGACATGGTGCAGGCCGCCCCAATCGACGCATAGCAATCCCGGCGCGGCGACAGGCGCCGGCGCGAACAGGCCGAACACCTCGGTCGTGCCCGACAGGTTGTAGGCGCCGCCGACGCGCAGCGCGCCGAGGCCGACGCAGGCCGCCCAGCTGTCGTGCGAGGCGGCGACGACGGAACGGCCGGCGAGCTGCGCGAAGACGCCCGGCGCGTCGGCGCGAATGGGCCCGACCACGTCCGTCGGACGCAGGATGGGCGGCGCGAGCGCGGCGTCGATCCCCGCCGCCTCGAACAGCCCCTGCGCGCGCGCCGCCTCGAGCCGTGTCTGCGAGACGGCGTCGCCGGCCGCGACGCCGGTGAGACGGAAGGCGAGATAGTCCTTCGGTTCGAGCACGCGCGTGAGACGGGCGAAGCGCGCGGGTTCCGCCTGCGCGAACCAGACGAGGCGCGCGAGCGGATGGTAGGCGTTGAGATGGGCGGCCTCCGGTCGGTCGCCCGCCGCGGCGCGCAGCCCGTCGGCGATGGCGGCGGCGCGCGCATCCGCCCAGCCGATTGCGGGGCGCAGGCTTTCGCCGTCGGCGTCGAGAAACACCTGCGTGCGCGTGAAGCCGCAGATCGCGACGGCGCCGACGGCGGCGAAGCCCGCCGGGTCGGCGCGCGCGATGTCGGCGGCGACCTCGCACAGAGCGCGCATCCAGTCCTGCGGGTCGTATTCGCCGCCGGCGACCGGGGACGCGGCGGGCCGGGCCGCAAAGGCGCCGAGCCGCCCCTGCGCGTCGATCAGCCCGCCGCGCAGGCCGCCGCCGCCAAGGTCGAAAGCGAGAACGGGACTCATGCGCGGGGCCGCGCTGTCGTGCTCGCGGGACTTTGGTGAAGAAATCGGCGTCGCACGGTCGGGGTCCTCGTCGGCCGCCATATGACGCGCTCGCGCCGCGCTCGCCAAGCGTCTGTCGTGGCGATCCGATGTGGGGCGCGCGTCAGGATCGGCCGCCGTCGACGGAGAGAATCTGGCCCGAGATCCAGCCGGCTTCGGGACTGGCGAGAAAGGTCACGGCCGCCGCCACGTCCGTGGCGAGGCCAAGGCGCCGCGTGTGAATGGAGCGAACGAGCGCCGCCTGGCCTTCGGGCCCAAGGGCGGCCCATTGTCGTTCCGTCGCCGGATTCGAGCGCACGAAGCCGGGGGCGACCGCGTTCGTCGTCACGCCGTCCGGCCCGAGATCCTGACTGAGCTGCTTCGTCAGTCCGACCAGCGCATGCTTGGCGGCGGTGTAGGCCTGAATGCCGGTGAGGCTCGGCCGCAGGCCCGCGCCGGAGGCGATGTTGACAATGCGGCCCCAGCGGCGCGCCCGCATCGGCGCAGCGGCGGCCTGCGCCAGAAAGAACGCGCCGTCGACATTGGCGCGAAACAGGACGCGCCAGTCCTCCTCGCTCACCTCGTCGATCGGGCGGCCGACCTGTCCGCGCACGCCGCCGGCCGCGTTGACCAGAATGTCGAGGCGATCCTCCGCGCGCGCGATGGAGGCGACGAGCGCATGCGCGGCCTGCCGGTCCGAAACATCGAGGACATGCGCAGGCCAGCCGCGCGCCTGCGCGAAGGCGCGCACGCCGTCCGCGTCGAGATCGGCGCAATGGACGTGGGCGCCGCAATTGGCGAGCGCGACGGCGATCGCCTGGCCGATGCCCTGCGCCGCGCCGGTGACGAGGGCGACCCGGCCTTCGAGATCGACCTTCATGGCGCCGGCTCTGGCGCCGTCAGCGCGCGGAAGGTCTCGATCGACATCGGCCGGCGTCCGTCCTCGACGTCGTGCACCAGCGCGACCAGCCGGCGGATGGTCGGCGTCGCGACGCCGGCTTCGGCGGCAAGCTCCGCGATTGCGCCGATCTGCGGATCGACCTCGGTCTTGCGTTTGCGCACCGCGAGATCGCGGTGAATGCCGGAATGCGTCTTGGCGGTGCGGCTGTTGAAATCCGCCAGCGCGGCGATGGAGGCGCGCGCGCCGGCCTCGGGCGCGCCGGGCGCGAAGGCGGACGGGTCGAAACCGTTGAAGCCGACAGGCTTGACGCCGCGCGCGGCGGCGGTCGCCATCACCTCGCGCGCCAGCGCGTCGAAGGCGGCGAAGCGCGCGGGATCGGCGAAGTTCGCGCTCATCGAGTCATGCGTCAGGGCGGTGGCGAACAGCATCGCGCCATAGGCGAGCTTGCCCCAGAGATAACCCCAGATGTTGTCCGTGAGCACAGCGTCGGGCTCGAAGATCGCGAGGCGGCGATGCATGTCGATCGTGCGCTCGCGGATCGCGCCGTCGATCTCGCCGACGACGACCGCGCCGCGATTGCCGAACAGGATGCGTCCTGGTCCGAGCCAGTCCGCGCCGAAATTGACGAAGCAGCCCATCGTGCGCGCCGCGCCGAGCGCCCTTGCGATGGCGATCTCGTTGAGACCGTTCTGCGCCGAGAGAACGTAGCCGTCGACAGCCAGATGCGGCGCGAGCTGCGACAACGCGGCTTCGGTCGCCTGCGCCTTGACGGCGAGGACGATGATCGGCCAGACGCCCGCGACTTCGTCGGGCGTCAGCGCCGGGACGGTTTGCGCGAAGCTCTCGACCGGACCCTCGATCCGCAGTCCGTCCGTGCGGCAGGCGGCGACATGCGCGGCCTCGATGTCGACGAGCGTCACGTCGAGGCCGGCGCGCGCCCAATACGCCGCGAGCACGCCGCCGATGGCGCCGCCGCCCCAGACGAGGATGCGCTCAGGCGGGCCCGAGGTCATGCAGATCCTCATGCGCGCCGACGACGATGCGCCGCGCCGCGCCGATCCAGCCGCGGAACATGCCGATCGTGTTGAACGGGGCGCGCGGGTCGCCCTCCGCGCCGAGCGCGATCATGCCGGCGCCGATGTCGTGGCTGGCCAGAATCTTCTGCACGAGTTCGTCGCTCGCGGCGGCGAGCGTCTGGCCGCCATACATGATGCGCGCGGCGCAATCGTAAGCGGCGACGCGGCGAATGAATATCTCGCCCTGTCCGGTGCAGGACACGGCGCACACGCCGTTGCGCGCATAGGTGCCGGCGCCGACGATGGGGCTGTCGCCGACGCGCCCGCGCGGCTTGTTGTTGAAGCCGCCGGTCGATGTCGCGGCCGCCAGATTGCCCGCGCCGTCGCGCGCCACGGCGCCGACAGTGCCGTGCTTTTCCGCCTCGCTCGCCGCGACGATGGTTCCGAGGCGGCCGCGCTCCCTCAGTTTCGCCAGCGCCTCCACGCGGCGCTGCGTCGTGAAGTAGTCCGGCGCGACAATATCGAGACCTGCGGCCGCCGCGAAGTCGTCCGCGGCCGCGCCGGTCAGCAGCACGGCGCGGCCCGACTCCATCACCTTGCGCGCGGCGCGGATGGGGTTGCGGATGCGCGTCGTCGCGCAGACCGCGCCCGCCTCGAGGGTCGCCCCGTCCATGATCGAGGCGTCGAGCTCGTGGCGGCCGTTCTCGTTCAGCGCCGCGCCGTAGCCGGCGTTGAAATGCGGGCTGTCCTCGAGCGCGACGACGACGGCCTCGACGGCCTCGACCGCGCGCCCGCCGCCGGCCAGAATCGCCCAGCCCGCCTTCAGCGCCGCGCCCATATGGGCGCGCGACTGCGCCCACGCCTCTTCGCTCATCAGGCTGCGCTCGAGCGTGCCGCAACCGCCGTGAAGACCGAGCGCCAGCGTCATCCGCGCGGCCTCACTTCGCCGGTTTGACGTTCATCGCCAGCGTGTCCTCGTCGACGCGCGCCTTGATCGTCACCTTGTCCTTCTGCATGGCCCAGGCCGAGCCGACGGCGACGACGGGAATGCGCACATTCTCGGTCGCGTTGAGGGCGGCGGCGTCCTCGAGCGCCTTGCGGCGCTTGCCCTCATCCATCTCGTCGGTGGCGATCTCGATGAGCTTGTCCATCTCGGCGTTCTTGTAGCCGAGCACGTTGAAGGCGCCGAGCTTCTTGTCCTTGTCGTTGGAATGCAGCAGCGAGGACAGCGTGTAGTTCGCCTCGCCCGTCAGCGTGCCCCAGCCCGACATCGTCATCGAATAGTCGCCGCGCGTGCGCGCCGGGAAGAAGACCGAAGCCGGCTGCGCGACCGGCTTCACGTCGAGCCCGACGCCGGCCAGCATCTGCGCGATCGAGGCGCCGACCTGACTGTCGCCCGGCAGGCGATCCTGCGTGAAGTGGAAGGGAATCGAGAACCCGTTCGGATAGCCGGCCTCGGCGAGGAGCTTCTTCGCCGCCGCGGGATCGTATTTGATCGGCGGCAGGCTCTTGTTGAAGCCGAAGATCGACGGCGTGACGAGCTGGTTGGCGGGCGTGCCGAGACCCTCCATCGCCACCTCGGCGAGGGCCTGCCGGTCGATACCGACGCTGATCGCCTGCCGCACGCGCGCGTCGGCGAGCGGGTTCTTCGGCAGGTCGGATCCATCCTTCGCCTTGGCGCTGTTCGCCTTGTCGCGGAAATCGAGTTCGATGTTGAACAGGTAGACGGTTTCGAGCGTCTGCACGTTCAGCTTGGGATCCTTCTTCAACGCCGCGACGTCGGTCGCCGGCACGCGCGTGATCAGATCGAGCTGCCCGGCCTTCAGCTGCGCGACGCGCGCTGCGTCGTTCGGGATCTCCTTGCGAACGACCTTCGCCCACGGCTCCTTCTCGCCCCAGTAGCCGTCGAAACGCTCGAGCGCGAGATCGCCCTTGGGTTGCCAGGAAACATATTTGTACGGTCCCGTGCCAACGGCCGCCTTGCCCTCGTTGAAGGCGGCGTTGGCGCTCTCCTTCGTGAGTCCGGCGGCGGCCTTGTGCGACACGATGAAGAGGCGGATGAAATCGTTCGGCAGGGTCGGGCTCGAGCCGTCGGTCTTAATGCGGATCGTGTAGGGGTCGACGATGACGACCTCCTTCACGCGCCGCACATAGATCGTCGTCGGGTTGGGGCCGGCGACGACGGGGATGCGTTCGATCGAGAACTTCACGTCCTCGGCGGTGAAGTCCGACCCGTCGTGGAACTTCACGCCCTTGCGCAGCTTGAACTCCCAGGTCGTCGGATCGATCGTCTTCCAGCTCTCGGCGAGCCGGGGTTGCAGCTCCAGCCCGTCGCCCGACCACACCAGCGTGTCGAAGATATGCTTCAGCGCCTCCGCATGCGTGCCGGTGGCGGTGAAATGCGGGTCGATCGAGTCCGGCCCGCCGCGCACGCCAATCGTCAGGGTCTGTGCGAATGCGGCTCCGCCAAGCGCGGTCGCCGTCGCAAGTCCAAGCGCAATCGATCGGAACATGGCCATGGCTCTCTCCCCTGCACGGCGCCTCCGTCGACGCATGCAAGACCCGAACGGGACGCGAGTCAATTCCTTGTGGAACGAGTTTGCCGCTGTTACCGTGCCGATAGGAGGGACAATTGGACCATTTGGAACAATTGCCGGGCGCCGAAATCGCAGGCAGGCGAGCGCAGGCGCGCAAGGTGAGCAGGCGCGCGCAGGCGCGCGAGATGATCGGCCTCGCCGAACTCGACGCGCTGACCCATGCGCGGCTGTGGCGCAATCCGTGCGGTTTCGCCGCGCGCTTCAACTATGTGGCGTTGCGCTACAACCAGCCGCTGTACGGCTGGATCGAGGAAACGTACCGGCTCAGCCGTCCCGAGTACGTGGTGCTCTACAGCCTCGGTCTGATGGAAGGGGTGACGGCGAGCGACATCGCGTTCTCGTCGGGCTTTCCGCGCAACACGTTGAGCCGGGCCGTCAATCGACTGGTCAAGGCGCGGCTCGTCGTGCGCACTGCGGACAAGTCGGACGGGCGCGCCCAGCGCCTCTTTCTCGGCAGGCGGGGCCGCGCCATTCTCGACGAAACGCTGCCGCGCTTCGTGGCGATGGAGGAGGCGCTGCTCGCGCCGCTGACGCTGGTGGAGCGCGAGACGTTGTCGATGCTGATGGCGAAGGTCGCGCTCGCGCTTTTCGAGGGCGGCGAGGATGTGGGCGGCGCTAACGCCGCGGCGGAGGAGTAGGATGCGCGTCGCCGAGATGAACTGGATGCAGATCGAGGCGCAGGCGCGGCGCGACGATCGCGCGGTGCTGCCGCTCGGCTCGATCGAGCAGCACGCCTATCTGAGCCTGGCGGTGGACGCCATCCTGTCCGAGCGCGTCGCCGTCGAAGCCGCCGAGCCGCTCGGCGTGCCTGTGTTCCCCGTGCTCGCCTACGGGCTGACGCCGAACTTCGTCGCGTTTCCCGGAACGCTGTCCTTGCGGCCGCAAACCTATCTCGCCGTGGTGACCGACCTGCTCGACGGCGTCGCGCGCGCCGGCTTCTCGCGCATCGTGATCGTCAACGGGCATGGCGGCAATTCGCCGGCGCAGGCGGCCGTGTTCGAATGGCTCGACCGTCGCCCCGGCGTGAAGGTGAAGTGGCACAATTGGTGGAACGCGCCGAAGACCTGGGCCAAGGCGCAGGCGATCGATCCCGTCGCCTCGCACGCGTCCTGGATGGAGAATTTCCCATGGACGCGCGTGCAGGCTCAGGACCAGCCCGCGCAGCGAAACCGATGGTCGACCTCAACCTGTTCCAGCAGCTCGATCCGGACGGCAAGAGGCGCTTGCTTGGCGACGGCAACTATGGCGGCCTCTATCAGCGGCCGGACGAAGAGATGCTCGCGCTATGGCGGGTCGGCGTCGAGGAGACGCGCGCGGCGATAGAGCAGGGATGGGCGTGATGCGCGCGGAGCCGTCGGCATGATCGCCTTCGTCCTGCAACGTCTATGGCAGGCCGTCATCGTCATGCTGGCGATCTCGCTGCTGGTGTTCGTCGGCGTGTTCGCCATCGGCAATCCGATCGACGTGGTCCTGTCGCCCGACGCGACGCAGCAGATCCGCGAGGAGACGATCCGCGCCTACGGGTTCGATCAACCCTTGTGGCGTCAGTATCTCGCCTTTCTCGACCGTCTCGCGCATGGCGATTTCGGGCGTTCCTTCCTGTTCAACATGCCGGTGCTGCAGCTCATCGGATCGCGCCTGCCTGCGACGCTCGAACTGACCTTGACGGCGGTGATCGGCGCCACCGTCATCGGCGTGCCGCTCGGCATGTACGCCGGCTATCGGCCGGACGGGGCGCTGTCGAAGATCATCATGGCGATTTCGGTGCTCGGCTTTTCGGTGCCGACGTTCTGGATCGGTCTCGTCCTCATCTTCACCTTCGCGGTGACGCTTGGCTGGCTGCCGGCGGGCGGGCGCGGGGAAACGGCGCGCGCGTTCGGCGTCGACTGGAGTTGTCTGACCCTCGGGGGGTGGCGCCATCTCATTCTGCCGGCGATCAATCTCGCGCTGTTCAAATTCGCGATGATGGTGCGCCTCGCGCGCGCCGGCACGCGCGAGCTGATGCTGTCCGACACGGTGAAGTTCGCGCGCGCGGCGGGCGAGAGCGAGGGCGTGATCCTGCGCCGCCACGTGCTGCGCCTGATCTCGATTCCGATCGTCACCGTGTTCGGGCTGGAATTCGGCTCGACCCTCGCCTTCGCCGTCGTCACCGAGACGATTTTTTCATGGCCCGGCGTCGGCAAGCTGATCATCGATTCGATCTCCTCGCTCGATCGACCGGTGATGGTCGCCTATCTGATGCTGGTCGCGTGTCTGTTCATCGCCATCAATCTGCTGGTGGACCTCGCGCAGGCGGCGCTCGATCCGAGGTTGCGAGGCGCGCGCGCATGAACGAGACCGGGCTATCGCGGTTCTGGGCCGACTTCGCGCAGAACAGGGTCGCGGTCGTCGCACTCGCCGTCGTCGCGCTGGTGATGGCGACGGCGCTCGCCGCGCCGCTCATCGCGCCGCAGAATCCTTACGACCTCGCCACGCTGCAATTGTCCGACGCGCGCCGTCCGCCGGGGCATGTGAGCGCGCTGACCGGCCTGCACTACTGGCTCGGAACCGACGCGCAGGGGCGCGATCTCTTGTCGGCCATTCTCTATGGCCTGCGCATCTCGGTGATGATCGGCGCGGCGGCGGGCGCGATCGCCTTCGCGCTCGGGGCGACGCTCGGGGCGTTCGCCGCCTATGTCGGCGGCCGCACGGAAGCGTTGCTGATGCGCGTGATCGACCTTCAATTGTCGTTCCCCGCCATTCTGCTGGCGCTCGTGCTTGCGGCCGTTCTGGGGCAGGGCAAGGCGCAGCTCGTGACGGCGCTGGTGACGGCGCAATACGCCTATTTCGCCCGCACCGCGCACGGCGCGGCGAAGGCCGAGCGCAACAAGGAGTATGTGGAGGCCGCGCTGTCGACGCCGCTGCCGGCCTGGCGCGTCGTCTTCCGTCACATCCTGCCGAACGCGATGCCGCCGCTCATCGTCGTCGCGACGGTTCAGATCGCCAACGCCATCGCGCTCGAGGCGACGCTCTCGTTTCTCGGGCTCGGCCTGCCGGTCAGCGAGCCTTCGCTCGGAATGCTGATCGCCAACGGCTTTCAATACATGTTGTCGGGGCGCTACTGGATTTCGATCTATCCCGGCGTGGCGCTGATCGTCCTGATCGTGGCGATCAACATCGTCGGCGACCAGATTCGCGACCAGCTGAACCCAAGGCTGCAGCGATGAGCGCGCCGCTGCTCGAGGTTCGTGATCTGCGGACCGAATTCCGCACGCGTGCCGGGGCGCTGCGGGCGGTCGACGGCGTCAGCTTTTCGGTCGGGCAGGGAGAGATCGTCGGGCTCGTCGGCGAGTCGGGCTCGGGCAAGAGCGTCACGGGGTTTTCGATTCTCGGGCTGATCGAGCCGCCGGGGCGGATCGCGGCTGGCTCGATCCGGCTCGAGGGGCGGGAGCTCGTCGGCCTGTCGCATCGCGCGTTGCGCGGCGTGCGCGGGCGGCGCGTCGCGATGGTGTTTCAGGACCCGGCCGCCACGCTCAATCCGCTGCTGACGATCGGCCGGCAGATGCGGCTGGCGCTGTCGGCGCATCAGGCGCTCGGCGCCGAGGCTGCGCGCGCGCGATGCTTGGCGGCGCTGCGGCAGGTCGGCATCCCCGACCCCGAAGCGCGTCTCGACTCCTATCCGCATCAATTCTCGGGCGGCATGCGCCAGCGCGTGTGCATCGCCATCGCGTTGATCAACGAGCCGCGGCTGATCGTCTGCGACGAGCCGACGACGGCGCTCGACGTGTCGATCCAGGCGCAGATCCTGAGCGAGATGCGCAAGCTCGTGCGCGAGACCGGCGTGTCGCTGATCTGGATCAGCCATGATCTTGCGGTCGTCTCGGCGCTCGCCGATCGCGTCATGGTGATGTATGCGGGCCGCATCGTCGAGCGGGGTCCGACGCGCGAGACCTTGCGCGCGCCGCGACATCCTTACACGGCCGGACTGCTGGCGTCGTTGCCGGCGGCCATCCCGCCGGGGGCGCCGCTGTCGCAGATCGCCGGCAGCCCGCCCTCGCTGATCGACGCTCCACCCGGCTGCGCCTTCGCGCCGCGTTGTCCGCGCGCGGCCGAGCCGTGCCGCGCCGAGCCGCCCTGGAGCGAGGACGGCGCGCGCGCCGCGCGGTGCCATTTCCCGTTGGAGGCGGGCGCGCCATGACGGAGCTGCTGCGCGTCGCGCGCGTCGACAAGACTTTCGCCGCCCCGCCCCGCTTCGGCGACGGGTTGCTGCGCCTGATCGGCCGCGCGCCGCGCCGGGCCGCGTTGCGGGCGGTCAGCGACGTGTCGCTCGACATGACGCGCGGCGAGGCGCTTGGCCTCGTCGGCGAGTCGGGCTGCGGAAAATCGACGCTCGGCCGCGTCATCGCCGGCGTGCATCCGCAAAGCGCCGGGCGGGTGCTGCTCGACGGCGCGCCCGTGACGGATGCGGCCGGCATGAAGACGACGACCCGCGTCCAGATGGTGTTTCAGGATCCCTTCGCCTCGCTCGATCCGCGCATGCGCGTCGGCGACGGCCTTGCGGAGGGGCCGCTGGCGCACGGGCTGACGACGCGCGCGGGCGCGCGCGACTATGTCGGCGCATGGCTCGACGCGGTGAACCTGCCGCGCGAGGCGGCGGGGCGATATCCGCATCAGTTCTCGGGCGGGCAGCGCCAGCGCATCGCCATCGCCCGCGCGCTCGCCATGCAGCCGGACCTCATCGTCTGCGACGAGCCGGTGGCCTCGCTCGACGTGTCGATCCAGGCGCAAATCATCAACCTGTTTCTCGATCTGCGGCGGCGGCTCGGGCTGACGATGATCTTCATCAGCCACGATCTCTCCGTGGTGCGGCATGTCTGCGACCGTATCGCGATCATGTATCTGGGGCGCATCGTCGAACTGGGACCGGGCGCGGAGATCTTCGCGCAGCCGCGCCATCCCTATACGCGTGCGCTGATCGACAGCGCGCCGCGCCTCGCGCTCGACGATGCGACCGCGGTGTTCCGGCCGATCGAGGGCGAGCTGCCCTCGCCGCTCAATCCGCCTTCGGGCTGCGCCTTCCATCAGCGTTGCCCGCGCGCGCAGGCGCGTTGCCGCGGGGAGCGGCCGGAGATGAGGACGATCGAGGCGGGGCGCGAGGTCGCCTGCCACGATCCGCTGTAGGGAGGATCGCATGGAGCCGTGGCGCTGGACGGACGAGGAGTGGCGCGGGCGCGTCGAGGCGATCCGCGCCGGCCGTTCGCTGAAGCCCCCGCACTGGCCGGGCGGCGCGCGTTGCGCGGTGGCGCTCTCCTTCGACAGCGACCACGAGACGAACGAGTTGCGCGACGGCGGCCAGTCGATCGGGCGCATGTCGTGGGGCCAGTACGGAACGCGCGTCGGCGTTCCGCGCATTCTCGACATTCTGAAGCGCAACGACATTCGCGCCAGTTTCTTCGTGCCGGCGGTGTCGGCCTCGCTGCATCCCGAGGAACAGCTGCGGGTGATCGCCGAGGGGCACGAGATCGGCCTTCACGGCTGGATTCACGAGCTGAACTCCGTGCTGCCGGAGGATGTCGAGCGCGACCTGCATTTCCGCTCGGCCGACCGCATCGAGGCGATCAGCGGCGTGCGGCCGGTCGGCATGCGCACGCCGTCATGGGACTTCTCGCCGGCCACGCTCAAGATCCAGCGCGAACTCGGGCTTATCTACGACAGTTCGCTGATGGCCGACGACGACCCTTACGAACTTGTCGAGAACGGCGAGCCGACGGGCGTCGTCGAGCTGCCGGTCGAGTGGATTCGCGACGACGCGCCCTATTTCAACATGCAGCGCTTTCAGGCGCTGCGCCCCTACACGCCGCCGACG
This sequence comes from Hyphomicrobiales bacterium, assembly GCA_016716745.1. GTDB lineage: Bacteria > Pseudomonadota > Alphaproteobacteria > Rhizobiales > Beijerinckiaceae. The sequence continues at coordinate 147,051 of JADJVD010000003.1, forward strand.
GCGGTGTTCGACATCTTCCGCCGCGAGTTCGACCGCGCCTGGCGGGACGGCGGACTTTTCCTGCTGACGATGCATCCGCATGTCATCACGTATCGTTCGCGCATCTTCATTCTCGAGGATCTCATCGCGCACATGAAAGCGGCGGGAGGCGTGTGGTTCGCTCGGCACGACGAGGTGGCGCGGCACTGTCTCGCCGTCTGCCCGGCGTAAGCGGAGAAGCGGGCGATTTTCGATAGCCGCCGCGCGCGGCCTGCGCCATGATCGGCTCTCAGGCTGCGAGGTCGGCATGGACGCAGAGGGTCTCAAGCGCGCGATCGCGCAAGGCAGGGGCGAGCAGCCCGCCGATCTCGTTCTCAAGGGCGGGCGGATCTTCGATCTCGTCACCGGCGCGCTGATCGCGAGCGACGTGGCGATCTGCGGCGATCGCATCGTCGGCACGTGCGGCGTCTATGCGGGCGCGCGCGAGATCGACGTGTCGGGCCTCGTCCTCGTCTCCGGTTTCATCGACGCGCATCTGCATGTCGAGAGTTCTCTCGTCACGCCGTTCGAATTCGACCGCTGCGTCGCCCCGCGCGGCGTCACCACCGCGATCTGCGATCCGCACGAGATCGCCAACGTCGCCGGACTTGCGGGCATCCGGTATTTTCTGGAGGCGGCGGGCCGCCTCGTGATGGATTTGCGCGTCAACCTGTCGAGCTGCGTTCCCTCGAGCCCGCTCGAGACGGCGGGCGCGCGGCTCGAGGCGGCCGATCTCGCGCCGCTGAAGGATCACCCCAAGGTCATCGGCCTAGCCGAGTTCATGAACTATCCGGGCGTTCTGTCGGGCGATGCGTCGTGCATGGCCAAGCTGGCGGCGTTTCAGGACCGGCATATCGACGGTCACGCGCCGCTGCTGCGCGGGCGCGATCTCAACGGCTATCTCGCCGCGGGCGTGCGCACGGACCACGAGACGACGAGCGCAGAGGAGGCGCTGGAGAAACTCTCCAAGGGCATGGCGGTGCTGATCCGCGAAGGCTCGGTATCGAAGGATCTCATGGCGCTCTTGCCGGTGCTGACCGAGCGCCACTCCGCGTTCCTCGCGCTGTGCACGGACGACCGCAACCCGCTCGACATCGCCGAGCACGGCCATATCGACCACATGATCCGCACGGCGATCGCGCATGGCGTCTCGCCGCTCGCGGTCTATCGCGCCGCGAGCATATCGGCGGCGCGCATTTTTGGATTGAAGGATCGCGGCCTGATCGCGCCGGGCTGGCGCGCGGACGTCGTCGCGCTCGATTCGCTCGAGAGCTGCCGCGCGCGGCTCGTGCTAGCGGGCGGGCGCGTCGTCGACGAGGCGGCGTTTGCGGCGCGCGAGACCATTCCGCCGGTGGCGCGCCGCTCGGTGCGCGCGCCGCGTCTGGCGGCGGCCGATTTCCGCAAGCCGGCGACCAACGCGGCGAGCCCCGTCATCGTCGTGGTTCCAGGCCGCATCATCACGGAGCGGCGCGAGGCGCAATTGCCGGTCGTCGAGGGCGCGCTCGTCGCCGATCCGGAGCGCGATCTCGTCAAGGTGGCGGTGATCGAGCGGCACGGGATCAACGGCAATCGCGCCGTCGGCTTCGTGCAGGGCTTCGGGCTGAAGCGCGGCGCCATCGCCTCGACGGTCTGCCACGACCATCACAACATCGCCGTCGTCGGCGTCGACGAGGTGGATATGGCGACGGCCGCCAACCGGCTCGGCGAGATCGAGGGCGGCTTCGTCGTCGTCGCGGGCGGGGTCGTGCTGGCCGAGGTGGCGCTGCCGGTGGCCGGCTTGATGAGCCTGAAACCCTATGAGGCGGTGCGCGACGATCTCGTGGGGTTGCGCGCTGCCGCGCATTCGCTCGGCGTCACGCTCGAGGAGCCGTTCCTGCAACTCGCCTTTCTGGCGTTGCCCGTGATCCCGCATCTGAAGATCACCGACCGCGGCATGGTCGACGTCGACCGTTTCGCGCTGATCGACTGAGTCAGGCTGCGTGGCGGGCGTGCGGGCAGGCGGCGCCGTCGCGCTCGACCTGCACCGTCGCGTGATCGACGCGGAAGCGCGCCTTCAATTCGCTCGCCAGCGCGCGCAGAAAGTCATCGCCGGGATGGCCCTGCGGCATGACGAGATGGGCCGAGAGCGCCACCTGCGTCGTGCTCATCGACCACACATGCAGGTCGTGCAGGGAGGCGACGCCCTCGCGGCTCGCCAGAAAGTCGCGCAGGCCCATGACGTCGACATGCGCGGGCGCGGCGCCGAGCGCCATCGCCCAGCTCTGGCGCAGCAGATCCCAGGTGCTCCAGAGGATCACGCCTGCGATCAGCAGGCTGACCATCGGGTCGATCCGCAGCCATCCCGTCGCCAGCATGAGCAGGCCGGCGACGACGACGCCGGCCGAGACGGCGGCGTCCGCCAGCATGTGCAGGAAGGCGCCGCGGATGTTGATGTCGTCCCTGCCGCCGGAGGCGAACAGCCAGGCCGTGGCGCCGTTGATGGCGATGCCGATCGTCGCGACGATCATCATCGTCCAGCCGGCGGCGGGCTGGGGATCGCGCAGGCGGTCGACCGCCTCCCAGGCGATGGCGCCGACGGCGACGAGCAACGCCAGCGCGTTGAACAGCGCGGCGAGAATCGAGGCGTGGCCCCAGCCCCAGCTGTAGCGCCGGGTCGGCGCGCGCCTGCCCATGATCGCGGCGATCCAGGCGACGACGAGGCCGAGCACGTCCGACAGATTGTGGCCGGCGTCGGCGAGCAGCGCCATCGAGTTCGCGGCGAAGCCGTAGCCGGCCTCGATGGCGACGAAGCCGACGTTCAGCGCGATGCCCAGCGCGAAGGCGCGGCCGAAATCGGCCGGGGCGTGGACATGCCCGCCGGGGCCGTGCGCATGGCCGCGATGATCGTGGCCGTCATGCGCGCCGCTGTGATCGTGGTCATGGCCGTGCGCATGGTCGTGATCGTGGTCATGATCGTGATCATGATCGTGGCCGCCGCGCGCGCTCATGCCTCAGACCCCCAGCGCCTCATGGCCCAGAATCTCGACGCCGAAGCCGGCGATGCCGACATATTCGCGCGGCGTCGAGGAGAGGTTGCGGATCGAGGTGACGCCGAGATCGCGCAGGATCTGCGCGCCGACGCCGACCTCGCGCCAGAGCCGCGTCCGCGATTCCTCGCTGGAGGCTGGGGCCTCGATCGGCTCGACGGGCACGCCCGCCGCGCCGTCGCGCAGGAAGACGAGCACGCCGCGTCCCTCCTTGCGGAATCGCTCCAGCGCGGCGTTGGCGCCGCGCGAGCCATAAAACATGTCTTGCAACACGTTCGGTTTCTGGAAGCGCACGAGCACGTCGCGCCCGTCGCCGATCGAGCCGTAGACGAAGGCGACGTGCTGCACCGGATCGAAGGGCGAGCGATAGGCGTAGCCGGCGAGCGGACCGATGGGGCTGTCGGTCGAGAATTGCGCGACGCGCTCGACCAGCTTCTCGCGCGCCTGACGCCAGGCGATCAGATCGGCGATGGTGACGTGCGTGAGCTTGTGGCGTTCGGCGAAATCGCTGACCTGCCGGCCCTTGGTGACGGTGCCGTCGTCGTTGACGAGTTCGCAGATGACGGCGACCGGCGGCAGGCCGGCGAGCTTGCACAGGTCGACGGCGGCCTCGGTATGGCCGGAGCGCATCAGCACCCCGCCGTCGCGGGCGATCAGCGGGAAAACATGGCCGGGACGGGCGAAGTCGGCCGCGCCGACATTCGGATTGGCGAGCGCCCGGCAGGTGGCGGTGCGCTCGTCGGCCGAGATGCCGGTCGTCATGCCGGGCTTGTAGTCGATCGAGACGGTGAAGGCGGTAGTGTGCGCCGAATCATTGTGCGCCACCATCGGGTCGAGGCGCAGGCGGCGCGCCTCCTGCGCGGTGATCGGCGCGCAGACGATGCCGGAGGTGTGGCGCACGATGAAGGCCATCTTGTCCGGCGTGCAGAGCGAGGCGGCGACGATCAGATCGCCCTCGCCCTCGCGGTCGGCGTCGTCGGTGACGACGACGATCTCGCCGCGGGCGAACGCCTCGAGCGCCTGGGGAACCGATTGCACCATCGCCTTGCCACTCCGCGCGGGCGTGATGCCCACGGGGCAGCGTCTTAGGCGAAAGGGAGGGCGCCGAAAAGGCGCCCGCGCTCAGGGCTTCGGCGCAGGCTTCGGCGCGGCCGCGCCCGAGGGGCCGCGATAGGCCTGCGGCGGCAGATCCAGCCGCTGCTGGCGCGGCACGGAGGGGACCGCGGTCGGCGGCGCTGCGAACTGCGCGACGGGCTGGGCGGCGGGGTGCCCGGCCGGGTATCCCGCGCCATAGGCAGGCGCGTAGACCGGGCGCGAGGCGAATTCCGGCTGCGGCGCGTAGGTAAGCTGCGGGTTCTGCGTCACCGGCGGCGGGGCGGCGTGCGGCTGGGCGATGCGGCGTCCCGACGCCTTCCTGGCGTAGACGGGGCGGCGGGCGCCGCGCGGAGCGGCGGCGAGGCGCGTTTCGGCCGAGGCGGGCGGCAGGCGGTAGCCGGCGAAGCGGGTCGGCGAGGCGGGCGCGACGGCGGCCTCGCCCGTCGCCGCCGCCAGCGCGTCCGCGCCGGCCCGCGCGCCTGAAGCAAGCGGCATCGCCAGCGGATCGCCCGAGGGCTCGATGACCACCGAGCTGGCGATCTGGGCGAGCTGGCGCACGCTCATCCCCTGCCGGCACAGGCGCACGCGCAGCGCGCCTTCGGTCGGCTGGATGGTGACGTGGCGCAGCTTCATCGCCGGGGCGAGATCGTCGATCGTCTGCCAGACATAGACGCAGGTCGCCCCGCCCGCCTGCCGGCCTGAAGCGAGGCCATAGGGGCCGTAGGCGTTGCGCAGCATGTAGTTGTGGATGCTCATGCGCACGCCGGGGAATTTGGCGTCGAGCTCGAGCTGGATGTCGGAGTCGGCGGCTTGCGGCAGCACGACGAGATTCTCGTAGCGGTCGCCCTCCGCCTCGGTGCGCAGGGTGATCTCGATGGCGTTCTCGCCGCGCTGGCCGGAATCGCCGGCGAGCACGATGTCCTGCTTCACGCCATTGGCGAATTTGCGCGCGCGCACCTGCACGACGCGCCCGCCCTCGGGCGGCAGCGCGGCGATCGGCGCGTCGGAGCCGCGCACGTCCGGCGCCATGCGCGAGGTCATGCTGCGCCACACGCCCGGGTTGAAGGCGCCGCCGGAGACCGTGTTCTCCGTCTCGACGATCTGCGCAGAGCAGCCCGCCAGCGCCGGCGAGCGCGGCGGCGGCGAGGAGCCGATGCATCGGGAAGGGACGCGGAAGGCGGGGCATGGCGTCGTCTTTCATGGGTCAGTACTGCATGCGCAGGGTCTTGCCGCTGATGGCGGCGAGGCCGGCGCGCGATTCCTTGGTCGACATCTGCTCGTCGAGCGTGCGGAACAGGCGCTCGGCGTCGTCGAGCTTGCCGAGCTGGAACAGCGACCAGGCGCGCATCAGCGTGAGGTCGCGGCTCTCCACCGCATAGGGCGCGCGCTGGCGCAGCAGGCTCAACGCGCCGACATAGTCGCCCTTGTCGTAGGCGGCGAAGATGCGCTGCTCGAGCGCCATCACGCCGATCGCGCCGCGCTTGTCGGCGGGCAGGGCGCCTTGCGCCGCCGTCGCCGCCGCGCCGCGCGGATCGTTCGACTGGAGCTGCGCCAGGCTCTTGCCGTAGGCGGCCTCCTCGCCGGTCTTGCCGGGCGCGCCAATGGCGCGGTCGAAGGAGATCAGCGCCTCGGCCGGGCGGCCGGCGTTGAGCAGGCACCAGCCATTGGAGACGGCTGCGGCGCCCGACAGGCCGGCGGCGTCGCCGCCCGCGCCGAGCGAGCAGCGGCCGGCGCCGGAGGCCGCGCCGCCCGAGGCGACGGGCCGGCGATGGGCCTTGCGCTCGGGCGCGGGGCGCGGCGGCTCGGCCTGCGCCGGCGCGGCGGGCGTCCACGCCGCGGGCGGGGGAACGGCGGCGAAGGCGCCGGGCAGGGCGGGCTGCGGCTGCGCCGGATAGGGCTGCGGATAGGCTTGCGGGTAGGTTTGCGCGTAACCCGCCGGAAGTTGCGGCGCGTTCGCGGGCGGCATTGCGACAGGCGCCGGCGCCGGGACGGCGCGCGCGGCCGGCGGCGGGGCGAGGCTAGGCATGACGGGCGCGACCGCGGGGAAGCCCGCCGGCGCGGCGGGCATGCGCACCGGCGCGCCGGAGGCGTTCGCATAGGGCGAGGGCTGCGAGGGCGCGAGGGGAACGGCAGCCGGCAGGCTGGAGGGCGGGGGCGGGGCGTAGAGGTCGCCGCCGGCCGGGGCGGCCAGGACCGGCGGCAGTTGCGAGACGAGCGCCGGCGCGGGCGGAGCGGCGGGCGGCGCCGGTCGCTGCGCCGGATGGGGGCGCCGTTCCTGCGTCCGGGCCTGCGCCTGCGCCAGAACCGGCGCGGCCAGCGCGCTCGTCACTTCGTGCGAGACGCCGGCGTGCGGGCCCGGCGCGGAGCTTGGCTTCGGCTGCGCGCCGACGGGCTGGCCGGGCTCGGGATTGTCGAGGAGTTGCACGCCGAATTTCTCGTAGGGCATCGCGCCGACGCCGGGGACGCGGCGCGGCAGCAGCGGGTAGGGGCCGGCGAACGGCTCGCGCGCGTAGGCCGTCGCGGGGGCGACCGGAACGCCCTTGGCCGGCGTGGCGGCGAGCGGGGCCGGCGCGCTCTGGGCGGCGAAACGCATCGGGTTCTCCGGCAGCACGGGCAGCGGGAACTCGGCTGGCGTCGGCGGCGGCTTGGCGACGCCGAAGGTCGGCGGATAGAACGGCGCCGGCGGCGGGCGCATCTGCGGATAGAGGCGGCCGGACGGGCCGGTGACGACGCCCCACGAATGGCGGCCGAGCGGATCGTGCAGCGCGTTCGGCACGAAGCCTGTCGAGCCGGAGCTGTAGGGGCCGGGGCCGGAGCGCTCCTCCTTCTCGTCCTCGGGGCGGCCGGGCAGCGCCTTGGCCCCGCCGCGCGCGGCCTCGTGCGCCTGCTCGATCCACGGGTTCTGCGCCAGAAACATCTCCCACCAGCGCGCCTGCTCCCACGAGGTGATCTCGCAGGGCTTGGGCGGGTGATACTCCTCCTCGGGGAAGAGCATGGCGACGACCTTCGGGTGCAGCCCGTCGGCGCGGTTGACCACTTCGAGGAAGGGCTGCTCGCGCTTCAGCTTGCGCAGCGTCGCGGCGTAGCCGTAGACGACGTCCTCGCGCGGGCGCCATGCGACGGCGCGCTCGAACCACTCCAGCGCCACGTCGTACTGGCAGGTGTTGAACGCATACCAGGCGAGGGCGCGCGCGCCCGTCGCCGAGGCGTCCTCGAGCACGGCGCGGCCGTAGCGGGCGAGACGCTCGGGCTCGATGTAGGGCGGCGTGTCGCGGGCGAGGTCGCGCTCCAGCACGTCGAGGAACAGGATGCGGTTGCCGGGCTCGCCGCGCCGCCAGGCGAAGGCCACGTCCTCGGCCTCGCGGTAATAGCCCTGCGCGCGCAACACATGCGCCAGACCATGGGCGACCATGGCGTCGCCGCCCTGCGCGATGGCGCGCTTGAACCAGTCGAGCGCGGGCTCGTATTCCTTGCGCCGGTTGCGATACCAGGCGACGAGGGCGGCCTCGTTCGGATCGGCCGCCTGCCGGGCGTGCGCCTCGAAGGCGGCGAGATCGGCCGTCGCGACCTCCTCCGCGCGTTCGCCGCGCAGATAGGCGCTGAGCCGCGCGCGGGCGATGTCGACGAGGATCGCGTCGAACTCGTTCTTGCCCTCCGGCGTCTTGCGCCCCTTGGCGATGAGCGTCTCGATATCGGCGATCTGAAGATTGGCGATCGCCTTGTGCATCGTGCCGATGCGCTCGGCCGAATCCGTGCTGGACTCGAGGATGGAGGCGTAGGTGGCCACCGCCTTGGCGCGCAGCTTGGCGCGCGCGAAGCCCTCGGCCAGCGTCCACAGCACGTCGACGTCGCCGATCTCGCCGACCGCCGCATTGCTTTCGGCGAAGGCGGCGAGCTTCTTCCACTCCTTGTCGGCGGAAAGCGCCATCACCTTCAGCCGCGCCTGCTTGCGGCGGAATTTGCCCATGAAGTCGCGCGAGGGCTCCCAGCCGGGCTCGGCCTGCTTGCGCGCCTCGATCATGGCGGCGAGCTCGTCCATCTTGTCGGCCGAGAACAGTTCCCACAGCGGGCCCTCGTTCTCGCCGCCCTGAGTCTGCGGGGCGAACAGATCGTCGGGGACGATCCACTCCGGATAGAGCGCCTTCAGGCGGCGCGTTTCGGCGTCGACGCGCACGCGGTCGTTCTGCGAGGCGTAGAAGCGCAGCCCGCTCTCGTCGACGTCGACGACGCGCGTGGGGGCCGTCGCGGCGGCGGCCGGCGTCGCGGGCGTCGGCGCCGCGGCCTCTTGCGCGCGCGAGGGCGCCGCGCCCAGAACCGCGAGCGCGACGAGGAGGGTCGCGAGGCGCGTCATCCGTCGAGACATGACGGATACCTCATGCGCGCGGCCACCAGCGCCATCAGGCGCAGCGTCGCCGGATAGTAGTGCTCGGTCGCATTGAAGGCGCGGATGTCGGCCGGAATCGGCTTGCCTTGCGTCGCGCACGACATCAGCGCGCCGATGGCGCGATAGCCCGGATCGGTCAGCTTCTCGAGCGTCGCGCCGGTCTTCAGATCGACGATCGCGGGGGACTCGCGCCAGGCCTCGACGAAGGGCAGATAGTCCTCGCGCTCGCCGAGGCCCGCCCAGGCCATATAGAGCGGAATGCGGATCGCGTTGTAGCCGAAGTTCGGCGGAAAGCCGTCGGCGATCGTCGGCGTCTTGTCGCGCAGCGACAGCCAGTCCGGCGGCAGGCGTTTGTCGCCGAAATGCGCGGCTTTCACGATATCGAGGCCGGTCTGCGTCAGGCCGCGCCAGTTGATGTCGGGCGCGGCGAGGCGCAGCCGCTCGAAGGCCGGGAACACCCAGTAGGACGGGTTGACCACAGGCCCGTCGGGACGGTCGGCGTCCGCGAAGGCGTCGATCGCCGGCAGCATGACGACGCCCCAGGGCGGCTTCAGAAAGAAGGTCTTGCGCGAGATGGAGATGGCGAGGCTGCGCGCGGCGACGCGATAGCTCGGCTCGCCCCAGAAATCGGAACCCTCCGTGAGCGCCCAGGCGATCAGCACGTCGCCGTCGGTCGCGTTGTTGACGTCGCCGACGGCGGGACGCTTGTCCGGCTCCCAGCGCCAGGCGAACAGATCGTCGGCGCGCACCGCGAGATTGGCGCGCGTCCACGCCCAGATGCGCTCGAAGGCGACGCGGTCGTTGGCGGCGACGGCGAGCAGCATGCCGTAGCCCTGCCCCTCGCTGTGGCTCATATTGCCGTTGGCGGTGTCGACGACGCGGCCCTGATCGGTGAGGAAACGCGCCTTCCAGGCCTGCCACTGCGCCGTGTCGGCGAGCGCGCCGCCAATCGGAATGGCGCGCGAATCGAGTTCGCGCATCTCGAAGTCTGACGCGGAGGCGGACGCGGCGGGCGGCGCGGACTGCGCCCGCGCGCAGAAGGCGACGCCGATCATCGCGAGGGCGAGCAGGACCGTTCTCACGGCTGCCTCCGTCCGATGTTGCGCACCAGCCAGAAGGTCGAGCTGCCGAGCAGGAAGGCGACGAACAGGATGATGCCGGCGTAGGTCCAGCGGTTGATCGAGAACCAGCCTGCGGCGATGAGGCGGGCGTTCTGCACCGAGAAGGGCTGCGTGCTGACGAAGTTCAGTTCGGAGGCGCGCAGCGCGGCGATCTGCGCCTCGCTCGGATCGAGCGCGGCGATGCGGCCGCGCACCTGCGCCCACACGCGCGGATCGACCGCGCAGGCCATCGTCTCCATCAGCGCCGCGCTGGTCGGCGCGGTGACGAGCGTCCACACGCCGGATTCGTCGCCGGACAGATTCGCCTGCGACATCAGCAGCGACATGTTCGGCCGCACGACGCGCGACTGATCCTCGTTGACCCGCTCTGGCGCGAGTTGGCGGATCAGCGCCGAGGTGATGCGCCGGAACAGGACGAGCCGCTCGCCGAACCACGTCACCATGGCGCGGCCGAAGGCGTAGACCTGACTGGAGTCGCGCTGCGTCTGACGCCAGTTGTCGTAGAGCGATTCGGAATTGGCCGGGGCGACGCGCGCGGCCTGCTCGACCGGCGCGCGGCGCGACATCGGCGCCCGCATCCGGCATTCGGCGGGGAAGTTGCGTTGCAGGGCGAGGTTGGAGCGGGCGAGCGCCTCGAAGCGCGATCCTTTGCCCTCGCGCCCGGCGATCGGCGCGGCGTCGCTGAAATCCTTCCACGCCGCGCGCACGAGTTCGTCGTCGAGGCCGGAGGCCTGCAGCACGCCGGGCTCCAGCGTTCCGGCGGCGCCGACGACGAGCGTCGGCTCCTCGCCCGGCGCCGGCGGCGTCGAGGTGGCGCGGAAGTCGATGAACTGGCCGGCCGAGATGGCAAGGCGCGCGACGAGGGTGGCGGCGGCCGCGATCGTCTCGCGGTCGGGCCTCGGCATGTAGAGGCGCGAGGCGCGCGCGCCTGAGGCGTAGGGGAACGCGCCGGTCGCGGTGACGGCGAGATCGGGCACGCGCGCGATGCGCGCGATATCGGGAATGACGAGCTCGGTCGTGTCGAGCAGCAGGAAGCGCCGCTCCTTGACGAGCGCCTTCAGCGGATCGCAGGCGGCGTCCGCCACGGTCGGCACATGTGCCTCGATCTCGATGCGGTTGAGGCCGGGGCGCAGCGCGCCGAGCGGCAACTGGATGGCGCGCTCCTTGAACACGTCGCCGGCCGTCTTCGGCAGCTTGACGCCGACGACGTTGCGTCCGTTCACCGAGACGACGATCTGCGCCTCGTTCGTCAGGCCCGCCGCGTAGCCGCCGGCCAGATTGAGCTGAACCTTGGCGTAGTCGGCGGCGTAGAAGTCCGACGGCATCATGATCTGGAAGGCGGAGCGGAACATGCGCCCCGAGAACTCCTGCGAGACGATGCCGAGATCGCGCAGGCGCACGCTCTGCCCGCCGGACAGGCGCAGGCCGGGGAAGGCGGCGGCCGCGCGCAGCCCCTCGTCGGCGCCGCGCAGCATCTGCGCGCGCAGCAATTCGTCGAGCGCGGCGTCCACCTCCTCGCGCGTCGAGCCGGTGGCCACGAGCGTCGGGCGGCGGCCCTGTCCGTTGGGCAGGATCTGAAGCGTCGGGCCGTTCGGCTGGCGCAGCGCCTCGAGGCCGGGGCGGTCGCGCAATTCGAGATAGGGGCCGACGGCGAGGTTGACGCCATAGGCGTCGCTCGCCGCGCCCGAGTCGACGTCGACGAGCACCTGCTCGAAGCGGCCGTTGACGGCGATCGCCTGCGCGGCGCGCAGCACATGATCGACCGAGGCGAGCGTGGTCTGGTCGGCGAGGATGGCGCGCACCGGCAGGCCGCCCTGCGGGTTCGGCGGCAGCGCGGCGAGATCGGCGATGCTGGCGACGCCCGGATCGTCGGCGGCGAACAGGAAGCCGGTCTGCGAGGGGTCGATCTGCGTCCACAGCTCGTAGGTCGCCTGCAGCGAGCAATCGACGCGGTGGCGCTGCTGCACGGCGATGCGCAGCGAGTTGAAGCCGGGCTTCACGATGTCGGCCGGCACGTCGAGCGTCATCGTCCTGACCGCATGCGGCGCCTGGATGCGCGCCTCGCCGATGGTGCGGTCGTTGATCTGCACGGTGATGGTGGAGGCCTCGGGCATCACCGAGACGGCGGAGAGATAGCCGAGCTGGAAGCGCAGCGGCGCGGCGGCCTGCGCGTCGGTCAGATAGATCGGCCATTCCGAGGCGCCGATCTCGCCGGCGAGGCGATAGCCCTGCGCGTTGTTGGGCAGATGGCGCAGGCGCTGCGCGGCGGGCGCGGCGACGGGCTGAGCCGACGCCGCCTTCTGCGCCGTCGCCGGCTCCGGCGTCGTGGCGCGCGCAGGCAATTGCATGGCCGGCGCAGCGGCGGCGGGCGGCGCGGCTTTGGCGACAGGCGAGGCGGGGGCCGCGACGGTCGGCGCGGGCGGCGGCTGCTGAGGCGACGGCGGACCGGCGAGGACGGCCGCCGGCGGCGCGAGCGTCGTCATCGGCGCGGGCTGGAACAGCGAGGCCTGCGCGAATGCGCTCGCGCCCGCGGCGAGGGCGGCGAATCCGGCTATGGCGAGGCGCGCGAGCATCGTGGAATTCCGGATCAGGCGGCGCGAATCCGGGCGCCCTTGGCTCCCGGCTTTGCGCGTTCGAGCAATTTGCGAAGCGCCTGGATCGGATCCTCCTCCATCTGGTCGTCGGGTTCGGCGGCCATCGTCGGGGCGGCGGCCTGCGTGGGGATGGCGACGATCTTGTCGTCGTCGTTCGAGGGCGCCGCGCCGCGCGAGGACGGATTGAGCGCGGCGATGAGATCGGCGAGCGGGTCGTTGAGCACGGGCTCGGGCGCGGGCTCGGGTTTCTCGGGCTCGGGCGCGGCGGCTTGCGGGGCGGCCTCGCCGGCGTCGCGGCCGGTGGTCTCGCGCAACAGCGCGGCGAGCGTCGCGGCGGCGGGCGCAGGCGCGGCGACGGCGGCTGGCGCAAGCGCGGGCGCGACGGCGGGCTGCGGCGCGGCGTCGGCCTCCGGCGCGGCTTCGCCGCGCGTGCGCCACGACTGGTAGAGATCGCGCGTCAGATAGGAGAAGGAGCGGAACGGCTCGAGCAGGCCCCAGGCCATGAACTGCGCGCTGCCGCGGAAAATGTCCTTGTGCGTGCGGCGGCTGGCGAGGAAGCGCGGCAGCGCGTCGGAATCGCCATACATCAGATCGGCGAGAACGTAGTACTCGCGACCCTTCAGTTCGGGGAACTCGAAGGCGAGCTTGATCGCCTTGCCGTCGCTTTCGACGCGGCGAAGGATGAGCGGCAGTCGGCAGTCGCCGGCGTCGACGCCGATGGGATCGATGAGGAGCGTTGCGGTCTGGTCGGGCGCGAGCGCGGCGAGCGCGTCGTCATGAGGGACGCGCAGCGCGCAGCCGCCGGCCGACACGTCGACGATGTCGACCTTCAGGCGCCGCTCGCCAATCGCCAAAACGCCGGCGCGGGTGATTCCAAGGCGCGGGTGACGGTCGGGCTGCTTGCGTTCGGCGACGGCGCCGAGCGCGGCGCCGGCGATGATCATGTTGAACGTGTTCCACAGGCTCACGACGAGCATGAGGTTGTTGACGCCCGGCTCGAAGAAGTAGCGCAGGATCGCGGTGACGCCGCCGGCCGCGAGCAGGCCGTAGATGACGAAGAACGGCCAGGCGAGTTCGGAAAGGTGATCCTCGTCGAGCGTCAGGCCTTTCGCCGTGACGTTGAAGGTCGGCTTGCGCGGCTGCGCGACGACGCTGACGATCGCCTTGGCGAGGAAGACGCCCTGCACATATTCGTAAAGCTCCGAGATCCAGGGCCAGCGCACGCGGCCATACATGTAGTTCTGGATCATCACGTTCACGATGAGATACATGAGCGTGTAGCCGACCGTCTCCTCGATGTTGGAGACGAACAGCTTGAGGTCGAAGAAGATATAGAGCAGCGGCGACAGCATGAAGATGAGTCGCGGCACAGGGAAGAACCAGAACGTCATGCTCGACAGGTAGGCGACGCGCTGGACGAAGCTCAGCCCCTTCTTCAGGGCCGGGTTCTTCAGGATCATGATCTGGAACATGCCCTGACACCAGCGCGAGCGCTGGCCGATGAAGCTCGTGAACGTCTCGGGCTGCAAGCCGGCGATGAGCGGCTTGTCGACATAGGCCGAATGCCAGCCGCTGGCGTGCAGCTCGAAGGCGGTCTCGCAATCCTCCGTGATGGTGATGCCGGAAAAGCCGCCGGTCTGCTCCAGCGCCTTGCGACGCAGGATCGCCGCCGAGCCGCAGAAGAAGGAGCCGTCCCACTTGTCGAGGCCGCGCTGCGTCACCGAATAGAACATCTCGTTCTCGGAGGGCATGCGGTCGAACGTCTTCAGGTTCTTCTCGATCGGATCGGGATTGAGGAAGACGTGCGGGGTCTGGACGAGGAAGAGCTTCTCGTCCTTGAGGAAGTGGCCGATCGTCTCGCGCAGGAACATGCGGAAGGGCGCATGGTCGGCGTCGAACACGACGATCAGGTCGCCGTCCGAATCCTTCAGGCAGGCGTTCATGTTGCCGGCCTTGGCGTGCTCGTTCTTGGCGCGCGTGTGGTAGTGGGCGCCGAGCTGCTCGCACAGCGCCATGAGGCTGCGACGCCGCTCCTGCGCGGCGGCGGCCTTCTCCGGATTCTTGTCGTTGCACTTCTGGTCGGTGCCGCCGTCGTCGCACAGCCAGACCTTCAGCTTCTCCTTCGGATAGAGCATCGATTTGGCGGCGGCGATGGTGGTCGCCAGAATGTATTCGTCCTCGTTGTAGGTCGGGATGAAGACGTCGACCGTCGGCAGCTTGTCGTCCGGCGTCTCCTCGAGGCGCGGGCGATGCAGCGGGTCGGCGTTGATGACGAGGCTGATCGCCAGGATCGAGAAGCAATAGATCTCGGCCAGATACAGGATGAAGCCGGGAATGAAGTCGACGAACTCGCTGATCGGCGGCAGCGTCGAGGTGGTGCGCCAGTAGACGTAGCGCAGCACCACCAGGGAGCCGAGCGCGAGCAGCACCTGACGCACCCACGGGCCACGGCCGAACAGCCACACAAGGATCATCGACACGATGACGGCGACGGCGAGCGACAGTTGCGCCTGAACGCTCACCGGCTGCGTCACGAGCAATATCGCGACGGCGCCGGAAGCGACCCACAAAATCCATCGCACTGCCGCGATCATTCCAGACTGGCCCACGCGTCCTTTGACGTATGGGAAACCATCGCGTGCGGGCAGTTAACGCTGCGATAGCATCAACGAGGCGTGTAGGCGCATGGTGAATGCGCCGTTAACGCCGGGCGTGAGCCGCCCCGAAATGAATCAGACGCGCGCCGCGCGCATCGCGCTCACCGCCAGCGCCTGCGCGCAGGGGACGAGCGAATCGACGTGGATGAACTCCTCCGGCGTGTGGCCGCCGCCGCCGGCCGGGCCGACGGAGCACAGCGTCGGGCAGCCGACGGCGGCGGTATAGCCGGAATCGGCGCAGCCCCCGGTGAACTCGGCCGTCACCTCGAAGCCGAAATCGGCCGCCGCATCGCGATAGATCTCGAACAGGCGCCGGCCGCCCTCGCTCTCCTCAAGCGGCAGGAACTCGCCGGAGATGGTCAGACGCCCCGAGGCGCCGGGGACCGAGCAGGTCTCGACGATAGCGCGGATCGCCTCGATCGCCGGGGCGCGATCCTGCGCCTTCACATAACGCAGGTCGATTTCGGCGAGGCAGGACGGGGCGACCGTGTTGACGGTCTGGCCGCCGCGGATCGTGCCGACGTTGAGCGTGATCCCGCGCGCATAGTCGGTGAGAGCGTGGATCTTCGGAATCTTGCGGGCGATCTCCTCGATCGCCGAGACGCCCTTGTCGTGGTTGGCGCCGGAATGGGCGGCCTTGCCGGTCACCTCCATCGCCATGAACACGCCGCCCTTGCGCCCCCTGGTGATGCGGTGCGGGCCGCGGCGCGAGGGCTCGGAGTTGAACACGCAGCGCGCCGCCCGCGCCTCGCGCTCGATCACGGCGCGGGAGAAGGGCGAGGCGATCTCCTCGTCGCTGGTGATCAGCACGACGACCGGCGCGTCCGGCCCGCCGCAGGCCGCGAAGGCCGCCGCCGCGAAGGCGTTGATGACGAGGCCGGCCTTCATGTCGGCGACGCCCGGCCCGTAGGCCATGTCGCCCTCGCGGCGGAAGGGCCGGCGCGTCGGCTCGCCCCTGGGGAAGACCGTGTCGCGATGGCCCATCAGGACGACGGGGCGCTGGTCGGCCGCGCCGGGGCGGGCGAGACAGGCGCGGATCGCCTCGCCGAAGCGGGCGTCGGGTTCGGTCGAGATCGTCAGGCCGTGGCCGGCCAGAAACGCCTTCAGCGGTTCTCCGGCGGCGTCGACTCCGGGCTTGTCCCATGTCCCGGAATCGACGTTCACAAGCGTTTCGAGGAGGGCCAGCATCTCGCCCTCGCGGGCGGCCAGCCAGGCGGCGACGGAGCGTTCGGCCGTGTCGAGCATCGCAGGTGTCCTGTGCAACTCGTCGCCGGCGCGTCGGAATTTTCGGCGCGGGCCAAACGAGTCAGATTCTTTGCCGCCAAAATGTTGCGCAAATCCGGCGCGTCGCCTAGCCTGTGCAAGAAATCAAAACACTAGTTCCGGTTTTTGGCAATGACCACGCTGTCCAGCGCCGCCGACGTCCTGCGGCGCTATTCCGCCGATCGGCAGGATCTGACCGTCACCGAGGTGGCGCGGCTGCTCGCCATGCCCAAGAGCAACGCCTCGCGGCTGTTGCGGGCGATGGCCGCATGCGGCCTTCTGGAGATCGTCGGCCAGACCAAGCGCTACCGGCCAGGGCTGCTGCTGCACGAGGCCGGCGCCGTCTATCGCGCCGCCTCGCCGCTCACCCGCCGGGCCGACGACGTGGTGGCGCGCATCGCGGCGGCGAGCGGCCACACCGCCTATGTCAGCCTTCGCGTCGGGCTGGAGATCGTCGCCGTCACCGATCATCCCGGCACGCATGCGTTGCGTGTGGCGAGCTCGATCGGCCGCCGGCTCGCGGCGGGCGCGAGTTCGACCGGGCGCAGCCTTCTCGCGCGCCTGCCGGACCAGGAAATCCGCGCCCTGTTCACCCCGTTTCCGACGCCGCCCGCGGCGAATGCGCCGGGCGACGTCGCGGAGCTTCTGCGCCGGGTCGAGCAGGTGCGGCGACAGGGTTTCGCGGTGGCGATCGACGAGGCCAACCGCGGCGTCGGCGCGGTGGCCGTGGCGGTCGGCGATCCGCAGACGGCGAGCGAGGTGTCGCTGTGCGTCACCTTCCCGGCCGCGATGCTGACGGCCGAGGAACGCCTTTCGATCGCCCGCGAACTGCACGAGGGCGCCGCCGCCATCGCCGCGCAGACGGGCGACCGGAGCTTCGCGCCCTTCCGTCCGGAGGCCACATAGTGACCGCCCCTCGCGCCGCGAGCCGGTTCCGCGTCGGCTTCGATATCGGCGGCACCTTCACCGATTTCATTCTGTACGACGGGCAGGCGCGACAGGTGCGCCTGCACAAGCGATTGACGACGCCGCACGATCCGTCCGAGGCGGCGCTGATCGGGCTCGCCGAGCTCCTCGAGATGGGCGGGATCGGCTGGGGCGACGTCGGCGAGATCGTGCATGGAACGACGCTCGTCACCAATGCGGTGATCGAGCGGCGCGGCGCAAAACTCGGGCTGATCACGACGCAGGGCTTCCGCGACGCGCTGGAGATGGGCGCCGAGCAGCGCTACGACATCTACGATCTGTTTCTCGCCTTTCCCGAGCCCATGGCGCCGCGGCGTCTGCGCCGCGAGGTCGGCGAGCGGATGGATCGCGACGGGCGCGTCGTCACGCCGCTCGATCTGGCGCAAGCCCGCGCCGAACTCGCCTTCCTGTCGGCCGAGGGAGTCGAAGCGGTCGCCGTCTGCTTCCTGCATTCGTATCGCAACCCCGCGCACGAACTGGCGGTCGGCGAGCTGGCGCGGCGCGAGTTTCCCGCGCTCGCCGTGTCGCTGAGCCACGAGGTGGTCGGCGAGATCGGCGAATATCCGCGCTTCGCCACGACGGCGGCGAACGCCTATGCGCAGCCGCTCGTCGCGCGCTATCTCACCGCGCTGGAGCGCGAGTTGCGGGCGCGCGGCTTCGACGGCGCGCTGCGGCTGATGCATTCGGCCGGCGGGCTCGTCTCGCTCGACACGGCGCGCGCCTTTCCGATCCGCCTGCTCGAATCCGGCCCGGCCGGCGGCGGGCTCGCGACGGCCCTGTTCGGCGCGCTCGCCGGCCAGCGCGACGTGATCTCGTTCGACATGGGCGGCACGACCGCGAAAGCCTGCCTGATCGAGGACGGCCGCGCCGACGTCGCGCCGATGATGGAGGCGGGGCGCGTCCATCGCTTCAAGAAGGGCTCCGGCCTGCCGATCAAGGCGCCTGTCATCGACATGATCGAGATCGGCGCCGGCGGCGGGTCGATCGCGGCGATCGACGAGGTGGGCCTGCTGCGCGTCGGGCCGCGCTCGGCGGGGTCGGCGCCGGGGCCGGCCTGCTACGGGCTCGGCGGAACCGAGCCGACGGTCACGGACGCGGCGCTCGCGCTCGGTTATTACGATCCCGGATTCTTCCTCGGCGGGCGAATGAAGCTCGATCCGGAGGCGGCGCGGCGCGCCATGGCGCGCGTCGCCGAGCCGCTGGGCCTGACGATCGAGCAGGCGGCGGCGGGCGTGCATTCCGTCGTCGTCGACGCGATGGCGGCGGCCGCGCGCGTGCATCTGGTCGAGAAGGGCAAGGATCCGCGCGCCTACGCGATGGTCGGCTTCGGCGGCGCCGGGCCGGCGCATGCGGTCGAGGTGGCGCGCGCGCTCGGCGTCGCCGAAGTCATCATTCCGCCGGCCTCGGGCGCGGCCTCGGCGCTCGGCTTTCTGGCCGCGCCGCTCTCCTTCGAACGGGCGCGCTCGCATCCGATCCGCATCGAGCCGGGCTTCGACGCGCAGGGCCTCGCCCGCACGCTCGCCGAGCTGGAGGCGGACGGGCGCGCGCGCCTGTCCGAGGCGGGCGTGGCGGCGGCAGACATGCGCGTCGAACGCTTTGCCGACATGCGCCTCGTCGGGCAGATGCACGACATCTCGGTCGCGCTGCCGGAGGGGGCGATCGGCGAGGCGAGCCTTGCGGCGATCCGCGCCGCCTTCGACGCCGCCTATGCGCGCCGCTACACCGCTCCGCCGGAGGGCGCGCGGATCGAGGCGATCAATTTCCGCGTGCGCGTCGAGGGGCCGACGCCGACTCTGGCGCTCGACGGGGCGACCGGCGGCGTCGCCGGCGCGAAGCGCAAGGGCGACCGGCGGGCCTGGTTCGACGGCGGATTCGTCGAGGCGGCGGTCTACGACCGCTATGCGCTCGAGCCCGGCGACGACATTGCGGGTCCCGCCATCGTCGAGGAGCGCGAGGCGACGACGCTCGTTCCGCCGGGCGACCGGGCGCGGATCGACGCCAATCTCAACATCCGCGTCGCGGTCGCCCAGCGAGGCCGCGCCGAAACGCGGATCGACGCGGCGACCTCGCGCGGGGCGGCGGTCGCGCTCATCGAGTCCGATCCGATCGCGCTCGAAATCATGTGGAGCCGCCTCGTCACCGTCGTCGAGGAGATGTGGCTCACCGTCATCCGCACGGCTTTCTCGCTCGTCATCTCCGAGGCGCAGGATTTCGCCTGCGAACTTCTCGACCCGGAGGGCGAGACGCTCGCCCACTCCCCGCGCGCCATGCCGGTGTTCAACCTGACGCTGCCGCGCGCGGTGAAGGCGCTGATCGCGCGCTATCCCGCCCACACGCTGCGCCCCGGCGACGTGCTCGTCACCAACGATCCGTGGCTGTGCGCCGGCCATCTGTTCGACATCGCCGTGGTGACGCCGGTGTTCCGCGACGGCGCGCTGGTCGCGCTGATGGGCACGGTCGGCCATGTCTCGGACATCGGCGGCACGAAGGACTCGCTGTCGGCGCGCGAGATCTACGAGGAAGGTTTCCAGATCCCGCCGATGAAGCTCTACGAGGCGGGGCTTCGCAACGAGACGCTGTTCCGGCTGCTCGGCGAGAATGTCCGCAATCCCGATCAGGTGATCGGCGACGTCGAGAGCTTCGTCGCCGCCAATGCGCTCGGGGCGGAGCGCCTGTCCGCCTTCATGGCGGACTACGGCATGGCCGATCTGCGCGCGCTGGCGCAGGTGGTGCAGGACCGCTCGGAAAAGGCGATGCGCGAGGCGATCGCCGCCCTGCCGGAGGGGACGTATCGCTCGCAAGCCGAGAACAATCCGCTCGGCCAGACGCTGCGCTACCCGCTGGCGCTCACCGTCGCGGACGGGACGATCACGCTCGATTTCGACGGCGCGCCGCCGCAGCAGCCGCGCGGCGGCCTGAACTCGACGATGAACTACACGGCCGCGCACGCGACCTATCCGCTGAAATGCATGTTGACGCCGAATGTGCGCGGCAACGCCGGCTGCTACCGCCCCTTCACGGTGAAGGCGCCGGAGGGCTCGATCCTCAACGCGCGCCGGCCGATGGCGGTGAACCTGCGCACGCGCACGGGCTGGTATATCGCGCCGAACGTGTTCTCGGCGCTGGCGGGGGCCGCGCCCGATCAGGTGCAGGCGGCCACGGGCCTGCCGGTCGCCGCCAATGTCTACGGTCGCGACGCGGGCGGCCGCATCTATTCCGACCTGCTGTTCATGGGCGGGGGGCAGGGCGCCTCGTCCGCGCGGGACGGCAAGTCGGGCCTGCTGTGGCCGACCTCCGCCGCCAACACCTCGACCGAATTGTTCGAGACGCGGGCGCCCGTGCTGGTGCTCGAAAAGGCGTATGTGACCGATTCCGGCGGGCCGGGGCGCCAGCGCGGCGGGCTCGGCCAGAAGGTGCGGCTGCGCAAGCTCGCCGACGACGGGCTGCCGACGCTCGTCTCGGTCTATCCCGAGGGCGTCGGCCTTGCGGCGCCCGGTTTGCACGGAGGCGCGGCCGGCAGCCCGGCTCACGGGGTCGTGACCGACGCGCAGGGCCGGGTGACGCATGATTGCGGCACGGGCGAACTGGTGACGCTGAGCCAGACTGGCGAGATCGTCGAGATCATGCTGTCCGGCGGCGCCGGGTTCGGCGATCCGCGCGGGCGCGCCCCCGAGGCGGTGGCGCGCGACGTCGCGGAAGAAAAGGTTTCGCCGCAGGCCGCGCGCCTGCAGTATGGAGTGAACATCGCCGCGGCGACAGCGCGCCCGGCGGAATGAGCGAGGGACCCATGAAGATCACCCGCAGAACCGGATTGATCGGCGCAGCCAGCGCCGTCGCCCTCGCCGCCGGGCCCGCATTCGCCCAGAGTCCGCGCAAGACGCTGATCATCGCGTCCAACCAGGACATTCCGAATTTCGATCCGCATGTGGCGACGGGCTATTCCGCCTCGATGCTGCTGCGCAACGTCTACGACTCGCTGGTGCGCGTCGAAGGCAACCCGCCGACCGTCGCGCCGCATCTGGCGCGCTCGTGGGAGGTCTCGCCGGACGGCCTGGTCTACACGTTCAAGCTCGATCCGGCGGCGAAGTTTCACAATGGCGAGCCGGTGACGGCGGCGGCGGTGAAATTCTCGATCGACCGGCTGATGCGGCTCGCCAAGGGCAACGCCTGGATGCTGGCCGGCATCGTCGGCGACAAGAGCGTCGAGGCGGTCGACCCGCAGACGGTGCGCATCGCGTTGCAGAAGCCGTTCGCGGCCTTCCTGCAGGTGCTGCCGTGGGTGTGGATCGTCGACGACAAGCAGGTCGCCGAGAACGCCGGCGCCGACGACGGGCAGACGTGGTTGCGCAACCACATCGTCGGCTCGGGCGCCTTCACCGTGCGCCGCGCCGAGCCCGGCACGCTCTACGAGTTCGAGCGCGTCGCCAACGGCTGGAAGCAGGGCGGCGGCAATCTCACCGGCGCGATCTGGCGCATCGTGCGCGAGACCGCCTCGCAGCGCCTGATGGTGCAGCGGGGCGAGGCGCATATCGCCGTCGACCTGACCAGCGAGGACATGGACGCGCTGAAGGACAAGGCAGGCGTCAATCTCGTCATCGAGCCGGAGTTCCGCACCTTCTCGATCAAGATGAACACGGCGAAGGGGCCGCTCGCCGACGTTCACCTGCGGCGCGCCGTCTCCTACGCCTTCGACTATGCAGCGATGCTGGCCTCGGCCGGCTATGCGCAGCTGATGGTCGGCCCGCTGCCGAACGGCATTCTGGGGCACGACTCCAATCTCGTCGTCTACCGCACCGATCTCGAGCGCGCCAAGGCCGAGCTGGCGAAGTCGGCGACGCCGAAGGGCGGCGTCAAGCTGACGCTCGTGCATGTCAACGGCCTCGAACAGCAGCGCCGCTGGGCGCTCGTCCTGCTCGACGCGCTGAAGAAGCTCGACATCGAGCTCGACATCAAGCCCGCAGCCTGGCCCGACATGGTCGCGATGACGAAATCGCCGGAGACGGCGCCCGATTTCTTCCCCGTCTACCAGACCGCCAACTACGGCGACCCCGACAACATCGCCTTCGCCGCCTACCACTCGTCGCGCAACGGCAACTGGCAGAACATGGTCTACAAGAGCGCGCGCGTCGACGCGCTGATCGAGGCCGGCCGCGCGGAGATCGATCCGGAGAAGCGCAAGGCGATCTACGGCGACTTCCAGCGCCTCGTCGTCGAGGACGCGCCGGACATTTTCGGCGTGCTGGAGAAGCGCAAGCTGGCGATGCGCGACGATGTGCAGGGGTTCAGGTTCACGCCGGTGGCGAGCAACGCGATCGAGCTGTTCGGCCTGTCGCTGAAATAGGCCGGCGCGGCGCGGGAGGCGCGGCGATGCTGAGATACGCGATCCGACGCATCCTGCTGCTTGCGCCGGTGCTGGTCGGGCTGTCGATCATCGTGTTCGCGATCGCGCGGCTGTTGCCGGGCGATCCCGTGCAGCTCGCCGCGGGGCCGCAAGCGACGAAGGAGGAGATCGCCTCGCTCTCCCGCGAGCTTGGCCTCGACCGTCCGCTGCTGACGCAATACTGGAGCTACGTCACGGGGCTCGTCGCCGGCGACTGGGGCCAGTCCATTCTGACGCGCCGGCCGGTGTGGGAGGATCTGCGCATCTACCTGCCTGCGACGCTCGAACTCGTCGTCGTGGCGATGGGGATCGCCATCGCCGTCGGCATGCCGGCGGGGCTCGTCTCGGCCGCCTACGCCAATCGCTGGCCCGACTATCTCTCGCGCGTGCTGGCGCTCGGCGCGATCTCGGCGCCGCGCTTCTTCCTCGGTCTCGTGATGCAGCTCGTCTTCGCGATGTGGCTCGCCTGGCTGCCGCTCGGCGGGCGCTTCCCCATCGTCGACATTCCCCCGCCCGCGGTCACGGGATTCCTGACGCTTGACGCGCTGATCGCGCGAGACGGCGGCGCGTTCTGGCTGGCGCTGAAACACCTCGCCATGCCGGCGCTCGCGCTGTCGCTGTCGCCGCTCGCCACCATCACGCGGATGATGCGCGCCTCGACGCTGGAGGCGATGACGCAGGACTATGTGCTCACCGCGCGCGCGCTCGGCCTGTCGCGCCGGCTCATCCTGTTCAAATATGTGGCCAAGAACGCGGCGTCGGCGACGCTGACCGTCATCGGCCTGTATTTCGGCTGGCTGCTCGCCGGCACGGTGCTGGTCGAGACGGTGTTCGACTGGCCGGGCGTCGGCCTCTACGCGACGAAGGCGATCGCGACGCAGGACTTCATGCCGCTGATGGGCGTAACGCTGATCTGCGGCGCCTTGTTCACGCTGGTCAACCTTGTCGTCGATCTCGCCTACGGCCTCATCAATCCGAAGGCGCGCTACGCATGAGCGCGGCCGAAAGCCCGAAGATCGACGACGCGCAGGCCGGCGGCGACCGCGCGGCGATGGCGCGGGCGCTGTATCGCTTCCGCCAGAGCGCGCTGTCGATCGTCGGCGCGGCGATCGTGCTGATGCTGCTCGCGCTCGTCGTCGTCGCGCCGTGGATCGCGCCGCATCCCGAGCACGCCGCCGGCGGCTTCGCCATGGGCGCGCGTTTCGCGCCGCCCTCCGCGCAGGCCTGGTTCGGCACGAACGAACTGGGGCAGGACGTGCTGTCGCTCGTGCTCATCGGCGGACGGGTGTCGTTGCTGTCGGGCGTCGCCGTGGTCCTCGCCGCGACGCTGGTCGGCACGCTCGTCGGCGCGACGGCGGGCTACGCCGGCGGCCTGATCGACGATGCGCTGATGCGCTTCACCGATCTGTGGTTGACATTGCCGGGGCTCATTCTGGCGATGGCGCTCGCCGCGGCGCTGGGGCCGGGCGTGGCCAACATGATCTTCGCCATCGCGGTGGCGTGGTGGCCGGGCTATGCGCGCCTCGTGCGCGGGGAGACGCTGGCGCGCAGGGAGGACGCCTATGTGCAGGCTGCCCGCGCGCTCGGCGCCGGGCCGCTGCGCATCGTGGGCCGGCACATCCTGCCCAACATCGTCTCGCCGATCATCGTGAAGATGTCGCTGGACGTGGGCTTTGCGATCCTCACCGTCGCCTCGCTCGGTTTCGTCGGCATCGGCGTCAAGCCGCCGACGCCGGAATGGGGATCGCTGCTCTCCAACGCGCGCGGCTATCTGCCGGATTTCTGGTGGACGGCGATCTTTCCGGGCCTGGCCATCTTCCTCGCCGTGTTCGGCTTCAACCTGCTCGGCGACGGCCTGCGCGACGTGCTCGATCCGCGCGCGAGGCGATGATGGCGCTGGTCGAGATCGAGAATTTGCACCTGGCGATCCGCGCCTTCGAGGGCGAGGCGCAGGTGCTCGCCGGCGTCGACCTCGCCATCGAGCGCGGCGAGATCTGGGGGCTCGTCGGCGAGACGGGCTGCGGCAAGTCGCTCACCGGCCTGTCGATCTCGCGCCTCGTCTCCAGCCCTCCGGCGCGCTATCCGAAGGGCGCGATCCGCTTCGACGGGCGCGATATTCTGGCGGCGGATGAAGCCGAGATGCGCAAGCTGCGCGGCCGGCGCATCGGCATGATCTTTCAGGATCCGACGACGAACCTGAACCCGGCCTTCCGCGTCGGCGAGCAGATGATCGACGTGGCGTTGCACGCCGCGCGCGTCGACGCCAGCGTGTTGGGTTTGGACGCGAAGGCGTCGGCGCGCGCGCGGCGCGCGGCGGCGCGGGCGCTGGCGGTGCGCCTGTTGGAGCGCGTCGGCGTCGCGCGCGCGGCCGAGCGCGTCGACGACTATCCGCATCAGTTCTCGGGCGGCATGCGCCAGCGCGTGCTGATCGCGATGGCGCTGATCGGCAAACCCGATCTGCTGATCGCCGACGAGCCGACGACGGCGCTCGACGTGTCGGTGCAGGCGCAGATCCTGAAGCTGCTGCATGAGCTCGCCCGCGAGCAGGGGCTGGCGATCCTGCTCATCACGCACAATCTCGGCGTCGTCGCGCAGATCGCCTCGCATGTGGCGGTGATGTATGCGGGCCGCGTCGTCGAGCGCGGCGCGGCGCGCGCCGTGCTGAAGGCGCCGGCGCATCCCTATACGCAGGCGCTCATCGCCTCGCTGCCGCGCGCCGGCGCCGCCAGGGGCTCGCTCGTCGGCATCCCCGGCGTCGTGCCGAACCTGTTCTCGCCGCCGGCGGGTTGCCGCTTCGCGCCGCGCTGCCCGCTGGCGGTCGCGCGCTGCGGCGAGGCGCCGCCGCTGGAGGCGGCGGGCGCTGCGCGCGAGGTCGCCTGCTGGCGGGCGGAGCGGGCGGCATGAGCGCGCTGCTGCAGCTCGAGCGCGTCTCGAAAACCTATCGCGGCGGCGGGCCGTTTTCGCGCGGGGCGGAGGTGACGGCGCTCGACGAGGTGAGCTTCGCCGTGCCGCGCGGGGCGTGCTTCGGCGTCGTCGGCGAATCGGGCTCGGGCAAGACGACGCTGACGCGGCTGATGCTGGCGCTCGAAGCGCCGACGGCGGGGCGGGTCCTGTTCGACGGGGAGGACGTCGCGGCGCTGGCAGGCGCCGCGCTGAAGCGATTCCGGCGGCGCGCGCAGATCGTGTTTCAGGATCCCTACGCCTCGCTCGATCCGCGCATGCGGGTGCGCGACATCGTCGCCGAGGGCATGGCGATCCACCGCGACGCGCTGAAGCTCGGCGCGCGTGCGCAGACCGAACGCGTCGTCGAGCTCTTGTCGATAGTGGGCCTCGGGGCGCAGCATCTGCATCGCTATCCGCACGAGTTTTCCGGCGGTCAGCGCCAGCGCATCTGTATCGCACGCGCGCTCGCCGTCGAGCCGGAGCTGGTCATTCTCGACGAGCCGACCTCGGCGCTCGACGTGTCGGTGCAGGCGCAGGTTCTGGCGTTGTTCGAGACGTTGAAGCAGAAGCTCAATCTCACTTACGTCTTCATCAGCCACGATCTCGGCGTCGTGCGTTATGTGTGCGATCGCGTCGCTGTGATCCATCGCGGCCGCATCGTGGAGGAGGCGGAGACGCCCGCGCTGTTCGACGCGCCGCGGAGCGAGCATGCGCGGGAGCTGATCGCCGCGATGCCCGACCCCGACCCGGACCGGTCGCCGTTCCGGCTCTGAGGCGCGGCGTCTTGTATCCGTCGCAATCGGCCGGATAGGCTGAGCCGAGCGAGGGATTCGCGGGGGTCGCCCGGGACCTGTTTCGCGACTGGAAGGAGGCGCACGCCATGCCCCGTCTCTTCACCGGCCTCGAAGTTCCGCCCCCGCTCGCGCGCGAGCTCGCCATGCTGCGCGGCGGCCTGTCCGGCGCGCGCTGGATCGACGAGGAAAACTACCACATCACGCTGCGCTTCATCGGCGACATCGACGGGGCGACGGCGCACGAGGTGGCCGATTCGCTCGGCGACATCCGCAAGCGGTCGTTCACGGTGACGCTCGACGGGCTCGGCTTCTTCGGCGGCGACAAGCCGCGCGCGATCATCGCGAAGGCCAAGCCCGCGCAGCCGCTTGTCGAGTTGCAGGCCAAGCACGAACAGGCCTTGCGTCGTCTCGGCCTTGCGCCGGAGCCGCGCAAATTCGTGCCGCACGTCACGCTGGCGCGGCTGAAATCGGCCTCGCACATGGCGGTGGCGGACTATCTGTCCTCGCGCGGCTATTTCCTCACGCGCGCCTTCGAGGCGACGCGCTTCGTGCTGTTCTCATCGCGCGATTCGGTCGGCGGCGGGCCGTATGTCGTCGAGGCCGCCTATCCGCTGGGGTGAGCGCGATCAGTCGGCCTTCGCCAGCGGGCCGAAGCGGTAGCGTCCGGTGATCGGCCAGGCGAACAGGGTGTCCTCGCGCCTCGCGCCCGCGCCGACATTGTGGACGACGAGCGGCCGCTTGCCGTCGGCGCTGCGTTCCGCGCTGACGATGGCGATGTGCGGCAGACCGCCGGGCAGCATCTGCGTCACCAGATCGCCGGGCGCGTAGTCGGCCGGATCGGCGCCGACCGGCAGGGCGCGGCCGTGGCGGCGGAAGAAGACCTGAAGATTGGGCACGCGGCGATGGCCGATGTTGGAGTCGGGCCGCCCCATCCCCCAGCGGCGCGGATAGGCCGCGAAGGCGCGCGCCATGTCCTCGTGCACGAGGCGCTGGAGATCGAGGCCGAAGGCGTCGCGGTAGGCGCGGATGACGACGTCCGTGCACACGCCGCGCTCGCGCGCCACGTCGCCGCCGGGATAGGCGAGGCGGGCATAGGCGCCGTCATAGACGGTGGTGACGCCGATCTGCGCCTCTGCGGCGGCCAGAAGCCGCGCGCTGGCCGGCTCGGCGCGGGCGAAATTCGCAGCGAGGAAAATGGCGAGGCAGGCGAGGGCGAGGCGGCGCATGGCGTCGATCTGCGCAGGCCGATGCGGCGGAAACGCGGCGCGGCTTCCCCAGCGGAAGGTTAATAATCCGGTAACAGGAATTTATACCTTGAATCGCGACGAGAGACGCATTACCCTGCCGATATGAGAGTCGCGCGCGCTCCGCTCGTCCTTGCGCCCGTCGCGCTGCTATGCGCGGCGGCGATCGGCCTCGGGCTGGTGCGGCCGGCGCCGCCGGCGCGCGCCGTCGAGGCGCGGCCGCCGCCCGCCGCGCAGGATCCGTCCCGGCCCGTCGCCGGAGCGCCCGCGGTCTTCCCCGGCCCCTACGAGGCGCGGCTCGTCGCGGTGGTCGACGGCGACACGTTCCGGGCCCGACTCGGCGTCTGGTTCGGGCAGGAGGTAGAGACGCTGGTGCGGCTGCGGCGCGTCGACGCGCCGGAACTGGCGGCGCGCTGCCCGTCCGAGGCGCGTCAGGCCGCCGCCGCCCGCGCCGCGCTCGCCGAGATGCTCGGCTCCGGGCGCATCGTTCTGTCGCAGGTCGGCGGCGACAAATATTTCGGCCGCATCGTCGCGGACGTGGCGGTCGTGTCGCCCGAAGGCGTCTTCCCGGACGTCGACGTCGGCGCGGCGCTGGAGGCGGCGGGGCTGGCGCGCCCCTATTCGGGGCGCCGGCGGGAGAGTTGGTGCGATCTGGCCAGCCGCTGAGCTTCAGGGCTTCAGCTTGTCCCGGGCCTTCTGGCGGTGCGCCGGGGTAATGGCGTCGGCCACTGTCTTGAGCGCCAGCGCCAGCACGGCCGCGTCGTCGGAGAAGCCGATCAGCGGCGCGAAATCAGGCAGGAAATCCAGCGGCAGAATGAAATAGGCGAGCGCCCCGAACAGGGTCGCGCGCACGCGCAGGCTCGTCGAGGGGTCGGTGGCGGCGTAGAAGGCGGCGACCAGATCCTCGGCGAAGGGCGTGTTGCGCGCGATGCGGCCAAGCGCCTCCCAGAAGCGGGCGCGCACGCTCTGCTCGTCGCGCGCGGCCTTGCGCATCCTCTCCATCTCGTCCTTGGAGAGCGGCTTGCTGAGATCTTCGGCGAGTTCGGTCATTGTCGTCCCCACGTCCGGATATATGGGGATGCGTGCGGCGCCGACAAGGCGATCTAGGCGCCCGGGCCGCGGCCGGCTAGAGACGGGACGACCATCGTCCGGGAGACACGCCCCATGAAGCTCGATTCCTCGCTCGCCGCCGTCGTCACCGGCGCCGCCTCCGGCCTCGGCGAGGCGACCGCCCGCATGCTCGCCGGCCACGGCGTCAGGGTCGCCGTGTTCGACATGCAGCGCGAGAAGGGCGAGGCGGTCGCCGCCAGCATCGGCGGCGTGTTCTGCGCGTGCGACGTGACCGACGAGGCCTCGATCGACGCCGCGCTCGCCAGGGCGCGCGCCGCGCACGGCGTGGAGCGCATTCTGGTCAATTGCGCCGGCGTCGCGCCGGGAAAGCGCATGGTGTCGAAGAAGCGCGACACGGGCGAACTCGTCGGCCACGACGTCGCCAGCTTCGCCAAGGGCGTCGCCATCAACCTCACCGGCACCTTCGCGATGATCGCCAAGTGCTCGCTCGCCATGGCGGGCGCGGCGCCGCTGAACGCCGACGGCCAGCGCGGCGTGATCGTCTCCACCGCCTCCGTGGCGGCCAAGGACGGGCAGATCGGCCAGGCGACCTACGCCGCCTCGAAGGCGGGCGTGATGGGCATGACGCTGCCGCTGGCGCGCGATCTGGCGCAATACGGCATCCGCGTCGCGACCATTCTGCCGGGCCTGTTCCACACCCCGATGTTCGACGGCCTGCCGGACGAGGCGCGCGCCTCGCTGGCCAAGTCCGTGCCGTTCCCCTCGCGCCTCGGAAATCCGGCCGAGTACGCGCAACTGGTGCAGGCGATCGTCGAGAACGACATGCTGAACGGCGTGTCGATCCGCCTCGACGGCGCGATCCGCCTGGCGCCGCGGTAAGCGCTCGCCGTCATCGCGAGGAGCGCGCGGCCCGCCGGGGCGGCCGGCGGCCGCCGGGGGGGCCGCGGCCGCGGGGGGGGCCCCGCCGCGCGCGGGGCGCCGCGGGCCGGGGGCCGGCGGGCGCCGCCGGGGCGGCCGCCCCCCGGCGGGGGGGCCCCCCGCCGGGCGCGGGAGCGCAGCGACGAAGTAATCCATCGCCGGTGGCGGCACTGGATTGCTTCGCTTCGCTCGTAATGACGGCGGGATGGGCTCGCTCTTTCCGTCATTGCGAGGAGCGGAGCGACGAAGCAATCCACCTCGCCGCGCGCGCTGGATTGCTTCGCTTCGCTCGCAATGACGACGGGATGGGCTCGCCCTCTCCGTCATTGCGTGGAGCGCAGCGACGAAGCAATCCAGCCTTGCCGCGCGGGCGCCCGCGGGATGGCTCCGGCTCCGCTCCGGGGCGAGGGGGGGGGGAGGCCCCCCCCCCCCCCCCCCCCCGCCCCGCCCCCGCCCGCCCCCCCCCCGGGGGGGGCCGGGGGGGGGGGCGCGCCCCAGTGCCCGGCCCCGGCGCGGGGGGGTGACCCGGGAACACCATGCCGGGCCGGCTCGTCGGCGCCCGCCCCCGTCGTCGTCGCGCATCGAGCCGCCGGGCTGGATCACCGCGGTGGCGCCGGCCTCGGCCGCCGCGAGCAGGCCGTCGGCGAAGGGGAAGAAGGCGTCGGAGGCGACCACCGAGCCCCTGGTCAGGGCTCGGCAGGCCGGCGGCCTTGGCGGCCTCGGCCGCCTTCCACGCCGCGATGCGGGCTGAATCGACGCGGCTCATCTGGCCGGCGCCGATGCCGACCGTGGCGCCGTCCTTGGCATAGACGATGGCGTTCGACTTGACGTGCTTGGCGACGCGGAACGCGAAGCGCAGGTCGGAGAGTTCGCGGGCGCTCGGGGCGCGCTTCGTCACCACCTTCAGCGCCATGTCGTCGACCACGGCGTTGTCGCGGCCCTGCACGAGCAGGCCGCCCGCCACGGTGCGGACGGCAAGGCCCGGCGCGCGCGGATCCGGCAGGCCGCCGGTCAGCAGCAGGCGCAGGTTCTTCTTGGCGGCGATGAGGGCGATCGCCTCCTCGGTCGCGTCGGGCGCGATGATCACCTCGGTGAAGATCTTGACGATCTCCGCGCGCGGCTTCGGCGTCGAGCGTGCGGTTGAGCGCGACGATGCCGCCGAAGGCCGAGACGGGATCGCAGGCGCAGCGCCTTCTCATAGGCGTCGACTTCAGGCTCGCGCCTTCGGCCACGCCGCAGGGGTTGGCGTGCTTGATGATGACGACGGCGGCGGTGCGCGCGGGGATCGAACTCGGCGATGCAGTTCAAGGCGGCGTCGGTGTCGTTGATGTTGTTGTAGGACAGCTCCTTGCCCTGCAGCTGCCGCGCGGTGGCGACGCCCGGGCGATTGTCGCCGTTCTTGTAGAAGGCGGCGGTCTGGTGCGGGTTCTCGCCGTAGCGCATCGCCTCGGCGAGGGTTCCGCCGACGGCGCGGAAGGCGGGCGTCGCCTCGCCGATCTGCGCGGCGAACCAGTTGGAGATCGCCGCGTCGTAGGCGGCGGTGCGGGCATAGGCCTTCGCGGCGAGACGGCGGCGCAAGGTCAACGTGGTCGCGCCGTCGTTGGCCTCGAGCTCGTCGAGCACGCGGGCGTAGTCGCCCGCCTCGACGACGACGGCGACGTCGGCATGGTTCTTGGCCGCGGCGCGGATCATCGCCGGGCCGCCGATGTCGATGTTCTCGATGCAATCGTCGTAGCCCGCGCCCTTCGCCACCGTCGCCTCGAACGGATAGAGGTTGACGACGAGCAGGTCGATCGGCGCGATGCCGTGCGCCAGGCATCGCCGCCTCGTGCTCGGGATCGTCGCGCACCGCGAGCAGGCCGCCATGAACTTTGGGGTGCAGCGTCTTGACCCGGCCGTCCATCATCTCCGGGAAAGCCGGTCAGGTCCGACACGTCGATCACTGCGATCCCGGCGTCGGCGATGGACTTGCGGGTGCCGCCGGTCGAGACCAGCTCGACGCCGCGCGCAGCGAGCGCGCGAGCGAAGTCGATCAGGCCCGACTTGTCGGAAACGGAAATCAGGCGCGGCAGCGAAACGCGGGCGGAGTTGGCTGCGGCGCGACGATCCTGGCGGATGCGGCGCGAGCCGGGCGCGTGGTCGGGCGGGCGCTTAGCAGCGTGCTGGCCGCAGTGCGAAAAGTCGCGTTCGGCCGCGCAGGCGTCGAGCGGGCGAAGCGCCAGGCGATGGGCAGGCGCGTCGGTTCGGGCGTGGACGATCGATCCTGGCTGGCGGCGCGGGCCGTCGGCGCGGCGAAGAACACGCCTTCCTCGATCAGCGCAGGCGCGTCGCGGCTGGAACAGCCAGCCCCGCCTCCGGCGGGGCCAGCAGGACGCCGCCGTCGCCGCCCGGCGTGGCAGGCCCGCACGGCCGGGATGCAGATGGAAGCGCAGCACATCGCCGGCGCGGGCGGCCTGCGCGCGCCGGGCCGGCGACAGCCGGTCCTCGCCGTCGAGCGCCGGCCCTCGGCCGACAGGCGCAGCTGGCGCGTGCAGCAGGCCGAAGCGGCGGCGATAGCCGTCATGCGCGGCCACGACAGACGCGCCGTCCGGATCGCGGGCGAATTCGACGATCTTCGGTCCGGCGATGATCTGCGCGTCGAGCCAGGCGCTGAGCGCCTGCGTCGGCGCGAAGCGGCAGGAGGAGGTGTCGCCGACGACGAGCGTGGAATGGGCGGCGGTCTGGCGCGCGGCCTCGCGCATCGGCGCGCGGCCGCGCTCGGGCGCGCCGCATTGACGATCAGGCGGTGCGCCGGCCGACAGCTCGAAGGACAGGCCGCCGGCATGGGCCGTCGCGGGAAAAGTCGCGGCGGCGGCGGCCGACATCGGCGATCACCAGCGGCCGCGCCGCCTCGAGGCGCGATAGCCGGAATGCGGCGCGTGGAGGCGGCACGCCCACGCGGCGTCGTCATAGGCGAGCAGCGTCGCCAGAATTTCGGGGCGGGTGACGCCCATGCCGTTGAATAGCGCCAGCGAGCCGTCGCCGTGGCGCATCATGCGCAGCATCGGCAACATGCGGTCGATGGCGTTGAGGAGCTGCGGCGGCGCCTCCGCGCCGCGCGCGGCGTAGGCCTGCCGCAACGGCAGCAGATCGAGCAGCAGGTCGACCAGGCCCGGCGGATTGCGGCCGATATGGCCGCCGTCGGGCAGGATCTGAGCGTCGAGTTCATCGGCCAGCCCGCTGCGCGCCGCGCCGGGCCCGGCGGATGGGCGCCGAGCGCGAGCGCCAGCAGCGAGGGCGCGGCGGCGCAGCCGCCGCGCCGCCAGGTCGCCGCCGGCCAGGCGCGGCGCAGCTGGCGCCGCCGCGGCCGAGGCCGCGCATGAAGCGGCGATAGAAAGGCCTGGTCGGCGCCCTCGAGCAGCAAGGGCGACTGCCTGAGCCACGACAGCAGGCGGCGGGCGGCGACGACGGCGCTCCCAGCCTCGCCGGCCGCCGCGCTTGCCGCGAGGCGCAAGTCGATCCAGTCGTCGACGAGCGCCCGCGCGTTGGCGCGGGAAAGGGCGGCGCCGGCGGCGCGCAGATGGCGCAGCCAGCCGAAGCCCATCAGCGCCTGCGTCCACGCCGGACGGCGGCGCGACGAGGAACGGGCTCTCGCCATGCGTGTTCACCGCCTTGCCGTGAAACACGAAGAAGCCGCCGTAGATGTCCTCGGCGATGATCGGGTCGGCGGTGCGCAGATCCTGCGGCGCGATCACCAGCCGGTCGGGGGGGCGCGCCGGCGCGAAGAGGCGCCCCGCGCGCGGAGTCCGCGGCGAAAGCCCGCGCCGCAGCCGCCTCGCGCCGACGCGGGCGACGGCGCCAACGATCAGCCAGAGGGCTCTTGCCAGCACCGCTCCTGAACCCGCCTCGCCGCGCGGCGATCCCGCGCGGCGTCGGCTGGCGGCAACCCAGCATCGCCCGAACAAACTGCGCGAAGTGCTACTAACCTTACGCCACGAGGCGGGCGGCGAAGAAGCCATCCAGACCCGCGAAAGTCGCGGATTGGGCTCGCAAGATCGGACGGCAAGGTGCGCAAGTCGCCGCCGGCGGTGATGCACGGGCTCGGCCGGCCGATCTCTCCGGGCCGGATCGGCGCGCGGCGCAGATCGGGCCGCGGCGCAACAACGCCTCGATCTGCTCTTCGCCCTCTTCGGGCTCGAGCGAGCAGACGCAATAGACGAGGCGGCCGCCCGGCCTCAGGAGAGCGCGGCGCGCGGCGAGCAGGCGGGCCTGCGCCTGCGCCAGCGAGGCGACGTCCGAGGCGCGCTTCGTCCATGCGACGTCGGGATGACGGCGAATCGTGCCGGTCGCCGAGCAGGGCGCGTCGAGCAGAATCGCATCGAAAGGCGGCGCCTCGAAGCTCGCCGCGTCGGCGACGGCGGTCTCGGCGACGAAGCCGAGCCGGTCGAGATTGGCGGCGAGGCGCTTCAGCCGCTCGGCCGACCGATCCACCGCGACGACCGAGGCGCCTGCGGCGCAGAGCTGCGCGGTCTTGCCGCCGGGCGCCGCGCAGAGGTCCGCGACGCGCTCGCCGGGCTGGGCCGCCAGAAGCCGCGCGGGCAGGGCGGCGGCGGCGTCCTGCACCCACCATTGGCCGTCCTCGTAGCCCTCGAGCTCGACGACGGGCGCATGCGTCAGAAGGCGCACCGAGCCGGTCGGCAGCACGACGCCGCCGAGGCGCTCGGCCCAGCCCTGCGGGTCGCTTTTCACCGTGAGGTCGAGCGGATGCTCCCGCGCGTGGGCGGCGGCGATGGCGCGGGCGGTCTCCTCGCCGTAGGTCTTGCGCCAGCGCGCCGCGAGCCAGGCCGGCGCGTCGTCGTCGAGCGGGTCGAGCCCGGCCACCGCCTCGTCGCGACCGCGCGCGAGGCCGCGCAGCACGGCGTTGGCGAGGCCGGCGAAGGCGGCGATCTTCGGATCGCGCTTGATCGCGCGCACGGCGAGATCGACGACTGCGTGATCGGGCGCGTTCATGAACAGGAGCTGCGCCGCGCCGATCAGCAGCGTCGCCTCCAGCGCGCCGCTCTTCTTCGGCAGGCCGCGTTCGAGGCGGGCCGCGATCAGCTTGCGCAGCGAGCCGAGCCGGCGCGCCGTCACGGTGGCGATGGAGCGGGCGAGCGCGCGGTCGCGCGGGTCGAGCCCGGCGAGGCGCGGGCTGAGGCTCGTGGGGGCGAAGAAATCGTCCAGCGCGCGGCCGGTCGCCAGCATCTCCGAGACGGCCTGCTCGGCCGCCAGCCGGCGGCCAGGCCGGCCGGCATCGGCTCCGGCTCGGCCTGCGCGCGCGGCCGGCCGAACGTTCCGCCGCGGCGGCGTCCTCACGCCAGCGCTGCGCCGCGAGAAACGGGACGGCCAGGCAGCCCGATCAACACCTTCATGCCGAGGTCCCAAAGGCGCCGCGACTCAGCCCCAGGGCCGCGCGGCGGCGCGATCGCCTCCCGCGCTATCACGCTCCGGCGTCCGACGCCACGCCGCGCCGGGCTGCGCAGCCGGCGCCGCGCGCGCGACCCCCAGCTCCTGCGCGAGCTGTTGCAACGCCGCGATGCGATTGTTCACGTCGGGATGGGTCGAGAACAGATTGTCGATTCCCCCGCCCGTGAGCGGGTTGACGATGAACATGTGCGCCATCGCCGGATTGCGCTCGGCCGCCTCGTTGGGGATCGCGGCCGCGCCGTGCGCGATCTTGGCCAGCGCGGAGGCGAGCAGCATCGGGTCGCCGACGATGCGGCCGCCCTCGTTGTCGGCGACGTATTCGCGCGCGCGGCTCACCGCCATCTGGATGATCATCGCGGCGAGCGGGGCGAGGATCGCCAGCGCGATCGAACCGATGGGGCCGAGCCCGCCCTCGCGGCGCGAGCCGCCGAAGAACATGCCGAACTGGGCGATGGAGGAGACAGCGCCGGCCACGGTGGCGGCGACGGTCATGATCAACGTGTCGCGATTCTTGATATGCGCGATCTCGTGGGCGACGACGCCGGCGAGCTCGCCGCGCGTCAGCATCCGCATCAGGCCGGTGTTGACGGCGACGGCGCCGTTCTCCGGGTTGCGGCCGGTGGCGAAGGCGTTGGGCTGGTCGCTCTCGACGATGTAGACGCGCGGGGCGGGAATGCCGGCGCGCTGGGCGAGTTCGCGCACCATGCCGACGAGTTCGGGGGCGGAACGCTCGTCCACCTCCTGCGCGCCGTTGGCGGCGAGCGCCATCTTGTCGGAGTTCCACCATGCGAACAGATTCGTGCCGGCGGCGAAGACGAGCGCGAGCATCGCGCCGCCCTGGCCGCCGAGCGCATAGCCGACCACCACAAAGAGCGCGGTGAGCGCCGCCAGCAGCAGTCCCGTGCGCACCATGTTCATCGGTTCGTCTCTCCCGGCGCTCCCCAGGACGGAGCCGAGCCCTTATATGGGACTTCGCCGCATGGATCGACAAGACCGCAGGACCGTCCGCATGACCGACACGCCAGAGGCAGACGCAGCCGCCCCGCCGCCGCAGAGATCCTTGACGCCGCAGGCGCAGCGCGCGCTCGCCGAGGCGGCCGAGCGCCGCGCGAAAGCCGAGGCCGAGGCGAAGGCGCGTGCCCCCGAACTCGGCGGACGCGACGGGCCGGAGCCCGTGCGCTACGGCGACTGGGAGATCAAGGGCATCGCCTGCGACTTCTGAACCGCGCGCGGGCTCAGCCGCGCGCCAGATCGCCGATGAGCCCCGCCGCGACCACCAGTTTCGACACGCTCGGGCTCGAACCGGTCAGTTCGGACACCTGATCGCGCACGCGCGCGATCTCCGCGCCGCGGCTCTGCATCCAGCTCTGCACGCGGTCGGCGCCCGCGCCGGCCATCGCCTCGGCCGCCATGGCGCGGCGGGCGGCGGCGATGCGCTCCAGCGCCCGGTCGAGCGCGAGGCGATCGTAGTGGTCGGCGGCGTGAATGGCGGCGGCGCCCGCCTCCAGCCGCGACAGATCGAACGCCGCGTCGACGCCGAAGAACACGCGCGCGACGTCGAGGATCGGCGCCTTGGCGCGCTCGGCGACGAGCGCCACGTCGGCGGCGAGTTCGAGCCTGTCGAGCGCCGCCAGCCGCGCGGCGAGCGCGGGCGGCGCGCCCCGGCCGGACAGATCGCGCGCGCGCGCGGCGATGGCCGCCGCGTCCGCCGGGGCGACGACCGCACCGATGTCTGCGCCAATCGCCTCCACCGCCGCGCGGAAGCGCGCGACGACGCGCTCCAGCCCCTCGGAGAAATCAACATTGCGAATGAACCACACCATGCGCGAATGCAGCAGGCGCTGCACGGCGGCGTAAAGCTCGAGTTGCACATCGCCGGCGACCGCGTTGTCGAGCGCGTCGATCTCGGCGTTCAGCGCGGTCAGCGAATAGGAGTCGCGCACCGCCGCGAAGGCGTAGGCGGTCGCGGCCGCGTCGCCGCCCGTCTCGTCGGCGATGCGGGTGACGACGGCGGGGCCGGCGCGATTGACGATGGCGTTGGCGAGCTGCGTGGCGACAATCTCGCGGCGCAGCTTGTGCGTGGCGATCGCCTCGGGGAAACGCTCGACCAGCGCGTGCGGGAAGTAGCGCGCCAGCTCGCGGCCGAGATAGGCGTCGTCCGGCACCGCGCTCGCCAGCAGATGATCGTAGAGCGAGAGCTTGGCGTAGGCGAGAAGGACCGAGAGCTCCGGCCGCGTCATGCCGCGCCCGGCGCGGTCGCGCTCGGCGATGGCGTGATCGTCCGGCAGATACTCGACCGATCGGTCGAGTCTTCCCTCGCGTTCGAGCGCCAGCATCAGGCG
The DNA here is from genome assembly GCA_016716745.1 of Hyphomicrobiales bacterium. Classification (GTDB taxonomy): domain Bacteria; phylum Pseudomonadota; class Alphaproteobacteria; order Rhizobiales; family Beijerinckiaceae. The sequence goes on from JADJVD010000003.1 coordinate 184,312, forward strand.
GCGGGCGAAACCGTTGCCGGCCGCGCCGCGCCGCTCGGCGAGCGAGAGGGCGAGCGTCTGCTGATAGTTGTTGCGCAACACGAGATGGCCGACATCGTCCGTCATCTCCGCAAGCAGGGCGTTGCGGCCGGATTCGTTCAGGCGCTGCTCGCGCACGGGCGTCGACAGCGCGATCTTGACGTTGACCTCGACGTCCGAGGTGTTGACGCCGGCCGAATTGTCGATGGCGTCGGTGTTCAGCCGCACGCCGTTCTGCGCCGCCTCGATGCGGCCGAGCTGCGTCATGCCGAGATTGGCGCCCTCGCCGACGACCTTGGCGCGAATGTCGGCGCCGACGATGCGGATGGCGTCGTTGGCGCGGTCGCCGACCTTCTCGTCCGTCTCGACGGCGGCGCGCACATAGGTGCCGATGCCGCCGAACCAGAGCAGATCGACATCGGCCTTCAGGATCGCCGACATCACCTCCTGCGGCGTCGCCGTCGGCTTGTCGAGGCCGATGGCGCGGCGCGCCTGCTCGGACAGCGAGATCGACTTGGCCGAGCGCGGGAAAACCCCGCCGCCGGCCGAGATCAGCGACTTGTCGTAGTCCTGCCAACTGGAGCGCGGCAGCGCGAACAGGCGCGCTCGCTCGGCGTGGCTCTTGGCGAGATCCGGATCGGGGTCGATGAAGATGTCGCGATGGTCGAAGGCGGCGACCAGCCGCGTCTGCGGCGACAGCAGCATGCCGTTGCCGAACACGTCGCCCGACATGTCGCCGACGCCGACGCAATCGAACGGCGTCGTCTGGATGTCGACGTTCATCTCGCGGAAATGGCGCTTCACCGCCTCCCACGCGCCGCGCGCGGTGATGCCCATCTTCTTGTGGTCGTAGCCGACCGAGCCGCCGGAGGCGAAGGCGTCGCCGAGCCAGTGATGATGCTCGAGCGAGATCGCGTTGGCGATGTCGGAGAAGGTCGCCGTGCCCTTGTCGGCGGCGACGACGAGATAGGGGTCGTCGCCGTCGTGCCGCACCGTGTTGTCGGGTGCGATCAGCACGTCGATGTCGAGATTGTCGGTGAGGTCGAGCAGGCTCTGGATGAAGATCTTGTAGGCGGCGATGCCCTCCGCCATCCAGGCGTCGCGATTGGTCGGCGGCGGCAGTTTCTTCGGCACGAAGCCGCCCTTGGCGCCGACAGGCACGATGACCGCGTTCTTGACCTGCTGCGCCTTGACGAGGCCCAGGATCTCGGTGCGGAAATCCTGCGGCCGGTCCGACCAGCGGATGCCGCCGCGCGCCACCTTGCCGAAGCGCAGATGCACGCCCTCGACGCGCGGCGAATACAGGCTGATCTCGTAGAGCGGATGGGGCAGCGGCAGCGCCGCGATCCTGCGGCTCTCGAACTTGAAGGAGATCACCTCCTTCGGGCCGCCATCCGCGCCGATCTGGAAGTAGTTGGTGCGTACGGCCGCCTGAACGAGGTTGAGGAAACGGCGCAGAATGCGGTCCTCGTCCAGACTTTCGACGGCCGCCAGCATCGCCTCGATTTCGGCGACGACGGATTTCTCGGTGCTCGCGCGCGCGCCCATGTCGTCGAACATGCGCGGATCGAAGCGCACATAGAACAGATCGACCAGCTTGCGCGCGAGCGCGGGATGGGCGGCGAGCGTGCGCCACATATAGTCCTGCGAGAAGCCGATGCGCGCTTGCCGCAGATAGCGCGACAGGGCGCGCAGCATGGCGACGTCGCGCCAGCCGACGCCGGCCTCCAGCGTCAGCGCGTTGTAGCCGTCGCTCTCGATCGCGCCGCGGAACAGCGCGCCGAGCAGCGCCTCGATCTGCGGCTTCAGCGCGGCGACGTCGACGGCGCCGGGGCGCGCGCGGGCGAGCAGCATGTCGTGCAGCCAGGTCGCGGCGCCGCCCTCGGGCGCGATGTCGAACGTGTCCTCCGAGATGACGCGGAAACCCATGTCCTCGATCATCGGCACGCGCTCGGACAGCGGCATCTGCCGGCCGCGCGAAAACACTTTCAGGCGCACCTGCGCCGGCTCGTCGGCGTCGGCGCGGTAGAGCACGCTGGCGCGTGGCCGATCGTCGGTCAGCTTGTCGACGATGGCGATGTCGTCCATCGCCTCGGCGGCGGAGAAGACGTCGCGATAGCCCGCCGAAAAGGCCTGCGCATAACGATGGGCGGCGACGCGCCCGGCGTCGCCCTGGCGCGCGCCGAGCTGCTCGGTCAGCGCGTCCGGCCAGGTGGTGATGATGTCGGCGACGGCGCGCTCCAGCTCGGTCTGCGTGGCCTGCGGGGTCTCGCCCTCGTCGCGGCCGACGACGTAGTGCACGCGCACCAGAGGCCCTTCGGGATAGAAGGGATAGACCGCCGACAGACGCCCCTTGAAGACGCGCGTCAGATACTCGCCGACGCGCTGGCGCACGCGCGTGTCGTAACGGTCGCGCGGGATGTAGCAGATGACGGAGACGAAGCGATCGAACTTGTCGGCGCGCGCCAGCACGCGCAGGCGCGGGCGCTCGTAGAGCAGCGCGATCTGTCCGGCGAAATTGGCGAGCGTCGCGGCGTCGACCTGGAACAGCTCGTCGCGCGGATAGCTTTCGAGCACGTTGACGAGAACCTTGCCGGAATGGCTCTCGGGGTCGAGGTCGGCGGCCTCCAGAACGCGCGCAACCTTGTGGCGGATGTAGGGAATCGTCTGCGTCGAGCGCGTATAGGCGGTGGCGGTGAACAGGCCGACGAGGCGCAGCTCGCCCTGCAAGGCGCCGCTCTTCGAGAACAGCTTGACGCCGACATAGTCCATATGCGCGCGCCGGTGCACGCGCGAGCGGACGTTCGCCTTGGCGATGATCAGCGCGTGCGGCTCGCGCAGGAACTCCATCACTTCGGGCGTGATGGTGACAAGCTCGGCGCCGCGGCGCAGCACCTTGACCTCGGGATCGCGCAGAATGCCGAAGCCCGGCCCGCCGATGGCGTCGAGCGTGCTGCGGGCGCCGTCGGCGGCGGCGGCGCCCTCGATGAAGCGGTATTCGCGCAGGCCGAGGAAGGTGAAGTTGTCGGCCGCCAGCCATTCCAGAAACTGCACGGCCTCGGCGATCTCGTCGACCGGCAGCGGCGGCGGATCGGCCTTGTAGGCGGCGGCGGTGGCCGCCACGCGGTCGCGCATCTTGCGCCAGTCGGCGACGGCCACGCGCACGTCGGCGAAGACCTTCTCGAGCTGCTCGACGACGCGCGCGCGGCGCGCCGGATCGACGATGCGCGCGACATGGATGTGGATGAGGCTCTCGCGGCGCGCGCCCTCTGCGTCGGCGCCGTCGCGGGCGGAGAGGAGCCGGCCCTCGCCGTCGCGCTCGACCGCGAGGATGGGATGGGCGACGAGGCGCAGGTCGAGCCCGAGTTCCGCGAGTTCGGCCAGCGTCGAATCGAGCAGGAACGGCATGTCGGCGTTGAGCGCTTCGATCACCGTGATGCGGTTCAGCGCGGCGTCATCGGCGCTTTGCGGATCGTAGAGGCGCATCTCGGCGCGATCGTGCGCGCGGGGCGCGGAGAGGCGCGTGAGCGCTTCGGCGGCGAGGGCGGCGAGCGAGGCGGGGGCGTATTGCGCCGTATCCTCGCGCGCGACGCGGGCGAACAGGATCTCGGCGAAGGACGGATTGGCGGAGGTCGACGTCGTATCGTGCATGGTTCCACCCTGTCGCTCGGCGCGCGCAGGTCCGCCCCCCTGGCGGGGCGGACGGCTTGGCGGCGCGCCGTTGCGGCGGCATGATAGTCAAGCAGCGCGACGATGTCGCGGCGGGAGGACGGGCGAGATGGCGAAAAAGGCGGGGGCCGGCAAGACCGGCGCAAGCGCGACGGGCGCTTCGGCCAAACCGGCCAAGGCGGGCAAGCCGGGCGGGTCGCGGCCGATGCAGGGGGTGATGGCGCTGGCGCTCGAGCAGGCGCCCTTGACGCCGGAGGTCGAGGCCTATTTCGCCAAATGCCGCGAGAAGATCGGCTTCGTTCCGAACGTGCTGCTCTCCTATGCGCACGACATGGCCAAGTTCGACGCATTCGCCAAATTCTACAACGATCTGATGCTGGCGCCCTCGGGGTTGACGAAGCTGGAGCGCGAGATGATCGCGGTCGCCGTCTCGTCGGAGAACCATTGCTTCTATTGCCTGACCGCGCATGGCGCCGCAGTGCGGCAATTGTCCGGCGACCCGCAGCTCGGCGAGTCGATGGCGATGAACTACCGCGCCGCCGATCTGCCGGCGCGCCAGCGCGCGATGCTCGATTTCGCGATCAAGATCACGAAGGCGTGTTGGGAGATCGGCGAAGCGGACCGCGAGGCGCTGCGCGGCCACGGCTTCAGCGATCGCGACATCTGGGACATCGCGGCGGTCGCCTCTTTCTTCAACATGTCGAACCGGATGGCGATCGCGGTCGATATGCGGCCGAACCCAGAGTATCACGCGCAGGCGCGTTGAACGCCGGCGCGGATCGCCGTCGTCCGCTCAGCCAAGCGCCTTCGTCATCACGCGCGTCAGCCGCTCGGCGAAGGCGGCGGCGTCCGCCGGGTGCTCGCCGTCGCGCAGGCGCGCTTCGTCGAGCAGAAGCCAGGCCGCGTCGGCGACGAGCGCGCGCGCCTCGGGCTGCGCGTAGCGGCTCGCAAGCGCCGTCACGAGCGGATGGCCGGCGTTGATCTCCAGCACCGGCTTCGACACCGACGCGCCTTGCCCGCCCATCGCGAGGATGCGTTCGAGGCGCCGGTCGGGGCCGTGCTCGGGCGCGACGAGGCAGGCCGCGCTCGTCGCCAGACGGTCGGAAGCGCGCACGTCGGCGACTTCCTCGCCGAGCGTCTCCTTGAAGAAGGCGATCAGCGTCGCGGCGGCGGCGTCCGTCTCGGTCGCGGGCTTCTCCGCGCCCTCGGCGAAGGCGACGGATTTGATGTCGGCGGCGCCCTGCGTCACCGACTTGAAGGGCTTGCCGTCGAAGCCGAGCGCGGTCGAGACCCAGAAGGCGTCGACCGGATCGGAGAGCAGCAGCACCTCGATGTCGCGGGCGCGAAACCCTTCGAGCTGCGGCGACGCGGCCAGACGCCTGGCGTCGTCTCCGGTGAGATAGAAGATCGCGGTCTGGTTCTCGCGCAGATCCTTCACATAGTCGGCGAGCGAGCGGCCGCCGTCGGGATGCTTCGTGGTGCGGAAGCGGGCGAGCTTGAACAGTTCGTCGCGCTTCTCGGGGTCTTCGTAGAGCCCCTCCTTCAGCACGGCGCCGAAATTCTCCCACACCTTGGCGTAGGCCTCCGGCTCCTTCTCGGCGAGCTTGACGAGATCGGCGACGACGCGGTTCGTCACGCCGCGCTTGATGGCGGCGAAGATCGGGCTTTCCTGCACCATCTCGCGCGAGACGTTAAGCGGCAGGTCGGCCGAATCGACGACGAGGCGCACGAAGCGCAGCCAGCCGGGCAGAAGGTCCGCGTCGTCGGTGATCAGCACGCGCCGCACATAGAGTTTCGCGCGGCCCTTGCGGGCGGGATCGAACAGATCGAGCGGGCGCGCGCCGGGCACGAAGGCGAGGGCGTGATACTCCTGCCGGCCCTCGGCGCGCCAATGCGCGGTCAGCGCCGGCTCGTCGAACTGGCCGGCGAGGCCGCGATAGAACTCGGCGTATTGCTCGGCTGTGATCTCTGCCTTCGGCTTGGCCCACAGGGCCGCGCCGTCGGCGATGCGGCGCGGCTCGTCGCCCGGCGTCTCGACAAGGTCGATCGGCACGGCGACGCCGCCGGAATGCTCGCGCACGATCTCTTCGACGCGCCAGGGCTCGGCGTAGCTCTTCGAGGCCTCGTTGAGATGCAGGACGACGCGCGTGCCGCGCGCCGGCGCCTCGCCCGGCGCGAGCGGCGCGATCTCGTAGGCGCCCTTGCCTTCGGACTCCCAGCGCCAGGCGGCATCCTCGCCGGCGCGACGCGTCTCGACGGTCACGCGGTCGGCGACCATGAAGGCGGAGTAGAAGCCGATGCCGAACTGGCCGATCAGGCTCTCCGCCTGCTTGGCGCCGGCGTCGCCGAGACGCTCGACGAAGCTCTTGGTGCCGGAGCGGGCGATGGTGCCGAGCGCCTCGACGAGATCGCCCTCGCTCATGCCCGAGCCATTGTCCTCGACGGTCAGGCGGGCGTTCGCTGCGTCGCAGATCACGCGGATGCGGAAGGCGGCGTCCTCGCCCAGCAGCTCGGGGCGCGCGATGGCCTCGTAACGCAGCCGCTCGCAGGCGTCGGCGGCGTTGGCGACGAGTTCGCGCAGAAACACGTCACGGTCCGAATAGACGGAATGCACCATGAGTTGCAGCAGCCGCGCGACGTCGGCCTCGAAAACATGGGTGCGGGCGGCGGCGGACGTGTCGGACGCGGCGGTCACGGCGGCTCCTCGGATTGGCGCCAGCGGCGCGATGAACGCAACGGCGGCGCGAGAACGCAGGCGCCGCCGCCGGCGATATCGCCCCGCTCGTCCGGCGATTCAAGCCCCCGCCGTCCGCACGTTGCCGCGTTCGCGCGGGCCCGCTAGTCTTGCGCCATGAGCGCCGCCGCCCCTCCCCCCGAAGCGCCGATCGCCGGCGCGACGACGCTGGAGGTTGGCGACGCGCTCGCCGCCATCCATGCGCGCATGCCCCTGCTGGCGACGCGTCTGGCTGCGCTCTGGCTCGTGCTTCTGGCGATCATGGTCATGATCGAGGCCTATGACGCGCCTGCGTCGTCGACGGGCGAGCTCATGCTCCGGATCGCGCCGTTCGCCGCCGGCGGCAGCGCCGTCCTGGTCGGACTCGGCGTCGCCTTCGGCTACCTGGTGCAAGCGCTCGCGTTCCGGCGCCTTCCGCGCGACAATCGCGTGCTGCGCTACGCGGTCGACGCGAGCGGCCTGCAAACGCGCGACGCGGCCGGCGCGCAGCTTTTCATCCCCTGGACGATGGCGCGCCGGGTGTGGGCGACGCGGACGCTGTTCGTCATGCAGTTGCCCGGCGGCGTAATCCGCTATGCGCCGCTGCGCGCCTTCGCCGAGGCGGATCGCCCGCGCTTGCTGGCGCTCGCCCGCGCCGGCGCGACGACCTGATCTTCCAGCCCTCACGTCGAGACATCCGCGGGGCGCATGACCGCGACCCTTCCGCCTGCGCCGGCTACGCCCGACGATCTCTTCGCGTATCTCGACCGGCTCGGCCTCGCGCATGAAACCGTGTCGCATCCCCCGCTCTACACGGTCGAGGAGTCGCGCGCCCTGCGCGGTCAGATTCCGGGCGGCCACACCAAGAACCTGTTCGTCAAGGACAAGAAGAGCCGTCTGTTCCTGCTTGTCGCGCTCGAGGATGCGCAGATCGACCTCAAGCGCGTGCATGAGGCGATCGGCGGGCAGGGTCGCGTCTCGTTCGGCTCGGGCGAACTGCTGGAGGAGGTCTGGGGCGTCAAGCCCGGTTCGGTGACGCCCTTCGGCGCGATCAACGACGCGGAGGGCCGAGTCACGGTCGTGCTCGAAGCCGGCCTGATGGCGCATGCGCGGCTGAATTTCCACCCGCTCGTGAACACGCAGACGACGGGGCTCGCGGCGGCCGACCTCGTGCGCTTCCTCGAGGCGACGGGCCATGCCCCGCGCATCGTCGCCTTCGCACAGGCGGCGCAGAGTTAACGTCGCGGCGCCGCAATTGCGAAACGCCATTGCGCGAAACCGCTTCGCGCGAAACGGATTGGCGCGAAACGCCTTCTTGCGAAACGTGATCCCCTCATTCGCAAGGCGGGCTTGCCGGGCGGGCGAAAGCCGTCCTAGCATCGGCGCATGGTGGAGGCCCTCATCACGGTGCGGCCTGCGCGTCTCGAGGATGCGAGCGAGATCGCGGCGACGCACGACACGTCCTGGCGCGACGCCTATCGCGGCGTCATTCCGGGGCGCGAGCTCGAGCGCATGATCTCGCGGCGCGGCGCGGAGTGGTGGCGCTCGGCGATCCGTCGCGGTTCGCGCCTGCTTGTGCTCGATTTCGACGAGTCCGTCGGCGGCTATGTGAGCTACGGGCGCAACCGCATGCCCTCGCTTCCCTATGGCGGAGAGATTTTCGAACTGTATCTCGCGCCCGAATTTCAGGGCGTCGGCTTCGGCCGCAAGCTGTTCGACGCTGCGCGGCGCGACCTCGCCGGCCACGGCCTTCGCTCGACGCTGGTCTGGGCGCTCGCCGACAACGAGCGCGCCATATCCTTCTACCGGCGGCTCGGCGGCGACGTGGTGCGGCGCGCGCCCGAGCGTTTCGGCGACGAATTGCGCGACCGCGTGGCGTTCGGCTTCGAGTGACCCTATCCGCAAGTCCGGGTTGCGTTTCCGCGCCGCCCCGCTAGACACCCTCATCCTTTTCCGGAGCCATTTCCCATGCGCATCGACGCCATTCCGATCGGCAAGAACCCGCCTGAGGACGTCAACGTCATCATCGAAGTGCCGATCGGCGGCGAGCCGATCAAATACGAGCTCGACAAGGAGGCCGGCGCCCTGGTGGTCGACCGCTTTCTCTATACGGCGATGCACTATCCGGGGAATTACGGCTTCATCCCGCACACGCTGTCGGACGACGGCGACCCGTGCGACGTGATCGTCGCCAACACCCGCGCCATCGTGCCGGGCGCGATCGTCAGCTGCCGCGTCGTCGGCGTGCTGATGATGGAGGACGAGGCGGGCGGCGACGAGAAGATCATCGCCGTGCCCTCGCTGAAGCTGACGCGCCGCTACGAGCACGTGCAGAACTACACCGATCTGCCGGCGATCACGCTCAAGCAGATCGAGCACTTCTTCGAGCACTACAAGGATCTCGAGCCCGGCAAGTGGGTGAAGATCCTGCGCTGGGGCGCGGCGCCCGAGGCCAAGCGCATCGTCATGGAGGCTGTCGAGCGGGCGGCGCGCGCCAAGTCGATCAAGGCCGAGAAGGAGGCCAAGGCCGAGAAGGCCGTGAAGTCCGAGAAGCCGGCCGCCGAGGGCGACAAGCCGAAGAAGGACAAGAAGGCCAAGAAGAAGGCTAAGGACTGACAGGTCTGCGCCGCGCGCGCTTGCCGGCGCGCGTTTGCGCCGCCAAGCTGGCGGCATGAGCAAGACCATCATCGTCACCGGCGGCTCGCGCGGCATCGGCCGCGCCGCCGCCATCCTGTGCGGACGGCGCGGCTGGAACGTCGTCGTCAACTATGTCGGGGCGCAGGCCGCCGCGCGCGAAACCGCGCGGGAGGTCGAGACGGCAGGCGGCGCGGCGCTCGTCGTTCAGGGCGACGTCGCCGTCGAGGCCGACGTCAAGCGGCTGTTCGCGCAGTCGGACGCGCGCTTCGGCGGGCTCGACGGGCTCGTCAACAACGCCGGCGTCGTCGCCCCGGTCGGCCCGTTCACGGGCATGGACTTCGCCCGCTGGCGGCGCATGTTCGACATCAACGTCCTCGGCGCGATGATGGTCGCCCAGCAGGCCGGCAAGCGGATGCTGAAGAGCGCGGGCGGGCGGGGCGGCTCGGTCGTCAACATCTCCTCGGCCGCCGCGCGGCTCGGTTCGCCGGGCGCCTATGTCGACTATGCCGCCTCCAAGGGCGCCATCGACACGCTCACCGTCGGCCTCGGCCGGGAATGGGCGGCGGACGGGGTGCGCGTCAATGCGATCCGCCCCGGCATCATCGAGACCGAGATCCACGCCTCCTCCGGCGAGCCCGAGCGCGTCGCGCTGATCACGCCGACGCTGCCGATGAAGCGCGCCGGCACGGCGATGGAGGTGGGCGAGGCGATCCTCTGGCTGCTCGACGACGCCTCGTCCTACGTCACCGGCGCCATTCTCGATGTCTCCGGCGGACGCTGAGGCGCGGCGCTTCGGCCCCTACGACTATGCGCTGACGGCCGAGGAATTCGCCGCGCTGGCGCGCGCGGTGGCGGGGCGTCAGCGCGCGGCGCTGGAGCGCCGCATGGGGTGGCGCTGGATCGTCGCCGGCGCCGTCGCCGCGGGGATCGCGCTCGGCGTCGGCCTCGCGCTCGCCGGCGCGGCGGCGCGCGTTGCGGCGGCGGCGGGCCTGGCGGTCGCCGGTTCGGGCGTCATGCTGCGCTGGGTCTTCCGCCGGCAGATCGCGCGGGCGCAAGGGGCGGCGGTGTCCGAGGCGAAGGCGGACGCCGCGCTCTACAAGCACAGGCGCCGGCTGGTCGCGGGCGCCGAGGGCCTGTCGCTCGACGGCGCGTCGACGCCGTGGAGCGCCATCGGCGAGGTATCGCGCGTCGAGGGCATGGTGACGCTCTGGCGCGGCCTCGCGGACGCGATCGTCGCCCCGGCGCGCGCCTTCGCGGACGCGGACGAGGCGGCGCGGTTCGAGGCGTTCGCGCGCGCCATGATCGCGCAGGCGGGAGGAGACGGCGATGTGGCCTGACCGGCGATTGTGCGATCTGTTCGAAATCGAGCATCCCATCCTGCAGGCGCCGATGGCGGGGGCGCAGGGCGCGGCGATGGCGGCGGCGGTGAGCGGCGCCGGCGGGCTCGGGGCGCTGCCTTGCGCGATGCTGACGCCGGCCGGGATCGAGGCCGAGGTCGCCGCGCTGCGCGCCGCGACCGACCGGCCGTTCAATCTCAATTTCTTCTGCCATACGCCGCCGGCGCCCGACCCGGCGCGCATGGCGGCGTGGCGCGGCAAGCTCGCGCCGCTCTATCGCGCCGCCGGGCTCGATCCCGGGATGGAGCTGCCCGCCGCCACGCGCGCGCCGTTCGACGCGGCGGCCTGCGCCTTGGTGGAGGCGCTGCGGCCGGCGGTGGTCAGTTTCCATTTCGGCCTGCCCGAGGCGGCGCTGCTGGCGCGCGTCAGGGCGACGGGCGCGAAAATCCTGTCCTCGGCGACCACGGCGGCCGAAGCGCGCTGGCTCGCGGAGCGCGGCGTCGACGCCGTGATCGCCCAAGGGGCGGAGGCGGGCGGCCATCGCGGCCTGTTCCTCGACGACAATGTCGCCGGGCAGGCGGGGTTGTTCGCGCTGCTGCCGCAGATCGTCGACGCCGTGACCGTGCCGGTGATCGCGGCGGGCGGCGTCGCCGATGCGCGCGGCGTCGCGGCGGCGCTGACGCTCGGGGCGGCGGGCGTCCAGATCGGCACCGCCTACCTGTTCACGCCGGAGGCGACGATCAGCGCCGCGCATCGCGCCGCGCTGACGGCGGCGCGCGACGATTCGACGGCGCTGACCAACGTTTTCACGGGGCGTCCGGCGCGGGGCGTCCTCAATCGCATGATGCGCGAGGCGGGGCCGCTCGCCGCCGACGCGCCGGCCTTTCCGCTCGCCTCGGCGCCGGCAGCCCCGCTCAGGGCGGCGGGCGAGAAGGCCGGGACGGGCGATTTCTCGCCGCTATGGTCGGGGCAGGCGGCGGCGCTCGCGCCGCGCGGGCTCGGCGCGGCGGCGCTGACGAAAACGATTGCGGCCGAGACGCTGGCGCGCCTCGGCCGCTGATCGAATGTGTCGAAAAATCAGTTCGGCGCGTAGGCGCTGGCCGAGCGGGGCAGGGCGGCCTCGCCGACGATCTCGCGCGGCAGACGGCCGGCGTTCGCCGCGCGCAGCCCGGTCATGGCGGCCGGCGCCAGCGAGGCCTGCGGCTTGACCGGCGTGGCGGCGCGGCGCGGCGCCGGAAGGGGCGCTGCGGCCGGCTGCGGCAGGATCGAGGTCGGCGCGGCGGCGGACTCGGGGGCCGGGCCGAAGCTCAGCCATTTCTTGAAGAAGCCGGTCTTGCCGGACTCCGGACCGGCCGAGGCGACCGTCTCGGTGTCGACGCCGGGCTGGGCGGCGGCCGCAGCGGCGATGGCGGGCTTGCCGTCCGTCGCCTTGGCGAGGGTCGTCGCGCCCTCGCTCGCGGCGGCCCCGGCGGCGGGCTTGCCCGGCTGAGCCGCCGTGGCGGCGGCGTCGACCGCGGCCGTCTCGACCGGCTTGCTCTTGGCCGCCTTGGCCGCGGCGACCTGCACGGCGGCGGGCTTGGCCGGCTTGCCCTTGTCCTCGAGCACGATCTCTGTCGGCCCCTGGGCGAGCGCGTCCGGCCGGCTGACGTCGCCGACATGGCGGAAGCTCGGGTGCTGGCCGCCGTCGGCATAGACGACCTTGATCGGCTTGACGCCCTGCGCCACGAGCTCGGCGACCTTCTCGGAATCGCGCCGCTCCTTGGCGGCCACTTCCGCGACGACGGCCGGGTCGTCGCCCGTGCGCGCCGCGCAGGCGGTCGAGCCGGGGTTCGCGCCGAACACGTAATTGCCGCCGCACACGCCGACCTGCGGCTCGTTCTGCGTCACCTCGAAGACGTCGGCGCCCTTCTTCAGCTCGCGCCAGAACGACATGTTCGGGTCGAGCCGGTGCTTGGCGAGATTGTCCGCCGTCATGCGGAAGGGCAGCGACTGCATCTGGATCGCGCGCTGGCCGCCGGCGAAGGCCTCGCGGGCGATGGCGTAGAGCTCGGCGATCTGGTCGTCGGTCATCGAGAAGCAGCCGGCCGAGGAGCAGGCGCCGTGCACCATGATCAGCCCGCCGGTGCGCCCGTGCGCGCGGTCGTAGGCGTTGGGATAGCCGACGTTGAAGGACAGATAGTAGTTCGAGTTCGGGTTCATCTGACCCGGCGCGATCGTGTAAAAGCCCTCCGGCACCTGACGGTCGCCCTCGGTGCGCTTGGGCCCGAGCTGGCCGGACCAGCGGCACATCGGATAGGTCTTGACGTGGACGTATTTGCCGTCCGCCTTCATCTTCCAGACTTCGAGCTCGGCCTCCTTCTTGAAGGCGCGCAGCAGCACGGGCGAGGACAGTTTGGCGCCCTTGGTCTCGATCAGCGCCACCGTCTCGGAGGAGACCGGGCGCAGCGCGCGGGTCGACCCCGAGTCGTTGCAGCCGGACAGGAGGCCCGCCGCGCCGAGCGCGCCTGCGGCCACGGCGAGGCGGGTCCAGGAGATGCTGGCCGAAGAAGGTCTCGTCCAGGAAAGGCGGGCGTAGGCGTGCGCGTTCATCAAGCCAGATTCTCCACGGCGGGGCTCCGCGCTACGGCGGAACGGCGGCCCGCGACATTCGGCAGACGCGTTGTACGTCCGTTATCCTTACACCATTCTTGCCAAGGCCGTGAACGGTTTCGCCTTATGGTCAAGCGACCGTTAACCGACCGGGCCGCCTCAGCGCTTGCGACCCATCGCCAGAAACTTCTCGGCCCGCGCGGCGCGCGCCTCGTCCGGCGACAGACCGGCCATTTCGCCGAGCGCCGTGGCGATGGCGGCGCCGGCGGCCGCGACGGTCGCCTCCGGATCGCGGTGGGCGCCGCCCGCCGGCTCCGGAACGACGGCGTCGATAATGCCGAATTTCAGCAAATCCTGGGCGGTGATCTTCATGTTCATCGCCGCGTCCTCGGCGCGCGAGGCGTCGCGCCAGAGGATCGAGGCGGCCGCCTCGGGCGAGGCGACCGTGTAGATCGCGTGCTCCAGCATCAGCACCCGGTTGGCGGTGGCGATGGCGACGGCGCCGCCGGAGCCGCCCTCGCCGATCACCAGCGAGACGTTGGGGGCGCCGAGCGCCAGACACGCCTCGGTGGAGCGGGCGATGGCCTCGGCCTGGCCGCGCTCCTCGGCGTCGACGCCGGGATAGGCGCCGGCGGTGTCGACCAGCGACAGGACGGGCAGGCCGAAATGGTCGGCCAGCTCCATCAGGCGCGCCGCCTTGCGGTAGCCCTCGGGCCGGGCCATGCCGAAATTGTGCTTGATGCGGGTCTGGGTGTCGGAGCCCTTCTCCTGCCCGATGACGCAGACGGACTGGCCGCGGAACCGGCCGAAGCCGCCGACGATCGCCTCGTCCTGCGCGAATTTGCGGTCGCCGGCGAGCGGCGTGAAATCCTCGATCAGGCCCGTCACGTAATCGACGAAATGCGGCCGCTGCGGATGGCGGGCGACCTGCGTCTTCTGCCAGGGGGTGAGGCCGGCGTAGAGATCGACCAGCGCCTTCTCGGCCTTGGTCTGGAGTTTGGCGATCTCTTCGGTGATCGACACGTCGCCGCGCGCGGCCACCGCGCGCAGCTCCTCGAGCTTGGCCTCAAGCTCGGCGACGGGCTTTTCGAAATCGAGGTAAGAGCGCATGGGCTCCCTGGGAAACTGGGGCCGAAAACGCCCGGCGGGAAAGCGGCGCGGACCCTGCTGCCATGGCATGGCGAAGTCAAGGCGACGCGGCGCTGCGGGGCGCGCGACGGCGCGGCGCACTGGACGCGGGGCGCCGGCCGGCCCTAGCCTCGCTGCGGGGAGACGGACACATGCTGCTCGGCTGCATCGGCGACGATTTCACGGGGTCGAGCGACCTCGCCAACACGCTCGCCCGCGAGGGCATGCGGACGATGCAGTTCACCGGCGCGCCGACGGGCGACGCGCCGGAGGGCTGCGAGGCCGGCGTGGTGGCGCTGAAGTCGCGCTCGATCCCGGCCGAGGAGGCGGTGGCGCAGTCGCTGGCGGCTCTCGACTGGCTGCGCCGGCAGGGGGCGAGGCAGTTCCTGTTCAAATACTGCTCCACCTTCGACTCGACGCCGGACGGCAATATCGGCCCGGTGGCGGAGGCGCTGGCGGACGTGCTGGGGGCGAAGGTCACGGTCGTCTGCCCGGTGTTCCCGGCGACGGGGCGCACGCTCTATCTCGGCCACCTCTTCGTCAACGGCCGGCTGCTCTCGGAATCCGGCATGGAGAAGCATCCGCTGACGCCGATGACCGATCCCGACATCCGCCGCTTCCTGCGCCGGCAGACGCAAGGCGAGGTCGGGCTGGCGCCGTTTCCGATCGTCGATCAGGGGCCGGCGGCGATCCGCGAGGCGCTGGACGCCTGCGCGGCGCGCGGCGAGCGGCTGGTCGTCGTCGACGCGGTGAAGGAGCGGCATCTGCGCGACATCGGCTCGGCCGTCGCCGGCGACGCGCTGGTGACGGGCGGGTCGGGCATCGCGCTCGGCCTGCCGGCGAATTTCCGGGCCGAGGGGCTGATCGGGACGACCCATCCGGTCTGGACCGGCGAGGCCGGGCCGGCGGTCGCGCTCGCCGGCTCCTGCTCGGGCGCGACGCGCGGGCAGGTCGCCCGCCACATCGCCGCCCATCCCTCGCTGAAGGTGGAGGCCGAGGCGGTGATGACGGGCCGGCTCGGCGTCGCCGAGGCGCTCGCCTTCGCGCGGGCGCATCCCGAGGGCGAGCCGCTGATCTACTCCTCCGCAGATCCGGCGGCGGTGGCGGCGGCGCAGACGCGCTTCGGCCGCGACAGGGTGGCGGCCGCGCTCGAAGGCTTCTTCGCCGATCTCGCCGTCGCGCTGGTGGCGGCTGGGACGCGCCGGCTGGTGGTGGCGGGCGGCGAGACGTCCGGCGCCGTCGCCACCGCGCTCGCCCGGCCGTGGTTCGAGATAGGGCCGGAGATCGACCCCGGCGTGCCGGCGCTGCGGGCGGCCGGCGCGCCGCTGACGCTGGCCCTGAAATCGGGGAATTTCGGCGCCGAGGATTTCTTCGCCAAGGCGTTCCGCACGCTCGCCGGCGGGCGGGCGTGAGCGGGGCCGAGGAGGCCGCGCGCGCCGCGCCCGCCCATTCCGACGTGATCCTCGACCGCGTCGCCTTCATCCGCGCCGAGACCCGGCTGCGGCCGGCGCCGCACGCGCCGGAAATTTCGCTGCATGTCGCCGACGAGGCGACGGAGCTGTGGAAGCGCACCGAGGACGAGCTCGGGCAAATGGGCCTGCCGCCGCCCTTCTGGGCCTTCGCCTGGGCCGGCGGGCAGGCGCTGGCGCGCTATATTCTCGACCATCCCGAAACCGTCGCCGGCCAGCGCGTGCTCGATTTCGCCTCGGGCTCCGGCCTCGTCGCCATCGCCGCCGCGAAGGCGGGCGCGGCGCGCGTCGAGGCCAACGACATCGACCCCTTCGCGCTCGACGCCATCGCGGTGAACGCGGCGGCGAACGGCGTCGCCGTCGAGATCGTCGCGGGCGACGTGATTGGCCGCGATCTCGGCTGGGACGTGGCGCTCGCCGGCGACGTGTCTTACGAGCGCGACATGGCGCAGGCGGTGACCGATTGGCTCGACGCGCTGCGCCGTCGCGGCGCGCGCGTGCTGATAGGCGATCCCGGGCGCTCCTATCTGGCGCGCGAGCGGCTCGTGCAGATCGCCGAATATCAGGTGCCGGTGACGCGCGAGCTCGAGGATGTCGAGATCAAGCGCTCCGGCGTGTGGCGATTCCGGTGAGGATGGGAATGTCCGAAGACGAACGCATCGCGCTGGCTGGCCTCGCCGCGCCGGTCGAGATCCTGATCGACGCGGCGGGCGTCCCGCATATCCGCGCGCAGAGCGAAGCCGACCTGTTCTTCGCGCAAGGCTTCAACGCGGCGCGCGACCGGCTGTGGCAGATGGATGTCTGGCGCAAGCGCGGACTCGGCCTGCTGGCGGCCGATTTCGGGCCGGGGTTTCTGGCGCAGGATTACGCCGCGCGGCTGTTCCTCTATCGCGGCGACATGGCGGCGGAATGGGCCGCCTACGCGCCCGACGCGCAGGCGATCTGCGAACGCTTCGTCGCCGGGATCAACGCTTACGTCGATCTGTGCGCGCGCGAGCCCGAGCGCCTGCCGCCCGAGTTCGCCGCGATGGGAACGCGGCCGTCGCGCTGGGCGGCGGAGGATGTCGTGCGCATCCGCAGCCACGGCATCACGCGCAACGCCGCATCCGAGATCTATCGCGCCAACGTGCTGGCGCGCGCCGACGCGGCGACCGATCTGTTGCGCAAGAATCTCGAGCCCGCCGTCGCGCCGCGCGTCGCGGAGGGGATCGACCTTGCGACGATCCCGCTGGCGGCGGCCGATCTCATTCGCCTCGCGACGGCGGAGGCGAGCTTTTCCGACGCGCGCCTCGCCGCCTCGCTCGATCGGGCGTGGGACTGGATCGGCGTCGACGATCTCGGCGCGGTCGTGCGTCGCGCCGACGCCAGGCCCCCGCTCGCGCTCGATCTGCAAGGCTCGAACAACTGGGCGCTCGCGCCTTCGCGCACGACGAGCGGCGCGGCGATGCTCGGCTCCGATCCGCATCGCACGCATTCGATTCCGCCGCTGCGCTACATCGCGCATCTGACGGCGCCGGGGCTCGACGTGATCGGCGCCGGCGAGCCGATCCTGCCGGGCCTGTCGCTCGGCCATAACGGCCGCGTCGCGTTCTCGCTGACGATCTTCTATCCCGATCAGGAGGACGTCTATGTCTGTCAGACGTCGCCGGACGATGCGCGCGCCGTGCGCTTCGGCGCGGGGTTCGAGCCGATGCGCGTCGTCGCCGAACGTTTCGAGGTCAAGGGCGCGCCGACGCAGACGCTGGACCTTCTGTTCACGCGGCAGGGGCCGGTCGTGTTCGAGGATCGCCCGGGCGGCCGCGCCTACGCGGTGCGCACGGTGTGGACGGAGCCGGGCGCCTGCCCCTATGCGCGCTCGCTGTCGACGATGCGGTCGAGCAGCGTCGCGGACTTTTCCGAGCGCCTGAAGGGATGGGGAACGCCCTCCACCAATCATGTCGCCGCCGATGTCGAGGGGCATGTCGTCTGGATCGCGGCGGGCTTCGCGCCGAAGCGGCCGCGCCATGACGGGTTGACGCCCGTTCCCGGCGACGGGCGCTACGAATGGGCCGGCTTCTATGCGCCGGAGGATCTGCCGCGCCGCATCGATCCGCCGGAGGGGTATGTGGCGAGCGCCAACGAGATGAATCTCGACGCGGCGTTTCTGGCGCGCGGCGAGCCGCTCGGCTTCGAGTGGATCGAGCGCTCGCGCATCACGCGCATCCGCGAGGTGTTGGGCGCGCCGGGCGCCAGGAGCCTCGCCGACACGGTCGCGCTGCAAACCGACGCGACGTCGGTCGCCGCGCGCCGCGCGGTCGCGCTCGCCTCGCGCCTGCCGCGCGACGGCGCGCTCGCGGGCCCGCTGGCGCTGTTCGAGGGATGGGACGGGCGGCTCGCCGCCGACAGCGCGGCGGCCGCGCTGCACGAGGCGTGGTGGGCGAGGCGCCTGAAGCCGGCGCTGCTCGCCCGCCTCGTTCCGGACGCGGCGGTGCGGGCGCTGCTCGCGCCGGGCGACGTCGAGGCGCTGCTGACGGCGCTGGAGCGGCCGGACGCGCGCTTCGGCGCCGAGCCCGTCGCCGCGCGCGACGCGCTGCTGGCCGAAACGCTGGCGGCGGCGTGGGGCGATTGCGCGGCGCTGATGGGCGCGGAC
Source organism: Hyphomicrobiales bacterium (assembly GCA_016716745.1). Classification (GTDB taxonomy): domain Bacteria; phylum Pseudomonadota; class Alphaproteobacteria; order Rhizobiales; family Beijerinckiaceae. Next base: position 202,501 of record JADJVD010000003.1, read on the forward strand.
CCGGCGGGCTGGGCGTGGGGCCGGCTGCATCACGGCGCCTTCGACCATCCGCTGTCGGGCGTGTCGGGCGTCGGCGACCGCTTCAATGCGGGGCGCTGGCCGCTCGGCGGCAGCGGCTCGAGCCCGATGCACACGGGCTATCGTCCGTCCGATTTCCGCGCCATCGCCGGCGCCTCGGTGCGCCTCGCGATCGATCTCGGCGATGCCGACGCCAGCCGCTGCGTCAACGCGCCGGGCCAATCCGGCGATCCGCGCTCGGCGCACTACGCCGACCTCGCGCCGCTGTGGGCGCGCGGCGAGACCGTCCCGCTCCCCTACACGCGCGCGGCGGTGGACAAGGCGGCGCGGCGGCGGATTTTGCTCGCGCCGGGGTGAGTCGCGGCGGTTAGGCTGCATTCATCCGCGGGCGGATAGTGGATAGATTGCGCGCGACTCGCCGGGGCGTCCGCCGGCGCCGGATTCGTCCATGCTTTCCTTCCTTCGACTCTATCTCCGCGTCCTGTCCTATCTCGGCTCGCAGAAGCGGGTGGCGGTCGCGCTGGTCGCGGCCAATCTGTCCCTCGCCATCGCGCAGTTCGCCGAGCCGATCCTGTTCGGACGGATCATCGACCGGCTGACGGCGGCGCAGGGCGCCGGACGGGCGACGAGCTGGAGCGAGATCCTGCCGCTGCTGGCGGCGTGGGGCGGCTTCGGCCTGTTCACCATCGGCGCCTCGGTTCTGGTGGCGCTGCACGCCGACCGGCTGGCCCATCGCCGGCGCCTCGCGGTGATGTCGGACTATTTCGAGCATGTGCTGCATCTGCCGATGGGCTTCCACACGGGGATGCATTCGGGGCGCCTGCTGAAGGTGATGCTCGACGGCACCAACGCGATGTGGGGCCTGTGGCTCTCCTTCTTCCGCGAGCACTGCGCGTCCTTCGTCGCGCTGTTCGTGCTGCTGCCGCTGTCGCTGTTCCTGAACTGGCGGCTCGGCTCGCTGCTGATCGGCCTGCTGGTCGTCTTCGGCCTCGTCACGTCTTACGTGTTGAAGAAGACCGAGAAGCTGCAAGGCGAGGTCGAGCAGTATCACACCGATCTCGCCGAACGCGCCTCGGACGCGCTCGGCAACGTGCCGGTGATCCAGAGCTTCACGCGCATCGAGGCCGAGTCGCAGGGCTTGCGCGACATCATCACGCGGCTGCTCGGCGCGCAGATCCCCGTGCTGTCGTGGTGGGCGCTGACGGCGGTGGCCACGCGCGCCTCGGCGACGCTCACCGTGCTCGCGATCTTCGTGCTCGGCACCTGGCTGTTCATGCAGGGGCTCGCGACCATCGGCGAGATCGTCACCTTCATGAGCTTCGCGACGATGCTGATCGGCCGGCTCGAGCAGGTGGTCGGCTTCGTCAACTACATCTTCATGCAGGCGCCGAAGCTGACGGAGTTCTTCGAAATCCGCGACACGCTGCCGAGCGTTCGCGACAGGCCGGGCGCGGTCGATCCGGGCCGCCTCGCCGGCCGCGTCGCCTTCGAGAACGTCACCTTCGCCTACGATCCGCGCCGGCCCGCCGTCTCCGAGGCGAGCTTCGTCGCCCATCCCGGCGAGACGATCGCGCTCGTCGGCGCGACGGGCTCCGGCAAGTCGACGACGCTCGGCCTTCTGCATCGCGTCTACGATCCCGAGCAGGGGCGGATCACGATCGACGGGATCGACGTGCGCGACATGCCGCTGGCGGCGCTGCGGCGGAACATCGGCGTCGTGTTCCAGGAGCCGATGCTGTTCGCCCGTTCGCTGAAGGAGAACCTGCTCGTCGGCAAGCCGGACGCCAACGACGAGGAGATCGCGCTGGCGCTCGAGCGGGCGCAGGCGGCCGAGTTCGTGTCGCGACAGCCGGACGGGGTGGAGACCGTGATCGGCGAGCGCGGGCGCTCGCTGTCGGGCGGCGAGCGCCAGCGCGTCTCGATCGCGCGCGCGCTGCTGAAGGACCCGCCGATCATGATCCTCGACGAGGCGACGAGCGCGCTCGACGCGACGACCGAGCGGCTGCTGCAGGCCGCGCTCGATTCGGCGATGAAGGGGCGCACCACCTTCGTGATCGCCCACCGCCTCGCCACCGTGCGCAACGCCGACCGCATTCTGGTGTTCGATCAGGGGCGCGTCGTCGAGTCGGGTTCGTTCGACGAGCTGGTGGCCAGGAACGGCCGCTTCGCGCAGCTTGCCCGCGCGCAGTTCATGGCCGGGCCGGCGCCGACGACGGCCACCGCCGCGGCGGGGTGACGGAGAAGCGGGAGCGGACCGCGAGCCACCGGCTCGCTCTGGCATTGAATGAAAGCGAGCCGGAGGCTCGCGGTCCGGCTGGGCTCGCTCTGTCAGCCCGCGAGTTCGGCCTCGAGGAAGCGCCGCACGGTCGCGCCGTCGACGCCCTTTTCGATGAAGCTCTGGCCGACGCCGCGCGCCAGGATGAAGGTCAGCGCGCCGCGCTGGACCTTCTTGTCCTGATACATCGCCTCCAGAATGTCCGTCGCGCCGAAGGACCATGCCGGAATGTCGCTGATGCGCGTCGGCAGGCCGACGGCTTTCAGATGCGCCTCGATACGGCCGACGTCCTGTCCCGAACAATGGCCGAGCGCTTGCGAGAAACGGAAGGCGCAGGCCATGCCGATGGCGACGCCCTCGCCATGCACGAGGCGGGCGCCGTCATATGTCGTCAGCCGCTCCAGCGCATGGCCGAAAGTGTGGCCGAGATTGAGCAAGGCGCGGTCGCCCTGCTCGGTCTCGTCGCGGGCGACGACGGCGGCCTTGGCCGCGCAACTGCGCGCGATGGCCTCGACGCGCGCCGGGCCGCCGGCGAACACCTCGCGCCAGCGCGCCTCCAGCCAATCGAAGAAGGGCGCGTCGTCGATCAGCCCGTATTTGGCGACCTCCGCGTAGCCGGCGCGGAACTCGCGCTCGGGCAGCGTGTCGAGGGCGCTCGTGTCGGCGAGCACGAGGGCCGGCTGGTGGAAGGCGCCGACGAGATTCTTGCCGTGCTCGGAATTGATCCCGGTCTTGCCGCCGACCGAGGAATCGACTTGCGCCAGCAGGCTGGTCGGGATCTGCACGAAGCGCAAGCCGCGACGCACGGAGGCGGCGGCGAAGCCGGCCAGATCGCCGACGACGCCGCCGCCGAGGGCGACGACGAGATCGCCGCGCTCCATCCGCGCGGCGATGATCGCGTCGCAGGCCTGCGCGAAGCCTGCGTAGGATTTCGAGCCCTCGCCCGGCGCCATGACGATCGGCGCATGGCGGATGTCGGCGCCTTCGAGGCTCTCGGTGAGCGCCGCCAGATGCCGCGTCGCGACGTTACGGTCGGTCACGATGGCGCAGGCCGCGCCAGGCGCCAGATCGTGGATGAGGCGCCCCGCCTCGGCGATCAGGCCGGGGCCGATCAGGATGTCGTAGCCGCGCGCGCCGAGCTCGACGCGCACCCGCGCGGGGGCGGGACGCGCGGGCTCGGACGGGGCCGGCGTCGCGACCGGCGGCTCGTCGACCGAAAAGCGCGTCGCCAGTTCGGCGACGATCGCCTCGACCACCATTTCGTGCGGCTGCTCGCGTGAGGTGATCGTGATCTCGGCGAGGGCGTAGACCGGGTAGCGCTGGTCCATCAGCCGGCGCAGCGTGCCCTCGGGGTCGGGCGTCTGCAGCAGCGGCCGGTTGGCGCGCTTGCGCACGCGGCGCATCAGCACCTCGAAATCGGCCTTCAGCCAGATCGAGACGCCGGCCCGCGCGATGGCGGCGCGGGTCGATTCGTTCATGTAGGCGCCGCCGCCCGTGGCCAGCACGCGCGGGCCGTTGGCGAGAAGGCGGGCGATGACGCGGCGCTCGCCGTCGCGGAAATAGGCCTCGCCGTGCTCGGCGAAGATCTCCGGGATGGTCATGCCCGCGGCCGCCTCGATCTCGTGGTCGGCGTCGGCGTAGGGCAGGCCGAGGCGCTGGGCGAGGCGGCGGCCGACCGAGGTCTTGCCGGCGCCCATCATGCCGACGAGCACGATGCAGCGTTCGCCGAGCGCTTTCACGAGCGCGGCGTCGCGGGGGTGGCGCGTCTGGGCGGGCGCGTTCATGCCGGCTCCTTAGCATGCGTCGCCGCGCGGCATAAGCGGGCCTTGCGGCGGATGGCGCGCGGCGCGTAATGCTTGGGCCGCCGCCGCGCGCGTCCCGTTCGGGCCGCGCCGGGCGGCGCAGGGGGATCGCCGTGCCGAGCCTGTTCCGCTTCCTCCTCGTCGTCGCCGTGCTGGCGGGCGCAGCCTGGGGCGCGATGTGGGCGCTCGCCACCTTCGTCGAGCCGCAGTCGCGGGAAATGTCGCAGACCATTCCCTCGTCCCGGCTGACCGGGCGCTGAGGCCGATGGCGGTCTCCTTCGCCGCGCATCTCGACGCTTTCCTCGAATCCCTGTCGGCCGAGCGGGGCGCGGCGGCCAACACGCTGGCCGCCTATCGGCGCGACCTCGACGACTACGCCGGCTTTCTCGCCGGCGCCGGCCGCGACGTGGGCGCGGCGACGACCGGCGACGTGCGCGCCTGGCTCGCCGATCTCGACACGCGCGGCATGGCGACGACGACGGCGGCGCGGCGGCTGTCGGCGGTGCGGCAGTTCCACAAGTTTCTCTACGCCGAGGGGTGGCGCGGCGACGATCCGACGGTGATCGTCGAGGGGCCGCGGCGCGGCCGCGCCCTGCCGAAGGTGATGTCGGAGGCCGACGTCGCGCGCCTGCTCGACGTCGCGGCCGAGGGCGTCGACGACGCGGCGAGGCCGCTCGCCGAGCGCCTGCGCGCGGCGCGCACGCTGGCGCTGCTCGAACTGCTCTACGCCTCGGGGCTGCGCGTGTCCGAACTGGTCGCCCTGCCGGCGGCGGCGGCGCGGGCGCGCGGCGACATGCTGGCGGTGCGCGGCAAGGGCGGGCGCGAGCGCCTCGTGCCGCTCTCCGATCCGGCGCGGCGCGCGGTCGAGCGCTATCGCGCGCTGCTCGCCGAGAAGCAGGGCGGGGCGGTCGCCGGCAAATGGCTGTTCCCGGCCGACAGCGCGTCGGGCCATCTCACCCGGCAGGCCTTCGCGCGCGACCTCAAGGACGCGGCGAGCGCGGCCGGGTTGCCGGCGGCGAAAATCTCCCCCCATGTGCTGCGCCACGCCTTCGCCAGCCATTTGCTGCAGAACGGCGCCGATCTGCGCGTCGTGCAGGAACTGCTCGGCCACGCAGACGTCGCGACGACGCAGATCTACACCCATGTGCTCGACGAGCGGGTGAAGGCGATGGTGCGCGATCTGCACCCGATGTCCGACGAGACCGACCCGTCCGATCCGACGCGGCGGCGCTGAGCCGGCGAGGGGTCAGCTCGGAACGGCCTTCGAGACGCGCGCCTTCAAGAGGCGCGAGGCGCGGAAGACGACGATGCGGCGCGGGGTAATGCGGGCCGGCTCGCCGCTCTTGGGGTTGCGCCCCATCCGCTCGGCCTTCTTGCGCACCACGAACGAGCCGAAGCCGGACAGCTTCACTTCCTCGCCGACGGCGATGGTCTCGACGATTTCGGCGATGACGGCGTCGACGATGGCTGCGCAATCGCGGCGCGACGTCTTGACGATGGGATAGATTGTCTCGGTGAGGTCGGCGCGCGTGAGATTCTGGCGCAAAGGCGCTCTCCAAAAAAGCGAGAGACCGCGTCCTGAGACGGGCCTGCGGCGAAAAAGCGCCGCTTCGAGAAAAAAAGACACACGGCGCCAGATAATAGTCCGATCCGCCGATTGACCCTGTTTTCGGCGCCGAAGCCGCGCTTGTCAACCGCGTCGATATGCGGATTTCCGCAGCTGGACGGCGGCGCGGGAATCGGCAGGGTCCGCGTGCCTCAACGGGCGCGGGGATGGGCGCTCCGGAACGCCTCGGCGAGGCGGCGCGAATCGACCGCCGTGTAGATCTGCGTGGTGGAGAGCGAGGCGTGGCCGAGCAGTTCCTGGATCGAGCGCAGATCGCCGCCGCGGCCGAGCAGATGCGTGGCGAAAGAGTGCCGCAGCGCATGCGGCGTCGCGCTGTCGGGCAAGCCGAGCGCGCCGCGCAGGCGCTCGACCGCGAGCTGAATGATCCGCGGCGACAATGGTCCGCCGCGCGTTCCCACGAACAGCGGCCCCTCCTTCGGCAATGCGTGCGGGCAGAGCGCGAGATAATCCTCGATCGCCGCGCGCACCGGCGCGATGACGGGGACCGAGCGCGTCTTGCCGCCCTTGCCGCGCACCGTCACCTGATCGACGGCGCCGACCGGCGCGTCGGCGCGGGAGACGCCCAGCGCCTCGGAGATGCGCAGCCCGCCGCCATACATCAGCGCCAGCGCGGCGGCGTCGCGGGCGAGCGTCCATTGCGGGCGCGCCTCGCCGGCGCGGCTGTCGGCGTCGACGAGCGCCCGCGCGTCCTCGGCCGCCAGCGGGCGGGGCAGGGTGCGCGCCACCTTCGGCGCGCGCACGGCGGAAAAGGCGGAGGCCGAACCTGATCCCTCGCGCTCGAGGCGCCGGGCGAGCGACCGCACGCCGGCCAGAACGCGCATCAGCGAACGGCTCTCCAGCCCCTCGGACCGGCGGCGCGCCATGAAGGCGCGGATGTCGGCCGGCTTCAGGGCGTTGAAGGCGGCGAGATCCGGCGGGGCGCCGAGATGTTCGGCCAGGAAGCGCACGAACTGGCGGACGTCGCGGCCATAGGCCTCCACCGTCTTCGGCGAGGCGCGGCGCTCGACCGCCAGATGGGCCAGCCAGGCCTGCGCGGCGGCGGCGAGATCGGGCGCGGCGCCGGGGAAGGCGAGCGAGACGGAGGGATCGACCATCGCGTCAGCCTGCGTCAGCGTGGTGAACGAATCGTATCGCGCTCAACATGCGCCTTGCGCCGAGGCGGCGCGAGGGACAAGGGTTTCTGCGAGCCGGAGGCGCGCGGTCCGGGTCTCGACGGAGCCTGAGATGGAGAAAGACATCCTGTTCCTGCTGCCGCCCGCCTTCGAGGTGGACGGGGAGGGGCCGTGGTTCTGCCCGGATTGCGCGCCGGTGGAGGGGTTGCTCGCCAGCTATCCGACGCTGAAGGGCGGGCTCGACATCCGCTACGTCGCCTCCTTCGACCGGCCGCGGGCGGAGATGGTCGCTCTGGTCGGCGAAGCGCATCAGGGCTGTCCGACGCTGCTGACGCGGACGCGGCCGACAAGCGTCGCGGCGGCGCAGGCGAACGGCTGGTTCGTGATCGCCGACCCCGGGCCGATCGCCCGCTACCTGCGCGAGCGCTTCGGCATCCCGCGCTCGCGGGCGGACCGCGACAAGCCGGACGTCGCGCCTTAAGGAGCGAGCCGCTTCGCCAGAAAGGCCGTGCCGGCGACGGGCGTGTCGTAATAGGGCGCGGTCTCGACGAAGCCGAGGCGGGCGTAGAGCGCCTGCGCGTCCGCCATCGTCGGCAGCGTGTCGAGGCGGATTTCGCGGTAGCCGAGCGCGCGGGCGGCGTCGAGCACGGCTTCGGCCAGCGCCCGGCCGAGACGCAGGCCGCGCGCCGGCGGGGCCACATACAGCCGCTTCATCTCGCAAATGTCGGGCGGCGCCAGCGCGCGCAGGGCGACGCAGCCGAGCGCCGCCCCGTCCGCGCCGCGGGCGATCAGCAGCGCGCCGGCGGGCGGGGCGTATCTGCCGGGCAGGCCGGCGAGTTCGTCCGCAAAGCCCTGATAGGCGAGATCGACCGGCAGCGAGCCCGCATAGGCGCGGAACAGGCGCGCGACGTCGCGCAGATCGGCCGGGCCGGCGGGCGCGACGACAAAGCCCGGCGCGCTCACGCCGGCCGCGTCGCGGCGATCATGTAATTGACGTCGAGGTCGCGGCGGGAGACGCGCCAGTCGTCGGCGAGCGGGTGGTAGATAACGCCGGCGCGCTCGACCTCCTCGAGGCCGCCGGCGACGAGCATTCCCGCCAGCTCGTCCGGGGTGACGAATTTGCGCCAGTCATGCGTGCCGCGCGGCAGCCAGCGCAGCACATATTCGGCGCCGACGATGGCGAGCGCGTAGGCCTTCGGGGTGCGGTTCAGGGTCGAGACGAAGACGACGCCGCCCGGCCGCGCAAGGGAGGCGACGACGGCGAGGAAGGCGGCCGGCTCGACCACATGCTCGACCACCTCCATCGCGCACACCGCGTCGAACGTCTCGCCGGCGGCCGCCAGTTCCTCGGCGGTCGTGGCGCGGTAGTCGACGGACAGGCCGGCGCGCCGGGCGTGGGCGCGGGCGATGCCGATATTGCCGGGGGCGGGGTCGATCCCCGTCACTGCAGCGCCCATGCGGGCGAGCGGCTCGCACAGGATGCCGCCGCCGCAGCCGACGTCGAGAATGCGCAGGCCCGCAAGGGGCGCGGGCGCCTTCGGGTCGCGGCCGAAATGGGCGCACAGCCGCTCGCGCAGCCAGCCGACGCGGGCCGGGTTCATCCGGTGCAGCGGCTTCATCGGCCCTTTCACGTTCCACCATTCCTCGCCGAGCCGCTCGAACCGGGCGAGATCGGCCGGATCGACGCTGTCCGGGTGGAGCGCGGCAGGCGCGGCGGAATCGGCGGGCGACATGCGAAATCCCACGAAAAAGCTAGGCTCGGCGCGCCCGCGCGCCGCAGGGGCGCGGCGTTGACAGGGGCGGTCGAGGCCGTATGTATACGCGCCCTCGCGGGGCGGGGCGAGCCTTGGCGTGAGCCTTGGCGCGCGCCTGCATTCAACAAGTTTCGAGCCGGTATCCGATGGCCCGTCTGGTGATGAAGTTCGGCGGCACGTCGGTCGCCAATATCGAGCGAATCCGCAACGTCGCCCAGCACGTCAAGCGCGAGGTCGACGCCGGCAATGAGGTGGCGGTGGTCGTCTCGGCGATGTCCGGCAAGACGAACGAACTCGTTGGCTGGTGCCGCGAGGCCTCGCCGATCCACGACGCGCGCGAATACGACGCCATCGTCGCCTCCGGCGAGCTCGTGACGGCGGGCCTGCTCGCCATCGTGCTGCAGGCATCGGCATGCAGGCGCGCTCCTGGCAGGGCTGGCAGATCCCGATCAAGACGAGCGACGCGCACGGCTCGGCGCGGATCGAGGCGATCGACGGCGCGGAGATCGTCAAGCGCTTCTCCGAGCGCAAGGAAGTGGCGGTGATCGCCGGCTTCCAGGGGATTCATGCCGCGACGGGCCGGGTGACGACGCTCGGCCGCGGCGGCTCGGACACGAGCGCGGTGGCGGTCGCCGCCGCCATCAAGGCCGACCGCTGCGACATCTATACGGACGTCGACGGCGTCTACACGACCGATCCGCGCGTCGTGCACAAGGCGCGCCGGCTCGACCGCGTCTCCTTCGAGGAGATGCTGGAGATGGCCTCGCTCGGGGCCAAGGTGCTGCAGGTGCGTTCGGTCGAAGTGGCGATGGTGCACAGGGTTCCGACCTATGTGCGCTCCTCCTTCGACGATCCGGCCGATCCCAAGCCCGGCACGCTCATCTGCGACGAGGAGGACATCGTGGAACAGCAGGTCGTCACCGGCATCGCCTTCTCGAAGGACGAGGCGCAGATCACGCTGCGCGGCGTCCCCGACCGGCCCGGCATCGCGGCGTCGATCTTCATGCCGCTCGCGGAAGCCAACATCAATGTCGACATGATCATCCAGGTCGTCTCCGACGACCGCGAGACGACGGATCTCACCTTCACCGTGCCGGTGGCCGAATTCGCCAAGGCGAAGGCGATCATCGAGAGCGAGCGGCCGGTGGTGCCCTATGCCGAGCTGAACGGCACGACCGATGTGGTGAAGATCTCGGCCATCGGCGTCGGCATGCGCAGCCACGCCGGCGTCGCGGCCAAGGCGTTCAAGGCGCTGTCGGAGAAGGGCGTCAACATCCGCGCCATCACCACCTCCGAGATCAAGTTCTCGGTGCTGATCGACGCCGAATACACCGAGCTGGCGGTGCGCACGCTGCACACGCTCTACGGGCTCGACTCGGCCGCCTGAAGCGGCGCCTCGCGGCGCCCGCGCTCCGGCTGGCCGAGCGCGGGTTGGCCGAATTGACGCGCGGGCGCATCATGAGCCCTCCACGGGGAGGGATCGTCATGTTTCGATGTGCGCTCGTCGCAATCGCAGGCGCGGCCGCCGTTCTGGCCGCCGCGCCGATCTCGCCCGCCGCCGTTGCGCAGGAGGCCGCGCCGCGCCGCGTCGAGATCGTCTATGAAGAGCCGAAAGAGGCCGCTCACCGGCCGATCTACGAGGCCGTGCGCGCAGCCCGCGTTCTGGAGCATTTCCAGCGGGCGATGGCGCCGTTCCGCTTGCCGCGCACGCTCACCGCGAAGATCGCGGGGTGCGAGGGCGAGGTGAACGCCTCCTACGAGAACGGCGCGATCACCGTCTGCTACGAATATCTCGGCTATGTCGCCGAGGTGGCGCGCAGTCGTCGCCGGCCGGCCTGGTTGACCGAGAAGGGCGCCATGATGGGGCCGACTCTCGACGTCTTCTTCCACGAGGCGGGCCATGCGCTGTTCGAGTATCTGCGCATTCCCGTGCTCGGGCGGGAGGAGGACGCGGCCGATCTGATCTCGGCGCTGTCGCTGCTGCATCTGGGGCGCGAGGACGCCGAGCAACTCATCGGCGGCGTCGCCTTCATGTATCTCGACGAGGCGGGCGTCTCGCCGCGCACGCTGAACTGGCCGCGCCTGCGCCTCATGCGCGCGGCGACTTACGCCGACGAGCATTCGACGCCATTGCAGCGCAAGTACAATCTGCTGTGTCTCGCCTACGGCTTCGACGCCCGACGCTTCGCTGCGGCGGTCGAGACCGGCGTGCTGCCGAAGGCGCGCGCCGAGCAATGCGAACTCGAATATCAGCAGGCGCTCTACGCATTCGACAAACTGCTGGCGCCGCATCTCGACCGGGCGCTGGCGGTCGAGACCTACGGCGCCGACAATCCCGCCGTGAAGGCGCGCTGAGGCCGCGTGCGGGCCGTCGAGCCAGGCTCAGCGCGTGCGCCAACGCACAGCGCGGACGAGCGCGCCGTTTATTGTGTGGCAAGCTCACATTCGCATGTGCGCTCGCTCGTCGCTCAACGCAGGGGTCGTGTGGAGGCTGGGATGCGGCGCGGTCGTCGACCAAGCGCTTGTTCTGCAATGCGTCGTCGGCTCCGGTCGGGCCTTGCGGCGCTGGCCGTCGCGGTTGCGTTCGGATGGGTCGGCGCGGCGCAGGCCGGCGCGCGCGTCGCGCTCGTCATCGGCAATTCGCATTACGAATCGCTGCCGCCGCTGAAGAACGCCGAGAACGATTCGCGAGCGGTCGCGGACGTGCTGCGCCAGGCCGGGTTCGACGTCTATTCCGGCGCCGATCTGACGCGATTGAAATTCGACGAGGTGATGCGCCAGTTCTTCCGCGCCGCCAACGGCGCGGACGCGGCCATCGTCTATTATTCCGGTCATGGCGTGCAGGTCGGCGGGCGCAACTTTCTCGTGCCGACGGACGCCACGCTGTCGACGCCCTACGATATCGAGCAGCAGACGATCGACGCGGCCGACATGCATCGCTATCTGGCCGCGCATGCGCGCGCGCAGCTCATCTTCCTCGACGCCTGCCGCGACAATCCCTTCAAGATCGACAAGTTCTGGATCGCCGACAGTCTCACCCCCGTCGCGCAGACGCGCGGGCTGGCGCGCATCGGCGATTCGGCCGGCGGTTCGAGCCTGCCGGCCAATCCGGTCACCGGTGCGATCGGCAGTTTGCTCGCCTATTCCACCGAGCCCGGCGCCGTCGCGCTCGACGGAACGGGGATGCTCAGCCCCTACACGACCGCCTTCGTGAAATATGCGGCGACCGCCAATCTCGAAGTCCGGCAGATGCTGACGATGGTGCGTCGCGACGTGATCCAGCAGACGCAGGGACGGCAGATCCCATGGGAGAACTCGTCCCTGACCGAGGACGTCTATCTCTTCCGTTCGCCGCCGCCGCCGATCGTGCAGCAGATGGCGCGCGTCGAGGCGGTGGCCGGAAAACCGGGCCCGATGTTGCTGCCCGAGCCGCGCCAGCCGGGCGGGCGCGACCTGCGGGCGCGCATCGAGACGGCGCCGGACAAGGGCGTCGTCCTGCTCAACGGGCGGCGGCTGACGACGGGCGACATCGTCTCGGCGAGCGACCTCAGGGCGCTGGTCTACGATCCGGGCGAGGCGCCGGCTGGATCGGTCAGTCTGATGAGTTACGCGGTGCTGGATTCCTGGGGCCAGAGTTCGCCGGGAGTCGCGGCGATCACGGTGGCGGCGTCGCCGGCGGCGCAGGTCGCCCAGGCGAGCCAGGCGGAGGACGCGGCGCGCCGGCGCGTGGCCGAGGCGAGCGCCTATCTCAAATCGCTCGACGGCAAGGCCTCGACCGCGACGATCGGCGTCGGCCCGCAACCGCTCGGCCTGTCGCCGCCGCCGGCCGACAAGGAGGTCGCGGGGCTCGACGTCGTCGTCGCCGCGACGCCCGATTTCGGCAGTCTGCTGATCGGCGACAGGCCGGTGGCCAAGGGCCAGCGAATCGCGCTGGCGGACGCCTCGCGCCTGGCCTTCCAGCCGCCGGTCGGCAGCGAGAAGCGCTCGGGCCGGCTGGCGCTCGAATTGCCCGGCGGGCAGGCGGCCGCCGCGGTCGATCTGAAGCCGACGATGGAGGCCTGCGACGCGGAGGCCGGCGCGCCGCTCGATCTGCAGGGCGTCGCGCGCGGCCGGCTGCCCAATGAGATCGACGCCAAGGCGCTCGAGGATTGCCGCAGCGCGGCCGCCCGGCAGCCCGACGTGGCGCGCTTCCGCTATCAGCTCGGGCGGGCGCTGATCGCCGCGCGCAAGCCCGCCGAGGCGCGCGATCAGATCGCCGAGGCGGCGCGCCGGCGCCATCTGCGGGCGATCTGGGAGCAGGGCAATTTCGAGGCCTTCGGCGCCTTCGGCAAGCCGGACCTCGCCAAGGCGGCGGCGCTCTACCAGAGCTGCTCGACCGGCGGCGACCCCTACTGCCTGTTCTCCTACGGCAAGGCGTTGTTCTACGGGCAGGGGGAGGCCAAGAACGTCTCGCGGGGGCTTGAGCTGATGCTGGGCGCGGCCGAACTCGGTCACACCTACGCGATGAACGAAATCGGCTACGTCTTCACCTACGGCCGCAACGTCGAGAAGGACGTCGAGCGCGGGCTGCGCTTCTACGAGGCGGGCGCGGCGCGGGCGGACATCTACTCCTACAACAATCTCGGCCTCGTCTATCTGCGCGGCGCGGGACGACCCGCCGATCCGGCGAAGGCGATGGACTATTTCCGCAAGGCGGCCGACGGCGGCCACCCCTACGCGCCGACCAATATCGGCCGGATGTATCGCGACGGCGTGGGCGTTCAGGCCGACGCGCAGGAGGCGGCGCGCTGGCTCGCGCTCGGGGCCGAGCGCGGCGACTATTGGGGCGCGCTCGACCGCGGCCGGATCGGCCTGTCGGGCGATCGCGTCGAGGCGACGCGCTATCTCGCGCTGGCGGTGTGGCTGAACAAGCTGCGCGACAACACCGATCCCGACCGGCAGGCCGAACAGGCGCTGAAGCAGGCGCCCGCCGCCGACAAGCGCAAGGCGGCCGAGGCGCTGGCCGCAGCGCTCGGCCCCGAGGCGCGGCAGGCCCGCTCGGGCGATCTCGACACGCGACTCGCCGATCTGGCGGAGCGCGCCTGGAAGAAGCGAAACCCGCGATACGACCTGTTCTGACGGAGGAAGACGAAATGACGGGACCCAGATCGCCATTGCGCGCCCTGCTGCTCGGCGGCGTTCTCGCGGGCGCTTTCGCGCTCGTCGCCGGCTGCGAGATGCCGCCGCCTCCGCAAGCGGCCGCGCCGGCCGCCTACAGCGCGCCCGCGCAGGCGCAGGCGCAGGGGACGGGCGCCCGTCGCTCCGCGTCCGCGCCGCGGCGGGCGGCCGCGCGCGCCGTGGAGGACGACGACGCGCCGGCCCAGCCCATGCGCCGGGCGCCGGCCGTAGCGGCGGGCGGTCGGGCCAGCGGCGGCGACAGCGGCGGGGGCTCCAGCGGCGGCGGATCGAGCGGCGGCTCCAGCGGAGGAGGCTCGAGCGGAGGCGGCTCCAGCGGCGGCGGCAGTTCCGGCGGCGGCAGCTCGGGCGGCGGCTCGAGCGGAGGAGGCTCCAGCGGCGGCAGCTCGGGCGGCAGCTCGGGCGGCGGGTCCAGCGGCGGCGGTTGGTCCGACCGTCGGCTGAAGACGGACGTGCAACGGCTCGGAACCTCGCCGCGCGGCCTGCCGATCTACGCTTTCCGCTACGTCTGGGGCGGGCCGACCTATGTCGGCGTGATGGCGCAGGATCTGCTCGACCTCGCGCCCGAGGCGGTGATCGTCACCGAGAGCGGCTACATGATGGTCGACTACGATCTGATCGACGTCGCGATGACGACGCTCGAGGAGCATCTGGCGTCCGCCGCGGCGTGAATGGACGCAGGTCTTGATCCCGAGGGTCGGTCGCCGTCGCGGCCGGCCTCCGCCATCGACGGGCGGATCGCGGCGGCCGGCGCGCTGTGCGCGGTCGCGGCGATCGTCGCGGGGGCGCGCGGCGACTTGGCGCCGCCCGCCGTCGCGCTCCTCGCCATTCTGAGCGCCGTCGCGCCGGCGCTCGTTTTCGACGGCGCGCCGCGCGCGGTGTCGCGCGCGCGGGCGGCGCGGGCCGGCTTCGTCTGGCCGCGCATCGCGACGAAGTGGCTCGGCGCGGCGGCGGCTCTGGCGCTCGCGGCGGCGGCCGTGGCGACGTTTCCCTTCTTCCACCGCCCGCCGCTCGACTGGCTGGCGGCGCGCGCGCCGACGATCCTGTTCGCCGGCGCGCCGATTCTCGCCCTCTATATTGCCGTGACGGACCGGCTCGCCGACGAGCCGGAGGACGGGCTGCTGGCGCTCGGCCGGATCTGCCTCGGGCGCCCGCACGATGCGGGCAAGCTCGCCGACTTCCTGCGCACGCTCGTCGTCAAACTCTTCTTCTTCAGCCTGATGTTCGTCTATGTGAGCGAGGACGTCGGCTTCTATCGCAACGAGGGCCTGCCGCGCTTTTCCGGCGACCATGCCGACGTGCTGCGGCTCAACCGCTTCATCTTCACCTGCGACGCGGCGCTCGCCGCGCTCGGCTATCTGGCGACCCTGAAGCTGTTCGACTGGCATGTGCGCGAGGCGGACGGCACGGCGTCGGGCTGGGCGGCGTGCCTCGTCTGCTACGAGCCGTTCTTCCCGGCGATGGCGAACGCGTTTCTGGCCTATCACGGCGGCGACGAGGCCTGGCGCGGCGCTCTGGCCGAGGGCGGGCCGGGATACTGGGTCTGGGCCGGCGGGTTCCTCGCCTGCAATTTCGCCTATCTCGCCGCCACGGTGGCGTTCGGGCCGCTGTTCTCGAATCTGACGCGCCGGCGGATCGTCACGTCCGGTCCGTATGCGCTGACCAAGCATCCGGCCTATCTCGCCAAGAACGCCGGCTGGTGGATCGCCGAGCTGCCGGCCCTGCTCGCCGTCCATCCGGTCGAGGCGCTGCGGCGGGCGGCGATGCTGGCTTGCGTCTCGGCGATCTATTACGCGCGCGCCGTCACCGAGGAGCGGCTGCTCGGCGCCGATCCGGTCTACAGGGCCTATGCCGCGCACATCGCCCGCGAGGGGCTGCTGGCGCGGCTGAAGCGGGCGTTCGCCCCGGCCGCGCGGGGCTGACCGCCCGGTTCTCCGGGCCGCCGGCGCACGGGGCGCGCGCCCGCACTTGCCGCCATACGCTCGCCTCCGTATGAGGGGAAAAGAGCGCGCCGCGCCGCGGAGCGCCCTCGTTCGGGACGGAGGGGACAGATCACGACCATGCGCGCAGGTCCGGGCGGCCCCCGGCTCTTGCTGCGCCGGCTGCGCGAGGTGATGGCGCGGCCGGTGAGCGCGCAGGCGCGCCTCGACGAGATCGTCGTGCTGATCGCCTCCAACATGGTCGCCGAGGTCTGCTCGGTCTACGTCCAGCGCGCCGACGGGCGGCTCGAACTCTACGCCACCGAAGGCCTCAACCGCGCCGCCGTGCATCTGACCACGATGCGCGCGGGCGAGGGCCTCGTCGGCGCGATCGCCGAATCGGCCGAGCCGCTGTCGCTGTCGGACGCGCAGAATCATCCCGCCTTCTCCTACAAGCCGGAGACGGGCGAGGAGATCTACAACTCCTTCCTCGGCGTGCCGGTGCTGCGCGGCGGCAACACGCTCGGCGTTCTGGTCGTGCAGAACCGGGCGCGCCGCACCTACACCGAGGAGGAGATCGAGGCGCTTCAGACGACGGCGATGCTGCTCGCCGAGATGATCGCCTCGGGCGAGTTGCAGGCGCTCGTCGCGCAGGGCGCCGAGATCGCCTCGCGCCGGCCGATCGCGCTGAAAGGTTCGGCGGTGGCGGACGGCATCGGCCTCGGCCATGTGGTGCTGCACGAGCCGCGCATCGTCGTCACCCAGATCGTCGCCGAGGACACCCATCGCGAGACGACGCGCCTCGAAAAGGCGATCGAGGAGTGGCAAGAGCCTTGTCGCCGCGCGCGAGGACATTCCCGACAACGCCATTCTGGTGGCCCGCACGATGGGGCCGGCGGCGCTGCTCGATTACGAGCGGGCGCGCCTGCGCGGCCTCGTGCTCGAGGATGTCGGCGCCTCGAGCCATGTCGCGATCATCGCGCGCGCGCTCGGCATCCCCTGCGTCGGCGAGGTCGCCAACGTCACCACGCTGGTCGAGCCGGGCGACGCGATCATCGTCGACGGGGCGAGCGGCGAGGTGCAATTGCGCCCGCAGGGGGACGTGGAGTCGGCCTACGCCGAAAAGGCGCGGCTGCGCGCGCGCCGGCAGGAGCGCTATCGCCGCCTCGTCAATCTGCCGGCGGTGACGCGCGACGGCGTCGTCATCGGCCTGCACATGAACGCCGGCCTGCTCATCGACCTGCCGCATGTGACGGAGATGAACGCCGATTCGATCGGCCTGTTCCGCACCGAATTGCAGTTCATGCTGGCGCCGACCTTTCCGCGCACGAGCCAGCAATACGAGCTCTACCGCGCGGTGCTCGACGCGGTGCCGGACCGGCCCGTCAC
Source organism: Hyphomicrobiales bacterium (assembly GCA_016716745.1). Lineage (GTDB taxonomy): Bacteria > Pseudomonadota > Alphaproteobacteria > Rhizobiales > Beijerinckiaceae. The sequence continues at coordinate 219,572 of JADJVD010000003.1, forward strand.
CTTCCGCACGCTCGACATCGGCGGCGACAAGGTTCTGCCCTACATGTCGAAGCTCGACGAGGAGAATCCGGCGCTCGGCTGGCGGGCGATCCGCATCGGCCTCGACCGTCCGGGCCTTCTGCGCTCGCAGCTGCGCGCCATGCTGCGCGCGGCCGAGGGGCGCGACATCCGCATCATGTTCCCGATGGTCGCCACCGTCGCCGAGTTCGTCGCCTCGCGCGACATCGTGCGGCGCGAGATCGCGCATCTGACGCGGCATGGCTACACGCTGCCGCGCGGCCTCAGCCTCGGCGTGATGATCGAGGTGCCTTCGCTTCTCTGGCAGCTAGACGAGCTGATGGCGGAGGTCGATTTCGTCTCCGTCGGCTCCAACGACCTGATGCAGTATCTCTACGCCGCCGACCGCGACAACAAGCGGGTGTCCGAACCGGTTCGATCCGCTGTCGCCGCCGATGCTGCGCACGTTGAAGTCGATCGCCGACGCCGCGCACCTGGCGGCGCGGCCGCTGACCTTGTGCGGCGAGATCGGCGGGCGGCCGCTCGAGGCGATGACGCTGGTGGCGCTCGGCTATCGCGGCCTGTCGATGTCGCCGGCCTCGATCGGCCCGGTGAAGGCGATGGTGCGCGCCATGAACGCCGCCGAGGCGACCGAGCGCGTGAGCGAACTGCTCGCCGCGCGCGACGGGGCGGCGACGCTGCGCCCGCATCTGGCCGCCTTCGCGCAGGAGCGCGACCTGCCGCTCTAGCGCGGCTCGCGCCCCGTTCCGCCTTTTGCGCCGCCTGCGACGTTGACCCCATGATCCCCGACGACAAGCTCGATCTCATCCTGCGCCGCCATGCGGAGATCACCCAGCGCCTCGCCGACGGCGCGGCGGGCGATTTCGCGCCGCTCTCGCGCGAGCTCGCCGAGCTCGATCCCGTGGTCGAGGCGATCCGCGCCTATCGCGCCAAGGGCGAGGAGATCGCCGGGCTCGAGGCGATGCTGGCCGAGCCGGCGCTCGACGCCGAGATGAAGGCGATGGCGGCCGAGGAGCGCGCGGCGGCCGAAACGGCGCTCGCGGACATGGCGCAGGCGCTGCGCCTGGCGCTGCTGCCGAAGGACGCCGACGACGACAAGGGCGTCATTCTCGAAGTGCGCGCCGGCACGGGCGGGGACGAGGCTGCGCTGTTCGCCGGAGATCTGTTCCGCATGTATCAGCGCTACGCCGCGCTGAAGGGCTGGCGCCTCGAAATCGTGTCGACGAGCGAGGGCGCGCTCGGCGGCTACAAGGAGATCGTCGCCGAGATCGACGGGCGCGGCGTGTTCGCGCGGCTGAAGTTCGAGTCCGGAGCCCACCGCGTGCAGCGCGTGCCGGACACCGAGGCGCAGGGGCGCATCCACACCTCCGCCGCCACCGTCGCCGTGCTGCCGGCGGCGGCGGAGGTCGACGTCGACATTCCCGACAGCGAATTGCGCATCGAGACGATGCGCGCCGGCGGCGCCGGCGGGCAGCACGTCAACAAGACCGAATCGGCGATCCGCATCACGCATCTGCCGACCGGCGTCGTCGTGATGATGCAGGAGGAGCGCTCGCAGCACCGCAATCGCCAGAAGGCGATGACTTTGCTCGCCGCGCGCATCCACGATCTCGAACGCCAGCGGCTCGATTCGGCGCGCGCCGCCGACCGCAAGGCGCAGGTCGGCAGCGGAGACCGCTCCGAGCGCATCCGCACCTACAATTTTCCGCAAGGGCGCGTCACCGACCATCGCATCGGGCTCACCCTCTACAAGCTGCCGCAGGTGATGGAGGGCGAGGCGCTGGACGAGATCGTCGACGCGCTGACGACGGCGCGGCAGGCCGAGCTGCTGGCCGAGGGGGAGGCGTGAGCGCGCCCGTCGCGGGCGGGACGCGGCTCGACGCGGCGCTGGCCGCAGCGCGGGCCATGCTGGCGGCGGCCGGCGTCGAGGAGGCCGCGCTCGACGCGCGCCTGCTGGCGCAGGCGGCGACCGGGCTCGGCCACGCCGATCTGATCGCGCGGCCCGAGACCGCCCTCGATGCGGCGCAGGCGGCGCGCCTGTCGGCGTTTCTGGCGCGCCGCGCCGCTGGCGAGCCGGTGACCCGCATTCTGGGACGGCGGGCCTTCTGGAGCTTCGAGCTGGAGGTGACGCCGGACGTGCTCGATCCGCGCGCCGACACCGAGACGCTGATCGAGGCGGCGCTCGACCTGATGGGGAGCCGACGCGACGAGCGCCTGCGCATCGTCGATTTCGGCGTCGGCTCCGGCGCCATCCTGGCGGCGCTACTGACGGAGTTTCCGCGCGCGGCGGGCGTCGGCGTCGATCTGTCGGACAAGGCGGCCGCGGTCGCCGCGCGCAATCTGGCGCGCCTCGGCCTCGGCGACCGGGCGCAGATCGTCGTCGGCGGCTGGGACGCGCCGCTGACGGGACGGTTCGACCTCGTCGCCTCGAACCCGCCCTACATCGTCAGCTCGGAAATCGCGGGCCTTGCCCGCGAGGTGGCGAATCACGATCCGCGTCTGGCGCTCGACGGCGGGGCGGACGGGCTCGACGCCTATCGCGCGCTCGCCCGCCGCGCCGCCGCGCTGATCGCGCCGGGCGGATTCGTTCTGTTCGAGGTCGGCCGCGGTCAGGCGCCGACGGTGACGGATTTGCTGGCGGCGGCCGGGCTCGCGACCGGGCCGGCGCGGCGCGATGTCGCCGGAATCGAGCGCGTGGTCTGCGGATTTCCCGCCATTTCCACGGCGTTAAGCGCAGATGGCTCGAATTTGCTTGGCGCGGGCAGGAAAACGGACTAGGTTCCGGCCAGTGAGCCTCGCGTATTTTCGGAGCAGGGGCGTTCCGATCTGTCGAGACTGACCGCACGTTTGCCGCAAACCCTTGCCGCAATTAGCTGACGGTCGCTTTCCGGATCGAAACTCAGTCGGCGCGAAAACGCGAAGAGGCGTTGGGTCCGGGTCGCCGCGCTTGTGCGCTGGCGGACGGACGTCCGCAACGAAAGTGCGGTCAATTTCAACGAGGCCGGAAAGGCGCGACCCCCGCATCCCGAATCGCCGCACGCCGTCGCGCGTGGCGGCGTCGAGTGCGGTTCCGCCGGCGCCGGCCCTCTGAAAGACGTGGATCCGAACAAGGACAATCGATGCGCCCTGGTCAGAACAAGCGTATGCGCGGCCGTAACGGCCGGAAGGGTCCCAATCCGCTGACCCGTTCCTACGAGTCGAACGGGCCCGACGTGAAGATTCGCGGCACCGCGCACCACATCGCCGAGAAGTATCTGCAGCTCGCGCGCGACGCCCACTCCTCCGGCGATCCCGTGATGGCCGAAAGCTATCTGCAGCACGCCGAGCACTATTTCCGGCTGATCGCCGCCGCGCAGACCGCGCAGTTGCAGGCCCAGCAGGGCTATCAGCGCCCGCCGGGCGAGCAGGACGCCGACGAGGACGACGACGAGACCGGCGGCGTGCCGGACCGGTTCGCCTCCCCGGCCGAGCGATTCCCGCAGCAGCAGCCCTATCAGCAGCAGCCCTTCAACGCGCCGCAGCCGCAGCCCCAGCCGCAGCCGCAGGCGGGGTATGGCGAGCGTCAGCCTTATCCCGAGCGCGATCAGCCCCGCCCGCAGCAGCACGACCGCGGCGAGCGCCAGGATCGCGGCGACAGGCCCGACCGTGGCGAGCCGCGCGCCGATCGCGGCCCGATGGAGCGTCAGGGCCAGGGCGAGCGCGGCCCGCGGCAGGATCGCGGATTCGACCGGCCGCGCGACAACCGGCCGCCGCGCGATCAGCGTTTCCCGCGCGACCGCGGCGACAGGGGCGACCAGCCCCGCTTCGAGCGGCCGGCGCGCGAGGGCGGTCTGCCGCAACCCTTCGCGCGCGAGGCCGCGCCGCCCATCGCCGAGGAACAGCCCGCGCTGCCGGCGTTCATCACGGCGCCCGTGCGCCTGCCCGCCGCGACGGTCGACGAGCCGCATGTGGAGGAGGCGCCCGCGACCGCGAGCGAGTCCTTCGGCGCGCCCGACGATCCGGCGATGGAGGGCGCGCGGTTCCCGCTGCGCTCGCGCCGCCGCCGTCGCCGTCCGGCGCAGGAGGGCGAGGCCGGCGCGGACGAGGCCGCCGACCATGCGCCCGGCGAGGCGCCCGCCGGGGAGTGACCGGCGCGACAGCGAATTTCGGGAGGCCGCCTTCGGGCGGCCTTTTCGTTTCCGTCAGCTCGTCAGAACCCGCACCGGCGCGCCGGCGAGCCAGGCCTCAAGGCACTCCGTCGCCTGCCCGTACCAGGCGCGATAGGTTTCCTCGGCGACATAACCCAGATGCGGCGTCGCGACGACGTTGGGCAGGCGCCGGAACGGGTGGCCGGCGAGCAGCGGCTCGCGGTCGAACACGTCGAGCGCGGCGCCCGACAGGCGGCCGGCCTCCAGCGCGGCGACAAGCGCGGCCTCGTCGACGAGCGGGCCGCGCGCGGTGTTCACCAGCACCGCCTCCGGCTTCATCAGCCCGAGTTCGCGCGCGCCGATCATGCCGCGCGAGGCGGGCGTCAGCGTCGCATGCAGACTGACGACGTCGGCGCGGGCGAGAAGATCGTCGAGCGAGACGGCCGCCTCGATCCCGAGCGCGGCGCAGCGCGCCGCCGGGTCGGTGCGCGTCCAGCCGATCACGCGCATGTCGAAGGCGCGGCCGTAGCTCGCGACTTTCGCGCCGAGCTTGCCGAGCCCGACGATCCCGAGCGCGCGGCCCGCAAGTTCGCGTCCGAGCGTCGATTGCCACGGCCCGTCGGCGCGCAGCGCGGCGGCCTCCTGCGGCAGGCGGCGCATCAGGGCGAGCAGCAGCGCCCAGGTCATCTCGGCCGCCGGGGCCGACGCGGCCTGCGTTCCGCAGACGACGATCCCGCGCGCGCTGGCGGCGGCGACGTCGATCGCCGCGTTGCGCATGCCGGTGGTGACGATGAGCTTCAGACGCGGCAGGGCGGCCAGCAGCGTCGCGTCGAAGGCGGTGCGCTCGCGCATCGCGATCACGGCGTCGTAAGGCGCGAGCCGCGCCGCCAGATCCTCGCGCGGGATCGCGCCCAGCGCGTCGATCCCGACGCGGCCGGCGAGGCGGCCCCAGTCCGCCAGCGCCAGCGCGACCGATTGATAGTCGTCGAGGATGGCGCAGCGAATCATGGTCCCTCGCAGTCGGCGTCCGCGGCAGGATAGGCGCCGGGCGCCGACGCGCTAGGGTGGGCGATCCCGAACCCGAACAGGACGCCGTCATGCGCAGTCTGATCATCATCGCTTCCGGTTTTGCGTTTCTGGCGCTCGCCCTCCTCGTCGGGCGCGCGACCGGGGCTGTGCGGCGGGCCGCGTTCGCCTTCGTCGCGGTCTGGTTGGTCGTCGCCGCGGTCAATCTGTGGATCGGCGTCGCCACGGCCGGCTACGGGCTCGCGGAGGAGGCGCCGATCTTCCTCATGATCTTCCTGCCGCCCGCGCTGGCGGCGTGGTTGGCGGCGCGACGGCCGGGTTGAAGCGCCGAGCCGGTTGGCAAATCCTCACCGCAGACTTAATCGGTTAAGATCATACGGAGGCGCGGTCATGACGACGATCGAGGTGCGGCAGGCGACGAGCCCGGAGGAGGCGCGGCGATTCGATACGGAGGGCCTGCGCCGGCAGTTCCATATCGGCGGGCTTTTCGAGGCAGGGGCCGTGCGCCTCGTCTACACCCATGTCGACCGCTTCGTGATCGGCGGAGCGGTCCCGCTCGCCGCCCCGCTCGCGCTCGCGGCGCCGAAGCCCATCGGCTCGCCCGGCTTTCTCGACCGGCGGGAACTCGGCGTGTTCAATCTCGGCGGGCCGGGCGAGGTGCGCATCGGCGAGGAGCGCCATGCGCTCCAGCGCTGCGAGGCGCTGTATGTCGGGATGGGCGCGGGCGAGGTCGCGTTCGCCTCGCGCGACCCGTCCAACCCCGCGCGGTTCTATCTGCTGTCGACGCCTGCGCATGCGCAACACCCGACCGCGAAGATCACCGAGGCGGGCGCACGGCGGCACGAACTCGGGGCGCAGGAAACTGCGAACCGCCGCACGCTGATCCAGATGATCCATCCCGACGTGTGCGCCTCCTGCCAATTGGTGATGGGGTTCACGCGGCTGGCGGAGGGCAGCGTGTGGAACACCATGCCCTGCCACACGCACGACCGGCGCTCGGAGATCTACCTCTATTTCGATCTCGCCGCCGATGCGCGCGTCGTCCACCTGATGGGCGAACCGCAGGAGACGCGCCATCTCGTGATCGCCAACGAGGAGGCGATCATTTCGCCGGGCTGGTCGATCCATTCCGGTTGCGGCACGCGCAATTACGCCTTCGTGTGGGCGATGGCGGGCGACAATCAGGATTTTACGGACATGGACATGGTGGCGATGGGGGAGTTGCGATGAACCCGTTCGACCTGTCGGGCAAGATCGCGCTCGTCACCGGCGCCAATACGGGGCTCGGTCAGGCGATCGCCGCGGCTTTGGCGCAGGCCGGCGCCGACGTCGCGCTCGCCGGCCGCTCCAACATGGCGGAGACGCAAGCCGCGGTCGAGGCGGCGGGGCGGCGGGCTCTGCCGATCAAGGCCGATCTGTCCAGCCTCGAGCCAGTGGAGCGCATCGTCGCCGAGACGGTCGCATGGGGCGGGCGTCTCGACATTCTGGTCAACAACGCCGGCATCATCCGGAGGGCGGACGCGATCGACTTCACCGAGGCGGACTGGGACGCGGTGATGGACGTCAACCTGAAAGCCGCCTTCTTCCTTTCGCAGGCGGCGGCGCGGCGGATGATTCCGCAAGGCGGCGGCAAGATCGTCAACATCGCCTCGTTGCTGTCGTTCCAGGGCGGGATCCGCATCCCGTCCTACACGGCCAGCAAGAGCGGACTTGCGGGGCTGACGCGGCTGCTGGCCTGCGAATGGGCGGGCAAGGGCGTCAACGTCAACGCCATCGCGCCGGGCTATTTCGTCACCAACAACACGCAGGCGCTGATCGCCGACAAGGCGCGCCACGACGCCATTCTGGCGCGCATTCCGGCGGGACATTGGGGTCGGCCGCAGGAGATCGGCGGGGCGGCGGTGTTCCTGTCCTCGGCGGCTGCGGACTATGTGCACGGCGTCGTGCTGCCGGTCGACGGCGGCTGGCTGGCGCGCTGAGCGGCGCCAAACGAAAACGGGCGCCCCGAAGGGCGCCCGCTTCGCGGATCGGCGCTTTCGCGCCAATCAGAACTTGTAGTCGAGCGTCGCGGCGATGCGGTGGAACTCCGGCGTCGCGATCGTGTGGGTCGTGCCCGGGCCGGCCGGAACCGTCGCGCCGAACAGCGTCTTGCGCTGGAAGCGCGAGTAACGGTACTCGAGGCCCGCGATCAGGTTGTTCGTCACGGCGTACTGCACGCCGGCGCCGACCGTCCAGCCCGTGTGGGTGCGGGAGGTGCTCAGCGCGGTCACGACCGGAGCGGTCGTGTTCAGCGTGTACTTCTGATGCGCGAAGGCGACGCCGCCCGTCACGTACAGCAGGATGCGGTCGATGGCGTAGCCGGCGTTGACGCGCAGCGAGCCGTCCCAGTTGATCTTGGAGCGGCCGGTGTAGGCCGTGCCGGCGTCGACGCCCGCGATCGAGTCCTTGATCCAGTCGGCGTTCAGGTCGCCAGCCAGACCGACGACGATGTTGGACGGCAGCTGCCAGTTGTAGCCGGCGCGCAGACCGATGAAGCCGCCGCTGCCGGCCAGATCGCCGAGGTTGTTGTGGTTGCCGACGACCGCCGGAGCGGAGAACAGGCCGACGCGATCCGTGCCGCCGCCGGCCCAGCCGCCCTGCAGACCGACATACAGGCCGGTCCAGGTGAACACCGGCATCGGCGCCATGTAGGGAGCGGGCTTCTTGGTCGGAAGGTCGGCCGCCATCGCGCCAGCCGCCAGCATCGTGAAGGGAAGAGCGGCGAGAGCCGCCTTACGGATCATACGCATTAACCTATCCTTTTATTTCGGGACGAAACGCCCCCTGAAACGTCCTGGGACCGTTCCGAGCCGTAGCGAACTGTCGCGCTTAAACTCGATTTATATGCCGGCTTCGGTCTGGCGCAACAATGGCGAAATCGTGTCGGGCGACGATTGGCGTCCACTGTGGCTACGCTGCAACAACGAAATTGTTCTGTCATTTCCATCGCCTACGAGGGTTCGCCAAGTCGTTCCCGCAGCGACCTATTCCCGCGCGCGACCTTCTCGGCGAGGTCGGCGCCGATCAACGTCTGCACGGCCGAGCGCAGCTCCTCGTCGCGGGCCAGAGCGGAATCGAGGGCGTTCTTCTCGAAGACGAGCGCCACGCCGGCGAAGGCGGCCGTCACGTCCGCGCTCGCCGGCCGGCCGGTGAGGAAGCTCATCTCGCCGACGAAGCTCCCGGCCGAGACGCGCGCGACGTCGACATCGTCGATGGCGACGTCGGCCGCCCCCGAGAGCAGGAAGTACAACCGCTCCACCGGGGCGCCCTGCCGCGTCATCTGCTCGCCGGCGGCGATCTCGCGCCGTTCCGAGGCGCCGGAGAAGCGCGAGAGCTGGGCGTCGCTCAGGCTCGGCAGCACGCGGCGCAGCAGCGCCCGCTCGGCGGGGGGAAGGGACAGGGATTTCTGGCGCGTCAGCAGCGCAAGCTGCGCCAGATTGATCGCCACGAACACGAAGGCCCACTGGATGTCCGTGTAGAGGCCCGAGGTGGTGAGCGCGAGATAGATCGCCTGCGTCAGGAAGGCCGCGACCGCCAGCACGCGCAGCCAGTAGAGGCTGCGCATCAGAAAGGCCGCCGCCAGGATCGCGTAGGACAGATGCACCCACACCGCATGCGCGGCGAAAAACTGCGACAGCGCCTCCATGCGCACCCTCCGTGGCGCGGCGATTGTGGCCGGGTTAGTCGCGTTCGTCCCGACGGCCGATGTGCGCCCGCGCACATATCGCGTCCGGCCGGGCGTTTGGTCACGCCTCGGGCATGACCTCGAGCGCCAGTTCGAACGTCATCAGCACCGGATTGTCGCCGCGGCGCAGCCGCCCGCAGGCGCGCGCGCCGGCGAAATCGACAAGGCCGACGTCGAGGCTCGCCGCGCCGGCCAAGACGGCGCCGCCGCGCACGAACACCTCCGTCGCGAAGTTCTCCACTGTCCCGGCGTCGTCGAAGGACGCGCCAATGGTGCTGCCGACGCCGCCGCGCACGCGCACCCGCCCGAGGCCGCGCGCGACGCAGAATTGCTCCAGCGCCCCGGCGAAATCCTGATTCGGGCGCAGGCGAAGCACCCACGCCTCGCGATCGGCGCGCGCCCCCAGCGGCGGCGCGGGAACGGGGCCGAACAGCTTGAAATTGGTCTCGGGGTCGGGGTCGGCCTGAAACATTGCGCCGTCGAGACCGAAACAGGCGACCTCGGCCGCCTCGGCCAGACGCGTCTCCTCGGGCAGAATGTGGCCGCCCGACAGGGCGCCGTCGGCCTCGCGCCAGAGCGCGTGGCAGTGGAAGAAGGGCGCCCCGTCGCGCCGGCCGAGCGTCATCGCGCCGGCCGACAGGCGCGTCACGCCGGCGGGCCGACGCATATCGGAATAGAAGGCGGCATGGTCGGGCGTCTTCGACAGCGCCGGCATCACATAGGCGAAGGGGCCGAGCGCCATCTCGCCGATCTCGATCACGCCGCCGGCGAAGCCCTCGCGCGCGAATGCGGCGTGCGCGGCGTCGAGCAGGCGTTCGCCGGCCGGCAGCCTCGCCGAAAAGCTGCGTCCGCGCGCCGGAACGGCGACGATGCGCTCGGCCGCCGGCGGGCCGGGCTGGACGATGCGGGCGGGGCGGCTCACGCCTTCGAGTCCAGTTGCGCGTCCAGTTGCGCGAGGAGGCCGCGCGCCTCCAGTTCGTCGCGCACCAGACGCTTGGGCACCTTGCCGTAGCCAGACTTCGGCAGCTCGTCCCAGAAGAAGAAGCGGCGCGGCATTTTGTAGCGCGGGATCTTCGCGGCGAGGAACGTCACCAGCTCCTCCTCCGTCGCGCTCGCGCCGGCGCGCGGCGCGCAGACGGCGACGCCGATCTCGCCCCACACGCGATCGGGCACGCCGAGCACGGCGACCTCCGCGATGGCGGGATGGGTCAGGATCTTCTCCTCGATCTCGCGCGGATAGATGTTGGAGCCGCCGGAGATGTACATGTCGGAGGCGCGGCCGGTGATGTAGACGAAGCCCTCCTCGTCCATGTGGCCGAGATCGCCGGTGCGGAACCAGCCGTCGCGGAACGCCTTCGCGTTGGCCTCGGGGTTGTCGTAGTAGCCGGCGAACACGGCGGGGCCGACGACGCAGATCTCGCCCGTCTCGGCCGGGCCCGAGCTCCTCGCCCGCGTCGTTCCGGATCGACACCTGCATGCCCGTGCGCTCGAAGCCGCAGGTGCCGAACTTCGTGGCGGGCCCGTCGTCGATCTCGTGCAGCCGCGCGGGAAACACAGTGATGTTGCCGGTCACCTCGCCAAGTCCGAAATATTGCACGATGACGGGGCCGAGCTTGCGCAGCGCGGTTTTCTGATCCTCGCGATACATCGGCGCGCCGGCGTAGATGACGTGTTTCAGGGCGGAATGGTCGTGCCGGTCGACGGAGGGATGCTCGACCAGCATCTTCAGGATCGTCGGCACGGTGAACATGTTGGTGACGCGATGGGTATCGCGCGACGAGGCGCCAGGCCTCGTCGACATCGAACTTCTCCGTCGGCAGCAGGATGGTCGCCGCGCCGCGCGCCACTGCATCGAGCTGATGCACGCCGGCGCCGTGCCTCAGCGGCGCGACGACCAGGGCGTGATCGTCTTCGTCGGTCCCGGGCAACAGATCGGCGAGATGATTTGGTGATGACGAACGCCATCTGGCCGTGGGTCAGCACCGCCGCCTTGGAGCGGCCGGTGGTGCCCGAGGTGAAGAAGAACCAGCAGGGATCGTCGTAGAGCACGGCGGCGTCGCGCATCGAGACGCCGGCCTGCGCGGCGATCCGTTCGGCAAGGCTCGCCTCGCCGAAGGGCGGCGCGCCGCGCGCGCTCATCGCCCATACGAATCCGACGTTCGGCGCGCCCTCGGCGACGGCGCGCGCGTGGTCGGGAAAGTCCGCGTGGCAGAGAAAGCCCTTCGCGCCCGAGGCGGTCGCCAGATAGACCACCTCGTCGGGCATCAGCCGGAAATTCGTCGGCACCCAGACGAGGCCGAGACGGAACGCCGCGAACATCGAAAAGAACATCTCCTCGCTGTTCTTCGAATGCACGAGCAGCCGGTCGCCCTTCGACAGTCCGCGCGCGGCGAGCGCGGCGGCGAGCGCGCTGACGCCCGCGTCGATCTCGCGCCACGTCCAGCTGCGCTCGCCCCAGACGAAGCCGGGACGATCGGCGAAGCGGCGCGCGTTGCGCGTCATGAAGTGCGCGAGATTGGCGACGCGCCAGGACTGACGCACGATCGCGCCCGACGGATTGGTGTCGCTGAAGCCCGCCACGTCCTGCTCCCGGTTCGTCTCGTCGCGCCGCGGCGCCGTTGCGCGACAGATGAGCGGGCCGCGCGCGTCGCGTCAATCGCGCGCCCGGCGCCCATGCCTGCGGCGCCCTGCGCGAACGACGCGCATGTTTACGCAGACTTCGAAAAATATCGGCGCGCGTTTCGATGCGCGACATGCATGGCACTTGCGCGCTGCGATCACAGCTACTAATCAGAACGTGCGCCTCGCCAAGAAGGCGCATGGGAGGCTCGTCGCGCGTTTGCTGCAATGCAAAATGACGCGGCGATGGAGACGGGATGCGCGCGTGGCCAATGACATCATCCTGAGGACAAGGGGCCTGACGCGTGAGTTCAAGGGGTTCGTCGCAGTCGAGGACGTCGATCTCGAGATCCATCGGGGCACGATCCACGCGCTGATCGGCCCGAACGGCGCCGGCAAGACCACCTGCTTCAACCTGCTGACCAAGTTTCTCGTGCCGACGCGCGGCCAGATCATCTACAAGGATCGCGACATCACCGCGGCGCCGCCGGCGGCGGTGGCGCGCATGGGCCTCGTCCGCTCGTTCCAGATTTCGGCTGTCTTTCCGAACCTGACCGCGCTCGAGAATGTGCGCGTCGCCTTGCAGCGCGAACGCGGCGAGTCCTTCGATTTTTGGCGCTCGAAGTCCGTTCTGGACAAGTGGAACGACCGCGCGCTGGCGCTGCTCGAGGATGTCGGCCTCACCGAGTTCGCGTATACGCCGGCGGTCAATCTCGCCTACGGACGCAAGCGCGCGCTGGAGATCGCGACGACGCTGGCGCTCGATCCCGAAATGCTGCTGCTCGACGAGCCGATGGCGGGCATGGGGCACGAGGACATCGACCGCGTCGCCGCGCTGATCAAGAAGGTCTCCGCCAAGCGCACCATCCTGATGGTCGAACACAATCTCAGCGTCGTCTCGGACCTGTCCGACCGCATCACCGTGCTGACGCGCGGGCGCGTACTGGCGGAGGGCGATTACGCCGCGGTCTCGAGCGATCCGCGCGTGCAACAGGCTTACATGGGGTCGGGTCACTGATGAGCGCCGAACCGCTTCTCGCCGTCCGCAACCTGCAGGCCTGGTACGGCGAATCCCACGTGCTTCACGGCGTCGATTTCGACGTGCGTCCGGGCGAAGTCGTGACGCTGCTCGGCCGCAACGGCGCGGGCAAGACGACGACGCTGAAGTCGATCATGGGCATCGTCGGCAAGCGCAAGGGCTCGGTGACGTTCGAGGGGCGCGAGACCGTCGGGCTCACCTCCGACAAGATCGCGCGGCAGGGCATCGCGCTCTGCCCTGAGGAGCGCGGCATCTTCTCGAGCCTCGACGTGAAGGAGAATTTGCTGCTGCCTCCGCAGGTCAAGCCGGGCGGGCTCTCGGTCGAGCAGATCTTCGATCTGTTTCCGAACCTGAAGGAGCGCCTGGCGAGCCAGGGCACCAAGCTCTCCGGCGGCGAGCAGCAGATGCTGGCGATCGGCCGCATCCTGCGCACCGGCGCGCGGCTGCTGCTGCTCGACGAGCCGACGGAGGGCCTCGCCCCGGTCATCATCCAGCAGATCGGCCGCACCATCGCGCGGCTGAAGACGGAAGGCTTCACGGTTCTGCTCGTCGAGCAGAACTTCCGCTTCGCCTCGACGGTGGCGGACCGTTACTATGTGATGGAGCATGGCAAGGTGATCGACGCCTTCGCCAACTCCGAACTCGCCGCCAACATGGACAAGCTGCACGACTATCTCGGCGTGTGACGCCGGATGGACGGAACGAACGACAAGGGAGGATCGAAATGCGTTTGACGACTGCAACCGCCATCGCCGCGCTGGCCTTGAGCTCGCTCGGCGCCATGGCGCAGGACAAGACGGTCAAGATCGGCAACCTCAACGACATGTCGAGCCTTTACGCCGATGTCGGCGGCCCGGGCTCGACGGTCGCCGCGCAGATGGCGGCCGAGGATTCGGGCCTGGCCGCGAAGGGCTGGAAGATCGAGGTGATCGGCGGCGACCATCAGAACAAGCCCGACATCGGCGGCGGCATCGCCCGCCAGTGGTACGACGTCGACGGCGTCGACGTGATCGTCGACACGCCGAACTCCGGCGTCGCGCTGGCGGTCAACCAGATCACCAAGGACAAGAACCGGGTGTTCCTGAACTCGGGCGCGGCGTCCTCCGATCTGACGGGCAAGGCCTGCACGCCGAACACGATCCACTGGACCTACGACACCTACGCGCTCGCCAACACGACGGGCAAGGCGGTGGTGAAGGCCGGCGGCGACACCTGGTTCTTCCTGACCTCGGACTACGCCTTCGGCCATGCGCTCGAGCGCGACACCGAGGCGGTCGTCCTCGCCAATGGCGGCAAGGTCAACGGCAAGGTGCGCCACCCGCTCAACACGCCGGACTTCTCCTCCTTCCTGCTGCAGGCGCAGACCTCGAAGGCGAAGATCATCGGCCTCGCCAACGCCGGCGGCGACACGACGAACGCGATCAAGCAGGCCTCCGAATTCGGCATCACCGCCGGCGGCCAGCAGCTCGCCGCGCTGCTGCTGTTCCTCACCGACGTGAACGCGCTCGGCCTCAACGTTGCGCAGGGACTGACCTTCACCGAGTCCTTCTACTGGGATGCGAACGAGGGCACGCGCGCCTTTTCCGAGCGCTTCGCCAAGCGCATGAAGAACGGCGCCAAGCCGACGATGGTGCAGGCCGGCACCTATTCGGCCGTGCTGCACTATCTCAAGGCGCTCGAGGCGCTCGGCGGCAATCCGAAGGACGGCGCCAAGATCGTCGCAAAGATGAAGGAAATGCCGACCGACGATGCGCTGTTCGGCAAGGGCTCGATCCGCGCCGACGGCCGCAAGATCCATCCGGTCTACCTCTTCGAGGTGAAGAAGCCGGCCGAATCCAAGGGCGCGTGGGACTACTACAAGCTGAAGGCGACGGTGCCGGCCGATGAGGCCTTCCGTCCGCTCAAGGACAGCGAGTGCCCGCTCGTCAAGAAGGGCTGACGCGACAGGCGCCCTGCCATTGCGCAGGGCGCCATTTCCTCAACCGCGCGCGGCGCGATTCGAGACATACGCGATGTTCGGCATTCCCACGCAGGCCCTGTTCAGTCAGCTCTTGCTCGGGCTGATCAACGGCTCGTTCTACGCGCTGCTCAGTCTCGGCCTCGCCGTGATCTTCGGCATGCTGAACATCGTCAATTTCGCGCATGGCGCGCTCTACATGATGGGCGCCTTCGTCGCCTGGTTCCTGCTCGGCTACGCCGGCATCGGATACTGGGGCGCGCTCATTCTGGCGCCGCTGGCGGTCGGCTTTGTCGGCGTCGTCATCGAGCGGACGATGCTGCAGCGCCTCGCCGGCCTCGACCATCTCTACGGGCTGCTGCTCACCTTCGGGCTCGCGCTGGTCATCCAGGGCGTGTTCCAGAACCAGTTCGGCTCCTCGGGCATGCCCTACGCCATTCCGCCGCAGCTCACGGGCGGCCAGAATCTCGGCTTCATGTTCCTGCCGAACTACCGCGCCTGGGTGGTGGTGTTCTCGCTCGTCGTCTGCATCGCCACCTGGTTCATGATCGAGAAGACGCGCCTCGGCTCCTATCTGCGCGCGGCGACGGAAAATCCGACGCTGGTGCGCGCCTTCGGCGTCAACGTGCCGCTGATGATCACGCTGACCTATGGCTTCGGCGTCGGCCTAGCGGGGCTGGCCGGCGTCCTGTCGGCGCCGATCAATCAGGTGCGTCCGCTGATGGGCGCCGATCTCATCATCGTCGTGTTCGCCGTCGTCGTGATCGGCGGCATGGGCTCGATCATGGGTTCGGTCATCACCGGCTTCGCGCTCGGCGTCATCGAGGGCCTGACCAAGGTCTTTTATCCCGAGGCCTCAAACACCGTGATTTTCGTCATCATGGCCATCGTCCTGCTGATCAAGCCGGCGGGCCTGTTCGGAAGGGCCGCCTGACATGACCGCCGCGACCGACGTTCTGGCTCCCGCCGCCGCGCCTGCGCCGCGCCGCCGCGATTTCGAAGTCGTCTTTGCGTTGATGGCGGCGTTGCTCGTCGCCGCGCCCTTCGTCGTCTATCCGGTGTTCCTGATGCAGGCGCTGTGCTTCGCGCTGTTCGCCTGCGCCTTCAACTTGTTGATCGGGTATGTCGGGCTGCTGTCCTTCGGGCACGCGATGTTTCTCGGCAGCGCCGGCTATGTCAGCGCGCACGCGGCGAAGGAGTGGGGTGTGACGCCGGAGCTGGCGATCCTGCTCGGCGTGCTCACCTCCGGCGCGATCGGCCTCGTGGTCGGCGCGCTGGCGATCCGCCGGCAGGGCATCTATTTCGCCATGATCACGCTGGCGCTGTCGCAGATGATCTATTTCTTCTGCCTGCAGGCGCCGTTCACGCATGGCGAGGACGGCATCCAGTCGGTGCCGCGCGGCAAGCTGTTCGGCGTGCTCGACCTTGCCGACAACATGACGATGTATTTCTTCGTGCTGGCGGTGTTCCTCGGCGGCTTCCTGCTCATCTACCGCATCATCCACTCGCCGTTCGGGCAGGTGCTCAAGGCGATCCGCGAGAACGAGCCGCGCGCCATCTCGCTCGGCTATTCGGTGGATCGCTACAAGCTCGCCGCCTTCGTGATGTCGGCGGCGCTGGCGGGCCTTGCGGGCGCGACGAAATCGCTCGCGCTGCAGAACGCCTCGCTGACGGACGTGCATTGGTCGATGTCGGGCGAAGTCGTGCTGATGACGCTGATCGGCGGCCTCGGCACGATGTTCGGGCCGGTCGTCGGCGCCTTCGTCATCATCGCGATGCTGAACTATCTGGCGCAGTTCGGGCAATGGGTGCTGGTGATCCAGGGCGTGATCTTCGTGGTCTGCGTGCTCGCCTTCCGGCGCGGCGTCGTCGGCGAGATCGGCGCGCTGATCCGACGCGAGCTCTGAGCGAAGGCGGGCGCCGCGTGGATCAGCGCGGCGTCAGCCGCACGACGGCGGGGCGCGGCACGGTCATGAAATTGCGGCTGGGGCGACGCTCGACGATGACGCCGCGCGGCGCGGCCTCGCCGTAGCGGGCGGCCGGCGTGACGATGGTGCGACGCGCCTCCTGCGCGGCCGCGACCTCGGCGAGGCGCACGGCTTCGCGCGCCTCGTCCAGATCCGCGCCCATCAGTTGCGCGGCGATCTCGGCCTGATGCTCGAGGTCGTCGGTCAATCCGCGCGCGGCGAACACGGCTTCCTCCAGCGTCGGCGGGTCGTGCCGGACGCGGACGGGCGGACGAGACTTCTTCTTGGCGGGGCGCATCCCGGGATCCTCTCGCGCAACAGGATGCTCTGACGCGCCGGGACACGCAAGAAAAAATTGTGCAATGCAGCAATACGGGCGCGCAGGCCGCGCGCAGGGGCGCCGGCGAGGCGCGCGTCTGCTCAGTTCAGCACGCAAAATCCGTAGGTTCCGCCGCCGACGACGGCGCCGCGGGCGGCCGCGCACTGCTCGCGATGGGCCTGCGGGGTGAGGACGGGGCTCGGCGCGGCGTTCGCCGTGACGACCTCGAAGCCGCGCCTGACAGGTGGGGGCGGCTGATTCGCGCCGCCTTCGGTCGCGGCGTCGGCGGGGGGAGCTGCGGCCACGACCAAGGCGAAGCCCGGCCGCCGGGGCGGGGGCGGCAACAGTTCGGGCGGAATCGGCGGGGGCGCGTCCGGCGCGGCGAGGACCGGCGCGGGCGCGGTCTCGGCGGGCGCGGGCGCGGTCTCGGCGGGCGCGGGCGCGGTCTCGGCGGGCGCCGGTTCGATCGCCGCCTCCATCGCTGGCGGCTCGTCGAGCTGCTGCGGCCGCGTCGGCGGCAGCGGCGCGGCGACTTCCATCGCCGGCGGCCCGAGCCGATCCGGCGGCGCCGTTTCGGGCTGAACGGCCATCGACGGCGCGGGCGTCGGCGAAGCGGGCGCGCGAGCGCCGTCCTCCGGCATGAACACGATCCGCGGCCCGACAGGGCCGGGCGCGGCGGACGGAGTCTCGGCCAGTCCCGCGTTGCGGACCGGCGCCAGACAGAGGAACAGGACGCAGAACGCCAATCGACGCATCGAACACCTTGATAAGGCGAGGATAGCGGCAACGGTTTAACGCCGCGTTCACGCTGGCGCGCAGCTTGGGCGCCAAGCCGCCTCGCCGGGGTCGCCAGATCGGGGAATGCCGCGACTTCGCCGGATTGGCGCAACCGATCCTTCAAGCGGGAGGGACTAAGCGAAGGCTTGGCCGAAAGCTTGGCCGCAGATCAGGGGCGCGGGGTCGGCGTCTCGTCCGAATCGGGGCTGCGAATGGACGAATCGCCCGCCGTCGTGCCATCTGCTCGCGTGTCGACGTCCATCATTTCCACAATCGCGATGCCGCGCATGTCCCTCTCGATCAAGGCGCTCGCCCTTTCCGGGCTGCTGGCCGTCTGGCTGACGCCGGCGCGCGCCGAGACGCTGCGCGGCTTCGTGCGCGCCATCGACGACGCCGTGATCGCCACGGAGCTCAACGCGCGCGTCGTCGCCTTCGCCTACCGGGAGGGCGACGCCTTCCGCAAGGACGACGTGCTGATCGGCTTCGATTGCGCCAAATACGCCTCCGATCTGCGCGCCGCGCAGGCGGAGCAGAAACTCAACGCGATCGCGCTCGAAAGCTCGCAGGTTCTCGAACGTCGCGGCGCCGGCGGGTCGTTCGACGTGCAACTGAACAAGGCTCGTGTCGACAAGGCGGTCGCCGCCGTCGACGGGCTGTCGGCGCGGGTCCGGGACTGCGAGATCCGCGCGCCGTTCGACGGGCACATGGGCGAGGTGCGCATCCGCCTGCACGAGATGTCGACGCCGAACCAGCCGCTGTTCCGGATCGTCAGCGCGGCCAATCTGGAGATCGACCTGATCGCGCCGTCCAACTATCTGGTCTGGCTGAAGCCGGACCACGAATTCGACGTGCGGATCGAGGAGACGGGCGCGACCAAGCGGGTGAGGGTGGCGCGCATCGCCGCGGCGGTCGACCCGGTGAGCCAGACGGTGAAGGTCACAGCCGCCTTCCGCGACGACAAGGCGGACGTGCTTCCGGGCATGAGCGTCTCGGCCGATCTCAATCCGCCGGCCCAGCGATGAGCGCCAGCGCGGCGCCGCCCGGCGGCGGCACGGTTCGGGTCGCGGCCGTTCCGACCGGCGGGCAGGCCGGTCAGCCCCAGCGCGTCACGATCGGCGCCGCCGCCGGCGCGGCCGGGCCGGGCGGTCCGACGCCGCTCAACATGCCGCGCCCCGGCGCGCAGGCTGAGGATCCGACCGCCGGCCTGCGGCATCTCTTGCGCGTCGAGGCCGAGATGCGCCGCGCGCGCGACCTCGAAGAACTGACGATCCTGACGCTGAACGAAGCGCGCAAGATCGCGCGCGCGCGCCAGACGCTCTACGCCGAGCTGGCCGCGGACGGGGCGTTGCGCCTGACGCGCGTCTCGGGCCTGCCGACGCTGGATCGCGACGCGCCCGTCATCCGCTGGCTGGAGCGGGCGCTGACCGACGCCTTCCCGCCGGGATCGGTCGGCCAGCGCGCCGCCCGCCTGCTGGAGGCGCGCGGGCCGGACGAGGAGGGCGGCGCCCATCCGTTCCGGCATGCGTTGTGGCTGCCGCTGGCGCGGCGCGACGAAGCGCCCTTCGGCGCTTTGGTGGCGCTGCGCGAGGCCGAGTGGGGCGAGGCCGACACGGCGCTCGCCGAGCGCGTCGCCGAGACCGCCGCGCACGCCGCCGCCGCGCTGATGGCGAGCCGGCCGCGCGCGCCGCGCCGGCGCAGGCTCTGGATCGCCGCCGCGGCGGTGGCGACCGTCGCCGCCATGGCGATTCCGGTGCCTATGACGGCGCTCGCGCCGGCCGAGATCGTCGGCCGCGACGCCTTCGTCGTCGCCGCGCCGATCGAGGGCGTGGTCGAGCGCATCGTCGTGGCTCCGAGCGCGATGGTGAAGGAGGGCGATCTGCTGGCGCAGTTCGTCGACACCGCCCAGCGCAACCAGCTCGAAGTGTCGCAGCGCGAGGTCGAGGTGGCGGAAGCCAAGCTCAGGCAGATTTCGCAGGCCGCGTTCTTCGACGACAAGGCGCGGCGCGAGATCGCGCAGTCGCGCGCCGAGCTGAAGCAGAAGGTGGCCGAGCGCGATTTCGCCAGCGACCAGTTCGAGAAGACCAAGGTGCGCGCCCCGCGCGCCGGCATCGCGGTCTACGCCGATCCGAAGGAATGGGTGGGCCGGCCCGTCGCGACGGGCCAACGCATGCTCGAACTCGCCGACGCGCAGTCCGTGCTGATCCGGGTCGACCTGCCGGTGTCGGACGCCATCGTCCTGAAGCAGGGCGCGCGGACGCGCCTGTTCCTCGATTCCGAGCCGCTGCGGCCGATTGGCGGCCATGTCGCCACCGTCTCGCACGCGGCCCGCCATATCGAGGGGCGGGGCCTCGTCTACCGGATCGACGCCGCGCTCGACGATGGCGTCGAGCCGCCGCGCCTGGGGGCGCGCGGAACGGCGCAGATCAGCGGCGAGGTCGCGCCGCTCGGCTTCTACCTGTTCCGCCGGCCGCTGGCGTGGGCGCGGCAGAAGGTCGGCCTGTGACGCCGGGCGCCGACAGGCTCGCCGCCGCGCCGCTGCCGCAGCTGCGCGAGGATCTGAGGCTGGTCGAGGGCGCGCCGCGCGGCGGCGAGGCGGGCTGGCTCGTCTACGATCCGCTGCAACACCGCTATCACGAGCTGTCGGCGCTCGGCCACGCCGGCGCTCGCCTCGTGGCGTCCGGGGGCGAGTTTCGCGACCGTGGCGGGCGAGCTGTCCGCGCGTCTCGGGCGGGCTGCGGGCGTCGAGGAAGTCGCCGCGATCGTGCGGCAGTTCGATCAGCTCGGCCTGCTGGCAGAGCCGGTGCAGGGCTGGCCCTCGCTGGTGACGGCGGCGCGCAAGCAGCGCAAGAATCCGGTCTCCTGGCTGCTGCACAACTATCTGTTCATGCGCTGGCCGCTGGTGCGGCCGCAACGCGCCCTCGAGGCGACGCTGCCGATCGCCCGCGCCTTCGCCTCGCGACCGGCGATCGCCGCCTATCTGATGGTCTCGATCGTCGGAATCTATCTGGCCTCGCGCGAATGGACGGCGTTTCAGGGCACGTTCGCGGCCTTCCTGTCGCTCGAGGGCATTGCCGGCTATCTCATCGCCATCGGCCTCGTGAAGACGCTGCACGAGCTCGGCCACGCCTACACGGCCGTCAATTTCGGCTGCCGCGTGCCGACGATGGGCGTCGCGCTGATGGTGCTGACGCCGGTGCTTTACACCGACGTCACCGACGCCTGGCGCCTCTCCGACCATCGCAAGCGCACGCTCATCGACGCGGCCGGGATGCTGGTCGAACTCGTCATCGCGGGGCTGGCGACGGCGGCGTGGGCGGTGCTGCCGGAGGGGACGGCCAAGAGCGCCGCCTTCTTCGTGGCGGCGGTGAGCTGGTTGATGAGCCTTGCGATCAACCTCAACCCGTTCATGCGTTACGACGCCTACTATCTGCTGGCCGACGCGCTCGACATTCCCAATCTTCAGCCGCGCGCCTTCGCGCTCATGCGCTGGCGGCTGCGCGAACTTCTGTTCGGCCTCGGCAAGCCCTGTCCCGAGACCTGGGGGGCGGGGCTGAGGACGCTGGTGATCGCCTACGGCGTCGCCACCGCCGTGTACCGGCTCGTCCTGTTCGTCGGCATCGCGGTGATGGTCTACTACCTCACTTTCAAGGTCCTCGGCATCCTGCTCTTTCTCGTCGAGATCGTGTGGTTCGTGGCCCGGCCGATCTGGTCCGAGGCGCGGCTGTGGTGGATGTGGCGCAAGGACATCGCGCGCCGGCCGCGCACGGCCGTTTCGGCGGCCGCCGCGCTCGCCGCGATTGCGCTGTTCTTCGTGCCCTGGAGCTCGCGGATCGAGCTCGAGGCGATCGTCGAGCCGGCGCAATCGCAGCGCCTGACCGCCGTGGCGCCGGCCGAGATCGCGGCGGTGCTCGCGCGCGAGGGAGACCGGGTGCGGCAGGGGCAGGAGGTGATGCGGCTGCGCTCGTCCAAGATCGACGCCGACATCGCCATCACCCAGAGCAAGTACGAGCTGACCCGCACGCGGCTGGACCGGCGCAGCAGCGACGCGGCGGACCTGCGCGACACGCTCGTCCTGCAAAGCGAGGCGCGGCAACTGCTCGACAAGCTCGCCGGCCTGCGCCGGCTCAACGAGGATCTCGTCGTGCGCGCGCAGATGGACGGCGTCATCGTCGACGTGCCGCCGGATCTGACGCCGGGGCGCATGGTCGGCCGCGGCGAGGAACTCGGTCTGGTCGTGTCGCCCGACGCGACGCAATTGCGCGGCTACGTCACCGAGGGCGCGGCGGCCCGCCTCAAGCCGGGCGCTGCGGGGCGGTTCGTCCCCGACGATCTGACGCGCGCCGGTCTCGACGTGCGACTCGTCAGCGTCGCGCCGGCGGCCTCGTCGGCGATCGAGATCCCGTATCTGACCAGCACGAATGGCGGGCTGATCGCCGTCAACGAGGATCGCGCGCTCGGCGCGGCGCCGGTTGAGGCGCAGTTTCTGGCGGTGCTGCAGCCCGAGGGGCGCGCCGCCTCGTCGCAGGTCGTGCGGGGGCTGATCCGGCTCGACGGCGAGGCGGAGAGCTTCTTCCGCCAGACGGCGCGTCGGGCGCTTTCGATCCTCGTCCGGGAATCGTCATTCTGAAGCGCCGCGGCCCGGGCGACCGGGGCCCGAACGCATTCGGGGCGATGGCTGAATCCGACCGGCAAGCTTCCGGGAGCGCGAAGACTCGGAGTCGATTCGGGCCGAATCGGCAGTGACTCTGGCCAGAATTCGCGAATCAATTCCCTTACGTTTCGAGATGAGCGTTATTGGCAGGCTCGTTCAGGTTTGATTCAAGAATACTTAGAATTGTCTGAAAATATTGATGATTGGTGCACGAGATGATAAGGAAACTATGGTACTGCGTTGTTTGACTTCATTTTTATCAGTTTGCTCCGGGGGCGCTTTGGCCCGGCGGAAAAGACGCCACCGGATTTGTCTGCAAGGACGAGGCTTTATGCGGAACAAGCAGCGCCGTTCAGTTCTCTCCCGTCTCGGCAAGGGAACCGTCGCCTCCACGGACGCGACGAGCGATCCGCGCCTCGAAGCGCTGCGAACGCTCGAAGCGCGCATGGTGTTCGACGCGGCGATCGCCGCGACGACCGCCGCCGCCGCGGACCAGCATCACGACGGGGCGCCCGACGCCTCGCTCGAACGTCTGGCCGATCATCTGGCGGCGGCGCCTGTCCTGCCCGACGCCAGCGCGCTCGCCGCGCCCGACACCGCCGGGCGCCACGAGATCATCTTCGTCGATTCGACCGTCTCCAACTGGACCGAGATCACCGCCTCGGCGGCCCCCGGCGCCGAGATCGTCATCCTTGACGCCAACCGCGACGGGGTCGAGCAGATCGCCGCCGCGCTCACCGGCCGCACCAATATCGACGCGATCCACATCGTCAGCCATGGCGACGAGGGCAGTCTGCGCCTCGGCTCTGCGACTCTCGACGCCGCCAGCATGCAGGGCGCCCATCTCGACGAGCTGACGGCGATCGGCCGGGCGCTGTCGGCGGATGGCGACATCCTGATCTATGGCTGCGACTTCACCGCGGGCGACAAGGGCCTCGAAGCGGCGATGATCATGGGCGGCGTCACCGGCGCCGACATCGCGGCCTCGAACGATCTGACCGGCGCCGCCAATCTTGGCGGCGACTGGACGCTCGAGACCACGACGGGCCACATCGAGTCGAGCGCGCTCGCGGCGAGCGACTGGCGCGACGTTCTCACCCAGACGACGATCAATCCGGCGGGCGGCGTGAATGCGACTGGCTCGGACGGGTTGCGTATTTACGTCACCAATCTCGGGCAGGTTCAGGTCCGCTACCAGAACGCGAACCAGTTCTATTCCAACACGCTGACGGATACGAGCCCCGATCTCTACAACGGCGTCTATCTGGCTGTCGGCAATACGGTGGTTACGCCGGTGGATTTCGCCACCGCGTCCGACCCGACCGACTTCCCCGGCATCACCGACGCGGTGTTCAAGTCCTCCGGCCCGCAGACTTTGACGGGCGCCGGCACGGCGGCAAATCCGTACGTCGTCACCACGACGATGTATTACGACGCCAACAACAACAACGTTTACAACGCGGCGACCGACTATCAGGTCCAGATCCAAACCTCGTATGTGTTGCCGAACAAGTACTATACACAGACGGTTACGGTCACCCCGCCGCCGACCAACACGCAGACGTTGAAGCTCTACCACGTCATGGACACGTTCCTGGCGGGCGGCGACGCGGGACCGGCGTTCTCGCTGGATCCATCGCTGGCGCAAACCAACAACACGACCGGCGATCCGAACTTTGTCGGCGTCCGCAAAGGCGTTGGCACCGCCACCGAGTCGCTGGTGGGCTTCGCGGAGATCGAGGGCGGCTCCCAGTTCGATCACTATTATTCCGGCACCTACAATGGCGCCAATCTCTATGGCAGCGGCCTGAACAATGGCGGCGACATCATCAACACATGGATGACGGCGCCGACGACGGACAATGGGCTCGGCGTCCAGTTCACGCTGGGCGCGGTCACCGGCGCGACGTCGGTCAGCTATCACGTCGCCTTCGACGGTGACACCAAGCTCGATCTCGACGCCAACGACAGCACCACGACGGGAACGAGCTACAACGGCACGTTCCAGGCGGCCACCGGCGCATCGGTGCCGATCGTCGACAGCGACATCACGATCACCAACGCCATCGGCGATATCGCCGACGCCACTGTGACGTTGACGAACCCGCAATCGGGCGACGTTCTGACGGTCAATACGGCGCTGCTGCCGAGCGGCGTCACGGTCGAGGCGCATTCGGCCTACAGCGTCACGCTCACGGGCGTCGCCAACGAGGCTGCGTATCAGGCCGCGATTCAGGCGATTCAGTTTTCCAGCAGCAGCGCCGTAACGGGCGCGCGCACCTTCTCGATCGCGGTCCACAATCAGCTCAATTCCGTCACCACGACGGCGACATCGACGCTGACCGGCGCTTACACACCGACCGTCGATCTGAATTCGGGTCTGGCCAGCGTCACCGATACGAACAACATCATCGTCAACGGCGGCTTCTCGGACTTTGCCGACCTACCGTTCGGCTGGACCGAAAGCGGCACGGGCGCTACGACCGACAGCGCCATCACCGGCCGTTACGGCTTCACGGCGACGGCGGCCGACACGCTGACGAAAACCGGCCTGACCGGCGTCAATGTTGGTCCGGCGCCCAGCGGCGCCGGCCGGTTGACGCTCGACATCGGCTGGGTGAACGGCAGCGCCACGGCGTCCCGCACCTTCAACATCCAGATCGGCGGCGTCACCTACGCGACGCTGACGACTGGCGTCGGCGCGACGGCCAACGGCACGATCACCTATCTCAACGGCGCGACGAACGCCGCCGGCACGACCACGGCGACGACGATTGGCCCGATGGCCAGCGCCTCGGCCGCGATGACGGCGATCACCATCAATCTGCCTGCGAGCGTCGCGGCCGCCGGCAATCTCGCCTTCGTCGCCAGCAACGCGGCGGACGACATCTACATCGACAACGTCCGTCTCCTCACCAACGTCACCGCCTTCACGGACGCGCAGGCCGGCAACGATTTCTCGGCGGCCTACGTGCAGAACAGCACGGCAGTCTCCATCGCCGACACCGACGCCGACGTGCGCGACGGCAACAGCGCCAACATGGCGTCCGGCGTCGTCACCATCACCAACGCGGTTGCAGGCGACCGCCTGCTTGTGGCCGGTTCGGCCGCGGCCTCCGGCACGATCAACGGCATCAGCTACACGAACACCGGCTCCGTGGTCACCCTGACGGGTTCGGCCACCAAGGCGAATTATGCCTCGGCTATCCGCGCCATCGCCTTCGAACACACGACCGGGGACCCTCAGACCGGCGTCGTGCGCGACATCACGGCGCTCGTCAACGACGGCACGACCAATTCCAACATCGCACATTCCTATATCACGGTCACGGATCCGCCGCCCGTTCTCGACCTGAACTCGGGCGCGAACAACGTCGAACTGATCACAAACGGCGATAGTCCGGGCGGCGCGGGATGGACGGTCGTCGGCACCGGCTCCGCCGCGAACGGCGGATGGGCATGGATTTCCGACGGGGCGACGGGGACGCTGACGCAAACCGGCGTCACGGGATGGGCGACGGGCAACGCGCCGAACGGCGCGGCGCAGCTCACCTTCAATGCGGGTTGGAACAACGCCATTCCCGAATCGGCCGCGGCGGCGACGCTTTCCGTCTCGATCGGCGGCGTCACCTACGCGACGATCTCGACCTCTACGACCGGCGGCTCTACGGCGACGGTCACCTATCTCAATGGAGCGTCGGGCTCGCCCGCCACGATCACGTCGTCCACGTTCGGCTCGTGGACCCCGACCGCGATCACGATCAATCTGCCCGCCAATGTCGCCAACAGCGGCTCGCTCGTCTTCGCTTACGCCTCGGGCGGCGGCGGCGACGATATCTGGATCGACGCGGTCAGCGCCAACACGGTCGTCGATGCGACGGCCGGCGTCAATTTCGCGACCAGCTACACCGAGAACGGCGCGCCCGTTTCGATCGCGGACACGGACAGCACGGTTCGCGACGCCAACGACGCCAACATGGAGTCTGGAACGGTCACGCTGACGAACCCTCAGACGGGCGACCGTCTGCTGGTGAACGGATCTTCGGCCGCCTCTGGCTCCATCGGCTCCATCAGCTGGACGCGCACCGATTCGCTCGTCACCTTCACCGGAACGGCGACGAAGGCCCAGTATGCCGCAGCCTTCCAGCTCGTCACCTTCGAGAACACCACGGACACGCCGTCAACGACGACGCGGGTGATCAATTCGACCGTCAACGACGGGACCAGCAATTCGGGCACGGCCGTCACGACGATCACCGTGACGGCGGTGGACGACGCGCCGGTGAACACGCTGCCGGCGACGTTCACGACCAACGAAGACGTTTCGCTTCAGCTGACCGGGTTGTCGGTCGCCGATCCCGACGCGGGGACGGGCTCGATCACGGTGACGCTCGGCGTCAACTCCGGAACGCTCGCGGCGACGTCCGGCGGTTCGGTGACGGTTGGCGGTTCTGGCACGGGCACGCTGACGCTGACGGGCACGCTGGCCAACATCAACGCGTATCTCGCCAGCGCCTCCGCGCCGACCTTCTCGCCGGTTGCGAACGCCAACGGCGCCGTGACGCTGACGATGACGACGAACGACGGCGGCAATACGGGCTCGGGCGGGCCGCTGACCGATGTCGACACCTCGACGATCACGGTCGTTGCGGTGAACGATACGCCGACGGTGACCGCGCCGGCGACGCTCTCGGTCGCCGAAGACGGGTCGCTGACCGTCACCGGCATCACCTTCGCCGATGTCGACGCCAGCACCGGCTCCATGCGGATCACGCTGACGGTTCCGGCAGGCTCGGGCGTCCTCAACTGGACGACGACCGCCTTCATCGGCGCCACCGGGTCGGGCACCAACACGCTCGTGCTAACCGGGCAACTCGCGGCGCTCAACAACGCCATCGTCGCGGGCAAGCTCGCCTTCGCGCCGGCCGCCAACTATACGGGTTCGCTCACGCTCTCGACGACGATCAACGATCAGGGCAACACCGGGCTCGACCCCGGCCTGACCGGCAATGCGACGAGCGAGGAAAGCACCGCCAACACCACGATCACGGTGACGTCCGTGAACGACGCGCCGGCCGGCGCGGACAAGACGATCACGACGAACGAGGACACGGCGTATACGTTCACGTCGGCGGACTTCGGGTTCACCGATCCGAACGATGCGCCGGCGAACGCGTTCCAGTCGGTGACGATCACGACGCTGCCGACGGGCGGCACGCTGCGGCTTGGCGGCGTGGCTGTGACGGTCGGCCAGGTGATTCCGGTCGGCTCGATCGGGACGCTGACCTGGACGCCTGCGGCGAACGCCAACGGAACAGGGATCGCCTCCTTCACCTTCCAGGTGACGGACGACGGCGGCACGGCCAATGGCGGCCAGAACACCGACCAGAGCGCCAACACGATCACCTTCAACGTCACGGCGGTCAACGACGCGCCGGTGAACACGTTGCCGGCGACGTTCGCGACGCTCGAGGACACGAGCCTGAAGCTGGCGGGCCTTTCGATCTCGGACGTCGACGCGGCGTCGGGGACGATGACGGTGACGCTGTCGGTGTCGTCGGGCGCGCTGACGGCTGCGTCGGGCGGTTCGGTGACGGTGGGCGGCTCGGGCACGGGCACGCTGACGCTGACGGGCACGCTGGCCAACATCAACGCGTATCTTGCGGCGGCCGCCTCGCAGCCGAGCTTCGCGCCGGCGACGAACGCCAACGGCGCCGTGACGCTGACGATGACGACGAACGACGGCGGCAACACCGGCTCGGGCGGGCCGCTGACCGACGTCGACACCTCGACGATCACGGTGACGTCGTTGAACGACGCGCCGGCTGGCGCGGACAAGACGATCACGACGAACGAGGACACGGCGTACACGTTCACGTCGGCGGACTTCGGGTTCACCGACCCGAACGACACGCCGGCGAACGCCTTCCAGTCGGTGACGATCACGACGCTGCCGACGGGCGGCACGCTGCGGCTTGGCGGCGTGGCGGTGACGGTCGGCCAGGTGATCCCGGTCGGCTCGATCGGCACGCTGACCTGGACGCCGGCGGCGAACGCCAACGGAACGGGGATCGCCTCCTTCACCTTCCAGGTGACGGACGACGGCGGCACGGCGAATGGCGGCCTGAACACCGACCAGAGCGCCAACACGATCACCTTCAACGTGACGGCGGTGAACGACGCGCCGGTGAACACGTTGCCGGCGACGTTCGCGACGCTCGAGGACACGAGCCTGAAGCTGGCGGGCCTTTCGATCTCGGACGTCGACGCGGCGTCTGGGACGATGACGGTGACGCTGTCGGTGTCGTCGGGCGCGCTGACGGCTGCGTCGGGCGGTTCGGTGACGGTGGGCGGCTCGGGCACGGGCACGCTGACGCTGACGGGCACGCTGGCCAACATCAACGCGTATCTGGCGGCGGCCGCCTCGCAGCCGAGCTTCGCGCCGGCGACGAACGCGAACGGCGCCGTGACGCTGACGATGACGACGAACGACGGCGGCAACACCGGCTCGGGCGGGCCGCTGACCGACGTCGACACCTCGACGATCACGGTGACGCCGGTGAACGACGCGCCGGCGGGCGCGGACAAGACGATCACGACGAACGAGGACACGGCGTATACGTTCACGTCGGCGGACTTCGGGTTCACCGACCCGAACGATGCGCCGGCGAACGCCTTCCAGTCGGTGACGATCACGACGCTGCCGACGGGCGGCACGCTGCGGCTCGGCGGCGTCGCGGTGACGGTCGGCCAGGTGATCCCGGTCGGCTCGATCGGGACGCTGACCTGGACGCCGGCGGCGAACGCCAACGGGACGGGGATCGCCTCCTTCACCTTCCAGGTGACGGACGACGGCGGCACGGCCAATGGCGGCCTGAACACCGACCAGAGCGCCAACACGATCACGTTCAACGTCACGCCGGTCAACGACGCGCCGGTCTCGACGGCGCTGGCGAACCAGACGGGCGCGGACGCCTCGAGCGTCAATCTCGACGTGTCGGGCGCCTTCTCCGATCCCGACGCGACGGATGCGCTGGCCTTCTCGGCGAGCGGCCTGCCGGCGGGGCTGAGCATCGACCCGGTCACGGGCGTGATCTCGGGGACGATCGATCACTCGGCGAGCGCGAGCGGTCCGTACAGCGTGACGGTGACGGCGACCGATCCCTGGGGCGCGACGACGTCGCAGACGTTCACGTGGACGGTGACGAACCCGGCGCCTGCGGCGCAGGACGACGCCTTCGCGGCGAGCGAGAACACGGTCGCGAGCGGCAATGTGCTCGTCGACAACGGGTCCGGCGCGGACGCCGATCCCGACGGCGACGCGCTGACGGTGTCGGCGGTGAACGGCGTCGCCGGCAATGTCGGTTCGGCGGTGGCGGGCGGCAATGGCGGCTCGTTCACGATCGGCGCGGATGGAACGCTGAGCTTCGATCCGGGCGCGGACTTCAATGACCTGGCGGTCGGCGAGACGCGCACGACAAGCGTGACCTACACGATCTCGGACGGCGAGGGCGGAACCTCGACGGCGACCGCGACGGTGACGGTGACGGGCGTCAACGACGCGCCGACATCGACGGCGCTGGCGAACCAGAGCGGGGCGGACGCCTCGAGCGTCAATCTCGACGTGTCGGGCGCCTTCTCCGATCCCGACGCGACGGATGCGCTGGCCTTCTCGGCGAGCGGCCTGCCGGGCGGGGCTGAGCATCGACCCGGTCACGGGCGTGATCTCGGGGACGATCGATCACTCGGCGAGCGCGAGCGGTCCGTACAGCGTGACGGTGACGGCGACCGATCCGTCGGGCGCGACGACGTCGCAGACGTTCACGTGGACGGTGACCAACCCGGCGCCTGCGGCCGCAGGACGACGCCTTCGCGGCGAGCGAGAACACGGTCGCGAGCGGCATGTGCTCGTCGACAGCGGGTCCGGCGCGGACGCCGATCCCGACGGCGACGCGCTGACGGTGTCGGCGGTGAACGGCGTCGCCGGCAATGTCGGTTCGGCGGTGGCGGGCGGCAATGGCGGCTCGTTCACGATCGGCGCGGATGGAACGCTGAGCTTCGATCCGGGCGCGGACTTCAATGACCTGGCGGTCGGCGAGACGCGCACGACAAGCGTGACCTACACGATCTCCGGACGGCGAGGGCGGAACCTCGACGGCGACCGCGACGGTGACGGTGACGGGCGTCAACGACGCGCCGACATCGACGGCGCTGGCGAACCAGACGGGCGCGGACGCCTCGAGCGTCAATCTCGACGTGTCGGGCGCCTTCTCCGATCCCGACGCGACGGATGCGCTGGCCTTCTCGGCGAGCGGCCTGCCGGCGGGGCTGAGCATCGACCCGGTCACGGGCGTGATCTCGGGGACGATCGATCATTCGGCGAGCGCGAGCGGCCCGTACAGCGTGACGGTGACGGCGACCGATCCGTCGGGCGCGACGACGTCGCAGACGTTCACGTGGACGGTGACGAACCCGGCGCCTGCGGCGCAGGACGACGGCTTCGCGGCGAGCGAGAACACGATCGCGAGCGGCAATGTGCTCGTCGACAACGGGTCCGGCGCGGACGCCGATCCCGACGGCGACGCGCTGACGGTGTCGGCGGTGAACGGCGTCGCCGGCAATGTCGGTTCGGCGGTGGCGGGCGGCAATGGCGGCTCGTTCACGATCGGCGCGGACGGAACGCTCAGCTTCGATCCGGGCGCGGACTTCAATGACCTGGCGGTCGGCGAGACGCGCACGACAAGCGTGACCTACACGATCTCGGACGGCGAGGGCGGAACCTCGACGGCGACCGCGACGGTGACGGTGACGGGCGTCAACGACGCGCCGACATCGACGGCGCTGGCGAACCAGACGGGCGCGGACGCCTCGAGCGTCAATCTCGACGTGTCGGGCGCCTTCTCCGATCCCGACGCGACGGATGCGCTGGCCTTCTCGGCGAGCGGCCTGCCGGCGGGGCTGAGCATCGACCCGGTCACGGGCGTGATCTCGGGGACGATCGACCATTCGGCGAGCGCGAGCGGTCCGTACAGCGTGACGGTGACGGCGACCGATCCGTCGGGCGCGACGACGTCGCAGACGTTTACGTGGACGGTGACGAACCCGGCGCCTGCGGCGCAGGGACGACGCCTTCGCGGCGAGCGAGAACACGATCGCGAGCGGCAATGTGCTCGTCGACAACGGGTCCGGCGCGGACGCCGATCCCGACGGCGACGCGCTGACGGTGTCGGCGGTGAACGGCGTCGCCGGCAATGTCGGTTCGGCGGTGGCGGGCGGCAATGGCGGCTCGTTCACGATCGGCGCGGATGGAACGCTGAGCTTCGATCCGGGCGCGGACTTCAATGACCTGGCGGTCGGCGAGACGCGCACGACAAGCGTGACCTACACGATCTCGGACGGCGAGGGCGGAACCTCGACGGCGACCGCGACGGTGACGGTGACGGGCGTCAACGACGCGCCGACATCGACGGCGCTGGCGAACCAGACGGGCGCGGACGCCTCGAGCGTCAATCTCGACGTGTCGGGCGCCTTCTCCGATCCCGACGCGACGGATGCGCTGGCCTTCTCGGCGAGCGGCCTGCCGGCGGGGCTGAGCATCGACCCGGTCACGGGCGTGATCTCGGGGACGATCGATCACTCGGCGAGCGCGAGCGGTCCGTACAGCGTGACGGTGACGGCGACCGATCCGTCGGGCGCGACGACGTCGCAGACGTTTACGTGGACGGTGACGAACCCGGCGCCTGCGGCGCAGGACGACGCCTTCGCGGCGAGCGAGAACACGGTCGCGAGCGGCAATGTGCTCGTCGACAACGGGTCCGGCGCGGACGCCGATCCCGACGGCGACGCGCTGACGGTGTCGGCGGTGAACGGCGTCGCCGGCAATGTCGGTTCGGCGGTGGCGGGCGGCAATGGCGGCTCGTTCACGATCGGCGCGGATGGAACGCTGAGCTTCGATCCGGGCGCGGACTTCAATGACCTGGCGGTCGGCGAGACGCGCACGACAAGCGTGACCTACACGATCTCGGACGGCGAGGGCGGAACCTCGACGGCGACCGCGACGGTGACGGTGACGGGCGTCAACGACGCGCCGACATCGACGGCGCTGGCGAACCAGACGGGCGCGGACGCCTCGAGCGTCAATCTCGACGTGTCGGGCGCCTTCTCCGATCCCGACGCGACGGATGCGCTGGCCTTCTCGGCGAGCGGGCCTGCCGGCGGGGCTGAGCATCGACCCGGTCACGGGCGTGATCTCGGGGACGATCGACCATTCGGCGAGCGCGAGCGGTCCGTACAGCGTGACGGTGACGGCGACCGATCCGTCGGGCGCGACGACGTCGCAGACGTTCACGTGGACGGTGACCAACCCGGCGCCTGCGGCGCAGGACGACGCCTTCGCGGCGAGCGAGAACACGATCGCGAGCGGCAATGTGCTCGTCGACAACGGGTCCGGCGCGGACGCCGATCCCGACGGCGACGCGCTGACGGTGTCGGCGGTGAACGGCGTCGCCGGCAATGTCGGTTCGGCGGTGGCGGGCGGCAATGGCGGCTCGTTCACGATCGGCGCGGATGGAACGCTGAGCTTCGATCCGGGCGCGGACTTCAATGACCTGGCGGTCGGCGAGACGCGCACGACAAGCGTGACCTACACGATCTCGGACGGCGAGGGCGGAACCTCGACGGCGACCGCGACGGTGACGGTGACGGGCGTCAACGACGCGCCGACATCGACGGCGCTGGCGAACCAGACGGGCGCGGACGCCTCGAGCGTCAATCTCGACGTGTCGGGCGCCTTCTCCGATCCCGACGCGACGGATGCGCTGGCCTTCTCGGCGAGCGGCCTGCCGGCGGGGCTGAGCATCGACCCGGTCACGGGCGTGATCTCGGGGACGATCGATCACTCGGCGAGCGCGAGCGGTCCGTACAGCGTGACGGTGACGGCGACCGATCCGTCGGGCGCGACGACGTCGCAGACGTTCACGTGGACGGTGACCAACCCGGCGCCTGCGGCGCAGGACGACGCCTTCGCGGCGAGCGAGAACACGGTCGCGAGCGGCAATGTGCTCGTCGACAACGGGTCCGGCGCGGACGCCGATCCCGACGGCGACGCGCTGACGGTGTCGGCGGTGAACGGCGTCGCCGGCAATGTCGGTTCGGCGGTGGCGGGCGGCAATGGCGGCTCGTTCACGATCGGCGCGGATGGAACGCTGAGCTTCGATCCGGGCGCGGACTTCAATGACCTGGCGGTCGGCGAGACGCGCACGACAAGCGTGACCTACACGATCTCGGACGGCGAGGGCGGAACCTCGACGGCGACCGCGACGGTGACGGTGACGGGCGTCAACGACGCGCCGACATCGACGGCGCTGGCGAACCAGACGGGCGCGGACGCCTCGAGCGTCAATCTCGACGTGTCGGGCGCCTTCTCCGATCCCGACGCGACGGATGCGCTGGCCTTCTCGGCGAGCGGCCTGCCGGCGGGGCTGAGCATCGACCCGGTCACGGGCGTGATCTCGGGGACGATCGACCATTCGGCGAGCGCGAGCGGTCCGTACAGCGTGACGGTGACGGCGACCGATCCGTCGGGCGCGACGACGTCGCAGACGTTTACGTGGACGGTGACGAACCCGGCGCCTGCGGCGCAGGACGACGCCTTCGCGGCGAGCGAGAACACGGTCGCGAGCGGCAATGTGCTCGTCGACAACGGGTCCGGCGCGGACGCCGATCCCGACGGCGACGCGCTGACGGTGTCGGCGGTGAACGGCGTCGCCGGCAATGTCGGTTCGGCGGTGGCGGGCGGCAATGGCGGCTCGTTCACGATCGGCGCGGACGGAACGCTGAGCTTCGATCCGGGCGCGGACTTCAATGACCTGGCGGTCGGCGAGACGCGCACGACGAGCGTGACCTACACGATCTCGGACGGCGAGGGCGGAACCTCGACGGCGACCGCGACGGTGACGGTGACGGGCGTCAACGACGCGCCGGTCTCGACGGCGCTGGCGAACCAGACGGGCGCGGACGCCTCGAGCGTCAATCTCGACGTGTCGGGCGCCTTCTCCGATCCCGACGCGACGGATGCGCTGGCCTTCTCGGCGAGCGGCCTGCCGGCGGGGCTGAGCATCGACCCGGTCACGGGCGTGATCTCGGGGACGATCGATCACTCGGCGAGCGCGAGCGGCCCGTACAGCGTGACGGTGACGGCGACCGATCCGTCGGGCGCGACGACGTCGCAGACGTTCACGTGGACGGTGACGAACCCGGCGCCTGCGGCGCAGGACGACGCCTTCGCGGCGAGCGAGAACACGGTCGCGAGCGGCAATGTGCTCGTCGACAACGGGTCCGGCGCGGACGCCGATCCCGACGGCGACGCGCTGACGGTGTCGGCGGTGAACGGCGTCGCCGGCAATGTCGGTTCGGCGGTGGCGGGCGGCAATGGCGGCTCGTTCACGATCGGCGCGGATGGAACGCCTGAGCTTCGATCCGGGCGCGGACTTCAATGACCTGGCGGTCGGCGAGACGCGCACGACAAGCGTGACCTACACGATCTCGGACGGCGAGGGCGGAACCTCGACGGCGACCGCGACGGTGACGGTGACGGGCGTCAACGACGCGCCGACATCGACGGCGCTGGCGAACCAGACGGGCGCGGACGCCTCGAGCGTCAATCTCGACGTGTCGGGCGCCTTCTCCGATCCCGACGCGACGGATGCGCTGGCCTTCTCGGCGAGCGGCCTGCCGGCGGGGCTGAGCATCGACCCGGTCACGGGCGTGATCTCGGGGACGATCGACCATTCGGCGAGCGCGAGCGGCCCGTACAGCGTGACGGTGACGGCGACCGATCCGTCGGGCGCGACGACGTCGCAGACGTTCAC
Source organism: Hyphomicrobiales bacterium (assembly GCA_016716745.1). GTDB lineage: Bacteria > Pseudomonadota > Alphaproteobacteria > Rhizobiales > Beijerinckiaceae. The sequence continues at coordinate 254,665 of JADJVD010000003.1, forward strand.
GTGGACGGTGACCAACCCGGCGCCTGCGGCGCAGGACGACGCCTTCGCGGCGAGCGAGAACACGATCGCGAGCGGCAATGTGCTCGTCGACAACGGGTCCGGCGCGGACGCCGATCCCGACGGCGACGCGCTGACGGTGTCGGCGGTGAACGGCGTCGCCGGCAATGTCGGTTCGGCGGTGGCGGGCGGCAATGGCGGCTCGTTCACGATCGGCGCGGATGGCGCGCTGAGCTTCGATCCGGGCGCGGACTTCAACGACCTGGCGGTCGGCGAGACGCGCACGACAAGCGTGACCTACACGATCTCGGACGGCGAGGGCGGAACCTCGACGGCGACCGCGACGGTGACGGTGACGGGCGTCAACGACGCGCCGACATCGACGGCGCTGGCGAACCAGACGGGCGCGGACGCCTCGAGCGTCAATCTCGACGTGTCGGGCGCCTTCTCCGATCCCGACGCGACGGATGCGCTGGCCTTCTCGGCGAGCGGCCTGCCGGCGGGGCTGAGCATCGACCCGGTCACGGGCGTGATCTCGGGGACGATCGACCATTCGGCGAGCGCGAGCGGCCCGTACAGCGTGACGGTGACGGCGACCGATCCGTCGGGCGCGACGACGTCGCAGACGTTCACGTGGACGGTGACGAACCCGGCGCCTGCGGCGCAGGACGACGCCTTCGCGGCGAGCGAGAACACGGTCGCGAGCGGCAATGTGCTCGTCGACAACGGGTCCGGCGCGGACGCCGATCCCGACGGCGACGCGCTGACGGTGTCGGCGGTGAACGGCGTCGCCGGCAATGTCGGTTCGGCGGTGGCGGGCGGCAATGGCGGCTCGTTCACGATCGGCGCGGACGGAACGCTGAGCTTCGATCCGGGCGCGGACTTCAATGACCTGGCGGTCGGCGAGACGCGCACGACAAGCGTGACCTACACGATCTCGGACGGCGAGGGCGGAACCTCGACGGCGACCGCGACGGTGACGGTGACGGGCGTCAACGACGCGCCGACATCGACGGCGCTGGCGAACCAGAGCGGGGCGGACGCCTCGAGCGTCAATCTCGACGTGTCGGGCGCCTTCTCCGATCCCGACGCGACGGATGCGCTGGCCTTCTCGGCGAGCGGCCTGCCGGCGGGGCTGAGCATCGACCCGGTCACGGGCGTGATCTCGGGGACGATCGACCATTCGGCGAGCGCGAGCGGTCCGTACAGCGTGACGGTGACGGCGACCGATCCGTCGGGCGCGACGACGTCGCAGACGTTCACGTGGACGGTGACCAACCCGGCGCCTGCGGCGCAGGACGACGCCTTCGCGGCGAGCGAGAACACGGTCGCGAGCGGCAATGTGCTCGTCGACAACGGGTCCGGCGCGGACGCCGATCCCGACGGCGACGCGCTGACGGTGTCGGCGGTGAACGGCGTCGCCGGCAATGTCGGTTCGGCGGTGGCGGGCGGCAATGGCGGCTCGTTCACGATCGGCGCGGATGGAACGCTGAGCTTCGATCCGGGCGCGGACTTCAATGACCTGGCGGTCGGCGAGACGCGCACGACAAGCGTGACCTACACGATCTCGGACGGCGAGGGCGGAACCTCGACGGCGACCGCGACGGTGACGGTGACGGGCGTCAACGACGCGCCGACATCGACGGCGCTGGCGAACCAGACGGGCGCGGACGCCTCGAGCGTCAATCTCGACGTGTCGGGCGCCTTCTCCGATCCCGACGCGACGGATGCGCTGGCCTTCTCGGCGAGCGGCCTGCCGGCGGGGCTGAGCATCGACCCGGTCACGGGCGTGATCTCGGGGACGATCGACCATTCGGCGAGCGCGAGCGGCCCGTACAGCGTGACGGTGACGGCGACCGATCCGTCGGGCGCGACGACGTCGCAGACGTTCACGTGGACGGTGACGAACCCGGCGCCTGCGGCGCAGGACGACGCCTTCGCGGCGAGCGAGAACACGATCGCGAGCGGCAATGTGCTCGTCGACAACGGGTCCGGCGCGGACGCCGATCCCGACGGCGACGCGCTGACGGTGTCGGCGGTGAACGGCGTCGCCGGCAATGTCGGTTCGGCGGTTGCGGGCGGCAATGGCGGCTCGTTCACGATCGGCGCGGACGGAACGCTGAGCTTCGATCCGGGCGCGGACTTCAACGACCTGGCGGTCGGCGAGACGCGCACGACAAGCGTGACCTACACGATCTCGGACGGCGAGGGCGGAACCTCGACGGCGACCGCGACGGTGACGGTGACGGGCGTCAACGACGCGCCGACATCGACGGCGCTGGCGAACCAGACGGGCGCGGACGCCTCGAGCGTCAATCTCGACGTGTCGGGCGCCTTCTCCGATCCCGACGCGACGGATGCGCTGGCCTTCTCGGCGAGCGGCCTGCCGGCGGGGCTGAGCATCGACCCGGTCACGGGCGTGATCTCGGGGACGATCGACCATTCGGCGAGCGCGAGCGGTCCGTACAGCGTGACGGTGACGGCGACCGATCCGTCGGGCGCGACGACGTCGCAGACGTTTACGTGGACGGTGACGAACCCGGCGCCTGCGGCGCAGGACGACGCCTTCGCGGCGAGCGAGAACACGGTCGCGAGCGGCAATGTGCTCGTCGACAACGGGTCCGGCGCGGACGCCGATCCCGACGGCGACGCGCTGACGGTGTCGGCGGTGAACGGCGTCGCCGGCAATGTCGGTTCGGCGGTGGCGGGCGGCAATGGCGGCTCGTTCACGATCGGCGCGGATGGAACGCTGAGCTTCGATCCGGGCGCGGACTTCAATGACCTGGCGGTCGGCGAGACGCGCACGACAAGCGTGACCTACACGATCTCGGACGGCGAGGGCGGAACCTCGACGGCGACCGCGACGGTGACGGTGACGGGCGTCAACGACGCGCCGACATCGACGGCGCTGGCGAACCAGACGGGCGCGGACGCCTCGAGCGTCAATCTCGACGTGTCGGGCGCCTTCTCCGATCCCGACGCGACGGATGCGCTGGCCTTCTCGGCGAGCGGCCTGCCGGCGGGGCTGAGCATCGACCCGGTCACGGGCGTGATCTCGGGGACGATCGACCATTCGGCGAGCGCGAGCGGCCCGTACAGCGTGACGGTGACGGCGACCGATCCGTCGGGCGCGACGACGTCGCAGACGTTCACGTGGACGGTGACCAACCCGGCGCCTGCGGCGCAGGACGACGCCTTCGCGGCGAGCGAGAACACGATCGCGAGCGGCAATGTGCTCGTCGACAACGGGTCCGGCGCGGACGCCGATCCCGACGGCGACGCGCTGACGGTGTCGGCGGTGAACGGCGTCGCCGGCAATGTCGGTTCGGCGGTGGCGGGCGGCAATGGCGGCTCGTTCACGATCGGCGCGGATGGAACGCTGAGCTTCGATCCGGGCGCGGACTTCAATGACCTGGCGGTCGGCGAGACGCGCACGACAAGCGTGACCTACACGATCTCGGACGGCGAGGGCGGAACCTCGACGGCGACCGCGACGGTGACGGTGACGGGCGTCAACGACGCGCCGACATCGACGGCGCTGGCGAACCAGACGGGCGCGGACGCCTCGAGCGTCAATCTCGACGTGTCGGGCGCCTTCTCCGATCCCGACGCGACGGATGCGCTGGCCTTCTCGGCGAGCGGCCTGCCGGCGGGGCTGAGCATCGACCCGGTCACGGGCGTGATCTCGGGGACGATCGATCATTCGGCGAGCGCGAGCGGCCCGTACAGCGTGACGGTGACGGCGACCGATCCGTCGGGCGCGACGACGTCGCAGACGTTCACGTGGACGGTGACGAACCCGGCGCCTGCGGCGCAGGACGACGCCTTCGCAGTTGACGAAGACGGCTCCGTCCTCATCTCGGTTCTGACGAACGACAGCGATCAGGACGGCGACAGCCTGACGGTCACGCAGATCGACGGTCAGGATGTGACGGTCGGCGTGCCGGTTATCCTGGCCGATCACTCCGGCCGCGTGACCCTGAACGCCGACGGGACGCTCACCTTCCTGCCGTCGAACAACTATGTCGGCCCCGCGATCTTCACTTACACGGTGAGCGACGGCGAAGGCGGGACCTCGACGGCGACGGTGACGGGTGTCGTCTCGCCGGTCAACGACGAGCCGGAGGGAACCGACGCAACGCTGACGACGGCGGAGGATACGCCGTATACGTTCTCGGCCGCGGACTTCGGATTTGGCGACCCGAGCGATACGCCGGCCAACGCCTTTGCGTCCGTCATCGTGACGACGCTGCCGGGCTCCGGCGCGCTGACGCTGAACGGCGTCGCCGTGACTGCGGGCCAGGTCATCGCGGCGACCGATATCGGCGGTCTGGTCTGGACGCCGGCGACCGACGCCAATGGCGCAGGCGTCGCCTCCTTCACCTTCCAGGTGGTGGACGACGGCGGCGTCGCCAATGGCGGCGTCGACACCGACCAGTCGCCGAACACGATCACCTTCGACGTGACGCCGGTCAACGACGCGCCTGTGGCCTCCGCGCCGCCGGCGACGACGGCCGAGGACACGCCTGTGTCCGGCGCGATCACGGCGAGCGACGTCGACGGCGACGCGCTGAGCTTCGCCACCACGACGCCGCCGGCGCACGGGACGGTGACGGTCGACCCGGCGACGGGCGCCTACACCTACACGCCCGACCCGAACTACAACGGGCCGGACTCGTTCGTGGTCACGGTCTCGGACGGCAATGGCGGCGTGACGACGGTGACGGTCCCCGTCACGGTGACGCCGGTCAACGACGCGCCTGTGGCCTCTGCGCCGCCGGCGACGACGGCCGAGGACACGCCCGTGACGGGCGCGATCACGGCGAGCGACGTCGACGGCGATACGCTGAGCTTCACGACGACGACGCCGCCGGCGCACGGGACGGTGACGGTCGACCCGGCGACGGGCGCCTACACCTACACGCCCGACCCGAACTACGCCGGGCCGGACTCGTTCGTGGTCACGGTCAGCGACGGCAATGGCGGCGTGACGACGGTGACGGTCCCCGTCACGGTGACGCCGGTGAACGACGCGCCTGTGGCCTCCGCGCCGCCGGCGACGACGGCCGAGGACACGCCTGTGTCCGGCGCGATCACGGCGAGCGACGTCGACGGCGACGCGCTGAGCTTCGCCACCACGACGCCGCCGGCGCACGGGACGGTGACGGTCGACCCGGCGACGGGCGCACACCTACACGCCCGACCCGAACTACAACGGGCCGGACTCTTCGTGGTCACGGTCATCGACGGCAATGGCGGCGTGACGACGGTGACGGTCCCCGTCACGGTGACGCCGGTCAACGACGCGCCTGTGGCCTCCTGCGCCGCCGGCGACGACGGCCGAGGACACGCCCGTGACGGGCGCGATCACGGCGAGCGACGTCGACGGCGATGCGCTGAGCTTCGCGACGACGACGCCGCCGGCGCACGGGACGGTGACGGTCGACCCGGCGACGGGCGCCATACCTACACGCCCGACCCGAACTACGCCGGGCCGGACTCCTTCGTGGTCACGGTCAGCGACGGCAATGGCGGCGTGCGACGGTGACGGTCCCCGTCACGGTGACGCCGGTGAACGACGCGCCTGTGGCCTCCGCGCCGCCGGCGACGACGGCCGAGGACACGCCTGTGTCCGGCGCGATCACGGCGAGCGACGTCGACGGCGACGCGCTGAGCTTCGCCACCACGACGCCGCCTGCGCACGGGACGGTGACGGTCGACCCGGCGACGGGCGCCTACACCTACACGCCCGACCCGAACTACGCCGGGCCGGACTCCTTCGTGGTCACGGTCAGCGACGGCAATGGCGGCGTGACGACGGTGACGGTCCCCGTCACGGTGACGCCGGTCAACGACGCGCCGACCGCTTCGGCGCCGCCGGCGACGACGGCCGAGGACACGCCCGTGACGGGCGCGATCACGGCGAGCGACGTCGACGGCGACGCGCTGAGCTTCGCCACCACGACGCCGCCGGCGCACGGGACGGTGACGGTCGACCCGGCGACGGGCGCCTACACCTACACGCCCGACCCGAACTACGCCGGGCCGGACTCCTTCGTCGTCACGGTCAGCGACGGCAATGGCGGCACGGTGCAGGTGACGGTCCCCGTCACGGTGACGCCGGTGAACGACGCGCCTGTGGCCTCCGCGCCGCCGGCGACGACGGCCGAGGACACGCCTGTGTCCGGCGCGATCACGGCGAGCGACGTCGACGGCGACGCGCTGAGCTTCGCCACACGACGCCGCCGGCGCACGGGACGGTGACGGTCGACCCGGCGACGGGCGCCTACACCTACACGCCCGACCCGAACTACGCCGGGCCGGACTCCTTCGTCGTCACGGTCTCGGACGGCAATGGCGGCGTGACGACGGTGACGGTCCCCGTCACGGTGACGCCGGTCAACGACGCGCCGACCGCTTCGGCGCCGCCGGCGACGACGGCCGAGGACACGCCTGTGTCCGGCGCGATCACGGCGAGTGACGTCGACGGCGACGCGCTGAGCTTCGCCACCACGACGCCGCCGGCGCATGGAACGGTGACGGTCGACCCGGCGACGGGCGCCTACACCTACACGCCCGACCCGAACTACGCCGGGCCGGACTCCTTCGTGGTCACGGTCAGCGACGGCAATGGCGGCACGGTGCAGGTGACGGTCCCCGTCACGGTGACGCCGGTCAACGACGCGCCTGTGGCCTCTGCGCCGCCGGCGACGACGGCCGAGGACACGCCCGTGACGGGCGCGATCACGGCGAGCGACGTCGACGGCGACGCGCTGAGCTTCGCCACCACGACGCCGCCGGCGCACGGGACGGTGACGGTCGACCCGGCGACGGGCGCCTACACCTACACGCCCGACCCGAACTACGCCGGGCCGGACTCCTTCGTGGTCACGGTCAGCGACGGCAATGGCGGCGTGACGACGGTGACGGTCCCCGTCACGGTGACGCCGGTCAACGACGCGCCTGTGGCCTCCGCGCCGCCGGCGACGACGGCCGAGGACACGCCTGTGTCCGGCGCGATCACGGCGAGCGACGTCGACGGCGACGCGCTGAGCTTCGCCACCACGACGCCGCCGGCGCACGGGACGGTGACGGTCGACCCGGCGACGGGCGCCTACACCTACACGCCCGACCCGAACTACGCCGGGCCGGACTCCTTCGTCGTCACGGTCAGCGACGGCAATGGCGGCGTGACGACGGTGACGGTCCCCGTCACGGTGACGCCGGTGAACGACGCGCCGACCGCTTCGGCGCCGCCGGCGACGACGGCCGAGGACACGCCTGTGTCCGGCGCGATCACGGCGAGCGACGTCGACGGCGCACGCTGACCTTCGCGACGACGACGCCGCCGGCGCACGGGACGGTGACGGTCGACCCGGCGACGGGCGCTACACCTACACGCCCGACCCGAACTACGCCGGGCCGGACTCCTTCGTGGTCACGGTCAGCGACGGCAATGGCGGCGTGACGACGGTGACGGTCCCCGTCACGGTGACGCCGGTGAACGACGCGCCTGTGGCCTCTGCGCCGCCGGCGACGACGGCCGAGGACACGCCTGTGCCGGCGCGATCACGGCGAGCGACGTCGACGGCGATACGCTGAGCTTCACGACGACGACGCCGCCTGCGCATGGGACGGTGACGGTCGACCCGGCGACGGGCGCCTACACCTACACGCCCGACCCGAACTACAACGGGCTGGACTCGTTCGTGGTCACGGTCTCGGACGGCAATGGCGGCGTGACGACGGTGACGGTCCCCGTCACGGTGACGCCGGTGAACGACGCGCCGACCGCTTCGGCGCCGCCGGCGACGACGGCCGAGGACACGCCTGTGTCCGGCGCGATCACGGCGAGCGACGTCGACGGCGACGCGCTGACCTTCGCGACGACGACGCCGCCGGCGCACGGGACGGTGACGGTCGACCCGGCGACGGGCGCCTACACCTACACGCCCGACCCGGAACTACGCCGGGCCGGACTCCTTCGTGGTCACGGTCAGCGACGGCAATGGCGGCGTGACGACGGTGACGGTCCCCGTCACGGTGACGCCGGTCAACGACGCGCCTGTGGCCTCTGCGCCGCCGGCGACGACGGCCGAGGACACGCCTGTGTCCGGCGCGATCACGGCGAGCGACGTCGACGGCGATACGCTGAGCTTTGCGACGACGACGCCGCCGGCGCACGGGACGGTGACGGTCGACCCGGCGACGGGCGCCTACACCTACACGCCCGACCCGAACTACGCCGGGCCGGACTCCTTCGTGGTCACGGTCAGCGACGGCAATGGCGGCGTGACGACGGTGACGGTCCCCGTCACGGTGACGCCGGTGAACGACGCGCCGACGGCGACGGGCGGCGACGTCTCCACGTCGGTCGACACGCCCGTCTCGGGCCATGTCGATGGTTCGGATGTCGACGGCGATCCGTTGAACTACGCGATCGACACAGGGCCCGCGCACGGTTCCGTGACGATCGGCCCGGATGGCGCGTATGTGTATCGGCCGGCGCCCGGCTATGTCGGCGCCGACAGCTTCACGGTGCAGGTGTCCGACGGGCATGGCGGCGTGACCACCGTCACGGTGAACGTGACGGTGTCGACGGCGAACGAAGACGGACCCCACGACACGCAGCCGCACTTCCCCGATCTGCCGCATGACAGATCGCAGCCGGGCGGCGGCGGCATCGACGAGCCGCTGATCGTCATCTCGACGGTCAACGGGATCGGCGATTTGCGCGGCATGGCCGGAATCGGCATTGACGGCGTCGTGCTCAACGCCGTCAACGGCATCCGCTCGCTGAACAGCCTCGAGGAGCGCGATCTGCGGCAGGACGGGCGCCCGTCGATCTTCAACGAGATGTGGAGCGACGAGCGCGCCTTCGATCCGCGGAACTTCCTCGGCCATTCGGCGTCGTTCGATCTGTCCGGAGACGGCGGTCTCGACATCCGGCTCGCGACGATCCGACGCCCGGATTCGATCGCGATCATGCTGGTCGAGCGTCAGAACGCGTTCGGCGGCGGCGAGGCGCTGACCTATTCGCTGAGCATGGCGGACGGCTCGCCCGCGCCGGCATGGTTGCAGCGCGTCGGCCCTGCGATGTTTGTCGGCCGCCCGCCGGCGGACCTGCAGACGCTGGATCTCGTCGTGTCGATCGGACTTCGCAACGGCGAGGTGCTTGAACGTTCGGTCGTGGTCGACGTCCTGACCGGTCATGTCACCGACAAGGGGCAGACGCCGGGCGACGGCGCCAAGGCGCCGGGCGCGGCGTTGTTCTCCGACCAGTTGCGCAAGCTCGACGCGCAGCAGGCCAGACTGCGGGCGGTCGAAGCGGCGCTGGGGCTGTAGCCATGCGGCGGCGGCCCGACGACGAAACATGCTGTGGCGCAGACGCATCGGCGACTGACGTAACGAAAGGACGGCGTTGCGCGCTGCGTCGATCCGCGAATAATGGTGCGCGAATCACCGTGTTTTCCGCGTGCGTCCAAAGCGTCTCGATATTGAATTTTCACTAGGATTTGGGCGACCGCGATGTCTAACCGATTGTTTTTCCCTCTCGCACTCGCCGCGTGGGCGTTGACGGCCGGCGGCTGCGCGCTGAAGCCCGAACCGATGACGGACGATCAGACCTCGTCCTTCGCCGCCGACAAGCTGGGGCGGGTCGTCGCCGACAACGAGCCGGTGAGCCGACCGATCGATCTCTACGAGGCGATCGCCAGGGCGTTGAAATACAATCTCGACCAGCGCGTCGAGCTGATGCAGCAGGCGCTGCGCGAGCGCGAACTGGAGCTGTCGACCTATCAGGGTCTGCCGAGCCTCGTGCTCAATTCCGGCTATACCGGGCGCGACCGCGTCAACGCTTCGTCGAGCGAATCGGTGCTGACCGGCGCGCAGTCGCTCGTCCCCTCGACCAGCCAGGATCGCAACATGGGCGTCGCCGACGCCACGTTGTCCTGGAACATCCTGGATTTCGGCCTGTCCTACGTACGCGCGCGGCAGGCGGCCGATCAGGTGCTGGCGCAGGCCGAGATGCGCCGCAAGGTGCTGAATCGCGTCGTCGAGGACGTTCGCACCGCCTATTGGCGGGCGATCACCAGCGAGCGGATGATGGCGCGGCTGCGCACGCTCGAACATCGCGCGCAAAACGCGATGGCGAATTCGCGCGAGTTGTTCGAGGCCAAGCAGACCTCGCCCGTCGAGGCGCTGACCTATCAGCGCGAACTCGTCGAGATCAAGCGCGAGGCGCAGCGCATCGAAGGCGAACTGGCGCTGGCGCGCGGACAGCTCGCCTCGCTGATGAATCTGCCGCCCGGATCGAAATTCCGGCTCGTCGCGCAGAATGTCGGCGCGGCGCCGGGGCTGCCCTCGGGCAGCGGCCGCCAGCTCGTGATGATCGCGCTGCAGAACCGGCCGGAGATGCGCGAGATCGCCTACAAGGTGCGCGTCAACGAGCGTGAGACGGACGCCGCGCTGCTCGAGATGCTGCCGGGCTTCAACGTGTTCCTCGGCGCCAATGTCGACAGCAACTCCTACCTCTACAACCAGCACTGGGTCGGCTGGGGAGCCAAGGCGAGCTGGAACCTGCTCAAGGTGTTCCAGCACCCCGCCAAGCAACAGGTGGTCGACGCGCAGGCGAAACTGCTCGACGAGCGGGCTCTGGCGATCACCATGGCGGTGATGACGCAGGTGCACGCCAGCCGCGTTCGCTACACGCATGCGCGCCGCGAGTTCGCCACCTCCGCGCAGTATCTCGACGTGCAGCGCCGGCTGCTCGGGCAGATCCGGGCCTCGCAGCAGACCGATCGGCTCGGCGAGCAGACGTTGATCCGCGAGGAGATGAACACGCTCGTCGCCGAGGTGAAGCGCGACATCGCCTTCGCCAGCCTGCAGAACGCCTACGCCAACGTCTACGCCTCGCTCGGTCTCGACGCCTATCCTCCGGTCTCCATCGACGAGACCAGCGTCGCCGGACTCGCCAGCGCGTTGCGCAAGACCTGGGTGGCGCGCGGATCGTTCAAGCAGATCCGCGTCAGGCCGGGGCTCGACGCCGTGGCGAAAGCCGAGGGCGAGCCGGGCGCGGCGCCCGCCGCCGTCGCAAGTCTCGCGCGGCCTGCGACGTCTGACGCGGCGACGTCTGACGCCGCGAAGCCTGAGGCGGCGACGCCTGACGCGGCGAAGCTCGGCTTGGCCGCCGCTGCGCCGACTGCGGTTTGGGACGGGGACCTGTTCGCGGCGGCGAGCCCCGCATCGGCCTCTCGCGACTGACGTCGCGGGCGGCGCGAACCGGCGACCGTCGCGAATCCCGATCGGCCGTTCCGGCGCGTCGAAGCGCAAATTCGGGAGGGTTGGCGCCGCAACCCGGCGGCCGAGGCGCTGAAGGCGCGGCGTCGGGATCGGCCGCCTGCGCGCCGTATGCGCCCGATCCGACCGACGCGACTGGCGACTTCCAGCGGCTCGTCGAGCAGAACGCGCCGACAGCCGACCTCGGGAGGTGCGCTTCGGGAGGTGCGCTTCGGTCCCGCAGCTCTAAACCTGCGCCGCCGATCCGGCGGGCCTGCGGAGCGCCTTCGGGACCGCTATCGGCGCTTCCCGGACGCCGCGCGCCGACGCACTGACATGCGCGGGCCGAATCGTCGAACGGATCGGGAAAGCTGGCGCTCCCTAGGGGACTCGAACCCCTGTTTTCGCCGTGAGAGGGCGACGTCCTGGACCGCTAGACGAAGGGAGCAGCGGCAGGCGCGCTCTATACGCGGCCCGCATGCGGCGCGCAAGAGGCCGATCCCGGATTCGCGCGGCCGCGCCGTCAGCGATAGCACTGCCAGCTGCTGGCGCCCACGCAGGCGCTTGCGCAGGGCACTGCGCCACCGCACTGCGCGTTGCACTGCGCGTGGATCCGCCCCATGCACGCGTTGCGCTGCGGCTGCTCGGCGGCGGCGCCGCGCAGCGCCTGTGCGGCGGCGCGATCGGCGGCCTCGGATCGGGCGTCCTCGCGCGCGATGCGCCGCTTCAGGCCCGGATCGGCGATTTCGAGCCCGCGCATGATTTCGCGCAGCGAGGCGCTCGTCGCCGCCACCCATTTCGGGTCCATGCCCGGGCAATTGCGCTTGCCCTGAATGACCGACAGCGTGACGCGCGCGGACCGGTAGCACTCCTCGGCGTCTTGCGCCGCGCAGGCCTCGCGCGTCATCCGCACGCCGATGTTGCCGCTCTCGACATTGGAGTCGGCCGTCGCGTTGCAGGCGGCCAGCGCCGCGCCGGCCCCGGCCCACAGCGCGGCCACAACGGCGATGAGCGTCCTTGCGCGGGCGCTCGCGCCGGCAAACATCTGGAACGCCGCTTCGGCCATCGCGCCCTCCCGCTTTCCGCGCCCCGTCAGTGACGCAGCAGATCCTTCGGCGGCTCGACCTCCCGCGCCGCGCGGCCGAGCTGGGAGTGCTCGAACATCAGGATCGCGGGAATAGACATCAGCAGCGGCAGGATCAGGTAGAACAGCCGCCAGACGAGCAGGGCGGCGAAGAGGGAGGTCGGCGGCACGCCGGGCATGATCGCCAGGAACACCGCCTCCATCACGCCGATGCCGCCCGGCACCTGGCTGAGCAGGCCGGCCGAGAAGGACAGCAGGAACGCGCCCAGCACGATCATGAAGTTCGGGCTCGTGTCGGCGGGCAGCGCGAAATAGATGATGCCGGCTGCGCCGACGAGTTCGAGCGGGGCGGCCAGATACTGGCGCGCGACAATCGGCAGGCGGGGGTAGACGAGTTCGAATCCGCCGATCTTCAACGGCCGGAAATGCAGCCAGGCGCCCACCGTGTAGAGCGTGCAGAAGGCGAGGCAAGCCATGCCGACGAGCCGGCCGAACGCCTCGATGTTCGAGCGGCGGGCGATGAAGGGCGACAGCTCGGCGAGGGGGCGCAGGATCTGCGGCTCGTAGAGCAGCACGAGCCCCGTGAGCAGGATCGTCCCGAAGGCGAAGGTGAAAGAGCAGATCGCCACCAGAACCGCGATCTCGTGCGGCGACAGACCCTTCGCGGTGTAGGCGCGGAACCGCACCATGCCGCCGGAAAAGACCGAGGCGCCGATATTGTGCGAGAGCGCATAGGTGACGAAGGAGCAGATCGCGATGTAGAGCCACGAGATGCCCTTCTCGCGGCCGAGATGGATGAGCGCGATGCGGTCGTACCAGGCGAGCGCCAGATAGGCGACGAGCGTCGACAGCAGGGCGAGGCCGTAGCCGTGCCAGGGGATGTCGGCCAGACGCTCGGCGATGACGGCGACGATGAGCTTCAGATCGGCGAACACGCCGTGGCCGAGAAGCTTGCGCACCGCAGGGTCGATCGCGACTTCCGCGAGCAGCTTCTTGTAGAGGAGGCGCACCGACCAGGCGACGGCCGCAACCGCCACCAGCGGCCAGATCAGGTCGCGAATCCGCTTCATTCCGTCCTGTGCGCTCTCGAGGCGTCGGGTCGCCCGCGCGCATCCCTGCATGACGGGGCGGGACTGCGCAAGCGCCGCGTGAGCATGGCGGCGGGCGTCCGCGCAGAGTATTGAAAAATCCGCCGCAATCGTGAACAGGGAGCGTCGCAATGAAGGCGCTGCAACTGCCCGTCGACGCCTATACGGATCTGCCGCCCGGCCTCGTCGCCAACGTCGTCACCTATCTCGAGATGCGCGCGCGTCCAGCGCCGGCGCAGGGTCCGGCGGCGGGGCTGACCTTCGCGCGGCTGCGCGGGGCGCAGGCGGCGCGCTATCTGGACCTCTACCGCCGGCTCGGCGAGCGCTGGATGTGGTTCTCGCGCCTGGCGCTGGGGCCGCAGGCGTTGAGGGCGATCCTCGACGATCCGGCGGTGGAGGCTTACGCCGCCGTCCGCGACGGGGCGGATGTCGGGCTCGTCGAACTCGACGCGCGGGCGGAGGAGGAGACCGAGCTCGCCTTCTTCGGGCTGGTGGAGGAGGCCGTCGGGGCGGGGCTCGGACGGGCCCTGATGGCGCAGGCGCTGGCGCGCGCCTTCGCCCGGCCGATCCGCCGGTTGTTCGTCCACACCTGCACGTTCGACCATCCGCGCGCGGTGGACTTCTACCGGGCCTGCGGCTTCGAGCCCTACAAATTCGCCATCGAGCTGACGCGCGACCCGAGGCTCGCGGGATTGCTGCCCGCCGATGCGGCCCCGCATGTGCCGCTGCTTCACACTCGGCAGGTGCGTGACGGCACATGAATCGACTGTAAAGACGGGCAAAATCGGCGCATGCTGAAGTCGAAAAGGAGTCCGAAGCCATGCGCCCGCTCAAGCAGTTCCTGCTCGGTTGTCTCGCCGCCCTGGCGGCGCTTGCGAGCGTCGCGACCGCCGAGGCCGCGGCCGACCGGCGCGTCGCGCTGGTCATCGGCAACGGCGCCTACACGGTGGCCCCGGCGCTCAGCAATCCGGTGACGGACGCCAAGGCGGTCGCCGCCGCGCTGAAACGTCTCGGCTTCGAGGTGGTGGAGGGATACGATCTCACCTTCGCCGGCATGCGCGGCAAGCTCGGCGAGTTCTCCACCGCGCTGCAGGATTCGCACGCCGGACTCGTCTACTACGCAGGCCACGGCGTTTCGGTGGATGAGGAGAACTATCTCCTGCCCACCGACATCGCGCTGAAGAACGCCTCGGACCTCGATCTCAACTCGATGAACCTGTCGCTGATCCTGCGTCAGATGAAGCGCGAGGAGCGCGTCAACATCGTCATCCTCGACGCATGTCGCGACAATCCGTTCGCGCGCGAGCTGGCGACCGGCCGCGGCCGGTCGATCGTCGCCGAACGTGGCCTGTCGCGCATCGACAGCGATCTCGCCAAGGGAACGCTGATCGCCTTCGCGACCGACCCGAAGAGCACCGCGCTCGACGGGCGGGCCGGCGAGAACAGCCCGTTCACGCGCGCGCTGCTGCGCCACCTCGAAACGCCCGGCCTGTCGATCGACACGGTGATGAACCGGGTGCGCGCCGAAGTGTGGGAAGCGACGAAGAACAAGCAGATGCCGTGGGTCAACACCTCGATCATCGGCGAGTTCATCCTGCGTCCGGCCGCGCCTGCGCCGGCGCCGCAGCAGGTCGCCGGCCTCGACGCGACGCCGCCGGCCGCGGCCGTCACGCCGCCGCCGGCCGTCGTCGCCGATCGGGTGATGATGGAGGCTCGGTTCTGGGAATCGGCCGAGCGCGGCAATTCGACGGACGACTATCGCGCCTATCTGGACGCCTATCCGAACGGCATCTACGCGCAGATGGCGAAGGCCCGCATCGCGCGCCTCGCGCCGGCCCCGGCTTCGACGCCGGTCGTCGCCGCGCCTGCGCCCGAGGCGGTCAAGCCCGCCGACAAGCCGGTCGAGACGGCCGCGCTCGAGCAGCGCGGCGACGTCGCCGCCAAGCCGGCGGACGCCGCGCCGGCGGCGCAGGTCGCGGCCGTCCCCGCCGCCGATCCGGCGCTGAAGGCGGAAGTCGGCACCCTGTTGACCGAACAGGCGATGAAGCTCGACAAGGCGGCCCGCGTCGAAATTCAGGCCCGCCTGAAGGCGATGCAGTTCGACGCCGGGGCCGAGAACGGCAAGTTCGCCGAGAAGACGCGCGCCGCGCTGGCGGAGTGGCAGAAGTCGCGCGAGTTGCAGGCGACGGGCTGGCTCGCGCCGTTGCAGCTCGCCGCGCTCAAGGCGCAGAGCGAGTCGCCCTACCAGCGCGCCAAGGAAGCGCAGCGCATGACCCCGGCGAGCGTGCGCGACGCCGCGTCCGAAGCCACCCGCAAGGTGTCGCGGCCCGTGGCCCGGCCCGCGCCCGCGGTCGCGCCCGGCGTACGCCAGGCCCGGCGCGAGCGAATCATCCGCGCGCAGAACGAGGACCGTTTCGTCCGCGACGCGGCCCCGCCGGCGAGCCGGCGCGGCCATCGCGGCCCGCCGCAGGGCGGCGGCGACGCGGGTCCGGGCATCGGCGCCTTCATCGGCGGCGTCGCCGCCGGCGCCATCCTCGGCGGCGCGTTCCGCCGGCATTGACCGCTGCGACGATCCGAAACGCGAACGGCGGCCTTGCGGCCGCCGTTTCCTTTTCGTCGGGGGCCTGGCGCGGGGCGCGGCCGCGCGTCAGATGCGGGCGGCCTGCATGGCGCTCATCGCGTCGATGTCGCGCTCGCGCGCGGCCTCGGCCATGCGCTCGCGGCCGTCGAGCGATTCGACCTTCGCAAGCTCCGCGCGCGCCTCGTCGAGCGCCGCGCGCGCCTCGGCGAGCTGGCCCTCGAGTTCGTGGCGGGACCGCTGCACGTTCTCGCGACGGGTCATCGCGGCGCGGGCGTAGGTCGGATAGGCGAAGTGCGTGGGATCGGCGATGCCGGCCCGCTTCTCCTCGGCGGCGATTTCGCGGTCGAGGTCGGTGGACATGCGCGTGAACTCGGCGATCATCGCCTCGATCTGCGCGAGCCGGCGCCGCCTGTCCTCGACCTGAAAGCGTTTCAAGCGGATCAAAGTGTCCCGCGATTTCATTACGCACGACTCCAGACGCAAACTGTTCTTGAGATCAGCCCAGACGGTGGGCCCCGCGAGACGTTGTCAGCATTGACGAACAAAGTTTCGGGTCGGTTACCAAAGGCGAAGCCGCGTTGCGGGGCGCGACTTTGCGCGCGGCGGCCGGCGCGCCGCCCGCCGGGTCGACCGTTAACGGCCGGGCGCGCCGCGGCGGGGCCGGCGCGGCGGCGTTAAGGCCCCCGATTTTCCGCTCCGTCGCCCGGAAGCCCCTGAACTTCGGCCAATCCGCAAATTTTCCGGCGCGCGGACTCTGCGCCGCTTGTCAGCGGGAATCAGAGTTTGTTAACCAGTGATCGTTACCGTTCGAGTCGAGTGGTCCGGGCCGTTGTCCCGGGGGGCAGGCCGCGCTGCAGCGGGCCGGCGCGTCGTTATCGCGCCGTCTCGTAGCCAGGATGGGGATTCGACATGCGGGTTCTTCTGATCGAAGATGACAGCGCGACGGCGCAGAGCATCGAGCTGATGCTCAAATCCGAGAATTTCAACGTCTATACGACGGATCTCGGCGAAGAGGGCATCGACCTCGGCAAGCTCTACGACTACGACATCATTCTGCTCGACCTGAACCTGCCCGACATGTCGGGCTACGAGGTTCTGCGGACGCTGCGCGTCGCCAAGGTCAAGACGCCGATCCTGATTCTCTCCGGCCTCGCCGGCATCGAGGACAAGGTGAAGGGCCTCGGCTTCGGCGCCGACGACTATCTGACCAAGCCCTTCCACAAGGACGAGCTGGTCGCCCGCATCCACGCGATCGTGCGTCGCTCCAAGGGCCACGCCCAGTCCGTCATCGCCACCGGCGATCTCGTCGTCAATCTCGACCAGAAGACGGTCGAGGTCGGCGGCGTTCGCGTGCATCTGACGGGCAAGGAATACCAGATGCTCGAGCTGCTCTCCCTGCGCAAGGGAACGACGCTCACCAAGGAGATGTTCCTCAACCATCTCTATGGCGGCATGGACGAGCCGGAGCTGAAGATCATCGACGTGTTCATCTGCAAGCTTCGCAAGAAGCTCGCCAACGCCTCGCAGGGGCAGAACTATATCGAGACCGTCTGGGGCCGCGGCTATGTGCTGCGCGAACCCTCCGAGGCGGAAGAGCGCGTTCCCGCCTGAGCAGCCCTCCCCATCCGACCGGATCGAATGCGCGCGCCGAAGGGCGCGCGTTTTGCGTTTGGCTCAGCGCGCCGCCGCGATGACCTGGCAGAGCGTGTCGCGCACCGCGCCCTCGGGGGCGACCTGACCGGCCTGCACGCGGAACGTGGCGTCAACGCGCACGCCGCCGCCCTGCTTGCGCACGACGAAGCGGACGAACTGCGGCCGCCCGGAGCCCGACGTCTCCTGTACGCCGTTGACGACGCCGGCGCGCCGGTCGACCCGGATGTTGTCGAATTCGCGCGCGGCGGCGCGCGCCACCTGGTCGAGCGCCGCCGCGGCCGAGACGCCCGGGGCGATGCCCCACGTGCTGTAGACCATCGGCGTCAGCATCGGCGCGCCCTGCACCTGGAGATTGGCCGCGCAACCTTGCGCCGCAGCCGGCGTCGCCGCCGCTGCGGCGAGCAGCGCCGCCGCGACAGCCCAGCCCGCGCGGGCCCGTTGAAACCCCGTCATTCGCTTGTCCCCGTTTTCGTTTCTCGATGCGCCGGACGGCGCCCGGCCAACGCTAGGGCGCGGTCGCCTGCCGCGAGGCGCGCTCGCGCACATCGCGGCGCGCCGGACTGCGCTCAGCCGCCGAACGAATAGAGCCATGTCTCGGTCAGCGCGTTCGGGCCGGCCTTCAGGAAGGCGCGCAACTGGGCCGTCTGCGCAGGATCGAGCTGCACGTCGATGGCGGCGCGAAACCCCTTCGTCTCGGGATTGGGCGTCACGAAGGTGCGCACGATCTGCCCCGCCGACAGCGAGGGGACGATCTGCACCTGACCCGGATCGCCGAGGTAATAGGCAAGGTCGCCGCCGACGAAATCGATGATGAAGCGACGTGCGCCGGGGGGCGGCGTTTCGGCCGAGCCGCGGGCGCGCGGCTCGGTCTGGAAGGTGTTGATCGCATAGCCGCCGGGGTTCAGCCGGCGCGCGCCGACCGAGGTGATCTTGTAGCTCAGGCGCAGCGGCGCGCCCGGCTCCAGCGCCTGTTTCGGCGTCCAGTAGGCGACGATGTTGTCGTTGGTCTCGTCGGTGGTGGGGATTTCGACGAGTTCGAGCTTTCCCTCGCCCCATCCCTCGCGCGGCTCGACCCAGTAGCTGGGACGCAGATGATATTCGTTGTCGATGTCCTGATAGTGCTCGAACACGCGGTCGCGCTGCATCAGCCCGAAGCCGCGCAGGCCGGTGTCGGCGAAGGCGGAGATCTCGGTCTTCGCCGGGTTGCGGAGCGGGCGCCAGATCCATTCGCCCGAGCCGGTGTTGATCAGCAGGCCGTCCGAATCGTGAAGTTCGGCGCGATAGTCCTCGTGCAGACGGCGCGGCTCGTTCTCGCCGGAGAAATACATCGAGGTCAGCGGGGCCAGGCCGAGCCGGGTCATCGGGCGGCGCGCGAACAGCGTGGCCGAGACGTCGACCACGGTCTCGGCGGCGGGATAGATGTGGAAGCGATAGGCGCCAGTCACAGAGGGGCTGTCGAGCAGGGCGTAGACGGTCGCCCGCTCGGCGGCGGCGTCCGGCGATTCGATCCAGAACTCGCGGAAGAAGGGAAACTCCTCCGCGTCCGGTCCGCCGACGTTGATCGCCAGCCCGCGCGCCGACAGGCCGTAACGCTGGCCGCGGCCGAGAAAGCGGAAATAGCTCGCGCCGAGAAAGGCGATCAGCTCGTCGAAGACGCGCGGATCGTTGAGGTGGCCGTGCAGGCGGAAGCCGGCGAACCCCAGATCGAGCGGCAGCGGCTTGTCGAACGGCGTGCGGCCGTAATCGAACATGGTGGAGGAGAAGGGCGTCGGCACCGGCGCGCCGTTGCGCACCACATTCACGGTGACGGGCCGTTTGAACAGGAAGCCGAGATGGAAGAGCTGCAGGCGGAAGGGCGTATTCTGCAGCAGCGCCTTGTCGGGCTTGAACCGGATTTCGCGGTAGCGATCGTAGCTCATGCCGGCGAGCGCGTCGGGCAGGGCCGGCGTCGAATCGTCGAAGGCCGCGCCGGCGAGCTCCTGGGCGCGCGCCACCACCTCGTCATAGCCGAATTTCGGCGTCGGCACGGAGGGGGCGGGGGTGGGCTGCACGGCCGGGCCCTGCTGGCCGGCGGGCTGGGCCGAGGCGCGGCCGGGCGCAGCGAGCGGGGCCAGCGCCGTCGCGGCGAGCAGGGAGCGGCGGGAGATGCGGTCGATCATCGGACAAATTGCCTCAGGCGGGCGCGGCGGGCGACAGAGCGATAGGCCAGCTTCGCCCCGCAACGCAAGCGCGGCGCGCCGGACGGTCCTGGCTTCTCGGAAGAAGGCAGAAAAATCAGGATATTGACCTGGGAGCGCCGGACCCCGCCGGCCGCTGGCCGACGGCTGGGGAAAAAGTGGGCCGCGGGGCAAAAAACCGCTTGCGAAACAGGCACGCGGCGCCTATTTCTCCGCTTGCCCAAATCGCACGTGCCTGTGGTCGTGTGTCGGTCGGCGGGGATCCGGACAAGAGGCCGGTCAACCGCACTGGAAAAACCGGCAGCCGGAGGCGAACCGGCGAACCCCGCCCAACGGGGGACGCGACTTAAAGCAACGACGGACCGGGCTTTTTCGTCTCAGTCGACCCTCCAAAGGTCGGCGACATGAAGAGGCTTGTCTTTCTTGCCGGGCGTGCGGATCGGGATTTTCCCCTTCCAAACGATGGCCGACTGAACGCGCTGCGGCTCTCCGCCGCCTCGCGCGCTCTGACGCCAACCGAGCAGCAACCGCCGGCCGACGGCGCGCCTCCGGGCGCCAACCGACGACCGGCCGCAGATGGATCGACCGCAGGCGCGCGCCTCCACAGCGAGCGACCGACGGACGGACCGGACGCACCGCTTGTGTCTTGGACCGGCGCAGAGCCGGACGTTGGGGGAACGCCGATGACCGACCGCATCATGGAATTCCTGCGCCGCCGCCGCGAAGAGGGCCGCGACACGGGTCCGGTGCTCGTCGTCGATCTCGACGTCGTGCGCGACAACTATCTCGCCTTCGCCAAGGCCCTGCCCGACACGCGCGTGTTCTACGCCGTGAAGGCGAACCCGCAGCCGGAAGTGCTCGACCTGCTGGCGCGCCTGGGCTCCTGCTTCGACTGCGCGTCGGTTCAGGAGATCCAGATGGCGATGGCGGCCGGCGCGACGCCCGACCGCATCTCCTTCGGCAACACGATCAAGAAGGAGCGCGACATCGCGCGCGCCTACGAGCTCGGCGTGCGCCTGTTCGCGGTCGACGCGGAAGTCGAGGTGGAGAAGGTCGCCCGCGCCGCCCCCGGCGCGAAGGTCTTCTGCCGCATCCTGTCGTCCGGCGACGGCGCGGAGTGGCCGCTCAGCCGCAAGTTCGGTTGCGAGCCGGCGATGGCGCCGCGCGTGCTCGAGCATGCGCATCGCCTCGGCCTGCAGGCCTACGGCATCTCGTTCCACGTCGGGTCGCAGCAGCGCAATCCGAAGATGTGGGACGGGGCGCTGGCCTCGTCCTCCGCGATCTTCCGGGATCTCGCCGAGAAGGGCATCCATCTCCAGATGGTGAACCTCGGCGGCGGCTTCCCGACGAAGTATCTGCGCGACGTGCCGAAGGTGAAGGCGTATGGCGAGGCGATCTTCAAGTCGCTGCGCAAGCACTTCGGCAACCGCATCCCGGAGACGATCATCGAGCCGGGCCGCGGCATGGTGGGCAACGCCGGCGTCATCGAGGCCGAGGTCGTCCTCATCTCGAAGAAGGCCGACGACGACAAGCTGAAGTGGGTCTACCTCGACATCGGCAAGTTCAACGGCCTGGCCGAGACGATGGACGAGGCGATCCGCTATCCGATCCGCACCGCCTATGACGGCGATGCGACGGAGCCTTGCGTGCTCGCCGGCCCGACCTGCGACTCGGTCGACGTGCTCTACGAGAAGGAGCCGTACGAGCTGCCGGTGAGCCTCGAGATCGGCGCCAAGGTGCTGATCGAGGGGACGGGCGCCTACACGACGACCTACTCGGCCGTCGCGTTCAACGGCTTCCCGCCGCTCGAGACGCACTGCATCTGACGCGCGACGCGTCCAACCCTCTCCCGCGCGCGGGAGAGGGAACACCGCCGAGCAATCGGCGTTTCCACTCCTCTTCTGTCCCGAACGGCGCCGCTTGCGGTGGTGCGTGGATCGTCTCGCCCCTCACGGAGGCTCTGATGACCGCCATGATCCCTGTCGTCTCCTCGTTCGACGCGGCGCAGTCGGCGCTGCGCGTCGCCTTCGCGCGCGAGGACGCCGCGTTGCGCATCGTCGATGAGACGGGCGCGGATGTCGGCGCGCGCGAGCTGCTGCTCGACGCCGCCTTCGGCGCGGCGCGCTTCGGCAAGACCAGCGAGCGCCTGCGCGAGGGGCGGCTTCCGGCCGCCGGTCTCGCGCTCGTGGCGAAGGACGGCGACGAGGTCGTCGGCACGATTCGCCTGTGGCATGTGCGCACCGGCGACGGCCGTCCCGCGCTGATGCTGGGACCGCTCGCCGTCGCCGAATCGCATCGCTCGCTCGGCGTCGGCGGTCAGCTCATGCGCGAGGCGATGTGGCGCGCCGCCGCGCGCGGCCACAAGGCGATCCTGCTCGTCGGCGACGAGGCGTATTATCGCCGCTTCGGCTTCGAGCGCGCGCTGACGCGCGGTCTCGATCTGCCGGGCCCGGTCGATCGCGCGCGCTTTCTCGGCTTCGAGATCGAGCCGGGCGCGCTTGCGGGCGCGTCGGGCCTCGTCGCGCCGACCGGCGCGCATATGCTGCGTCGCGCGCCGCGCGCGCCTGCGATGACGCGCGCCGCGTAGGCGCGACCGTGCGGAAGACGATGCGACGGGCCGGCCTCGCCGGCCCGTTTGCATTTGGGCGCGATCCTCGGCAACCTGCGCATGACGGCCGCCGCAGATGCGGCCGCGCTCAGGGAGGATCGCATGATGACGAAGGCGCTCGCCGCCACAGCGGCGCTCGCGACGATGATCGTCGCCTCGGCCGCATCCGCTCAGGTTCAGCTCAAGGCCTCGCATCAGTTTCCGGGCGGCAAGGGCGATGCGCGCGACGAGATGGTGCAGATCATCGCGCGCGAGGCCAACGCCGCGAATGTCGGCCTCGACATCAAGGTCTATCCCGGCGCGAGCCTGGTGAAGGCGCAGGAGCAGTGGCGCGCGTTGCAGCGCGGCCAGATCGACCTGTCCTCCTTCCCGCTCGACTATGCGTCGGGATCGCATCCCCAGTTCGGCGCGACGCTGATGCCCGGCCTCGTGCGCAACCACGAACACGCCAAGCGGATCAATTCGTCCGACTTCATGAAGGACATCAAGGCGATCATCGAGAAGGCGGGCGTCGTCGTGCTGGCCGACGCCTGGCTCGCCGGCGCTTTCGGCGGCAAGGACAAGTGCATTCTCGAGCCCGACGACGCGAAGGGCCTGAAGGTGCGCTCGGCCGGCGCCACCTTCTCGGAGATGTGGGCGGGCGCGGGCGCCTCGATCGTCTCGATCCCGTCGAACGAGGTCTACAACGCGCTGCAGACGGGCGTCGCCAACGGCACCGACACCTCCACCGGCAGCTTCACCTCCTTCCGCCTGTTCGAACAGTTGAAATGCGTCACCGCGCCGGGCGAGCAGGCGCTGTGGTTCATGTACGAGCCGGTGCTGATGTCGAAGGCCGCCTTCGACAAGCTGAACGAGGCGCAGAAGAAGGCGATCATGGACGCCTCGAAAAAGGCGGAGGCCTATTTCGACGCCGAGACGCGCAAGCTCGACGACAAGATGACCGAGGCGTTCAAGGGCGCTGGCGTGCAGGTGGTGACGATGAGCGCCGCGCAGGCCGACAAATGGCGCGCCATCGCGGCCAAGACCTCCTACAAGAATTTCGCCGAGCAGACGCCGGGCGGCAAGGAGCTGCTCGACAAGGCGCTTGCGGTGAAGTGAGCGGAGCGTGTCCGTTTTCCTGCGCGCCACGCGCCTCCTGTCGCAGATCAGCGGCGTCGCCTCGGCGGCGCTGATTCTGGTTGGCATCCTCGTCGTCTGCCAGATGATCTTCGTGCGCGCCGTGCTGGGGCAATCGGCGATCTGGCAGACCGAGTTCGTCACCTTCTCGCTGATCGCTGCGACGTTTCTGGGCGCGCCCTACATCCTGCTGACGCGCGGGCATGTGAATGTCGATCTGCTGCCGCTGGCGCTGCCGCCGGCGGCGCGCAAGCCGCTCGCCTTCGTCGCGGCGGCGATCGGCCTGTTCTTCTGCGCGCTGTTCTTCTGGAACAGCGTCGAGTGGTGGTTCGAGGCCTGGGACAGCGGTCAGCGCACAAGCTCGATGTGGCGCGCGCGGCTGTGGATTCCGTATCTGTCGGCGCCGGTTGGCCTCGGCCTGCTCTGCCTGCAATATGTCGCCGAGATCCTCGCCGTCGCCACCGATCGCGAGCATCCGTTCGGTCTGCGTCCGGAGGACACGCTGTGAGCCCGCTGGCGCTCGGGGGGCTGATCTGCCTCGCCACGCTGCTCGTGCTGGCGACGGGCACGCCGATCGCCTTCGGTCTCGGCGCGGTCTCGCTCGTCTTCCTGTTCGCCTTCGAGGGGGCGCGCGCGTTTCATTTCATCACTGAGACGATCTTCGCGGGTCTGAACGACTTCACGCTGGTCTCGATTCCGATG
The DNA here is from genome assembly GCA_016716745.1 of Hyphomicrobiales bacterium. Lineage (GTDB taxonomy): Bacteria > Pseudomonadota > Alphaproteobacteria > Rhizobiales > Beijerinckiaceae. The sequence goes on from JADJVD010000003.1 coordinate 278,948, forward strand.
TTCGTGGTGATGGGCGCCGCCGTCGCCTCCTCGCGCGCGGGGTCGGATCTTTACGAGGCGCTGGCGCGCTGGCTCGGCCGCGTGCCGGGCTCGCTGGTCATCTCGAACATTGGCGCCTGCGCGCTGTTCGCCGCGCTCACGGGCTCCTCGCCCGCCACCTGCGCGGCCATCGGCAAGATGGGCATTCCCGAGATGCGCCGGCGCGGCTACGACGCCGACCTTGCGACGGGCTCAATCGCCGCCGGCGGCACGCTCGGCATTCTCATCCCGCCGAGCCTGACGATGATCCTCTACGGCATCGCGTCCGAGACGTCGATCGGCCGACTGTTCATCGCCGGCGTGCTGCCGGGCCTCATGCTGACCGCGCTGTTCATCGCCTGGGCGCTGTTCATCAGCTGGAAGCGCGGCACGGTGACGACGGATTTCGGCCGCATCTACTCGCTGAAGGAGAAGCTCGAGCTGATGCCGAGGCTTCTGCCGTTCATCCTCGTGATCGCCGGGGTGGTCTATTCGCTCTACGGCGGCATCGCCACGCCGTCGGAGGCGGCGGGCGTCGGCGCGCTGCTGTGCCTGCTCATGGTGATCGTGATCTACCGGATGTGGCGGCCGGCCGATCTGTGGCTGATCCTGCGCGACGCGACGCGCGAGAGCGGCATGCTGCTGATGATCATCGGCGCGTCGATCCTGTTCAGTTACATGATGTCGAGCCTCTACGTGACGCAGGCGGTGGCGGAGTGGATCGCGGGGCTGGCGATCAACCGCTGGGTTCTGATGCTCTATGTCAACATCCTGCTGCTGATCGCCGGCTGCTTCCTGCCGCCGGCGGCGATCATCCTGATGGCGACGCCGATTCTTGCGCCGATCATCTCGTCGGCGGGGTTCGACCCGGTCTGGTTCGGCGTCATCCTGACGATCAACATGGAGCTCGGCCTGATCACCCCGCCGGTCGGGCTCAACCTGTTCGTCATCAACGGCATCACGCCGGACGTGCGTCTGCCGACGATCCTGAAGGGCGCCTTCCCCTTCATGATGTGCATGGTTTTCGCCATGCTGCTGCTGTGCGTCTTTCCAGAGATCGCCACCTGGCTGCCGAACAAGATGATGGGGAAATGACTCTCCCGGCCGCCGCGACGCTGCGCTGCGGCGCGGCCGCTTGACCTTGACGGCCGCGGTTGCTTTGTAGGCGCGACTTTTTCCGGCAGGAGTTTTCGACCATGACGAAATGGCCCGTGCATGGCCGCATCGACGGCCCGATCGTGATGATCGGCTTCGGCTCCATCGGCAAGGGGACGCTGCCGCTGATCGAGCGCCACTTCCAGTTCGACAAGACGCACTTCGTCATCGTCGACCCGGACGACAGCGACCGCGCGCTCGCCGAGTCGCATGGCGCGCGCTTCCTCAAGCTCGCCGTGACGAAGGAGAATTATCGCGAGGTTCTGCCGCCGCTGCTGAAGGCCGGCAAGGGGCAGGGCTTCTGCGTCAACCTGTCGGTCGACACGTCCTCGCTGGCGATCATCGAGCTCTGTCGCGAGATCGGCGCGCTCTACATCGACACGGTGGTCGAGCCTTGGGCGGGCTTCTATTTCGACTCCTCGCTCGGGCCGGAGGCGCGCACCAACTACGCGCTGCGCGAGAGCGTGCTGGCGGCGCGCCGCAAGTCGCCGGGCGGGACGACGGCGGTCTCCTGCTGCGGCGCCAATCCCGGCATGGTGTCGTGGTTCGTCAAGCAGGCGCTGATGAACGTCGCGGCCGATTCCGGGGTCGACATCGGCAAGCCGTCGACGCGCGAGGAATGGGCGCGCGCGATGCAGGCGGTCGGCGTCAAGGGGGTCCACATCGCCGAGCGCGACACGCAGCGCGCCAAGCACCCCAAGCCGCCCGACGTGTTCGTCAACACCTGGTCGGTCGAGGGCTTCGTGTCGGAGGGCATGCAGCCGGCCGAGCTCGGCTGGGGCGCGCATGAGCGCTGGGCGCCGGAGAACGCCGGCTTCCACAAGGAAGGATGCGGCGCGGCGATCTATCTGATGCAGCCCGGCGCCAACACGCGCGTGCGCTCCTGGTGCCCGACGCCCGGCCCGCAATACGGCTTCCTCGTCACGCACAACGAGGCGATCTCGATCGCCGACTACTACCCCGCGCGCGACGCGAGCGGCGCGGCCGTCTACCGCCCGACCTGCCACTACGCCTACCACCCTTCGAACGACGCAGTGCTCTCGCTGCACGAAATGTTCGGCCGCGCCGGCCGCGTGCAGGACGCCCATCACATCCTCACGGAGACGGAGATCGTGGACGGCATCGACGAGCTCGGCGTGCTGCTCTACGGCCACAAGAACAACGCCTATTGGTATGGCTCGCAGCTCTCCGTCGAGGAGACGCGGCGCATCGCGCCGTATCAGAACGCGACCGGCCTTCAGGTCACCTCGGCGGTGCTCGCAGGCATGGTGTGGGCGGTGGAGAATCCGAACGCCGGAATCGTCGAGGCGGACGAGCTCGACTTCCGTCGCTGCCTCGAGGTGCAGCGTCCGTATCTCGGCCCCGTGAACGGTCGCTATACGGACTGGACTCCGCTCGACGGACGGCCCGGCTTCTTCCCCGAGGACATCGACACAAGCGACCCCTGGCAGTTCCGCAACATTCTGGTGCGCTGAGGCGGGCCGGGACGGGGAGGTCGGCGAAGGGCGGGGCTGGGCGTTGGATTCCCTTCCCCTCGCTTCGCTCGGCCGGGAATGACAGTCATGCCTCGCTTGGCCTGCGCCGGCGCCGGAAGGGCGCGGCGAGCAGGCGCAGGAGGCCGCCGCCGACGAGGAAGCCGACGGCGCCGGTGACGAGCCCCTCGGCGGTCGCCGGGATCGCCGGTTCGAAATCCTGCCAGGCGCGTTGCGCGACGCCGGGGTCGGCGTTCGTCGCCAGCGCGCCGAGGCGGCCGAAGGCGCCGGCGTCCGTCATCGCCTGTTGCTGCTGCGACAGGCGCGCCTCGCGCGCGATGGTCTCGCGCATGTCGGCCGCGCGCTTTTGCGCCAGAGGATCGACATTGGCGCCGAGACGGTCGAGCGCCGCGTCGCGCGTCAATTGTTCGCCCTGCGCGTCGCGGTCGAACTGCGCGACGATGCGCTGCAACTCGTCGATGGCGCCGCCGAGGCGCTGGCGATATTGCTGCGCGAATTCGGGCAACTGCGAGGCGAGCGCGCCGAGAAACAGGCTCAGCGCCAGGATCAAGCGACGAACGATCATCCGGCCCTCCGCACCGAGGGTCTAGACCCGGCCCGCCGCGCTGTCGAGCGCGTCAGCCGCGCGCCTCGACCGTGACGGAGCGCAGCGCCGCCGCGTCGACCGCGACGCCGAGGCCCGGAGCGTCGGGCAAATGGCTCGCGCCGTTCGACAAATCGAGCGGGCGCTCGAGAATGTCCACGCCGATGACGTGGTTGGCCGTATAGAACTCGGCGCCGAGACAGATGTTCGGCGTCGATGCGACGCAGTGAATGCCGGCGGCGAGCGCCACGCCCGCCTCGAACATCGTGCCGCCATAGGCGGGGATCCCCGCCGCGCCGCCGATGGCGGCGATCTCCTTGGCGCGGCGCACGCCGCCGCATTTCATCAGCTTCACCGATACGGCGTCGGCGAAGCCGCGGCGGACCATCTCGACGGCCTCGGCCGGCGAGAAGCAGCTCTCATCGGCCAGAATCGGCGTATCGAGCGCGGCGGCGAGCATCGCCATCGCATCGCGCCGCTCGCGCGCCACCGGCTGCTCGATGAAGCCCGGCCTGAACGCCTCCATGTCGCGCAGCTTGCGCAGCGCGTCCCACGCCTCGAGGCCCTGATTGTAGTCGATGCGGATTTCGGCGTCGGCGGGCAGCACCGCGGCCAGCCGCTCAAGCCGCACGAGATCCTCGCGATGGGTGAGGAAGCCCGTCTTCACCTTGTAGAGGCGCACGCCTTCGGCGAGACGGGCGCGCACGAAATCGAGATCGGCCTCGAAGTCGGGATCGGCGACGGAGACGGACAGCGGAATGTCGCGCCGCACGACGCCGCCATGCAGCTCCGCGCAGGGCACGCCGAGCGCCTTGCCGCGCAGATCGTCGAGCGCCATCTCGAGCGCAGCCTTCGCCTCGGCGTGGCCGACGACGGCGTGGTCGGCGGCGTCCAGAATGGTCTGCACGTCGCTCGCCGAGCGGCCGACGACGAGGGCGCGCAGATAGACGTCGAGCGCCGCGGCGTTGCCCTCGGCGGTGCCGGAGAAGACGGACCACGGCGCGGCCTCGCCCCAGCCGACGAGGCCGCCGCGCGTCGTCAACTTGAGGATGACGCCCGGCATCGACCGCTCGACGTCGCCGACGCCGTGGCGGCGCTTCATCTTCAACGGCCAGCGCGTGAGGGTGACCTCCATGCGCTCGACGATCAGGTCGCGCGTCGTCGCTCCGTCAGGCATGTCCGGCCGCCATTCGTTTTTCGAGGCGCTGCGCCAGCAGCGTCGCGGGAAAGAGGATCGCGAAATAGATCACCGCGACCACGGTGTAGACCTCGAGCGGCCGATAGGTGTCGGCGTTGATCAGCGTCGCGTTGTAGACGAGATCGGGCACCGCGATCACCGAGACGAGCGAGGTGTTCTTCAACTGGATGATCGACTGGTTGACATAGGGCGGCAGCATGCGGCGGATGGCCTGCGGCAGCACGACGAGCTTCATCACATGCCACGGGCGCAGGCCGAGGGAGCGCGCCGCATCCCATTGTCCACGCTCGATCGACTCGATGCCGCCGCGGAAAATTTCCGCGTAGAACGCGCCGCCATAGAGCGAGAGCACCGACACGGCCGCCACATGCGGGCCGATGTTGACGCCGATCAGCACTGGGAAGGCGTAGTAGAACCAGATGATCTGCACCAGCAGCGGCGTGCAGCGGAACAGCTCGACATAGCCGCGCAAAAACCAGCGAACGGAGCGCCAGCTCTTGAGTTGCAGCAGCGCGACGAAAAGGCCGATCAGCGTGCCGAGGATCACCGTGCCGACGGTGTAGGCGAGGGTCCAGCCGACGCCGATCCAGAACAGCCTGCTGTATTTCAGCAGCAGGGCGAAATCCCATGTGTAGTCGATCATCCGACCCGCCCCGCAGGCGAACGGGCCGCGCGCACGCGGCCCGCGCGCGTCAGATGTCGAGCTCGACGGGCAGGTCCGCCGGCGGCACGCCGTTCAGGGCGAGGCCCTTCTGGAACCATTCGCGCATCTGGCCGAGGCCGCGATTGTAGTCGACCCAGGTCGACAGGAAATCGCGCCACTTCTTGTCCTGCTCCTTGCGCACGCCCATGCAGGAGGCGATGGCGACCTGCGGCTTCTGCAACAGCTTGTAGCTGCCCAGATTGCGGTTCTTGGCCACGGCGGTGAGGCCGAGAATGAGCGCGGAGACGACGGCGTCGGCGCGGCCGGAGGCGAGCTCCAGCATCACCTCGTCGCGCGTCTTCAGCGTCTTGATGTCGGCGTTCGGCGCGAAGCGGCGCGCCGCGGTCTCGTTGGCGGAGCCCGCGTCGACGGCGATGCGCACGCCCTTCTTGTCGAGATCGCCCCAGGTGGTCGCCTCGAAGCCCTTGCGCAGCACGGCGCCGAAGGGATGGGAGAAGACGGGCTTGGTGAAGTCGATCACCATCGCGCGCTGCGGCGTCGCCGACAGGGCGAAGGCGAGGTCGATCTTGCCCGACTGCAATTCGAGCACCGAATTGCCGTAGGTGGACTCGGTGTATTCGAGGCCGACGTCGAGCGTCTTGGCGATGTCCTTCGCCATCTCGATGGCGAAGCCGCTCCACTCGCCCGAGGCAAGGTCCTTGTTGAAATAGGGCAGTTCGCCCGGCAGTGCGGCGATGCGCAGCACCTTCGCAGCGCGCACGCGATCGAAGGTGGAGTCGCTCGCCGCTTGCGCCAGCGCGGGCGCGGCCGTCGCGCTTACGAGCGCCGTCGCCGCGCCGAGGCCCGCCGCGATCCGCAATGCGTCGCGCCGCGAGGCGCCCGTGCTGTCGTCGCCGATCATTGCTCTCTCCCTTCATGGAAAGGAGACATGCTAGCCGCAAAGAGCAGGGCCGCGAAACCTTAAAACACTCACGCCGCCGGCAGCGTCAGAACGCCCGCCGCGCCGTCGGCTGCGCCGAAAACGAGCCGCTTTCCGGCACGATCCCAGACGAGCGCGGTGATCGCGCCGGCTCTGGCCTCGACAGGGGTGGAACGCACCGGAATCTCGGAGGCGTCCGTCAGACGCACGAGCATGATCCAGCCGTCCTCGTAGCCGATGGCGACGATCAGCGCGGCGGGATGAAACGCGCAGGCCGAAACGCGCGCCGGGCGCACGCCGCATTCGCGCGGCGCCTTGCCCATCGGGCCGTCCTTGTCCTTGAACGGCCAGACGATGCAGGCTTCCGCGCCGGATGTGGCGAGCCAGTTGCCGTCGTAGGACCAGGAGAGGCTGCGCGTCTTGGCGGGGTAGCCCGTCATGCGCATGTTCGCCTTGTCGACGATGCGCCAGCCATGCAGCGCGTTCTCCTGCATCGAGGTGACGCAGAAGCGCCCGTCCGGCGAGACGGTGACGTCGAGATGCGAGCCCTTCCATTCGAGGCGCTCGGGCGAGGCGGCGGCGTTGGGGAACCACAGCGAGGCGCCGCCGTAATGGGCGACGGCGAGGCGGTAGCCCTTCGGCATGAAGGAGAGGCCGCGCACGGAGGAAGGCGCTGCCCAGCTCTTGACCTCGCCCTTCGCGTCGCGCGCGCGCACCGTGCGCGCAGCCGACCAGGCGACCGCGCCGTCCTCGCGCAGCGCCAGCGCGTCGATCCAGCGGCCGCTCTCGTCGGCGATCTCGGTGACGGCGCCGGCTGCGTCCGTCGACACGATGCGGCCGTCGTCCGCGCCGGTGACGAGGCGCGCGCCGTCGCAGGCGGCGACGAGCATGGCCGCGCCGGGATGCGGCAGGCCGCGCCGCGTCGCGCCCGGCTCGCCGATCAGCGTCGCGCCGTCGGCCATCGCCAGCGCCGGCGTCGGGCCGAGGAAGCCTGCGGCGACGACATGGGCGCCGGCGTCGATCGGCGCGACATGCGCGGTGAGGGAGGAATCGGTCATCGTCTCAGGGTTTATCCGAAGCGCGCGGCGGCTTCCAACCCCGAGGGGCGCGGCCTCATTCCGCCGCCGCGGCGCGCGGCGCGGCGACGAGGCGGAAGGCGGGCTGCTTCATCTCCCGCACCGCCTGCGCGATGGCGGCGATAGCCTCCGGCCGGGCGAAGCCGGCGCGGTAGGCGAGCGCGATGCGTCGCGAGGGCTCGGGCGGCGCGAAGGGCAGCACAGTGACGAGATCGTTGACGTAAGGGCGCTGCGCCGCGCTCGCCGGCAGGATCGAAACGCCGAGGCCGGAAGCCACCATCCAGCGCAGCGTGCCGATGGAATAGCCGAGGTGAATGTCGGTCTCCGCCTTGCTGATCTGCGGGCAGGCGCCCAGCACCTGATCGCGGAAGCAGTTGCCGGCTTTCAGCAGCAGCACGTCGTCGCCGCTCACCTCCTCCGGATTGATGGCGTTGCGCCCCTCCCAGCCGTGCCCGCGCGGCACGATGACGACGAAGCTCTCGTCGTAAAGCGGCATGGTCTGCACGCCCGGCAGTTCGAAGGGCAGGGCGATCACCGCGACGTCGATCTCGTTGTCGCGCAGCATGTCGGAGAGCGCCGCCGTCATGTTCTCCTCGATGACGAGGGGCATCTCGGGGGCGAGGCGCTTCAATTCGACGATCAGCGGCGGCAGCAGATAGGGGCCGACGGTGTGGATGACGCCGAGCCGCAGCGGGCCGGCGAGCTGGTTGCGGCCGTGCAGGGCGATGTCGCGGATCTTGTCGGCCTCGTGCAGGGCGAGACGGGCCTGACGGACGATCTCGGCGCCAACCGGGCTCGGGCTGACGAAGCCCTTGGCGCGCTCGAACAATTGCACGCCGAGTTCGCTTTCGATCCGGGCGATGGCGACGCTCAGTGTCGGCTGGCTGACCGAACAGCGTTCGGCGGCGCGGCTGAAATTGCCCTCGGCGGCCAATGCGACGATGTAGCGCAACTCGACGAGGGTCATGCCCGATCTCCAAAAACGGCCGCGCGACAAGGGCTTGCGGAGGTTATAGCCCGACGCTATCGAGTCTATAGGCAAAATCAATTAAGTCGTTGATTTAAATCAATTTTTTGTGCACGCAAGCGGTTAGCGTCGGCCTCCTCGAAACGGGAGAGACCACATGAAACGGTTCCTGACGCTCCTCGCCGCGTCGCTTCTGAGCGGCGCCGCGTCCATCGCCGTCGCGCAGACCGCGGACGAGCCGATCCAGATCATCCAGCCGCCCAAGAGCATCAATCTCGGCATGGTCGAGCTTGGGAAGAAGCTCTACTTCGACCCGCGCCTGTCGAAATCCGGGTTCATCTCCTGCAACTCCTGCCACAACCTCTCGATGGGCGGCACGGACAACATCCCGACCTCGATCGGCGACCAGTGGCAGCAAGGTCCGATCAACGCGCCGACCGTGCTGAACTCCAGCCTCAACGTCGCGCAGTTCTGGGACGGCCGCGCCGGCGACCTGAAGGCGCAGGCGGGCGGCCCGATCGCCAATCCAGGCGAGATGGCCTTCACGCACACGCTGGCGCTCGGCGTGCTCGAGTCGATCCCGGCCTATGTCCGCGAATTCAAGCAGGTGTTCGGCAAGGACAAGGTCGACATCGACCAGGTGACCGCCGCCATCGCCGAATTCGAAAAGACGCTGGTGACGCCGAATTCCCGCTTTGACCAGTGGCTGCTCGGCAAGAAGGACGCGCTGACCGCCGACGAGCAGAAGGGCTATGCGCTGTTCAAGGACACCGGCTGCGTCGCCTGCCACAATGGCGAGGCGGTGGGCGGCAACTCGTTCCAGAAGATGGGCGTCGTCGAGGCGTTCAAGAAGGACGATCCGGCGACCGGCCGCTTCGCGGTGACGGGCAAGGACGCCGACCGCTTCAACTACAAGGTGCCGACGCTGCGCAACGTCGAATACACCTATCCCTACTTCCATGACGGCTCGGCCAACACGCTGACGGAAGCCGTGCGCACCATGGGCCGCATCCAGCTCGGCAAGGACTTCACGGCGGACGAGACCCGGCAGGTCGTCGCCTTCCTGAAGACGCTGACCGGCGACATGCCGCAGTTCACCATGCCGGTGCTGCCGCCGTCCTCCGACGCGACGCCGCGTCCGCAGCCCTTCCCGCCGAAGGCGGCTCCGGCGCCCGCGCCGAAGAAGTGAGCTGAAAGGGGGCGACGCCCCAACCGTCGTCCTGACAAGCGCCGGGGTCCGAAAGGGCCCCGGCGTCTTTGTTGACGGGATCGTCCGGCGAGCGCGCCGCGGCCGGATCAGGCCTTGCAGGCCAAGAATCCCTCGCGGATTTCCTTCTCCGGCAGGTCGCGGCCGATGAAGACGATCTTCGACGTGCGCTTCTCTCCGGGCTTCCATTCGCGCTGCACGTCGCCGTCGAGAATCATGTGCACGCCCTGGAAGACGAAGCGCTTCGGCTCGTTCGTGAAGGCGAGGATGCCTTTCGAGCGCAGGATGGCCGGCCCGTGCGCCTGCGTCAGGTCGTTGATCCAGGGCAGGAACTTCTCCGGGTTCACGTCGCCCGGAATCTCCATCGCCACGGACTGCATGTGCTCGTCGTGGAAATGCTTCAGCCCGCCGTGATGGTGGTGATCGTGGCCGTGATGATGATCGTGGCCATGATGATGGTCGTGATCATGGTCGTGATCGTGATCGTCGGCGTGCAGGAATTCCGGCTCGATCTCGAGAATGCGGTCGAGATCGAAGGCGTTGCGGCCGAGCACGGCGTCGAGCGGCACGTTCGCCTTCACGGTCTCGTGCAGCTTGGCGTAGGGGTTGATCGCGCGGATGCGCGCCTTCACCTCGCGCAGCTCCTGCGGCGTCACGAGATCGGTCTTGTTGATGACGATGACGTCGGCGAAGGCGATCTGGTTCTTGGCCTCCGGCGCGTCCTTCAGCCGGTCGGCCAGCCACTTGGCGTCGGCGACGGTGACAACCGCGTCGAGACGGGCGGCGGTCTGCACGTCGGCGTCGACGAAGAAGGTTTGGGCGACGGGCGCGGGATCGGCCAGGCCCGTCGTCTCGACGATGATGGCGTCGAACTTGCCCTTGCGCTTCATCAGCCCTTCGAGAATGCGGATGAGGTCGCCGCGCACGGTGCAGCAGATGCAGCCGTTGTTCATCTCGAAGATCTCTTCGTCGGCGCCGACGACGAGGTCGTTGTCGATGCCGATCTCGCCGAACTCGTTGACGATCACGGCGTAGCGCTTGCCGTGCGGCTCGGTGAGGATGCGGTTGAGCAGCGTGGTCTTGCCGGCGCCGAGATAGCCGGTGAGCACGGTGACGGGAATCTTCTGGTCGGACATGTCGGCTCCGATGCGGCGGCGGCGCAGGCGCCTCGCGGCGGGATGATGAATGGTAAGGGCCCCGGAGGGGGCGCATTCAAGCGGCGCGGCGGGCTCAAGTCAAAGCGCGCCGCGCGCCCCGATATGGGGATCGCGCGGCGCGCCGGCAATCCGCCTCAGGACGACAGCGCCTTCGTCAGTTCGCGGACGTTGTGGCGCATCATGTCGATGTAAGTCCCCGCCGGGCCGTCGGGCGGGGACAGGGCATCCGAATAGAGCGCGCCGCCGATCCGGGCGCCGGTCTCGGCGGCGATGCGCTGCATCAGGCGCGGATCGACGACGGTCTCGAGAAAGACGGCCGGGATCTTCTCCGCCTTGATCTGGCGGATGATGCGGGCCACGTCCTTCGCCGAGGCCTCCGCCTCGGACGACACGCCCTTGGGCGCGATGAAGGCGACGCCGTACGCCTCGGCGAAATAGCCGAAGGCGTCGTGCGTCGTCACCACCTTGCGGCGCGCGGGGGGCAGCGCGGCCATGGCGGCGCGGATGTCGGCGTCGAGCGCATCGAGTTCGCGCGCATAGGCGGCGGCGTTGGCGGCGTAGACGGCGGCGCCCTCGGCGTCGATGTCGCTCAACGCCTTGCGGATGTTCTCGGCATAGATTTTCACGTTGCCGACCGCCTGCCACGCATGCGGATCGAAGGCGTGGCGATGGCCGTGTCCGTCAGCCTCCTCCGGCGCCTTGCGGCTCTTCACGCCTTCGCTGGCGACGACGACGCGCGGCGGCGCGGCGGCCGCCTTCGCCAGTCGCTCCATCCACCCCTCGAAGCCGAGGCCGTTGACGATCACGAGGCGCGCCGTCGCGACCTTTCGGGCGTCGGCGGGCGAGGGCTGGAACACATGCGCGTCCGCGCCGGGGCCGACAAGCTGCTCCACCGCGACGCGCTCGCCGCCGACGCGCCGGGCGATGTCGGCCAGAATGGTGAAGCTCGCGACGACGGGCAGGCGCGCGGGCGGCGATTGTGCGAGCGCGCGCGCGGCCAAGGGGGCGGCGAGCGCCGCGACGAGAAGACTGCGACGGTCAATCATGGCGCGTTCCTTTCCTGTGCGTGCGGCCTCGGCGGACGCCGCCGGCGCGCCCGAGGACGAGCGAGACCGCGTAGATGGCCCCGGCGGCGAGAATGATCGTCGGCCCCGTCGGCCAGCCGAAATTGTAGGAGAGCGAGAGGCCCGACAGGCTCGCGGCGACGCCGGTCGCCATCGCGGTCGCGATCATCGCCGTCATGTCGACGCACCACAGCCGCGCGGTCGCGGCGGGCAGGATCATGAGGCCGACGGCGAGCAGCGTGCCGAGCGCGTGGAAGCCGGCGACGAGATTGGCCACCAGCAAGGCCAGAAAGGCCAGATGCGCCACTGAGCCGCGACCGCCGACCGAGCGCAGGAAACCGGGGTCGACCGTCTCCACGGCGAGCGGCCGGAAGATCAGCGCCAGCCCGACGAGGGTGATCGTGGAGACGGCGGCGAGCAGCATCAGCGTCGCGTCGTCCAGCGCCAGGACCGAGCCGAACAGCACGCGCATCAGGTCGACATTCGAGCCGCGCGCCGAGATCAGCACGACGCCGGCGGCGAGCGACAGCAGATAGAAGGCGGCCAGCGAGGCGTCCTCGCGCAGGGTGGTGGCGCGGGCGACGACGCCGGCGGCGAGCGCCACCGCCAGGCCGGCCGCCATGCCGCCCGCCGTCATCGCGCCCAGCGACAGGCCGAAGGCGAGATAGCCGAGCGCCGCGCCGGGCAGGATCGCATGCGCCATCGCGTCGCCCATCAGGCTCATTCGGCGCAGCAGCAGGAACACGCCGACCGGCGCGCCGGACAAGGCGAGCGCCAGCGCGCCGACGAGCGCGCGGCGCATGAAATCGAACTCGACGAAGGGGGAGACGATCTCGTAGCTCACGCCGCGCCCCTCCCGGCCGCGCTCGCGCTTTCATGGGGGGCGCGCGCCTCGGCCTCGACCATCGCGGCGGCGCGCGACAGATTTCGCTCGGTCAGCACCACGTCGGTCGGGCCCCAGGCGATCATACGGCGGGCGAGCAGCAGCGTGTCCGGAAAGCGCGCGCGCACGAGCGCCAGATCGTGCAGCACGGCGACGACGGTGCAGCCGGCCGCCCGCCAGCCCTCGATGAGCTGGATCAGGTCGCCGGTGGTGCGCTCGTCGACCGCGGCGAAGGGCTCGTCGAGCAGGATCAGGCGGGCGCGCTGCAAGGCGAGGCGGGCGAAGAACATGCGCTGGCGCTGGCCGCCCGACAGGGCCGCGATGGGGCGCGCCTCGAAGCCCTCCAGCCCGACATCCGACAGGGCGTCGGCGATGCGCGCGCGCTCCGGCGCGCCGACGCTGCGCCAGGCGCCGATCTCGCGCCACAGCCCCATGGCGACGAAATCGTAGACCGTCAGGGGAAACGACAGGTCGATCTCGACCGCTTGCGGCAGGTAGGCGATCTGCGCGCGCCGAACGCCGAGCGCCAGCGCGCCGGAAACCGGCTCGAGTTCGCCCATCGCCGCTTTCAGGAGGCTGGACTTGCCGGCGCCGTTGGGGCCGACGATGGCCAGCAGCGCGCCGGGCTCGACGCGGCCGGTCAGCCCCTGGACCACGGGGTTCGCGCCATAGGCGAGGGTCAGATCCTGAAAGGCGAGGGCGCTCACGCGATCGCCCACCAGACGCCGAGCCAGACGAGCGCGGACAGGCCCGCCGCGCCGGCGAGGCGGACGGAGACGGGCATGAGCAGCAGCGACAGGCCTGGCGGGCGGATCAGCGCCGGATCATGCGCATGACCGTGCGAATGGTCGTGCGGATGCCCATGGTCGTGCGACAGGCGCGGCGTCGCCGCCGCGTCGTCCTGCATCGCGCTGTCGCCGCGCTCCATTCCCAAACGTCCCGCCACACTGGATCCTCGGCCTTCGCCGTGGCGGACGTAATATTATAACATTATGCCGGGATCAAGCCGCCGTCGGCGGGGCTGTTCAGATCCAGCCCTGCAATTCGCGGCGCACCACGTCCTCGATCACCGCCATGCCCTGCGGGCTGTCGTTCAGGCAGGGGATGGCGGCGAATTTCTCGCCGCCGCCATGCTCGAAATATTCGCGGTTCTCGCCGCCGATCTCCTCGATCGTTTCGAGGCAGTCGGCCGAAAAGCCGGGCGTGATCACGGCGAGGCGCTTCACGCCGCCGGCGGCGAGCGCCTTCACCGTCTCGTCCGTATAGGGCTTCAGCCACTCCTCCGGCCCGAAGCGGGACTGGAAGGTCATGACGAACTCGTCGGCCGAGAAACCCATCTTTTCGCGCAGCAACCGGTGCGTCTTGGCGCAGTTGCAGTGATAGGGGTCGCCCTTGTCGAGATAGGATTGCGGCACGCCGTGGAAGGAGCAGAGGATCTTCTCCGGCGTGAAATCGAGCTTGCCCAGCTCCTCGCGCAGCGAGCTCGCCAGCGCGTCGATATAGGCGGGCTCGTCGTGATAGGGCGGGGCGATGCGCACCGCCGGCTGCCAGCGCATCTTCATCAAGCCCTCGAACAGCTTGTCGCACGCCGTCGCCGAGGTGGCGCCGGCATATTGCGGGTAGAGCGGCACGGCGAGGATCTTCTCGCAGCCCTGCGCCTGCATCGCCGCGAGGCGCTCGGCGACGGAGGGGTTGCCGTAGCGCATCGCCCAGTCGACGACGACGTGACGGCCCTTCTCGCCGAAGGCGCCGTCGGCGAGGCGCGCGGCGAGTTTCCCGGCCTGCGCGCGGGTGATCGTCTTCAGGGGGCCCTCGTCGCGCTCCCGGTTCCAGATCGTGTCGTAGTCCTTGCCCTTCTTCTGGGGGCGCGTCTGCAGGATGATCAGGTTGAGGATCGGCCACCACTTCCAGCGCGGCTCCTCGATGACGCGCCGATCCGACAGGAACTCCTTCAGGTAGCGGCGCATCGAGCGGTAGTCGGTGGCGTCCGGCGTGCCGAGATTCATCAAAAGGACGCCGACCCGGCCGAATTTGACGGGCGGATGATTGGCGGGCCAGGGGCCCTTGGCGCGCATCGCGTCGCGGCGGCTGTCGCCGTCATGCGTCGTCATTTCGGATTCCTTCCAAACTGCGTCGCGCCGGATTTAGGGCGGGGCCGGCCGTCTGTCGATTCCCGTCCCGTCCCGTCCCGGCCGCTCGCCGCCCTTGCGGCGCGTCGGCCCGCGCGCCAATCTGGCCGCCGACCCGCATCTCGCGCCGCGCGCGCCCATCAGGAGCCGTTCTCCATGTCCAGTCTCAATCGTCGTCAGGCGCTCATCGGCGGCTCGTCCGCCGGCCTCGCCGCGCTCGCCGCGCGCGCCGCGCTGGCGCAGGGGACGACCCGGATCACCTTCGTCCTCACCAACGACATCTACAGGATCAGCGAGGAGAAGGGGCGCGGCGGGCTGGCGCGGCTGGCGGCGGTGGTGAAGGCCGAGCGCGCCAAGGGCGGGCATGTCGTCTTCACCCATGCCGGCGACACGCTGTCGCCCTCGCTGATGTCGGGCTTCGACAAGGGCCAGCACATGATCGCGCTGTTCAACGCGATGAAACTCGACGTCTTCGCGCCCGGCAATCACGAATTCGATTTCGGCAAGGACGAGTATCTCAAGCGCGTCGGCGAGGCGAGCTTTCCGGTGCTCGCGGCCAATCTGCGCGCCGCCGACGGTTCGGTTCTGCCCCGTCACAGCGATACGCTGGTGCGCGATTTCGGCGGCGTGAAGATCGGCTTCATCGGGCTGGCGCTGGAGGAGACGCCGCTTCTCTCCTCGCCCGGCGATCTGAAATTCGGCCCGCTGCCGGAAATCGCCGCCTCCGGCGCGCAGGCGCTGAAGCAGGGCGGCGCCGATCTTGTCGTCGTTCTGGCGCACACCGACAAGGCGATGCGCCTGCGCCTGGCCGAGACGCGCGGCGTCGATCTCGTTCTGAACGGTCACAACCACGATCTGCACATCGCCTATGACGGCAAGGCGGTGGCCGCAGAATCGGGCGAGGACGCGCAATATGTCGTGGTGATCGACGTCGACGTGGCGGCGACCGGCGAGGGCGACAAACGCGTCGTGAAGTGGTCGCCCGCCTTCCGCATCGTCGATTCGAAGGACGTGACGCCGGACGCCGAGGTCGTGGCGCTCGTCAAGGGCTACGAGGATATGCTCTCGCAGGAGCTCGACGTCGAGATTGCGACGCTCGCCGCGCCCCTCGACAGCCGCTCGGCGACGGTGCGCGGCGGCGAGGCGGCGATCGGCAATTTCATCGCCGACGCGCTGAAGGCGGCGACCGGCGCCGATGTCGCCATCACCAATGGCGGCGGCATCCGCGCCAACAAGCAATACGCCGTCGGCCACAAGCTGACGCGCCGCGACGTGCTGGCCGAACTGCCCTTCGGCAACCGCACGGTGACGACGCAGATCACCGGCAAGGCGCTGCGCGCCGCGCTCGAGAACGGCGTCTCGCAGGTGGAGCAGAAGGCCGGCCGCTTCCCGCAGGTGTCGGGCCTCAAGGTCGTCGTCAACGTCTCCGCGCCGGCGGGGGCGCGCGTGCAGTCCGTCGAGGTCAACGGCGCGCCCCTCGACGAGGCGAAGACCTACACGGTCGCCACCAACGACTTCATGCTGCGCGGCGGCGACGGCTACGGCGCGCTCGCCGGCAAGGTGAAGGCGACCGTCGATTCCGGCGGCGCGCTGATGGCGAACGACGTGATGGTGCATGCGCGCCGGGTCGCGACCGTCGACTCCAAGGTCGAGGGGCGCGTCACGCTGAAGTAAGGCGACACGCCGGCGCGCATCCGCCGCGAGAGCGGAGCGCCGCCGCAGGGAGGGGACGGCATGTCTGGCGGAGATTTCGTGCGGCGGGACAGGGCCTGGCACCCGCCCGCCTTCACGCCGCAATACAAGACGAGCGTGTTGCGCTCGCCGCGGCGCGCGCTGCTGTCGCTCGAGCAATCCGTCGGCGAGAAGACCGGGCCGGTGTTCACGCCCGACCGGCTCGACCCGCTCGACAACGATCTTCTCGCCAACTTCCAGACCGGCGGTTCGCCGATCGGCGAGCGCATCATCCTGCACGGGCGCGTGCTCGACGAATTCGCGCGGCCCGTGCCGAACACGCTGATCGAGATCTGGCAGGCGAACGCGGCCGGGCGCTATCGACACGTCAACGACGGCTATCTCGCCCCGCTCGATCCGCATTTCGGCGGCTGTGGCCGGGCGCTGACGGACGGGGAGGGGCGCTATCATTTCCGCACCGTGAAGCCCGGCCCCTACCCGTGGCGCAACAACGGCTCGGACTGGCGCGCCGCGCACATCCATGTCTCGGTGTTCGGCGAGGCCTTCGCGCAGCGCCTCGTGACGCAGCTCTATTTCGAGGGCGATCCGCTGATCCCGCTTTGCCCGATCGTCAACACGATTCCCGATCCGCTGGCGATCGACCTCCTGATCGCGCGGCTCGACATGGGCGAGATGGTGCCCTTCGATTGCCTCGCCTATCGCTTCGACGTCGTGCTGCGCGGGCGACGCTCGACCTGGTTCGAGAACCGGCCGGAGGGAAACTGAGATGCCCGTCGACTATCTCAAGGAGACGCCCTCGCAGACGGCCGGCCCCTACGTCCACATCGGCGCCCTGCCGTCGGTCGCCGGCCTGCCGGTGCGCACGCAGGAGCAGTTGCACGTCGTCGCCGGCGCGGCGAGCGCGGGCGAGCGCATCCGTCTCGAGGGCATCGTGCTCGACGGTTCGGGCGCGCCGGTGAAGGACGCGGTGCTCGAAATCTGGCAGGCGGACGGGACGGGGCGCTACAACGCGCCGGGCTTCTTCGGCTGGGGCCGCGCGGCGGCGGACTTCAAGACCGGGGAATGGTTCTTCGAAACGGTGAAGCCGGGCGCGACGCCGTGGCGCGACGGGCGGATGCAGGCGCCGCACATCTCGGTGCTCATCTTCGCGCGCGGGATCAACATCCACCTGCACACGCGCGCCTACTTCTCCGACGAGGCGGAGGCGAACGCGGCCGACCCCGTGCTGCGCGCGATCGAGCAGCGCCATCGCGTCGACACGCTGATCGCCGAACGCGGGGCGCGCGGCGGGCAGATCGTCTACCGCTTCGAGATCCGATTGCAGGACGACGCGCAGGAAACCGTGTTTTTCGACATGTGAGCGCGCGGCGCGCGCTCAGCCCACGGGCCGTTCGTCGGCGATCATCTTGCCGTCGTTCGGCAGCGCGCCGGCGGCGACGAGATCGACCGAGCCCTTCAGTTTCGTCAGCGACTGCAACGTCGCGGACACCGCGGCGGCGAGCCCGTCCGCCGCCTTGCCGTTGGCCAGTTCGGCGCGCAGCAGCATCTGGTCCTGCTCGTTGGCGCGCGTGACGACGAGGCGCAGGCGTCCGAGTTCGGGATGGCGCTTGCCGATCTCGGCGACCTGCGCGGGATGCACGAACATGCCCTTCACCTTCGCCGTCTGGTCGGCGCGGCCCATCCAGCCGGCGATGCGCAGGTTGGTGCGCCCGCAGGGCGAGGGTTCGGCGATCAGCTTCGACAGGTCGCCGGTGGCGAAGCGCAGCAGCGGATAGTCGGCGTTGAGGCGCGTGACGACGATCTCGCCGACCTCGCCGGGCGCGACGGGATCGCCCGTGCCGGGCTTCACGATCTCGAGAATCAGCCCTTCGTTGACGATCATGCCGGGAACCGGCTCGCCCGCCTCGTTCTCCGTCTCGTAGGCGATCATGCCGAGATCCGCCGTGGCGTAGGCCTGCCGCACGACGACGCCGCGCGTCTGCAACTCGGCGCGCAGCGAGGGCGGCAGCGCCGCGCCGGAGACCAGCGCGCGCTTCAGCGAGGAGACGTCGCGGCCGAGTTCCTTGCCCTTGTCGAGAATGATCTTCAGGAAGTCGGGCGTGCCCGCATAGAAGTTCGGCCGCAGATCCTCCACCGCCTCGATCTGCTGCTCGGTGTTGCCGACGCCGGCGGGAATGACGCAGGCGCCGATGGCGTGGGCGCCGCTCTCCATGATGTGGCCGCCCGGCGTCAGATGATAGGAGAAGCAGTTGAGAACGATATCGCCCTTGCGCAGACCGGCCGCATAGAGCGCGCGGCTTGCGCCCCACCAGTCCTTCGCCTGCCCCTCGGGCTCGTAGATCGGGCCGGGCGAGACCAGCATGCGCTTCAGCGCTGACGGCCGCGTCGCGGCGAGCCCGCCGAAGGGGCGCGTCTCCTTCTGCAGGCGCGTGAGGTCGGACTTGCGCATCACCGGTACGGCGGCGAGCGCGGCGGCGTTCGAGAGCTTCGCCAGATCGACGCCGCGCAGCTGCGCGCGCAGGGCCGGCGCGCGATGGCGCGCGATGCCGAGAATGGCGCGCAGATTGCGATACAGCGCGAGATCGCGCGAGGATTGAGAGCGGGTCTCCAGGCGATCGAAATGCGCAGACATCGTTTCCTCACACGTCGGACGCTAGGATAGAACGCAGGCGGCTCTCAAGCCAGCCAGCGCTTGCGCCGCTTGTAGTGCTTCACGTCGCGGAAGCTCTTGCGGTCGGCGCCGGCGACGCCGAGATAGAACTCCTTCACGTCCTCGTTCTCGCGCAACGCCTTGGCCTCGCCGTCGAGAACGATGCGGCCGTTCTCCATGATGTAGCCGTAGGTGGCGTAGCGCAGCGCGATGTTGGTGTTCTGCTCGGCGAGCAGGAAGGAGACGTTTTCCTTGGAGTTGAGATCGCGCACGATCTCGAAGATTTCCTCGACGATCTGCGGGGCGAGGCCCATCGACGGCTCGTCGAGCAGGATCATCTCCGGCTTCGACATCATCGCCCGGCCGATGGCGCACATCTGCTGTTCGCCGCCGGAGGTGTAACCGGCGAGCGAGCCGCGGCGCTGCTTCAGGCGCGGGAAATAGCGATAGATCGCCTCGAGATCGCGGGCGATGGCGCTGCGCCCGTCCTTGCGGGTGAAGGCGCCGGTGAGCAGGTTCTCCTCGATGGTGAGATGGCCGAAGCAGTGGCGGCCCTCCATCACCTGAATGCAGCCGCGCTTGACGAGATCGGCCGAGGTGAGCCTGTCGGCGCGTTCGCCCTTGAACTCGATCGAGCCTTTTGTGACGTCGCCGCGCTCGGCCTTCAGGAGATTGGAGACGGCCTTCAGCGTCGTCGTCTTGCCGGCGCCGTTGGCGCCGAGAACGGCGACGATGCCGCCGCGCGGCACGGTGAGCGAGACGCCCTTCAGCACGAGGATGACGTGATCGTAGATCACCTCGATGTTGTTCACCGAGAGAATCGCGTCCTTCGAGGGCTGCGGGGCGGGCGCTTGTGTCGTCATGGGGCGATGTCTCGATCCAGCCGATCGGCGATTTGCTTGAGGGGCGGAGGCGGCCGCGGCCGCCTCCGGTTTCGCGGCGATCAGGAGGCCTTGTCGCAGGCTTCCGTGCGCTTGGGCCAGCCGGCGTTCTTGTCGGCGTAGTCCTTGGCCGCCTCCTCGAGCAGCGGGCGCACCTTGTCCTTCATCGGCTCCATCCAGTCCGAGCCCTTGGTCCACTTCTGACCGTCCCAGGAGGCGACGTAGACCTTGTGGTGGCCGTTGTGGTCGGAGCAGGAGATCTTCACGGGGGCGGCGAAGCCCTCCATGCCGAGCTCCTTCAGGCGCGCCTCGGAAATCTCGAGGCTCTCCATGCCGCGCCGCACGTCCTCGCCGGTCACCGCCTTCTTGCCGGTGATCTTCTGCGCGTTGCGGATCGCCTCGGCGATCAGCATCGAGTTGTAGACGCCGCGGTTGTAGAGGTTCTCGCCGACCTTGGCCTTGTCGACCTGGCTCTTGCCCTTCTCCACGACGAACTTCTGGATGTCCTTGATGACCGGGAATTCCGCGCCGGCGGCGTGGAAGCTCAGGCTCTTGTAGCCCTTGGCCTGATCGGCGCCCGCGCGCGCGTCGTCGTCGCCGCCGGCCCACCACACGCCGACGAGCTTCTCCATCGGGAAGTTGACCTTGGCGGCCTCCTTCACGGCGGTCGGGTTCATCGCGCCCCAGCCCTGCAGGTAGATCCAGTCGGGCCGGTCGCGGCGCACGCCGAGCCAGAGCGCGGACTGGTTCTGCATCTCGGCGGCCGCCACCGGATAGAGCTTCAGCTCGAAGCCGTAATCCTTGGCGAGCTTCTCGAGCAGCGTGATCGGCTCCTTGCCGAACGGCGCGTCGAGATGGATGAGGCCGATCTTCTTGCCCTTCAGCTTGTCGAGCCCGCCTTCCTTGTCGGCGACGTGCTTGATGAAGACGGAGGCGCCGTCCCAATAGGTCGCCGGCGGATTGAAGATCCACGGGAAGATATTGCCGTCAGCCGAGGCCGAGAGGCCGTAGGCCATCGACAGCATCGGGATCTTGTCGACCGCGGCCTTGGGGATCAGCTGCAGCGTGATGCCGGTGGAGTAGGGCGAGGTGATGACCGGGTTCTTGCCCTTCACCTGCTCGTAGCACTCGACGCCCTTCTTGGTGTCGTAGCCGGTCTCGCATTCCTCGATCAGCAGCTTCACGCCGCCGATGCCGCCGTCGCGCTCGTTCAGCATGTTCAGATAGTCCGACATGCCGTTGGCGATCGGGATGCCGGAGCCGGCGAAGGCGCCGGTGCGATAGGTGAACAGCGGCACGTAGATCGCGTCCTGCGCGGACGCTGCGACCGGCAGCGCGGTGGCGAGCGCGACGCCCGCGGCCGTGGCCAGAGCCAGTGTGCGAATTTTCATCAGTTCCTCCCTTGGACGTCTGTTTTTTTCCACCCTAGGCCCCAACTGCGCCTCGGCCCCGCCCTCAATAGGGGAACGGCCAGATGCGCAATTTCTGCTTCGCGATCTGCCAGAGACGCGCCAGTCCGTGCGGCTCGACGATCAGGAAGAAGATGATCAGCGCGCCGGTGAGCATGACGCGCAGATGTTCGATGGTCGCCGCCGAGATCGGCGCGCCGGACCAGTTGGCGATCGCGCCGAGGACGATCGGCATGATGTAGATCAGCGCCGCGCCGAAGAACGAGCCGACGAGGCTGCCGAGGCCGCCGATGATGATCATCGACAGCACGAAGAAGCTCTGGCGGATGGAGAACACCTCCGGCTCGGCGCCGGTGGCGTACCAGAAGAACACCATCATCGCGCCGGCGACGCCGCAATAGAAGGACGATACGGCGAAGGCGAGCAGCTTGGCCGGCAGAAGCTGGATGCCCATGAGCTGGGCGGCGATGTCCATGTCGCGCACCGCCATCCAGGAGCGTCCGATGCGGCCGTGAATGAGGTTGGAGGCGACCCACGTCATGCCCGCGACGACCGCCAGCACGACGAAATAGCGCGCCAGCGGCGTGGCGTTGGCGCCCGTCACCGCGAGACCGAACAGCGTCCGCTCCGGCACCTCGATGGCGCCGGAGGCGTTGTAGTTGAACAGCCAGGGAATGCGCACGAAACACCACTGCAGGAAGAACTGCGCGGCGAGCGTGGCGACGGCGAGATAGAAGCCCTTGATGCGCAGCGAGGGCAGGCCGAACAGCACGCCGACGAGGCAGGAAAAGACGCCCGAGACGACCACCCAGATGACGATCGGCACATCCGGAAAGATCGTCGTCAGCTTGTAGCAGGCGAAGGCGCCGACGCCCATGAAGGCGCCGGAGCCCAGCGACATCAGGCCCGTATAGCCGGTGAGGATGTTCAGCCCGATCGCCGCCAGCGCGAAGATCAGGAACGGAATCATGATCACTTGCAGGAAATAGTTGCCCGTCGCCGGGAACAGCATGGCGAAGAGCGGCACGCCCACCGCCACGGCGAGCAGCATCAGGCCGAGCGCGATCCGATCCTGAAGGATCGGGAACACGGCCATATCCGCGGCGTAGGTCGTCTTGTACTGGCCTGTCTCGCGATAGAACATGAGCGTGTCTCAGATGCGTTCGATGATCTTCTCGCCGAACAGGCCTTGCGGCCGGAACAGCAGGAAGGCCAGCGCGATGAAATAGGCGAGCCAGCTCTCGATGCCGCCGCCGAGCAGCGGGCCCCAGTAGAACTCGCCGAGCTTTTCGCCGACGCCGATGATGAGGCCGCCGACGATGGCGCCGGGGATCGAGGTGAAGCCGCCGAGGATAAGCACGGGCAGCGCCTTCAGCGCGATGATCTCCAGCGCGAAGGACACGTCCGAGCGGGCGCCCCACATGATGCCGGTGGCGAGCGCGACGATGCCGGCGGTGAACCACACGATCACCCAGATCTGGTTCAGCGAGATGCCGACCGACAGCGCGGCCTGATGATCGTCCGCCACCGCGCGCAGCGCGCGGCCGATGCGCGTCGACTGGAAGAAGACGGCGAGGCCCGCGACCATCGCCGAGGCGATCACGGCGGCGGCGATGTCGATCTTCTGCAGCGAGACGAGGCCGCCGAGAATCTTCATGTCGATCGAGCCCTTCGGCAGCCAGAGCTGCTCGGTGATCATCTGCTTGGGCTCGCCGCCGAAGATCAGCTCGCCAAGGCCGACGAGCACGAAGGTCAGGCCGAACGTCGCCATGAACAGGATGATGTCGGGCTGGTTGACGAGCGGACGCAGCACGAATTTCTCGATGCTGACGGCGAGCACGTACATCACGCCGATCGTCAGCACGAGCGCGATGGCGGCCGGCGCCGGCACGCCGTGGCGCGCCATCCACTCGTAGAGGCCGACAAGCGTCAGCGCGGCGAACACCATCATGATGCCCTGCGCGAAGTTGAACACGCCCGAGGCCTTGAAGATGAGCACGAAGCCGAGCGCGATCAGCGCATAGAGCACGCCGCCGACGAGGCCCTCCCACAGCGCCTGCACCAGCAGGTCGGGCGCCGCGCCCATCTGCATGAAGGGGTCGATGAAGATCTTGTAGAGAATGTCCATCGCCCCGCCCTCAATGCGCCACGCCGAGATAGGCGTCGATGACCTTCTGGTCGCTCTTCACCTCCGCCGGCGTGCCGTCGGCGATCTTGCGTCCGTATTCCAGCACGACGATGCGGTCGGACAGGTCCATCACGACGCCGATGTCGTGCTCGATCAGCGCGATCGTCGTGCCGTAGTGATTGTTCACGTCGATGACGAAGCGGCTCATGTCCTCTTTTTCCTCGAGGTTCATGCCCGCCATCGGCTCGTCGAGCAGCAGCAGGGTCGGCTCCATCGCCAGCGCGCGGCCGAGTTCGACGCGCTTCTGCAGGCCGTAGGGCAGCTTGCCGACCGGCGTCTTGCGGATATGCTCGATCTCGAGGAAGTCGATGATCTCCTCGCAGAACTTGCGGTGCTCGATCTCCTCGTCGAGCGCCGGGCCGTGGCGCAGGGCCTGCCAGAAGAAGTTGCGGCGCATCTTCAGCGTGCGGCCGGCCATGATGTTGTCGAGCGTCGACATGCCCTTGAACAGCGCGACGTTCTGGAAGGTGCGCGCGATGCCCTGGCTCGCCGCCTCATACGGCTTCATGCGCGGGCGCGTCCGCCCGGCGAAGGTGATGCGGCCCTCGTTCGGGTTGTAGAAGCCGTTGATGACGTTCAGCATCGACGTCTTGCCGGCGCCGTTCGGGCCGATGATGGCGCGGATCTCGCCCTTGCGGATGTCGAACGACACCTCGGTGATCGCCTTCACGCCGCCGAAGGCGAGCGAGACGTTCTCGACCGCGAGCAGGATGTCGCCCGGCGCGATATCGTCGGAGCGGTGGTGGGTCATGCCGCCTTCTCCGCGCCTTCGGGCGCGATCATCTTCATGTCGGTGATCCTGACATTGGCCGAGATCGCGCCCTTGCGCCCGTCCTCGAAGGTCACCTCGGTGCGGATGTCGGCGTTCTTCGAGCCGTCGTACAATGCGTTCACAAGCGGGGCGTAGCGCTCGGCGATGAAGCCGCGGCGCACCTTCTGCGTGCGCGTCAGCTCGCCGTCGTCGGCGTCGAGCTCCTTGTGCAGGATGAGGAAGCGGGCGATCTGCGCGCGCGCCATCATCGGCTCGCGGGCCAAGGACCGGTTCACCTCGTCGACATGCTTCTCGATCATCTCGTTGACGCGCGGATGGCCGGCGAGCTCCTGATAGGAGGCGTAGCTCACATTGTTGCGTTCGGCCCAGTTGCCGACCGAAGCGAGCTCGATGTTGATCATCACGGTGACGAAGTCCTTCGCATCGCCGACGGCCACCGCCTCCTTGATGTTGGGGAAGAATTTCAGCTTGTTCTCGATGTATTTGGGCGCGAACATCGCGCCGCTCTTCAGCTTGCCGACGTCCTTGGCGCGATCGATGATGCGCAACTGCCCGTCGGTGTCGAAGAAGCCGGCGTCGCCGGTCTTGACGAAACCGTCCTCGGTCAGCGTCTCGCGCGTCTTGTCCGCGTCCTTGTAATATTCGACGAAGCGGCCGGGCGATTTGAACAGCACCTCGCCGTCGTCGGCGATGCGGATCGCGACGTTCGGCGCGGCGGGGCCGACCGCGTCTGAGCGCACGGCGCCGTCCTTCTGGCAGGTGACGTAGAGGAACGCCTCGGTCTGGCCGTAGAGCTGCTTCAGGTTGATGCCGAGCGAGCGATAGAAGGAGAACAGATCCGCGCCGATCGCCTCGCCGGCGGTGTAGGCGGTGCGGATGCGGCTGAAGCCGAGCGCGTTCTTCAGCGGCGCGTAGACCAGCAGATTTCCAATTGCATATGAGAGCCGCGCGCCGAAGGGCGCGGGCTTGCCGTCGAGAATCTTCTCGCCCCACTGGCGCGCCACCGCGATGTAGTGGTGGAACATCTTCTTCTTCAGGCCGCCGGCGTCCTCCATGCGGATCATCACGCGGGTGAGCAGCGACTCGAACACGCGCGGCGGGGCGAAATAGAAGGTCGGCCCGATCTCGCGCAGATCCTGCTGCACGGTGTCGGCGCTTTCCGGGCAGGCCATGCAGAAGCCGGCGACGAGCGCCTGCGCATAGTTGAGATAGTGATCGCCGACCCAGGCGAGCGGCAGATAGGCGAGCACTTCGTCGTTGTCGCTCAGATGGTCGAACGCCACCGTGTCGCTGGCGGCCGCCACCGAGCCGGCGGCGCTCATCACCACGCCTTTCGAGCGGCCGGTGGTGCCGGACGTGTAGAGAATGATCGACACATCCTCGCCCCGGCCGGCGGCGACATATGCCTCGATGCGGGCTGCGGCGGCGGGGTCCTTCGCCAGCATGGCGCGACCGCGCTCGATCATGCCGGCGATCGGCGTGAGCCTGGCCTTGTCGTAGGCCTCGAGCCCGCGTTCCTCGTCATAAACGACATGCGCCAGCAGGGGCAGGCGTTCGGCGGAGGAAAGAACCTTGTCGACCTGCTCCTGATCCTGCGCGACGACGATCTTCACGTCGGCGTTCTCGAGCACATAGGCGAGTTCGTCGGCCACCGCATCGGCGTAGACGGGCACGGGGACGGCGCGCAGGGTCTGTGCGGCGGCGATGGCCCAGTAGAGCGCGGGGCGATTGGCGCCGACGATGGCGACCTTGTCGCCGTGGCCGACGCCGATGTCGGCGAAGGCGAGCGCGAGGGCGCGCACCTGGTCCCAGGATTGCGCCCAGCTCCACGTCTGCCAGATGCCGCGATCCTTGAAGCGCAAGGCGGGACGAGCGCCGCGCAGCTTGGCGTTGCGGGCGTAGAGCTTCGGAAATGTATCCAAAGATGAGTGTTCGCTCGCCGTTGTCACGACGGTCGCCTCCCCTCAGGCCTTTGGCCCGCGCGTTTCCCCCGCCCGCGAGTTATTCTGTGGGCGCTTGTCCACCATACCCTCGCAACATGGCCGGGGGTTGGCAAGTCGGCGCTTGACAGACAAACGTCGAATGGTTGGATATGTGTGCCGACGTGTTGTCGCAGCCTGTTCGGCGCTCCCTTGACCATCGCGGGTCGCCCGCCCTCAATCGCCGTAGGCTGCGAGGCGCCCCCGGTCGGATACTGTCACGCCGCTGCGCTCGAGCTTGATCAGGCACTGCTCCTCAAGCGTCTTCAGGGCGCGGTTGGCGGCCTGGCGAGAGAGCCCGGACAACAGCCCCAGCTCTTCCTGCGTGATCTCGATATGCGCGCCGGCGCTCGGCGTCAGCGCCGGGTTGAGCAGCCAGGCGAGATTGCGGGCGATGCGCGCCGTCGCGTCGAGCGTGCGGTCGTGCTCGACCAGCGCGATGAACTGGCCGAGCCGCTCGTTGAACTGGCGCAGCAGAAAGTGGTTGAAGCCGACGCTGTTCTCGAAAAGCCAGTCGAACGTTTTGCGGTTCATCACCGCCACGCGCGTCTCGCGCAGCGCGATCACCTCGTAGCGGCGCGGCTCGTTCTTCAGCAGCGTCCCCTCGCCGAACCACATGCCGGGGGACAGGCCGGCATAGGTGGCGGACTTGCCGCCCGCCGTCGTCGAGCCGAGGCTCAGCAGGCCGGAGATGACGCCGGTCCAGGCGTCCAGCACGTCGCCGCGATGGCAGAGGTAGCCGCCCTTCGACAGCGTGCGCAGCGTGACGCCGCGGCGCGCCCGTTCAATCTCGTCGGCCGGAAGAAGGCGCGCCCAATGGGCGATGCGCAGAAGGTCTTCGGAAGGGATCACGGCTCGGCGTCACATGGCGAGCCCGGATCATGGCGTCCGGCCGCGCCGCCGACAAGGGGCGCCGGAGTCGCGCTTCGGCGTCGCGCTCGCGCCTATTCGGCGGCGAGCGGCGTCGCCGGGGCGGGCGTGCGCCAGCGCTCCTTGAGGCCTGCCTCCTCCGCCTTCGCGGCGGCGACGTGGCGCTCCTTCACATGACCGAAGCCGCGGATCTTCTCCGGCAGCGAGGCGAGCGCGACGGCCACCGAATGATTGTCGGGCGAAAGTCTCGCCTCGATATCGTCGAGCGTCGCTTCGTAATCGGCGAGGAGCCCGCGCTCCATCTTGCGTTCGGCGGAATAGCCGAAGACGTCGAGCGCCGTGCCGCGCAGCCCTTTCAGCTTCGCCAGCATGCGCAGCGCGGGCGTCAGCCAGGGGCCGAAGGTCGTCTTCTTCGGAACGCCGGTCGCCGGGTCGCGGCGGCCGAGCAGGGGCGGGGCGAGAAAATACTGAAGCTTCAGATCGCCCTCGAAGGCGGCGGCGACCTGCCGGGCGAAGGTGCCGTCGGTGTAGAGACGGGCGACCTCGTACTCGTCCTTGATCGCCATCAGCTTGAACAGATAGCGGGCGACGGCCTCCGACAGCATCGCGCGGCCGGGCGTGCGCGCCTGCTCGGCGGCGACAATGCGGGCGACGCGGGCGCGGTAGCGCTCGGCGTAGGCGGCGTTCTGATAGTCGGTGAGGAAGGCGACGCGGCGGGCGATCGTCTCCTCCAGCGTCGTCGACAGGGTGCGGTCGGCGGTCGGCTTGCGCGCCGGGCCGACGATGGCGTCGACGGCGGCGCGGTCATGCGCGGCGCGGCGGCCCCAGTCGAAGGCCTGCTTGTTCATCGCCACCGCCTCGCCGTTGAGTTCGATGGCGCGATGCAGCGACTCGGCGGCGAGCGGCACGAGGCCCTTCTGCCAGGCGAAGCCCAGCATGAACATGTTGGCGGCGATGGCGTTGCCGAGCAGCGTCGTGGCGACGCCGGTCGCGTCGATGAAATTGGCGTTGTCGCCGGCCGCCTCGACGATGGCGCGGCGGATGCGCATCGCGGGAAGGGAATAATCGGCGTTGCGCGCGAAGTCGCCCGGATAGACCTCCGCCGTGTTGACGACGACGCCGGTCTCGTTCTTGCGCACGGCGGCGAGCACCTTCTTGGTGCCGGAGACGACGAGATCGCAGCCGAGCACCAGATCGGCGTCATGTGCGGCGACGCGGATGGCGTGAATGTCGCCGGGTTTGCGCGCCAGCTTCACATGGCTGTAGACGGCGCCGCCCTTCTGGGCGAGGCCGGCCATGTCGATCATGCCGCAGCCCTTGCCTTCCAGATGCGCCGCCATGCCGAGAATCGCGCCGATGGTGACGACGCCGGTGCCGCCGACGCCGGTGACGATGACGCCGAACGGACTGTCGCCGATCTCGGGGATCGCTGGCGCGGGCGGCAGCGCCGGCGCCGCGCCGGAGCCGGCGGCCGGGGCGATCTTCTTCGGCCTGGCGCCGTGCACGACGACGAAGGAGGGGCAGAAGCCCTTCAGGCAGGAGAAATCCTTGTTGCAGTTCGACTGGTCGATGGCGCGCTTGCGGCCGAACTCGGTCTCCAGCGGTTGCACCGACACGCAGTTCGACTGCACGCCGCAATCGCCGCAGCCCTCGCAGACGAGCTCGTTGATGATCACGCGCTTGTCGGGATCGGGGAAGGCGCCGCGCTTGCGGCGGCGGCGCTTCTCGGCCGCGCAGGTCTGGTCGTAGAGCAGCACCGTGCAGCCCTCGATGTCGGCGAGCTCGCGCTGCACCTGATCGAGTTCGTCGCGATGGCGGAAGGTAATGCCAGCCGGCCAGGCGATGCCCATCGGATATTTGTTCGGCTCGTCGGAGACGAGCACGATCTGCTTGACGTTCTCGGCCGCGACCTGGCGGGCGATGTCCCAGACCTTCAGGCCGCCCTCGTGCGGCTGGCCGCCGGTCATCGCCACGGCGTCGTTGTAGAGGATCTTGTAGGTGACGTTGACGCCCGCATCGACCGCCCAGCGCAGCGCCAGCGCGCCGGAATGGTTGTAGGTGCCGTCGCCGAGATTCTGGAAGACGTGCTTGCGCCTGGAAAAATGCGCCTCGCCGATCCAGTTGGCGCCCTCGCCGCCCATCTGGGTGAAGCCCTCGGTGCGGCGGTCCATCCACTGCGCCATGTAGTGGCAGCCGATGCCGGCGTAGGCGCGCATGCCCTCGGGCACTTTCGTCGACGAATTGTGCGGGCAGCCGGAGCAGAAATAGGGGATGCGCTGGGCCGCGTCCTCGGTCGCGGCCAGCACGCGCTGGGCCTCGCGCAGTTTTGCGACGCGCCCGGCCAGTTCCTCGCTCGGGTGGAAGCGCAGCACGCGCTCGCCGATGGCGATGGCGATGTCGTTGGGGTCGAGCGCGCCCTTGATGGGGAACAGCCAGTCGCCCTTCTCGTCCTTCTTGCCGACGCAGACCGGCTGGTTGGCCGTGCCGTAAAGCTCTTCGCGGAATTGCACCTCGATCAGCGAGCGC
Source organism: Hyphomicrobiales bacterium (assembly GCA_016716745.1). Taxonomy (GTDB): domain Bacteria; phylum Pseudomonadota; class Alphaproteobacteria; order Rhizobiales; family Beijerinckiaceae. Next base: position 308,428 of record JADJVD010000003.1, read on the forward strand.
TTTTCCTCGACGACCATCACGAGGTCGAGCCCCCGCGCGAAATCGGAGAGTTCGCGCGGGTCCATCGGGTAGGGGCAGGCGACCTTGAACAGGCGCACGCCGAGATCGGCGGCGCGCACCTCGTCGATGCCGAGATCGTCGAGCGCCTGACGCACGTCGAGATAGCTCTTGCCGACGGTGACGATGCCGAGCTTCGGGTTGCGCCCGCCGGACAGCACAATGCGATTGAGCTTGTTGGCGCGGATCCACGCCAGCATCGCGTCGCGCTTGTAGTCGTTGAGGCGCGCCTCCTGAATCAGAATGCCGTCGTTGGGGCGGATGTTGAGGCCGCCCGGCGGCAGGGCGAAATCCTGCGGCGTCACCGGCCGGATGCGCTCGAGCGAGGCGTCGATCGAGGCGGTCGACTCGATCGTGTCCTTGACGCATTTCAGGCCGACCCAGGCGCCGGTGTAGCGGCTCATCGCCCAGCCGAGCAGGCCGTAATCGAGCACCTCCTGCACGCCGGCCGGCGAGAGGATCGGCATCACCTTGTCGACGAAGGCGAACTCGGATTGGTGCGCGGTGGTCGAGGATTCGGCGGTGTGGTCGTCGCCCATCAGCGCGAGCACGCCGCCATGCTTCGAGGTGCCGGCGAGATTGGCGTGCCGGAAGATGTCGCCGCAGCGGTCGACGCCGGGGCCCTTGCCGTACCAGATCGAAAACACGCCGTCGTAGCGGCCCTCGCCGCGCATCTCGGCCTGCTGCGCGCCCCAGACGGCGGTGGCGGCGAGATCCTCGTTGAGGCCGGGTTCAAAATGGATGTCGTTGGCGTCGAACAGCTTTTTCGACTTGACGAATTGCTGGTCGAGGCCGCCGAGCGGCGAGCCGCGATAGCCGGTGACGAAGCCCGCCGTGTTCAGCCCGGCGCGGCGGTCCATCTCCTTCTGCATGAGCAGAAGGCGAACGATGGCCTGCGAGCCGGAAATGAAGATTCGGGACTTGCCGAGGTCGTATTTGTCGGCGAGCGATACGTCGGCGAGCGGGCCGGCTGCTGCGGCGCGTGCGGTGGTCATCGCCTCTCCTCCTCGCCGACGGTTCGGGTCGGCATGATGCTCAGCCCGGCGGTCCGGGTCTACGACTTTCGATTATGTCAGCAATACTGACGTTGTTAGGGTGCGTCAACAGGGAGCAACCCATGCAGGGTTCGTCCCGCGCCGCGGATCGGCCGGGGGGCGGGGAGGGGAAGGGGCGCGCTTCTCCGGCCCGGTCGCAGGCTGGCCGCGGCGCCGGCGCGGCGCTAGATGTCGTCCCGACAGATTTTCGCCGCGTTGTCGTCGACAAGCTCGCGCGGCGGCGGAGGGTTCGGATGACTTTCAGGGGGATGATTCGGAGCGGCGCGCTCGGCCTCGGACTGGCGCTCGGCGCTGCGTCGTTCGGCGTCGGCCCGGCGCTCGCGCATCCGCATGTCTGGGTGGTGGTGAAGTCGCGGATCTTGTTCGACGCGGCAGGCAAGGTGACGGCCATCCGCCACGCCTGGACCTTCGACGAGATGTACTCCGCCTTTCAGACGCAGGGTCTCGCCAAGGACGGCAAGCGGGCGACGAAGGAGGATATGGCCGACCTCGCCCGGTTGCAGGCCGAGCAGCTCGCCGAGTTCGACTTCTTCACGGTGGCCAAGGCCGCCGGGCGCAAGCAGGCGTTCGGGACGCCGACCGACGTGACGCTCGAGGAGGGCGAGGACAAGCTGGTGACGCTGCGATTCACGCTGCCGCTCGCGGCCCCCGCGAGCGCCGGCAAGGCGTTCGCCGTGCAGGTCTACGATCCGACCTATTTCGTCTCCTTCGATCTCGACAAGACCGATCCTGTCTCGATGGAGGGCGCGCCGGCAGGCTGCTCGGTCAGCGTGTCGCAGCCGCCGCAGATCGCCGAGCGACGCCAAGAAGCGCGACAGAATCCTTCCAGCTGCCTGTCTCCCGGCTCCGATTTCGGCGTCAAGCTGGCGAGCCGGATGATCGCGGCCTGCCCGTGAGGAAGCGGGGCCTTCTCCTGTCCGGCGCCGTCGCGGCGCTGGCGCTCGCGGGATTTGCCGCCTTCGCGCCGGAGGCGCTGGCGCAGGCCAGACACCCCTTCGCCGTCGGCGCCAACGAGGGCGCGGCGGCGGCGGACGGGCTCGCCGGCTGGATCCTCGCCAAACAGGCCGACTTCTACGTCTTGCTGCGGAGCGGCGTGCGCGCCGCCAGCGACGACCCGCGCGCCTTCGCCGCGCTCGCCGGCGTCGGCTTTCTCTACGGCGTGTTTCACGCCGCCGGCCCCGGCCACGGCAAGGCTGTGCTCGCCTCCTACATGGTGGCGAACGAGCGGGCGCTGAAGCGAGGCGTCGCGATCGCCTTCGCGGCCGCCGCGCTGCAGGGGCTCGTCGCCTTCGCCATCGTCGCCGTCGGCGCGCTGCTGCTGGGGGCGACCTCCACCGCGATGACGCGCGCGGCGAGCCTGATCGAGACGGCGGGCTACGCCGCGATTCTCGCGCTCGGCCTCTGGCTCGTCTGGACCAAGGGCGCGGCGTTCGTCGCGGCCTGGCGGGGCGAGGCGACGGCCTGCGCCGAATGCGGCGGGCGCTTCGCGCTGAGCTATACGCCGTCGGGCGCAGCGGCCGGCGGCGGCTCCCGCTTCGCCGCCACGGCCGCGTCGGCGGGCGGCGCGAGCCTCGCTTGCGGGCACATTCCCGCCGCCGCGCAGGTCGCCGGCGACCTGTCGTGGAAGGCGGCCGCGACCACCGTCCTGGCGGCCGGCGCGCGGCCCTGTTCGGGCGCGCTGGTCGTGCTCGTCTTTGCGCTGGCGCAGGGCGCGTTGTGGGCCGGCGCCGGCGCGGCGGCGGCGATGGCGCTCGGCACGGCGCTGACCACCAGCGCGCTGGCGATCGTCGCAGTTCTGTTCAAGTCGACGGCGCTGCGCCTCTCGGGCGCGAAGGAGGGGCGCGCCGCGCTCGTCCTGCGCGGGCTCGAATTCGTCGCCGCGCTCGCGGTCGCGCTGCTTGGAGCGGGGTTGCTCACCGGCGCGCTGGCGACGAGCGGCGGCGCCTGACGGCGGTCAGCCCTCGCGGCCGTCGAGCAGGATCGGCTTGCCGTGCGGCGTCGCCTCGGCGGCGCGCGCCCAGGCCTCGCGCCTGTCGGCGAGCGCGGCCTCGGTCGTCACGCCCTTCTCGGCGACGAGGCGTTCGAGCGTGACGAGCCAGTGATCCCAATAGGTGTCGCCGAGATCGGGGTCGCCTCCGGCCTGCGCCGCCTTGATGCTGCGCGACAGCGCCTCGGCCCATTCGCTCCACTGGAACGCGCCCTTCTCGTGCAGCGCCACCGTGAAGGCGAAGGCGCGCGCCTGCCACGGCTCGGCGAAGACGGGGCCTTCGGCGTCGCGCGGGATCGGATGGGTGGCGGCCATCGCCGCGATCGCGGCCTCCGCCGGCGGCGGGTTCGGACAGGTCGTCACGGCGCGGCCTCCGCTTCGAGATAGGATTGCCAGGCGTCGATGGTCACCGAGAGCGTCGGGTCGGCGTCGGCGCCCCACAATTCGCGTCCCGTGAAGCGCACGGCGTAGCACCAGTCCGGCTGCTCGCCGCGATCGTGCGCGTTCGTATCGGGAAAGGCGAAGACGCCGCGCACGGCCTCGATCACGCCGACGCGCCCGCGCGCATAGCGCGGCAGGCGGGTGTGATGGGCGGGGTTCATCACCTTCGCGCGCACGCGCTGGCCGAGCGCGAAGCGCGCCGGGGCGGCCGGGGGCCGGTCGTAGGGCGAGCCCTTGGCGAGCACGCCCGGCACGTCGGCCGCCATCAGCTTCTTCTTGGTGGCGCGCGCGGGGCGCAGCGACCGGCCGGCGGCGATCTCGTCGGCGCCGACGAAGCCGAGACGGGCGAGATTGCGCTCCAGCGCGGCGATCCAGATCTTCGTAATAGCTGTGCGTCAGATACCAGCCGGGATCGAGCGATTCGCGCTCGAAGCGGTTGCGGTCGCCGCTCCACTCGCCCATGCCGTTGCAGGCGAGCGTGACCGCCAGCGCGCGCTTCTCCCACGCGGCATGAAACGTCGGCTCGTTCTTTTCGGGGCGGACGGGGCCGAAGCTCGTCATGCCGCCCATGTCCTGCGCGCCGTTCACGCCGCCGTCTCCTGTCGCGCGAGTTGATCCGGCGTCAACGCGAGGCCCGTGCCGATCATGCTGTCGCGCGTCACGAGATCGGCGAGGCGCTCCTCGCTCCATCCTTCGGCGCCGGGCGGGCGCATCGGGATGACGAGATAGCGGATCTCGGCTGTCGAATCCCACACGCTGATTTCGGTCGTCGCCGGCAGTTCGAGGCCGAAATCGCGCAGCACGCCGCGCGGGTCGATGACGACGCGCGCGAGCGATAGGGCGCGGATTTGTACCAGACCGGCGGCAGGCCGAGCACCGGCCACGGATAGCAGGAGCACAGCGTGCAGACGACGACGTTGTGGCGCGTCGGCGTATTCTCCAGCGCCACCATGTGCTCGCCCTGCCGTCCGGTGTAGCCAAGCTCGGCGATGGCGGCGCTGGCGTCGGCGCGCAGGCGCTGCGCGAAAGCCGCATCGCTCCACGCCTTCGCCACCACGCGCGCGCCGTTGCGCGGGCCGATCCTGGTCTCGTAGGCGTCGACGATGACGTCGAGCGCGGCCGGATCGACGAGGCCCTTCTCGATCAGGATCGATTCGAGCGCGCGCACGCGCAGCTCGGTCTGCGACAGTTCGGAATGATCGTGATCGTGATCGTGATGGTGATCGTGGCCATGACGATGGTCATGATCATGATGATGATGGTCGTCGCGGTGCGGCATGGCTCCTCCGGCGGGGAGCATAGCCCGCGCGCGGCGTCGCGCCACCCCGGACTGCGCCTGTCTTGGACCGCGCGCCTCCGGCGCGCAGTGACAGCCGGGGCGCCTGCCGGCTTGCGAGCCGGAGGCTCGCGGTCGTCCGGTCCGTTGGCGACGCCGGAGTCTGCCGCCCGACCAGCCCCGCGCGAGCCGCCCGGCCGCCGGGGGGGGGGGGCGGCGTTGACGATCCGGCTTTGCTGGCGCCTCATCCGCGCTCCATCGGAGGACTGCGAGATGAAGGCTGCGGAGCTGTTCGACATGACGGGCGAGGTGGCGCTGGTCACGGGCGCCTCCTCCGGGCTCGGCGCGCGGTTCGCGCGCACGCTCGCGGCGAACGGGTCGAAGGTCGTCGTCGTCGCCCGCCGCAGGGACAGGCTCGCCGCCCTCGTCGCCGAGATCGAGGCGGCCGGCGGCAAGGCGCTCGCGGTCGAGGCCGACGTCGGCGACGGCGCGGCGGTCAGGCGCGCCTTCGACGAGGCGGAGGCCGCCTTCGGCACGGTCACCGTGCTCATCAACAACGCCGGCGTCGCCTATCCGGCGCGCGCGATCGACATGAGCGAGGACCTCTGGCGCAAGACCATGGACGTCAATCTCGACGCGGTGTGGCGCACCGCGCAGATCGCGGCGCAACGCATGGTGGCGGCGAAGAAGCCGGGCTCGATCGTCAACACCGCCTCGATCACCTCCTTCCTCGTCGAGAAGGGGCTGACGGCCTACGCCACCAGCAAGGCGGCGGTGGCGCATCTGACGCACGGCATGGCGCTCGAACTCGGCAAGAACGGGGTCCGCGTCAACGCCATCGCGCCGGGCTATGTCGTCACCGAGATCAACGAGAGCTATCTGCTCGGCGAGGGTGGCGAGCGGATGAAGAAATTCATCCCGCTCGGCCGAATCGGCGACGTGTCCGATCTCGACGGCGTGCTGCTGCTGCTCGCTTCGAAGGCGGGGCGGTGGATCACCGGGGCGGTCTACGCGGTCGACGGCGGTCACATGCGGGCGACGCCTTGAGCGTCCGCCGCGTCCTGCGGGACGCGCATCGCAGGCATGTTCCGGTCCGATTGCGGATTCTCAATGGAATGCGTCGGCGGACGGCGCATATTGACCGGCGAGCTGACCCGCCTCATCCAACGGGCGGGACGCGGAGGATCCCGACATGTTCAAATTGTCCCTGATCATCTGGATCATTCTGAGCGGCACGTTCGCCGGCATCGCGCTTCTCGTGGTTCTGGCGACCCCCTCGCTTGAGGCGCAGGCCTGGAAGCTCGCGCCGATCTCGATCGGCATCGGCGTGCTCCTGTCGCTGCCGTTCTCCTGGTACGTGGCCAAGCAGATTCTGGCGAGCCAGCGCGCCGCGTGACGCGGTTCCGTTGACGCCGCCGAAACAATCGCCGTCGGGCGGGGCATCTCCCTCCGCGCCGCTCGACGATGAGAACGCGCCCGGCCCCCCGCCGGGCGCGTTTTCGTTTGCGGGGGAGCACGGCGCACGCAGCGGCGAGAAACGAAAAAGGCCGGCGCGAGCCGGCCTTTTTTGCGAATGGGATGCGAATGGGACTGGTGGGCGCGACAGGGATCGAACCTGTGACCCCTACCATGTCAAGGTAGTGCTCTTCCGCTGAGCTACGCGCCCACAGGCGAGGGCGATATACCGGCCGCCTCGCCGGCGCGCAAGCGCTGGATCAGCTTTTTTGCTCAGTGGATCGCGAACGGGATCAGGACCGCCAGAGCCGTCAGCCACAGCGCTCCCGCCCATCGGACGATGCGGGCGAAGGCGCGGTAGTCGCGCAGGTGCGCGGCGAGGTCGGCGCGGCGCAAGGCGTCGCGCGCCTGCGAGGGGTCGGACGAGCGGTCGGAGATGGCATGGCGCATGGCGAGTCCTTTTCGCCCCGGCCCCACGAGCCCCCCCGGCCCTGCGCCGCGCCGATGGCGCGGTCGACCCTCGATATAGCGCGGCGTCAGGCCGCGAGAAGGCGCTGCACCTCGTTGACGAGGTCTTTCAAGTGAAACGGCTTCGACAGGATCTTCGCCTCGCGCGGGGCGTTGTTGTCCGGGTTCAGCGCTACGGCGGCGAATCCGGTGATGAACATCACCTTGATGTCCGGATCGAGTTCGGTCGCGCGGCGGGCGAGCTCGATGCCGTCCATCTCCGGCATCACGATGTCGGTGAGCAGCAGCTCGAACGGCTCCTCGCGCAGCCGGTTGTAGGCCGACAGGCCATTGTCGAACGAGGCGACGTCGTAGCCCGCCGTCTGAAGCGCCTTCACCAGAAAGCGGCGCATGTCGTTGTCGTCTTCGGCGAGGATGATCTTCGCCGTGGCGTCGGGACTGTCGTTCATCGCACCCTCGTGTTTCATCCCATATAGATGGCGCGTCGAGTAAAAATGGAGTGAAAGCCGGGCCGGTCGGCGCGTCCCGCGTGCGCGCATGGACAAGATGAGGCGCAAAGGCCACACTTTCGCCCCGACCAGAGACCGCCGCACATGCCGGACGCCGCGCCCGAAGCCCCGGAGTTCGATCCCCCGTTCGAGATTGTCGCGCCGCAGCGGGCGCAGACGGCGCTCGTGTTCAACTCGCCGCATTCGGGGCGGATCTATCCGCCGCATTTCCTGGCCGCCTCGCGCCTGTCGGCCTCCGCGCTCCGGCGGTCGGAGGACGCGCATGTCGACGCGCTGTTCGCGCCGGCCGCCGCCGCCTGCGGCGCGCCGCTGATGCGGGCGCACTTTCCGCGCGCCTATCTCGACGTCAACCGCGAGCCCTACGAGCTCGATCCGCGCATGTTCGAGGGGCGGCTGCCGGCCTTCGCCAATACGCGCTCGCTGCGCGTGGCCGGCGGGCTCGGGACCATCGCCCGCGTCGTCGGGGAGGCGCAGGAAATCTATGCCCGACGCCTGCCGGTCGCCGAGGCGCTGCGGCGGATCGAGACGCTCTACATGCCCTATCACGCCGGGCTGCGGGGGCTGGTCGAGGGCGCGCTCGCCGCGTTCGGGACGGCGCTGCTGATCGATTGCCATTCGATGCCCGCCTCCTCGACGCGGGCGGCGGGCGAGCGGTTCGACGTGGTGCTGGGAGACCGGTTCGGGGCGAGCGCCAGCCCGTTCCTGTGCGATCTGGCGGAGGCCGCGTTCCGCTCGGCCGGATACAAGGTGTCGCGCAACAAGCCCTATGCGGGCGGCTTCATCACCGAACATTACGGCCGGCCCGCGCGGGGCGCGCATGCGCTGCAGATCGAGATCGCCCGCGATCTCTATATGGACGAGCGCACGCTGGAGCCGACGCCGGGCTTCGCCCGCCTGCAGGACGACCTCGCCGAAACGGCGGCGCTGCTGGCCGACGCCTTGGCGGCCGGCGCCTTCCCGGCGCGTCTGGCGGCGGAGTGAGCGGGCGCCCAGGCTCGCGACGAAAAAGGCCGCCCACGTTTCCGCAGGCGGCCAAGTCAAGGGAGGAAACGCCCAAGGAGGGCATCGGCGATACAACGTATCGCACCGCAACAATATGCTCTTGCACCGCACAAAACACAAGGGGTTTGAACGGTTAAAATTCGGGCTCTCGCAGGACGCAGGCGCCCGCCCCGATCCGCCGCCGCAAATAACGGATGAACAATGTTTTTTACGGATGCGTGCCGGCCGGGCGCAGCGGGTGGCGGTTGGCGATGCGGAAATAGAAGGCAAGCCCGATCAGCATTTCGACCGCCATGGCGGCGAACACGGCCTGATAGGCCTCCGCCGGATAGACGCGGCCGGCCGCCGTCGTCTGGTAGCCGAAGGATTCGACGACCAAGCCGGTCAGCATCTGCTGCAACGACACCCCGCCGATGGTGGCGATGTTCATCAGCGTCAGCCCGCGCGCGGTCAGTTCACGCGGAAACAGCGCCTTGCCGTGGGCGGTCGTGAGCGGCGCGGAGGCGTTGACGAAGCCGTAGATCGCCAGGAACGGCAGCAGCGCCCATGTCGGCAGGCGGACGAGGGCGGCCAGCAGAAGCAGCCCGGCCGCGCCGAGCCCGGCGACGATGGCCGGCGTCTTGTAGCTGCGGAACGGCCGGTCCACCGCGCCCCAGAAGAACAGGCCGGCGACCTGCGCCAGCGCCAGCGCGAACAGCAGATTGCCGCGCTGCGCCGCGTCGATCCCGTAGACCTGATCGAGCCAGGGCGCGCCCCACAGGCCGAGCACGGCGGCGAAGGGGGAGTAGGTGACGAGCTGCATCAGGAAGACGGTCCAGAAACCCTCGACCCGCGTCGCCCGCCAGACGCCGGCGATCGCCTCGCGAAACGATTCGCCGCCCGCCGCGCGCGCCGCCCGGGCGGCCGGGCTCTCGCGCACGAAGAGGAAGACGAGCAGCGTCATCGCCGCGCTGATCGCGGCGACGCCGAGAAAGGCGCCGCGCCAGCCCCAGGCGGCGGAGGCGGCGGCGAGCGGGGCGGTCGCCAGCAAGGTGCCGAGCGTGCCGGCTCCGAGCTGCATGCCGGTCATCGCCCCGAAACGGGCGGGCGGGAACTCGCGCGCATAGATCGCCAGCGCGCCCATGTAGAAGCTGGAGCAGCCGATTCCGATCAGCAGCCGGGCAAGCACGAGTTCGCGGAAGCCGGGCGCGAACGCGAACAGCGCCGCGCCGGCCAGCATGATCGCCGCCGTCGTCAGGATCGCGGCGCGCGGGCCCCAGCGGTCGATGGCGATGCCGAGCGGAATCTGGGCCGCCGCGAAGGACAGGAAGAAGATCGACGACAGGGCCGACAGATCGGTCGCCTTGAGGTCGAACTCGCGCGCCAGATCCGGCCCGATCACGCCGATCGAGTTGCGGAAGAACTGGCTCACCATGTAGATGCCGATGAGCGCGGCCACCATCAATGCGACGCCGACGCCCAAGCGCGCGCTGTCCTGCCCCGATGTCGTCATTTCCCGCCCGTTCGCCGGTCCCGCTTGCTTGCCCGGGGACCAAGGCGTAAGCGCGTAGCACGTTCGCCCCCCGCGCCCTATGCGCCAATCACGGAGCCGCCATGACGGCCGTCGATTTCGCCGCCTTCGTCAACGATCTGGCGACGGCTTCGGGCGAGGCGATCCTGCCCTTCTTCCGCACCTCGATCGGCGCCGACGACAAGAGCCGTGGCGGCGTCTTCGATCCGGTGACGGAGGCCGACAAGGCGGGCGAGGCGGTGATGCGGCAGATGATCCGCCGCGCCTTTCCAAGACATGGGCTCATCGGCGAGGAGTTCGGCTCCGATCACGCCGACGCCGAATACACCTGGGTGCTCGACCCGATCGACGGCACGCGCTCCTTCATCAGCGGCCTGCCGCTGTGGGGCACGCTGATCGGCCTCGAGCGGGCGGGCAAGCCGGTCTACGGCATGATGCACCAGCCGTTCACGCGCGAGCGCTTCTTCGGCGACGGCGAATGGGCGGGCTGGCGCGGGCCGGACCTGAAGGGCAAGGGTTTCGCCGAGCGGCGCCTGTCCGCCCGCGCCTGCGCCTCGTTGGCCGATGCGACGGTGATGGCGACCTCGCCGGCGCTGTTCGACGGCGCCGCGCGCGCCGCCTTCGAGCGCGTCTGCGCGCAGGCGCGGCTCACCCGCTTCGGCGGCGACTGCTACGCCTACTGCATGCTGGCGGCCGGCCATGTCGATCTCGTGATCGAGGCGGGCCTGCAGCCTTACGACATCGTCGCGCTGATCCCGATCATCGAGGGCGCGGGCGGCGTCGTGACGTCGTGGAACGGCGGCTCGGCCGCCAAGGGCGGCGCGGTCGTCGCCGCCGGCGACAGGCGCATGCACGAGGCGGCGCTGAAACTGCTCGCGGGCTGAGCCAGGCGGCGCGACAGGGCGGGAACCGCCGGACGCGAGGCGGTGTTAAGAACAGGGCGGGCGAGATTCGATTCGCCGCGCGTCCGGATTTCGCATGCCGTCCCTCTCCTCCGCCGTTCTGCCGATCGTTCTGCTCGTCGCCTCGAACGTGTTCATGACGTTCGCCTGGTACGGGCATCTGAAATTCAAAGCCTCGCCGCTGTGGCTGGCGATCCTTGCGAGCTGGGGGATCGCGCTGGTCGAATACTGCCTCGCCGTGCCGGCCAATCGCTGGGGCAGCGCGAGCTATTCGACGGCGGAGCTGAAGACGATTCAGGAGGTCGTCACGCTGGTCGTGTTCGCCGGTTTCTCCGTGTTCGTGCTGAAGGAGCCGATCACGCTCAATCACGCGGCCGGCTTCGCCTGCATCGCGCTCGGGGCGTGGTTCATCTTTCGTGGGCCGTTCTGAGCGGTCAGGCGGTCGCCGCGCGCGCCGCCGTCTCCATCTCGCCGGGAACGAAGGCGTCGAAGGCGGCCCAGAACTGGGCGCGGATCGCGTCCGTCTCCATCAGGATTTCGTGCCGCGCGGCCGGGATGATCAGCGCGCGTCCCGCTTTCAGCCGCGCGGCGAACCGCTCGGTCGCGGGCGTTGAGACGACGCGGTCGTCGCCGGCGGCCAGGATCAGCGTGGGCGTGGCGATGCGGCGGGGATAGTCGAATTCGGCGAAGGCGTCGATCTGGCGGAAGGCGGCGGCGACCCAACCGACGGTCGGGTCGCCGATGGCCAGATCCGGGAAGGTCGCGGCCAGTTCCGCGTTGCGGGCGTAGCGCCCGGGATCGGACGTCAGCACGTTGCCGGCGAAGGGGCGCGTCATCGCCGAGGTCTCGCCGCCGGCCGGAATGTAGGCGCCGCCGAAGCCGATGGCGTCGAGCGTCGCGGCGAGCGCGCGCGGGGCGCGGGCGCCGACCAGCCCGTGGATGTCGATCAGCGGGGCCGTCGTCACCAGCCGGTCGAAGGGCAGGCGGTCGGCGCGGGCGGCGGCGAGGCAGATCGCCCCGCCCATGGAATGGGCGAGGCCGAACCAGGGCTCGGGCGCGCGCGGCGACAGGAGTTGCGTGGCGAGCGCCGCGACGTCGCGTCCGTAAAGGGAGAAATCGTCGACATGGCCCTTGCGCGGCTGGGCGAGGTCGCGGCCCGAGCCGCCCTGTCCGCGCCAGTCGAAGGCGGCGACGGCGAAGCCGCGCGCCCGCAGCTCGCCGATGGTTTCGAAGTACTTCTCGATGAACTCCGCCCGGCCGGTGGCGACCGTCACCGTGCCCTTGGCGGCGCCCGTCGCCGGCCAGAAGGCGGCGCGCAGAACCACGCCGTCCTCGGCCTCGAGGCGGAGGATCTGCGCGCCGGCGGGCGCTGGGTTGGCGGCGGTTTCGTAAAGCTGCATCGCGGGATCGGCCGATCGGCGAGGCCAGCATAGCGCGAGTTGCTTCGGAAAGCTTGTCGGCGCCTGAGCCCCTTGCGCCGGGCGGCGAGCGCTCCCACATGCCTCTCGCGCGGTCCCGCAGCGGACGCGCACGATCCGGCCCGAGGGCGGATCGTCTCCCACATGTCGCTTCGACCGGAGGATATGCAATGCGTCTCGATCTTGCTCCGCTTTACCGCAACACCGTCGGCTTCGACCGTCTGTTCTCGATCTTCGACCAGCTCAACGGCGGCGAGGCCGCGCCGAGCTATCCGCCCTACAACATCGAGCGGACCGGCGAGAACGCCTATCGCATCACGCTTGCGGTCGCCGGCTTCGGCGAGTCCGATCTGACCATCGAATCGCGCGAGAACGTGCTGACCATCAAGGGCGCCAAGGAGCAGAAGGAGGCGCCGTCCTCCGAACTCCTGTATCAGGGCATCGCCGCGCGCGCCTTCGAGCGCCGCTTCCAGCTCGCCGACCATGTCTCCGTGACGGGCGCGGCGCTGGAGCACGGCCTGCTGCATGTCGATCTCGTGCGCGAGATCCCGGAGCAGCAGAAGCCCCGCACCATCGCCATCGGCAAGCCCGCCCGCGTCGTCGAGGCCAAAAAGGCCGCGTGACGACCGGGCGACGAGGGGCCTCGCGCGGCGAGGCCCTGCTTTTCGGGGCGCCTTCGGGCGCCCCTTTTTCGTCTGCGCTCAGTTCAGCGGCGCGACCGGGACGCCGGGCGTCGTCTTCTTCGCGCCCACCGCGTCGTCGAGCGGGGCGACGGGCATGACGATCGGCGGTCCGACCTGGCGGATCACACGCGGCGGCGCCGGCGCGGCGGGGGAGGCCTCCCGCTGCGGGGCGGGTGCGGCGGGGCGGGCGTCGCGAAGGGCGGCGGCAGCGGCGCGCCGGGCGGGGCCGGGGCGATCACGGCCGGCGCGCGCGGGGCGACGGCGGCGGGCGCCGGCGGAACCGTGCGCACCGTCGGAGGCGGCGCGGCGGCGATGGGCGGCGCGGGTTTGGGCGCGGCGGCCGCCGGCGGCGGCGCCGGCAGGACGGGCGGGGCGACGGGCGGGGCGACGGGCGCGGTCTCGACGCGCGGCTCGACGGGCCGGTCCTGCTTCTGCGGGACGCGGGCCTGACGCGGCGGTTTCGGGCGTTGCTCGATGCGCGGGGCGGACGGCAGGCGCGGGCCGACGCCGGGCAGGACGTCCGGATCGCCGACGCGGCCCGGCGGCTCCAGTCGGTCGACGCCGGCCATGCGGCGGGGCGCGGGTTCGGCCTGCATGAAGCGTTTGACGATCACGCCCTCATAGGCGTCGACGATGAGGCGCACGCGGCGCCCGCCGTGGTCGAAGGCGTCGACCACATAGACCTCGCCGTTGCTCCACGGCCGCGTCGCCGGGCGATAGCCCTGGTCGCGCACCGCCTCGGCGATCTCCATCGGGCGCAGGGCGCTCTCGTAGCGGAAACGCTCGTAGAAGGGACTGACAAACACCTGAGCGGCCGCGCGGGTCGAGAGCGCTGGGGCGACAAGCGCGGCGGCGGCCAGCGCCGCGGGCGCGGCGCGCCGGCAGGCGGCGGAAAGACGGGCGAGCCCGCGAACGCGCATCTGAACCTCACATGTCTGGACGGCGGGCGGAGCCGGCCGGTCAGCCCGGACGTTCGTCGAGGAATGCGGCAAGTCCGCGGCGACGGCGCAATGTTTGGTCAGACGGCGCGGTCTGGCCGGCGGTGCGCGGCCCGCGCCCGCTTTCCCCGCCGCGGTCCGGCGCGCCGACGTCGCCCAGGCGCGGCGCCCGGCCCTCGCTCGCGACAGGCCGCGCGCCGGTTCCTTACGCCGCCCGGACGATGGCGCTGAAGCGGTCCACCTCCTCCGGCGTGGTGGCGTAGGAGGCGACGAGGCGGATGTAGACCTCGTCCGCGCCCGGCCGTTCGTGCTGCGGCAGGTTGCGCGCGCCCCAGTCGTAATACCGCGAGCCGGCCGCCTTCAGCGCGGCGTCGGCGCGGCGGGGCAGGATTGCGAACACCTCGTTCACCTCGCTCGGCCAGGGCGCACGGGCGCCGGCGGCCAGAAGCCCCTTGCGCAGCCGGTGCGCCATCGCGTTGGCGTGACGCGCGTTGGCGAGCCAGTGATCGCCGTCGAGCATGGCGCAGAGCTGCGCGCCGAGCAGGCGGCCCTTCGACAGAGTATGGCCGGCGCGCTTGCGCTGATAGGGAAAGGCCTCGGCCAAGGCAGGATCGAAGAAGATCACCGCCTCGCAGGCGAGCGCGCCGTTTTTGGTGAGGCCGAAGGAGAGCACGTCGACGCCCGCCTTCCACGTCATCCCGGCCGGCGAACAGCCGAGATGGACGAGCGCGTTGGCGAAGCGCGCGCCGTCCATATGCACGCGGCAGCGATGGGCGCGGGCGATCGCGGCGAGGGCGGCGATCTCGGCCGGCGTATAGACCGTGCCGCATTCGGTCGCCTGCGACAGGGAGATGGCGGCAGCCTGCACCTGCTTGACGAGACCGTGCGGAAAGCGGGCGAGCGTCTGCGCCAGCCCATCGGGCGTCAGCTTGCCGCCTTCGCCGGCGACGCCGACGAGTTTGGCGCCGCCGGTCGCCATTTCGGGGGCGCCGCATTCGTCGTCGATGACATGGGCGTCCTCGTGACAGAACACCGCGCCCCAGGGCGGGCAGACCGCGCCGAGCGCCAGCGCGTTCGAGGCCGTGCCGGTGGCGACGAGAAAGGCGGCGACCGGCGTCTCGAAAACCTCGCTCAGCCGCGTCTCCGCCGCCTTGGTCCAGGAGTCCGCGCCATAGGCGGGGGCCGGGCCGGCGTTGGCGGCGAGAAGGGCGTCGAGCACCGGCCGGCTCGCGCCGACGGCGTTGTCGCTGGCAAAATCCATCTTTATCGTCCTCTTCGTTGCGCTTTTGACGCAAACGGCGCCGATTGTGCAAGGCTGCGCGGGGACCAAACGGCGCGGGCGCGCGCGCTTGTCGGCGCGCGTCAAATCTGCAATGGTCACAGGCTTTTTATAGGACAGCTATGCTGACCCTTCGACGGGTCGGCGGCGACGCGGCGCGGGCGCGCGACGGAGGCGGGGATGACGAAGCGAAAACGGACGGGATCGACGGTCGCCGCCGGCGTGGGCGCCGCGACCACGAAACGATCCGACCGTCACGCCGACAGCTCTCCCCTCGACTCCGGACCCGTCACCATGATCGACCCCCACTTCCCCGTCGCGCAGGGCCTCTACGATCCCTCCAAGGAGCATGACGCCTGCGGCGTCGGCTTCGTCGCGCATATGAGGAACGAGAAGAGCCACGCCATCGTGGCGCAGGGCCTGCAGATCCTGCTGAACCTCGACCATCGCGGCGCCGTCGGCGCCGATCCGAAGTTCGGCGACGGCTGCGGCATTCTCGTGCAGATCCCCGACCGCTTCTTCCGCGAGGAGTGCGGCAAGCTCGGCATCTCGCTGCCGCCGGTCGGCGACTACGCGATCGGCCAGTATTTCGCGCCCCGCGACAAGGAGGCGCGCGCCGCCGTCGAGCAGATCGTCAACGCGACCATCGCCGAGGAAGGGCAGACGCTGCTCGGCTGGCGCGACGCGCCGGTCGACAATTCCGATCTCGGCGAGGCGGTGAAGGCGGTCGAGCCCGTCATGCGCCAGGTGTTCATCGGCCGCGGCGCGGCGACGCCGGCGGGCGACGATTTCGAGCGCCGGCTGTTCATCCTGCGCAAGGCGATCTCGGGCAAGGTCTACGCGCTGCGTCGGCCTGATATGTTCGAGCACTACACCGTGTCGATGTCCTCGCGCACCATCGTCTACAAGGGCATGGTGCTCGTCTCGCAGCTCGGCGCCTATTACAAGGATCTCACCGATCCGCGCTTCGAGTCCGCCATCGCGCTGGTGCATCAGCGCTTCGCGACGAACACCTTCCCGTCCTGGCGTCTCGCCCATCCCTACCGCATGGTCGCGCACAACGGCGAGATCAACACGCTGCGCGGCAACGTGAACTGGATGGCGGCGCGCCAGGCCTCGGTCGATTCCGATCTGTTCGGCGCCGACATCTCGAAGCTGTGGCCGATCTCCTACGAGGGCCAGTCCGACACGGCCTGCTTCGACAACGCGCTCGAATTCCTCGTGCAGGGCGGCTACTCGCTCGCGCAGGCGATGATGATGCTGATCCCCGAGGCGTGGGCCGGCAACCCGCTGATGGACGAGGACCGGCGCGCCTTCTACGAGTATCACGCCGCGCTGATGGAGCCGTGGGACGGGCCGGCGGCGGTCGCCTTCACCGACGGCCGCCAGATCGGCGCGACGCTCGACCGCAACGGCCTGCGCCCGGCGCGCTATCTCGTCACCGACGACGGCCTCGTCGTCATGGCCTCCGAGATGGGCGTGCTGCCCATTCCGGAAGAGAAGATCGTGCGCAAGTGGCGCCTGCAGCCGGGCAAGATGCTGCTCGTCGATCTCGAACAGGGCCGCATCGTCTCCGACGAGGAGATCAAGGCCTCGCTGTCGACGGCCAACCCCTATCGCCAGTGGCTTTCGCGCACGCAGATCGTGCTCGAGGATCTCAAGCCCGTCGAGGCGCGGCCGATGCGCTCCGACGTGTCGCTGCTCGATCGCCAGCAGGCCTTCGGCTACACGCAGGAAGACCTCGCGATCCTGATGGCGCCGATGGCGGTGACGGGTCAGGAGGCGGTCGGCTCGATGGGCGCCGACACGCCGATCTCGGCGCTGTCGACGAAGTCGAAGCTGCTCTACACCTACTTCAAGCAGAACTTCGCGCAGGTGACGAACCCGCCGATCGATCCGATCCGCGAGGAGCTCGTCATGAGCCTCGTGTCGTTCATCGGCCCGCGCCCGAACATCTTCGACTTCGAGGGCAACGCCCGCCGCAAGCGCCTCGAAGTGCGCCAGCCGATCCTCACCGACGAGGATCTCGAGAAGATCCGCTGCATCGGCTATGTCGAGGATTCCTTCGACACCAAGACGCTCGACACGACCTATCCGGTCGAGCGCGGCGCGGCGGGCATGGAGGACGCGCTGATGCGTCTGTGCGACCGCGCGGAAGCGGCGGTGCACGGGCGCTACAACATCATCATGCTGTCCGATCGCATGGTCGGGCCGGACCGCATTCCGATCCCCGCGCTGCTGGCGACGGCGGCGGTGCATCATCACCTCATTCGCAAGGGCCTGCGCACCTCCGTCGGCCTCGTCGTCGAGACGGGCGAGGCGCGCGAGGTGCATCACTTCGCCTGTCTGGCCGGCTACGGGGCGGAGGCGATCAACCCCTATCTCGCCTTCGAGACGCTGCTCGGCATGAAGGACGAGTTCCCCGAGGAGGTGGACGAGTACGAAGTCGTCAAGCGCTACATCAAGTCGATCGACAAGGGCCTGCTCAAGGTCATGTCGAAGATGGGCATCTCGACCTACCAGTCCTATTGCGGCGCGCAGATCTTCGACGCCGTCGGCCTGTCGGACGAGTTCATCGCCAAGTTCTTCAAGGGCACGGCCTCGCGCATCGGCGGGGCAGGCCTGCCGGAAGTCGCGGCCGAGACGGTGTCGCGTCACGCCGACGCCTTCGGCGCCTCGCCCGTGCTCGCCAACTCGCTCGAGGTCGGCGGCGAATACGCCTATCGCCTGCGCGGCGAGGCGCATAGCTGGGGGCCGCAGACGGTGGCGTTGCTGCAGCACGCGGTGCGCGGCAACTCGAAGGACAAGTATCGCGCCTATGCGCGCCTGCTCAACGATCAGGCGGAGAACCTGCTGACGATCCGCGGCCTGTTCCGCATCAAGGGCGCGGAGGAGGACGGGCGTCGCCCCGTCGCTATCGAGGAGGTCGAGAGCGCCAAGGACATCGTCAAGCGCTTCGCCACCGGCGCGATGAGCTTCGGCTCGATCTCGCGCGAGGCGCACACCACGCTCGCCATCGCGATGAACCGCATCGGCGGCAAGTCGAACACGGGCGAGGGCGGCGAGGAGGCCGATCGCTTCAAGCCGATGGCGAACGGCGATTCGATGCGCTCGGCGATCAAGCAGGTCGCCTCGGGCCGCTTCGGCGTGACGACGGAGTATCTCGTCAACTCCGACATGATCCAGATCAAGATGGCGCAGGGCGCAAAGCCCGGCGAAGGCGGCCAGCTGCCCGGCCACAAGGTCGACGCGGTGATCGCCAAGGTGCGTCACTCGACGCAGGGCGTCGGGCTGATCTCGCCGCCGCCGCATCACGACATCTATTCGATCGAGGATCTGGCGCAGCTCATCTACGATCTGAAGAACGTCAATCCGCAGGCCGACATCTCGGTGAAGCTCGTCTCGGAAGTCGGCGTCGGCACCGTCGCCGCCGGCGTCTCCAAGGGGCGCGCCGACCATGTGACGATCTCGGGCTTCGAGGGCGGCACCGGCGCCTCGCCGCTGACCTCGATCAAGCATGCGGGCTCGCCGTGGGAGATCGGCCTCGCCGAGACGCATCAGACGCTGGTGCTGAACCGCCTGCGCGGCCGCATCGCGGTGCAGGTCGACGGCGGCCTGCGCACGGGGCGCGACGTCATCGTCGGCGCGCTGCTCGGCGCGGACGAGTTCGGCTTCGCCACCGCGCCGTTGATTGCGGCCGGCTGCATCATGATGCGCAAGTGCCATCTCAACACCTGTCCGGTCGGCGTCGCGACGCAGGACCCGGTGCTGCGCAAGCGCTTCAAGGGCAAGCCCGAGCACGTCATCAACTTCTTCTTCTTCGTCGCCGAGGAAGTGCGCGAGCTGATGGCGCAGATGGGCTACCGCAAGTTCGACGAGATGGTCGGGCAGATGCAGATGCTCGACAAGCGCCGCGTCGTCGATCACTTCAAGGCCAAGGGGCTCGACTTCTCGCGCCTCTTCCACAAGCCGACGCCGAAGGCGGGCGACGCGATCTTCCATCGCGAGCGCCAGGATCACGGGCTCGACAAGGTGCTCGACCGCACGCTGATCGCGCAGGCGCAAGGCGCGATCGCGCGCGGCGCGCCGGTGAAGATCGAGACGGCGATCAACAACACCAATCGCGCCACCGGCGCGATGCTGTCGGGCGAGATCGCGCGCGTCTACGGGCACGCCGGCCTGCCGGACGACACCGTGCATGTGAAGCTGACGGGCACGGCCGGCCAGAGCTTCGGCGCCTGGCTCGCCAAGGGCGTGACGCTCGAGCTCGAGGGGCAGGCCAACGACTATGTCGGCAAGGGCCTGTCGGGCGGGCGCCTCGTCATCTATCCGCCGCGGGAGGCGACGCAGATCACGCCGCACGACTCCATCATCGTCGGCAACACCGTGCTCTACGGCGCCATCGCGGGCGACGCGTATTTCCGCGGCGTGGCGGGCGAGCGCTTCGCGGTGCGCAACTCCGGCGCCATCGCGGTCGTCGAGGGCACGGGCGACCACGGCTGCGAATACATGACCGGCGGCGTCGTCGTCGTCATCGGCAAGACCGGCCGCAACTTCGCGGCGGGCATGTCGGGCGGCATCGCCTATGTGCTCGACGAGGACGGCGCCTTCGCCAAGCGCTGCAACCTGTCGATGGTCGATCTCGAGCCCGTGGAGGAGGAGGAGGAGCTCAACCAGCGCCTCAACAACTCCGGCGGCGACCTGATCACGCATGGCCGCGTCGACGTGATGCGCGACATGAGCCGGCACGACGCCGAGCGCCTGCATCAGCTCATCTCGAACCATGCGCGCTACACGGGCTCGCGCCATGCGCGCGCGATCCTCGACGCGTGGGACCAGTATCTGCCGAAGTTCCGCAAGGTGATGCCGGTCGAGTATCGGCGCGCGCTGCGCGAACTCGAGCAGCAGCAGCAGGCTCAGGGCGCGATGCTGGCGGCGGGGGAGTGAGGCGATGATCGTCACCACCACTCCGACGCTGCAGGGGCGCGACATCGCCGACTACAAGGGCATCGTCACCGGCGAGGCGATTCTGGGGACCAACATCTTCCGGGATTTCTTCGCCTCGATCCGCGACGTCATCGGCGGCCGCTCGGGCGCCTATGAGCGCGTGCTCAACGACGCGCGGCAGACGGCCATCGACGACATGGTCGATCAGGCCAAACGCATGGGCGCGAACGCCGTCATCGGCGTCGACATCGACTACGAGGCGATCAGTCAGGGCAGGGCGACACCATGTTGATGGTGTCGGCCTCCGGAACGGCCGTCACGATCCGCTGAGGCGCGCAGGCGCGCTCGGCGCGCTCCGCTTCGTCACGCAGGCTTCCAATTTCTGGGCTTCAAGACCATGGGCAAGGTCACAGGCTTCCTCGAGATCGACCGGCAGGACCGCAAGTATCGGCCGGCGGCCGAGCGCATCCGCCATTACAACGAGTTCGTCATTCCGCTGTCGGAAGAGGCGACGCGCGATCAGGCGGCGCGCTGCATGAACTGCGGCATTCCGTTCTGTCACAACGGCTGTCCGGTCAACAACCAGATCCCGGACTGGAACGACCTCGTCTACAAGGGCGACTGGGAGGAGGCGTCGCGCAATCTGCACTCGACGAACAACTTCCCCGAATTCACCGGCCGCGTCTGCCCGGCGCCGTGCGAGGCGTCCTGCACGCTGAACATTCAGGACATGCCGGTGACGATCAAGACGATCGAATGCGCGATCGTCGACCGCGCCTGGGCCGAGGGCTGGCTCCAGCCGGTCGTCGCCGCGCGCAAGACGGGCAAGAAGATCGCCGTCGTCGGCGGCGGGCCGGCGGGCCTTGCGGCGGCCCAGCAGCTCGCGCGCGTCGGCCACGAGGTGCATCTTTACGAGAAGAACGCGTTCGCCGGCGGCCTGCTGCGCTACGGCATTCCGGACTTCAAGCTCGACAAGAAGCTGATCGAGCGGCGCGTCGAGCAGATGAAGGCGGAGGGCGTCGTCTTCCACTTCAACGCGCATGTCGGCGCCGACGTGACGCACGACGCGCTGGTCGCCGGCCACGACGCGGTGGTGCTGGCGGGCGGCGCCGAGAAGGGGCGCGATCTGCCCATTCCCGGCCGCGATCTTGCCGGCGTGCATTTCGCGATGGAGTTCCTGCCGCAGCAGAACCGGCGCGTGTCGGGCGAGCCGCTGACCTCGAACGCCGATCCGATTCTGGCCGGCGGCAAGCATGTCGTCGTCATCGGCGGCGGCGACACGGGCTCGGACTGCATCGGCACCTCGGTGCGTCAGGGCGCGCTGTCGGTGAAGCAGCTCGAAATCATGCCCGAGCCGCCGGAGCGCGAGAACAAGCCGCTGACCTGGCCGGACTGGCCGCTGAAGCTGCGCACCTCGTCGAGCCACGAGGAGGGCGCCGATCGCGATTTCGCGGTGATGACGTCGAAGTTCCGCGGCGCGAACGGGCGCGTCGAGGCGCTCGAATGCGTGCGCGTCGATTCGAAGATGCAGGCGATCCCCGGCAGCGAGTTCGAGCTGAAGGCCGATCTCGTGCTGCTGGCGATGGGCTTCGTCTCGCCTGTGCATGACGGGCTGTTGAAGGATCTCGGCGTCGCGCTCGATCCGCGCGGCAACGTCGCGGCCGATACGGTCGGCTACAAGGCCTCGGTCGACAAGGTGTTCGCCTGCGGCGACATGCGGCGCGGCCAGAGCCTCGTCGTGTGGGCGATCCGCGAGGGTCGGCAGGCCGCTCATTCGGTCGACAAATTCCTGATGGGCTCGACCGTCCTGCCGCGGTGAGGCGGGTCGAACTCTTCTTCCATCCCGCGGCGGCCCGAAAGGCCGCCGCTTTTCGTTTTGGGAGCCAACCATGCATCTCGTCGGCATGATGGATTCGCCTTACGTGCGGCGCGTCGCGATCACCATGCGGCTGCTCGGCGTCGCGCACAGCCACGATCAGGTTTCGGTGTTTCGCCACATGGATCGCTTCCGGGCGATCAATCCCGTCATCAAGGCGCCGACGCTCGCGCTCGACGACGGGACGGTGATGATGGATTCGACGCTAATCATCGAGCTGCTCGAGGCGCAAGCCTCGCCGCGCTCGCTCATGCCGGCCGCGCTGGCGCAGAAGGCGCAGGCGCTGTCTCTCATCGGTTTCGCGCTGGCGGGCTGCGAGAAGGCGATCCAGATCGAGTATGAGCGCAAGCGGCCGGAGGCGCTGCGCTATGCGCCGTGGCTCGAGCGCGTGCAGGCGCAGGCGGACGCGGCCTTCGCGCATCTCGACCGCGCGGCGGGCGCCGCCCGGCCATGGCTCGTCGGCGAGACGATGACGCAGGCGGACGTGACGCTCGCCTGCGTCTGGGCCTATGCGCAGCTCGTCACGCCGGATGTGGCGCCGGCGGCGCGCTACGCCGCCATCGCCGCGCATGCCGCGCGCTGCGAGGCGCTGCCGGCCTTCCGCGAGACGCCGCTGGCGTGAGACGCGGCGTCCGGGCCGCGGTCAGACGCCGTTGGCCTTCAGCCAGGCCTGCAGCCGCGCCCAGCCGTCCTTCGCCGGCCCCTCGCGATAGCTCGGGCGATAGTCGGCGTGGAAGGCGTGCGGGGCGTCGGGATAGACGACGATCTCGGCCTTGCCGCCGGCCGCCTTGACGGCGGCGGCGAGCTTCTGCACGCCGTCGACCGGAATGCCCTGATCCTGCCCGCCATAAAGGCCGAGCACGGGCGCCTTGATCTGCTCGGGCATGTCGAGCGGGTGGCGCGGGCGCTTGTCGTCCTTCGGGCCGGCGACGCGGCCATACCAGGCGACGCCCGCCTTCAGCCCCGGATTGTGGGCGGCGTAGAGCCAGACGATGCGGCCGCCCCAGCAGAAGCCGGTGATGGCGAGCCGGTCGGTCAGCGCGCCTTCCGATTTCGCGAAGGCGACGGCGGCGTCGCAATCGCTCATCACCTGCGCGTCCGGCGTCTGGCCGACGATGGTCTGCACCGCCATCATGTCGGGCGCCTTGCCGACGTCGCCGTGACGGATGAAGAACTCCACCGCGATGGCGTAATAGCCGAGCCTGGCGAGGCGGCGGCACACATCCTTGATGTGCTCGTGCACGCCGAAGATCTCGGACACGACGAGCACGACGGGCGCGGCCGGCTTGCCCTCGGGATAAGCGCGATAGGCCGGGATGTTCCCGTCGGGCGCGGCGATCTCGGCCATGCCGGCGGTCAGGCCCGTGGCGTCGGTGACGATGGTCTCGGCGGTGACCGGCTGCACGGCGAGGGCGAAGCCGCTCATGGCGGCCGCCCCGCCAAGAAATCCGCGCCGGCTCGCGCCGGGCAGGCCGGAAGGTTCGGGCTCGTTGAGGGTCTTGAACGTCATGGGGCGGCTCCTTCGTGGCGCGAAGGATGCCGCCCCGGACTTCATCGCGCAATTGCGCGGATGATCACATCACGATGACCTTCGTGCCGACGCGGGCGCGCTCGTAGAGATCGACGACGTCGTCGTTCATCATGCGGATGCAGCCGGAGGAGACCGCCTCGCCGATGGTGTCGCTCTCGTTGGTGCCGTGGATGCGGTAGATCGTGTCCTTGCCGCCGGCGTAGAGATACATGGCGCGCGCGCCGAGCGGATTGTCCTCGCCGCCGGGCATGAAGGCGGGCAGGTCGGGGCGGCGCTTCAGCATCGCGGCCGGCGGCGTCCAGTCCGGCCACTCGGCCTTGCGGCCGACCTTGACCGCGCCCTTCCACTCGAAGCCCTGACGGCCGACGCCGACTCCGTAGGCGACGGCGCGGCCGTCGCCGAGGCTGAAGTAAAGCGTGCGGGCGGCCGTATCGATGGTGATCGTCCCGGCGCTCTGGCCGGTCGGATCGGCGACGACGACGCGGGTGGAGGAGGGCTGCTCGCGCTGCACCGCCATCGCGTCGAAGCGCGCCTTGACGGTCGGCTGCTCGCGCAGGAAGGCGAGCGGCGAGTCGCGGTCGATGGCGTAGCTCGAAAGGCCGGAGCCGATCAGCGCGGCGGCGAAGACGGATGCGCGGGCGAGCGAGCGGAACATCGTGACCCCCTTGGAATGAACGCTGGCGACGTCGTCCTGTCGAAGCGGATAACGTCGCCGATGGGGGCAGGTTCCATGATCGCCGGCCGGGCTTCGGTGCGCGCGCGCACGCGCCGCGGCGATCAGCGGCGCGGCCAGGCGAAATCGTCGGCGCGGCCCGGCTTGGCGTCCTGCGGGCGCCCCTCGACCAGCGCGCGCGCCAGCAGCGAGGCGGCGTCGCCGCCGCCGGGACTGCGGCCGGTCGCCAGAACGCCGCCGGGCGCGGCGGTGGGCGCCGTGAGAGGGGCGACTGGCCCCGCGGCGGGCTTGGTCGGCAGGAACACCGGGCCCGGCAGATCCGGCAGCGCGAGGCCCGCGAAACGCGAGGCGGCCTCGCGCGCCTCCTGCTCGCGCCGCAGCGTCGCCTCGACGAGCGCCGTCGCGTCGAGCTGGAAGGGGTCGATCGGCGCCGGTTCGGCCTCCTTGCGCTCGGGCGCGGGCGTTGCGAGCGCCGGCGGCGCGCCGGCCGCGCGCACGATGTCGCCCTCGACGAAATGGGCGAGCTTCACCGCGCCGGCGCGGGTGAGATGAATGCCGTCGGCCGCGCGCAGCCGCGTCTGCTGGCCGTTGACGTCCGGCCCGGAGGCGTCGAACTGCCCGGCCTCGTCGGCGAAGCGATCCCACACGTCGATGAAATGCGCGCCGGCTTTCTCGGCATGGGCGCGGAACAGTTCGTTCAGCTTCGACATGTCGGCCGCGTAACGCTCCTGCCGCATGATCGGCAGGCCGACCCAGATCACGGGAATGTTGCGCGCGCGGAAGGTGGCGACGAGGCTCTCGATGCGCTGGCCGTAGATCTCGCGCCAGCGCGGGCTCAGCGGTTCGAGCGTCGTTCCGTCCGCGTCGCGGATCTGCTGGCGGTCGTTGGTGCCGAACAGCATCAGCACGTAGTCGAGCCGCTCGCCGCCGGCGACGAGGTCGCGCGCGGCCTTCTGCCAATCGTAGAAATCCTCGCGCACGAGGCCGGAGGATTCGCGCGCCTTGCGCTGGACGGCGACATGCGGCCGGTCGATCGCCAGCGACTCGCGCAGGCCGTCGGCCAGCATCACGCCGAGGCTGTCGCCGAGCACGGCGACGAAGAAGCTCGGCTCGACGACGGGGCGCTCGGGCTGGGCGGAGAGGCTCGGGCTGGTGGGCGTCCGGCGCACCGTCTCGACGCGCGGGCGCGCCTCGTCCGGCGCGCGGGCGCGCGGGGCGGGGCGGGCGGCGCGTTCGCGCAGCATCCGCTCGAGATGGGGATAGCGGATGTCGACGTCGTTCTCGGCGCGCGCGCGATCGGGGGCGAGCCACGACAGGGCGAGGAGCGCGGCCGCCGTCGCGACGATGCGCGCGCGCCGCGCGCCGCGCAGGCGCGCGCTCGGCCGGACAGGGGTGGCCTCGCCTCTCCTCATCGCCCGATGATACAGGCTCAGGGCGCCTTGCGCATCTCCTCGAGCAGGGCGAGCGTCGGGTGGCCGTCCGGCGTGACGCCTTGCCGGGCCTGCCAGTCGCGGATCGCGGCGCGCACCTTGTCGCCGAGCTTGCCGTCGAGCGCGCCGACGTCGTAGCCGCGGCGCTGGAGTTCGCGTTGCAGCTCGCGCGCCTGCGTCGCCGCGATGGCGCGCTCCTGCGGCCAGCGGCCGACGAGCGGCGCGCGGCCGGCGAGGCGGTCGGCCAGCAGCCCGACCGCGAGAGCGTAGAGCATCGAGTTGTTGTAGGCGCGGATGACGACGAAGTTGCGCGTCACCAGAAAGGCGGGGCCGGCGCGCCCCGCCGGCAGCAGCAGCCTCGTCTCCGCCCCCTCCGGCGGCGCCGCGCCGTCGGCGCGCGTGACGCCGCGCTGCGCCCAGTCGGCGGCCGGGCGATAGCGCTCCTGATCGTCGGCGGCGAGCCGGAAGCCGGCCGGCAGCGCGACCTCGTAGCCCCAGGGCGCGCCGGCGATCCAGCCGTGATGGTTGAGGAAGCTCGCCGCCGAGGCGAGCGCGTCGGTCGGCGACGACCAGATGTCGGCGCGCCCGTCGCCGTCGGCGTCCACCGCGTGGCGCAGGAAGCTCGAGGGCATGAACTGGGTCTGGCCCATCGCGCCCGCCCAGGAGCCGCGCATCGCGGCGGGCGTCACATGCCCGTCCTCGAGAATCTTCAGCGCGGCGATCAGCTCGTCGCGGAAATAGTCGCCGCGATAGCGCGCGAAGGCGAGCGTGGCGAGGGCGGCGACCACCTGCTCGCCGCCGGTCTCGACGCCGTAATTCGTCTCCGTGCCCCAGATCGCCAGAATTGTGTGGCGGTCGACGCCGGTGGCGCGCTCGGCGCGGGCCAGCGCCTCGGAATGGACGCGGGCGAGCGCCTGCCCGCGCGCCGCGCGCTTGTCGGTGACGGCGGCGCCGACATAGGCGCGGACGGTCGAGGTGAACTCGGATTGTTTGCGCGTGCGCGCCAGAACCGCAGGGACCGGCGCGACGTCGCCGAGCGCGCCGTCGAAGGTGGCGCGCGAGACGCCGGCGGCCTGCGCCAGCGGCCACAGGGTCTCGACAAAGGCCGAAAATGCGGCGGGGTCGATCTTCACGGCTTCGGCCTTGGCAAGAGATCTGGCAGGGGCCGCGGCGGGCGCGGCGCGCGCGGCGCGCGGCGTCATCAGCAGGCCGACGGCCGCCGAGACCAGCGCGACGATGAGCGCAAGGCGCAGGATTTGTGAAAACGAACTCACATAGGGCGTCGCCTCGGGCTGGACGCCCGGGCGTGCGGTCGAACTGCGGGCGGCCATCGGCGCGGTCGTCTCCCGAACGTGCGTCGTCTGACCCGCAGGTTAACGCCGACCGGTTAACGATCCAGTCACCATATCGTGCGGCGGCGGGAGCCGTTCACCTCGCCGCAACCGGCGGCGGCCGAGATAGGCCCATCCGCCTTTCGGGGCGGCGGTGCGGGGCTTTGGCGCAGCGGGACGGCGAAATTGCCGCGCCGGGGCGCTTGGCGCGACTCGGCTTTACTGGAATGCTGCGCCTTCCGCAGGGGCGGCGCGAGGAGGGGTGCGATGGAAATTCCGGGCATTGCCGGCTTCAGCATGTTCGCGGTGTTTCTCGCGATCTTCGTCGTGCTCACGCTGATGGCCGGCATCCGCCAGGTGCCGCAGGGCTACGCCTACACGGTCGAGCGCTTCGGCAAGTATCTCAAGACGCTGACGCCCGGCCTGGGGATCATCATCCCCTACATCGATCGCATCGGCCACAAGGTCAATGTGATGGAGCAGGTGCTCGACGTGCCCTCGCAGGAGGTCATCACCAAGGACAACGCCTCCGTCACGGTGGACGGCGTCATCTTCTTTCAGGTGCTCGACGCGCCGCGCGCCTCCTACGAGGTCTCCAATCTCGAACAGGCGCTGCTCAATCTGGTGATGACGAACATCCGCACCGTGATGGGCTCGATGGATCTCGACCAGTTGCTGTCGCATCGCGACGAGATCAACACGCGCCTGCTCAACGTCGTCGACGTCGCGGTGGCGCCGTGGGGCGTGAAGGCCAACCGCATCGAGATCAAGGATATCGTGCCGCCGCGCGACCTCGCCGATTCGATGGCGCGGCAGATGAAGGCGGAGCGCGAGAAGCGCGCCGCGGTGCTCGAGGCGGAAGGCGCGCGGCAGGCCGAGATCCTGCGCGCGGAAGGGCGCAAGCAGGCGCTCGTGCTCGACGCCGAGGGCCGCAAGGAGGCGACCTTCCGCGACGCCGAGGCGCGCGAGCGTCAGGCGCAGGCGGAGGCGGCGGCGACCGCGATGGTCAGCAAGGCGATCTCGGAAGGCGACATGGGCGCGCTGAACTACTTCATCGCGGAAAAATACGTGAAGGCGCTGGAGGCGGTGGCCCACTCCAACAACCAGAAGGTCTTCATCATGCCGATCGAGACGGCCTCGCTCGTGGGCACGCTCGCGGGCATCGCGGAGATCGCCAAGCAATCGATGGGCGACGAGGCGACGGGCCGCCCCGGCGGCGGCCGCAAGTCGCCGCCGACCTCCCTCCCGCCCGCCGGCGGGCGCAGCTGACGAACAGGCATGACGATGACTCTCGAATCGTTCGAAGCCCTCGGGCCGTGGGGTTGGGTGATCTTCGGCATCATCCTGTGCGCGGCCGAACTGACGGTGCCGGGCGCCTTTCTGGTGTGGATCGGCTTCGCCTCGATGGCCGTCGGCCTCGTCAACATGGCGACGCCGGTGCCGACGGTCTGGAACCTCGTGATGTTCTCGATCTTCGCGATCGGGTTCGTCATCATCGGCCGCATGATCTATGGCGGCGCCGAGCAGAACGCCGACGGCGCGCAGCTCAACCAGCGGGCGCGGGCGCTGGTCGGCCGCAACTTCCGGCTGGATCAGGAGATCGCCGCCGGGATGGGGCGCATCCGCGTCGACGATTCGGTGTGGCGCGTCAGCGGACCGGCGCTCGCCAGCGGCGTCGAGGTGAAGGTCGTCGGCGTCGCCGCAGACGGCGTCACGCTGATGGTGGAGAAAGCCTGAGGCCTCGGCCTCAAGCGACGCCGAGACGCAACAGATCGTGCAGATGAACGACGCCGCAGAGCGCGCCTGAGGCGTCGACGACGAGCAGCGCGGTGATCATGCGACTGTTAAGCTGATCGAGCGCGGCGACCGCGAGCGCGTCCGGCGCGACGATGCGCGGATTGCGCGTCATCACCTCCTCGACGCGAACCGTCAGCAGGTCCGGCCGCATGTGGCGGCGCAAGTCGCCGTCGGTGATGACGCCGACGACCTTGCCGTCCGCGTCGACGACGCCGACGCAGCCGAGCCCCTTCGAAGAAATCTCCATCACGGCGTCCGACATCGGC
The DNA here is from genome assembly GCA_016716745.1 of Hyphomicrobiales bacterium. Classification (GTDB taxonomy): domain Bacteria; phylum Pseudomonadota; class Alphaproteobacteria; order Rhizobiales; family Beijerinckiaceae. Next base: position 337,259 of record JADJVD010000003.1, read on the forward strand.
GCGCCGAGCGCGACCTTGGGCAGGCGCCTGTCCTTGTGCATCACGTCGCGCACGAGCGTCAGCTTCGCGCCGAGCTTGCCGCCGGGGTGGAAGACGCGGAAATCCTGTGCGGTGAAGCCGCGCGCGGCGAGCAGGGCGACGGCGAGCGCATCGCCCATCACGAGCTGCATCGTGGTGGAGGTGGTCGGCGCAAGGCCGTTCGGGCAGGCCTCCTCCACGCGCGGGAGCACGAGCCGCACGTCCGCGGCGCGGGCGAGCGCGCTGTCGGACTTCGAGGTCAGGGCCACGAGGCCGATGTGAAAGCGGCGCGTGTAGGTGATGATGTCGGCCAGCTCTGGCGTCTCGCCGGACCAGGAGAGCGCGAGAACCACGTCGTCCTGCCGGATCATGCCGAGATCGCCGTGGCTCGCCTCGCCGGGATGGACGAAATAGGCGGGCGTGCCGGTGGAGGCGAGCGTCGCCGCGATCTTGCGGCCGACATGGCCGGACTTGCCCATGCCGCTGACGATGACGCGGCCGGCGGCCTTGCCGATAAGATCGGTCGCGGCGGCGAAGGCCTCGCCGAGCGGACCGGACAGGGCGGTTTCGAGCGCGGCGATGCCGGCGCGTTCGACGCCGAGCGTGCGCAGCGCCTCGGCGACGGCGGGGTGGGGCGCCTCTGCGGCGCGGGGGGCGGAGGTCATGGCCCGCCTGATAGCACTTCGGCCGGTCGCGCGCAGCAGCGGGGATGCGCCGAAACGGCACAACGCGACGGGCGGCGCTAACCGCGCGTTAACCATGAGCGGCGAGAGTGGCGCGTCGTCCCAACGTGGCGGAGACCGTGCCGAACCGCCTGTTCCAACGCCCCCTGCTTCTGCGTCTGGCGCTCGCCGGCGCGTCGCTGACGGCCGCCCATGCGGCGGCGTTCGCGCAGGCCCCGCCCGCCGGCTCGCCGGCGGGGCTGGCGACGCTCAGGGGCTCGAGCGCCGGCGCCGCGCCGCTCGGCGGGCTCGAACCCTCTGGGTTTGCGGGCAATTCCGCCGACCGGTCGGCGCAGGCGGCGACGGCGCGGGTCAAACCCAAGCCGCGCAAGCCCGTTCTCGGCAGCGCGAAGAAGCCGCTGCCGGCGTTGCAGCCCTACGCCTCGGCGCCGCGCGTGCATACCAGACCGCGCGCGATCCCGAGCGCGGCAAGCCGAAGCTCATCCGCCCCGCCAATCCCGCGCCGCCGCCGACGGTGGCGGCCATCCCCTATCCCGAGCGCAAGCGACCGACGGCCGACCAGAACCCGTATCAGCCGGTCGGCGTCGACGTCGGCGGGCTGCGCCTGCGGCCCTATGTCGAGGCGGACGGGGGCTACGACGACAATCCCAATCGCGCCGCCGGGGCGCACAAGGGCTCGGGCTTCGTGCGCGCCGCCGCCGGCTTCGAGGCGGCCTCGCAATGGGCGCGGCACGAGTTCAAGGCCTCGCTGCGTGGGGGCTATTCGCACTTCGCCAACATTTCCGGCGCCGACAGGCCGGACGCGCAGGGCGCGATGTCGCTGCGGCTCGACGCGCTGCGCGACACGCAGGTTCTGCTCGACGCCAATGTCTCCATCGACACGCAGCGGCCGGGCTCGCCCGAGATCACCTCGATCGGCACGGTCGGCGCGACGCTGAAGAACCGGCCGATCGTGGCGACTTACGGCGCCGGCGTCGGCGTCACGCAGCGTTTCAACCGGCTGGAGGCGAGTCTGCGCGGCTCGGTCGACCGAACGTCGTATCAGAACGGCGATCTGTCCGACGGCACGACGCTGAAGCTCGAGGGGCAGAGCTACAACACCTACGCGCTGCGCGGGCGGCTCGCCTACGAGGTCTCGCCCGGCTTCAAGCCTTTCGTCGAGGCGACGGTGGACGCGCGCAAGCACGACGACCGGGTCGATTCCTCGGGCTTCCGCCGCGATTCGACCGGCGTGACCGGCAAGGCGGGCGCGAGCCTCGAGCTGACGCGTCTCGTCACCGGCGAGGCGAGCGTCGGCTATTCCGAGCGCAACTACGACGATTCGCGGCTCGGCAAGCTGCGCGGCCCGGTGTTCGACGCCGCGCTGATCTGGACCGCGACGCCGCTGACGACGGTGACGCTGAAGGGCTCGACGGCGCTGAACGAAACGACGGTCGCCAACGCCACCGGATCGGTCGCGCGTAAGGGCTCCATCGAGATCTCGCACGCGCTCTTGCGCAATCTGACCATCGCCGGCGGACTCGCCTACGGCGAGACGAGCTATCGCGGCGTCGACCTCACCGAGAAGACGCTCGCGGCGACGCTGCGCGCCGACTACAACATCACCCGCTCCGTCGTCGTGCGCGGCTCCTTCACGCATGAGCGGCTGAAGAGCACGGCGGCCAATTCCGACTACACCGCGAACGCCTTCCTGCTCGGACTGCGCCTGCAGCGCTAGCGCGTCGTCGTCGCGGCGTTATTGCGAGGAGCGCAGCGAGGAAGCAATCCAGGCTGTCCGCGTAGGCTGGATTGCTTCGCTTCGCTCGCAATGACGGAAAGAAGTCGTCGTCGCGGCGTCATTGCGAGGAGCGCAGCGAGGAAGCAATCCAGGCTGTCCTCGTAGGCTGGATTGCTTCGCTTCGCTCGCAATGACGGAAAGGCGTCGTCGTCGCGGCGTCATCGCGAGGAGCGTAGCGACGAAGCAATCCAGACTGTCCGCGTAGGAGCTGGATTGTTTCGCTTCGCCTCGCACGACGGAGAGGCGTCGTCGTCGCGGCGTCATTGCGAGGAGCGCAGCGAGGAAGCAATCCAGGCTGTCCGCGTAGGCTGGATTGCTTCGCTTCGCTCGCAATGACGGAAAGGCGTCGTCGTCGCGGCGTCATTGCGGGGAGCGCAGCGAGGAAGCAATCCAGGCTGTCCGCGTAGGCTGGATTGCTTCGCTTCGCTCGCAATGACGGGGGTGGCGTCGGCCGCGGGGGGGGGGGGGGGGGGGGGGGGGAGGCATCGCCCCCCGGGCCCTGAAGGATGGGGTGGCGTCGCTCGCAATGACGTCGCGGCGTCATTGCGAGGAGCGTAGCGACGAGGCAATCCAGACTGTCCGCGTAGGCTGGATTGCTTCGCTTCGCTCGCAATGACGGAAAGGCGTCGTCGTCGCGGCGTCATTGCGAGGAGCGCAGCGACGAGGCAATCCACGCTTGCGGCGTGGGCTGGATTGCTTCGCTTCGCTCGCAATGACGGCGTGGCGCGTCGTCGCGGCGTCATTGCGAGGAGCGTAGCGACGAGGCAATCCGCGCTCGTGGCGCGGGCTGGATTGCTTCGCTTCGCTCGCAATGACGGAAAGAAATCGTCCGTCAGATCTTGCCGACGATCTTCCTCAGTTCGGCCCTGAAGCCCGGCCAGATGTCGGGGCGCGACATGGCGAAGGCGACGTTGGCGGCGAGGAAGCCGACCTTCGAGCCGGTGTCGTAGGTCTTGCCGTCGAAGCGCACGCCGTGGAAGGGCTGCGTCTTCGCCAGCGCGATCATGCCGTCGGTGAGCTGGATCTCGCCGCCCGCGCCCTTCTCGCCCTTCTCCAGAATCGCGAAGATTTCGGGTTGCAGCACGTAGCGGCCGGAGATGATGAGATTGGAGGGCGCGGTCCCCTTCGCCGGCTTCTCGATCATGCCGTTGATCTCGAAGGTCGGGCCGTAATCCTTGCCGACGGAGACGATGCCGTACATGTGCGCGTCGTCCGGCGCGCATTCCTCCACGGCGATGATGTTGCCGCCGTGGCGGGCGTGCGCGTCGACGCATTGCTGCAGGCAGCGCGTCGCGGTCTTGCCGGGCAGGGTGATCATGTCGGGCAACAGCACGGCGAAGGGCTCGTCGCCGATGATGTCGCGCGCGCACCAGATCGCGTGGCCAAGGCCCAGCGGCGCCTGCTGGCGGGTGAAGGAGGTCGCGCCGGCGGCCGGCAGATCGGCCATCAGCGCCTCGAGCTCCTTCGTCTTGCCGCGCCGCTTCAGCGTGTCCTCGAGCTCGTAGGCCATGTCGAAATGGTCCTCGATCACCGCCTTGTTGCGGCCGGTGACGAAGACGAAATGCTCGATGCCGGCCTCGCGCGCCTCCTCGACGGCGTGCTGGAGAACGGGACGGTCGACGACCGTCAGCATCTCCTTCGGCACGCTCTTGGTGGCGGGCAGCACGCGGGTGCCGAGACCGGCGACGGGGAAGACGGCCTTGCGGATGGGTCTGGACGCGGTCGACTTGGACATGGGCGGGCGATCCGGATGGTGCGGGCGGGGCGTTCTCGGCCGGGAATGCGGCGAAGGAACGGCCGGGCGGATTGACGCAAATTCAACCCGCCTCGGTTAGACCCTTGTATGGCGGGAATTTGTTAAGGCCCCGTCTCACGTCGCGTCATTTCAGAAGGTTCGTTCATGCCCGTTCTGGTCACCGGCGGCGCCGGCTACATCGGCAGCCACATGGTTCTCGAGCTTCTCGATCACGGGCAGACGCCGGTGGTGCTCGACAATCTCACGACGGGCTTCCGCTGGGCGGTGCCGGAGGGCGTCGCCTTCTACGAGGGCGACATGGGCGACGGCGAACTGATCGACCGGATCGCGCGCGAGCACGCCATCGACGCGATCATCCATTTCGCCGCCAGGATCGTCGTGCCGGAGTCGGTCGCCGATCCGCTCGGCTATTATCTCAACAACACCGTGAAGGCGCGCGCGCTTATCGAGAGCGCGGTGCGCAACCGCATCCGCCACTTCATCTTCTCGTCGACGGCGGCGGTGTATGGCGACGTCGCCGGCAACCCGGTGACGGAGGAGGACGCGCTCAATCCCGTCTCGCCCTATGGCCGCTCGAAGCTGATGACCGAGTGGATTCTCGAGGACGCGGCGAAGGCGCACGATCTCAACTACGTCGTCCTGCGCTATTTCAACGTGGCCGGCGCCGATCCGAAGGGGCGCACGGGGCAATCCACCGCGAACGCCACGCATCTGATCAAGGTCGCCTGCCAGGCCGCGCTCGGCCGGCGCAAGGGGATGGATGTTTTCGGCACGGACTATCCGACGCCGGACGGCACCTGCGTGCGCGACTACATCCATGTAGCGGATCTGGTGCGCGCCCATCGCGACGCGCTCGCCTATCTGCGCGCCGGCGGGGCGAGCCTGAAGGCCAATTGCGGCTATGGCCGCGGCTATTCGGTGAAAGAGGTGATCGACGTGGTCAAGCGCGTCTCCGGCGTCGATTTCGAGACGCGGATCACGGGGCGGCGCCCCGGCGATCCGCCCGCCATCGTCGCCTCGAACGACCGCGCGCGGGGCACGCTCGGCTGGGTTCCGGAGCATGACGATCTGGCGGAGATCGTCGACAACGCGCTGTCGTGGGAGCGACGGCTGCACAACCGCGCGCCCTGAGCGCGCGGCCTCAATAGCCGGTGCGGATTAGCTTCACGCGGTCGAAGCGCGCGGCGCGCAGATCGTCCGGCGCGATCATGAATTGCAGCACGCCCTCGCCGAGTTCGAGACCGACGCTCTTGCTGCCGCCGAGCTCGAGCAGGAGCAGATGCGTGTCGACGAGCTCCTCGACGTCGCCCTGCACATAGCTCGGCGGGCCGAACATGCGGTTCGGCGTCGGCGCGAAGACGTCGCGCACCGTCTCGACCGCATTGGCGGCGAGGCGCTCGCGCCACAGCGCCGCGGCCTCTTCGCGCGGCTTGCCGGAGCGTTCGACGAATTCATGCTCGTATTCGCGCCGTCTCGTCTCGACGGCGAGCATGTGGCGCGTGGCGTTGCGGGCGATCTCGTCGCCGGGGATCGCGCGGGCGCCTTCGCCCGAAAGGCCGAGGGTCGCGTCGACACTCTCGCCGACCAGCCTGTCGAAGTGCGGCTCGAGGGCGGGGCGAATCGTCTCGAAGAAGGCCCAGATCTCGTCGGCGTCGTCCTGAGAGGTCGCCGTCGCCGGCGAAAATCGCAAGGCCCGGCCATATTCCTCGGCGGCCTGCTGAAACCATTTCGCGGCCGTCGCGGCGCGCGCGGTTTCGTCGAGCTCAGGCAGAAATTCGTACGGGCTGAGATATTGCGGGCGATGCAGCCGCTCCAGCGCGTCGGCGCAGACGATGCGCACCGCCGCCCAATCCTGCGGGAAGGACGGGAACGGCCGCGCGAAAGGTCGCGAGCGCGCGTCCTGCGCGGAGGGCGCCGCGCCGCCGAGGCTGTTCTGCGCGACGAGGAGGGCTTCGGCGACGGCCGGGCGCTCGCTCCAGTAGAGGCGGCCCGAGGTCTCGTCCTCCTCATCCTCGCGCGTCTCAGGCGCGGGCGCCGGGTAGTCGATCGCGACAGGCTCGAACGGCCAGCGCGGCAGCAGCGCCGGCGCGCCGCGCTCGTCTTTCGAGAGGCGCGGCGTCGCGTAAGGGACCAGGTGAGCGCCGTCATCGCCATAGACGGGGCCGAGATCGGCCGGCGGCGTCGCCTCGATCCAGTCCTGCGTCGCCCCATCCGCATGAATGAAGCGGAAGGGCATGTCGTCGCCCCAGGACAGATCGCAGAAGGCGTAGAGCGCGCCCGAACGCGGCAACAGGCCCGTGGCGTCCTGCCGCGCGAGCGCCGCGCAATCCCATTGCATGACGAAGTGCAGCGGCGCGCCCTGCCCATAGGCGCCGGCGCGCGGCCACTTGAAATCGGGAGGCGCGACCGGCGCGCCGCCGAAGAAGGAAAGACCGCGCCGCGCCGGCGGCGGATAAATCTGGCGAAACACGATGGGCCGCCAGCGCGCAGTCTCGACCATCGGTTGCTGCGGGGGCGGCGGTTGCTGCGGTTGCGACAAGGACGCCGTCGGGGCGCGTCCGGCGGCGGGCGCGAGCTGACGCCGCACAAGGTCGAGGCGCGACTCCGGAATCGTCGTCGGCGTTTCGTCGGTCTCTGGCGCAGGGCGGCGCGCGCGCGTGCGACGGACGGCGCGCACGCCCATGCCGAACGCGGCGAGCGCCATCAGGGCGACCATCGCGTAACGCAGCGCCATCGGCTGAAAGCGGATCGGCGTCAAGGTCTCCGTCAACGCCCAGACGACGACGAGCGCGAAGAACGTGGCGAGCGCCGCGAAGAGGAACGAGATCGCCTGATCGAGCCAGTCGCCCGCGCCCTGCTTGCCGCTCATGCGCCTCCTCCTGCTGCGAATCCTGCCTCGTCAGAACGGATGATACTGGTAGGCCCAGGTCTCGGTCAGCACCTGATCGCCGGCGCGCATGTAGCAGCGCATCTCCACCGGCTCCTCGCCGGTCACCGTGAGATCGAACTGCGCGCGCCAGTGGCCGGGCACGTCGTTCGGCACGGCCTCGGCGAAGACGTATGAGAACTCGCCGCGCGAGGCCCAAAGCACAGGCTCCGGCTTGACGCCGAAGGGGATGGAAGCGAGCGGTCCGCCAACGAACTCGACCATGAACTTGCGCACGCCTTTCGGGCGCGGCTGGCCGGGCTGGCCGCCATTGCCGAGGCGCGTCGCCACGCAGCGGCCGAGCGGGGTGGGGTAAGGCTCGTCGGCGAGCCAGTGCATACGATAGGCGAGATCGACCACGTCGCCCGCCTTCGTCGGCCGCGCGGGAACCCACATGGCGACGACGTTGTCGTGAATCTCGTCGTCGGTCGGGATCTCGACGAGCTGCACCGCGCCCTTGCCCCAGCCGCCTTGCGGCTCGATCCATAGCGAGGGGCGGCGCTCGTAATAGACGCCGTCCTGATAATGGTCGAAGGCGCGGTCGCGCTGCAGCAGGCCGAAGCCGCGCGGATCGTCGTCGCCGAAGGCCGAGACGACGATGCGGTTCGGGTTGTTGAGCGGACGCCAGACGCGCTCGCCCGCGCCCGTCCACAGCGCGAGGCCGTCGGAATCGTGCACCTCGGGGCGCCAGTCGACGGCGGTCGGCTTCTTCGTCTCCGAATACCAGTACATCGAGGTCAGCGGCGCGAGGCCGAACCGGCCGACGGGCGCGCGCAGGTGGAAGCGGTGCTCGACATCCATGACGACGCCCTCGCCGCGGCGCATCGCGAAGGAGCAGGCGCCGACGATCGATGGGCCCTCGAGCAGCGCGTGCAGCGTGATGGAATCGGACTCCGCGCGCGGGGTCTCGAACCAGACCTGCGTGAAATCCGGGAACTCCTCGGCGCGGCCGGCCTCGGCCACGTCCAGCGCCACCGCGCGGGCGGACAGGCCGTATTGCCGCAACGCGCCGATGGCGCGGAAATAGGCGGCGCCGAGAAAGGCGACCCAATCGTTCTTGCGCCAGTCGAGCGCGCCGTCGCGCGGCTCGCGGATCTGGAAGCCGGCGAAGCCCGCGCTCGCCGGCAGGGCGCGGGCGGGCGAGTCCGCCGGCATGTCGAACAGGGCGGGATCGTAGAGGATCTCGCGCGCGACCGCGTTCTCGACGACATGCATGGCGACCGACTTGCGGAAGAACATGCCGAGATGGAAGAACGTCACCGGGAAGCGCCCCGGCCCGTCGGCGAACAGCGCCTTGTCGGGATTGAACCTGATCTTGCCCCAGGCGTCGTAATCGAGCCGGCCGACGATGTCGGGCGCGGGCTGCGGCGGCGGGCTGTAGGGCCGGGCCGCGAGCCGCGCCGCCATGTCGCGCAGCACGTCGCGGCTGAAGGGTTGCTCAGGTCCGAGCCGCAGCGCGGCGGTCGCCTCGCCGGGCGCCGCGAGCGCGCCGGCCGCAGCCGTCAGCAGGCCAAGAAAATCACGTCGATCCATCGTCATACGATCCGCTCCACAGGCGCGAGGTAAGCAGCGCCGGCGCCCAAGTCAAACCGGCGCGCCGCAAGCCGCGTCGAGCCCGCCGGCCGCGCCTCCGGCGGTCTTGTGATCTGTGTTCAGGCATGGAACACATGGCGGCAGACGGCCATGCGCCGCGCCGCTTCAAGGGAGGATCGCAAGATGAGGCAATGGAAACTGCGCGTCGGAGCCTTCGCGCTCGCGGCAGGCATGGCGCTCGGCGCCGCATCGGCCAGGGCCGACGACTTCATCAACATCCTCACCGGCGGCACGTCGGGCGTCTACTATCCGCTCGGCGTCGCGATGTCGAAGATCTACACCGACAAGATCGCCGGCGCGCGGCCCTCCGTGCAGGCGACGAAAGCCTCGGTCGAGAATCTCAACCTGCTGCAGCAGGGCAAGGGCGAGATCGCCTTCACGCTTGGCGACAGCCTCGCGCTCGCCTGGGCGGGCGATGCGGACGCCGGCTTCAAGACCAAGCTCGACAAGCTGCGCGGCGTCGGCGCGATCTATCCGAACTACATCCAGATCGTCGCCTCGAAGGAGTCCGGCATCAAGACGCTGGCCGACCTCAAAGGCAAGCGCCTGTCGGTCGGCGCGCCGAAGTCGGGCACCGAGATCAACGCGCGCGCGATTCTCGGGGCGGCCGGCATCGCCTACAAGGATCTCGGCAAGATCGAATATCTGCCCTTCGCCGAGTCGGTCGATCTGATGAAGAACCGCCAGCTCGACGCGACGCTCCAGTCCGCCGGCCTCGGCGTCGCCTCGATCCGCGATCTGTCGACCTCGGTCGAGATCAACGTGGTCGAGATCCCGGCGGCGATCGTCGACAAGATCGGCGCGCCCTATGTCAAGGCGACGATCCCGGCCAAGACTTATGGCGGGCAGGACGCGGACGTCGCCACCGCCGCGGTCGTCAACTATCTCGTCACCCGCGCCGACGCCTCGGACGATCTCGTCTACAAGATGACGAAGGCGACCTACGACTCGGTGCCCGACCTCGTCGCCGCGCATCAGGCCGCCAAGGCGATCAAGCTCGAGACCGCGCTCGACGGACTGCCCGTGCCGCTGCATCCGGGCGCGGCGAAATACTGGAAGGAAAAGGGCGTCGCGAAATAGGCGACGCGCCGACCGGCGGCCGGAGCGAGGGCTCCGGCCGTTCGCATTTCGTCATGCCGTTCAGTCATTTTTCCGCGATCGGTGACTCATGAGCAACGAGGCCAACGCCCAGCCGATCGATGTCGAGCACGGGCTTCCCGCGGGCTATGGGCATGGCGCGACGGGCCGCATCGTGTTCGCCGCCGCGCTGGTGTTCGCCGCCTTCCAGATCGCCGCCTCGATCAACGCCAACCTCTTCTCCGACGCCATCACATGGGCGAGCGGCGGCGCGGCCTGGGCCAGTCCGCTCGCGGCTCTCGCCTCGCTCTCCGCGCTGAAGGTGCGCGCGTTGCATGTCGGCTTTCTGCTGCTGCTGTCGGGCGCGCTCTACGCGGAGCTGACGGCGCGCAACGGCGTGACGCGCGCCTTCTTCTGGATCGTCGGCCTCGCCGGCGCGGCGGTGGCGCTCTACCAGACGCTCGACCATGACGCGCTGCTGCTGCGCGCGGGCGATCTCGAGCAGCGCGACATCGCCTTCGGCGTCGTCTCGCTCGCGGTCATCTTCGTCATGGTCTGGCGGATGATGGGGCCGGCGCTGCCGATCATCGCGGGCTCGTTTCTGGCCTATGCGCTGTTCGGCCATCTCCTGCCGGCGCCGCTCAATCATCGCGGCTATGCGCTGGAGCAGGTGATCGACCAGCTCTCCTACGGCACCGAAGGCGTCTATGGCGTGCCGACCGGCGTGTCGGCGACCTACAACTTCCTGTTCATCCTGTTCGGCGCGTTTCTGGAGCGCGCCGGCATGATCCAGCTCTTCACCGACATCGCGATGGGCCTGTTCGGCGCCGCGCGCGGCGGGCCGGCAAAGGTCGCCGTGTTGTCGTCGGCGCTGATGGGCACGATCTCCGGCTCCGGCGTCGCCAACGTCGTGGCGACGGGGCAGTTCACGATTCCGCTGATGAAGCGTTTCGGCTACGGGGCGAGTTTCGCCGGCGGCGTCGAGGCGACCGCCTCGATGGGCGGGCAGATCATGCCGCCGGTGATGGGCGCGGTCGCCTTCATCATGGCCGAGACGCTGGGCATCCCGTATTTCGAGGTGGTGGTCGCCGCGATCATTCCGGCGATCCTCTATTTCGGCGCGGCGTTCTGGTCGGTGCATCTGGAGGCCGGCCGCAAGGGGCTCTCGGGCCTGCCGCGCAGCGAACTGCCGAATGTCCGCCAGACGCTGCGGCTGCGCTGGTATCTCATCCTGCCGCTCGCCGTTCTCGTCTACCTGCTGTTCGCCGGCTATACGCCGCTGTTCGCCGGCACGATCGGGCTGGCGCTCACCGTCGTCGTCATCCTCGCCGGCTCGCTCGGGGCCGAGATCGCCGCGCCGATGCTGCGCGTCGTCTTCTGGGTCGGGCTTGCGGTCGCGACCTCGTTCTTCCTGCGCTACGGCGTCAATCTCCTGCTCGCCATCGTGGCGCTGCTGCTTCTCGTCTCCGCCTTGACGCGCGGCGGGCGCGAGACGCTCGCGCTGCTGCGCGACTCGCTCGCGGACGGAGCGCGGCAGGCGCTACCGGTGGGCCTGGCCTGCGCGCTCGTCGGCATCGTCATCGGCGTGATGACGCTGACGGGCGTCGCCACCATCGTCGGCAATGCGGTGATCGGCCTCGGCAAGGACAATCTGTTCCTCGCGCTCGTGCTGACGATGGGCTTCAGCCTCGTGCTCGGCATGGGCATCCCGACGATCCCGAACTACATCATCACGGCCTCGCTCGCCGCGCCGATCCTCACCAATCTCGGCGTGCCGCAGATCGTGGCGCACATGTTCGTGTTCTACTTCGGCATCATGGCGGACCTGACGCCGCCGGTGGCGCTGGCGGCTTTCGCCGCCGCGCCCATCGCCAAGGCGTCCGGCCTGTCCATCGGCATGCAGGCGCTGCGCATCGCGGCGGCCGGCTTCGTCGTGCCCTACATGGCGATCTATTCGCCGGCGCTGATGTTGCAGCCTGTCGGCTACGATCCGAACAGCGTGGCGTTCTACGTCGCCGTCGCCTATGTCACGGTCAAGGCGACGATCGCGATGGGCTTCCTCGGCGTCGCCTCGATCGGCTACGCCGACGCGCCGATCGGCTGGCCTGAGCGCCTGCTGGCGCTGGCGGCGAGCGCGATGCTGATCCTCGCGCTGCCGATGACGGACGAGATCGGCTTCGCCCTGTGCGCGGCCTTCGTCGCATGGCGCTGGATGCGCCGCCGCAAGACGGCGCCGGCGTGAGCCTCTGTCTGGCGGCGGGCGCCGTCGTCACGCGGCTCGCCGTCGCCTCCTTCACGCTCGCCTGGACGCACTCGGTCGAGAAGACGCGGTGGGAGGAGGACTGGCGCGTGACCGCGCGCGGGCTGGAGATCGTCGAGGCGCGGGTGAAGGGCTCCGGCGCCGGCATGGAGCCGGGGCCGGACGCGCGTTTCGACGGGACATGGTGGCGCTGGCGGCCGAAGCTGCCTGTCGCCAACAGCGTCAGGCTCGGGCGGTCGGACGCGGTTCCGGAGGGGTGGGAGCTGTGCGCCGAAGGCGCCTGCCGCGCCGTGGCGGATGCGCGCGAGAGCGCCGATTCGGTGACGCTGTCGGTTTGCGACTGAGGCCGCGCGTCAGCGCGCGTCTACCTTTACGGGCTCGTGCCGCATCGGCCGTCTTCACGAACACCGCCAGCGCGGCGAAGCCGAGGACGATGAACAGGATCTCGATGGCCAACGAATAGGTGCGCGGCAGCTGCATCAGACCGCCGATGGCCCAGCCCGCCGCCCAGGACGCGCCGACGACTTCCGTGCCGACGAGGATCGTCACCGCGATCAGCGTCGAAAGGCGCGTCCAGTCGATCTTCTTCTCAGCCACGAGCGTCTCCGTCGGCGGGCCGCGCCCGCTGCTGCGAGATAGCAATCCTGACCGGCCCCGGCAACCCTGCGGACTGATCAGGCCGGATCGGGGATCTTCAGCGCGGCGTCGGCCTTCTCCTTCGGCAGCGCGCCGGCGGTTCATCCCCCGCCGCTTGCGCCGGGGCTGGCCGCGCGGCATGAGGCCGGCATGACCGAATCCTCGCGCTTCCTCGCCGCCGCCTGCGCCGCGCCCCACGCGCTCGCCGCCGGGGCGGCGCGCGATCTCCTGGCGGAGGGGGCCAACGCGGCCGAGGCGGCGGGCGCCGCCGGCGCCGTGCTGGCGGTTGTCGCGCCGGATCTGAACGGGCTCGGCGGCGACGGGCTGTTCCTGCTGCGCGAGCCGAAGGGGCGGATGCTGACGGTGCGGGCGACGGGCGCGGTCGCGGCGGGCCTCTCGGCGGCGACGCTGCGCGGGCGCGGCCACGAATGGGCGCCGGCGAGCGGGGCCGACGCGGCGCTGACCGCGCCGGGCGCGGCGGCGGGCTGGGCGGCGCTGCTCGACTATGCGCGCGCGGCCGGCGGCCGGATTCCGCTCGCCCGGCTGCTCGCCCCCGCCATCTCGGCGGCGAAGACCGGCGTCGCGATCGCCGAGGCCGAGCGGCGGGCGCTGGCGCGGCTGCGCCCGGGCCTTGCCGAGGCGCCGGGCTTCGCGGCGGCCTTTCTGGTCGGGGGCGCGGCGCCGGAGGCGGGCGCCGCGCGGGCGCAGGCCGCCTTGGCGGGCGTGCTCGATCATCTCGCCCATGCGGGCCTTTCCGATTTTCATCGCGGCGACGTGGCGCGCGAGCTGGCGGCCGATCTGGCGCGCGCCGGATCGCCGGTGACCCGCGCCGACCTCTCCGCCCTCGCCGCGCAATGGGGGGCGCCGCTGGAGACGCGGATCGGCCGGGCGCGGCTGGCGGCGGTCGGGCCGCCGGCCGGCGGCTTCGAGACGCTCGCCGTGGCGGGGCTCGCCGCCGGGTCGGATTTCGGGCGCGACGCGCCGGCCGCGCTGCATCGGCTGATCGAGGCGGAGCGGATCGCCCGCGCACTGTGGCGGCAGGCCGAGTCGCCGCCGGGCGAGGCCGAGCGCGCCCTGCCGTTGCGGGAGCGGCTGGAGGCGGCGCTGGAGCCCGCCGCGCTGGCGCGGGCCGCCGCCGCCATCGACGGGCTGCGCGCGGGGGCGGCCGACGCGCCGCGCCGCGTCGGCGGGGCGGGCCTGTGGTTCGGCGCCGTCGATTCCGACGGGCTGATGGTCGCCGGGGCGCAGACGCTCGGCGCCCTGTTCGGGTCCGGGCTGGTCTCGCCCTCGACGGGCGTGCTGATGGCGGCGACGGCCGCCGGCGCCCCGCTCGACGGCGCGGACGCGCTGCGGCCGGGGCAGTTCCCGCCGCTCGCGCTCGGGCTGTGCGCGGCCGACCATGGCGACGGCTCGGCGACCGTGTTCGGCGTCACGGGCGGGGCCGGCCAGCCGACGCTGGCGGGCCATCTGGCCGCCCGGCTTCTCGCCGGCATGGGCTCGGCCGACGCCATCGCCGCGCCGCGCCTGCGGCCCTGGGCGGACGGAGACGGCGCCGCCGTGCTGATCGAGGATCGCGTCGATCCCTCGCTCGTCGCGGCGCTGGAGCGGCTCGGCCATCGCATCGTCGCCGGCGCGCCCTACGATGAGGCGACGGGGCAGGCCGGCGCGCTGACGCGCGACCGGCGCGGCCATATCGAAGCCGCGCGCGATCCGCGCGTCGAGGCGGCGGCGGAAGGATTCTAGCGGCTATCGCCCGTGATAGACGGGCTTGCGCTTCTCCTTGAAGGCGCGAATGCCCTCGGCATAGTCCTCGCTGTCGTAGACGAGGCGGCGCAGGCCCTGCACGCGCTCGAAGCCTTGCGGGCTCATCGGATGCGCGCCGGCCAGAATGCGCAACTGCTCCTTCATCACGGCGATGGAGAGCGGCGCGTTGGCGACGATGTCGCGCGCCATCGCGTAGGTGAAGGCCTCGATCTCGTCGAGCGGGACGACGTGGTTGACGAGATCGGCGCGCAGCGCGCGCCCGGCCGAGATGGGCTTTGCGGTGAACGCCATCTCCTTGACGACGCGCAGCGCCGCGCCGTTCATGAAGGTCAGCATGCCGGAGATGTTGTAGGGCACGCCGAGCTTGGCGGGCGTGACCGCGAAGGTGGCGTTCGGCGCAGCGATGACGAGATCGCACGCCATCACGACCTCGCAGGCGCCGCCCCACACGCCGCCCTCGATCATCGCTATGACGGGCGCGGGAAAATTCTCGACGCAGCGGATGAGAAGCCGCAGCGGATCGTCCCAGCCCAGCGGATCGCGCCGGCCCTCGGGCAGCTCCTCGACGTCATGGCCCGCCGACCACACCTTGACGCCGGGGCGCGCGCGCAGGATCGCGACGCGCGCCTCGCGGCGCCGGAAATCCTCGAGCGCGTCGACGATCTCCTGCACCAGCGGCGCGGCGAGCGCGTTGCGCTTGCCGAAATGATCCAGACAGATGGTTGCGACGCCGCCGTCAAGCGTCGTCTCGATCATGCCCATGCTTGCCCCCCGTCCGTTCCGCGAGGCCCGGTCGGCCTTCTTCGGCGCCTTCAGATTAGGCCCGGCGCGGGACGGGGCAATTGCGGGTGTCCGAGTCGCGGGCCTTGGGAAGGAACGCAGCGCGCGCGATGCGTGCGGTGGGTCTGCGTCACCCCCGGCGGCGACCGCAGGTCGCCGGGAAGGGGGCCGATGTCGCGCGCGGGGCGGATGGATTCCCTTCCCCTCGCTCCGCTCGGCCGGGAATGACAGGTGGGCGCTGGCCGGGGGGTTGTGGGGGATAGTGCACAGGCGGCAGCGCCATCGGCAGCGTGTGTGGCGTGCAGAATTGCATGTCGCCGAAGGCGGCGAATGCAAGAAGCCCGGGACATCAAGCGGAGGATGTGATGGAGGCCCTCCCCGCTGAATCTCGGGTGACGAAGGGCGGGGACGGTTGACGCGTGCGGGGGCTGCCGGCACAAGGCCCGCTCGCTCGGCGCGGGGCGTGGCCGTCACATAGGCGGCACAGGTCGTCGGGAAGGGTCCATGATGTGAGGGCGCGGCGGTGGGGATTTTCCCCGGCCGCGGAAACGGGTGCGGGCCGGGAACAGGGGGGACAGGGAAGAAGCCGGCGCGTCAGCCCCATGCCCAGAAGTCGACGCCCTCCCTGGCGAAGCTGCGCGACAGGATCATCTCGTGCACCTCAGAGGCGCCGTCGACGAGGCGGGCCTGACGGGCGTAGCGGTAGATCCATTCGAGCACGGTGTCCTTCGAGTAGCCGCGCGCGCCGTTGATCTGCACGCCGACGTCGGCCGCCATGTGCAGCGTGTCGGCGCAATGGATCTTGGCCATCGACACTTCCTTCTGCGCCTTGTCGCCGCGGTCGATCTTCCAGGCCGCATGCATCACGAGCAGCCTCCCGGTCTGGATCGCGGCGGCGAGGCGCCCGAGCTTCATCTGCGTCGATTCGCGGTCGGCGAGGCGCACGCCGAAGCCGACGCGCTCGTTGGCGTAGGCGACCGCGATCTCCATGCAGCGCTTCGACAGGCCGAGCCAGCGCATGCAGTGCGTCAGCCGCGCGGGGCCGAGGCGCGTCTGCGTGACGCGCAAGCCGTCGCCGACATCGGCGAGCACGTTCTCGTCGTCGATCTCCAGCCCGTCGAAGACGAGCTCGCAATGGCCGCCATGCTCCTCCGGCCCCATGATCGGGATGCGGCGCACGATCTCCCAGCCCGGCTGGTCGCGGTGGAACAGGAAGGCGGTGAGGCCGCGGCGCGGATCGTCGGAGGTGCGCGCGATCAGGATGAAATGTTCGGCGACGCCGGCGCCGGTGATGAACCACTTGCGACCGGACACGCGCCAGCCGGAGGTTCCCCGCCGCTCGGCGCGCGTCAGCATCATGCCGGGGTCGGAGCCGGCGCCGGGATGCGGTTCGGTCATCACGAAGGCCGAGCGCACGCGCCCCTCGACGATGGGGCGCAGCCACCTATCCTTCTGCGCCGGCGTCCCGAGCCTGGCGAGCACGTTCATGTTGCCGTCGTCGGGCGCCGAGCAGTTGAAGCAAACCGGCCCGAAGATCGAGCGGTTGGCCTCCTCGTACATCGCCGCCCAGCCGACGACGGGCAGGCCCATGCCGCCAAATTCCTTCGGCGCCTGCGGCGACCAGAGGCCGGCCTCCTTCGCCTTCTTCTGCACCTCGCGCATCAGGTCGATGCGGATGTTCTCGTGCGCGTCGTAGCTGTCGGCGTCCTGCTCGAGGGGCTGAATGTGCTCGGCGACGAAGGCGCGCGTGCGCAGGCGGATGTCGTCGAGTTCGGGAGAGAGGGTGAAATCCATGGGGCCTCCGCGCGAGGGCGCGTCAAAGAGCTGGCGGGAAAGGTAACGGAGCTTGGCGGCGCCCGCCAAGCGCAGCGCGCGCGATGCTTACCGGCGCGTTGCGCGGATCGGCGAGCGGGCGGAGTTGCGCGCCCGAGTCGCGGGCCGTATGGCCGGCGCCGGTTCCGCGACATCGCGGGGCCGCGCGCGCGCCATGCTGGCGCGAGGGGGTCGCCCATGCTCGCCAGACGTCTCGCCGAAGCGCCCGCCCTGCTCGCCGACGGGGCGACGGGCACCAATCTGTTCCAGGTCGGCCTCGTCTCCGGCGAGTCTCCGGAGCTGTGGAACGTCGATCATCCCGACCGCATCCGCGCGCTGCATCGCGCCTTCGTCGCGGCGGGGTCGGACGTCATTCTCACCAACAGTTTCGGCTGCAACCGGCGCAGGCTGGCGCTGCACAGGCTGGAATCGCGCACGCGCGAGCTCGCCGAGCGCGCCGCCGCGCTGGCGCGCGCCGAGGCGGACGCCGCGGGCCGCCCGGTCGTCGTCGCCGGCTCGGTCGGCCCGACGGGCGATCTGCTGGCGCCGCTCGGGCCGCTCAGCGAGGAGGAGGCGGTCGAGGTTTTTCTGGAGCAGATGGAGGGATTGCGCGACGGCGGCGCCGACGTGATGTGGATCGAGACCATGTCGGCCGTGGACGAGATGCGCGCGGCGGCGACGGCGGCGGCGAAGCTCGGCCTGCCTTTCACGCTGACGGCGAGCTTCGACACTGCGGGGCGCACGATGATGGGGCTTTCGCCCGGCGCCTTCGCGGCCTTCGCGCGCGCGTTGCCGGCGGCGCCGGTCGCCATCGGGTCCAATTGCGGCGTCGGCGCGCCGGATCTGCTCGCCTCGATCCTCGGGATCACGGAGGGCGATCCCGACGCCGTCGTCATCGCCAAGGCGAACGCCGGCGTGCCGCAGTGGATCGGCGACGAAATCCGCTATAGCGGCTCGCCGGAGCTGATGGGGCTCTACGCGCATCTGGCGCTCGACGCGGGCGCGCGCATCGTCGGAGGCTGCTGCGGCAATACGCCGGGGCATGTCGCCGCGATGCGCCGTGCGCTCGACCACCATCGCGCCGGCGCGCGGCCGGACCTTGCGCGCATCGCCGCCGAGGTCGGCGCGCTGACCCAGCCCCTCGCCAGCGCCGGCGCGGGCGAGGGGCGGCGGCCGCGACGGCGGGGATGACCGGGTTGCCGTCCGGCGCTCCGGCGCGATAAGGAGCGCGCCCCGGCGCGCCGCGCCGCCACCGGACCTCGCATGACCACGCGCCTTGCGCTCGATTTCGACGAGACGGCCGCCGGCGAACGGCTCGACCGGGCGCTCGCGGCACATCCGCAGGTCGTCGCGCAGCATCTCTCGCGCTCGCGCGTCAAGGCGCTGATCGAGGCGGGTCAAGTCGCCGTCGACGGCGTGGCGGCGACCGATCCGGCGACGAAGCTGAAGGCCGGCGCGCAGGCGACGCTCGACGTGCCGCCGCCCGCGCCCGCCGCGCCGCAGGCGCAGGAGATGCCGCTCGACATCGTGTTCGAGGACGACGACCTCATCGTCCTCGACAAGCCGGCCGGGCTCGTCGTGCATCCGGCGGCCGGCCATGAGGACGGCACGCTCGTCAACGCGCTGATCGCCCATTGCGGCGAGTCGCTGTCGGGCATCGGCGGGGTGAAGCGGCCGGGGATCGTGCATCGGCTCGACAAGGATACCTCCGGCCTGCTGGTCGTCGCCAAGACCGACCGGGCGCATCGGGGCCTTAGCGCCCTGTTCGCCGATCACGGCCGCGAGGGCTCGCTGGAGCGCGAATATCTGGCGCTGGTCTGGGGCGGCATGGAGCGGCCGGCCGGGACGGTGGAGGCGGCCGTCGGCCGGCATCCGCGCCAGCGCGAGCGCATGGCCGTCGTACCGGCGGCGAAGGGGCGCCACGCGACCACGCATTGGCGGGAGCTGGAGCGGTTCGGGCCGAAGCAGGCGCCCGTCGCCAGCCTCGTGGCTTGTCGGCTCGAAACCGGGCGGACGCATCAGATCCGCGTCCACATGGCGCATGTCGGCCACCCCCTGCTGGGCGACGCCACCTATGCGGCCGGCTTCCGCACCAAGGCCTCGCTGCTGGGGGCGCAGGCGCGGGCGGCGCTCGATTCGCTCGGCCGGCAGGCGCTGCACGCCCATCGACTGGGATTCGAGCATCCGGCGACCGGCGAGACGCTGTCCTTCGAATCGCCTCTCCCGGAGGATTTGGCGTGTCTGGTCAACGCCTTGAGGGGGCAGGGCGAGGGCTGATCGACTTTTAAGAATTCTCAATAGAAGCCGTAACTGGACAATTTATATCAAAGATAGGAGTGTCCCCCTCGAAACGGACCTCGATCCGACCCGTTCTTCTTGGCGAGAGCGCAAGCCCTCCCCATATTGAAGGGCTTGCGGTCGGCGATGTCGCGACCGCACGGGGCTTGCCGTCAGGGGGCCCAGAGGAGGGAATACGATGGCCGCCGCTGCGCTTCCCATGATCTCCGCCGAAAGCGGGCTTCAGCGCTATCTCACGGAAATCCGGCAGTTTCCGCTTCTCGAGCCGCAGCAGGAGTACATGCTCGCCAAGCGTTGGCGCGAGCATGGCGACCGCGACGCGGCGCAGAAGCTGATCACGTCCCATTTGCGCCTCGTCGCCAAGATCGCGATGGGCTATCGCGGCTACGGGCTGCCGATCGGCGAGGTGATCTCGGAGGGCAATGTCGGCCTGATGCAGGCCGTGAAGCGCTTCGAGCCCGAAAAGGGCTTCCGCCTCGCGACCTACGCGATGTGGTGGATCCGCGCCTCGATCCAGGAATACATCCTGCGCTCGTGGTCGCTGGTGAAAATGGGCACGACCGCCAACCAGAAGAAGCTGTTCTTCAACCTGCGCAAGGCCAAGAGCCAGATCTCGGCGCTCGAGGACGGCGACCTGAAGCCCGAGCATGTGAAGACGATCGCCCACCGGCTCGGCGTGCCCGAGCAGGATGTGATCGACATGAACCGGCGCATGTCCGGCGACGCCTCGCTCAACGCGCAGGTGCGCGACGACGGCGACGGCGGGGCGGAATGGCAGGACTGGCTCGCCGACGACAGCGACAGCCAGGAAACCATCATCGCCAATCAGGAGGAGAGCGACATGCGCCACTCGGCGCTGCGCGCGGCCCTCTCGGTGCTGAACGATCGCGAGCGGCGCATCTTTGAGGCGCGCCGCCTCGCCGACGAGCCGGTGACGCTCGAGGATCTGTCGACCGAGTTCGGCGTATCGCGCGAGCGCGTGCGCCAGATCGAGGTCAGGGCCTTCGAGAAGGTGCAGCAGGCGGTGCGCGACGGCGTGGCGAAGATGCAGGCCCTGCCGCCGCCGGCCAAGGCGCTGGCGCGCCCCGCGCGCTGAGCGCGAGGGCCGGCGACAATCGGGCGCGGCCTGCGGGCCGCGCCTTTCTTGTGACCGGCTTTCGTTTCGTCACCAGGTCTGCGCGGCGTCGTTGAAGGCGCGCTCGCCGCTCGCCCCCTTCTCGATCGTCACCTTGGCGATGCGGCCGTCGGCGAGTTGCATCGGCAGGTCGAACCAGCCGCGCGTGCGCATCAGATCGAGATTGTACTGCACGTCCTTGTCGCCGCGTTGCAGGCCGATGAGGTAGAAGCCTGTCGCGATCGGCACAGCCACGGCGGACAGGCGGTCGCCTTGCGGCATCTCCTCGCGCCGCATCTCCGGCACGCCGAGCTTGCCGATCGCCATGTCCGTCCGGTCGAAGGTCAGCCGCACCTCCATCGTGTGCGAGGCGGCCAGCGTCAGGTCGTTGTTCTTCTGCAAGATCACCGTCGCCTTCAGCTTGGCGTCGGGAATCTCGACGTCGGCGCGCAGCGCGCCCTTCTCGACCTTCCAGATCGTCGTGCCCGTGAAGATCTCCGGATCGCCCGGCGGATCCTTCTTCTCGATCAGCAGCGCCGCGCGCTGGGCGACGGGAATCGTCTGCTCGGCGGCTGGCGCCGTCGCGCCGGGCGCGGCCTGCGTCGCTGCGGCGGGGGCCGGGGCCGGCTTGGGCGCGCCGTTCGGCCGGATCGGCGTCGTCGGCACGGTGACGGTCGGCACGGGGTTGGTCTGCGCCGGCGGCGGGGCGGGGGGCGCGCCGCCGCCGATGCGCTCGACGATCTTGCCGCTCGAATCGGCGGCGGGGGCGGGCTGCGTCTGCGCCAGTTCGGGGCGCGGCTTGTTCACGTCCTCGACCTTGTCGCGCAGCAACCAGGCGGCGTAGCCGATGCCGCCGACGGTGAGCGCCAGAGCGGCGGCCAGCAGGGCGTAGCGCGCGCGGGAGGCGCGTTTCTCCTCCGGCGGCTGCGGCGCGGCGGGACGCATCGGGCGCTCGCGCAATTCCGCGTCGGCCGGCGGGTCGCCGGCGCCGTCGAGATCCATCGGGCGCCGGCCGAGCGGCTCGTCCTCGAACAGATTTTCCGCGCGCTGCGACGCCTCGGCCTCGCCGGCGGGCCGGCGGGCCGGCGCGACCGCCGGCGGGCGGGAGGCGGCCGGCGCGGGCGCAGCCGGCGCAGGCGCCTTGGGCGCGACGGGCTTGGGCGCGACGGGCTTGGGCGCGACGGGCTTGGGCGCGACGGGCCGGGCTGCCGGGGCTGGCGGAGCCGCGTTCGCCGGCGCGTCGGGTTTCGGAGCTTCCGGGCGCAGGGGAGGGGCGATCGTCGCAGAATCGGCGACGGCGCTCGCGGCGGCCGGCTTAACGTCCTGAGCGGGGCCGACGACCGGCGCGGCCGGTCGAGGCGCGGCGACGGCCGGCGCGGGTTTCGCCTGAACGGGCGCTGGCGCCGCGCTCGAGGGGGTCGGCGCGATAGGCGGCGCAGTCGGCGCCGGGCTCGCACCCGCGGGCGCGGCCGGCGCTGGCCGAGGCGGCGTCGGCGCGACGGGGGCGGACGGAGCCGCGGCGGGCGTCGTCGCCGGCGCATGCGGGGCCTCGGCGGCGGGCGCAGGCGTCGCCCTGGAGACTGCGGTCGGCGCAGCGGGCGCGGGGGCGACCGGCGCGGCGACGCGAGGGGTCTCGATGGCGGGCGGCGGCGCGGGAGGCGTGTGGACGGCGGCCTTCGCCGGGGCCGGCGGCGTGGGCGCGGTCTGCGCGGGGGCGCCGCCCAATTCCGATTCCAGCCGTGCGACGGCGGCGTCGAGCGCATCGCTCTCGCGCGCGATGTCGGCTTCGGGGATCGGCGGCTGCAGCGCGCGCAACTGTCCGAGCAGCGCCTTTCGCGCCCGATCGTAGATGGCGCGGCGTGTGTCGGCCGTCGAATTCGGCAGGCCCGCGACCGCCCTCGCGAGCAATGGATAATACTCTGCCATGACCGCCTTCTGACGGGCGATCAGGGCCGCGTCAATGGGCGCCGGCCGATGCCGCGACAGTTGCGTCGCGCTGACGCGCCGGAGCCACTATTCCGCGCGTTTCCGCCTCAATCGCGGAAGGGGTCGTGCACGAGAATCGTGTCGCCGCGCTCGGGGCTGGTCGACAGCAGCGCCACGGGCGCGCCGGTCAGCTCCTCGATTCGCCGAACATATTTGATCGCCTGCGCCGGCAGCTCGGCCCAGGAGCGGGCGCCGCTGGTCGTGCCGCGCCAGCCCTCGATCGTCTCGTAGATCGGCTCGACGCGCGCCTGCGCGCTCTGCGAGGCCGGCAGATAGTCGATCGTCTCGCCGTCGAGCCGATAGGCGACGCACACCTTGATCGCGTCGAAGCCGTCGAGAATGTCGAGCTTGGTGAGGGCGATGCCGTCGATGCCGGAGGTGCGCGCGGTCTGCCGCACCAGCACCGCGTCGAACCAGCCGCAACGGCGGGCGCGGCCCGTCACGGTGCCGAATTCATGGCCGCGCTCGCCGATGAGGCGGCCGGTCTCGTCGTGCAGCTCGCTCGGGAACGGCCCCTCGCCGACGCGCGTCGTGTAGGCCTTGGCGATGCCGAGCACATAGCCGACCGAGCGCGCGCCGAGGCCGGCGCCAGTCGCCGCGTTCGAGGCCACAGTGTTCGAGGACGTCACAAACGGATAGGTGCCGTGGTCGATGTCGAGCAGCGCGCCCTGCGCGCCCTCGAACAGGATGCGCTTGCCGGAGGCGCGCAGCTGGTCGAGCAGCAGCCATGTCCTGTCCATGTAGGGCAGGATCGCGGGCGCGATGTCGAGGCATTCGCGCCACAGCGCGTCGGCGTCGTATTCCGGCAGGCCGTGGCCGCGGCGCAGCGCGTTGTGGTGGGCGAGCAGGCGGGCGATCTTCGGCCGCAGCGCCTCGGCGTCCTCGAGGTCCATCACGCGGATGGCGCGGCGGCCCACCTTGTCCTCGTAGGCCGGGCCGATGCCGCGGCCGGTGGTGCCGATCTTGCCGGCGCCGGCGTTCTGCTCGCGCAGCCGGTCGAGTTCGCGATGCAGCGACAGGATCAGCGGGGCGTTCTCGGCGACGCGCAGATTGTCGCGCGAGATGGCGACGCCCTGGCCGCGCAGCTTCTCGATCTCGTCGCGGAAATGATACGGGTCGACGACGACGCCGTTGCCGATCACCGAGAGCTTGCCGGGTCGCACGATGCCGGAGGGCAGCAGCGCGAGCTTGTAGGTCTTGCCGTCGATGACGAGCGTGTGGCCGGCGTTGTGGCCGCCCTGGAAGCGCACGACGACGTCGGCCCGGACCGACAGCCAGTCGACGATCTTGCCCTTGCCCTCGTCGCCCCACTGGGCGCCGACCACGACCACATTCGCCATGACTGTCTCGCTACCGCTTGCGCTCGGCCTGTCGATCCCGGCGGCCGGCGCGAACGAAAAAAGCCCCGGCGCAAGGCCGGGGCTCTTGCGGGAGGGTTTTAGGGGAGGGCGGCGAGGGTGTAAAGTCGCGGCCGTTCTCCGCGGCGCCTCGCCCGGACTCTTCTTTTCTGGAGCCAATCGTGCACGCTCGGCCGCTCGTCGCCCGCTTTTGTCTGACCGGTCTCGCCACAGCGCTGCTTGCCGGCTGCAACGCGGAGACGGCGCCGCCGCCGGCGCCCGAGGCGCGGCCGGTGCGCACGATGGTGGTGAACTCCAAACCCTATGACGACGGCCGCACGCTGCCGGGCGAAATCCGTCCGCGCGTCGAGGCGGACGTCGGCTTCCGCGTCGCCGGCAAGATCGCCTCGCGCGAGGTCGGCGTCGGCGCGCGCGTCAGCGCCGGGCAGACGCTCGCCCGGCTCGACGAGCAGGATCTGCGCAACCGGTTGACGGCGGCCGAGGCGGACGTGTCCGCCGCCGAGGCGGGACTGACGCAGGCGCGCGACACCGAAGGGCGTCAGCGCCAGCTCCTCCAGAGCGGCACGACGACGAAGGCGCGCTTCGACGACGCGGTGGCGGCGTTGCGCGGCGCCGAGGCCAAGGAGCAATCGGCGCAGGCCGCGCTCAGGCTGGCGCGCGACCAGCTCGCCTATGCGACGCTGAAGGCGGATTGGGACGGGATCGTCACCGCCGTCGGCGCGGAGGCGGGGCAGGTCGTCGGCGCCGGGCAGATGGCGCTGCGCATCGCCCGACCCGGCGAGAAGGACGCGGTGTTCTCAGTCGCCGAGGAATCGCTGCGCAATCCGCCGAGCGACCCCAGCATCGAGGTGCGGCTGCGCGGCGACGCCTCCGTCTCCACCACCGGCCGCGTGCGCGAGGTGGCGCCGGTGGCCGACGCGCAGACGCGCACGACGCAGGTGAAAGTCGCGATCGACGATCCGCAGGATCGCTTCCGTCTCGGCGCGCTTGTCGTGGGGCAGGCGCATTGGGCGGTCGAGCCGCGCATGACGACGCCGCTCTCGGCGATCTTCCAGAAGGATCGCAAGCCGGCGGTCTGGGTCGTCGACCGCGCGACCTCGGCCGTGCATCTGAAGCCGGTCGAGATCCTGCGTTACGAGCCCGAGCGCGCGGTGCTGGCGGGCGGCCTCGCCGAGGGCGATCTCGTCGTCACCGCCGGCGTCAACCGGTTGCAGGAAGGACAGAAGGTCCGCATCGACGGGGCTGGCAAGTGAGCGGGCAAGCGAGCCGCGAGTCGGGCGGGCCGGCCGGGGAGCCGCGCGGCTTCAACCTGTCGGACTGGGCGCTGCGCAACCGCAGCCTCGTGCTGTTTCTGATGCTCGCCGCCGCCATCGCTGGCGCGGTCTCCTACATGCGGCTCGGGCGCGAGGAGGATCCCGCCTTCACCATCAAGATCATGGTGGTGCGGGCGCTGTGGCCGGGCGCGACGACGGACGACACGATCCGTCAGGTGACCGACCGGCTCGAGAAGAAGCTCGAGGAGACGCCCTCGCTCGATTTCGTGCGCAGCTATACGAAGCCCGGCGAGACGACGATCTTCGTGTCGCTGAAGGATTCGACGCCGGCGCGCGAGGTGGCGGACATCTGGTATCAGGTGCGCAAGAAGGTCGGCGACATTCAGGCGACGCTGCCGGCCGGCGTCATCGGGCCGTTCTTCAACGACGAGTTCGGCGACACCTATTCGATCATCTACGCGTTGACCTCGGACGGCTTCAGCCCGCGCGAGACGCGCGACGCGGCCGAACGGATGCGCGCGGAATTCCTGCGCGTCCAGGACGTGGCCAAGGTCGATCTCATCGGCGCGCAGGACGAGAAGATCTATCTGGAGTTCTCGATCGACAAGCTCGGCGGTCTCGGCCTGACGCTCGACCAGCTCGTGCAGACGCTGCGCGCGCAGAATGTGGTAACGCCGGCCGGCGTGATCGAAACCTCGGGCGAGAAGATCGTCATCCGCGTCTCGGGCGAGTTCGTCGACGAGGCGGCCATCGCTGCGATCAATCTGCGCCTGAACGGCCGCTTCTTCCGCCTCGCCGACATCGTCGACGTGCGCCGCTCCAGCGTCGATCCGCCGCAACCGCTGTTTCGCTATCGCGGGCAGCCGGCGATCGGCGTCGCCATCGCGATGCGCAAGGGCGGCGACGTGCTGGCGCTCGGCGAGGGCGTGGCGCAAACGCGCGCGCGCATCCTCGCCGATCTGCCGATCGGCTTCGATCTCGAGCGCGTCGCCAACCAGAGCGTCGTCGTCGAGCACGCCATCGGCGAATTCATGAAGACGCTGATGGAGGCCATCGCCATCGTGCTCGGCGTCAGCCTGCTGGCGCTCGGCCTGCGCGCCGGGCTCGTCGTCGCGGTGGCGATTCCGCTGGTGCTCGCGGTCACCTTCGTCGCGATGGAGATTTTCGGCGTCACCTTGCAGCGCATTTCGCTCGGCGCGCTGATCATCGCGCTCGGTCTGCTCGTCGACGACGCGATGATCTCGGTCGAGATGATGATGAAGAAGCTCGAGGAGGGCTGGGAGAAGACGCGCGCGGCGGCCTTCGCCTACACCTCGACCGCCTTCCCGATGCTGACGGGCACGCTCGTCACCATCTTCGGCTTCCTGCCTGTCGGCTTCGCCAAGAGCGCGGCGGGCGAATACACCTTCTCGCTGTTCGCGGTGGTGAGCATCTCGCTGATCGTCTCCTGGGTGGTCGCGGTGCTGTTCACGCCGCTGACCGGCGTCTATCTGCTGCCCGACCGCATGGCCGCCCATCACGCGGAGCCGGGGCCGGTCGGCCGCGCGTTTCGCCGGCTGCTCGAGGCGGCGTTGCGGTTGCGCTATCTCGTTCTTCTCGCGACGGCCGCGACCTTCGCGCTGGCGCTCGTCGGCATGAGCCGGGTGCAGCAGCAGTTCTTTCCTTCCGCCGACCGGCCGGAGCTGATCGTCAATCTGACGCTGCCGCAGAACGCCACCATCGCGGCGACGCGCGCCGAGGTCGACAAGCTCGAGGCGAGCCTGAAGGACGATCCCGACATTCGCTACTGGTCGAGCTATATCGGCATGGGCGCGGTGCGCTTCTATCTGCCGCTCGATCAACAACTGGCGAACGACTATTTCGCCCAGCTCGTCGTGGTGACGAATGGCGGCGAGGGGCGCGGGCGCGCGCAGGCGCGCATCGCGCGGCTGCTCGAGACGCAGTTCGACACGCTGCACACGCGCGTCAGCCCGCTGGAGAACGGGCCGCCGGTGGGCTGGCCGCTGAAGTTCCGCATCTCCGGGCCGGACGAGCAGCGCGTGCGCACGCTGGCGCTCGATTTCGCCGCGACGATCGCCCGGCGCGCCGACGTACAGAGCGCGCATCTGGACTGGAACGAGCCGACCAAGGTGATCCGGCTCGACGTCGATCAGGATCAGGCGCGCCTCATCGGCGTCAGCTCGCAGGCCATCGCCCAGCAGCTCAACGCCGTGATCTCGGGCGCGAGCGTGACGACGCTGCGCGACGACGTCTATCTCGTCGAGGTGGTGGCGCGCGCGGTGGCGAGCGAGCGGGCCGATCTCGACACGCTGCGCAACATCACCATCGAGGCGCCGGGCGGGCGGCGGGCGCCGCTCTCGCAGGTGGCGCGCCTGACCTATGATTTCGACCAGCCGCTGGTGTGGCGGCGCGGACGCCTGCCGCTCGTCACGGTGCAGGCCGACACGGCGCCGGGGCGGGAGGCTGCGACCGTCATCAAGGACATGGGGCCCGACATCGCCGCGTTCAGCGCCGGCCTGCCGCAGGGCTACGCCTTCGCCATCGGCGGGGCGACCGAGGACAGCGCCAAGGCGCAGGCGAGTCTGGCCGCCGTCGTGCCGATGATGCTGCTCGCCATGACGGCCGTGCTGATGGTCCAGTTGCGCTCGTTCCAGCGCATGTTCATGGCGCTCTTGACCGGGCCGCTGGCGCTGATCGGCGTCGCCGCGGCGCTGCTCGCCTTCCGCGTGCCGATGGGATTCGTGGCGATCCTCGGCGTGATCTCGCTGCTCGGCATGGTGATCCGCAATTCGGTGATCCTGATCGACCAGATCGAGACCGAACGGACGGCGGGCCGCGACCCGTGGGAGGCGGTGATCGTGGCGACCGAGCATCGCCTGCGGCCGATCCTGCTGACCGCGGCGGCGGCGATCCTCGGCATGATACCGATCGCGCCGACCGTGTTCTGGGGACCGATGGCCTATGCGGTGATGGGCGGCCTTGCGGTGGCGACGCTGCTGACGCTGGTGTTCCTGCCGGCGCTCTATGTGGTCTGGTTCCGCATCCGCCCGCCGGCCCCGCCGGCGGAGGAGACGCCGGCGCCGACGCCCGCGGCGGGCTGAGGCCTGCTTTCCAAGCCCGGCCGGCCGCTCTATAAGCCCGGCCGATCCCGATTTTTCCGACAACCCACCCGCAGGCGCAGGACGCTCATGGCAGGCCATAGTCAGTTCAAGAACATCATGCACAAGAAGGGCAAGCAGGACGCGATCCGCTCCAAGCTCTTCTCCAAGCTCGCGCGCGAAATCACGGTCGCGGCCAAGATGGGCCTGCCGGACATGAGCATGAACGCGCGCCTGCGCGCCGCCGTGCTCGCGGCGCGGGCGGAAAACATGCCGAAGGACAATATCGAGCGCGCCATCAAGAAGGCGGCCGGCGCGGACGGCGAGAATTACGACGAAGTGCGCTACGAGGGCTATGCGCCGGGCGGCGTCGCCGTCATCGTCGAGGCGCTGACCGACAACCGCAACCGCACGGCCGGCGAGGTGCGCTCGGCCTTCACCAAGGCGGGCGGGGCGCTCGCCGAGACGGGCGCGGTCTCCTTCATGTTCGACAAGATCGGCGAGATCGAGTTCGAGGCGAAGGCGGCGAGCGAGGACGCGATGATGGAGGCCGCCATCGAGGCGGGCGCCGACGACGTCGCCTCGTCCGAGGACGGCCATGTCGTCACCACCTCGCTCGAGAGCTTCGCCGAGGTGCAGAAGGCGCTGGAGGCGAAATTCGGCGAGCCGCGCAAGGCCAAGCTGGTGTGGCGACCGCAGAACACGATCAACGTCGACGACGAAGCGGGCGAGAAGATCCTGCGCCTCGTCGGCGCGCTCGAGGACAATGACGACGTGCAGCACGTCTACGCCAATTTCGAGGTGTCGGACGCGCTGGTCGCCAAGATGGGCGGCTGAGATGGGCGGGTGAGGCCGCCCGCAGTCCGCCTCTCGCGAAACGAAAAAGGCCGGGCGCGAGCCCGGCCTCTTGCGTTCGCCTGCCGCGCTTTCAGTGCGACATCAGCACCGGCAGCGTCATCGACTGCAGGATCTCGCGGGTCGCTCCGCCGAGCAGCATTTCGCGCCAGCGCGAATGGCCGTAGGCGCCCATCACCAGCAGATCCGCCCCCTCGTCGGCCGCGTGCGAGAGCAGCGTGTTGCCGGGATCGAGGTCGCTGGTGATGCGCTTGAGCTCCGCGTTCACGCCCTTGCGGGCGAGATGACGGGTGATGTTGAAGCCGGGCAGGTCCACCGCGTCGCGCTTCTTCGGCTCGACGATGGAGATGACCTGCACGCTCCTGGCCTGCTTGAGGATCGGCATCGCGCCGGCGATGGCGCGGGCCGCCTCCTTGCCGCCGTTCCAGGCGACCAGCACCGTGTCGAGCTTGTGCATGTCGCGGAAGGCGTAAGGCACGATCAGCACCGGGCGGCCGGAGCCGAACAGCAGCGATTCGATCAGCACCATGCGGCCGTCGCCGGGCTGCGGCTGGCCGATCACGCTCATGTCGAAGTGGCGGCCGAGTTCGGCGATCGAACGCTCCAGATCGGCGACGACGCCCTCGAGCGGAACCGTCTCGGCGACGACGCCGGAGGAGCGCGCGTCGTCGACGAACTTGCCAAGCGCGCCGACCACCGTCTCGCGGTCGCGGTTCTGCATTTCCTCGATCAGGACGCGGCCGCCCTCCAGCATGTAGCCGGCGGGCAGTTCGGAGACGGCGGAGGCCGTCACGGTCGCGTTGGCGCCGAACCGGGCGGCGAGCGCCATCGCATAGTCGGCCGTCGGCGCGTGCGGCTGGCGGATGTCGAGATGGACCAGAATGTCGTGCATGTCGCGATCTCCTTGCGGCGCGGTCGCCCCGGCGCCTGCGCTGCGGCGGCGCGGAGCCGCCGGCGAGTCGGCGCTTTTCTAGTCGTCCCGATAGCCGCAGGCCCTGCGCTGGATCAAGAGGGGATGGCGTAAGTCCTTGCGAAAAGGTCAGATGCGCCATGACGATTCGCATACTCGGGATTGATCCCGGCCTCAGACAAACCGGCTGGGGCGTGATCGACTGCGAGGGGAGCCGGCTCGTCTTCGTCGCCTGCGGGCGGGTGCGTTCGAGCGATAAGCTCACGCTCGCCGAACGGCTGCGCGAGATCCACGACGGTCTGCGCGATGTGATCGACCGGCACGCGCCGGACGAGGCGGCGGTCGAGGAGACCTTCGTCAACCGCGATCCGCAATCGGCGCTCCGCCTCGGTCAGGCGCGCGGCGTCGCGCTGCTCGCGCCCGCCGGCGCGGGCCTCGCCGTCGCCGAATACGCCGCCAACCTCGTCAAGAAGACGGTGACCGGCGCCGGCCACGCCGAGAAGCAGCAGGTGCAGATGATGATCCGCGTGCTGTTGCCGAAGGCGAACGCCGACTCGGCGGACGCCGCCGACGCGCTCGCCGTCGCCATCACCCACGCCCAGCATCGCGGCGCGCCGCGCTGAACGTCAGCGTTGCGTGCGCTGCACCGGCATCGTCTCGAACACGACGTCGCGATCGGCCGGCCACTTCATGCGATAGGCGAGGCGGACCTCCTTCTGCTCGTTCGGCTGGAGATCCCACGCCCACGCCATCACGCCGCGCTTGTCGCCGACCTGTTTCTCGGTCGGCGCGGTGGTGGCGGGCAGTTGCTCGACGACGATCGCCGAATTTTCGGTGAAGGGAATCTGGTCGACGATGGTGGCGCGCACGGGGAAGGCGTGCAGGTTCTTCACGGTCGTCTTGAATTCGCGAATCTCGGTGCGGGTCTGTCCGAGCCATGTCGGCTCGTTCTCCTTGCGGCGAACGGGAACGCGCGTCACCTTAACGCGGTCGTCGGCGCCGAAGCCGAGCGTCGTCGAATCGCCGGGCGCGACGAGGCCGACGCGGCCGGTTCCGACGAAGCCGCCGTCGCGGAAGACGGCGACGTCGCCCGGCAGCAGCGGCGCCTCCTCGTCGTTGACGATCTTCGCCTCCAGATAGGCCGTCTCCTCCATCAGCGGCGAGGCCTTGACCGACAGGTCCGGCGTCAGCGCGCGCGCCGAGACGCGGAAGGATTTCTGCGCGCCGTCGGCCGGCACGCTCATGCGGCCGGGCGCCTTGAAGCTCGCCTGAAAGGCGCCGGCCTCGAGCGTCGCCTGCTGCTCGACGGCCGGTTTGGGCGGCGGCGGGGGCGCCGCCGCCGGGGCGGGCGCGGCGGGCGCCGCCTCCATCATCTTGCCGCCGGCCATGTCCTGCGCCGCGCCGGCGCGCGCGGCCGGGCGCGCCATGGCAACCGGAACCGGCGCCTCCCAGAAATACAGCCGCACCGGCTGCACCTCGGGCGCGGCGACGCCGCGATTGGCGCGCGTCGTCGAGACGGAGAGTTCGACGTCGGTCCAGTCCTCGCCGGTGCGCTGGGTGACGGCGGCGCGGCGGACGAACTCCAGCGCCGGCTTGGTCGCCGAGGCGGAGGTGTCGAGGCGGGCGTCGTAGCTCGCCTTCCACGAGGCGCCGGCGACGTTGTAGGTGAGGCGCACCGTCGCCTTCGTCGCAGCGTCGGCCTCGAGCGCGATGGCGACGTCGCGGCGCGGCGCGACGCGCGGGGCGGCGCGCTGACGGGCGCTCTCGGCGGCGGCGATCTTCTCGTCGATCTCGCGCGCCTGCGCATTGGCGAGGCGCAGCTCCTCGTTGACCTTCGCCAGGCCCGCGCCGACCGCGTCCCACGCGGCCGCCCACTGGCCGACCTCGAGCGGTTTGCCCTCGCCGAGTTTCTCCGGGCTCGCCTCGCCGTAGCGGCGCATCATCTGCTTCTTGCCGTCGAGCGCGTCGATCGTGACCTGCACGCTCTCGCGCTCGGCGCGCAGCGCCTTGATCTGCGCTTCGAGCTCGGTCGACGGCGTCGTCTTCGCGGGCGTCGCGCGCGTCTCGACCGCGCCGATGGCGAGGGCGGCCACAGCCTGCCCGGCGACGCGCAGCGAGGCCGGATCGAGCCCGGCCGGCAGGCCGCGGAAGATCAGCGTCGTCGCTCCTTGCGGCAGGTCGATCTCGGCGACGCGGGTGACGCTGGCCGCGTCCGGATAGACGACGACGGCGGCGATCTTCGAGACCGCCTCGAGATCGTCGGCGAGGGCGGGCAGGGCGGCGAGGAGAGCGAGGGCGGAGGCGGCGCGGGCGAGCGGGACGAGGGGACGCATTCGGCGGTCCTTCCGAGTGGCGAGGCGGCGCGCATCAGCGCGCGCGATTCCGGCTTATTGCGGGCGGCGAGGCCGGCGGCCGCGCTTTGTCGCGCTCAGGCGCGGCCGCGGGCCGATTTCGTCGGCCGCACATAGTGCTCGACGAAGTTGCGGATCTCGGTCAGCCGTTGCGCGGGATCGAGGATTTCGGGTTGCAGGCCGAGCGCCCAGGCGACGTCGCGGCGGCCGGGATCGGCGTGCAGCGTCTCGTAGGCGTCGCAATGGCGCAGCCCGTCGAGCTGGGTGGCGAAGAAGCCCTCCGCCATCAGCAGCGGGATGCGCCGGCGCATGATCACCGACAGTTCGCGCAGCGAATATTCGGGATGATACTGCACGCCCCAGAAGACGCCGCCGTCGTGGCGGATTTCGGCGGCCTGAACCTCGGCGAAGGCGTTGCGCGCGAGCACAGTCGTCTCGCCGGGCGGGCCGGCGACGATGTCGAGATGGATACAGGGCGCGTCCCACGCCGCGCCGCGCCCGGCGAGCAGCTTGTGGCCGCGCCCGGCCTCGGTGGCCGTGATCGCGCGGGCGACGCCGAGCTCGCGACCGAGCGGGTTCTTCGTCACCTCGCCGCCGGCTGCGGCGGCGGCCAGTTGCAGCCCCCAGCAGGAGCCGAAGAAGGGCGTCGCGGAGCGAAAGCAGGCGCGCGCGAAGTCGAGCTGGCGGCGGATCGGCGGGGTGTCGTCGTACATGTTCAGCGCCGAGCCGGTGACGGCGACGCCGTCGTAGGATTCCAGGCCCGCCGGGTCCGGCAGGTTGGCGCCCTCGTCGGCCGGCAGGCAGATGTCGCAGATCGCGTCGGGCGCGACTTCCAGCAGCGCGTCTGCGTAGGACTCGGACGAGGTCTTCCCGTAGGACGCCTTGTGAGCCTCGCGCGCCTCGCGCACATTGCCTTCGACGACGAGCAGTCTCAGCCCCATGGATCGCAAACCTCCGCGGGCGGCGCTTGGGAAAGAAAGGCGACGCCGTTGGCGGGTGTTTTCCGACAGGCCGTTCACTGGGTCAATCATCAGGCCTGGCTGGTGCTGGTGCTGACGACGCTGATCTGGAGCGGCAACATCGTCGCCGGGCGGCTCGCCGTCGACCAGATCTCGCCGATGGCGCTGGTGACGCTGCGCTGGTTCGTCGCCTGTTCGCTGATGGCGCCGCTCGTCGCCGGCGATCTGAAGCGCGATCTGCCCGTGCTCGCCGCCAACTGGAAGCGCGTCGCGCTGATGGGGACGCTCGGCTTCACCGGCTACAACGCGCTCTATTACGCGGGTGCGCGCTACACGACCGGCGTCAATCTGGCGATCCTGCAATCGGTGACGCCGATCATGGTGATGATCGCCTCGACCTTCCTGTTCCGCCAGCACATCCGGGCGCTGCAATGGATCGGGCTGGCGTTGACGGTGATCGGCGTCGCGACGATCGCCGCGCAGGGCGATCTGACCGCGCTCGCCGCGCAGACGATCAACAAGGGCGACCTGTGGTGCCTGATCGCCTGCGCGCTGTTCGCCTTCTATTCGCTGGCGCTGCGCGACCGGCCGGCGGTTTCGCCGCTGTCGCTGTTCGCGGCGATGGCGGCGGCGGCCTTTCTCGTCTCGCTGCCGCTGCTGGCGGTGGAGATCGCGCAGGGCTGGTTCGTCGCGCCGACGCCGATGGGCTGGGCGCTGCTCGCCTATGTCGGCGTCGGCCCGTCCTTCGCGGCGCAGCTTCTCTACATGCGCGGGGTCGCGCTGATCGGTCCTGCGCGGGCGGGCGTGTTCTACAATCTCGTGCCCGTGTTCGGGGCGATGCTCTCGGTCGCCATTCTCGGCGAACCGTTCCGTCTCTATCACGCGGCGGCGATGGCGCTGGTGCTGGCCGGCATCTGGATCGCCGAGCGCAAGAGGTGAGCGCGCCGCGGCCCGTCATCCCGGCGGCGGCGCAGCCGCCATACCGAACGGCGCGGCGGCGGGGCGATGGATTCCCTTCCCCTCGCTTCGCTCGGCCGGGAATGACAGGGCGCTGTCATCCCCGGCGGCGACGAAAGTCGCCGGGAAGGGGATCCATGCCGCAGGGCGCGGCGGCGGGGGATGGATTCCCTTCCCCTCGCTTCGCTCGGCCGGGAATGACGGCGCGCCGCCGTCGTCGGCTCAGAAGCGCAGCGCCTTGGCTTGCTTCACGCCGGGGATCGCCAGCACCTTGTCCATCAGGCCGTTCGGCGCCGGCCCGTCGATCTCGACGAGCGCGATGGCCGAGCCGCCCTGCGCGTCGCGGCCGAGCGCGAAGGTCGCGATGTTGACCGCCGCGTCGCCGAGCAGGCCGGCGAAACGGCCGATGAAGCCCGGCTTGTCCTCGTTGGTGACGTAGATCATCGAGGGGGCGAATTCGGCGTCGACCTTGATGTTCTTGATCGCGACGATGCGCGGCTTGCCGTCGCTGAACACCGTGCCGGCGACCGAGCGCGTCATGCGCTCGGTCTCGACCGTGACGGTGATGCCGGACTCGTAGTCGGTCGGGGCGGCGCGCGTTGTCTCCTCGATGACGATGCCGCGCTCCTTGGCGACGATCGGCGCGGAGACGACGTTGACGTCGGCCAGCATCGGGCGCAGCAGGCCGGCGATGGCGGAGGCGGTCATCGCCTTGATCTTCAGGCCGGCGACGCCGCCCTCGTAGGTGATCGTCACCTTCTTCAGGCCCGTCTCGGTGAGCTGGCCGGCGAAGGAGCCGAGCTTCTCGGCGAGCGCGATGTAAGGCTTCAGGCGCGGCGCTTCCTCGGCCGTGATCGAGGGGAAGTTGACC
This sequence comes from Hyphomicrobiales bacterium, assembly GCA_016716745.1. Classification (GTDB taxonomy): domain Bacteria; phylum Pseudomonadota; class Alphaproteobacteria; order Rhizobiales; family Beijerinckiaceae. The sequence continues at coordinate 372,372 of JADJVD010000003.1, forward strand.
GCGTTGGAGATGGCGCCGCGGACGAGATAGTCGCTCATCTGCTCGGCGACCTGCAACGCGACGTTCTCCTGCGCCTCCGAGGTCGAGGCGCCGAGATGCGGCGTGCAGACGACGTTGGGCGCGCCGAACAGCACGTTGGCGGTCGCCGGCTCATCGGAGAACACGTCGAAGGCCGCGCCCGCGACATGGCCGGATTCGAGCAGCGCGCGCAGCGCGGCCTCGTCGATCAGGCCGCCGCGCGCGCAGTTGATGATGCGCACGCCCTTCTTCATCTTGGCGAGCGCCTCGGCCGACAGAATGTTCTTCGTCTGCGGCGTCATCGGCGTGTGCAGCGTGATGATGTCGGCGCGCGCGAGCAGATCCTCGAGCTCCACCTTCTCGACGCCGATGTCGCGGGCGCGCTCGGGGCTGAGGAAGGGATCGAAGGCGATGACGCGCATGCGCAGGCCGATGGCGCGGTCGGCGACGATCGAGCCGATGTTGCCGCAGCCGATCACGCCGAGCGTCTTGCCGGTGATCTCGACGCCCATGAAGCGGTTCTTCTCCCACTTGCCGGCCTGGGTCGAGGCGTCGGCGGCGGGGATCTGGCGCGCGCCAGCGCGAACATCATCGCGATGGCGTGCTCGGCCGTGGTGATCGAATTGCCGAAGGGCGTGTTCATCACGATGACGCCCTTCGCCGTGGCGGCGGGGATGTCGACATTGTCGACGCCGATGCCGGCGCGGCCGATGACCTTCAGGTTGGTCGCGGCCGCGATCATCTTCTCGGTGACCTTGGTCGCCGAGCGGATGGCGAGGCCGTCATAGTCGCCGATCACCTCGAGCGAGCTTGTCCTTGTCCTTGCCGAGGTCGGGCAGGTAATCGACCTCGACGCCGCGATCCTTGAAGATCTGGACGGCGGCGGGCGAGAGAGCGTCGGAAATGAGAACGCGGGTGGTCATGGGGTCCTATGCGCCCGCCTGGGGAGGGGAGGCGGTCCATCCGGCGGGCCCGCGTCACTGCGAGCGCAGCGAAGCCCAGCCGTCGCGAGTGGGCTCGCGGCCCTGCAGAGGCGGCGGCCGCGCAGGCCGGCCTTCGAGCGCCGCTTTCTCGGTCGCGAAGGCCCAGTCGAGCCAGTGCGTGAGCGCGGCGAGATCGGACGTCTCGACGGTCGCGCCGCACCAGATGCGCAGCCCCGGAGGCGCGTCGCGATAGGCGCCGATGTCGAGGGCGACGCCCTGCTTCTCGAGCGCGGAGGCGAGCGCCTTAGCGAAGGCCGCTTGCTGATCGGCCGGCAGCGCGGCGATGTCGGCGTCGACGACCTTCAGGCAGACCGAGGTGTTGGAGCGGATCGCCGGGTCTTTCGCCAGGAAGTCTATCCACGGCGTCTTCGCCGCCCAGTCCGACAGCACCTTCGTGTTGGCGTCGGCGCGGGCGACCAGCCCGTCGAGCCCGCCGAGCGCGGCGGCCCAGTCGAGCGCGTCGAGATAATCCTCGACGCCAGCATCGACGGCGTGTTGATCGTCTCGCCTTCGAAAATGCCTTCGATCAGCTTGCCGCCCTTGGTCATGCGGAAGATCTTCGGCATCGGCCAGGCGGGCGCGTAGCTCTCGAGCCGGGCGACGGCGCGGGGCGAGAGGATCAGCATGCCGTGCGCGGCCTCGCCGCCGAGCGCCTTCTGCCAGGAGAAGGTGACGACGTCGAGCTTGGGCCAATCGAGACGCTGGGCGAAGGCGGCCGAGGTCGCGTCGCAGATCGTCAGGCCCTTGCGGTCGGCCGGGATGAAGTCGGCGTTCGGCACGCGCACGCCCGAGGTCGTGCCGTTCCAGGTGAAAACCACGTCGCGGCTGAAATCGACGCTGGCGAGGTCCGGCGAGCTCGCCGTAGCCGGCCTTGATGGTGCGCACGTCCTTGAGCTTGAGCTGCTTGACCACGTCGGTGACCCAGCCCTCGCCGAAACTCTCCCAGGCGAGCAGATCGACGCCGCGGGCGCCGAGCAGCGACCACATCGCCATCTCGACGGCGCCGGTGTCGGAGGCGGGCACGATGCCGATGCGATAGTCGGCCGGGACCTGAAGCACCTGCCGCGTCATGTCGATGGCGCGCTTCAGCTTCGCCTTGCCGGCCTTGGCGCGGTGCGAGCGGCCGAGCGGCGCATCCTTGAGATTTTGGAGGGACCAGCCGGGGCGCTTGGCGCAGGGGCCGGACGAAAAATGCGCGCTGACGGGCCGCGCGGCCGGAAGTGTCGCAGTCATGTGCCATCCTTTCAGATGGGCGCCTCCCGTTGGGGGGAGGTGTCCCGCGGATGGGCGTATTGGCTCGCGGCCCCGCGGTCAAGCGGCTCTGCGACGAAGGTCGATGCGACATCGTCGCCCGGCGGGCGAAGCGTCGCATCCAAACGCAAAACGGCGGGGCCTGGCCCCGCCGTCCGGATGTCACGCGTTTCGGCGCGATCAGTTGTCGAGCATGAAGCGCATGCCGGCGCGCACCTCGTGGGCGACGGACTTGATCGCCACGGTCTGGCCGGTGACCGGCGAGGCGAGCGAGCGGAAGGTGCCCATGTTCAGGTAGCGGTAGCCGACGTCGAGCTTCACCGCCGGGCTGATGTCGTAGCTGAAGCCGCCCATCAGCGCCCAGGCCATCTTCAGCGAGCTGCGCGAGGTCTTGCGGTCCCAGTTCTGCGGGCCGAAGGCGACGCCCGGCTGCGGGTTGATCGCGGCGCCGTTCAACGGGTTCAGCCACACCAGCGGATAGGTTCCGACCGGCGTCAGGTCGGCCGCGTAGGGTTGGCCGTCGGACGTGCGGGTATAATTGACGCCCGCCTTGGTCGTCGTCGAGAAGAAGCCGAGGCCCGCGCCGACATAGGGCGTCACGCCGAAATAGGTGCCGAGATCGACATAGGCGTTGGCGAGCGCGCCCCAGCGCGAGACCTTCGAGGAATTGTGCGGGGTGCAGGTGTCGTTGACGTTGTAGGCGTAGCCGAGCGGGGTCCGGCTGGCGTCGTTCGAGACGAGGCCGGTCAGCGCGTAGGGGCAGACCACGTTCGCGCCGGTTCCGCTCATCGTGTGCGTCTTGCGGAACTCGAGCGTCGTGTCGAGGCGCAGGAACTTGTTGAAGGCGTAGCCGCCGCCGAAGGAGATCGAGCGCAGATCCTTCGTCTTGGCGGGCGAGGGCATCAGCTCGGGCGTGATCGCCGGCCGATTCTCCTTGGCGAAGCCGAGATCGCCGCGCAGATACCAGCCCGAGCCCCATTCGAGCGCGGGCTCGTTGGCGGCGGCCGGCGGATCGGCGTAGGCGTCGCGCGTCAGGTCGGCGGCGAGGGCGGGAGCGGCGGCGCCGATCATGATTGCGGCGACAAGGCCGGCCCGGTGGGCGAGAGTTGACCTGAACATTCGTGGCCTCATGTGACGAATCCGGCTCGGCCGGCGGTGACATCGACACGATCTTCGCCAGAAATCGTTGAGGCCCGGTTAACCTTAACGGCCGATCAAACGCGCTTTTTCGGCTATGGCGCAAAAAGAAACGGCGCGGGAGACCCGCGCCGTTCGCATCGACCCCGAGGGATCGAATCAGTACTTGCGCACCAGCGCAGGGGCCTGGAAGACGGGCGGCGGAGGCGCGGCCTCGGCGCCGCCGAGCATCCAGCGCATGCCGAGGCGCACGTCGTGGGAATCGACCCGGTTCGAGCTGATCTTGAAGTCGCAGGCCGAGAAGCCGACCGCGCCGAAGCAGCGCGAGGCGCCCGAGGTCACCTTGCCGAGGTTCATGTAGCGGTAGCCGAGCTCGAGCTTCAGATTCTGCGACACGGAGTAGCCGAGACCGGCCATCAGCGCCCAGGCGAAGTTCGTCTTGCGGCCGTCGAGGAAGTAGCCGCCGGTCGGCGAACCGGTCACGCCGGCGCCGGTCGTCGTGTAGACGAAGCCGTTGTCGGTGAGGCCGGTCAGACGGTTATGGGCGACGCCGAGGCCGACGCCGACATAAGGGGTGATCCCCCAGAAGGTGCCGAGATCGACATAGCCGTTCACCATCGCGACGATGGAGCTGACATTGCCCTTGTAGAAGTTGCGCACGGTGCGCGTGTAGGGCTGGCCGGCGCCGCCGTTCGGCGTGTAGACGCCGGTCTCGGTCAGCGAATCGACGGCGCTCAGATGCCCGCCGCTGCGCCACTCGATCGTCGCGTCGGCGCGCAGCCAGTTGTTGATCTGGTAGCCGACGCCGGCGCCGACGAAGGCCGGCTGCGTGATGCCCGGCTGATGGAAGCCGTAGCCGGTGTAGGTTCCGACGGTGCAGTTGTTGGCCGCGTCGCAGCCGTTCGGGCTGAGGCCGAGCGGGTCCGGCGAGGTGCGCAGCTTCGGACGGTCGACGCTGACGCCGACGCCGACGTCGCCGCGCAGATACCAGCCGGAGAACTCGACCGGCGCCGCGATCGGCGCTTCGGGGGGAGGAGGGGGCGGAAGGAGGTCGGCCGCTCGCGCAGCAACCGTGCTCGCCGCCAACGCGACGCCGCCCGCAAGGGTGAGCGCTTTGAGGCTGCCCATGACAATGTTCCTTCGTTCGTGCGGGCGCATCCGGCCCTGCCGATGACAACGAAGGAAAACTGGCACGAAGGGGTTAAGGGGGGCTTAACCCTAAAAATTAGCGTTAGCGATTGGTCGCCGGCGGCGTCCGCCGATGCGCCCGCGCCTCACGCGGCGGCGGTGGCGCGAATCGCCTCGCACACCGAATCGACCGCCCTCTCGACGGTGTCCCGGTCGTCGCCCTCGCCCATCACGCGGATCACCGGCTCGGTGCCCGAGGGCCGCACGATCAGCCGTCCGCCGGCGCCGAGCGCGCGGCGCTGCTCCTCGATGACGCCCGAGATGCGCGCCTCCGTCACCGGTTTGGCGGCGTTGTAGCGCACGTTCTTCAGGATCTGCGGCAGCGGCTCGAATCTGCGGCACACGTCGCTGACCGGCCGATCCTCCTCGCGCACGACGGCCAGCAGCTGCAACGCCGCCACCAGCCCGTCGCCGGTGGTGGAATAGTCCGACAGGATGACGTGGCCGGACTGCTCGCCGCCGACATTGTAGCCGTGCTGGCGCATGTGCTCGAGGACGTAGCGGTCGCCGACGGCGGTGCGCTCCAGCGTCAGGCCGAGGCCGGAGAGAAAACGCTCGAGGCCGAGATTGGACATGATGGTGGCGACCACGCCCGGCTTGGCGAGCTGGCCGGTGCGCGCCCAGCTCTCGGCGATCACCGCCATCAACTGGTCGCCGTCGACCGTCTGGCCCTTCTCGTCGACGATCAGCACGCGGTCGGCGTCGCCGTCGAGCGCGATGCCGATGTCGGCGCGCACTTCGCGCACGCGCGCGACGAGCGCGGCGGGCGCGGTCGAGCCGACGTCGCGGTTGATGTTGAAGCCGTCCGGCTCGACGCCGAGCTTGAACACTTCGGCGCCGAGCTCCCACAGCGCCTCGGGGGCGATGCGGTAGGCCGCGCCGTTGGCGCAGTCGACGACGATGCGCATGCCTTCGAGCGAGACGTGGCGCGGCAGCGTGCGCTTGGCGAATTCGATGTAGCGGGCGCGCACGTCGTCGATCCGCTTGGCGCGGCCGAGATCGGCGGACTGCGAGAGTTTCGACTGGAGGTCGGAGTCGATCAGCGTCTCGATCTCGATCTCGACATCGTCGGAGAGTTTGAAGCCGTCCGGGCCGAACAGCTTGATGCCGTTGTCCTCGTAGGCGTTATGCGAGGCGGAGATCATGACGCCGAGATCGGCGCGCATCGAGCGGGTGAGCATCGCCACCGCCGGCGTCGGCACCGGGCCGAGCATCAGCACGTCCATGCCCATCGAGGTGAAGCCGGCGACCAGCGCCGTCTCGATCATGTAGCCGGAGAGCCGCGTGTCCTTGCCGATGACGACGCGGTGGCGGTGTTCGCCGCGGCGGAAGACGACGCCTGCGGCCTGTCCGACGCGCAGGGCGAGGTCGGGCGTGATCACGCCGTTGGCGCGCCCGCGAATGCCGTCCGTGCCGAAATATCTGCGGGTCATGACGCCTCGTTCCTGTCCCGTCGCAAACTGTCGCGCGGCCGTCGCCGGCGCTTCGCAAGGGTGTCCAAACACGCCGCGCGCTCACGCGCAAGGGCATGGCGCAATCCGGCCGCCGCCGCGTCCGGGGCGGGCGAAATTATTAGAATTGTAACGAAATCGGCCCGGCGCGGGGCCGGGCCGTTCGGACATGGTTAACCCGCGGAGGCTCAGGCCTGCGGCTGGGGCTCCAGCCCCGGCTCGCCGCCGGGCGGGCGGGGCCGGCCGGCCGAGGGCACCGGCGAGCCGCGCGGCGGCGTCGACTCGTCGTCGGAATCGCGCACCGGCTTCTTGCCGGCGAGCAGAGCGATGATCTCCTCGCCCGACAGCGTCTCGTATTCGAGCAGCGCCTTGGCCAGCGACTCGAACTGCTCGCGCTTCTCGGTGATGATCGCGCGGGCGGTCTCGTAGCCCGTCTCGACGAGTTTGCGGACCTCCTGATCGATCTTCTGCGAGGTCGCCTCCGAGACGTTCTGCTGGCGCGACACCGACATGCCGAGGAACACCTCGTCCTGATTGTCGCCATAGGCGACCTGGCCGAGCTGGTCGGAAAAGCCCCATTGCGTCACCATGGCGCGGGCAAGCTTGGTGGCCTGCTCGATATCCGAGGACGCGCCGGAGGTGATGTTCTCCTTGCCGAACACCAGTTCCTCGGCAACGCGGCCGCCCATCGCGACGGCGAGCTGCGAGGTGAACTCCTTGTACTTCATCGAGTAGCGGTCGCCCTCGGGCAGGAACTGCACGAGGCCGAGCGCGCGGCCGCGCGGAATGATCGTCGCCTTGTGCACCGGCACGCCGGCCGGAACGGACAGGCCGACGATCGCATGGCCGGCCTCGTGATAGGCGGTGAGCTTCTTCTCTTCCTCGCTCATCGCCATCGAGCGGCGCTCGGCGCCCATCATCACCTTGTCCTTGGCGTCCTCGAACTCCTGATGCGTGACGATGCGCTTGCCGCGGCGCGCGGCGAGCAGGGCGGCCTCGTTGACGAGGTTCATCAGGTCGGCGCCGGAGAAGCCGGGCGTGCCGCGCGCCAGCGTCTTCAGGTTCACGTCGGGGGCGAGCGGCACCTTGCGGACATGCACGCGCAGGATCTTCTCGCGGCCGTTCACGTCCGGATTGGGGATGACGATCTGGCGGTCGAAGCGGCCGGGGCGCAGCAGCGCGGGGTCGAGCACGTCGGGGCGGTTGGTCGCGGCGATGATGATGATGCCCTCGTTCGCCTCGAAGCCGTCCATCTCGACCAGCAACTGGTTCAGCGTCTGCTCGCGCTCGTCGTTGCCGCCGCCGAGGCCGGCGCCGCGGTGGCGGCCGACCGCGTCGATCTCGTCGATGAAGATGATGCAGGGCGCGTTCTTCTTGGCCTGCTCGAACATGTCGCGCACGCGGCTGGCGCCGACGCCGACGAACATCTCGACGAAGTCCGAGCCCGAAATGGTGAAGAACGGCACGTTGGCCTCGCCCGCCACCGCGCGCGCGATCAGCGTCTTGCCGGTGCCGGGCGGGCCGACCAGCAGCACGCCGCGCGGAATGCGGCCGCCGAGGCGCTGGAACTTCTGCGGGTCACGCAGGAACTCGACGATCTCCTGCAGATCCTCCTTGGCCTCGTCGATGCCGGCCACGTCCTCGAAGGTGACGCGGCCATGCGCCTCGGTCAGCAGCTTGGCCTTCGACTTGCCGAAGCCCATCGCCTTGCCGCCGGCCCCCTGCATCTGCCGCGACAGGAAAATCCAGACGCCGAGGAAGGCGATCAGCGGCAGGCCGTTGACGAGCAGCGTCACGAACCAGGAATTGCCCTCGGACGGCGGCTTGGCGTTGATCGTCACGCCCTTGCCGTAGAGCTTGTCGACCAGCGAGGCCTGCTCGGGCGAGTAGGTGTAGAACGGCGCCCCGTTCGTATAGGTGCCGACGACCTCGCGGCCGGCGATGGTCACCTCGCGCACGCGGCCCTGATCGACGTCGTTGAGCAGCTGGCTGTAGCTGATCTCCTGCGTCGCCTGCGTCCGCTGGCCGGGGTTCTGGAACAGCGTCACCAGAGCCAGCACCAGCAGGAAAATGATCACCCAGAGAGCGAAATTCCTGAAATTGGGGTTCATTCTCGTTCCTGACGGGCGTGTGCGCGCCCCGAGGCGGCGCCGACGCTTCCTGTGACGGCGACGGAGTTTCAGCCGCGCCTGGATGGTTCAATTTTATTTAGGTTCCCCGGCCGCCCTTGCCAAGTGACGGCGCGTCGATGGGTGAACGGGAGATGGAGGCCGCGCGCGAGCGGCGCGGCGGTTCGCGACGGACGAGGAGCGCGCCGCGCGCCGTGCGCAGCGTCGCGCCGCCGAGCGTCGCGGCGAAGGGCGCGCCCGCGGCGAGCGCCGCGTCGAGCCGTCGCTCCAGCGCCTCCAGCCGCTCGAGGCTGAGCGGGGCGGCGTCGGCCTCCGTGCAATCGGCGATGGCGGCGGCGAGGGCGCGCAGGCGCAGCTCCTGCGGCGCGGCGGCGAGCGCGGCGAGATCGAGGCTGGCGCGGTCGTCCAGCCGGCGCAACGGCAGGTCTCGGGCGGCGAGCGCGGCGAGCGCGGCGTCGGCGCGGGCGGCGCGGCGGGCGAGGCGCAGCAGCGCGTCGGCGTCGAGCCCCTCGGCCGCGAGCGTCGCGGCGAGGCCGCGCAGACGGGCGCGGGCGAAGCGCGGATCGGCGTTGCCGGGATCGACGAAAAACGGATGGCTGGCGGCGCGGCAAAGATCGATCAGCGCATCCTTGCGGATGTCGAGCAGCGGCCGCGCGAGGGGGGCGCCGCAGAGGGTCGCGCGGGCGGCCATGCCCGCGAGGCCGGCGACGCCGCTGCCGCGGGCAAGGCGCATCAGCACCGTCTCGGCCTGATCGTCGGCGTGATGGGCGGTCATCACCATCGCCCCGCCGCGACGCGCGGCCTCGGCGGCGAGCAGGCGGTAGCGCGCCTCGCGCGCCTTCTCCTGCACGCCGGCGGCGGGCTTGGCCCCCTCCCAGCGCAGAATCGTCGCCTCGAAGCGCAGGCGGCGCGCCCAGTCGACGACCTGTCGCGCCTCGTCGGCTGAATCGGGCCGCAGCCCGTGATCGACGCAGGCCACCGCGACGGGCGGGGCGCCCCCGGCGTCGCGCCAGCGCGCGGACAGCAGCATCAGGGCGACGGAATCGGGACCGCCGGAAACGGCGAGGAGGATCGACGGCGCGTCGCGCCAGGGCGCGAGGAGGTCGGCCGCGTCGAGCGGCGCGCGCGGCGTCCCGGTCGCGGCGGCGCTCAGCACCCGGCCTTCTTCATCTCGCGCTCGGCGCCGCGCACGGCGTTGCTCGCCGCCGGATATTTGCGCGGGATTTCGCCAAAGGTGGCGCAGGCCTGCTCGCCCGCGCCCATCGCCTGCAGAGACATGCCGAGGCGCAGCAGCCCGTCCGGCGCGCGGGCGGATTTGGCGTGATCGGTCGAGAGCTTCAGATACTGCTCGGCCGCCTCGCGATGGCGGCCGCGCTGGAAATAGGTCTCGCCCAGATAATAGGTGGCGTCCGCCGCCATGCGGTCGCGCGGATTGCTGCGCAGGAAGCCCTTCAGCGCGCCCTCGGCCTGCTCGTACTGGCCGGCGCGGAAGGCGCCGAGCGCGGCGTCGTATTCGGCGCGTGGGCCGGTGGCGGGCAGGGCGGCGGTGGTGGCGGGCCCGTTGGCCGGGGTCGCGCCCTGCGGGCCGACGCCGGGGATGACGCGCGGGGCGCGCCCGCCCGGATTGGCGAGGTCGAGCGGCGCGTCGGCGCCGGCGACCGGCTCGTCGATGATCGGCCCGTCCGGGTTCTGCACCGCGCCGGTCGGCGCGCGCGGGATCGGCCCGGCGGAGGCGACGACCGGCGGCGGGGCGGGGCCGCCGAGCGGGCCGGTGGGCGAGGCGGTCAGCGGCGCGCTCGGCGCGGTCTGTCCGAGGGGCCTCGGCGCGCCCGGCGCGTTCGGCGCGAGCGAGGGATCGAAGACGTCGCTGCGGCCGGCGCGCGGCGCGGCGCCGGATTGCGGGGTGGCGACGCCGGCGCCGGCGACGGGCGTCGGGCCCGGCAGGGGCGCGGCGGCGATCACGGCGCCGGGCGCGTCCGCCTCGCTGCGCTTCTGCGGCGCGGGCGCGGGCGTCGCCGGCTTGCGGCCGCCGGCCTGCTCCTGGAAGCGGAAATCGACGTCCTGCTGGAACTTGCGGACCTGCTCCTCGAGCTGACGGTTGCGGTGCTGCAACTGCTCGAGCTGGCCGTTGACGGCGCGCAGCTGGTTCTCCAGCCGGTCGATGCGCACGGCGACGCCCGCCGCGTCGCCGGGCTGCGCATATTGCCCCTGCGCGAAGTCGGGCGCGCCGCCCGGCACCGCGCCCGGCGGGCGCATCTGCGCATGGGCGGCGCCCGCGAGCGCGCATCCGGCGACGAACAACGCGGCGACGCCGCGGCGAACCATGAACGACGACATTCGGCTATTCACCCCAGCGGCCGTTTGCGAACCCGGCCGTCGTTATCATAGCCGGCCGAGTTCGGCCAAAGTGCGGATTTCCGGCGACGCCGGCGCGGCGCCTCAGGACGAGGGGCCGCCCGACAGCACGGTGACGGCGCGGCGGTTCTGCGACCAGCAGGAGATGTCGTCGCAGACCGCGACCGGCCGCTCCTTGCCGAAGCTCGTCGTGCGCATGCGCCCGGCGGCGACGCCGCGGGCGGCGAGATAGTTCTTCACCGCCTCCGAGCGGCGGGCGCCGAGCGCGAAATTGTATTCGCGGGTGCCGCGCTCGTCGGCGTGACCCTCGACCGTGAAGGCGTAGCGGCCGTACTGGTTCAGCCAGGTCGCCTGCTTGTCGAGCGTCGCCTGCGCGGCGGCGGTCAGTTCGGTCGAGTCGGTCTCGAAGAAGACGCGGTCGCCGACATTCTGGGCGAAGTCCTGAACGCTGCCGGGCGAGGCGACGCCGACGCCGACGCCGCCGGCGCCCATGCCGCCGAGCCCGTCCTTGCCCTCGTTCGGGTTCTTCGCGCAGGCCGCCATCGACAGCGCGGCTGCGAGCGCGAGCGCGAGCTTCGTCGTGCGCGCCATCTCGACCATCATGCCAAACTCCATGTCTGCCCAAACTCTATGTCTGCGCCGCCGGCCCACGCTCTCACTAGCCCGGCCGCGTTAAGCGAAGGTTCCGTCAACCTTGATCGCGCGTTGTTTCGAACCGTCGGATTCGAGCAACATTTCATGTGGTAAACGGGTGCTTAATGGCCACAATGGGGCGCATCGCGCGATTTCGCCCCAACAGGTCCGGGGGCGCGGTCCGCGCGCCCCCGTCTTCATCGCGCTCGCCGTCGGCTCAGACGCTGCGCACCAGCCCTTCGAGGGCGGTCGCGGTCTGCATCGCGGCCCAGCTGCGCGGGCCGTTGACGATGTCGCCCTCCTGCGCCGCGCGGGCGACGAGCCGCACGTCGTCGGCGCCGGCCGGCGTCGCCTTCAGCATGCGCACGAGCGTCTGGTAGCGCGCCTCGCCGAGCGCGTTGGCCTCGCCCGACAGGCGCATCCAGCCGGGGATGCCGCCCTGCCGTTCGGCGGCGGCGATCTCGGCGGCGTAGACGTCGAGCTTGCCGCGCAGCGTCTCGGCCTCGGCCCAGAGGCGGCCGATGGTCGTGTCGCCCTTCGGCGACAGGACGCCGGCGGCGGCCGCGGGGCCGGCGGCCGCGGCGACGGCGGCGCCGGCGAGCAGCGCGCGGCGGCGGTTCAGTTCGAGAGTCATGTGGTTTCTCCAGTTCGAGGTTCGACCGGGGAAACATCCTTGGTTCGCCCGGCCGCACGATGCGCCCGATCCGGGCGGATCGCGCAGGGCCGAGACTCGGGCGCGGCGGCTGAACCGCCTCTGAATGCGGCGTTCATTCGGCGCCGCAAGCGGCGCTCCGCCGCGCCTTGACGCTGCTTTGACGCGCCAGACGTTAGCCTCGATTCACTGTCGCCTTCCGATGAGACATCGACTTGGCGGCGACGGGGTCGCGGCGGATTGCCGCCGCGCTTCGGGTGAGGGGGGCACGTTTTCCAATCAAGGAATCGTTTCGCCGCGAACGACGCAACAGCTCTCGACGTCGTTTCGCGGCGTGCTCTGCAAACCGGCCGCCTGGCCCGCCTGCTCCTTTCGCGGAGCAGGCGGGTCTTTTCGTTTCGGTCCTGGCCGCGCCGGCGCTCAGGTGAGCAGCGGCCCCCAGGACGGGTCGGAGGCGTAGGCCGGCGTCGGCACCGCGAATTCGGACCGGCCGAACACGTCGGCCATGTGGATCTTCGGACCGCCGGCGCCGCCCGAATCGCGGAAGAACATCACGTAGAGCCCGTTCGGCGCGAAGGTAGGCCCCTCGTTGTGGAACCCCTCGGTCAGGATGCGCTCGCCCGAACCGTCGGGACGCATCACGCCGATGCCGAAGGAGCCGCCCTTCTGCTTGGTGAAGGCGATCAGGTCGCCGCGCGGCGACCAGACCGGCGTCGAGTAGCGCCCCTCGCCGAAGGAGATGCGCTTGGCGCCGCCGCCGCCGGAAGACATCACGTAGATCTGCTGGGCGCCTCCCCGATCGGACTCGAAGGCGATCTGGGCGCCGTCCGGCGAATAGGAGGGCGAGGTGTCGATCGCCTGCGAATCCGACAGGCGCGTGGTGGCGCGCGACCGCAGATCCATCGCGTAGAGATTGGCGGAGCCGCCCTGCGACAGCGACATCACGACGCGCGCCCCGTCCGGCGAGAAACGCGGCGCGAAGGTCATGCCGGGGAAATTGCCGACGACCTCGCGCTGGCCGGTCTCGATGTTGAGCAGGAAGACGCGCGGGTCCGCCGCGCCGAAGGACATGAAGGTCACATCCTGCGAGGAGGGCGAGAAGCGCGGCGTGATGACGAGATCCTCGCCGCGCGTGAGGTATTTCACGTTGGCGCCGTCCTGATCCATGATCGCGAGGCGCTTGCGGCGCTTGTCCTTGGTCCCCGTCTCGTCGACGAAGACGACGCGCGAATCGAAAACGCCCTTCTCGCCGGTGATGCGGGTGAAGATCGCGTCCGACACGATGTGCGCGACGCGCCGGGCGTTGTTGGGGTCGGTGACGTATTGCTGGCCGGCGACCTGCTGGCCGCTCGTCACGTCCCACAGGCGGAACTCGGTCTTCATCCGCCCGTCCGGCCCCTTGCCGGTGCGGCCGGTGACGACGAACTGCGCCGCCGCCGCCTTCCACAGGTCGAGCTGCGGCGGCTGGTCGGGATTGGCGATCTGCTCGGGGAACTGTTTGGCGTCGACCGGCGTCAGGAACACCGACCGGCGGAAATTGCCGGCGATGATCCCGGAGACGCGGTTCGGCCCCTCGGCGTCGCCGAGGAAGGGCGTCACCGCGATCGAGACCGGACGGAACTGGCCGCCGCGAATGGTCAGGTCGATGAACTTGTCCTGCGCGCGCGCCGGCGCGAAGGGCAGCGCGGCGGCGCCGGCGAGACCGCCGAACAGGGCGAGCGACTGACGACGATTGACGATCACGGACATGGGGGCGGGCAACCTTTAGTCGGAGCGGCCGGCGCACGCGGCGCGCCGGAGCCGGATGCAGGAAAAATCGGGCGAAATTCCGGGACGGCGGGGCGTCATCACATCTCGTCCGGATCGAAGCGCAGCGTGCGCGCCCGCCACTGGGCGTGGAAGGGCGCGAATTGCGGCGGGATCTTCAGCGGATTGCATCGCTGCACGGCGCGCATCGCGCTGTCGGCGAGCGATTTCTGCGACGGGTCGGACGGCGCGTTGACGAGCACCGGCGTCGAGGCGAGCGAGCCGTCGGCGTTGTAGGTGACGCGGATCTGCGGCACGTAGCTCGCCCCGTCGAAGCCGAGCTTGTTCCAGCACTCGCGATATTGCTCCTGCAGCAGGCCGTCGAGCTGGCCCCACAGCGAGGGCGACATGCGCGCCGCGCTCGCCGTCGGGCTGCCGAGCGAGGCGGTGCGCGAGACCTCGCGGCCGGTCGAGCCGGTCTGCTGCGGCGTCTCGCGCGAGAGCAGGCTGGCGATCTTCTTCGGGTCGTATTTCGAGGGCGGCTGCTCCTGATCGCCGGCGCGCGGCTTGGCGGCGGCCTCCTCGGCCTTCTTCTGCTCGAGGAGCCGGGCGACCTGATCGAGCTGTGGCTTGGCCGGCGTCGGGCGCGGATGCGGCGTCGCTTCGGCGGGTTTGGCCTCCGGCTTGGGCTCGACGGAACGCGGCCGCTGCGGCGGCGTCGGCGCGGGCGGCGTCTCGGCCTTCTTCTCGGGCTCGGGGCGGCGCGGCGGCTCGGGCGCGGGCTCGGCCTCCTTCGCCTGCGTCGGGCGCGGCGGGGGCTCCACCTTCGGCGGTTCGGGGCGCGGTTGCGGCGCCGGCGGCTCGGGGGCCGGGCGCGGCGCCGGCAGCGCGGCGACGCGCGGGGGCGCGGGCGGCGGCGTCGGAACGGGCGGGGCGGGCGTCGCCTGCGCGGCCTCGCCCGGATCGGGCTCGCGCTTCAGCGGCGGCGGCGGAACGGGGACGTCGCGCGTCGCCTGCGGCGTCGGCGTCTCGGGCTTCTGCTCGGTCTTCTCGGCGACCTCTTCAGCGCGCGTCGCCGGCTTCGGCGCTTCCTTCGCCGTCTTCTCGCCCTTCGTCACCTGATTGAGTTCGGACTGGGTGACGACTTCGACGGCGATCGCCTCCTGCGCGTCGTCGAAGCGGCGCGCCTCCGTAAACACCGCCAACGCCATGACGAGCATCGTCGCATGGGCCGAAGCGGAGACCGCCAGACCCCAGTCGAACCTCGATGCGCGCTCTTGCGTCAGCACGGGCGGCGTCACTTCTTCTCGGGTTCGGTGACCAGCGCGACCTTCTTGTAGCCGGCGCTCGTCACGAGCGACATGATCTCGGCGACGCGGCCGTAATTCACCGCCTTGGCGCCGCGAATGTAGATGCGTTCGTCGAAACCGCTCTTGGCCACGGTTTGCAGCTTCGGCACGATGTCCTCGGCGCGCACGGGCTGATCCATCAGGAAGAGCTGGCCCTTCTCGTCGATGGCGATGGCGATCGGCTTCTGCTCGATGTTGAGCGGCGCGGCCTTCGTCTGCGGCAGGTCGATCGGCACGCCGGTGGCGAGCAGGGGCGCGGCCACCATGAAGATGATCAGCAGCACCAGCATGACGTCGATGAACGGCGTCATGTTGATCTCGGCCATCGCGCCGTAGCGCGGCGTGCCGCGGCGTCTGCGTCCGCCCTTGCGTCCGGCCGGAACCGACATGCCCATGGCGTCGTCTCCGCTCAGGCCGCGCGGCCGCGGTCGCGGTCGCTCGCCACATGCGTGTCGATCTGACGCGACAGGATGGAGGAGAACTCGTCGGCGAAGGTCTCGAGGCGCGCCTGGATCTTCGCCACCTCGCCCGACAGCTTGTTGTACGCGATCACCGCCGGGATGGCGGCGAACAGGCCGATGGCGGTGGCGAACAGCGCCTCCGCGATGCCGGGCGCGACGACGGCGAGCGAGGTGTTTTTGGAGGCCGCGATGGAGCGGAACGAGGTCATGATGCCCCACACCGTGCCGAACAGGCCGACGAAGGGGCCGGCCGAGGCGACGGTGGCGAGCACGAGGAGCTGCGATTCAAGCCGCTCCACCTCGCGGGCGATCGACACGTCGAGCACTTTCTCGATGCGCGCATGCAGGCCCATGAAGGCGCCGCGCGTCGCCTCGAAGGAGCGCTTCCACTCGCGCATGGCGGCGACGAACAGCGAGGCGGCGCCCGAGGTCGGCCGGTCGACGAGGCTCTTGTAAAGCTCCTCGAGCGAATTGCCGGACCAGAAGGTCTCCTCGAAGCGGTCCATCGCGCGGCGGGTCTTCGCGAACAGAACCGTCTTGTTGAAGATGATCGCCCAGCACCAGACCGAGGCGAGCAGCAGGCCGACCATCACCAGTTTGACGACGAAATGCGCGCCCCAGAACATCGACCAGAGCGAGACTTCCGCAGCCGGACCCGCAAGGGCGCCGGAGGCGATGTCGGCAGCGTTCATGTATCCGTCCTCATCCTGGAACCCGGCGTGCCCCACGCCGTCGCGCCGGCCCTCGTCGGCAGGGCGGGCGAGCCCGTCACATGCCGGCAGAATCCGTCAATTTCGCGACGCAGCAGGAATTGCGCGGCAATCCCGGCCCTCATCCGATCCAGTTAAGGGGCGATCAGGGTTAACAGGGGGTTAGCGGGCCGCCTCAGCGGCGCTTGTCGCCCTTCTGCTCGGCGGCGCGGCGCAGCGCATCCGCGAAGGCGCCGCCGCCGGCGGGGGCGGGGCGCTCGGGCTCTTTCATGAAGCGTTGCTGGTTCTGCGCCGGGCGGGCGCCCTCGCGCTGGCCCTGCCGGGCGCCGGGCTGATCGTCGAGCCGCATGGTCAGCGCGATGCGCTTTCGCGGCTTGTCGACCTCCAGCACCTTCACCTTGACGATCTGGCCGGGCTTCACGACGTCGCGCGGGTCTTTCACGAAGGTGTTGGCGAGCGCCGAGACGTGGACCAGCCCGTCCTGATGCACGCCGACGTCGACGAAGGCGCCGAAGGCGGCGACGTTGGTGACGACGCCCTCGAGGATCATGCCGGGTTTCAGATCGTCGAGCGTATCTACGCCCTCCTGAAACGCCGCCGTCTTGAATTGCGGGCGCGGGTCGCGGCCGGGCTTTTCGAGTTCGCGGATGATGTCGGTCACCGTCGGCACGCCGAAGCGCTCGTCGACGAAATCGGCCGGTTTCAACCCGCGCAGAAGCGTCGCGTTGCCGATCACGGCGGCGATGTCGCTCTTGGTGCGTTCGAGGATGCGGCGCACCACCGGATAGGCTTCCGGATGGACGCCGGAGCGGTCGAGCGGGTCCTCGCCGTTCTGGATGCGCAGGAAGCCGGCGGCGAGTTCGAAGGCCTTGGCGCCGAGGCGCGGCACCTCCTTCAGTTGCGTGCGTTTGGCGAAGGGCCCGTTGGCGTCGCGATGGGCGACGATGGCGTTGGCGAGCGATTCACCCACGCCGGAGACGCGCGCCAGCAGCTTGGCGGAGGCCGTGTTGACCTCGACGCCGACGCCGTTGACGCAATCCTCCACCACCGCATCGAGCGAGCGGCCGAGCTTGGTCTCGGCCAGATCGTGCTGATACTGGCCGACGCCGATCGACTTCGGATCGACCTTGACGAGTTCGGCGAGCGGGTCTTGCAGGCGCCGCGCGATGGAGACGGCGCCGCGCAGCGTCACGTCGAGCGCGGGCAGCTCCTTCGAGGCGTATTCGGAGGCCGAATAGACCGAGGCGCCGGCCTCGCTCACCATCACTTTGGTCAGCTTGAGCGCGGGATATTTGCTCATCAGATCGGCGGCGAGCTTGTCGGTCTCGCGCGAGGCGGTGCCGTTGCCGATGGCGACGAGTTCGACCTTGTGCTTGGCGCAGAGCGCAGCGAGGACGGCGAGCGACTCGTCCCAGCGCCGCTGCGGCTCGTGCGGGAAGATCGCGGTGGTGTCGACGACCTTGCCGGTGGCGTCGACGACGGCGACCTTCACGCCAGTGCGGAAGCCGGGGTCGAGGCCGAGCGTGGCGCGCGCGCCGGCGGGCGCGGCGAGCAGCAGATCGCGCAGATTGGCGGCGAACACCTTGACGCCTTCGTCCTCGGCGAAGGTCCACAGCCGCATGCGCAGATCGACCGACAGATGCACCTCGATCTTGGTGCGCCAGGCCCAACGCACCGTCTCCATCAACCAAGCGTCGCCCGGCCGGCCGCGCTGGGCGATGCCGAAGCGCGCGGCGATGGCGAGTTCGTAAGGGCCGGGGACGCGCGAGCCGGGCTCGGAGTTCGGATCGCTGACGAGCGAGACGTCGAGCGCCTCCTCGCGTTCGCCGCGGAACACTGCGAGAATGCGATGCGAGGGCAGCTTCGCCAGCGGCTCGGAGAAATCGAAATAGTCGGCGAATTTCGCGCCGGCCTGCGCCTTGCCCTCGCGCAGCTTCGAGACGAGCTTGCCCTGCCGCCAGAAATCCTCGCGCAGACGGCCGACGAGATCGGCGTCCTCGGCGAAGCGTTCGACAAGGATGGCGCGCGCCCCTTCGAGCGCGGCCTCGGGCGTCGCCACCTCCTCGCCCTTCGCGAACGCCGCGGCCTGCGCCTTCGGGTCGAGCTCGGGCTTCGTCAGCAAGAGGTCGGCGAGCGGCTCGAGCCCGTGCTCGCGGGCGATCTGCGCCTTGGTGCGGCGCTTGGGCTTGTAGGGCAGATAGATATCCTCGAGCCGCGCTTTCGAATCGGCATCGAGGATGCGCGCCTCGAGCGCGGCGTCGAGCTTGCCCTGTTCGCGAATCGACTCGAGCACCGCCTTGCGGCGCTCCTCCAGCTCACGCAGATAGCGCAGCCGCTCCTCCAGCGTGCGCAATTGCGTATCGTCCAGCGCGCCGGTTGCTTCCTTGCGGTAGCGGGCGATGAAGGGAACGGTGGCGCCGCCGTCGAGCAGGTCGACGGCCGAGGCGACCTGCCTTTCGGCGACCTTCAACTCGTCGGCGATTCGACGGGTGATGGCGTTCGCCACGCCGGCGGTCGAAGTCATGTGCGCCTCCGCTCGATTGGGGAGGCGTTCTTAGGCGCCGCGCGCGGCGACGTCAAAGCAGGGTGTGGACAGTCGCGGCGGGCGCGCGCGGCCTCAGTTGACGAGGCGCGCCGGCAGCCAGTTCGCCGCGCCGCAGGTCGTCGAGACGTCGAAGAAGAAGTCCTGTTCCGAGAAGTTGCCGCCGTCTTCCCATGCGTGCGAGACGGTCTGTCCGCATTTCAGGATATCGGTCAGCGGGACGACGACGCCGCGCGGAAGCTGTTGGCCGGCGACAAAGAGGTGATGCGCCGTGTTGGGGTCGTCGGTGCGCAGTTCGAGATCTGCCGGGTCGGTGGCGCCGGGGCTGGGCAAACATTGGAGAATGACTCCGTTTCGTCCCGTATTCGGCGCCGGAGCTTCGTTGGGCGGGCAACCGTTGCCCCTCACGGACATGCGCAGATACAGCCGATCGTAGGCCTGGAATGTGACCGACGCAGAAGGGTTCGACGTTATCGTTCCGACGTTGCCGGTGCCGCGGGGGGAAGGCTGGTCGAAATAGGTCGGCTGAAAGGTGTAAGAGGCGATCAGCCTGTCGGAGGCTGCGCCCGGCGCGTGCGTCCAGACGGTGACGCTCTTCCAATACCAACCTTGAGCGCCCGTCGTGGTGAAAGTCGCCGTCAGCGGGGCCGGCGGCGGCGGCTTGGCGACGGCGCGCGCATTGAGCGTCAGTGTCGCGACGCCGATGAGTTTCATGAAAGCCGTCGGGGTGGACGCGGCTACGGTCGCAGTGAACGTTCCGTCCGGTGCGCTGGCCCAGCTTTTCGCGACGACGTCGAGCTCGGAGGCGTTGACGCGCGCGGTGAGCGCCGTGTCGGCCGCCGCGTCGCGTTGAGCGGCGGGAAGAACGACCGTAGACAGCGCGACCGCGTCGACCATCCCCTGCAACTGGCCCTTCAAAGCTGTCGCGTGGGCGTAGTCGACCGCCGCGCCGACGCCGAAGACCAGCGGCACGACCGAGATGGCGAAGAGCATCCCGACATTCCCGCGAGCGTCCGTCCAGAACCGCTCGCTGCCGACGAAATTGATCATGACGTGTTCCGAGGCGACTGCGCCAACGTTTCACGCGCAGGTTGCGAATCTGCTAATTGAGTCCCGAAGATGGGCGCCAATTTGCGCCTGCGCCGTTCAGAATGCGGTCGAGCGCCGGGCTCCAGGCGCCGTCGCGCGGGCCGGCGTAGCCGTGATCGGCGGCCAGTTGCGCCTGGATCGCGATCCGAATGTCGCGGTCGATCGTTCGCCAGCGCGTCTTGATCGCTGGCGGGCGAAAATTGCCGTTGGCGCAGCCGAGCGCGCGCAGGTAGTGCGTCGCTGCAAGCTCGACATTGCGCGGGCCGCCTTCGCCCTTCTCGGCCATTTCGGCGAGGTCGTCGGCGGCGTCGCCGTGACAGAAACCGGTGGTCCGCTCCAGTTCGGCGCGCGCGGCGGGCAAATCCTTTGGACCGCCGAGGCCGGCGCGCAGCATCCGCGCGTGATCGTAGCGCGCGTCGATCTGCCCGGCGTCGCCGGACAGCTTGTAGAGCCTGCGGGCGGAGGCGAGGTCCTTCGGCCCGCCGCGCCCCTGCTCCAGCATGCGCGCGAGGCGCCAGCGGGCGAGACGCGTGCCGGCGTCGGCGTAAGTCTGCCGCGCGAGCGCGGGCCGCGCCTCGCCGCCGATTCCGTTCTCGACCATGCCGGCGTAGAGTTCGCGGGCGCGGGGGCTCGCCTGCGCGGCGGCCGAGCGCAACAGCTCGCGCGCCTCGCGCCGGTTGCGCTCGCGCGTCGCGGCGTCGCCGGGCGCCTCGCGGCCGAAGACGATCTTGCCGTCGTGGCGGCGCGTCATCGCGCCGGCGTCGAACAGCGCCCGCGCGCGAGCGATCTTGGCCTCCGGATCGGCGGGCCAGGGCGCTCGCGCGGGCGGGGTTTGCGCCGCGGCCGCGTGCGCGACGAGCGTCGTCGCGACGACCAGGATCGCGCGAAGGCTCACGCCTGCGCCCGCGCCAGCGCCGCCGCGAGGCGGGCGCGGATGCCGGCGGGGATGCGGGCGATGCGGCCGGCGGCGAGGCAGGCGATCGTCACCTGCGCCTCGAGCAGCCTCGCCTCGCCGCGCGTCACGCGCTGGGCGATGTCCATCGCCGCTCCGCCGAGCGCGGTCGGCGTCGTCTCGACGAGGAGTTCGTCGTCCATGCGCGCGGGCTTCAGCCAGTCGATCGTCATCCGCCGCACGACGAAGGCGAAGTCCGCGCCGGCGGCGAATTGCGCCGCCTGGCCGATGTCGAGCGCGCGCAGGAATTCGGTGCGCCCGCGTTCGAGGAAGCGCAGATAGGAGGCGTGGTAGACGACTCCGGAAAAATCGGTGTCCTCGTAATAGACGCGCAGCGCCAGCCGATGCCGCCCGTCCACGATCTCGCCCGTCGCAGCCCGCATCGTCACTTGCGTTTCCGACCGAGCGCGGAGGTGACGTCCCAATCGGCCGGATCGCCCTCCGGCGCGAAAGCGCCGTCCTCGCGCAAGGCGCCGGTCTTCGGCGTGCGATGGACAGGCGCGGACGCGACTGGCGCGGGACGGCCGAGCGTCAGCGGCGCGCCGACGGGGGCGGGCGGCAGCGGCCCGACGGCGAGCGAGCGCAGCGGCGCGGCGGCGCGCATCGGGACGGGCGGCGGCGCGCCGAGCGCGAGCGTGCTGGTGCGGCCGGCGGCGGGCGCTGCGGCGATGTCGAGTTCGTCGTCGAAGGGCGGGGGATCGGGCAGGTCGTCGCGCTTCGGGCCGGGCGGGGGCAGCAATTGCGGCGCGGGCAGCGGTTTGCAGATGCGGCGCGGGCCGGTCGACGTCGAGCCGTGACGCGCCAGATCCATGTGCAGATGATCGTAGTGGAAGGCGTCCGCGCCGGGTCCGAGCACGGTGGTGAAGATCTGGCAGGCGCCCGCCATCACCTCGCGCAGGAAGGCCTGCTCCTGCGGGTCGGCGCTTTTCCAGCCCTTGGCGACGGTGACGACGCGGCCGTCCGCCAGCTTGAAGCCGCCGACGTCGACGGCGTTGCCGAAGGCGTGTTCGGAGAGGCGCGCGCCGGCCTGATTGTTCATGCCGCGGCAAGAGTAGCCGCCGGTCGAGGTCAGCGCGACGACCGGCTGGCCGAAGCGCGTCTGCGCGGTCGGGATCACCACGTCGGCGATCCAGCGGTCGATTTCCGAGATCGCCGGGCAGGCGAGCGTCACGCCCTGCGCGATCGGCATCGCGCCGCCGGCGAAGGCGGTGACCTTGAAGGGGCGGTCCATGCCGCAAATGCCCGGCCCCTCGATGGCGGAGGCGGGGCGCAGGAACTCGGAGGCGACGACGCGCTTTTCCGCAAGGCATGCGGCCTCGGCCTGACCGCGCCAGGCCGGCCGCTGCGGGCGCTCGAAGACCGAGCAGCCCGCGAGCCCCGCCAGACACGCGACGACCACATATGGCAAAACGCGACGCGCCATGTTTCGACAAATGCGCTCAATCCGTTAAGAGGCTCTGAACCATGCAGGGCGGGGCCTGAGCCAAAACGGGAGACGCACATGATCCGCATCGCGCTCGCAGGATGCACAGGCTGGGTCGGCCGCGCGCTCGTCGCGGCGATCGCGCAGTCGGCCGACATGAAGCTCGTCGCCGCGATGTCGCGCTCGGCCGCGGGGCGGGACGCGGGCGAGGCGGCGGGGCTCGCGCCGCTCGGCGTGACGATCGCGCGCGACGTCGCGGGATTGCTGGCCGCCGACAGCGACGTCGTCGTCGACTACACCAAGCCGGACGTGGTGAAGCACACGACGCTCGCCGCGCTCGCCCATCACCGCAACGTGGTGATCGGAACGTCGGGGCTCGGCGCGCACGATTACGAGACGATCGACGTCGCCGCGCGCGAGGCGGGCCGGGGCGTCATCGCCGCCGGCAATTTCTCGATCACCGCGACGCTGCTGAAGAAGTTCGCGCTGGAGGCGGCCAGATACGTCGCAGATGTCGAGGTGATCGACTACGCCTCGGCCAAGAAGCCGGACACGCCGTCTGGCACCGGGCGCGAGCTCGGCGAATTGCTGGCGCAGGCGCGCATGGCCGGCACGTCGAAGCCGGTCGCCGAACTCGGCGGCCTGCGCGAGACCCGCGGCGCCTCGGTTGGCGCGCCGACGCCGGTGCAGGTGCATTCGGTGCGCATGCCGTCTTTCGTGCTCTCGTGCGAGGCGATCTTCGGCGCGCCGGACGAGCGCCTGACGATCCGCCACGACGCCGGAAGCTCGGCCGCGCCCTATGTCGCCGGCACGCTGCTCGCCGCGCGCAAGGTGGTCGGCCGCGTCGGACTGACGCGCGGCGTCGACTCGCTGCTGTAAGTCAGCGCCGGCCCGCGGGCCGCTCCTCGCCGACGACGCCGAAGACGCGATAGCGCACCTCGTATCCCTCGGGCGCGTAGACGGCGAGCGGCGCGCGGCTGTTGTAGCGGGCCAGATGCGGCGGGCCGGCGACGAAGCCCTTGCGCTTCGTCGTCTCGGGGCAGGCCATCATCGTCTGCACGACCTCGCCCCTGGTGACGAAGACGAGGTAGGAATAGCCCCAGCCCTCAAGCGTCTTCTCTTCGAACCGGCCGATCAGGCCGCGCGTATTGCAATCGACGTTCATGACGCGGCCGACGCGTATCTCGATCTTGCGCGCCTCCTCGTCGCGCCGCGCCGGCGGGGCGATCACATGCCGGGGCGCGCCGTCGACGGCGGCCGGGAACGGCTTGAGATAATCCTCGAGCGCGCCGGCGCGTGCGGACGCGGCTGCGCAGACCAATCCGAGAGCCAGCGCGACGGCGCGAAACATCGTCGTCTCCTCAATGCGCGTCGCCGGCGCGGCCGGGCTGGCTCGGGCGACGCATGATCGGAACCATGACGACGAGTGCGAAGAACAGCAAGGTCAGCACGGCGAAGACATCGCCCATCGCCATCACCAGCGCCTCGCGCCGGGCGATTAGGGAGAGCTGCTTCGTCGCCGCCAACGCTGCGTCGGAGCCGAGCGCGGCGAAGCCCTGCGTCAGCTTCTGCAACATCTCCTCCGGCGCCGTGCGCCCCCAGGACATGCTCTCGTGCAGGCGTTGGATGTGCAGATCCCAGCGCGCGTTCAGCAGCGTGTTGATCGCGGCGAGGCCAACCGCGCCGCCGAGATTGCGGGTGAGGTTGTAGAGCGCCGAGGCGTTCTTCAATTGCAGGGCGGGCAGCGTGCCGAGCGCGAGATTGTTGATCGGCACCATGCAGGCCATCAGCGAGAAGCCGCGCAGGATCTGCGGCAGAAGCAACTCGTAGAAGTCCCACTCGCGCGTGATGTGCGAGGCCTGCCATGTGCCGAGGCCGAAGCCCAGAAAGCCCGCCGCGATCATCCAGCGCGGATCGACGCGCGTCATCAGACGCCCGACGATCGGCGCGGCGAAGAACATGCACAGGCCGGTGACGAACATCGTCTCGCCGATCATCAGCGCGGAGTAGCCGCGCACGCGGGCGAGATAGACCGGATAAAGATAGGTCAGGCCGTAAAGGCCGATGCCCATGATGAAGGAGAAGAGCGAGCCGGTCGCGAAATTGCGATTGGCGAAGGCGCGGATGTCGACGATGGGATGGGTCGAGGCGAAGGAGCGCCAGAAAAAGATGACGGCGCCGGCGGCGCAGACGAGCGCGCCGACCGCAATCTTCTCGTCCGCGAACCAGTCCTTCAGCGGGCCTTCCTCGAGCACGTATTCGAGCGCGCCGAGAAAGGCGGCCATCGAAATCAGATGCGTCCAGTCGAATTTGGCGAGCAGCGCCCAGTCTGGCTTGTCGAAGTCGATCAGCGTCCAGGCGGCGATGGTCACCACGACGCCGGGAACGACGTTGACCAGAAACAGCCAGCGCCAGGAGAACAGGTCGGTCAGATAGCCGCCGACGGTCGGGCCGATGGTCGGGGCGAGCGTGACGACGAGGCCGACGAGCGGGGCGACGAGCGATTGTTTCTCGCGCGGAAAGATGACGAAGGACGAGGCGAACACGGTCGGGATCATGCCGCCGCCGATGAAGCCTTGCAGCGCCCGCCACAGGATCATCTCCTCGATGGTGGAGGAGGTCGCGCACATCAGGCTCATCAGCGTGAAGCCGCCGGCCGAGATCGCGAACATGTAGCGCGTCGAGATGGCGCGCGAGAGATAGCCGGAGAGCGGGATCATGATCACTTCGGCGATCAGATAGCTCGTCTGCACCCACGCCACCTCGTCGGCGCTCGCCGACAGGCCGGCCTGAATCTCGGCCAGCGAGGCGGAGACGATCTGGATGTCGAGGATCGCCATGAACATGCCGAAGACCATGCTCATGAAAGCGGCGATGCGGCGCGCCGGAATGCGCGGGGCGAGCGGCTTGCCCGGAGCGGCCGGCGCGGTCTGTGCGAGCGCGGCGCCGCTCATCGCGGTCACTGCGCCCGCCGGCCGCGCAGCGCCGCGGCGATGGCCGAGAAGGTGGAGGCGCTCGGCGGCGGCGCATCCGCCTTCGTCATCACCTTCGCGACGACGGAGAGGCCCGGCCTCAGCACGCCTTCGCGCGCCAGCTCTGGCGCAATCGTGATGCGCACCGGCACGCGCTGCACGATCTTGGTGAAGTTGCCGGTCGCGTTGTCGGGCGGCAGCAGCGAGAACTGCGCGCCGGAGGCGGGCGCGATGCTCGCCACCTCGCCGGCGATGGCGCGTCCGGGGAGGGCGTCGACCTCGATCTCGACCTTCTGTCCGGGCCGGATGCGCGCGAGCTGGGTCTCCTTGAAATTGGCCTCGACGAACACCGTGTCGAGCGGCACCAGCGCCAGAAGGCGCGCGCCGGGCTGGACATACTGGCCGGGCTGGACGGCCTTGTTGCCGACGACGCCGTCGAACGGCGCGACGATGGTCGTGAAGGACATATCGCGTTCGGCTCTCGCCTTCGCCGTCTCGAGTTCGGCGCGCGCGCGACGCGCTTCGATCTGCTGCGCCTCGAGCACGGCGAGCCCCTGCTGGGCCGCCGCGAGGGCGGCGCCGGCGGCCTGCGTCGCGGCGGCGGCGCGCGCTTTGTCGGCGAGCGCCGAATCGAATTGCGCGCGGCTGGCGAAGTCGCTCTTCGACAGCGCCTGCGTGCGACCGAAGGCCGCTTCGGCGCGCGTCTGGTCGGCCTGCGCGGCGGCGAGCTGCGCGCGCGCCTGTTCGATGGTGGCGCGCTGCGCGCCGGCCTGCTCGCCGATGCGCGCGATGGCGGCGTCCTGCGTCGCGAGTTTGTCGGCGGCGGACTGGACGGCGAGGCGATAGTCGCCGTCGTCGATCCGCACGAGCGGGTCGCCGGCCGTGACGCGTTGATTGTCGGCGGCCAGCGCCTCGGCGACGTAGCCCGACACCTTGGCGGCGATCACCGCCGTGTCCGCCTTCACATAGGCGTCGTCGGTCGAGACGACGTAGCGGCCGGAGAGCATCCAGTCCGCGCCGAACCACAGCGCGGCGCCGAGCGCGACGAGGCCGATCAGCGCGAGCAGTGCGCGCGCCCGCCCCCGTTTGGGCGTCGGGAGCGGGGCGCCGGGCGCGGCGTCCTGCGCGGCCGGCGGGCGTCCGGGCGGCGGGGACGCAGCGGCGGCGGACGCAGTGGGGAGCGGCGCCGGGGTCGCATCCTCGGAGAGACTCATGGCGGGTTCCCGGGACAATTCTGACCGAACCGTTCGGTCATTTTCGTTGACATAGGACGAACGGGGTCCCTAGATCAAGGCTGACCGAACCGTTCGGTCAAGAATTCAAGGGATTCGCCATGCCCGAACCCAGTCTTGTCGAGCTGCGCGAACGGGCGGCCCCGCAGGCGCCGGCCGCCCCCACGGACGAGAGCGCCAAGCGGCGGCAGATTCTGGACGGCGCTCGCGCCGTCTTCATGGCGCGGGGGTTCGACGGGGCCAGCATGAACGACGTCGCCCGCGAGGCGGGCGTCTCGAAGGGCACGCTCTATGTCTACTTCGCCTCCAAGGAGGCGCTGTTCGAGGCGCTGATCCGGCAGGACAAGCAGACGCAGGCCGAGCGGCTGTGCGATTTCGATCCGGCGCTGCCGCTCGAGGCGGCGCTCTTCCGGTTCGGCGAGGCGGTGATGACGGCGATGGCGCGGCCCGCCTCGATCGCGCAGATCCGCACGGTGATCGGCGTCACCTCGAAGTTCCCGCAGATCGGCCGCGCCTTCTACGAGGCGGGGCCGGAATATGGCGCGGCGCGGCTCGCCGCCTATCTCGACGGGCAGACGGCGGCGGGGCGGCTCGTCATCGCCGATACGCGGGCCGCGGCGACGCTGTTCCTCGATCTGTGCAAGTCCGGCCTGTTCGCGCGCCTCGTCTTCGGCGTCGTCGAGACGGTCGCGGCGGACGAGATCGCCGCCAATGTGGGGCGCGCGGTCGAGGTTTTCCGCGCAACCTTCGCCGTCGGACCGGAGCGCCCGGCTAGAACGGATTCCAGGTCGGGTTCGGCGTGAACTTCAGGTAGCTCAGATTGACGCCGAGGCGGGCGCCGAGGCCGGCGCGGATCGGCACGACGACGATGTCGTCGGCCGTCAGCGCGGTGAAGCCGAGGCCGCCGATGAAATAGGCCGATCCGTCGACGCCGCCGAAGCGGCGGTGCACGGCGTCCACGGCCGGCAGGTTGTAGACCAGCATCATGGTGCGGTCGCCGTCGGCGCCGGCGTCGAAGCCGATGGACGGGCCTTGCCAGAAGATCTTCCGGTCGCCGGCGTTGCGCGTGTACATCATGCCCTCGCCGTAGCGCAGGCCGCCGACGAAGGCGCCCGACGCCTCCTGGCCGAGAATATAGGCGTTGGGCTGGCCCCAGCGCGATCCGGCCTCCTGCACGAGTTCGGCGAGATTGCGCGAGACGCTGCCGAAGAAGCGGTGGCCGTTGGCGACGATGTCGTTGTTGGAGAAAAGGGC
>JADJVD010000004.1 GCA_016716745.1 Hyphomicrobiales bacterium
CGCCGCAGCCGGTCGCGCATCAGCCCGTGATGCAGCAGCCCGTGATGCAGCAGCCGGCGGCGCCGCAGCCGGTCATGCAGGCGCCCATGCCGCAGCCGGTGGCGATCGAGCCGGCGCCCGCGCCGATGGCGGAGCAGGAGGAGCTCGTGTTCCGTCCGGTGGCCGCCCAGCCCGCGCCGGTGCAAGCCCACTTCGCGTCGGCGATGGAGCAGGTGATCCGTCCGCAGCGGCTGCCCTCGATCGAGGATCTGCCGATGCCGGTCCAGCGTCAGGCGGCCGCGCCCGTCGCGCAAAACCCGGTCGAGGCCAAGCGCCGCACCCTGCGCGACCGTCTCGCCCACTGGGGCATGGCGCGTTCGGACGAGGCGCCCGCCGCCCACCAGCCGGCCCCGACGCCGAGCGTGCAGCAGCGCCCGGCCGCGCCGACGCCGACGCACGCCGAATACGCCAAGCGTCCGGCGCCCGCCGCCGCCGGTCGTCTCGACCTGCACGGCCGGCCAGCGCCCGTGGCGCGTCAGTCGGAGGACGACCAGCTTGACATCCCGGCCTTCCTGCGTCGCCAGACGAGCTGACGCGAGGCCGGATTCGAGGGATTGAATCGAACGGGGGCCGTACGTCGTGCGGCCCTCGCAACGCGTTGATTTAGATCAAGAAAATTCTGTGTCCGATTGTAACATTGCGTAAGAAACCGTGATTTTGTCGGCGCCTCCGGCGGCTGTATCTTCTGCTTCGACTCAAGGCGTAAACGCGCGGCTCACAGCGCATGCGGCGAGGGTCGGTACGGAAGGTCTTCAAGACCTCGGGGCGCAAGCGGGCAGGCGGAGCCAAGCTTCGAGAGCGGCCCTGTGACATCGGGACGGTGCGGATGAATTTCGGCAGGCAAACGACCGTGCGCGAGCGCGTCGTCATCAAGGGCCGCGGGGTCCATTCCAACGCTCCCGTCACCCTCGCCATCAATCCGGCCGACGCCAATACCGGCATCGTCTTCCATCGCGCGCTCGCCGACGGCAAGGAGCGCATGATCGAGGCGGACTGGCGCAACGTGTCGATGACCGAGCTCTGCACGGTGATCGGCGAGGACGCCAGCGCCTCCATCGCCACCATCGAGCATCTGCTGGCCGCGCTGGCCGGCCTTGGCGTCGACAACGCCTCGATCGAGATCGACGGGCCCGAGGCCCCGATCATGGACGGTTCGGCCGCCGCCTTTGTCGAGGCGATCGACGCCGTGGGCGTCGTCGCGCTCGCCGCGCCGCGCCGCTACGTGCGCGTGCTCAAGCCGGTCCGTTTCGAGATGGGCCGCGCCTATTCGGAGCTTCGCCCGGCGCGCGAGGGCTTCCGCCTCGAAGTCGAGATCGACTTCGCCAGCCCGCTCATCGGCCGTCAGAAATACGAGATGGATCTCGATCCGGCGCGCTTCCGCGCGGAGATTTCGCGCGCCCGCACCTTCGGCTTCGTCAGCCAGGTCGAGCAGCTCTGGAAGCGCGGTTTCGCGCTCGGCTCCTCGCTCGACAATTCCGTCGCGCTCGACGACGACCGCATCCTCAATCCGGAGGGTCTGCGCTATCCGGACGAGTTCGTGCGCCACAAGCTGCTCGACGCGGTGGGCGATCTGGCGCTCGCCGGCGCGCCGCTGATCGGCGTCTACCGCTCCTATTGCGGCGGCCACAAGACGAATCACAACGTTCTCAAGGCGCTGTTCGCCGATCCGACGGCCTACGATCTGATCGAGCTGCCGGCGCGCCGCCGCCCGGCGCGCGTCGAAGCGGGCTTGAGCCAGCGTCTGGCTTTCGCGCCCGAGCGCGATTGATCGCGCGGGCCGGCCAGAGATTCGCCATTTTTCGAGCGCCCTTGCATCTCGGCGCCGGCGTGTGGCGCCGGGACCGGCTTTCATGTAAGGAGGCTCGTCGCGGCGCCGGAACGGCTGCGTCCGACCCGTCGTCATCCAGCGAGTAGGATCGCATGAACTCCGCGCTCTCCGCCACCCGCCTCCTGATCCGCGCCGCCGCGCTCGGCGCCGTCGGCCTCGCGCTGGCCGGGTGCTCGACGCTCGACTCGCTCAACCCCTTCGGCGGCGAGAAATACGAGCAGAAGATCCTGCCCGACGAGCCGGCCGAGACGATCTACAATCAGGGCCTCTCGCGCCTCTCGAAGGCGGACGGCGAATCCGCCGCCAAGCGCTTCGCCGCGCTCGAGCGTCAGCATCCGCAGTCGGACTGGGCCAAGAAGGGCCTCCTGATGGAGACCTACTCCTACTATCAGGCGGCCAAGTACGACGACGCGATCGCCTCCGCCAACCGCTACGTCAACCGCTTCCCGAACGATCAGGACGCGCCCTACGCGCTCTATCTCGGCGCCATGTCCTACTACCAGCAGGTGCCGGACATCTCGCGCGATCAGGAGCGGGCGGGCAAGGCGCTCGGCCTGTTCGAACTGCTTGTCCAGAAGTACCCGAAGTCCGAATATGTCGACGACGCCAAGTACAAGATCCAGGTGACCAAGGATCAGCTCGCCGGCAAGGAAATGTCGGTCGGCCGGTTCTACCTGCAGCGGCGCAACTACACGGCGGCGATCAACCGCTTCCGCGAGGTGCTGGGGAAGTATCAGACCTCCCGCCACACCGAGGAGGCGCTCATGCGCCTGACCGAGGCCTATATGGGCCTCGGCATCGCGCATGAGGCGCAGACCGCCGCCGCCGTGCTCGGCCACAACTATCCCGACGGGCAGTGGTACAAGGACGCGTTCGCGCTGCTCCAGTCGGGCGGCCTCGAGCCGCGCGAGGACCAGGGTTCCTGGATTTCGCGCACGATGAGGCGCATCGGCCTCGGCTGAGGCCATGCTGGCGCAACTCGCCATCCGCGACATCGTTCTGATCGACCGGCTCGACCTTGCGTTCGAGGCCGGTCTTTCCGTGCTGACGGGCGAGACCGGCGCCGGCAAGTCCATCCTTCTCGACGCCTTCGCGCTGGCGCTCGGCGCGCGCGGCGACGGCGGGCTGGTGCGCGCCGGCCAGCCACAGGGGCAGGTGACGGCCGCGTTCGATCTGCCGGCCGATCATCCCGCCCGTCGCGCGGCGGCGGCGCAGGAGATCGACGTCGACGGCGATCTCATCCTCAAGCGCGTGCAGATGGCGGACGGGCGCACCCGCGCCTTCGTCAACGACGCGCCGGTGAGCGTGCAGACGTTGCGGGCGATCGGCGCCGCGCTGGTCGAGATCCACGGCCAGCACGACGACCGCGCGCTGGTGGACGCGGCCGCCCACCGCGCGCTGGTCGACGCCTATGGCGGTTTGCAGGGGCAGGCCGGCCGTCGCCGACGCGTGGCGGCTTTGGCGCGACACGCAGGCCGAGCGCGAGGCCGAGCGCGCCCGCGTCGAGAAGGCGCGCGCCGAGGCCGACTATCTGCGCCACGCCCACGCCGAGCTCGACAAGCTCGCGCCTGAGGCCGGCGAGGAGGAGGCGCTCGCCGCCCGCCGAACGACCATGATGCAGGCCGAGAAGGTGACGGCCGATCTGAAGGACGCGCATGACGGGCTCTCCGGCGACGCCTCGCCCATCGTCGTCCTGTCGGCGGCTTTGCGGCGGCTGGAGCGCCGGGCGACGCAGGCGCCGAGCCTGATCGAGCCGCCGACCAGGGCGCTCGACCATGCGCTCGACGCGCTCGAGATCGCGCGACAGACTCTTGAGCAGGCGCTGGCGGAGGCCGAGTTCGATCCGCGCGAGCTGGAGCGCATCGAGGAGCGGCTGTTCGCGCTGCGGGGGGCAAGCCGCAAATATGCGACGCCGGTCGAGGGCTTGCCGGCGCTGGCGCGCAAATTCGCCGACGATCTCGCCGCGCTCGACGCGGGAGAGGCGCGGCTCGCCGCGCTCGGCCGGCAGGAGGGCGAGGCGAAGGCCGCCTACGATGCGGCGGCCGCGCGCCTGTCGGCGTCGCGCCGCAAGACCGCGCAGCAGCTCGACAGGGCTGTGATGCGCGAACTGGCGCCGCTGAAACTCGAGCGCGCGCGCTTCATGACGCAGATCGACAGCGACGCGGCGGCGCCGGGGCCGGACGGGATCGACCGCGTCGAATTCTGGGTCGAGACCAATCCCGGCTCGCGGCCGGGGCCGTTGATGAAGATCGCCTCGGGCGGCGAGCTCGCGCGCTTCATGCTCGCGCTGAAGGTCGCGCTCGCCGAACGCGGTTCGGCGCCGACGCTCGTCTTCGACGAGATCGACACCGGCGTCGGCGGGGCGGTGGCGGACGCCATCGGCCAGCGACTCGCGCGGCTCGCCGCGCGCGTGCAGGTGCTCGCCGTCACGCACGCCCACAGGTCGCCGCGCGCGCGGGCCGGCATCTGCGCATCTCCAAGGGCGAGGCGGAGACCGGCGGCAAGCCGGTCAAGAAAAGCGCGACGCCGCTGGCCACGCGCGTCGAGCCGCTGGCGGACGCGGCGCGCCGCGAGGAGATCGCGCGCATGCTCGCCGGCGCGACGATCACCGACGAGGCGCGCGCCGCAGCCGCGCGACTCATCGAAGGCGCGGCTGGATAGACGCTCGACCTACCTTGCCGGGAAGCGTCCCTCGGCCTGCGTCGAGCCGAGCGATTTGCCGGCCGCGTCGAGCGCCTCGATCGTCCAGATGTAGCGATGGGTCTGGCCCGGCGGCGGGCAGGGGCCGACATAGGAGATCGCGCCCTGCGGCACGCCGGCCTTGCCGGACCAGGCGACGGTCGAGCCGCCGTGATTGTAGTTCGGCGCGTCGTAGTCGCGCATCGCGAATTTCAGTTGCGCGGTTCCTTTCGGCGCGCCCGAGATCGCGAAGGCCGGCGATGTGGAGCCGCAGGCGCCGACGCCGCTCCACGAGAATTTCGCGCTGAAGGCCAGAGCGGGCGTCGCGCCGGCGGCGAGCGCGAGACAGGCGAGAGCGAGGCGTCGTTGCATGAGGGTCTCCGGGCGAAGCGCCCGCAGGATGCGGAGCCCCGCGCGGGGGCGCAAGTTCACAGACCTCGCGCGGGCGGCTAATGTCCCGCCCATGACGACCAAGCCCGGGCCCGGCGCGCCCTTGCCGACCACGTTGCGCGCCGCGCGCGCCGAGCATGCAGCGCTCGCCGCCGACATCGCGCGCCACGACATCGCCTATCATCGGAACGACGCGCCGACTGTTTCGGACGCCGCCTACGACGATTTGAAGCGGCGTTATCTGGCGCTCGAGGACGCGTTTCCGAAGCTGCGCGAGAGCGGCTCGATCGCCGACAAGGTCGGCGCCGCGCCGTCCGAGAAATTCGCCAAGGTCAAGCATGCCGTGCCGATGCTGTCGCTCGGCAATGTGTTTTCCGACGAGGAGGCGAGCGAGTTCGTCGCGCGCGTGCGGCGGTTTCTCGGACTCGGCGACGACGCCGCGCTCGAAGTCACGGCGGAGCCGAAGATCGACGGCCTGTCCTGTTCGTTGCGCTACGAGAAGGGTCGTCTCGTGCGCGCCGCGACGCGCGGCGACGGTTTCGAAGGCGAGGACGTGACCGCCAACGTGCGCACCATCGGCGAGATTCCGCAGCGGCTGGCGGGTGAGGCGCCCGACGTGCTCGAAGTGCGCGGCGAAGTCTACATGACGCATGCCGACTTCGCGGCGCTGAACGCGCGGCAGGAGGCGGCGGGCGAGCGGCTGTTCGCCAATCCGCGCAATGCGGCGGCCGGCTCGCTGCGGCAGATCGATCCGGAGGCGACGCGCGCGCGGCCGCTGCATTTCTTCGCCTATGCGTGGGGCGAGGCGAGCGCTCTGCCGGCGGCGACGCAGCACGGCATGATCGCGGCCTTCGCCGCGTTCGGTCTGCCGACCAACTCGCGCACGCGGATATGCAGCGGCATCGCCGAGATGCTCGCGGTCTATCGTGGATTGGAGGCCGACCGCGCGCGGCTCGGCTACGACATCGACGGCGTCGTCTACAAGGTCGACGATCTCGCCTTGCAGAACAGGCTCGGCTTCGTCTCGCGCGCGCCGCGCTGGGCGGTCGCGCACAAATTTCCCGCGCAGCAGGCGACGACGGTGTTGCGCGACATCGAGATTCAGGTGGGCCGCACCGGGGCGCTGACGCCCGTGGCGCGGCTCGATCCCGTCACCGTCGGCGGCGTCGTCGTGCAGAACGCGACGCTGCACAACGAGGACGAGATCGCCCGCAAGGACGTGCGCGTCGGCGA
This sequence comes from Hyphomicrobiales bacterium, assembly GCA_016716745.1. Classification (GTDB taxonomy): domain Bacteria; phylum Pseudomonadota; class Alphaproteobacteria; order Rhizobiales; family Beijerinckiaceae. The sequence continues at coordinate 6,170 of JADJVD010000004.1, forward strand.
CACGGTGATCCTGCAACGGGCCGGCGACGTGATCCCGCAGATTCTCGGCGTCGTCGTTGAGAAGCGTCCGCCGGAGTCGCGCCCTTACGTCTTTCCGCAGGTCTGTCCGCGTTGCGGCTCGGCGGCGGTGCGCGAGGTGGACGAGAAGGGCGATGAGGACGTGGTGCGCCGCTGCACCGGCGGGTTGATCTGCCCGGCGCAGGCGGTGGAGCGGCTGAAGCATTTCGCCTCGCGCCTCGCCATGGACATCGAGGGGCTCGGCGACAAGCAGATCGAGGAATTCTACGAGGCGGGTCTGATCCACACGCCGGCCGACATCTTCACGCTTGCCGAGAGCGACCGCACCTCGCTGAAGAAGATCAAGGATCGCGAGGGATTTGGCGAGACCTCGACGCGAAACCTGTTCGCGGCGATCGAGGCGCGGCGAAAGGTTCCGCTCAACCGCTTCATTTACGCGCTCGGCGTGCGGCGCATCGGCGAGACGAATGCGCGGCGGCTGGCGCGGCATTTCCATGCGTTCGACGCGCTGCGCGCGGCCGCGCTCGCGTCCAATGCGTTGGAGGAGCTGACCTCTATCGACGGCGTCGGCGCGACGGTGGCGGAGACGGTGGTCGCGTTCTTCAGGGAGCCGCATAACGAGGAGGCGCTCGACGCGTTGCTCGCACAAGTGCAACCCGAGCCGATGGAGGCGGTGGCGGCGACGAGTCCCGTCGCCGGCAAGACGGTCGTCTTCACCGGCTCGCTCGAGAAGGTGACGCGCGACGAAGCCAAGGCGATGGCCGAACGGCTGGGCGCGAAGGTCGCCGGCTCGGTTTCGAAGAAGACCGATCTCGTCGTCGCCGGGCCGGGCGCCGGCTCGAAGCTCGCCAAGGCGAGCGAGTTCGGGATCGAAGTGATCGACGAAGACGAGTGGTTGCGGAGGGTTGGACCATGAGGCTCGCATTGGTTGTCGTCGCGTCGTTGCTGGCCGCCGCCGCGCAGGCGCAAACGCCGCCGTTGGTGGGTGGCGACCGCGACGCGCATGGCTGCATCGGCTCGGCCGGCTACACATGGTGCGCGCGCGAGGCCCAATGCGTGCGGCCGTGGGAGCTTGCGGCGTCGCGCGGTTTCGCCAACACGCCGCGCGCGTTCCGGCGCTGGTGTTTTCCGGCGCGACGTTGAGCCTGTCCGAGGGCGCCGGCGTCGCGCAGGGCTGGCTTGCGTTTTCGATGGCGACAGCGTCGGCGCGACGTGGCATTGCGAGCGCATGACCGTGACGGCCCCCTCCCGCACGCGAGCGGCCGTCGAGTTCCGGGACGGCGCGCGCGACATTCTTCCGCCGCTCGTGGCGGCGATTCCCATCGGCCTCGTCTATGGCGCGATCTGCGCGGCCAAGGGCATGAGCGTTCTGGAGGCCGCGCTCGCCTCGGCGCTGGTGTTCGCCGGCGGCGCGCAATTCGCCGCCACGGAATTATGGGCGAGCCCGCCGCCCGTCCTCGCGCTCGCGCTGTCGACGCTGCTCATCAACGCGCGGCATGTGCTGATGGGCGCCTCGCTGAAGCGCAAGGCGCGTTTCGGCGCGGCGACGCCCTTCGTCGTGTTCTGGATGGCGGACGAGAACTGGGCGCTGGCCGAGCGTCGCGCGGCGACGCGGCCGGTGACGCTGGCCTACTGGCTCGGCATGGCGGCGCCATTCTACGTCAACTGGATCGCATGGACGGTGGTCGGCGCGGGCGCGGGCGCGCTGCTCGGCGATCCGGCGCGGTTCGGCGCGGACTTCGCCTTCACCGCGCTGTTCATCGGCCTCGTCGCGGGCTTCTGGAAGGGGCGCTCCACGGGCGTGACGGTGGCGGCGGCGGGCGTGACCGCGGCGCTCGTCTATCGCACGCTCGGCTCGCCGTGGCATGTGCTCGGCGGCGCCTTCGCCGGCATGGTCGCCGCGGCGGCGACGACGCGCGGAGGGGTGCGATGAGCCTCGATCCGCAGGCGCTGTTCGCCATCCTCGCCATGATGGGCGCGACGTATCTCACGCGCGTCGCCGGCTTCCTGCTGCCGGCGCGGCTCGACCTGTCGCCGCGCATGCAGGCGGCATTCGAGGCCATTCCCGCAGCCGTGCTCGTGGCGGTCATCGCGCCCTCGCTGCTGGCGACGGGCTGGCGCGAGACGCTCGCCTCGCTGATCGCCGCGCTGGCGGCGACGCGGCTGCCGCTGATCGGCGTCGTGCTCGTCGGGGTTGCCGCCATCGTCGCGCTGCGCCAGTTCTAGGGGCGAGGAGACACGCCATGTCCGACCTGTCCGCTTTCGCCATCGCCTCGCGCTGGCCCGCGCGCCATCCCGACCGCCTGCAGCTCTATTCGACGCCGACGCCGAACGGCGTGAAGGTCTCGATCATGCTGGAGGAGACGGGGCTGCCCTACGAGCCGCATTACATCGACATCGGCGCGAACGAGACGTGGACGCCCGAATTCCTGTCGCTCAATCCGAACGGCAAGATTCCGGCGATCCTCGATCCCGTTGGACCGGGCGGCAAGCCGCTTGGCCTGTTCGAGTCCGGCGCGATCCTGCTCTATCTCGCCGAGAAGGCGGGGCGGTTTCTTCCCGCCGATCCGGCGCGGCGGATCGAGACGATCCAGTGGGTGTTCTTCCAGATGGCGGCGTCGGCCCGATGTTCGGGCAGCTCGGCTTCTTCCACAAATTCGCGGGGCGCGAGTACGAGGACAAGCGCCCGCGCGAGCGCTACGCGAAGGAGTCGCAGCGCCTGCTCGGCGTGCTCGAGGGGCGTCTTGCGACGCGCGAATGGATGATGTGCGCGGACTATACCATCGCCGACATCGCGCTGATGGGCTGGGTGCGCAATCTCGTCGGCTTCTACGACGCCGGCGCGCTGGTCGACTATGCGTCGCTGACGCATGTGCCGCGCTGGCTCGCGGCGTGCCTCGCGCGCCCCGCCGTGCAGCGCGGGCTGACAATGCCCGCGCGGCCCTGAACGGCCTCAGACGTTGGAGATCTTGCGCGTCGCCTGCGCCAGCCATTTGCGCGTCGGCGCGTCGAGATGCGGGGAGAGCAGCTTGCGCACCTGCGCGTGATAGGCGTCGAGCCAGGCCACCTCGAAGCGCGTCAGCAGCTTCGAGTCGACCAGCGTCAGGTCGATGGGGGCGAAGGAGATGGTCTCGAATCCGAGCATCTCGCGCTCGGCGCCCTTGATCTCGCGCCTCTCGACGACGAGCAGATTCTCGATGCGGATGCCCCAATGGCCGGGTTTGTAATAGCCCGGTTCGTTGGACAGGATCATGCCCTCGACGAGCGGCGTCACGCCCGTCTTGGCGAGGCGCTGCGGCCCTTCGTGCACGGACAGATACGAGCCGATGCCGTGGCCCGTGCCGTGATCGAAATCGAGCCCGGCCTGCCACAGCGCCTGCCGGGCGAAGGGGTCGAGCTGCGCGCCCGTCGTTCCTCTCGGGAAGACGATCTGCGCGATGGCGATGTGGCCCTTCAGCACGCGCGTGTAGCGGTCGCGCATCTCGGCGGTCGGCTTGCCGACGGCGATGGTGCGCGTGATGTCGGTCGTGCCGTCCTGATACTGGCCGCCCGAATCGATCAGAAAGATTCCTTTCTCGATGCGGCGGTTGGACCGCGTGTTGACGCGATAGTGCGGCAACGCCGAATGCGGGCCGGCGCCGGAGATGGCGGGGAAGGACAGATCCTTCAGCGCGCCCGTCTCGCGGCGAAACGTTTCGAGCGCGGCCACCGCGTCGATCTCGGTGAGCTTGCCCTTGCGCGCCTCGGCGTCGAACCAGCACAGGAAGCGCGTCATCGCCGCGCCGTCGCGGATATGCGCGGCGCGCGTTCCGGCGAGTTCGGCGGCGTTCTTGGCGGCTTTCATCAGCGCCGTCGGATCGGTCCCGATCTCGGCCTTGCCGCCGGCCTTCTCGAGGGTCTGCGAGAGCAGGGCGGGCGCGGTCGTCGCATCGAACCGCACTGTCTTGGCGGCGGCGCCGAGGCGGGCGAGATCGCTCGTCAGGGCGTCGGGCGCCTCGATGTCGGCAAGGTTGGCCAGCCTGGCGCGCACCGCGTCCGAGAGCTTCGCGCCGTCGATATAGAGGCGGGGCTTGTCGTCGCGCGGCACGATGGCGAAGGCGAGCGGCAGCGGCGTATAGCCGACGTCGCCGCCGCGAATGTTGAAAAGCCAGGCGACGCTATGCGGATCGCTGACGACGAGCGCATCGGTCTTGCCGAGCGCCTTCTTCACCCGCGCGATCTTGCGCGCCGCGCTTTCGCCGGCGAAACGCGGGGGATGCAGGCTCACCGGCGCCGGCGGCATGAGCGGGCGATCCGCCCACACCGCGTCGACGGGGTTGGAGTCGACGGCGACGAGTTCGGCGCCGGCCGCGGCGACCGCGCGGGCGAGGCGCTTCACCTGATCGGCGGTCATCAGCCACGGGTCGTAGCCGATGCGCCCGCCGGCTGGGGCGTTCGCCTCGAGCCAGCCTTCCGGCGGATTCTCGATCAGATGGATCTGCGCGAAGCTTCTTGCGTCGCTCTGCGCCTTCGCCTGCAAGGTGTAGCGGCCGTCGACGAAGAGCGCGGCTGTCTTGCCGAGCGCGATGGCGAGGCCGGCCGAGCCGGTGAAGCCGGTGAGCCAGCCCAGCCGCTCGGCGCTCTTCTGCACATATTCGTTCTGATGCTCGTCGGAGCGGGGAACGATGAAGCCGTCGAGGCCGCGGCGCGTCAGCTCGGCGCGCAAGGCGGCGAGGCGCGGGGCGACGCGCGAGGGGTCGGAGGTTTCGTCGAAGGATTGGAGGCGCGCTTCAAACATGGCGCGCACAGTAGGCGCCGCGGCGAGTCGCGGCAACGGCCGCTGTGTGGCGCGGGACGCGCGCCTGCGTTGAATTTTCGCCGGCGCCGGCCTGCGCTCCGCGGTGCGGACGCAGCTTCATTGTGCAGTGCGCATAAATTACGTCATTGTTTTTTCGCATATGCGAAATAAGTATAGCTCTATCGCCGGGCGGCGATGAATCGCCCGGCCCGTCTCGGGAACGAAACGACCAGGGCCCACTCTCCGAAGGAGACGAAGCCATGGCTGTCGCAGACGCCTTTTTCAGTCGCATTCACCTCAATCACGCCCAGGCCGACGCCGCGCTCGAGGCGCGCGCGGCGCAAGGGCCCGGAATCTTCCGGAAGCTGCTCGACGCGATGATGGAGTCGCGCCGCCGGCAGGCCGAGGCCGAGATCGCGCGGCATGCGGGCCTGTTCGACCGCATGACGGACGAGGCCGAACGCAAGATGACGCAGGCGATGTTCGGCTCGGGCCGACCGCTGCTCTGATCGACGCGGGCGGAGCTTTTCAACGCGCGCGGCGCGGACCTTGGCCGCCGCGTCGCAGCCGCAGCGTCGCCCAGCCGTCGAGCGCGAGGCGGTCGACCAGCGCGAAGCCTTGCGCGCCATAGGCGGAAAGCACGCCCGCGACGTCGCTCAGCAGGAGGCCCGACAGGACGATCTCGGCGCCGGGCGCGGCGAGGCGCGCGAGGTCCGGCGCGAGCTTGCGCAGGGGCCGGGCGAGGATGTTGGCGAGAATGAGGTCGTAAGGCCCGCCGCTCGCCAGCGCGGGATGGCCGACGCCGGTCGCCAGCACCGGATACAGCCACGGCCGCGCGCCATTTCGCACGGCGTTGGCGCGGGCCGAGCGCACCGACTCGGGGTCGATGTCGCCGGCCGAGACCGGCTGGCGCAGCGCGCGCGCGGCGGCGAGCGCCAGCACGCCCGTGCCGGTGCCGACGTCGAGAATGCGGCGCGGCCGGCGGCGCTTCAGCACGCCGTCGAGCATCATGAGGCAGCCGCGCGTTGTGCCGTGATGGCCGGTGCCGAAGGCGAGCGCGGCCTCGATCTCCATCGCGATGTCGTTGACGCGCGCGGCCGCATGATCGTGCGCGCCATGCACGAGAAAGCGCCCGGCGCGCACCGGGGCGAGGCCGTGCAGCGAATTGGCGACCCAATCCTTCTTCTCGATGCGCAGGAATTCGAGCGTGCGCGCCTGTTCCTCGCCCGCGGCCCCGGCGACGAGCCCGCGCACGAAATCCTCGTCCGGCGCGTCGGCGAAATAGATCTCGACGAGCCAGTCCGGGCTCGACCAGCCGGGCGCGTTGGGGTTGAGGTCGAAGGCGCTGGCGGCGGCCTCGGCGGGATCGAACATCTCGACCACCACGTCGGCGACGGCGCGCGCCGTATCCTCGTCGCAGGGCAGGCGGCAGAGCCAGGTGGCGTCGTTCGGGGGCAGGCCTTCGAGCATGGGCGCGCGCCTAGCACGGGCGGCGCGCGTCGGCAAAGGGCGCGCCGCCCCAGCGCCGCTCCTCGCCGGTCAGTGCGTCGCGACGGCCGGCTTCACCCTGGCGCCGATCAGCTCCAGCGCGTTCAGCATCTTCTCGTGCGGCAGCAGTGCGTTGGTCATCTGGAAGGTGACGCGGGCGAGCCCGCCAAGATCGGCGTCGATGCGGCGGATCTTGTCGACGACGGTCGCAGGCGAGCCCATCAGATAGGCGCCGTGCTCGCCCGTCTGCGCCTCGTAGGCGGCGCGCGTCGGCGGCGGCCAGCCGCGCTCGCGGCCGATGGCGGCGAAACGCTCTTGATAGCCCGGCCAGAATTCGTCCAGCGCCCGCGCGTCCGTCTCGGCCACATAGGAATAGAGATGCAGGCCGACCTTTAGCGTCTCGGGCGCATGGCCGGCCTGGGCGCCGGCGCGGCGATAGAGATCGACAAGCGGGCGGAACCGGCGCGGCTCGCCGCTGATGATCGCGATCATCAGCGGCAGGCCGAGCAGACCGGCGCGCACGAAGGACTCCGGCGTGCCGCCGACGGCGAGCCAGACCGGGATCTTCGCCTGCAACGGGCGCGGAAAGATCGGCTGATCGCTCAGGGGCGGGCGCAGCGCGCCCTGCCAGCTCACGCGCGGGCTCTCGTTCAGCGCGAGCAAGAGGTCGAGCTTCTCGGCGAACAGCTCGTCGTAGTTCTCGAGCGAATGTCCGAACAGCGGAAACGCCTCGGTGAAGGAGCCGCGGCCGACCTGAATCTCCGCGCGTCCCTTCGAGATCAGATCGAGCGTCGCATATTGCTGGAACACGCGCACAGGATCGTCCGCCGACAGGACGGTGACGGCGCTCGTCAGGCGGATGTCGCGCGTGCGCGCGGCGGCTGCGGCGAGCAGCACGACGGTCGCCGAATCCACCGAGTCCGGCCGGTGGTGCTCGCCGACGCCGAACACGTCGATCCCGGCGCGGTCGGCCGTCTCGATCTCCTCCATCAACCGCGCGACGCGCTCGGCCGAGGCGCGGGGGCGTGCCGCCTCGTCCGCCAAGGGGGCGAGCGGGGCGAAACTGTCGACTCCGATGTCCATGATCAGGGCTCCACGCGGCGGGTGCGGCGTCGTTTCCCGGAGAGATCGGGGCGCGGCGCGCGCCCGTCAACGCCGGCCTGGCGCAGTCCGATGTTTGCGGCCGCGCCAATGCCCCGCGGCGCTCGACTCTGCGCCCTGCAATCCCCACATTGCGGGCTGATTCGCAGTTTGTTCCTTTGCCCCGACGCGAGAGCGCCTTGACCAGTTCCGACGATCCGCCGTTCGACGATCCGCCCGCGCCTCGCGCCGGCGGCATCGCCGCGCGCGCGCTCGCGGGGATGCAGCGACCGGGCGCGCCGTGGCTCTCCGGCCTCAACCCGGAGCAGCGGCAGGCGGTTGAGGCGCTCGACGGGCCGGTGCTGGTGCTGGCCGGCGCCGGCACCGGCAAGACGCGCGTGCTCACCACGCGCATCGCCCACATTCTGGCCACCCGCCGCGCCTGCGCGCACGAGATCCTCTCCGTCACCTTCACCAACAAGGCGGCGCGCGAGATGAAGCATCGCGTCGCCGCGCTCGTCGGGCCGGCGGGCGAGGGGATGCCGTGGCTCGGCACCTTCCACTCCATCTGCACGAAGATCCTGCGCCGCCACGCCGAACTGGTCGGGCTGAAGTCCAACTTCACCATTCTCGACACGGACGACCAGATCCGGCTGCTGAAGCAGGTGATCGCGGCCGAGAATATCGACGAGAAACGCTGGCCGGGCCGCCAGCTCGCGATCCTGATCGACGGCTGGAAGAACCGCGGGCTCGAACCGAAACGCGTCGGCGCCGGCGAGGCGGGCGCCTTCGCCAACGGGCGCGGCGGCGAACTCTACGCGCTCTATCAGGAGCGGCTGAAGATCCTCAATGCGGCCGATTTCGGCGATCTTCTGCTCGAATGCATCCGGCTGTTCCGCGAGCACGACGACGTGCTGGCGCAGTGGCGCGGGCGGTTCCGCTACATGCTCGTCGACGAGTATCAGGACACCAACACCGCGCAGTATCTGTGGCTGCGGCTGCTGGCGCAGGGGCGGGCCAACATCTGCTGCGTCGGCGACGACGACCAGTCGATCTACGGATGGCGCGGCGCGGAGGTGGACAACATCCTGCGCTTCGAGCACGACTTTCCGGGCGCCGTCGTCATTCGGCTGGAGCGCAACTATCGCTCGAAGGGGCACATTCTCGGCGCGGCCGCGCATCTCATCGCGCGCAACGAGGGGCGGCTCGGCAAGACGCTGTTCACCGACGACGACCTCGGCAAGAAGGTGACGGTCTCCGGAGTGTGGGACTCGGAAGAGGAAGCGCGCGTCGTCGGCGAGGACATCGAGCAACAGCAGCGGCGCGGGCAATCGCTCGACGAAGTGGCGATCCTCGTGCGCGCCTCGTTCCAGATGCGCGAATTCGAGGAGCGGTTCCTCACGCTCGGTCTGCCGTATCGCGTCATCGGCGGCCCGCGCTTCTACGAGCGCGCGGAAATCCGCGACGCGCTCGCCTATCTGCGCGCCGTGGCGCAGCCGGCGGACGATCTGGCCTTCGAGCGCATCTTCAACCAGCCCAAGCGCGGCCTCGGCGATGTCGCTCTGCAAATCGTGCACGACCATGCGCGGGCGGCGCGCATTCCGCTGATGCAGGCGGCGCGCTTCCTCGTCGAGACCGAGGAGATGAAGCCGCGCCCGCGCGCCAGCCTGCGCGATCTGCTCGCGCAGTTCACGCGCTGGTCGGCGGCGATCGACACGACGCCGCATGCGCGGCTCGCCGAGACCATTCTGGAGGAGTCCGGCTACACCGACATGTGGCAGAAGGATCGGTCCGCCGATGCGGCGGGGCGGCTGGAAAATCTGAAAGAGCTCGTGCGCTCGATGGAGGATTTTCCCGATCTCCAGAGTTTCCTCGAACATGTCTCGCTGGTGATGGACGCCGACAGCGCCGAGCAGGGCGAGCGCGTGTCGATCATGACGCTGCACGCGGCCAAGGGCCTCGAATTCGAGGTCGTCTATCTGCCCGGCTGGGAGGAGGGGCTGTTTCCCCATCAGCGTTCGCTCGACGAGAACGGCCGCGCCGGTCTCGAGGAGGAGCGTCGCCTCGCCTATGTCGGCATCACGCGCGCCAAGCGGCTCTCGAAGATCTTCTTCGCCACCAACCGGCGTATTCACGGGCTGTGGCAGACGACGATTCCCTCGCGCTTTCTCGACGATCTGCCGAGCGAACATGTCGAGGTCACGGAGGCGCAGGGCGCGAGTTTCGGCGGCTACGCGGCGTCGCGGTTCGACCGCATGGAGAGTTTCGGCTCCACCTACGAGACGCCGGGCTGGCGGCGCGCGCAGGGCCGGCGCGAGGAGACCCAGCGCGCGAGCGCCGCGCAACGGCGCGGGCCGATGACGATCGAGGGCGAACTCGTCGCCAAGTCCTCCGCGCAATCGGGCTTGCGCGTCGGCGCGCGGGTGTTCCATCTGAAATTCGGGCCGGGCACCGTGGCGCTTGTCGACGGCAACAAGCTCACCGTCGATTTCGACAAGGCGGGCCGCAAGATGGTGCTGGAGAGTTTTCTGCAAAGGTCCGGATGAGGGGCGACATGGCGCGCCGTCAACCGGCATGAAACGTCGATGAGGGGAGATGTCGATGGAGGTCGAAACCAGTTCCGAGAGCTCGAACAAGAAGCTCAACAACATGGTGGCGATCACGGTCGTCATCCTGTCGGTCTTTCTCGCCTTTCAGAACGTCAAGTCCGGCAATGTCGCGCAAGCGATCGAGCAGACCAAGGCCGACACGCTCGACAAGTGGAACCAGTATCAGGCGGCGCGGCTGAAGCACGATCTCGCCGAGGTCGCCCTGTCGATGAACAAGGTGATGACGGGGGCGGCCGGCGTCGACGCCGCCACGCTCGCCGCCGAACGCGACAAGATCGAGAAGGCCGTCGTCGCCTATGTCGATCGCGAGAAGCGCTACTCTGCGGAAGCGAGGGAGCTCGAGCAATCGCTGAAGTCGCTGAACAAGCGCGACGACCAGTTCGACGTGGCCGAGGCCGTCGTGTCGCTGGCGCTGGCGATCAGCGCGATCGCCATTCTGGCCGAGTCGTGGATGCTGCTCGGCCTCGCCTGGGCGTTCGGCGTGTTCGGCGTCACGATGGGCGGATCGGCGATGGCGGGATACGACCTCTATCCCGCCTGGCTCGTCGATCTCATCACCTGAGCGCGCCGCGCCGTCACCAGCCGAAGGTGTAGCTGAGGATCGCGCCGAGCGTGAACTGGTTGCGCGAGCCCGCCTGTTTGACGATCGGGCTGGCCGCCGCCGAGCCGCGCAGGCGGTCGTAGCCGCCATGCAGCGTGTAGCTCCACTGATCGTTGATGCGGTGCGTCGCCGAGGCGTAGAGGCCGACAGCGTAAAGGCTCGCGCCGGGGCGCCAGGCGGCGAAGCGCGGGTTGCGCGCCGCGTCGTCGGCCGTCACGCCGAAATGCAGGCGCATGAAGCGCGCGTCGGCGAGCTTCAGGCGCGGGCCGGCCGCCAGCGTCCAGGCGCCGACCTGCGTGACATAGTCCGCGCCGAGCGAGGCGACGAGCCCGTCCTCGCGGCGGAAGCCACGACGCAGTTCGGCCCGGGCGCGCAGCGCGTTCGGCAGCAGCCACAGATCGGCGAACACGCCGCCCTCCAGCGTCCAGCGGGTGCGATGCACGCCGGCGAGTTCCGGATTGTCTTTCGATGAGCGGCCCGAGCGGAAGTTCAGCGCCGGCCCGAGCGCCAGACGCTCGGTGCGGATCAGCGCGAAGTCGATCGAATCGTCGGGCGAGGACCAGATCACCGGCGCGTCCGGGCGCCGGAATGAAAGCGTGGGGTAGCCGGCGAAGCCGAGGCGCGAGGCGCCGGCGAATTTCGGCGACAGCACGCCTTTGGCGTTGACCGTGACGAGCCAGCCATAGGGGCTGGCGGCGGGGGCGGCCGCCACGGCGACGGGCGCGACGGCGCGGCGCGGCGGCGCCTGCCGGGCATGGCGCGTCGCGCCCGCTGCGGCGCGTCGCTTCGCCTTCATGGCGCGGCTGGTCTGGATGGAGGCGGTCGTTTCGGCGCCGGGCGCGCGATGCAGCGAAGCGGCTTCGACGGGGCGGGCGGACAACAAACCGAACGACAGGGAGACGGCGACGGCCGTCCAGGCGAGAACCTTGAAACGCATCGAAAAACAACTCCGGCGCAATGGCCGCAGACTCGCGCGTCAACCTTACCGGACGGCAAAGGAACAGGGTTAACGAAGCGTGACGGCCCGCGTCACTTCGTCTTCGAGCAGACGATAGGACCGGCGGTGCAGGCGACTCCCGGCGTCGAGCAGCCCGGCTTGTCGCCGGCCACACAGATCTGACAGCCGTTCGTCCATTCCATGCAGGCCTTGTTCGTCGCGCCGTATCCCTCGATCGAGGGGGCGCTGGCCTGCGGCCTCGGCAGCGGCGAGGGCGTCGGCTCGTCGGCGAAGGCGGGCGTGGCGACGATGAGGGCGAACAGCAGGGCGTGGCGAATCACGGGCGGGGAGTCCTTCGGCGAGCCGCGTCAGCGTAAACGGGCCGGCCGCGCGCGTCGACTGGCGTTGCGCCCGAGCCTCGCGAACGGTTAGCGTCGGGCCATGTCTCCCGCTCTCCTCGCCGCCACCTTCGCCGCCGGATTTCTCTACATCGTCACGCCCGGCCCGGCGTTTCTGGCGCTGTTCGCGCTGTCGGCCTCGGAGGGGCGCGGCGCGGGCGCACGTTTCGTCACCGGCCACCTCGTCGGCGATGTCGTGTGGGGCGCGCTTGCGCTCGCCGCGATCATCGGCGTCAGTCAGGTCGGGGCGGCGGTGTTCGAGGCGCTGGGCCTCGCTTGCGGGCTGTTTCTCATCTGGCTCGGCGCGAAGGCGATCTTCGGCGCGGGCGACGCGACCGCCGAGCCGATCGGCAAGCGCCGGCCGCTCGCCACCGGCGTCGCCTTCGGCCTCACCAATCCGAAGGCCTATCCGGTCTCGCTCGCCATGTTCACGGCCCTGACGGCGGGGTTTGCGAGCGACATCACATGGGCCGACGCGCCGGCGTTGATGGCGGCCGCCTTCTGCGGCTTTCTGGCGGCCAATGTCGTCATGGTGTTCTCGGCCGGCCTGCCGGCGGTGCGCCGCTTCTTCGCGCGGCACGGGACTCTGATCACGCGCTGCGTCGGCGTGATGTTCGTTTTGTTCGGCGCCAAGAGCGTCGCCGACGCGGCGACGAGCTTTGCGCGCCGCAGCTGAGGAGAACGCGATGACGCCTTCGCTCGAGATCGCCGCCGGCGTCGTCGCCTTCTGGGAGGCGGCGGGGCCGGAGCGCTGGTTCGCCAAGAACGACGATTTCGACGCGAAGATCCGCGCGCGCTACCTGCCGCTGGTCGAGCGCGCCGCCGCGGGCGAACTCGACGATTGGGCGCAGGAGCGAGAAGGCGCGCTGGCGCTGCTGCTGCTGCTCGATCAATTCCCGCGCAATCTGTATCGCGGCTCGGCGCAAGCCTTCGCCGCCGACCCGCATGCGCGGCGCATCGCCGACGCCGCCGTCGCGGCGGGCTTCGACATCGCTTACGACAAGCCGCTGCGCGCCTTCTTCTATCTGCCGTTCATGCATTCGGAGGCGCTCGCCGATCAGGAGCGCTGCGTGGCGCTGGCCGCCGAGCGCGGGCAGACCTCGACCCGCGACTATGCGATCCTGCACCGCGACATCGTCGCGCGTTTCGGCCGCTTTCCGCATCGCAACGCGACGCTCGGACGCGCGTCGACGCCCGAGGAGCTGGCCTTCCTCGCCGATCCGGCGAGCTTCAAGGGCTGAGCCTCAATTGAGGCGGCCGCTGCGCGGCTGCCCGGCCGCCGGCGCGCGCATGCCGATGACGCGGCCGCATTCGGCCGGACGCGGCAGGCGCCCGTGCGCGGCCTTCATCGCGGCGAGGTTGGCGAGCACCTCCGGCGGGAAGGGCGTCACCTTGCGCGTCTGAAGATCGACATGCAGATGCATCGTCTCGGATGTGGCGGCGAGCCACCCCTCGCGCGCATGGCGCATCTCGGCGTAGACGTGCAGGCGTTTCTCGTCGTGCTCGACCATCTGGATGGTGACGCGCACCGGGTCGATCAGGCCGATCTCGCGGCGATAGACGACATGCGCCTCGGCGGCGAAGGTCGACATCCCGCGCTCGGACGCATAGTCGCCGCCGATGCCGATCACGCTCCACGCCTCCTCCAGCGCGCGGTCGAACAGGACGTGGAAATAGGCCATGTTCATGTGGCCGTTGTAGTCGATCCAGCCGGGCTCGGCCCGCATCGTCGAGGAGACGAAGGGGGCGAAGAACAGGATCGTGGATTCGGATTTCTGTTGCAGGGGCGCGCTCCGAGGGTCCATCACGGCGGAGCCAAGTATAACCGCGCGCAATCGCGGGAAAAGACGGGAGAGGCCCGCGATGGGCGAGAATCTGGGGCAAGGCTTCGCGCGTCCGCCGGCCGAAGCCGTGGCGAGCGTCGTCGGGGAGCTTGCGGCGCGGTTCGGGAACCGCCTCGTCACCTCGCAGGCGGTGCGCGAACAGCACGCCAACATCGTCACCGGCGCGACGAACCAGCCGCCGGACGCGGTGGTCTTCGTCCAGTCGACCGAGGAGGTCGCCGACGTCGTCAAGCTCTGCGCCGCCTGGCGCGTGCCCGTCATCCCCTACGGCGCGGGCACCTCGCTCGAGGGGCACGTCAACGCGCCGTTCGGCGGGGTCAGCATCGACCTGTCGGCCATGAACGCGGTGCTGGCCGTGCACGCCGAGGACCTCGACTGCGTCGTCCAGCCGGGCGTCACGCGCAAGCAGCTCAATGAGCATCTGCGCGATTCCGGCCTGTTCTTCCCCATCGACCCCGGCGCCGACGCCTCGCTCGGCGGCATGGCCTCGACGCGCGCCTCTGGCACCAATGCGGTGCGCTACGGGACGATGCGCGACAACGTGCTCGGCCTGACCGTGGTGACGCCGGCCGGCGAAATCGTGAAAACGGCGAGCCGGGCGCGCAAGTCCTCGGCGGGCTACGACCTGACCCGGCTCTACATCGGCGCCGAGGGCACGCTCGGCGTCATCACCGAGCTGACTCTGAAGCTCGCCGGCATCCCGGAGGCGATCTCGGCAGGCGTGTGCCCGTTCCCGACCGTGCGGGCGGCGTGCGACGCCACCATCGCGACGATCCAGACCGGCCTGCCGGTGGCGCGCATCGAGTTGCTCGACGCCGCGCAGGTGCGCGCGGTCAACGCCTATTCCAAACTGACTTTGCCGGAGACGCCGCTGCTGTTCGTCGAGTTCCACGGCACGCAGGCGGGCGTCCGCGAACAGGCCGAGCGCTTCGGCGACATCGCCGCCGAATGCGACGGCGGGCCTTTCGAGTGGGCGACGAAGGCGGAGGACCGCACGCGCCTCTGGCAGGCGCGGCACGACGCCTATTGGGCCGCCATCGGCCTCATGCCCGGCAAGAAGGGACTCTCCACCGACGTGTGCGTGCCGATCTCGCGGCTCGCCGACTGCGTCGAGGAGACGGCCCGCGACATCGAAGCCTCGGGTCTGATCGCGCCCATCGTCGGGCATGTCGGCGACGGCAATTTCCACACGCTGCCGCTGTTCGATCCGGACGACGCGGAGGAGGTGGCGCGCGTCGGCGCCTATGTCGGCCGGCTCGTCGAGCGCGCCATCGCCATGGAGGGCACCTGCACGGGCGAGCATGGCGTGGGGCAGGGCAAGGCCAAATATCTGCCGCGCGAGTTTCCGCCCGCCTCGATCCAGCTCATGCGCGCGCTGAAGCGCAGCGTCGATCCGCTGGGGATCATGAATCCGGGCAAGATCGTCTGAGGCGCGCGCCGTCGGTAGATCCGGACCGAGTCGGCCGGCGGTTCGATGAAGGAGCGCCCCTCCGGCGCCGGCCCCGCCGTCACGCAGCGCAGCACGAGGTCGCCGAGACACATCGAGGTCGACAGCGCGAGCGCGGCGACAAGTCTCGCCTCCGGACCGCGCTCTCTCGCGTCGGCGCCCTATGCGGGCCGCGTTTTCCGCTATGCTCTGGCGACTTTTCCCCGACGGCGCGGAGCCGCCGTCGCCTTCCGGACTGGCCGCCGCCTTGCGCGAAACGCTGACAGCTCTCGCCGCCTTGCTCGTGATCGCGCTCACCGTCGCGCTTGCGGGCCCGATGTTCGTCGACTGGACGGCCCATCGCGCCGAGATCGAGCGGCGGCTGGGCGAGAGCCTCGGCGCGTCGGTGCGCATCGGCGGGGCCATCGATCTGCGGCTCCTGCCTTCGCCGCGGCTGGATCTGCGCGATCTGGCGATTTCCGGCGAACGGCCGGGGGAGCCGTCGCTGTCGGCGGCGCGCGGCCAGTTCGAGCTTGGCGCGGCGCCGCTGCTGCGCGGCGACCTGCAATTCGTGCAGGCGCGGCTCGAGGCGCCGCGCTTCGAGGCCGCCGTCGGCGCGGGCGGCGACGTCGTCCTGCCGGCGCTGTCGCGTTTCGGCGACATCCGCGCGCGGTTCGACGCGCTGGAGATCGTGCAGGGCGAGTTCGTCCTGCGCGGCCCGGACGGCGAGGCGCGCCGCCGAATCGCGGGGGTCGATTTCACGGGATCGGCCGACGCCTTGCTCGGGCCCTACAAGGGGCAGGGCCGCATCGGCGGCGATTCGCCCGTCGCGTTCCGTTTCTCGACGGGGCCGGTCGAGAACGGGCGGCTCAGACTGAAGCTGATCGTCGACGAGAGCGCCGTGTCGCCGCGCGCCGAGTTCGAGGGCGCGATCGTCTCGACGCCGACGCCGGTTGGCGCGCTGCTGGCCTATGAGGGCGCCGCGACCATCGGCGGGCGGTTGCGCAGGAGCGACGGCGCGCCCGGCGAATCCTGGCGAATCTCGGGTCCACTGAAGGCCGACGCCGGCGAAATCGTCCTCGATCCGCTGGAGGCGAAGATCGGCGACGAGCGGCCGATGAGTCTGACCGGCTCGGCGCGGCTGCCCAACCAGCCGGACGCCGCCCTCACCCTCGCGCTGTCGGCCAAGCAGATCGATCTCGACCGCGTGATGGCGGCCGAGGAGGGCGGGCAGGCCGCGCCGCTCGCCGCGCTCGCGGCCTTCGCGCGGCTGGCGCACGAGGCGGAGACGGGGGCGCTGGCCGAGACGCCGACGCCGATCCTCGTCGATCTGGCGCCCGGCGCGGTGACGCTCGGCGGCGAGACCGTCGGCGACGCGCGGCTGATGCTGCGGCTCGAGCGCGGGCAGCCGGTGTCGGGACGGCTGGAGACGGCGTTGCCCGGCCGCTCCCGCATCGTTCTCGACGGGCGGTTCGAGGCGGGGTCCGCCCCGCGCTTTCGCGGTCAGCTCGATTTTCAGACGCGCGACTCCCGTCGCCTGCGGGACTGGATGGTGGCGGGAAGCGTCGGCCCCGCGCCGGCGTTGCTCCAGTCGGCGCCCGCCTTCGCCTCGATCGCCGCGCGCGGGCGGGCGGAGCTGTCCGCCGTCTCGGCCTCGCTGCGCGACGCGCAGCTTTCGCTCGACCGCTCCAGTCTGCGCGGCGGACTGTCCTGGACCGAGGCGGTGGGCGGCGAGCGCGCGCGCCTCTATGTCGATCTCCTGTCGGACGCGCTCGATCTCGACGGGCTGCCGGATCTGTCCGGCTTCGCGGCGACGTCCGGGCCCGATCTGGCTCTGTCGCTCGACGCTCGCGCGGTGCGCGTGGCGCGGTTCGGCGACGGCATGCTGGACGCCGGCCGCATCGTCGCGCAGCTGACGCGCACGGACGGGGCGGTCGAAATCGAGCGGATCTCGGTCGCCGGGCTCGGCGGAGCCAATCTGGTGGCGAGCGGGCGACTCGACCGGGCCGGCGGTCGGTTCGATCTCGATCTCGACGCGGCGCGGCTGACGGAGCTCGCCGACCTCCTGCGCCGCATCGCGCCGGGCGCATGGAGCGAGGCGTTGGCGTTGCGGGCGGCGCGGCTGTCGCCGGCGAAGCTCAAGGCGCATGCCGAGGCCGCGCCGGATTTCGCCCTGAAGGGCGGGCGCATCGACGCCGACCTCGCCGGCGCGCGGCTGACCGGCTCGCTCGCGGCGGCCGAGAGCGGCGGCCTGACGGCGGAGTTGTCGGCGGCTCACGCCGACGCCGCGACGCTGATCCGGCAACTCGGCGCCGAGATCCGCGGCGCGCCGAACAAGGGGGCCGGCCGGATCGAGGCGCGCATCTCGGGCGCGTCTGGCGGGCCGTTGGCGACGCGCATCGGCGCGACGCTGGCGGGCGCGGCGATCGAGTTCGAGGGCGCGGTCGCGGCCGCCGCCGGCGCGCCGACGTTCGACGGGCGCGTGCGCGTGCAGGCGGGAGACGTCGTTCCGCTGCTTCAGGCCACAGGGGTCGTCTCGCCCGCCGCCTTCGCGCGCGGCGGCGTCGATCTGACGGCGGGGCTGACGACGCGCGAGGACGGGCTGGCGCTGTCCGGGTTGAGTGGAGCGGCGTTCGGCGCGCGCGTCGCGGGCGAGGGCGCCTGGCGGCGCGTGACTACGGAGGGCGGGTCGCCGCGGCAAAGGTTCGAGGGACGACTCGATCTCGAGGCGCTGCGCCTGAGCGACCTGACGGCCCTGTCGCTTGGCTGGCAGCCGGCCGGAGGGCCGCCGGCCGCCGGCGCGTGGCCCGACCGCGCCTTCGCTCCGGCGCTCGCGGACGCGCCCGAGACCGACGTGCAGATCGCGGCGGCCTCGTTCGATCTCGGCGCGGGGTGGATCAGCAAGGGCGCGAGCCTTCGCCTGCGAATGAGTCCCGGCCTCGTCGCGCTCGACAGGATCGAGGCGCCGCTCGCCGCGGGCGCGTTGCGGGGCGGTCTCGCGTTGCGACGCGACGGGCTCGACGCGGCGCTGTCGGGACGGCTGTCGCTGGCGGGCGCCGCCTTCCGGCGCGGCTTCGCCGCCGGCGGCCTCGACGCCGATCTGGAGTTCGCCGGCGCGGGGCGCAGCGTTTCCGCGATCATTTCTGGGCTCGGGGGAACCGGCGCGGCGCGGTGGAGCGGCCTGACCCTCTTCAACGCCTCGCCCGGCGCCATCGCGCCGGTGATCGTCGCGCTCGACGACGACAAGGTGACGATGGAGGAGGGCTCGGTCGCCCGCGCGCTCGCCGCCGCGCTCGACGGCGACGACCTTGCGATCGGGAGCGGCGAGGCGCCGATCAATCTGGCCGGCGGCGTCCTGCGCGTCGGGCCGGTGAGCGTAGGCGAGGCGCGCGCCGAGACGGCGGTGACGGCCGCCTACGATCTGAAATCGCTGAGGCTCGACCTGCGCGCCAGCTTCGCCCTGCGACAGGCGCCGCGGCTATGGACGGGATCGCCGCCGCGCCTCGACGTGATGTGGCGCGGTCCGCTCGAGGCGCCGCGCCGGGACATCGACTCGGGCGCGCTGTTCAACGGTCTGGCGGCGCGCCAGATCGCGCGCGATCTGGAGCGGATCGAGGCGATCGAGGCCGACATCCGCGAGCGCGCGGCCTTCGCCCGCCGCGGCAAGGCGATCGAGTTCATGCGTCGGCGCGAGCGCGAGATCGTCGACTACGAGGCCGAGCAGGCGCGCCTCGCCGCCGAGGCCGAGAAGCGCCGGCTCGAAGAGGAGCGCCGGGCGGCGGCGGAGGCCGAGCGTCTGCGCATCGAGGAGGAGCGTCGGCAGGCGGAGGAGGCGCGTCGCGCCGCCGAGGCCGAGAAGCGCCGCCTCGAAGAGGAGCGTCGCGCCGCCGCGGAGGCCGAGCGGCTGCGGATCGAGAGCGAGCGTCGCAAGGCGGAGGAGGCCCGCCGCAACGCTCTGCAGCCGCCGCTCGACATTCGGCCGGCGCCGCCGTGACGGCCGTCCGGCTTGCCGCAAATCAATGTGGCGATGCGCAAGGCAGTCGATAGTCCGGCGCAGATTCCATGATGCAACCGGGAGCGCCCGCCATGGCGACCTTCGCGGATTTGCTGGCTTCGCGCGGTCTGAGACGGGCGCTGCGTCACTGGCTCGAGACGCGCGAGATGCGCGGCGAGGTCGCCGGCCTGTCGGCGGCCGACCGGGACGCGCTGTTCCGCGACATCGCCATCGACGAGGCCTCGCTCGAGGCGCTGGAGGACGGCGCGCACGACACCGAGGGCCTCGACGCGCTGCTCGCCCGGCTTGGCGTCGATCCCGACCATCTGAACGACGACGACGTGCGGCTGATCGCGCTGCTGCGTCGGGAATGCGCGATGTGCTCGGACTGGACGCGCTGCGCGCACGACATCGCGGCGGGCGCCGTGCAGGGCGCGGCGCCGAGCTATTGCCCCAATCGCACGACGATCGAAAGTCTGGCGGCGAGCCGCCGGCCGTTTCCGCGCCGCGTCTAGCTCTCGGGCGCGGCCGGCGCGAGCGTCTCGAGGACGCGCACGCGGATGGCCGAGGACAGGTTCGACGCCCCGCGCGTCGCGTCGATTTCAGCCACCAGCGCGGCGACCGGCAGCCCGCGTTCGGCCGCGATGGCGCGCAGGCGCAACCAGAACGCCTCTTCCAGAGAAACGCTGGTTCGGTGACCGGCGATCGAGATCGAGCGCTTGACGAGGGTCGCAGTCATGCCTCGCCATCTGCTCGGCCGTCGCCTCCGCCATGCCGGGGGGCGCCGGGGGGCGGGTCGGCGAGCGGGGCGGGGGTCAGACGGTGCCCGTCCAGACGCCGGATGGCCTGCGCGTCCTCGGCTTTGCGCAGCGATTTTTCGTGCTTCGTCTGGCCGTGCCGGGCGCGATTTTCGGCCGCGACCGTCTCGGCGTCGCGCCGCGCCTTGGCCTTGCGCGCCCGGCGCAGGTTGACGACGTCGCCCATCAGGGCTTCTTGCGGAACGCGTCGATGGAGAGAACCTTCGCTCCGTCGCCCTCGGATGCGGCTTTCTCGGGCGCCTCCGGAGCGGGCGCGTCGGGCCGTGCGACATCCTTCGCGGCGGGGCGCTTGGCCGGAGCCGGCTCCTTCGTCGCATCCTTGGCCGCCTCGCGGGGCAGCTCCTTCAACCGCGGCTTCTCGGCCTTGGCGGGGCGAACCTGCGCGTCGGGCTCGCGACGGGCGGACGTGTCCTGCAACTCGAAGCGAAGGCCGAACTGCACCGATTCGTCAAAAAAGCCGGTCAGCGCCGCGAAAGGCACCCGCACGCGCTCGGCGACGCCGCCGAAGGACAGGCCGACCTCCAACGCCTCCTCCGTGACCTCGAGATCCCAGAAATGGTGCTGGAGAATGATCGTCATGCGGTCGGGAAAGCGCTCGCGCATGCGGTCGCTCAGGCGCACGCCGGCGGCGGCGGTCTCGAACTCGACGTGAAAATAATGTTCGCCCGGCAGGCCGTCGCGGGCCGCGTTGGCGAGAACCTTGCGCACGACGCCGCGCAGAGCCTCCTGAACCAAGAGGTCGTACCGGATCTGATCAGTCGCCATTCGCGCTCGTTCCGCCGCCGGCCAGAATTGAGTGGAGGCTTCTGTTGCCAGGCGCCTCCGAGCCCCGCCTAGAAGTGCAACCCCCTAGGGCTTGATTCCCAGTACCGGAACCGCATTACGCGGCGACGGCCACCGGAGCATAGTTGTCGTTGGCAACTATAGGTTTGACCCGATAACGGCGGTATCATGCCGGGCAAAAGACCACCCTTTACACCCTCGTCGATCCTATTTCGCCCCCGCCTCAGCCCACTCGCGGGAATGGGCTGAGGTGGAGGCGCCGGGTACCGCCCCCGGGTCCGAAAGGCTTATTACGATGGCCGTTTATCGCCATAGTCGCGACGGATCGCTCCGCCGTGACGGGAGCAATATAGGCGCGCGCGGCGGAATTTCCTAGAGCGCTTCGAGGCGCAAACGCCGCTGGCCGAGGGTTCAAAGCGGGGTATAGTCGTCGTTCAGAGAACGACGGAAAACCGTCGAGGGAGGATGGCAAGGCATGACCACGGCGAGCGAACAGTCCCAGGGCGTGGAGCAGATCGATCCGGCGACCTCCGGCCTCAACGCCGCGAAGTTGACGATCCGGCGGCTGACGCAGGAGGACATTTCTGCGGCGCTCGCCGGCGGCTGGCGCGACCTCAAGGCCGCGCCGCTGTACGGACTTTTTTTCGGTCTCATCTATACGCTCGGCGGCTGGGCCATCGCCGCGCTGCTGATGGCGACGAGCCTGCATTACGTCGTCTACCCGCTCATCACCGGCTTCGCCCTCGTCGCGCCGTTCATCGCGGCCGGCTGCTACGAGGTGAGCCGCCGGCTGGAGCGCAGGCTGCCGCTTTCCTGGTCGGCCGTGCTCGGTTCGATCTTCTCCTCGGGCGGGCGCGAACTTGGCTGGCTGGCGCTCGTCTCCACCTTCGCGCTCATCATCTGGTTCGATTTCGCGGTGTTTCTGTTCCTGATGTTCTTCGGCCTCAAGGTGCCGACGCTGATGGAGCTCGTCACCCTCGCCACCACGACGCCAGAGGGCGCGCTGTTCCTCGTCGCCGGCAATCTCACGGGCGCGGTGATCGCGTTCTTCATCTTCTCCATCACCGCCGTCTCGGCGCCGCTGCTGATGGATCGCGACGTCGACTTCGTCACCGCGATGATCACCAGCTTCAAGGCGGTCTACGACAATCCGCAGCCGATGATCTCCTGGGCGGTGATGATCGGCTTCCTGCTACTGGTGTGCATCGCCACCGGCCTGCTGCTGCTGCCGGTGATCCTGCCGCTGCTCGGGCATGCGACCTGGCATCTCTACCGGCGCGCCATCGCCTGAACGGACACCGGCGGGCGGCGGGCGCGGGAATCGGCTAGTCTGGCCGCTTCGTCGAATCGGCGCACCGCCGCACCAGTCCGGATCCATGCAGGCCCATCTCGATCTTCTCCGGCTCGTGCTCGAGACCGGCGCCGAAAAGTCCGACCGGACGGGGACGGGGACGCTCTCCGTCTTCGGCCACCAGATGCGCTTCGACCTGTCGAAGGGCTTTCCGCTGGTCACGACGAAGAAGCTGCACCTGAAGTCGATCGTGCACGAGCTGCTGTGGTTCCTGCAGGGCGACACCAACATCCGCTACCTGAAAGAGAACGGCGTCAGCATCTGGGACGAGTGGGCGGACGAGCGCGGCGATCTCGGCCCCGTCTACGGCAAGCAATGGCGCTCATGGCAGGGCGCGGATGGGCGCACCTACGACCAGATCGCCTGGGTCGTGAACGAGCTGAAGCGCAATCCCGATTCGCGCCGGCTCGTCGTCTCGGCGTGGAACCCGGCCGAGATCGAGCGCATGGCGCTCGCGCCGTGTCATTGCCTGTTCCAGTTCCATGTCGCCAGGGGGCGGCTCTCCTGCCAGCTTTACCAGCGCTCGGCCGACATCTTTCTGGGCGTGCCGTTCAACATCGCGAGCTATGCGCTGCTGACGCAGATCATGGCCGAGGCGCTGGGCTTCGAGCCGGGCGACTTCGTCCACTCCTTCGGCGACGCCCACCTCTATCTCAACCATGTCGAGCAGGCGAAGACGCAGCTTCAGCGGGCGCCGCGCGCGCTGCCGACGCTGCGCTTCGCGCGGCCGATTTCATCCGTGTTCGACGTCAGATACGAGGATGTCGTGATCGAGGGATACGATTCGTGGCCGCTGATCAAGGCGCCGGTGGCGGTATGAGCGCGCCCGCACCCCTCATCCGCCCCGCGCGTCCCGACGACGCCGCGCTGATCTTCGCGCTGGTGCGGGAGCTCGCGGACTACGAGCAGCTCTCGCACGCCGTCGATGCCGACGAGGCGATGATCGCGGAGGCGCTGTTCGGCCCCGCGCCGCGCGCGTTCTGCGACATTGCGGAGTGGAAGGGTGAGGCCTGCGGCTTCGCGCTGTGGTTCTACAATTTCTCGACGTTCCGCGGCCGGCACGGCATCTATCTCGAAGATCTGTTCGTGCGGCCCTCGGTCCGCGGCCACGGCCTCGGCAAGGCGCTGCTCGCCAATCTGGCGCGCCGCTGCGTCGCCGAAAATCTGGCGCGGCTGGAATGGTCGGTGCTCGACTGGAACGAACCCTCCATCGCCTTCTACAAGGCGCAGGGCGCCGAGCTGCTCGACGGCTGGACCACCTGCCGGGTGAGCGATCAGGCGCTGTGGCGGCTCGCCGACGCCTCGGTCGCGACGTGACGGGGATCGTCCTCGTCGCCGCCGTCGGCCGCAACGGCGTCATCGGCTCGGACGGCGCGCTGCCGTGGCGGCTGTCGAGCGATCTCAAACGCTTCAAGGCGATCACGCTCGGCAAGCCGATGCTGATGGGGCGCAAGACCTGGGACTCGATCGGCAAGGCGCTGCCGGGGCGGATCACCGTCGTGGTCTCGCGCGATCCCGGCTTCGCGCCGGCCGATGCGCGGGTCGCGCGCTCGGTCGCCGGTGGGCTCGATCTGGCGCGGGCGGCGGCGGCCGAACTCGGCGCCGACGAGATCGCGGTGGTCGGCGGCGGCGAGATCTACCGCCAGACCATTGGGCTGGCGGACCGTCTCGCCATCACCGAGGTCGATCTGACGCCGCCGGGCGACGCGCTGTTTCCGGCGATCGACCCGGCCGTCTGGCGCGAGACGGCGCGGGAGGCGCATGCCGCCGGGCCGCGCGACGAGGCCGCTTACGCCTTCGTCGATTATTCACGGCGAATTAATACTGCCTCCAACCGTTGAGTTATTCTCACGCCATCCCATCTGTGGGAAACGGGCGGCGCGTTGCCGGCGCAGGCGCCAGCCTGTAAACGCGATGACGACGATCTGACCGGAATGGCCCGGCCATTCGACCGGCCGGAAACCAAGAAGAGGTATTGATGCCCTGGAACAATCAAGGCTCGGGCGGCGGCGGGCCGTGGAAGCCGTCCAATCCCGGGCCGTGGGGCCAAGGCTCCGGCGGCGGGGGCGGTTCGGGCGGGCCGACGCCGCCCGATCTCGAGGAGTTTCTGCGCCGCGGTCAGGAGCGGTTCAAGCAGATGGCGCCGGGCGGTTCGCTTGGCGGCAAGGGGATCGCCGCGCTCGGCCTCGTCGCCGCGCTCGCCTGGCTGCTCTCCGGCTTCTATACGGTGCAGACCAACGAGGTCGGCATCAACCTGCGCTTCGGCGCCTACGCCGGCAAGACGCAGCCCGGCCTCAACTACAACCTTCCCTATCCGATCGGCTCGGTCGTCAAGCTGAAGGTTACGGATCGCAACGCCATCGACATCGGCTCGCGCTCGATCCCCGACCGCGTGCGCGCCGGCTCCGAGAGCACGCTCGACGTGCCGGAGGAAAGCCTGATGCTCACCGGCGACGAAAACATCGCCGACGTGAAGTTCCGCGTGATCTGGCAGATCGATCCGGTGAAGCCGGAGGATTTCGCCTTCAACATCCGCAACCCGCAGGACACGGTGAAGGCGGTGGCAGAGAGCGCCATGCGCGAGATCGTCGGCCGCACCCAGATCCAGCGCATCCTCACCGCCGAGCGCAAGATCATCGAGCCGACGGCGCAGGAGCTGATGCAGAAGGTGCTCAACGAATACAAGGCCGGCGTGCTGGTGCTGCAGGTGCAGCTCCTGTCCGTCGACCCGCCGGCGCAGGTCATCTCCGCCTTCCGCGACGTGACGGCGGCGCAGCAGGACATGCAGCGCCTGCGCAACGAGGCCGAGACCTACGCCAATCGCGTCGTGCCCGAGGCGCGCGGCGAGGCGGCGCGCATCGAGCGTCAGGCCGAGGCGTTCCGCACGCAGACAGTCGCCGAGGCGCGCGGTCAGGCGGCGCGGTTCAGCCAAGTCTACAACGAATACGCCAAGGCGCCGGACGTGACGCGCGAGCGCCTCTATCTGGAGACGATGGAGCGGGTGCTCGGGCGAATGGACAAGATCATTCTCGATTCCAAGGGCGGCGTCGTGCCGTATCTGCCGCTGCCCGAGCTGGCGGCGCCGCGCGCGCCGGGCCAGACCGGGCAGACTCAGCAGCAGGGAGCGACGCGATGAAATCCGGCATCGGCGGAATCGCCTTCGTCCTCCTCGCCATCGCGGCGCTGTTCATCGGCGCCAACTCGCTGTTCGTCGTGCATCAGACGGAGAGCGCGCTGGTGCTGCGCTTCGGCAATCCGGTCGCCGACCGCGGCGTCATCAAGACGCCCGGCCTGCATGCGAAGGCGCCCTTCATCGAAACGGTCGTGCCGATCGACAACCGAATCCTCGATCTCGAGTCGCCGAAGCAGGAAGTGCTGGCCGCCGACAACCAGCGCATCGAGGTCGACGCCTTCGTGCGCTATCGCGTCGTCGATCCGCTGCTGTTCTATCAGACGGTCGGCGGCACGCGGCGGGCGGACAACCAGCTCGCCTCGGTGCTGAACTCGGCGCTGCGGCGCGTGCTCGGCGAGGCGACGCTCGTCGACATCGTGCGCGAGTCGCGTGCGTCGCTGATGGTGAAGATCCGCGAGCTCGTCAATCAGGAGGGCGCGCGCATCGGCGTCGCCGTCACCGATGTCCGCATCCGTCGCGCCGACCTGCCGAAGGAAATCTCGGAGAAAGTGTTCAGCCGCATGCAGACCGAGCGTCAGCGCGAGGCGGCGGAGTTCCGCGCGCAGGGCGCCGAGCAGGCGGCGCGCATCACCGCCAAGGCGG
Source organism: Hyphomicrobiales bacterium (assembly GCA_016716745.1). Lineage (GTDB taxonomy): Bacteria > Pseudomonadota > Alphaproteobacteria > Rhizobiales > Beijerinckiaceae. Next base: position 32,069 of record JADJVD010000004.1, read on the forward strand.
ATGCGGACGTGACCGTGCTGCGCGGCGAGGCGACGCAGAAGGCCGACCAGATCCGCGGCGAGGGCGAGGCGGAGCGCAATCGCGTCTTCGCCGAGGCGTTCGGCAAGGATCCGAAGTTCTTCGCCTTCTGGCGGTCGATGCAGGCCTACGAGACGGGTCTGCGCGGCTCGGACACGCGCATGGTGCTGTCGCCGGACTCCGACTTCTTCCGCTATTTCACCGACCCGGCCGGACGGCAGGCGGCGCCGGCCGCGCCCGCGCCGGCCGCCCCGCAGCAATGGCGGGGCCGGCCGCGCCGGCCCTTGCGGAATCCCGATTCGGCCCCAATTCATCGGCTGATTTGGCGGCGGCCGGCGACCGGCCGCCCGCCGCAGTCCTCTGGAGAGCTGACCCCATGGGTTTCCACCGTCCTCGCCTGTCCCGCCTCGCCGCCGCCGCGCTGATCGCCGGCGGTCTCGGCCTTGGCGCAGCGCCGATCGCAGGCATGAAGGCGAACGAGGCCTTCGCCCGTGGCGCGCCGGAAAGTTTCGCGGACCTCGCGTCCGACGTGGTCGAGGCGGTGGTCAACATCTCCGCCTCGCAGACGGTGGAGGACAAGCGCTCCGGCCTGCCGAACCTGCCGCAGGGCACGCCCTTCGACGATCTCTTCGAGGAGTTCTTCAAGCGCCGTCAGGGCCCGGGCGACAACGCGCCGAAAATGCGCCGCTCCAATTCGCTCGGCTCCGGCTTCGTCGTCGATGCGTCGGGCATTGTGATCACCAACAATCACGTCATCGCCGACGCGACCGAGATCAGCGTCATCTTCACGGACGGGCGCAAGCTGAAGGCCGAGCTGCTCGGCCGCGACCCGAAGGTCGACATCGCGGTGTTGCGCGTGAAGAGCGACAAGCCGCTGAAGTTCGTGAAATTCGGCGACAGCGACAAGCTGCGCGTCGGCGACTGGGTGATGGCGGTCGGCAATCCGTTCGGCCTCGGCGGAACGGTGACCGCCGGCATCGTTTCGGCGCGCAACCGCAACATCGACAGCGGGCCCTACGACAATTTCATCCAGACCGACGCGGCGATCAACAAGGGCAATTCCGGCGGTCCGCTCTTCAACATGGCCGGCGAGGTGGTGGGCGTGAACACGGCGATCCTGTCGCCGTCGGGCGGCTCGGTCGGCATCGGCTTCGCCTCGCCGTCGGCGACCGTCATGCCGGTGATCGACCAGCTGAAGGAATTCGGCGAGACGCGGCGCGGCTGGCTCGGCGTGCGCATCCAGAATGTCGACGACGAGATCGCGGCCTCTCTGGGGCTCGGCTCGGCGCGCGGCGCGCTCGTCGCCGGAATCGACGACAAGGGCCCGGCCAAGCCCGCCGGCATCGAGGCCGGGGACGTCATCCTGAAATTCGACGGCAAGGAGATCCGCGAGTCGCGCGACCTGCCCAAGGTCGTCGCCAACACCGCGGTCGGCCAGGAGGTCGAGGTCGTGCTCCAGCGCAAGGGCGCGCAGGTCATCAAGACGGTCAAGCTCGGCCGCCTCGAGGACGGCGAGAAGCAGGCCTCGCTGACGCCGGGCGGCGGCAAGCCGGAAGCCGCGCAGCAACGCAAGGCGCTCGGGCTCGATCTGTCGACGCTGAACGACGAGGCGCGCAAGCGCTTCTCGATCAAGGAGAGCGTCAAGGGCGTCGTCGTCACGCAGGTCGATCCGAATTCCTCCGCCGGCGAGAAGCGCATGCAGGCCGGCGACGTGATCATGGAGATCAATCAGGAGGCGGTGACCTCGCCGGCGGACGTCGCCAAGCGCGTCGAGGCCGCCAAGAGCGCGGGCAAGAAGAACGTGCTGCTGCTCGTCGCCAACGCGCAGGGCGACACGCGCTTCGTCGCCGTCGCGGTCGACTGACCGGCGCTTGCCGGCCGCGATCGCCAGCTTTGTAAAGTGGACCCTGACGGCGCTCGGCGCCGTCGGGGTTTTTCTATTGTCGGCGTGGATCGCAGGGTTCGTGCATTTCGCCGCGCCGTTGCCGCGCTGGCTCGCCCCGTTCGCCGCCGCGCTCGTCGGCGTTGCGACGCTCGCCGCCGGCGCGGCGCTGGCGAGCGCGTATTGGCGCGCGGGCGCGCTCGCGCTGGCGGCGCTCGTCTGCGCGGCGGCGCTGGCTTGGGCGACGATCGCGCCCTCGGCCGACCGGCGCTGGGCGGCGGACGTCGCGCGGGCGGGATTGATCTCGATCGAGGGCGAGGCGGTCGTCGTCGACAATGTGCGCGTCTTTCGCTGGACGGGGCCGGAGAGCGCCGAGCCGCATTGGGAGACGCGCCGCTACGATCTCGCGCAGATCGAAGGGGCGGATGTGTTTCTGTCGCATTGGTCCTCGCCCGCCATCGCGCACATGTTCGTCAGCTTCCGCTTCGCCGGCGCGCGTCCGCTCGCCCTGTCGGTCGAGATCCGCAAGGAGGAGGGGGAGGAGTTCTCCGCCTTCGCCGGCTTCTTCAAGCGTTACGAAGTCGTGCTGATCGCCGCGGACGAAGGCGACATCGTCAAGGTCCGCACGAACGTCCGGAACGAGGACGTGTATCTCTACCGCGCCGACATTCAGGCGGCGACGGCGCGCCGGTTGTTCGAGCATTACGCCGCCTATTCGCGGCGGCTTGCGGGGCGCCCGGCCTTCTACAACACGCTGACGACGAACTGCACGACGACGCCGTATCTGCTGGCGCGCGCCACCGGCGAGGGGCTGCCGTTCGACTGGCGGGTGCTCGTCTCGGGCTACGCCGACGCCTATCTCTACGACCGCGGCTTTCTCGACCGCTCGCTGCCCTTCCCCGAGACGAAGCGGCGCGCGGCGATCTCGGCGCGGGCCCGCGCGGCGCCGTCGGACGAGGCCTTCCCGGGCTGGATCAGAGGCGCGGCGGCGCCCTGATCGACCGGGGGACAATTCGTCCCGTTGATTGACAGGCGGCGTGGTCCTAGCCCTCAATTCCCGCGATTTCGCTTGACGCGCGATCTTGCGTGCGGTCCGAAACGACCGTTTCCGGAGGGCGGACGCATGTCGTTTATTTTGTCTCATTATTTCGGCTGGCTGCTGGTGGCCGTCGCGGCGGGGCTCGCGACTGCGCGGTTGGCGCGCGACGCGGACCGCCAGACCATTTTGCCGCACTGGCTGCTGTGGGTCGGCGGCGGCTTCGCCGCGCTGGCCTTCGCCGCGCTGTTCCAGTGGCCGTTCGGCCGAGCGGGGCTGTGGGTCGAATCGGCCGTGGCGACGGCGGCGGCCTTCGCGCTGGGGGCGGGCGCGGGCTCCTTCCTGTTCAATTCCCGGATCGGCGGCACGCGCATGTGGCGCAATGGCCTCGCCAGCGCCGGCATCATCTGGTTCCTCTCGAATCTCATCCTGACCGGCCCGGTCGAGGCCGAATTGCAGCGCGGGCTCGGCGACAACGCCGGCAAGGCGGGGGTTGCGGCGGCCGGCGTGCGGATCGCCGGGCGCGACGCGCTGACGCTGCCGCAGGCGGGCGCGGCGCCGGGGTCGGCGCTGATGGGCGCGATTGCGGCGACGCCGGGAATCCGGCGCGTGCGCGAGGGGCTGTGGCGCTTCGCCGGCACGGATGCGGCGGCCCCGGCGGCGCCGTCGGCGGCCGATCTGGCGGCGCGCGCCAAGGCCGAGGCCGCGCAGCGCGTCGAATTCGAGAAGATGCTCGCGGCGCGCGAGGCCGAGGCCCGCGCGAACGCCGAGGCTCTGGCGAAAGCGGAGGCCGAGAAGCAGGCGGCCGCGCGCGCCGTCGCCGAGCTGGCGGCGAAGGCGGAGGCCGAGAAGCAGGCGGCCGCGCGCGCCGCAGCCGAGCTGGCGGCGAAGGCGGAGGCCGAGAAGCAGGCGGCCGCGCGCGCCGCAGCGGAGCTGGCGGCGAAGGCTGAGGCCGACCGGCAGGCCGCCTTGCGCGCCGCGCAGGCGCAGGCCGCGCTCGACGCCGAGCGCGTGCGGACGGAGACCGCGCAGCGGCTCCAGTTCGAGCGGATGCTCGTGGAGCAGGCGGCCCAGCAGCGCGCCGCCAATGCGGCGCTCGACGAGAAGGCGGCGCGCGACAATGCGATGGCCGAAGCCGCCCGCGCCGCCGCGGCCCGCGCCGACGCCGAGCGGATCGCGCTCGTCCGCGCCGCAGCCGAACGCGCCGCCGCCGACGCGGCGCGCAACGCGGCCGAGGCGCAGCAGCGCGCCGAATTCGAGCGCATGCTGGCGCTTCGCGCGGCGGAGGAGCGCGCGGCGCGCCTCGCCGTGGAGCAACTGGCGGAGCGCGAGCGACAGGCGGCCGAGGCCTCCCGCGCCGCCGCGCTGCGGGCGGCGGCCGAGCGTCAGGCGGCCGAACAGGCCGCCGCCGCGCTTGTCGCGTTCGAGGCCGCGCGTTCGCAGGTCGAGCCGGCCCAGCGCGTCGAGTTCGAGCGTCTGCTCGCGCAGGCGCAAGCGCAGGGGGCGACGGCCCGGCAGGAGCTCGAGGCCGCGGTCGCGCGCGAGCGCGCCGCTGCGGAGGCGGCCCGTCAGGCGATGCTGAAGGCCGAGGGCGAGCGCGCCGCCGCCGAGCGGAGCGCGGCGGACGCCGTGGCGCGCCTCGCCGCCGCCAGGGCGGAGGCCGAACGGCTCGCAGCCGCGAAGGCAGAGGCGGATCGCCTCGCCGCCGTGCAAGCCGAGGCTAATCGTCTCGCCGCCGCGAAGGCGGAGGCCGAGCGGCTCGCCGCCGCGCAAACCGAGGCCAATCGCCTCGCCGCCGCGAAGGCGGAGGCGGATCGCCTGGCCGCCGCCCAGCGCGCGCAGGCCGACGAGGCGGCGCGTCTGGCCGCCGCGAAGGCCGAAGCGGATCGTCTGGCCGCGCAGCGCGCGACGGAGGAGCTGCTGCGCTATGGGGTGGCGCCGGGCGCGCCGATCGAGGTGCAGCGCGACGCCTTCCTCGCCGCCATCGCGCGCCAGCCGGCGCAGGCGCCCGGGCCGGGCGGGATGGCGGCCCCCGCCACCGCGGCCGACTGCCGGAAGGCGCTCGGCGGCATCGTGCTCGGCGAGACGGCGAACTTCGAGACGGGCAGCGCGAAGCTGCCGGCGGAGTTCGCCGAGAAGCTCGATCAGGTGGTGTTCCTGATGCGCGCCTGCGGCGACCTTCACGCCGAAGTCGCCGGCCACACCGATTCCGTCGGCTCGGCCGAGAACAACAGGCGCCTGTCGCAGCGGCGGGCCGACGCGGTGCTCGCCGAGCTCGTCAAGCGCGGGGTCGGCTCGGGCCGCGTCAGCGCAGTGGGCTACGGCCCGACGCAACCTCGCGCCAGCAACGACACGGAGGACGGGCGCGCCGCCAACCGCCGCATCGAGTTCGTGGTGAAGTGAGGGGGCGCCGCGCCCCCTCAGGCGGCTGCGAACTGGATCGGGCGATAGCCCTGCGCATAGAGCAGGGCGGTCAGATCGCCATGCTCGATGCGGGCGTGCGCGGCCGCCGCGACGGCTGGCTTGGCGCGGTAGGCGACGCCGAGGCCCGCCGCGTTCAGCATAGCGAGATCGTTCGCGCCGTCGCCGATGGCGAGGGCCTCGCGCGGATCGAGCCCGCGCGCGGCGCCGAGATCGACGAGGGCGTCCAGCTTGGCCTGCTGGCCGAGAATTGGCTCCTCGACGCGGCCGGCGAAGGCGCCGGCCTCGACGATCAGGCGATTGCCGCGGTTCTCGTCGAAGCCGATCGTCGTCGCGATCGGTCCGGTGAAGACGGTGAAGCCGCCGGAGACGAGCGCCGTATAGGCGCCGTGCGCGCGCATCGTGCGCACGAGCATCGCCGCGCCCGAGGTGAAGGTGATGCGCTCGGCGATCACCTTGTCGACGACATCGGCGGACAGGCCCTTGAGCAAGGCGACGCGCTCGCGCAAGGCGGGCTCGAAGGCGATCTCGCCGCGCATGGCGCGCTCGGTGATGGCGGCGACGCGCTCCTTCAGGCCGACGAAAGCGGCAAGCTCGTCAATGCATTCCTGCCCGATAATGGTCGAATCCATGTCGGCCACGAGCAGGCGCTTGCGCCGATGGGCGAGGGGCTGAACCACGACGTCGAACTGCGCCGGCGCATTGATCGCGCGCAGCGTCTCGGCGGTCGCGCGGCAATCGAGGTCGCCGGCCGGCGCGAAGGGAATGTCGACGGCGACGCCCGGATCGAGCCAGCTCGGCTTGCCGGGCGCGGGCAGGGCGGCGGCGCAACGCGCGGCGTGCGCGTCCTCGATCCACGGGCAGGCGGGATGGGCGATCAGGGTCGCGACATGCGTCGCGGCAGGGTGCGAAGCGGTCATCTCAAGGTCTTGCGGGCCGGGGGCTGGGAGTCGTGAGGCTTCTCATCGCAGGCCCGACGGCGAGCGGCAAGACCGCGCTGGCGATTGCGGCGGCGCGCCGCGTCGGCGGCGTCGTCGTCAACGCCGATTCGATGCAGGTCTATCGCGATCTCGCGGTGTTGACGGCGCGGCCGACCGTCGACGAGCAGGCGGGCGTTCCGCACCATCTGTTCGGCCATGTCGATGCGGCGACGAATTATTCGGTCGGCCGCTGGCTCGCCGATGTCGGGCCGCTGCTGGAGCGGCTCGGCGACGCGCCTGTGGTGCTATGCGGCGGCACGGGGCTCTACTTCAAGGCGCTGACGCAGGGGCTGTCCGACATTCCGCCCGTCCCCCAAGCGGTGCGGGCGCAGGTGCGCGCGGAGTTGGCCGGGCTGACGCCGCAGGCGATGCATGCGCGCCTTGCCGCGCGCGATCCCGAGACGGCGGCGCGGCTGAGGCCGAGCGATCCGCAGCGCGTGACGCGTGCGCTCGAAGTGCTCGCCGCGACCGGTGCGCCGCTCGCCTCGTTCCAGAGCGCGCGCACCCCGCCGCTGCTCGCGGCGGGGATGTGGCGCGGCGTTTTCCTCGGCGTGGAACGGACGGCGCTTTATGCGCGCATCGACGCGCGGTTCGAGGCGATGATCGCCGCCGGCGCGCTCGACGAGGCGCGGGCGCTCGCCGCGCGCGGGCTCGATCCGGCGCTGCCGGCGATGCGCGCGCATGGCGTGCCGGGGCTGATCGCGCATTTGCGTGGGCAGGCGACGCTCGAAGAGGCGATCGCGCGCGGGCAGGCCGATACGCGCCACTACGCCAAGCGCCAGTTCACGTGGGCGCGGCATCAACTGCCGGGCTTCGCATGGGCGCACGACGCCGAGGAGGGGATGCGGGCGCTGTTCGCGGTGTGACGACAATCGTCACGCATGGGTTGGCGCGGAAGGCCGGGTCAGGCCCGGCCATGACGGCCTGGACAGCGGCTCAATGCGCGACGCCCTTCCACATCTGGTAGAGCGTCAGAAAAATCTCGGCGACGATGAGGATGACGATGGTCGCCTCGAGGCGCGTGGCGCGGTCGGCGTCGATGATGTCGGTCATCGCGCGGGCGGTCTCGACGATGACGTCGAGCTTGCGCTTCAGCGTGCCGGCGCGCTCCTTCAGCTCGTACTCGTCCTCGAGGCGCGCGTAGAGACGTTCGAGATCGGGGCTGTCCCACAGCACGTCCGGCTTCTCGTCGATGGCGATGCGGCCGGAGACGCGATGCTGGACGAGCAACGCCTGACCGATCAGACGCAGCATGGCGCGCCGTTTCCACGGCGGCCGGCCGCGCCGCGCAAGCTCGGCGGCGAAGGGCTCGACGACGTCGAACACCGCGTTCACCTCGCGCTCGTCGCGCGCCAGCGAGACGGTCTTGGCCAGCGAATCCGCCACGACGAGGAAGCGTTGCGGCGAGTCGTCCTTCAACTGGATCGGCCCGCCCGGCGGCGCGCGGTCCTCGACATCCGGCGCGATTTCGAGGATCGCCGTCTCGTCGTCCCGCCGTTCGCGCCGCCCGACGACGCGCAGATCGAGCTGACGCAGCAGCTCTTCTTCCTGCAAGGGCGTGAGGCCGGCGAGCACGGCGACGCCGAAGCGATAGATCGCGACATAGCCGCCCTCGCCGGCGCGGAAGGCGAGCGGCGAGGTCGAGATCGTGTCCGGCCGCTCGAGGCCCGCGGCGTCGATGCGGTCGCCCAGCAGCAGCGCGCGCGCCACGATGCGGCGGGTCGCGGGGGCGTGGCTCATGCGCGAAAACGGCGAGGGCGGAACATGGCGCTGCATAGCAGGCCCGCCGCCGCGCCGCCACTTTCCGGCTTTTCCGCAAGGCGCAAGCGCGCCATGCTCAATGAACATCCGGGGAGGGACGATATGGCGCGGATCGTGCGGATCGACGCTTTGATGGTCGATCTCAAGCCCAAGGTGAAGCGCACCGACGCGATCCAGAGCTTCGTCTCGCAGGAGACGCCGATCGTGCGCGTCACCGATTCCGACGGCGCCGTCGGCACGGGCTATTCCTACACCATCGGCGCCGGCGGCCCCTCGGTGATGGAGCTGATCCGCCGCACCTTCGGGCCGCATCTCGTCGGCAGGGAGGCGGGCGAGGTCGAGCGGCTTTGGCGGGAACTCAACTACCTGTCGCACGCCACCAGCGTCGGCCCGATCATGGCGCTGGCGCAGGCGGCCATCGACACCGCGCTGTGGGATCTGCGCTGCCGCAAGGCCGGGCTGCCGCTGCATGTGATGGCGGGCGGGGCGAAGACGCGCGCGCCGCTCTACACCACCGAGGGCGGCTGGCTGCATATCGACAAGAGCGCGCTGGTGGAGGACGCGCTGGCCGCGAAAGCGCGCGGCTTCGGCGGCTCGAAGATCAAGATCGGCCGGCCGCATGTCAGCGAGGACGCGGCGCGGCTCGCGGCGGTGCGCGAGGCGGTGGGGCCTGCGTTCGAGATCATGACCGACGCCAACCAGGCCTTCACGGTCGACGAGGCGATCCGACGCGCGCGTCATTACGAGCCGTTCGACATCGCATGGTTCGAGGAGCCGATGCCGGCCGACGATCTCGGCGGCCATGCGCGCCTCACGCGGGCGACGACGATTCCGGTTGCGGTCGGCGAGAGCCTCTATTCGCCGCTGCATTTCCGCGAATATCTGGCGGCCGGCGCCTGCTCCATCGTGCAGGTGGACGTGGCGCGCATCGGCGGGATCACGCCCTGGCTCAAGGTCGCGCATCTGGCCGAGACGTTCAACGTGCCCGTCTGTCCGCATTTCCTGATGGAGCTGCATGTGGCGCTGTGCTGCGCCGTGCCCAATTCGCGCTGGGTGGAATACATCCCGCAGCTCGACGACATCACGACGACGGGGATGCGCATCGAGGCGGGCTGCGCCGTGCCCTCCGACGCGCCGGGCCTCGGGATCGACTGGGATTTTGCCGCCATCGAGCGGATGGCGGTCGAGGGATCGCACGTCGCGCTGAGGTGAGCGCCTGCGACGCCGCGGCCGTCTTGACGGGGCGGGGCTGTGCCTCTAGCGTTCGCTCCGATCAACGAAAGGGCAGGCGCATGGGCGCTCGGCTTATCGTAATTTGCGCGCCAGGACCGGGACGGGGCTGACCCCCGCATCCCGCTTTTGGCGCATCCGAGGCCCCTCAGCGGGCCTTTTTTATTGCCTTCGGGCGACCGCTCCCCCATACGCCACCCCAACCGAAGCCGCCGCAGGCGGCCGCTCCATCAGGACGGAGACTTCGAGATGTCGAAACAGATGACCGGCGCCGAAATGATCGTGGAGGCCCTGAAGGATCAGGGCGTCGACACGATTTTCGGGTATCCGGGCGGCGCGGTGCTGCCGATCTACGACGCCATCTTCAACCAGAACCGGGTCAAGCACGTTCTGGTGCGTCACGAGCAGGGCGCGGCGCACGCCGCCGAGGGCTATGCGCGCTCCACCGGCAAGGTCGGCGCGATGCTGGTGACCTCCGGCCCCGGCGCGACCAACGCCGTCACGGGCCTGACCGACGCGCTGCTCGACTCGATCCCCGTGGTCTGCATCACCGGGCAGGTGCCGACGCATCTGATCGGCTCGGACGCCTTCCAGGAATGCGACACGGTCGGCATCACGCGCTCCTGCACGAAGCATAATTATCTCGTGAAGAGCATCCAGGATCTGCCGCGCATCCTGCACGAGGCGTTCTACGTCGCCCGCTCGGGCCGGCCCGGCCCGGTCGTCATCGACGTGCCGAAGGACGTGCAGTTCGCCACCGGAACCTACAGCGTCCCCAAGAACGCCCAGCACAAGACCTATCGGCCGCAGCTCAAGGGCGACCTCGGCAAGATCAAGGCCGCCGTCGAGATGATGGCCAAGGCCAAACGCCCGATCTTGTATACGGGCGGCGGCGTCATCAATTCGGGCGCGGCCGCCGCGACGCTGCTGCGCGAGCTCGTGTCGCTGACCAACTTCCCGATCACCTCGACGCTGATGGGGCTCGGCGCCTATCCGGCCTCGGGCAAGAACTGGCTCGGCATGCTCGGCATGCACGGCACCTACGAGTCGAACAACGCGATGCATGATTGCGATCTGATGATCGCCGTCGGCGCGCGCTTCGACGATCGCATCACGGGCCGTCTCGACGCCTTCTCGCCCGGCTCGAAGAAGATCCATATCGACATCGATCCCTCGTCGATCAACAAGAACGTCAAGGTCGATCTCGGCATCGTCGGCGACGTCGCGCATGTGCTGGAGGATCTGGTGCGGCTGTGGCGCGCCGAGGCGCATGTCGCCGAACCGAAGGCGCTCGACAAGTGGTGGAAGCAGATCGACGAGTGGCGCGCGCGCAACTCGCTCGCCTACAAGGCCTCGCCGACGACGATCATGCCGCAGTACGCGGTGCAGCGTCTCTACGAGCTGACCAAGGACCGCGACACCTACATCACCACCGAGGTCGGCCAGCATCAGATGTGGGCGGCCCAGCACTATCATTTCGAGAAGCCGAACCGCTGGATGACGTCCGGCGGCCTCGGCACGATGGGCTACGGCCTGCCGGCCGCCATCGGCGTGCAGATGGCGCATCCGGACGCGCTCGTCGTCGACATCGCGGGCGAAGCCTCGATCCTGATGAACATTCAGGAAATGTCGACGGCGATGCAGTTCCGCCTGCCGGTGAAGATCTTCATCCTCAACAACGAATACATGGGCATGGTGCGCCAGTGGCAGGAGCTGCTGCATGGCGGGCGCTACTCGCATTCCTATTCGGAGTCGCTGCCCGATTTCGTCAAGCTCGCCGAAGCCTATGGCGCCAAGGGCATCCGCTGCTCCGACCCGGCCAGGCTCGACGACGCGATCCGCGAGATGATCGAGACGCCGAACGCCGTCATCTTCGACTGCGTGGTCGACAAGATGGAGAACTGCCTGCCGATGATCCCGTCGGGCAAGGCGCATAACGAGATGATCCTGCCCGATTTCGGCGACGACATCGGCGGCGTCATCGACGAGAAGGGCAAGATGCTGGTGTGAGCCGCGGCCGCCCCGCGCGGCCTTCACGCCAACCCCGAGACCATTCGCGAAAGAGCAAGAGATGAACGCCAAGTCCGCCAGCCCGTCGCCGACGCCGGCTTCGCCCCCCTCGCCCTATTCCTCCGCCTTCGCGCGCGAGAACGCCGAGACGCACACGCTCTCCGTGCTCGTCGACAACGAGCCCGGCGTGCTCGGCCGCGTCGTCGGCCTGTTCTCCGGGCGCGGCTACAATATCGACAGCCTCACCGTCGCCGAGGTGGCGCATGAGAGCCACCAGTCGCGCATCACCATCGTGACGACGGGAACGCCCGGCGCGATCGAGCAGATCAGCCATCAGCTCGAGCGCCTCGTGCCTGTTCACAAGGTGACCGACCTGACCCTTTCGGTGCGCGCCATCGAGCGTGAACTCGCCATGGTGAAGGTCGCCGGCAAGGGCGACGCGCGCGTCGAGGCGCTGCGCCTGGCCGACGCCTTCCGCGCCCGCGTCATCGACGCGACGCTGGAGAGCTTCGTGTTCGAGCTGACCGGCGCGCCGCGCAAGATCGACGATTTCATCGAGCTGATGCGGCCCATCGGCCTCGTCGAGGTGTCGCGCACGGGCGTCGCCGCCATCTCGCGCGGGCCGAAGCCGATCTGACGCGCGCCGGGAGGTCCGCGAGGCGCCGCCAAGGCTTCCAAATCGCCATTTCGGCCCGCCGGCCCCCCGAATACGGGCGGTTTCCTTTTGACGGGCCGGGCGCGCCCGCTTAGAAGGCAGGCGCGAATTTCCCGGGCGCCCGGCGCCCCGTCCAGCTTGAGGGAACAGGACTCCATGCGCGTTTATTACGATCGGGACGCCGACATCAATCTCATCAAGGGCAAGAAGGTCGCCGTGGTCGGTTACGGCAGCCAGGGCCACGCCCATGTGCTGAACATGCGCGAGTCCGGCGTGAAGGACGTGGCGGTCGCGCTGCGCGCCGGCTCCCCCTCGGCCAAGAAGGCCGAGGGCGAAGGTCTCAAGGTGATGGACGTCGCCGACGCGGCGAAGTGGGCGGACGTGGTGATGATGCTCACGCCCGACGAGTTGCAGGCCGACATCTATCGCGAGCAGCTCGCGCCGAACATGAAGAAGGGCGCCGCCCTGATGTTCGCGCACGGCCTCAACGTCCACTTCAATCTGATCGAGCCGCGCGCCGACATCGACGTGCTGATGGTCGCCCCGAAGGGCCCCGGCCATACGGTTCGCTCCGAGTACAAGCGCGGCGGCGGCGTGCCCTGCCTGATCGCCATCGCGCAGGACGCCTCCGGAAATGCGCATGATCTCGGCCTCTCCTACGCCTCCGCCATCGGCGGCGGCCGCGCCGGCATCATCGAGACGACGTTCAAGGAAGAGTGCGAGACGGACCTCTTCGGCGAGCAGGTCGTGCTCTGCGGCGGCCTCGTGGAGCTGATCCGCGCCGGTTTCGAGACGCTGGTCGAGGCGGGCTATGCCCCCGAGATGGCCTATTTCGAGTGCCTGCACGAAGTGAAGCTGATCGTCGACCTCATCTACGAGGGCGGCATCGCCAACATGAACTACTCGATCTCGAACACCGCCGAGTATGGCGAGTATGTCACGGGTCCGCGCATCATCACGCCCGAGACGAAGGCGGAGATGAAGCGCGTGCTCACCGACATCCAGTCCGGCAAGTTCACGCGCGACTGGATGCTCGAGAACAAGGTCAACCAGACCTCGTTCAAGGCGACGCGCGCGCGCAACAACGCCCATCCGATCGAGGAAGTCGGCGAGAAGCTGCGCGCGATGATGCCGTGGATCGGCAAGAACAAGCTCGTCGACAAGGCGAAGAACTGATCCGAAGGCTGTCGCGATCTTGAGCGACGGCGCCTCGACAGGCACGGACGCGACGATCTCGCCGGACGAGATCGTCGCGATTGTCCGCGAGGTGCTGGAGGCGCGCTGGCGCGGCCGACGCGAGGATATGGACCGGCACTATTCGCCGGACATCGTCGTCGAGAGTCGTGGGCCGGCCGAGATGAAGCCCTATTGCGGCCGGCTCTCCGGGCTGCGGGCGTTGCGCGATTTCCGCCGCGCCTTCGTCGTGGAACTCGAGGTGATAGAGGACGAGACGCTCGACCTCATGGCCGCGGGCGACGTCGCGCTGGCCCGTCGTCGGCTTCTTCTGCGCAACCGCGGAACGGGCGCCGCCAGCGAACTATTCGTCTGGGAGCGCTATCGCTTCAGCGGCGACAAGATCGTCGAGATCATCCAGCAGACCGACACGGCGACGCTGGCGCGCCTGCTCGGGCGCGGCGACGTTCTGTCCGCCCGAGCCGACTGATCACAGGCCGAGCGCGGCCTTGACGTGCGAGAACGCCTCGACGCCAAAGGCGCCGGGGGCGAGCAGCACCGCCGCCCACAGAAATGCGCTCGAGAAGTTCGCGAGCTGGAACAGCCACCACGGCATCTCGAAAATGCCGGCGAACAACGGCACGGTGGCGCGCAGGGGCCCGAAGAAGCGGCCGACGACGACGCCGAGCGCGCCCCAGCCGTGAAAGAACGCCTCGCCCTTCTCCAGCATCTGCGGGTGCTTGTTCAGCGGCCACATGTGGTGGACGCGATCCTTGAAATGATAGCCGATCGAATAGGAGATCCAGTCGCCGAGCGCGGCGCCCACCGCGCCGGCGATCCAGATCGACCAGAACGGCAGCACGCCCGCGCCGATCAGCGCGCCGACCGCGACGAGCACGCCCCAGGCCGGCACGAACAGCGACAGGAAGGCGATGGATTCGGCGAAGGCCAGCGCCCCCACGATCGGCGCGGCCCAGGCCTGATGGGCGCGCACGAATTCCGTCACCGGGGCCACATATTCTTCGAACATCGATCCGTCCGTCCGGCTTGCGCGCAGGGCCGCGATGACGCGGGCCGCGCGACCCTCTAGGCTGGGGCTCCCGCCGTCAAGACGATTGCGCCATGCCGATCAAAGTCGCCACCTTCAACGTCGAGAACCTCTATTCGCGCTTCGACTTCACCGGGCGCATGACGCGCTCGAAGCGCGTCGTCGGCGCGTATTCGATCGAGGATCGCGGCGAATACGAGGCGGTGCGGCGCAGCTTCGAGGCGGTCGCCTCGGACGACGTGCGGCAGATGACGGCGCTCGCCATCGCCGACATGGACGCTGACGTGCTGTGCCTGCAGGAGGTGGACAGCGAGGAGGCGCTGCGGCTGTTCTACGACTACTACCTCTATCCGATCCTGCGCCAACGCTTCGGCAAGGCGACCAAGGGGCTGGACCGCGAGCAGCGCGACCGCGTCGCGCCCGCCTGGTTCTACGACCACATGCGCGTTCTCTCGGGCAACGACACGCGCGGCATCGACGTCGGCGTGATGTCGCGCGCGCCCGTGGACGTGATCTCCAACGCCTCGCTCACCTACGATTTCATCGCCGACGTCGCGCTGGACTGGACGCGGCTCGAGGCGCTGGGGGCGAGCCGCGACCGCAAGATATTCCGGCGCGACTGCAGCATCGTCGAGGTCGAGACGGGCGGGGCGCCGCTCACCATCTTCAATTGCCACTTCAAGTCGATGCAGATCCTGACGCCCGGCGGCGATCCGCGTCTCGACACGCGGCTGCTGCGCCTTGCCGAGGCGCACGCCGTGCGCCGGCTCGTGGAGCGGCGCTTCGGCGTCGAGGGCGCCAAACGCGCGAACTGGGTGATCTGCGGGGATCTGAACGACTATGTCGCGATCGAGGGCGAACCGGCGGCCGGTTCCGCGCTCGGCCCGCTGCTCGACGATGGTTTCGCCTTCGACCCGATGACGCGGCTGCCGCCGCAGGAGCGCTGGACCTATTTCTTCCCGCTCGAGGACATCTATGTCCAGCTCGACCATCTCCTGCTGTCGCCGCGCCTGGCTGAGGCCAACCCGACGGCGCTGCCGCGGCTGATCCGGCAGGGACAGCCCTATCGCGTGCCGAGGCTGGAAAGCGTTGCGCGCTATCCGCGCGTGGGATGGGCGCGGCCGAAGGCGAGCGATCATTGTCCGATCGTGATCGAGCTCAACCTGCCGGGCTGAAGGCGAGGCGCCCGTGGGCGCCTCGCGCAGGTCGCGTCAGAAGCTGACGAGATCCTTGATCGCGGCTTCCGCGTTCGCGGGCACGACGCTGCGGGCGACGAAATCGTCCCAGTTCTTGAATTTGCCTTTGGCGCGCGCGTCGACGATGGCCTTGGCGCGGGCCGGGCCGATCTGCGGCAGCTTGTCGAGCTCTTCGGCCGGCGCGGTGTTGAGGTTGGTCTTCTTGGCGACCGGGGTCGCGACGGCGGGCTTCGCCGGCGCGGCGACGGGCGCGGCGGGCTTGGCGGGCGCAGCCGCGGCCGGAGGCGGGGGCGCGGCCGGAGCGGCGGGCTTGGCGGGCTGCGGCGTCTGCGCGAGCGCCGCGGCGGCCGAGAACGCGAGCGCGAGCGCGGGGGCAATCAGTCGTCTGGCAATCATGTCGTCCACCCTGGTCCCGGGTCTCGCCTTCGTGGCGCGCCGCCGGGCCGGCGCGCCCGCCCAATTCCGTTGGGCGGTGTGAAATAGAGGACAAACAGAATGGCCGCGCAATGGCGGCAGAGCGGCGAACCAGGCTCCGCGCGCGAAATATTCCGACGGCGGGACCGCCTTGCATTCACGGGCGGTTCAGCCTATCGGCGACTGAGGTGCCGCGTTCGTCGGCCGGGAGGCAAGGGAGGCCAGCGCTGACGCAAGCGACGGCAAAGCGCGTGACGGCCGTCGATCTGGCGGGCGTGGCCGTCGCGTTCGGCGTGGGGGAGAGCGCCTATTGCGCCGTCGGGCGCGCCGACGTCGCCGTCAGCGAGCACGAGTTCGTCGCCATCGTCGGGCCGACGGGCTGCGGCAAGTCCACACTGCTGAACGTGGTCGCCGGCCTGCTGTCGCCTGCGGGCGGGCAGGCGCGCGTGTTCGGGCGGCCGGTCGCGGGCGTCACGCGCGAGGCGGGCTATCTGTTCCAGGCCGACGCGCTGATGCCGTGGAAGACGGCGCTCGACAATGTGGCGGTGGCGCTCGAGGTCGGCGGCGTCAGGCGCGCCGAGGCGCTGGCGCGCGGGCGCGACTGGCTTGCGCAGGTCGGCTTGCGCGGCTTCGAGGCGCGCTATCCGCACCAGCTCTCGGGCGGGCAACGCAAGCGCGTGGCGATGGCGCAGATGCTGATCCGCGATCCCAAGATCCTGTTGATGGACGAGCCCTTCGGCCCGCTCGACGCGCAAACGCGAGCCCTGATGGGCGACCTGTTGCTCTCGCTGTGGTCGCGCGACCGCAAGGCCGTGCTGTTCGTCACGCACGATCTCGAAGAGGCGATCGCGCTGGCCGACCGCGTCGTCGTGATGTCGGCGGGGCCGGCCTCGCACATCGTCAGCGAGCATGTCGTCGATCTGCCGCGCCCGCGCGACGCCAACGAGGTGCGGCTCGAGCCGCGCTTCCATGCGTTGCAGAAGGCGATCTGGAGCGATCTGCGCGACGAGGTGATGAAGGCCTATAGCGGCGCGGCGGCGGGGGCCGCGTCGTGAGCGGCGGCGCCGGCATGTCGCGCGCCAGCCTCCTGTTCTGGCAGATCGCGGTCGCCGCGATCATCGTCGCGGCCTGGCACGTCGCCTCGATGACGACGCTGTTCGGCGATCCGAAGACCGTGCGCTTCTTCTTCTCGACGCCGCTCGACGTGGCGCTGCGGATCGTCAAGCTGTTCGTTTCCGGGGAAATCTGGAAGCATCTGGAGATCACGCTGCGCGAGACGATCCTCGCCTTTCTCGTCGGCTCCGTGTCCGGCGTCGCCATCGGCTTCGCCTTCGCGATGATGCCGCGCGTCGCGGCCGTGTTCGACCCCTACATCAAGATGGCGAACGCGCTGCCGCGCGTCGTGCTGGCGCCGATCTTCATGTTGTGGTTCGGGCTCGGCATCTGGTCGAAAGTTGCGCTCGGCGTCACGCTGGTGTTCTTCATCGTGTTCTTCAACGTCTATCAGGGCGTGAAGGAGACGAGCCCGGTCATCCTGGCCAATGCGCGGATGCTCGGCATGAACGGCTGGCAACTTTTCCGCCACGTCTACTGGCCGTCGGCGATGTCGTGGATGTTCTCGTCGCTGCATTCGTCGGTCGGCTTCGCGCTGGTCGGCGCGGTGGTCGGCGAATATCTGGGCGCGTCGGCGGGTCTGGGCTATCTTATCCATCAGGCCGAAGGCGCGTTCGACGTGACGGGCGTGTTCGCCGGCATGGTCGTGCTCGCCGTCTTCGTTCTGCTGATCGACTGGGTCGTGACGCTGATCGAGCGGCGACTGCTCGTGTGGCGCCCGCAAGAGGCGCAGAAATGAATCAAGGGAGGTTCGGTATGAAGAAACTGGCTCGGCTCGCGATGATCGCGGGGGCTGCGGCGCTGTTCGCCACGGGCGCGATGGCGCAGACGCTGGAGAAGACCAAAATCCAGCTCGGCGTCGGCGGCAAGGCGCTGCTCTACTATCTGCCGCTGACGATCGCGGAGAAGAAGGGCTTCTTCAAGGAGAAGGGGCTCGACGTCGAGATCAGCGATTTCGCCGGCGGCGCGAAGTCGTTGCAGGCGCTGGTCGGCGGCTCGGTGGATGTCGTCACGGGCGCCTACGAGCATACCATCCGTATGCAATCGAAGGGGCAGGACATTCGCGCCGTGGTCTAAGTGGGAGAGCCCGAAGGACTTCAAGGGCATGAAGGTCGGCGTCACGGCGCCGGGCTCCTCCACCAACATGCTGATGAATTTCGTGCTGGCGAAAGCGGGGCTCACGCCGCAGGACGCGAGCTTCGTCGGCGTCGGCTCGGCGACTTCGGCGGTGGCCGCGATCCGGAAGGGGGAGATCGACGCGATCTCGCATCTGGAGCCCGTTATCTCGATGCTGGAGCGCGACGGCTCGATCCGCGTCGTCGTGGACACGCGCACGGAGGAAGGGACGCGCGCGCTGTTCGGCGGCTCCAACCCGGCGGCGGTGCTCTACATGAAGAACGACTTCATCGAGAAGAATCCGAACACGACGCAGGCGCTCGTCGACGCGCTGGTGAAGTCGCTGAAGTGGATCGCGCAGGCCAAGCCCGAGGATGTCGCGGCGGCGGTGCCGGAAGAGTTCCTGCTCGGCGACAAGGCGCTGTATCTGCTGGCGGTGGAGAAATCCAAGCCGTCCTATTCGCAGACCGGCGTGATCGACCCGGCGGGCATGAAGTCGACCAACGACATGCTCGTGCAGTTCGATCCCGACATGAAGGACGCGAAGGTCGATCTGACAAAGACCTTCGTCGACCGGTTCGCGAAGAAGGCCGCCGAGGCGGTGAAGTGACGCGGCGGCGCGCCCGCTCGTTCTTCGAGCGGCGCGCGCGCCCTCTGCGGCGGACGTGACATGAACATTCTCACCATCCAGTCGCAGGTCTCCTACGGCCATGTCGGCAATTCGGCGGCGGTCTTCGCGTTGCAGCGCATCGGCTGCGAAGCGTGGTCCGTCCCGACCGTTCTGCTGTCGAACCATCCCGGCTACGGCGCCTCGCGCGGGGCGCCGGTCGACCCCTCGCTGATCCGCGCGAATATCGAGGGCGTCGCGGCGATCGGCGCGCTGGCGCGGTGCGACGGCGTGCTGACGGGCTATCTCGGCGCGGCGGAGGTGGGCGAGGCCGCGCTCGACGCCGCGCGGCGGGTGAGGGGCCTGAACCCGCGCGCCTTGTGGTGTTGCGATCCGGTGATGGGCGACAATGGCCGCGTCTATGCGCGGCCCGGCGTCGTCGAGTTCGTGCGCGATCGCGCCGCGCCCGAGGCGGACATCCTGACGCCGAACCTGTTCGAGCTCGAGCTGCTGTCCGGCGCGCGGATTTCCAGCCTCGACGATGCGGCCGCCGCCATGCGCGCGCTGGCGTTGCGCGGCGCCCGCGCGGTGGTCGTCACCTCGTTCGACCGGGAGACGCCGGCGGACGCGCTCGACATGCTGGCGCTCGACGCCTCCGGCCTGTGGCGCGTCCGCGTGCGCCGTGCGCCGCGCAGTTTCGAGGGCGCGGGCGATCTGTTCTCTGCGCTGTTCTTCGCCGCCTATCTGGAGCGGCGGGCCGCCGGCGAGGCGCTCGCCTCGGCCGCGGCGCGCGTCGCCGGGGTGCTGACGCGCACGCAGGCCGAAGGAACGCGCGAACTCGCGCTGATCGCCGCGCAGGATGAGCTGGTGCGCCCCACGCTGGCGATCGAGGCGGAGCGGATCGTCGCCGGGCCGGGCGAAGCGGCGCGTTAACACTTGATCGTTAACGTGGCGGCGAAGCCCTGTCCGGGATGCGCGCATGAGCATGGTCGAGACCGCCGCGACGTCCGCGTCGCCCGTCCGCTACAGTCTGGTTCTGCCGATCTTCAACGAGGAATCGGTGCTGCCGGTGCTGCTGAAGCGCATCGACGCGCTGCTCGACGCGCTCGACGGGCCGGCGGAGGCGATCTTCGTCGACGACGGCAGCCGCGATTCCAGCGCGATCTTCCTGCGCTACAAGGCGCAGACCGATCTGCGCTATCGCTTCATCGGCCTGTCGCGCAATTTCGGCCATCAGGTCGCCATCACCGCCGGCATGGAGGCCGCGCGCGGCGAGGCCGTGGTGGTGATGGACGCCGATTTGCAGGATCCGCCGGAGGTGGTTCTGCAAATGGTCGAGGCCTGGAAGCAGGGCTTCGAGATCGTCTATGCGCGCCGCATCGCGCGGCATGGCGAGGGCCGGTTCAAGCGCTGGACGGCGGACGCCTTCTATCGCCTTCTCGGGCGCTTCGCCAATGTCGAGATCCCGCGCAATGTCGGCGATTTCCGCCTCGTCGACCGGCGCGCGCTCGAGGCCTTCCGCGCCATGCCGGAGCAGGATCGCTTCGTGCGCGGCATGTTCGCCTGGCTCGGATTCCGGCAGACGGCTGTCGAGTTCGAGCGCGCGCCGCGCGCGGCGGGCGAGACCAAGTACACGCTGCGGCGCATGACGCGGCTGGCGCTCAACGCGCTGGTCGGATTCTCCGACGCGCCGCTGAAGCTCGTGGTCGCCACGGGCCTCGCCGTCTCGGCGCTCGCAGGGCTTTACGGGCTCTACGTCGTCGGCAAGTGGCTGTCGGGCGCCGAACTGGTCTCGGGCTGGACCTCGACCATCCTGATCGTGTCGCTGCTCGGCGGCGGCAACATGCTGATGACGGGCATCATCGGCCTCTATGTCGGACGCATCCACGCCGAGGTGAAGCGCCGTCCGCTCTATGTCGTCGCCGAACGCGCGGGCTTCCCCGAGGCGGCGACGCGCGAGGGCGCGCAGGCGACCCGCCGCGCCGGCTAGTTCCTGCAGGCGTTCTCGATCAGCGTCCAGGCGCCGGCCCGCGCGCCCGGCGCCAGCGGGCAGGGCGCTTTGGCGCGGAAAGCGTCGAGGCTCGCCGCATCGCCGCGCAGCACGAAGTAATCGTAGCGCGCGCCGCGCCAGCCGGCCCAGTCGAAATCCTGCGGACGCCAGCCGCTCGTCTCGTCGACGGGCGGCGTCGCCTCGGGGCGGAAGCGCACCACCTGCGGATGGAAGCGGGCGAAGTTGAAATCGACGAAACCGCGCCGTTCGGCCTGATGCCAGGCCGGCCAGTGCAGATACATCGCGCGGTGGCCAGCCGCCTCGCTCGCCGGATCGAAGATCAGGCTCAGCGCGCGCGTGTTCGGCCGCATGGCGGCGGCGACCGTCGCATAGTCCTGCGACTCGCGGGCGAAGGCGACGATGCGCCAGGCCTGCGCGCCGAGACCGGCGAAGGCGGCGAGGATGAGCGCGACATGCGCCGGCGTCGCGAGCGGCGCGGACGCCTCGTCGACGCGGCGGAACATCAGCGCGTAGAGCGGCAGGAACAGCAACGCGAAGCGCTGCTGGAGGAAGCCCGTGCCCATCGCATAATCCGGAGCGAAGGCGAGCACGAGGCAGATCGCGGCGAACAGGATGGCGCCGCCGCGCGCGGCCGGGCGCAGGCCCATCAGCCACGGCGCGGCGAGGCCGACGCAGGAGAGCGCGACGGCGAGGCCCGCGCCGTCGGGCGCTGCGGTCCACACATGCATCAGCGTCGTGATCGGGCGCAGCCAGATCGCGTCGCCGAAGACGACGCCGTCGTTCGGCTCCGGGCCGACCAGCATCCGGCGCGCGACCATGAAAAGGACGAGCGCGACGACCAGCGCGAGATAGGGCGGCGCACGGCGAAGGGCCGCGCGAAAGCCTTCGCGCCGCCATGCGTCGAGCCCGAGCAGGCCGCCGGCGAGCAGCGCGAACAGGAACATCAGGCCGTGGCAGAGCAGCAACGCGGCGCCGCCGACGAACAGCGCCAGGCTCGCACGCGGCGAGGGCGCGCGCGCGTGGCGCAACGCCAGCCGCAGCACGACCAGAAGGACTGGCGCGGCGACGATGAAGGTGTAGAAGCCCCACGCCCAGGCGAAGCCCGTGACGCCGAATAGGTTAAGCCAATCGAGGCGCGGATCGGCGCCCGTCTCGCGCCGCAGCGCGCGGCCGGCGAATACGAAGGCGAGGATCGCCGCCGACAGGACGATACGGATGGCGTCCGTCGCCGGCACGAGGAAGGCGAGCGGCAAAGCGAGGCCGTAGCCGACCAGATAGGGCGTCGCCAGATTGATCCGCAATTCGCCGGCGAAGGGGCTCGCGCCCAGGATCATGTCGCGCCAGATCGCCACCTGCCCGGCGTGTTGAGGCAGGTCGACCATCGGCGGGCGGGGGGCGAGCCAGACCAGCGCGGCGGCGAGCAGGGTCGCGACGCCAAGCAGCGCCCGCTCGATGCGCGGGGCGGAGGCGGCGGGCGGGGCCATTGGCGAGGGGGAGGTCATGGGCGCTCCGGCCACCCTGAAGCGGCCGGCTCAAGATCGGGTTAAGCGGCGCGCGATGTGAGCAAATCGTCAACCCGATGGCGCTAACGTCGCTTAACGCCTTTCGACGCCTCAGGAGACGCGCGTGTCCCACGCCTACGACGCCCGGTTCTACGATTGGGTGAACATGACCGCCCGCCGCTCGGCGCGCATCGTTTTGCCGATCGTGCAGGAGGCCTGCGCGCCGGCGAGCGTGGCCGATGTCGGCTGCGGCGAGGGCGCGTGGCTCGCGGTGTGGGGCGAACTCGGCGTCGCCGACGTGCTCGGCATGGACGGCGACTATGTCGTGCCCGAGCGCCTGTCGATCCCGCGCGAGCGTTTCGCGCCGACCGATCTGGCGCGCCCCTTCTCGGCGCCGCGCCGTTTCGATCTCGCCCAGTCGCTCGAGGTCGGCGAGCATCTGCCGCCGGCCTCGACCGAGACCTTCGTCGCCGGGCTCTGCCGGTTGTCGGACGTGGTTCTGTTCTCCGCCGCGCAGCCGGGGCAGGGCGGCGAGATGCATGTGAACGAGCGCCGACCTTCCTTCTGGGCGGCGCATTTCGCCGGTCATGGCTATGCGGCGTTCGATTGCGTGCGCCCGCATCTGGCCGGCGATTCCCGCGTCGACCCCTGGTATCGCTTCAACACGATCCTGTTCGCCAATGCGCGCGGGCAGGAGAGGCTCTCGGCCGAGGCGCTGGCGAGCCGGCGAGAGCCGGACGCGCTCGACGACGGCGGCGACCTCGCCTGGAGGCTGCGCCGCGCCGTGCTCGGGCCGCTGCCGGTCTCGGTCGTCACGGGCCTGTCGCGGATGCGCTATCGCCTCGTCTGCGCGCTCGGCCGCGACCGCGAGGCGTGATGTCCCCCGGCCTTCTCGCCGCGCTGATCGTCAGCGCGACCTGCGCGGCGTTCGGCCAGATCCTGCTGAAGGCGGGCGCGACGGGCCGCGCCGCGCCGGTCGAATTCCTCAACCCGTCGGTCGTCGGCGGCCTGGCGCTCTACGGGATAGGCGTCGCGCTGTGGCTGTTCGCGCTGTCGAAGCTGCCGCTGACGGTGGTCTATCCCTTCACATTGCTGACGCTCGGGATCGTCGCCGTGCTCGGCGTCGTGCTGCTCGGCGAACGGCCGACGCCGCTGGCGCTGGCGGGCTGGGCGCTCGCCGCGCTCGGCCTTTGCGTGGTCTGGCTCGGCTCGCGCGCCTGAGGTTGCCGCGCGCGCCGTCCGCGCGCATCCTCGCGCCGGATTCGCGAGGGCCGACATGCGACGGAAATTCTACACGCTCGACGTTTTCACCGCGGAGCCGCTGACCGGCAATCCGCTCGCGGTCGTGCTCGATTCCGACGGGCTCGACACGGCGCGGATGCAGGCCATCGCGCGCGAGTTCAACCTGTCGGAGACGGTGTTCGTCGCTGCCCCGCGCAACCCGATCAATACGGCGCGCCTGCGCATCTTCACGCCGGGGCGCGAACTGCCCTTCGCGGGGCACCCCACGGTCGGGACGGCGGTGCTGCTCGCCGAACTGCGCGCGCCGGAGATTCTGGCGCAGCAGGACGTGTCGGTGGTGCTGGAGGAACAGGTCGGCGACGTCGCCTGCATCGTGCGCCACATCAAGGGCGAGGCGCCGCGCGGGAGCTTCACCCTGCCGCGCCTGCCCGAGCGGATCGGCGCGGCGACCGGCGCCGCCGAGCTTGCGGCGGCGTTGTCGCTCCAGCCCGAGGATATCGGCTTCGAGGCGCACGTTCCGTCCGTCTTCTCGGCGGGTGTCGGCTTCACCTTCGTGCCCGTCGCCTCGCTCGCGGCCGTGGCGCGGGCGAAGCCGAACCTTGCCAAATGGGGCGCGGTGCAGCCGGCCGACCACGCCAACGCCTTCGTCTACACGCGCGAGGTGGCGCGGCCGGGGTCGCGCTTCCACGCCCGCATGTTCGCGCCCGATCTGGGCGTCGGCGAGGATCCGGCGACGGGCTCGGCGGTCGCCGCCTTCGCCGGCGCGATCATGGCCTTCGACGCGCCGGAGGACGGCGACCACACCATCGTCGTCGAGCAGGGCTTCGAGATGGGGCGGCCGAGCCTGATCACGCTCGGGCTCGACGTCGCGCAGGGCGCGCTCGTCTCGGCCTCCATCGGCGGGGCGGCGGTCATCCTCCAGCAGGGGACGATCGACGTTTGAGCGCGGCGGACATTTTCGAGGTCGACGCGGTCGAGGGCGTTTACGCGCCGTGCGACTGGCCGTGGGCGGAGCGCGAGGCCGCCGCGCTGGACGCGCATTGGGCGAAGCTCGCGGCAGGCAACGGCGCGTTGTTCGACGGGCCGGTGCTGCTCGCCCATCGCTGGGGGGTGCGGGAGAGGCGTTTCGAGGCCGCCTATTTTCCGACGCGATACTCGCGCTTCATCGGCTGGCGCGATCTCGGCTTCCGCGACAGAGCGTCGCCAATTGCTTCGCCATGGCGGCGCTGCAAGGCGCCGACGGCGCGTTCATTCTCGGCGAGATGGGAACGGCCACCTCCAACGCCGGCAAGATCTACTTTCCCGCCGGAACACCCGACCCGAAGGACGTGCGCGAGGGTCGCGTCGATCTGGCCGCCAGCGCGCTGCGCGAGCTGGAGGAGGAGACGGGCCTCACGGGCGCGGACTACGCGGTCGCCCCGCGCTGGACCGTGCTGAAGCTCGGCCAGCGGATTGCGTGCCTGCGTCCCATCCGCTGCCATTTGCCGGCCGAGGCGGT
Organism: Hyphomicrobiales bacterium; assembly: GCA_016716745.1. GTDB lineage: Bacteria > Pseudomonadota > Alphaproteobacteria > Rhizobiales > Beijerinckiaceae. The sequence goes on from JADJVD010000004.1 coordinate 56,982, forward strand.
CGTCGCGCAAATCCACGCCGCGCTGGAGCGGCAGGAGGAGCGCGAACTCTCCCGCATGCATGTGGTGCGGGCCCGCGCCGACATCGACCCGGCGCGGATGCCGGCCTTCATCGTGGCGTTTCTGGAGCAGGCGCTGGCGCGCTGAGGCGTCAGCCCGGATAGCCGTGGCGTTTGCGCGAGGCCGAAATCAGCCCGCGCGCCTCGGCGTCGCGGCCGGCGGCGCAGGCGGATTCGGCCTGCGCGATCTCGCCCTGGATCTGGTCGTAGACCGACTTGTTGACGTGGCCGGTCTTCAGGTCGTTGTCCTGAATCGCGCGGTAGCGGGCGACATCGCCGGAGCATCCCGCGCCCTCGGGCAGCTTGAAGCCGGCCGGCGTCACCGGCGAGGGCGCGGCCGCCTGCGCAGGCGGCGCGGCGGGCGGGGCGGCGGTCTGCGTCGTGTTGCAGCCGGCGAGCAGCAAGGCGGGGGCGACGAGCAGGAGCAGGCGGAACATGGGGGCCTCCGTGGGCGAATCGTTCGCCGCAACGGTCGCCGGCCCTGTGGCGCCCAGTCAACGCGCCCGCGCAAATCGGGGGAGGTGGGTTGCGGCGCGCGGCCCCGGCGGGCTATCTTGAGACGTGCGCGCGATCCGGCGCGAGCGAGGACGACCGTGGCGACTTCCGCCAGCAGCATTCAGGCGACGACGAACGCGGCCCAGCGCCGCGCGCGGCCGGCTGCGCGCCTCTCCTCGCTGCTTCTTCTTAGCCGCCCCTGAGAGCCGGCCGGGCATCGAGCCTGGGCCCTCAGGGGACACGCGAACCGCACCCATCCAGAGATCGCCGCCGCGCATCGAGGCGCCGCCGGCCCAGTAGGACAGTCATCCGATGAGCAATCCCACCGTATCCGCCGGCTCCAACAAGGACCGCGTCCTGATCTTCGACACGACGCTGCGCGACGGCGAACAATGCCCCGGCGCGTCGATGACGCTGGAGGAGAAGCTGGAGGTCGCCGACCTGCTCGACGCCATGGGCGTCGACATCATCGAGGCCGGCTTCCCCATCGCCTCCGAGGGCGATTTCGAATCCGTCTCCGAGATCGCGCGCCGCGTGAAGAACGCCACGGTCTGCGGCCTGTCGCGCGCCGCGCCGAACGATATCGACCGTTGCGCCGAGGCGGTGAAGCACGCCCGGCGCGGGCGCATCCACACCTTCATCTCCACCTCGCCCGTGCACATGAAATACAAGCTCCAGAAGGAGCCGCATCAGGTGCTCGAGCTGGTCACCAATCAGGTGACGCGCGCGCGCAGCCATGTCGAGGACGTCGAGTGGTCGGCCGAGGACGCGACGCGCACCGAGATGGATTTTCTGTGCCGCTGCGTCGAGGCCGCGATCAAGGCGGGCGCGACGACGATCAACCTGCCCGACACGGTGGGCTACACCGTGCCGGACGAATACGCCGCGATGTTCCGCGCCGTGCGCGAGCGCGTGCCGAACGCCGACAAGGCGATCTTCTCGGTGCATTGCCATAACGATCTCGGCATGGCGGTGGCGAACTCGATCGCCGGCCTGCATGGCGGGGCGCGGCAGATCGAGTGCACCATCAACGGCATCGGCGAGCGCGCGGGCAATGCGGCGCTGGAGGAGATCGTGATGGCGCTGCGCGTGCGCGGCGACGTCGCGCCCTACGACACCGGCATCGAGCCGACGATGCTGACGCGCGCCTCCAAGCTCGTCTCGGCCGTCACCTCCTTCCCGGTGCAGTACAACAAGGCGATCGTCGGCCGGAACGCCTTCGCGCACGAGAGCGGCATCCATCAGGACGGCATGCTGAAGAACACGCAGACCTACGAGATCATGACGCCCGAATCCGTCGGCGTGTCGAAGACCTCGCTCGTCATGGGCAAGCACTCGGGCCGCCACGCCTTCAAGGAGAAACTGAAGGATCTCGGCTACTCGCTCGGCGAGAACGCGCTGAACGACGCCTTCACGCGCTTCAAGGCGCTCGCCGACCGCAAGAAGCACGTCTACGACGAGGACATCGAGGCGCTCGTCGACGACGAATTGCTGAACGCGCACGACCGCGTGAAGGTGGTGGCGCTCACCGTCATCGCCGGCACGATGGGCCATCAGAGCGCGACGCTGACGCTCGACATGGACGGCCAGCACGTCACCACGCAATCCACCGGCAACGGCCCGGTGGATGCGATCTTCAACGCGATCCACGCGCTGGCGCCGCACAAGGCGACGCTGGAGCTGTATCAGGTGCACGCCGTCACCGAGGGGACGGACGCGCAGGCCGAGGTCTCCGTCCGCCTCTCCGAAGGCGAGGCGACGGTGACGGGCAAGGGCGCCGACCCCGACACGATGGTCGCCTCCGCCCGCGCCTACGTCTCGGCCCTCAACAAGCTGATGGCCAAACGCGGCCGCGGCCGCCCGGCGGCGATGAACGCGGGGGTGTGAGGGGGCGCACGCGACGCGGGAGCGGGGGACTCACCCCAACCGTCATTGCGAGGCGCGTAGCGACGAAGCAATCCATGCGGCGGACTGCCCCGGCGTGGATTGCTTCGTTTCGCTCGCAATGACGGCGAGAGACGGCGTGGGCTCGAACCCGCGCCGTTTCGCCCCGACCGTCATTGCGAGGAGCGCAGCGACGAAGCAATCCATGCTCGCGACAGGCTGGATTGCTTCGCTGCGCTCGCAATGACGGCGAGGGGGCGGCGTGGGCTCGGGCCGACGCCGTCTTGCCCCGACCGTCATTGCGACGAAGCAATCCAGCCGGCGCGGCCCGCGATGACCGCCGGGGACAAACCGTCGCGCCCGCTTGCCGGCGCGGCTCGACGGGCCGATGCTTGCCGCGATGGACGCGCGGGCCGAACAGCATAACCGTCACGTTGTAGAGCTTTTCCTCTGGCGAGTGCGGCCACACACGAGCTCTGATGGCGCTCGCGTCGAAGCGCGGCATAAATGGAACAAATGGCGACTCGAAAACAGTGCAATCTGCGCTAGATTTACGAATGTTGATTTTACTATTGTAGAGAATCGTGGAATTTCTTTTTCTGGAATGTTTATTGGGAATGTAGATTTTTCTGGTTCTAAGTTTGCTTTTATGAATGAATTTCAGGAAACTATATTTGGAGAATATGCTAATTTTTGTGATGCAATATTCGATTTTGACGTTAATTTTATCGACGCTGAATTTGGTGGTGGAGCACGCTTCAAACGCGCCAAGTTCGGCAGCGCGAATTTTAGGGGGGCCTCTTTCCTTGAGGGGGCCGACTTCGCGGGTGCTCAATTTGAGGGCATAGCTGATTTTCAGAGTGTGGCGTTTGGGTACGGCATCTTCTTTAATGCTGCAGTTTTTGTTGGCGGGGCAAATTTTGCTGGAGCGACGGCCACCTCTTGGTTCGAACGCAAGCACAATATTCGCCAAGGCGCTCTTGCAAAAGGGACTGAACGAGAGCGGTATCGCTCGTTGCGACTGCTCCAGGAAAAGCACTCTAACGAGGGCTACGGGCCGCATTGCTTTCTTTCGCTTGATCTTTCCAATGTGCGCATTGGCGGCCCGCTCATATTTCGCAATCGCGCTGTTGACGGGCCCGTTAGTTTGTCGGGTGCGCGTGCTCCAGCGCCGCCAGACCTAGACGGCGCGACGAATTTGCAGCGCATCGACTTCACGGGCGCCGAGGTCGGCTTCGCGCCGCCGGACCAGCCGCGCTGGAGGCGGCACTGGACCGAGGATTCGTCGGTTCCGATCCGTCTACGAGCGTTCCGAAAGGTGGCGGAGGACACCAAGAACCACGATCTCGAACGCGACCTCTACATCGAGGAGCGCAAGGCCGAGCGTGGCGTGCACCGCAGGAGACTGCGCGACGCTTTTTTCGCGGAACGCAACGACCTGAAGCAGATCGCCCGGCTGGGTCCGCTCTTTGTCCATTGGTGCTGGCGGCGCGTCATGGATCTCTACTGGCTCTTTTCCGATTACGGCCGGTCGCTGATCCGCCCGCTTCTGGCGCTGGCGGTGACGCTGCCGTTGTTCGTGTCCGCCTTCGACGCGAGTCTCGCCGGCAAGCGCGCGGCGGCCGTCGAGGATGCGCGGCGGATCCCGACGGGCTCGCCCGAGGAGCGCGAGGCGGCGGCGCAGGCGACGGAGGCCGAGTATCGCGCGGCGACGCGTCAGCTCGCCTTTTCCAACGCGATCCCCTTCGTCGGGTCGCTCTCCATCGACGGCGAGGTGAAGAAGTTTCTGCTCTGCGGCGCGCCGCCCGTCGACGAGACGAAGCTGAAACGCTGCGTGCCGATCGCGCCCGGCTGGTATCAGGCGACGATGATCGCGCAGAACGTGCTCTCGGCGCTGCTGCTCTTCTTCTTCGGCCTCGCGCTACGGAACTACTTCCGGGTGAAGTGAGGCGGGGCGCACGAGCCCGCGACGCGCGAGGCGACGCCTGTCACCCCCGGCGGCGGGGAAGCCGCCGGGAAGGGGGTCCAGAAGGGGCGCACATGGATTCCCTTCCCCTCGCTGCGCTCGGCCGGGAATGACAGACGCGAGCGACGCGCTATCTCCAACCGTCATTGCGAGGAGCGTAGCGACGAAGCAATCCATCGCGTCCGAAGGCTGGATTGCTTCGCTTCGCTCGCAATGACGGCGCGTGGCGTTGTGGGCGTTGCGCGGCGACGGCGGCGGGGCGGGCGGCGACCTGGCGAATGTGTGCGGCGCCGGCGGAAAGCGAAAAAAGATGCTGGACAGGCGCCGGGGGCTTTGCTACCTCGGCGCCGTTAGCGCGGGCATGTCCCGCGCGAGCGTTTTGATGGGCGCATAGCTCAGTTGGTAGAGCAGCTGACTCTTAATCAGCGGGTCCAAGGTTCGAGCCCTTGTGCGCCCACCATCAAAACCCTGATCTTCCGCTGAAAATCGTCGTGGGCCGCGCTTTGCGCGAACCGGCGCCTCGCAGGTACGATGATGCGCCGCGAGGGTCGCCAGACGGACACGTCCTCCATCTCGCCGGTGCGGGCATTTCGCCGCGTCGGCGCGGCGAAATCAAGGCGCCTCACGCGCCGGCGGCGATGGCGCTCTCCACGATGTCGAGGGCGCGCATCATCTCGTCGGTCGTCACGGTGAGCGGCGGGGTGAAGGTGAGCACATTGCCCATCGTCGTCTTGAAGGACAGGCCGGCGTCGAGCGCGCGGTAGAGCACGGCCTCGGCGAGGTCGGCGTCGGGCGTTTTGGCGTCGCGGTCGCGCACGAGGTCGACGCCGAGCAGGAGGCCGCGGCCGCGCACGTCGCCGATGGCGGGGAGGCGGCGCTTCATCGCGTGCAGGCGCTCGAGCGCGGCGGCGCCGACGCGGGCGGCGTTCTCGACGAGGCGCTCGTCCTCGACGATCTCGATGGTGGTGAGCGCGGCGCGCGCCGTCACCGGGTTCTTCTCATGCGTGTAATGGCCGAAGGCGACGTCGCCGCCGACATCGAGATCGGGCCGCGTCACCACGCAGGCGATGGGCAGAACGCCGCCGCCGAGCGCCTTGCCCATCACCAGAATGTCCGGCTCCACGCCGTCATGCTCGCAGGCGAACATGCGACCGGTCTTGCCGAGGCCGGTCGGGATCTCGTCGAAGACGAGCAGCGTCCCGTAGCGGTCGCAGGCCTCGCGCACGGCGCGCCAGAAGCCGGGCGGGGGCACATAGGGCACCGCGCGCGCGGGCTCGGCGACGAGGCAGGCGACGTCCGTCTCGCGCGAGAGCACGTAGTCCACCATCTTCGCGCAGGCGAGCTTGCAGCGCTCGAGGACGGGCTGGCCGTCCGCGTCGCTGTCGTGGCCGTAGGGGCAGCGATAGCAGGCGAAGGGCGCGACATGCTGGTCTCCCGCCACGACGGGCGCGGCCGGGCCGGAGCGGAACAGCACCTCGCCCGAGAGCGCCGAGGCGCCGAAACCCGCGCCGTGAAATGCGTCCCAGAAGGAGAGCGTCTTGTGCCGGCGCGTCGCGGTGCGGGCGATTTTCACCGCGACCTCGATCGCGTCCGATCCGCCGGTGGTGAACAGCATCTTGGAGAGCCGCCCCGGCGCGATTTCGGCGATCTTCTTCGCCAGCGCCGTCGAGGTGGCGCAGGCGTAGCGGCGCGGCGCGAAGGGCAGGCGGTCCATCTCCTCGGCGATCGCCTTCTTCAGGCGCGGATGGCCGTAGCCGATGTGGTGGACGTTGTTGCCGTGGAAATCCATGTAGCGGCGGCCGGCCGTGTCCTCGATCCAGATGCCTTCGGCCTTCGCAATGGCGTTGAGGCAAGGCGTCGAGACGGACTGGCGCAGGAAGTAGCGCTCGTCCTCGGCCAGCAGGGCGCGCGTGTGCGCATCGAGCGAACGCGCCTGCCATTGCGCGCGGCGCGAGGTGAGGTTGGTGTCGCTTTCCGATTGGCTGACGGCGTGGGGCGGCTGCATGGGCTGCGTTCCGGCGAATGTCGCCGCAGCGTGGCAGCGCGCGCGCCGGCTCGCAACCGCGCGTTTACTTGGAGGGAATGAACAGCTCCATGCCGACCTTCAGCGCCTTCGGGTCGTGCGGGTTCGGGCCGATGAGCTGCTGGTTCGCCTTGTAGATCACGCCCCAGGCGCCGGCGTTGCCGTAGACATATTGCGCGATGCTCGACAGCGAGTCACCGGCGATCACCTTGTAGGTGTAGTAGTGCGTGCACTGCTCTGGAAATTCCGGATGCAGGCGCGTGCAGGTCTCGTGGCGGGTGATCATGCCGTGGTTCTGCTTGGCCGCGAGGGATGGCGGCGGCTTCGTCGCGGGAGGCTCCGGCTTCTTCGCGGGCGCCTTCTTCGGTCCGGCCGTCCAGGGTTGGCCGGTCGCGGTCGGAGCCAGTTTCGTCGGCTTGACGATGGCGGGCTTGACCTCGACCTTGATCATGTTGGCGAGGCTCGGCGCGGTCGCCATCAGGCGCACGATTCCGGCGTTCTGGACGATCAGCGCGTCGCCGGTGATCGTCGCTGCGCCGATGCCGGGATAGTAGCGGTTGAGGTCGGCGAGGCTCTTCACGACCTTGCCCGAGCGGTCGATGATCTCGACGCCGAGCACGCCCCAGCGCGCGATCAGCGCGTGGCCGACATTCTTGCCGTTCATCACCCATTTCAGGCCGAAGACGACGACGCCGTCGCGCGATTGGCTGGCAAGCTTGGCGACGCCCTCGATGGTCGGCGCGGTCGCGCCCTTCAGCACCGGCGAGGCGATCTTGCTGTTGAGCCCGAGCAAGCGCGACAGGTTCCAGACCTTGAGCACCTCGCCGAGTTCGCTCGTGCTGGCGAGGCCCGACGTCGTCTCCGCCGTCAAGCCGTTGGCTTTGGCGATGTCGGCGACGCTGGCGAAGAAGCCGTTGCCGGTCAAACGCAAGGAGCGCGCGCCGGCGACCCAGGCGCAATTGCCGAGACGCGCGTTGAAATCCACTTCCGCGGCGAGTCCGCCGGCCCAGCGCAGGCCGCGCAGCGCGGGGCCGACGAGCACGAGCGCGCGCAGCGCGTCCTCGCCGTAGCCCCAGCCGCCCTTCTGCACGCCGTCGCCGATGCGCAAAACGTCGACAAAGCCCTTCGCCACCGTCGTCGACAGTTTGAAGGCTGCGCCGCCGACGGCCGCGAGGCCGAGCTTGGCGGCGTTGCCGGCGCTCGAGTCCTTCAAATACTCGGTCGCCGCGTCCGTTCCGACCTCGTCGAGAAACACCTCGTCTTCATGAACGAGGCGATCGAAGCCGTCCGCGATTTCGGTGAGGAACCACATCGCCCGCTCCACCCCCGCGCGACATTGCGGGGAGAGCGCGCACGCTATGCGCCATCGTCGCGCAGCGCGGTGCGGCAGAGCACAACGGTGTCCGTCTCACCCCTTGGCGAGCGAGCGCCACCAGTCTTCGAGCGCTTGCGGTTCGGCGCGCGCCGATTGGGCCAGATCGGCGGCGAAACGCGCCCACGCGGCCGCCAGCGAGGGCGCGACGGAGGTCGCGATCGGCACGCCAGCGGCGATCGCGCTCGCGAAGGCGGCGACGAGGCCGCCGTTCAGCGTCTCCTGCTTGCCGAACTTGGAGAGGACGACGAGCTGCGCGCCGGATGCGACGGCGGCTTCGATGCGCCCGCAGGCGGCGGCGAGGCCGCCGGCGTCGAGATTGCACGAGGTCGAGCCGGCGCCGAGATCCTGCGAGATCGGAATGTCGTCGCCGGTCGCCACGTCGCGCAGCGTCAGCGAGGAACATTCGAACGGCCCGCCGGCGTCGGCGATCTCGACGACCCCGGCGACGGCGACGCCCTCGGCGCGACGGCGCGCGGCGAAAGCGGCGAGCATCGCCTGAACCGCCGCGCCGGACGCGCCGTGCAGCGCGAGAATCTGTCGTGACGCGTCGGTCGTCATGCCGGCTCCGTCGGCCTCAGTTCCATTTGCGCAGTTCGAGCTTGCCGATCTGGTTGCGATGCACCTCGTCGGGCCCGTCGGCGAAGCGCAGCGTGCGGGCGAGCGCATAGGCGTAGGCGAGCGGGAAGTCATTCGACACGCCGCCGCCGCCATGCGCCTGAATCGCCCAGTCGATCACCTGACAGGCCATGTTCGGCGCCGACACCTTGATCATCGCGATCTCGGCCCTGGCGTCCTTGTTGCCGACCTTGTCCATCATGTCGGCGGCTTTCAACACGAGAAGGCGAGCGGAATCGATCATGATGCGCGCCTCGGCGATGCGCTCCAGCGTCACCGTCTGTTCGGCGATGGGTTTGCCGAAGGCGACGCGCGCCTTGGTGCGCTTGCACATGAATTCGAGCGCGCGCTCGGCGAGGCCGATGAGGCGCATGCAGTGATGAATGCGGCCCGGCCCGAGACGGCCTTGCGCGATCTCGAAGCCGCGCCCCTCGCCGAGCAACATGCTGCTCGCCGGCACGCGCACATTGTCGAAGGCGACCTCCATATGGCCGTGCGGGGCGTCGTCATAGCCGAAGACGGGGAGATGGCGGCGCACGGTGACGCCCCTGGCGTCGGCCGGCACGAGGATCATCGACTGCTGGAGATGGCGGGCGGCGCGCGGATCGGTCTTGCCCATGAAGATGTAGACGGCGCAGCGCGGATCGCCGGCGCCGGATGTCCACCACTTCACGCCGTTCAGCACATAGTCGTCGCCGTCGCGCACGATCGAGGATTCGATGTTGGTGGCGTCGCTCGAGGCGACGGCCGGCTCCGTCATCGCGAAGGCGGAGCGGATCTTTCCTTCGAGCAGCGGAACGAGCCAACGCTGCTTCTGCTCGGGCGTGCCGTAGCGCTCGATGGTCTCCATGTTGCCGGTGTCGGGGGCGTTGCAGTTGAACACTTCCGGCGCCCAGGGCACGCGGCCCATGATCTCGCAGAGCGGCGCGTATTCGAGATTGGTGAGGCCCGCCCCGCGCGTCGATTCCGGCAGGAACAGATTCCACAGCCCTTCGGCGCGCGCCTTGGCCTCCAGCTCCTCGATGAACGGCACGGGCGCCCAACGCGTCGGCGCGGCGTCGAGCGCGGCCTCGAAGCGCGCCTCGTTCGGATAGATGTGGCGGTCCATGAAGTCGGCGAGCCGGCCCTGCAGATCGCGCACTTTGGGGCTGTAGTCGAAATCCATCCCGGTCACTCCGAAGCCGCGCCGTTCGCCGGCGTCCTTGTCTGCCCCGGCGCGGGCGCCGGAGCATTGATCTTTGTCGTTCTCAGCCGAGCGCCTTCGCCTCGCGCCGGCGGGCGTGCAGGACGAACTCGGTGTAGCCGTTGGGCTGCGCCGCGCCCTTGAAGACGAGGTCGCAGGCGGCCTTGAAGGCAGGCCCGTCGAAGCCGGGCGCCATCGGCCGGTAGAGCAGATCGCCGGCGTTCTGGCGGTCGACGACGGCGGCCATGCGCTTCATCGTCTCCATCACCTGCGCCTCGGTCGTCACGCCATGGCGCAGCCAGTTGGCGACGTGCTGGCTGGAGATGCGCAGCGTGGCGCGATCCTCCATCAGGCCGACGTCGTGAATGTCCGGCACCTTGGAGCAGCCGACGCCCTGATCGATCCAGCGCACGACATAGCCGAGGATGCCCTGGCAATTATTGTCGAGCTCCTGCTGGATCGCCGCCGCGTCCGGCGTCGTATCCGCGAGCGGGATCGTCAGAATGTCGGAGACGGGGGCGCGGTTGCGGCCCGCGAGCTCCTTCTGCTTCTCCGCCACGTCGATCTGATGATAGTGCGTGGCGTGCAGCACGGCGGCGGTGGGGGAGGGCACCCAGGCGGTGTTGGCGCCGGAGCGCGGGTGGCCGATCTTCTGGGCCAGCATGTCGGACATGCGGTCGGGCGCCGCCCACATGCCCTTGCCGATCTGCGCGCGGCCGGGCAGGCCGCAGGCGAGGCCGGCGTCGACATTGGCGTCCTCGTAGGCCTTGATCCAGAGCGTCTTGCGCATGTCCTCCTTGCGCACCATCGGTCCGGCCTCCATCGAGGTGTGGATCTCGTCGCCGGTGCGGTCGAGAAAGCCGGTGTTGATGAAGACGATGCGCGAGGGCGCGGCGGCGATGCAGCCGCGCAGGTTCACCGTGGTGCGGCGCTCCTCGTCCATGACGCCCATCTTCAGCGTGAAGGGTTTCAGGCCGAGCATCATCTCGACGGCGCCGAACAGATCGTTGGCGAAAGCCACCTCGTCCGGTCCGTGCATCTTCGGCTTGACGATGTAGACCGAGCCCGTCCGGCTGTTGCGGATCGGCCCTTGCGCCTTCAGATCGTGCATGGCGATGAGCGAGGTCACGGCCGCGTCGAGGATCGTCTCCGGGATCTCGGCGCCGGCCGCGTCGCGCACGGCGTCGGTGTACATGTGATGGCCGACGTTGCGGACCAGCATCAGGCTGCGTCCGTGCAGCGACATCTTGCGGCCATAGGGCGTCGTGTAGGCGCGATCCTCGTTCAGCTTGCGCTCGAGCGTCTTGCCGCCCTTCTCGAAATCGGCGGCGAGCGAGCCGTTCATCAGGCCGAGCCAGTTGCGATAGACCGCGACCTTGTCCTCGGCGTCGACGGCGGCGACGCTATCCTCGAGGTCGACGATGGTCGAGAGCGCGGCCTCGACGACGATGTCGGCGATTCCGGCGCGATCTGTCTTGCCGATGGGATGCGCGCGGTCGATGTCGATCTCGACATGCAGGCCGTGATGCTTCAGCAGGATCGCGGTCGGCTGGTCGGCGGGGCCGCGATAGCCGACGAATTGATCGGGATGCATCAGCGCCTCGACCTCGCCGTCCGGCATGTGGACGACGAGCAGCCCGTGCGCCACCGAGAAAGCGTCCGCCTCGGCATAGGTGCGTTCGGCGAGCGGCGCGACCGCGTCGAGGAACTGGCGGCCCCAGGCGATCACCCTGGCGCCGCGCGCGGCGTCGTAGCCCTTCGCCTCGCCCGACTCGCGGGGCAGCGCGTCCGTGCCGTAGAGCGCGTCGTAGAGCGAGCCCCAGCGGGCGTTGGCGGCGTTCAGCGCGTATCGCGCGTTGGAGGCCGGCACGACAAGCTGCGGCCCGGCCATGCGGGCGATCTCGTCGTCGACATTGGCGGTGTCGATCCGAAACAGAGCCGGTTCGTCGCGCAGATAGCCGATCTCGCGCAGGAAGCGCTCATAGGCGGCCGGATCGCCCGCGCCGCCTTTCTCGCGATGCCAGGCGTCGATCTTCGCCTGAAGCGCGTCGCGGGTCGCCAGCAGCGCGGCGTTGCGCGGCGCGAATTTGGCCACGAGGTCGCCCAACCCGTCGAAAAAGGCGGCCTCCGTCACGCCGGTTCCCGGCAGGGCCTCGTTGACGATGAAGTCGCGCAGGACGGGGGCGACGGTCAGCTTTTCGGTCATGGATCGATCATCTCTCGGCGGCGCGTCGCCGCGGACGGCGCAGATTGGCGGAACAAGCCGCGTCTGGCTACCCGGCGCGAAGAGCGCGCGATCTGCGATGCGCGCCTTGCAGGGCGGCGACGGGGCGGGTTCCGCCGGCCGGCCGGCGGTGCTAACCAGCCGGCTGACCCCGCCATTCGACCCTGCCGAGAGCGCCCCATGAGCATCGCCAGCACGAGCATCGCCCCCGTCGCCGCCCCCGTCGCCGCCATTCTCGACCGGCTGGGCGCGCCGCGCGCCCAATGGACCGGGGGCGCCCGCAAGGTGCGATCGCCGATCACCGGCGAGGAGATCGGCGGCTGCGCCGAGCACGATGCGGCCGCCGTGACGGCGGCGATCGGCCGCGCCGACGCGGCCTTCAAGGTCTGGCGCAGCGTGCCGGCGCCGCGCCGGGGCGAACTGGTGCGCCTGCTCGGCGAGGAGCTGCGCGCCGCCAAGGCCGATCTCGGCCGGCTCGTCTCGCTCGAAGTCGGCAAGATCACGTCCGAGGGCCTCGGCGAGGTTCAGGAGATGATCGACATCTGCGACTTCGCCGTCGGCCTGTCGCGCCAGCTCTACGGCCTCACCATCGCCACCGAGCGCGCCGAGCACCGGATGATGGAGACCTGGCATCCGCTCGGGGTGGTCGGCATCATCTCCGCCTTCAATTTTCCCGTCGCGGTGTGGAGCTGGAACGCCGCGCTCGCCTTCGTGTGCGGCGACTCGGTCGTCTGGAAGCCGTCCGAGAAGACGCCGCTGACTGCGCTCGCCGTGCAGGCGGTTTTCGCGCGCGCCGCGAAGCGTTTCGGCGATGCGCCGGAGGGGCTGCTCGAAGTGGTGATCGGCGGGCGCGACGTCGGCGAGGCGCTGGTCGACGATCATCGCGTGCCGGTGTTGTCGGCGACGGGCTCGACGGCGATGGGCCGCATGGTCGGCCCGCGCGTCGCCGCGCGCTTCGGCCGCGCCATCCTCGAACTCGGCGGCAACAATGCCGGCGTCGTGACGCCGACGGCCGATCTCGATCTGGCGCTGCGCGGCATCGCGTTTGCGGCGATGGGCACGGCGGGCCAGCGCTGCACGACGCTGCGCCGCCTGTTCGTGCACGACAGCGTTTACGACAAGCTCGTCCCGCGTCTCGTCAAGGCCTATGCGGGCGTGACCATCGGCAATCCGCTGGCGGACGGCGTGCTCGTCGGCCCGTTGATCGACGGTCAGGCTTTCGATGGGATGCAAAAGGCGCTGGCCGAGGCGCGCGCGCTGGGCGCGACCGTGCATGGCGGCGCGCGCCGCGCGGTGGCGGGCGCCGACGGGGCGTTCTACGCCGCGCCCGCGCTGGTCGAAATGCCGCGCCACGAGGGGCCGATGCTGCGCGAGACCTTCGCGCCGATCCTCTATGTGACGCGCTATTCCGCGCTCGACGAGGCGATCGCCATGCAGAACGCGGTCGGGGCGGGGCTCTCCTCCTGCATCTTCACCAACGATCTGCGCGAGGCCGAGCAGTTCGTGTCGGCGCGCGGCTCGGACTGCGGCATCGCCAACGTCAACATCGGCCCCTCCGGCGCCGAGATCGGCGGCGCCTTCGGCGGCGAGAAGGAGACCGGCGGCGGCCGCGAGGCGGGCTCGGACGCGTGGAAGGCCTACATGCGCCGCGCCACCAACACGATCAATTACGGCAAGACGCTGCCGCTGGCGCAGGGCGTCAAGTTCGACGTCGAGGCGTGAAGGGCGTCCTCACGCCCCGCGCGCGTGCAGCCGCTCGCCCATGACATAGGTTGCGGCGACGGCGCGGTCGTCGCCAAGCGTCATCAGCAGGAACAGCTCCTCGTCGAGATCGCGCACGGTCTCGGCGCGATGGGCCATCGCCGGCGTCGCGCGCGAATCGAGCGCGACGACGTCGGCTTCCGCGCCTTCGGCGAGCGAGCCAATCTTGTCCTGCAAGCCGAGCGCCCGCGCGCCGCCGAGCGTGGCGAGATAGAAGGCCTGGTCGGCCGGCAGCCGCTCCCCATGCATCATCAGCGCCTTGTAGGCCTCGCGCATGGTGACGAGCATCGAGTAGGAGGTGCCGCCGCCGACATCGGTCGCCAGCGCCGTGCGGAAGGGATGCGACGTCTCGCGCGAGCGCGCGAGCTGGTAGGAGCCCGAGCCCAGAAACAGGTTCGAGGTCGGGCAGAACACGGCGACGGCGTTCGCCGCCGCCAGCCGCGCGCGCTCGCGTTCCGTCAGATGGATGCAATGGCCGAGCAGCGAGCAGGGGCCGAGCAGGCCGTGGCGCTCGTAGACATGCGCGTAATCCTCGCTGTCGGGGAACAGCGCCTTCACCCATTCGATCTCGCGATGGTTCTCGTCGAGATGGGTCTGGACGTAGCAATCGGGATGTTCGCGCGCCAGCGCGCCGGCCGCCTCGAGTTGCTCCGGCGTCGAGGTGATGGCGAAGCGCGGCGTGATGGCGAAGGACTGGCGGCCGCGCCCGTGCCAGCGCGCGATCAGGCTCTTGGATTGATCGTAACCTGATTTCGGCGTGTCGGTGAGCGCTGCGGGCGCGTTGCGGTCCATCATCGTCTTGCCGACGATCATGCGCATGTTGCGCCGGTCCGCCTCGGCGAAGACCGCTTCGGCGGAGGCGAGATAGACGGCCGAATAGACGCAGCCCGTCGTCGTGCCGTTGCGCAGCAGCTCGTCGAACAGGAAGGTCGCGCAGGCGGCCGCGTGCGCGGGGTGCGCATGTTTCTGCTCCTCGACGAAGGTGTATTTCTGCAACCACTCGATCAGGTCCGCGCCGTAGGAGGCGATCACCTGCGTCTGCGGGGCGTGCAGATGCGCGTCGACGAAGCCGGGGATCAACAGGTGCGGGCGATGGTCGACGATGTCGCCGGAAAAACCGTCCAGCACGAGGCGCGCGTCGCCGGCGGCGACGACGCGGCCGTTGCGGATGAGGATCGCTCCGTCCTCGTCGTAACGGCGCGCCGCCGCGCCGAGTTCGGCCGGATCGCCGACGAAGCGCAGCAGCCGTCCGCGCAGCGCCTTGGTCGTCATCGCACGGCCGGGATGGTGGCGATCCACGCCGCGAGCAGGCGTCGATCGTCGTCGGCGAGGTTGACGATATGGGCGACGCCACGCGGCGGCATCGCGTTGGTGCGCACGGCCTGAAGCTCGATCAGGCCCGCTTGCGCGGCGATGGCGCGATCCTCGTTGAGCACGACGCCTTTCGGCGGCGCGGCGAGGCCTTCCCACACCGGTTCCTGCGCATGGCACATCGAGCAATGCGCGACGACGACGTCGCGCGCGGCGGCGAAGTGCGGTGAGGCCATCGCGGCGGCGACCTTCGGCGTCGGCGCGAGGCTCGCGGCGCGCGCCTGCGTCGAGACGGCGGGGAAGGACGACAGCCAGACGACGAGAAGAAAGAGCGCCGTCGCCACGCCCCATGTCCACCACGGCGCGGGCTTATGCTGGTGCATGGTGTTGAAGAAGTGGCGGATGACGCCGCCGATCAGGATCACCAGCGCGACGATGACCCAGTTGAACCTGGTCGCAAAGGCGAGCGGGTAGTGACCCGACAGCATCAGGAACACCACTGGGAGCGTGAGATAGTTGTTGTGGTTGGAACGCTGCTTGGCCTGCTTGCCGAGCGCGGGATCGGGCGCCTCGCCGCGCAGGAGCGAAGCGACCACCTTCTTCTGGTTCGGGATGATGATGAGGAAGACGTTCGCCGTCATGATCGTGGCGACGATGGCGCCGATATGCACGAAGGCGCCGCGGCCCGAAAACAGATGCGTCAGCGCGAAGGCCTCGACGACGAGCAGGACATAGACGGCGACCGCCAGCTTCGCCGTGTCCTCGCCGACCGGCGACTTGCAGATCAGATCGTAGACGATCCATCCCGAGGCGAGCGTCGCCAGGCTGATGACGATGGCGGCCCAATGCGGCACGTCGAGCACGGCGCGGTCGATCAGATAGAGATCGGCCCCGACGTAATAGACGACGCACATCAGAAAGAAGCCGGAGAGCCAGGTTCCGTAGGACTCCCATTTGAACCAGGTCAGCTCCTTCGGCATCCCTTCGGGCGCGACGAGATATTTCTGCAAGTGGTAGAAGCCGCCGCCATGCACCTGCCATGTCTCGCCGCCGACGCCCTTCGGCGCGTTCAGGGCCGGGCGCAGGCCGAGATCGACCATGACGAAATAGAAGGACGAGCCGATCCACGCGATCACCGTGACCACATGCAGCCAGCGCAGCGCGAAGCTCGCCCAGTCCCAGATCACGCCGTCCATGCCGCCCTCCGCGCCGATCCACCGGTTCGGCAATGCGATTCTCGCGCCAGTTCAGTCCGTCCGCAACCGTCGCGTCGGGGCGGGCCCAAGCAGTCGGGCCGCGATCTCGGCGGCCGTCAGGCACGCGATGACCTCCGGCCGCTTGTCGCGGGCGGCCGCGCCGATGGGCAGCACGAGCGGCGCCGCCATCGCCGGATCGGCGCCGGATGCGACGAGCCAGCTCAGGAAGCGCGCGCGCTTCGTCGCCGAGCCGATCATGCCGACATAGACGCAATCGCCGCGCTCCAGCGCCGCGCGCGCAATCAGGAAGTCGAGCGTGTGCGAATGGGTGAGGATGACGACGGCGGCGCCGGGCGGCGCTGCGGCGATGTCCGCCGCCGGATCGTCGGTCAGGCGCGTCGGCGCGGCGTTCGATCTTGCGAGTTCTTCGGGGCGCGTGTCGATCAACAGCGTGTCGAAGGGCAGGGCGGCGACGGCGCGGGCGAGCGCGCGACCGACATGGCCCGCCCCGAAAATGCGGATCGCCGGGCGCGCCGCGCGGTCGGCTGCGGCGACGGCGCGCAGCGCGGCAATGTCGGCCGCGCCGGCGCGCGCGAAGGCGAGCGCGACATGGCCGCCGCAGCACTGGCCGAGCGCGGGGCCGAGCGGCGTGGCCCACCGATCCGTCGCGTCGCCCGATGCGAGCAGTTCGCGCGCGCGCTCGATCGCCGACCATTCGAGCGAGCCGCCGCCGATGGTGCCGGCGACCTCATGCGCGGCCACCAGCATCGTCGCGTCGGCGTCGCGCGGGGTGGAGCCGCGCGCCTGCGCGATACGCACGATCACCGCCGCGACACCAGCCGCTAGACGCGCGGCGAGCCAGTCCGCAAGATCGTCCGCGCTCATGCCCGGCCGGCGAGACGCTCGAGCGCCATCAGCACGCGCTCGGGCGTCGCCGGCGCGTCGAGGCGCGGGCAGACGCGATGGTTGGCGACGCTGGCCACCGCGTCGCTCAGCGCGTGCAGCACGGAGATCGCGAGCATCAGCGGCGGTTCGCCCACGGCCTTGGAGCGATAGATCGTCTCCTTCGCGTTGGGCCGTCCCTCAAGCAGATCGACGTTGAAGACGCGCGGGCGATCGGATGCGAGCGGGATCTTGTAGGTGGAGGGCGCGTGCGTGCGCAGGCGCCCCTTGTCGTCCCACCACAGCTCCTCGGTCGTCAGCCAGCCCATGCCCTGAATGAAGCCGCCCTCGATCTGGCCGCGATCCAGCGCCGGATTCAGCGACGCGCCGACGTCGTGCAGGATGTCGACGCGCTCGACGTGGTATTCGCCAGTCAGCGTGTCGACAGCGACCTCGCTCGCCGCGGCGCCGTAGGCGAAATAGTAGAAGGGCCGGCCGCGCCCGGCCTTGCGGTCCCAATGGATGTCCGGCGTCTTGTAGAAGCCCGTCGCCGACAGCGAGACGCGCGCCATGTAGGCGGCTTCGATCAGCTCGGCGAAGGGCGTTTCGCGATTGCCGATACGCACGCGGTTCGGCAGGAACACGACTTGTTCGCGCGGCGCCCCGTATCGTTCGACCACGAAATCGACGAGACGATCCTTGATCGCGCGGCAGGCGGCCTGCGCGGCCATGCCGTTGAGATCGGCGCCGGACGAGGCTGCGGTGGCCGAGGTGTTCGGCACTTTCGCCGTCGATGTCGCGGTGATGCGCACGCGCGACAGATCGAGCTGGAACTCCTCGGCGACGACCTGCGCGACCTTGGTGTCGAGGCCCTGGCCCATCTCGGTGCCGCCGTGGTTGAGCTGCACGCTGCCGTCCATATAGACATGCACCAGCGCGCCGGCCTGGTTGTAGAAGCGTGGCGGTGAAGGAGATGCCGAACTTCACCGGCGTCAACGCAAGGCCCCGCTTCACGACGGGGCTCGTCGCGTTGAAGGCGCGGATCGCGGCGCGGCGGGCGCGATAGTCGCAACGCGCCTCCAGCGCCTCCATCACGGTCAGGCCGAGATCGTCCTCGACCGTCTGATGATACGGAGTGAGATCGCGGCCGGCGCGATAGGCGTTGCGCTTTCGCACGTCGAGCGGATCGAGGCCCGTGGCGAAGGCGACCTCCTCGATCACGCGCTCTGCGCCGAGCATGCCTTGCGGGCCGCCGAAGCCGCGAAACGCCGTGTTCGACACCGTGTGCGTGCGCCAGGGCTCGGAGCGGGCGCGCACGGCGGGATAGAAATAGGCGTTGTCGCAGTGGAACAACGCGCGGTCCGTCACCGGGCCGGAAAGATCGGAGGAGAAGCCGCAACGCGCGGCGTAGACGAAATTGGCGGCGTGGATCGCGCCTGTCTCGTCGAAACCGGCTGCATAGTCGATCACAAAGTCGTGGCGTTTGCCGGTCGAGGCCATGTCCTCGTCGCGGTCGAGCCTGAGTTTCACGGCGCGGCGCAGCTTGCGCGCGGCGAGCGCGGCGACGACGGCCGTGAGATTTGCCTGCGATTCCTTGCCGCCGAAGGCGCCGCCCATGCGGCGGATCTCGACCGTCACCGCATGCGTCGCGACGCCGAGCGCGCTCGCGATCATGTGCTGCGTCTCGCTCGGATGCTGCGTCGAGGAATGGACGAGCACCTCGTCGTCTTCGCCCGGGATCGCCAGCGCGATCTGGCCTTCGAGATAGAAGTGCTCCTGCCCGCCGAGCTCCATGCGCCCTTCGAGGCGGCGCGGGCTCGCGGTGAGCGCGGCCTCGACGTCGCCGCGCGCCAGCGTCAGCGGATCTGTGACGAAGCCGTCCTGCGCGACGCGGGCGGCCGCGACGTCGGTCGCGTGCGGCAGATCCTCGTAGACGACGCGCGCGAGGCGGGCGGCGCGGCGCGCGGCCTCGCGCGTCGTCGCGACGACGGCGAACAGCGGCTGCGCATGAAAGCTGACGCGATCTGTCGGAAAGATCGGCTCGTCGTGCCGATGCGTCGGCGAGATGTCGTTGGCGCCGGGAATGTCGGCGGCCGTGAGCACGGCGACGACGTCGGGCGCGCGGCGCGCGGCGTCGAGGTTGAGCGCGACGATGCGCGCATGGGCGCGGTCGGAAAGGCCGAGAGCTGCGTGCAGGCAGCCCGCCGGTTCGGGCAGATCGTCGATATAGGGGGCGTCGCCCGCGACCTGCTTCTCGGCGGAATCATGCGCGGCGGGCGCGCCGACGCCGCCGACGATCCGGTCGCCCTCGCGCCGAAGGGGGGCCTGCGCGTCAACCATGCGCGGCCTCGCGCGCAGGCAGGCGCGTCGGCGCGCCGGCGAGGTCGAGACGCAGCCGCTCGAACAGGTTTTGCGCGACGCGCATGCGATAGGCGGCGCTGGCGCGCCAATCGTCGATGGGCGCGAAATCCGTAGCGAGCGCGGCGGCCGCCGCCGCGAAGGTCTCGCGCGTCGCGGGGCGGCCGATCAGCGCGGCTTCCGAGGCGCGGGCGCGCTTCGGCGTCGCGGCCATGCCGCCGAAGGCGATGCGCGCCGCCGCAACGGCGCCGGTCGCGTCGCGGCGCAGTTTGAAGGCGCCGCAGACGGACGAAATGTCCTCGTCGCGGCGTTTGGAAATTTTCCACGCGCGGAAGGTCTCGCCCTCCGCAATCCTGGGGATGCGCAGGCTCTCGACATATTCGTCGCCGGCGCGGTCCTGCTTGCCGTAGGCGACGAAGAAATCCTCCAGCGACATTTGACGCCGGCCGCGCTGCGAGCGCAGAACGAGCGTCGCGTCGAGCGCGATCAGCGCTGGCGGCATGTCGCCGATGGGGGAGCCGTTGGCGATGTTGCCGCCGATCGTGCCCATCGCGCGCACCTGCGCGCCGCCGATGCGATCCAGCAGTTCCGCCATGTCCGGGAAGGCCGCGACGAGGGGCGCGCGCGCGTCGCGGTAGGAGACGGTCGCGCCGAGTTCGAGCGCGCCGGCCGTCTCGTCGATGCGCCGCAGGGCCTCGACGCCGCCGAGCCAGACGAGCGTCGGCAGGTCGCGCATCTGCTTGGTGATCCACAGGCCGACATCGGTCGCGCCGGCGAAGAGCGTCGCCTCGGGATGGGCGAGGCGTAACGCGTCGAGCTGCTCCAGCGTCGTCGGCGCATGGAAAACGCGCGCGCCGTGTCGCAGCGTCACGGGCTCGCTCGCGTCGATGGTGGCGAGCTTGTCCTCGGCCTCGCGCCGCATCCGCGCGAAGCGCAGGCGGTCGGCCTCGTCGTCCTCGCTCATCGCCCGCGCCGCGGCCACGATTGGCGCGTAGCCGGTGCAGCGGCACAGATTGCCTTGCAGCGCGCGCTCGATCGTCGCCTCGTCGGGCGAGGGATCGTCGAGCCACAGCGCCGCCAGACTCATGACGAAACCCGGCGTGCAGAAGCCGCATTGGGTCGCGTGCGCCTCGACCAGCGCGCGCTGGATCGCGTGCAGGCGCCCGTCGGGCCGGCGCAAATGCTCGACCGTCAGCACATGACAGCGGTCGAGCGTGGCGAGCAGGCGGATGCAGGAGTCGACGGGCTCGTAGACGAGGCGGCCGGCCTGCATGCGGCCGACGAGTATGGTGCAGGCGCCGCAATCGCCTTCGGCGCAGCCTTCTTTCGTTCCGGTCCTGCGCTCCACGGTGCGCAGCCAGTCGAGCGCGGTCGTCAGCGGATCGACATCCGACAGGTCGCGCCATTCCTCGCCAAGCAGGAAGCGGATGGATCGGCGCATCTCAACTGCCGCGATAGGTCGAGTAGGCGTAAGGGGCGATCAGCAGAGGCACATGGTAGTGCGCCGCCGGGTCGGCGATGGCGAACATGATCGGCACGACGTCGAGAAAGGGCGGATCGGCGAGCGCCGCGCCCGAGCGGCGAAAATAGTCGGCGACATGGAAGCGCAACTCGTAATGGCCGACCTCGCATTCGGCGCCCGAGAGCAGGGGCGACTCGCAACGCCCGTCGGCGTTGGTGGTCGCCGAACGCACGAGACGCCGCTCTGCGCCGAGATGATAGAGATCGATGCGCACGCCCCGCGCGGGGCGGCCCGAAGCCGTGTCGAGCACATGCGTGGTCAATCGACCGCCCGTCGCGCCGCTCATGCCGTGTCCTTTCCCGTCATGGCGGAAGGTTCGCGTCGGACGGGGCGTCTGTCCAGCCTCTTCCTTGGCGCTTGGCGCGCCCCTTGCCAGCCGGCGGCAATGGCGCGACCTTCCGTTGCGATCCGCAACCGGACCCGACATGGCAGACCACGACGCCTTCGACGCCGCCTATACCCGCGACATGACCGGCTATGGCCGCACCCCGCCGGACGCCGACTGGCCCGGCGGCAAGCGCGTCGCGGTGCAGTTCGTCGTGAATTACGAGGAGGGCGGGGAAAACAACGTCCTGCACGGCGACGGCGCCTCCGAGGCGTTCCTGTCGGAGATCGTCGGCGCCGCGCCTTGGCCGGGCCAACGCCACTGGAACATGGAGTCGATCTACGAATATGGCGCGCGCGCCGGGTTCTGGCGGCTCTGGCGCATGTTCGCGCGGCGCGGCCTGCCGGTCACCGTGTTCGGCGTCGCCCATGCGCTGATGCGCGGGCGCGAGCAGGTGGCGGCGATGACGGAGGCGGGCTGGGAGATCGCCACGCACGGGCTGAAATGGATCGACTATCGCGACATGGGCGCGGCCGAGGAGCGCGCGCAGATCGACGAGGCGATCGCCATCCAGACCGCGCTCACGGGCGCCCGGCCGCTCGGCTTCTATCAGGGCCGCACCTCGATGAACACGGTGCGGCTCGGCATGGAGGAGGGCGGCTTCCTCTATATGGCCGACAGCTACGCCGACGATCTGCCTTACTGGCTCGAAGGCGAGGCCGGGCCGCAGCTCGTCGTTCCGTACACGCTCGACGCCAACGACATGCGCTTCGCCACGCCGCAGGGCTTCAACTCCGGCGATCAGTTCTACGCCTATCTGAAGGACAGTTTCGACGCGCTGCTGGCCGAGGGGCGTGCGGGGCAGGCGAAGATGATGAGCGTCGGCCTGCATTGCCGGCTGGTCGGGCGGCCGGGCCGCGCGGCCGCGCTAGAGCGGTTTCTCGATTATGTGCTGGGCCATGAGGACGCGTGGGTCGCCACGCGCCTCGACATCGCGCGGCATTGGGTCCGGCGCCATCCGCCCGCCGGCGGCTTCAGGCCCAGCCGGCTGCCGCGGGCGCTGTTCGTCGAGCTTTACGGCGATGTTTTCGAGCATACGCCGCAGATCGCGGAGGCGGCGCACAGGCGCGGGCTGGGGACGGATTGCGACACGGCCGAAGGGCTGCATCGGGCTCTTGTGGCGGCGCTGCGCGCGAGCGACGAGGCGCTGAAACTCTCGCTCATCCGCGCCCATCCCGATCTTGCCGGGCGCCTGGCGCTCGCCGGCGCGCTCACCGCTGATTCGACGCGCGAACAGGCGAGTTCGGGCCTCGACCGGCTGACGCCGGAGGAGCTGACCCGGTTCACCGAGCTGAACGACGCCTATCGCGCGCGCTTCGGCTTCCCCTTCATCATGGCGGTGAAGGGCGCGACCAAGGCGGACATTCTCGCCGCCTTCGAGCGCCGCCTGCAGCATCATCCGCAAGGCGAGTTCGCCGAGGCGCTGGCGCAGATCGAGCGCATCGCGATGTTGCGGCTGAGGGATCGCCTACCGTGACGGGCCTGCGCGACAATCGCGACCCGGGCGCCGCGCTGATGGCGCGGCTCGACGAGCTCGCCGCCTTCACCGACGAGCCGGGCAGACTGACGCGGCTGTTCCTGTCGCCCTCGCACAAGCGCGCCGTCGCGCAGGTGATCGCGTGGATGCGCGCGGCCGGCATGACCGCGACCCTTGACGATGTCGGCAATGTGCGCGGCCGCTACGAGGGCGCGACGCCCGGCGCGCCGGCGCTGCTTCTCGGGTCGCATATCGACACGGTGCGCGACGCCGGGCGCTACGACGGAACGCTCGGCGTGATGCTGGCGATCGCGGTCGTCGCCGAACTCGACCGGCGCGGCGAGCGGTTGCCGTTCGCCGTCGACGTGCTCGCTTTCGGCGACGAGGAGGGCGTGCGCTTTCCGACGACACTCTCGGGCTCGCGCGCGATGACGGGCGCGTTCGATCCGGCGACGCTCGCTTGCGCGGATGGCGAGGGCGTCACGCTGGAGGCGGCGCTGCGCGGCTTCGGTTGCGATCCGGCCGGGATCCGCGCGCTCGCCTATCCGCCCGGCGCGGCGCTCGCCTATGTCGAGGCGCATATCGAGCAGGGGCCGGTGCTGCAGGCGCGCGGCGCGGCGCTCGGCGTGGTGACGGCGATCAACGGCGCGACGCGCTTTCGCGTCGTCGTCGAGGGCGTGGCGGGCCATGCCGGCACTGTGCCGATGGCGATCCGCAGCGACGCGCTGGCGGGCGCGGCCGAGATGATCCTCGCCGTCGAGGCGCGGGCGCGGGGCGAGGAGGATCTCGTCGCCACCGTCGGGCAGGTCGCGGTCGAGCCGGGCGCCGTCAACGTCATTCCCGGCGCGGCGCGCTTCACCATCGACATGCGCGCGCCGGACGACGCGCAGCGGCGCGCGGCCGTCGCCGACGTCGAGGCGGCCTGCCGCGCCATTGCGGAGCGGCGCGGCCTCGCGCTGGCGATGGAGCGCGCGCACGACGCGCCGGCGGTCGCCTGCGATCCGCGCCTCGTCGCCATGCTGGCCAAGAGCGTCGCGCGGGAAGGTGGCGCGCCGATCCGCCTGCCGAGCGGCGCCGGCCACGACGCGATGGCGATGGCGCGGCTCTGCCCGTCGGCGATGCTGTTCGTGCGATGTCGCGACGGGATCAGCCACAATCCGGCCGAAGCGATCACGGCCGAGGATGCGGGCGCGGCCTTCGCCGCGCTGCTCGATTTCGTGCGGCGGTTCGATCCGTCCGCGCTCACGCGCTGAGGTGCGACGATGCCGAAATTCTCCGCCAATCTGACGATGCTGTTCAACGAAGTTCCGTTTCTGGAGCGCTTCGGCGCGGCGGCGCGGGCGGGGTTCCGGGCGGTCGAATACGTCTCGCCCTACGAGCATCCGAAGGAGGCGGTCGCCGCCGAGCTGACGAAGCACGGGTTGACGCAGGCGCTGTTCAATCTTCCTGCGGGGCGGTGGGACAAGGGCGAGCGCGGGCTCGGCTGCCTGCCGGACCGGCAGCAGGAGTTCCGCCGTAGCGTCTCGACCGCCATCGACTACGCCAGGGCGCTGAACTGCGACCGCGTGAACTGCCTCGCCGGGCTCGCGCCGGACGGCGTCAATCCCGCGCTGTTGCGCAAGACGCTCGTCGACAACCTGAAATACGCCGTGCGGGAAACGAAGAAGGCGGGGATCGTGCTCGTTCTCGAGGCGATAAACCCGCACGACATTCCCGGCTTCTTCCTCAACACCTCGCGTCAGGCGATCGAGATCATGGACGAGGTTAACTCGGACAACCTGCTGTTCCAATACGATATTTATCACATGCAGCGGGTCGAGGGGGAGGTCGCGCGGACAATCGAACGATTGTTCCCGCGCATCGGCCATTTCCAGATCGCCGGCAATCCGGGGCGGCACGAGCCCGATACGGGCGAGATCAATTATCCCTACCTGTTCGATCTGATCGACCGGCTCGGCTATCGCGGCTGGATCGGCGCCGAATATCGGCCGAAAGGGCGCACCGAGGACGGGCTGGCATGGCTGGGCAAATATCAGACTTTCGTCTAAGCCGATTTAATGACCTGTATTCCCTCCGGAAATGAAGGATAGTCCGGGTCGCGCCGCGTTCAGCTTCCGTCCATGTTCGTGCGAACATCATTCACCGTCGCCTCACCCCGGGAGTTCCCGTGCCGCCGAAAATTCGCCGCCGCGCCTCCCGTCTCGGCGCCCGCTTCGTCAAGGACGGCCTGCATACGGCCGAAACGCTGTCGGCCCGCCTGCCCATGCTGATGACGCCGGCCGGCGATCTGGCCGAACGCAGCCGCATGGTGACGGAGAAGTTCGAGGCCGCCGCGCAGGGCATGGCGGCCGCGACGCTCGAACTCGGCTCGTTCTGGATGAAGGCGATGTTCGGCGGCGTGCGCGGCCCGATGGACGTGCTCGCGGGCATGATGGACGTCGCTGCGGCGGCGACCGAGCCGGCGAGCCGCAAGGTTCAGGCGAACGCCAAGCGTCTGCGTCGGCGCTGATCAGGCGGCTTGTGGTCGCGTCGCCGCGGCTGCGAGCGCGTTGAGCGCCTGTTCGGCGCCATTGTCGTCCACCCCGTCCAATCGCGTCGTCACGTCCTCCATGTCGCCGTCCGTGCGGGCGCGCCCGTGCGAGACGACGATCGAGCCGCCGACGATCGGCAGACGCAGGCGGCGGACGTTGCGGATCGAGGCGGGCCAGGTCGAGGTCGCCTCGGCGCCGACGATCTCGATGAGGCGCCGGTCCGTGACCGCGTAGACGAGACGGCGCGCGCGGCGCAGCATCTTCACTGGCTGATACAGCATGCCGAGCCCGATCAGCACGAAGGGCAGGCCGAAGGCCGCCATCAGACCGGCGATCCAGCGCGGCGTCTTCGAGCGGTTCTCGCCGATGAAGGCGTCCCAGGCGAAGCCGAGGGCCGCGCCCTCCCAGACGACGGCGAAGCCGGTCCAGACCAGGCCAAAAGCGAGCGTCAGCGCTATCGCGGGGATGGCCGCCGTCCAGCGCGGCTTGCCGGCCCAGCGCACGACTTCGCCGCGCTCGAGCTTGCGTCGCACCTGCTCGCGCGCGTCCGGGGGAAGGCTCAGGAGAGCGTTCGACACGGGCGGGTCTCGGAGACGTGCTTCATCTGCGAAGGAGCAAGCCCGAGGCGCGTGAAGGAAGCGTGAAGCGGCCGCAGCGTTTTGCGGCGACCGCCGTTTTCAGCGCAGGAAATCGAAATCGCAGCCTTCGTCCGCCTGCAACACCGTGTCGTGGAACAGCCGCGCATAGCCGCGCGCCGCGCCGGCGGGGCGCGGCGGCGCCGTCCAGGCGGCGCGGCGGCGGGCGAGTTCGGCCTCGTCCACCAGCAACTCGAGCCGCCGCGCGGGAACATCGAGGCGGATGCGGTCTCCGGTGCGCACCAGCGCCAGCGGGCCGCCGACGGCGGATTCGGGCGCGACATGCAGCACGATCGTCCCGAAGGCGGTGCCGGACATGCGCGCGTCGGAGATGCGCGCCATGTCCTTCACGCCGGCGCGGGCGAGCTTCTTCGGGATCGGCAGATAGCCGGCCTCGGGCATGCCCGGCGCCCCCTTCGGCCCGGCGTTGCGCAGCACCAGAACGTCCTGCGCCGTCACGTCGAGCGCCTCGTCGTCGATGCGCCGCGTCATGTCCTCGACGCTCTCGAACACCACGGCGCGTCCCTCATGCGTCAGCAACGCCGGCGAAGCGGCGGCGTGCTTGATGACGGCGCCGGCAGGCGCGAGATTGCCGCGCAGCACCGCCATGCCGCCCTCCGCCCGCAAGGGATTTTCGCGCGTGCGGATGACGGTCTGGCCGGGGACGATCTCGGCGCCGGCGATCACCTCCGCGAGGGTTTCTCCCGAGACGGTCGTCGCGGAGACATCGAGCAGGTCTTCGATCTCGCGCATCAGGCGCGGCATGCCGCCGGCGATGTGGAAATGTTCGAGATAGTGGTCGCCGGTCGGCTTCAGATCGACCAGCACCGGCGCGCGCCGGCCGATGGCGTCGAATTCCTCCAGATCCACTGTCAGACCCAGCCGGCCGGCGATCGCGGCCAGATGCACGATGGCGTTGGTCGAGCCGCCGATGGTCTGCAACACGGTCAGCGCGTTGCGGAAGGCGGCCTCAGTCATGATCTGGCGCGGGCGCGGGCCGCGCGCCTTCGCCATCTCGACGGCGCGCCGGCCGGTCGCCTCGGCGTTGCGCAAGCGGTCCGCATGCACGGCCGGGATCGTTCCCGAGCCGGGCAGCGTCATGCCCAGCGCCTCCGTCACGCAGGCCATGGTGGAAGCCGTGCCCATCACCATGCAGGTGCCGTTG
The DNA here is from genome assembly GCA_016716745.1 of Hyphomicrobiales bacterium. Classification (GTDB taxonomy): domain Bacteria; phylum Pseudomonadota; class Alphaproteobacteria; order Rhizobiales; family Beijerinckiaceae. The sequence continues at coordinate 84,027 of JADJVD010000004.1, forward strand.
GTCGGCGCGAGGCGTTCGCTGACGGTGCCGATCTCGCCCTCGTCGATCTCGCCGGCGCGATGACGCGCCCACAGGCGCCGACAATCGGTGCAGGCGCCGAGCCGCTCGCCCTTGTGATGGCCGGCGAGCATCGGGCCTGTAAACAGCACGATGGCTGGAATGTCGGCGGAGGCCGCCGCCATCAACTGCGCGGGCGCGGTCTTGTCGCATCCCCCGATCAGGATGACCGCGTCCATCGGCTGGGCGCGGATCATCTCCTCGGTCTCCATCGCCATCAGATTGCGCAGATACATCGAGGTGGGATGCGAAAAGCTCTCGCCGAGCGAGATGGTCGGGAACACCATCGGCAGGCCGCCGGCGAGCATGATTCCGCGGCTCGCCGCCTCGATGAGTTGCGGCGTATTGCCGTGGCAGGGATTGAAGTCGGAGGCCGTGTCCGCGATGCCGACGATGGGGCGGTCGAGCGCGTCGTCCGAATAACCCTTGGCCTTGATGAACACCTTGCGCAGGAACAGCGAGAAGCCGGCGTCGCCATAGCTCGTCAGGCCCTTGCGCAGGCCCTTTGCGTCGTCCATCGCGTCCTCCCCGTGTCCGGCGAGGTGTTGTCCCACAGGGCGGCGCGTCTGCGAAGCGGCGATGGCGCATTCCCGGCCCGTCATCGCTCGCCCGTCATTGCGAGCGGCGCGAAGCAATCCAGGCAGGGGCGCGCGCGAGGCTGGATTGCTTCGTCGCTGTCGCTCCTCGCAATGACGGCCGGGGGCGCTGTTCCTCGCCCGTCATCGCTCGCCCTTCATTGCGAGCGAAGCGAAGCAATCCACGCCGGGGACGTGCGTGAGGCTGGATTGCTTCGTCGCTGTCGCTCACCGCAATGACGGAGAGGCTGGCTAGCTCGCGCGCTCCTTCGGGCCGATCCAGAAGCGGCGCACTTCGGAGCGGCGCAGCACGTCCAGCGGCGCGGTGCGGCCGATCAGCGAGGCGTCGAGCTTGCGCACGAGGTCGCCGGCGCTCGTCACCTCGCGCCCGTCGAGCGCGATGACGATGTCGCCGGTCAGCACGCCTGCTTCGTCGGCGGGCGAGCCGCGCTCGACGGCGGTGACGAGCGCGCCGGTCGCCTGTGCGAGGCCAAGGCGCAGCGCGATGCGGCGCGGCAACGTCGCGACCGCGGCGCCGACTCCGACATAGGCGCGCCGCACTCGGCCGTGGCGGACGATCTCGCCCAGCACGAAGCTCGCCGTGTTGGCGGCGACCGCGAAGCAGATGCCCTGCGCGCCCTGAATGATCGCGGTGTTGATCCCGATCACCTCGCCGCGCGCATTGACCAGCGGACCGCCGGAATTGCCGGGGTTCAACGCCGCGTCCGTCTGGATCACGTCCTCGATCATGCGGCCGTTGCGCGAGCGCAGGGAGCGCCCGAGGGCGGAGACGACGCCGGCGGTGACGGTCGCGTCGAAGCCGAGCGGATTGCCGATCGCCACCGCGATCTGGCCGCGCTTCAGCACGGAGGAATCGCCGAGCGGCGCGAAAGGCAGCGTCGCCGCCTCGTCGACGCGCAGCAGCGCGAGGTCGGTGTCGGGATCGTCGCCGAGCACGCGCGCGGTGAGCGTGCGCCCGTCGAGCAGCGTAGCCTCGACGACGCGCGCGCCCTGCACGACGTGGCTGTTGGTCAGCACGAATCCGTCCGGCGAGACGATGACGCCGGAGCCCGCGCCCGCCGGCGCGCCGCCGCGCTTCACGTCGATGCGCACGACGGCGTGGCCTACGCGGTCCACCACGTCCACCAGCGTTCGCGAATAGGAATCGAGCAACGCGTCGTCGGAGGTCGCGGCCGGCGCACCGGGCCCGCGCGCATCGGCGGGGATGTCGTCGAGAACGGGTCTCGGAAGAGCGTCGAAATCGAAAATCGTGTCCATTTCGCGCATATGGGGGCGGCGGCGTGGAGACGGAAGGGCCCGGCCCGCGCATGCGCGCCCGGCGCGGGCGGGGGTGGCGCCCGCCGCCGGGGCGGCTAGTCTTGCGGCCAAGGACAGGACGCCTGCGGGAGGACGAGCGGATGCGGCCCATGAAATTCGGCATCGGTCAGGCGGTGAAGCGCGTCGAGGATGCGCGGCTGATCACCGGCCACGGCCAGTATACCGGCGATGTCGAGGCGCCCGGCGTCGCGACCGCCTCGTTCCTGCGCAGCCCGCATGCGCATGCGCGTTTCGCCTTCGTCGATCTGGAGACGGCGCGCGCCATGCCGGGCGTGCTGGCGGTGCTGACGGCGGCGGACGTCGTCGGGCTCGGCGGCGTGCCGTGCCTCGCGCCGATGGCGAACGCCGACGGGACGACGACGCCCTTGCCCGATTGTCCCCTGCTATGCGCCGACGAGGTTCGTCATGTCGGCGATGCGGTCGCGATGGTGATCGCGGAGGACGAGCTTGCTGCGCGCGACGCGGTCGAGGCGATCGGCGTCGACTGGGAGCCGCTCGATCTCGTCGTCGATGTTCCGGCGGCGATGAAGGGGGAGGCGGCGCAGGTCTGGCCCGACGTTCCGGGCAATCTCGCCTTCGATTCCGGCATCGGCAAGAAGGAGGCGACGGACGCCGTTTTCGCCGCCGCGCCCAGGGTCGTGGCGCTGCGTCTCGTCAACAATCGGCTGATCGCCAACTACATGGAGCCGCGCGGCGCCATCGGCGAATACGACGCCGGCGAGGACCGCTACACGCTCACCGTGTCGAGCCAGGGCGTGCACGGACTGCAGGACACGCTGGCGACGAAGATCATGAAGCTGCCGGCGGAGAAGATCCGTGTGGTGACGAAGGACGTCGGCGGCGGCTTCGGCGTCAAGACGTTCATGTATCGCGAATATCCGCTTGTGCTGGCGGCGGCGAAGATGCTCGGCCGGCCGGTGCGCTGGCTCAGCGACCGCAGCGAGCACTTCCTCGCCGACGCGCATGGGCGCGACAACGTCACCGTCGCCGAGATGGCGCTTGACGAGAAAGGCCGATTCCTCGGCCTTCGCATCGACCTCATCGGCGGGCTCGGCGCCTATCCCTCGCAATACGGGCCCTACATCCACTATCTCGGCGCGACGATGGCGACGGGCCCTTACGACATCGGCGCGTTTCATGCGCGCGTGCGCGGCGTCTACACGCACACGACGCCGGTCGACGCCTATCGCGGCGCGGGGCGGCCCGAGGCGGCCTATGTGCTGGAACGTCTCGTCGACGCCTGCGCGCGCGAGATGAAGACGACGCCGGACGCGATCCGCGCGCTGAATTTCATCAAGCCGGCGCAGATGCCCTACCGCACGCCGACGAAGCGCACCTACGACGTCGGCGAATTCGAAGGGGCGATGCGGCAGGCGCTGGCGCGCGCCGACGCGGCGGGCTTTTCCGCGCGCGCCGCGCAGGCGAAGGCGCAGGGCAAGCTGCGCGGCTTCGGCTTCGCCAGTTACATCGAGTGCACGGCCTGGGGCGAAGGCGAGGAAGGCTCGCTGACGCTGAACGAGGACGGATCCTTCACCGTGCTCGTCGGCACGCAATCGAACGGGCAGGGTCACGAGACCGCCTATGCCCAGGTCGTCGCGCAATATCTCGACGTGCCGGTGGATAGCGTGCGCGTCGTGCAGGGCGACACGGATCGCGTCGCGACCGGAAACGGCACCGGCGGATCGCGCTCGATTCCCGTCGGATCGGCGATGGTGGCGCGCGCCTCCGACAAGCTGTCGATCCAGCTCAAGGAGCTCGCTTCCGACAGACTCGAGGCGGCGGTCGCCGATCTGGAAATCGCCGATGGCGGCGTGCGCATCGCCGGCACGGACCGCGCGATCTCCTTCGCCGACATCGCCAGGCTGCCGAAGGCGACGCCCGAGGCGCGGCGCGCGGTGGAGAGCTACACGCCGCCGGAGGCGACCTATCCGAACGGGACGCATGTCTGCGAACTCGAGGTCGATCCCGAGACCGGGCAAGTGACCATCGAGCGTTACACGATCTGCGACGATTTCGGCGTCACGCTCAATCCGCTGCTGCTGGCGGGTCAGGTGCATGGCGGCGTCGTGCAGGGCGTCGGGCAGGCCCTCAGCGAGCGCACGGTCTATTCCGAGGACGGCCAGCTTCTCAGCGCGAGCCTGATGGATTACGGCGTGCCGCGCGCGGCCGATGTCGGCAGCTTCCATTTCGAGACGCGCAACGTGCCCTCGACCACTAACCCGCTCGGCCTGAAGGGGGCGGGCGAGGCCGGGTCCATCGGCTCCTGCCCGGCGGTGATGAACGCGCTCGTCGACGCGCTGCATCGCAATTACGGGATCGCGCATATCGACATGCCGGCGACGCCGCTGGCGATCTTCAAGGCGATCAGGGCGGCGGCTCGCTGACGACTCACGCGCATGTGATCGGCAAAAGCGGCCGCTTGCGGCCATGCAAATGGCGCTTACGCTAGGCTGAGACAGCAGCGCGTGAAACGACGCTGCGCGCAGTCGACCAAGAATATTCCGAGACATGTCTGGAGGAACTGGAATGAAGACGATCATCGCCGCCGCACTTTTCGCGGCGCTGGGCGCCGGCGCCGCGTTTGCGCAGGCCGACGTGATCAAGGCGCGTCAGGAGGCCATGAAAGCCGCAGGCCAGGCGACCGCGCCGGTCGGCAAGATGCTGAAGGGCGAGGAGGCGTTCGATCTGGCGAAGGTGCGGGCCGCGCTCGCCGCCTATCAGGACACGGCCGCCAAGGCGCCGACCCTGTTCCCGGACAACTCCAAGACGGGCGGCGACACGGCCGCGCTTCCGGCTGTGTGGGAGAAGAAGGCCGAATTCGAGGCCAAGTTCGCCGCTTGGGGCGCCGAGTCGAAGGCCGCCGCCGCCGCGATCAAGGACGAGGCCTCTTTCAAGGCGACCTTCCCGAACGTTCTGAAGAATTGCGGGGGTTGTCACGAAACCTACCGCGCCAAGAAGAGCTGAGGGCGATCGGCTGCGACGCCCGCGCGCCTTGCGCGCGCCGGCGTCGCGAGCCACGCTGGCGGCATGAAGCGCATCCTTTTCCTCACTCTCGTCGTCGCCGGCGCGGTCGCCGCGTGGTTCGTCTCCGCGCCGCGCCCGGCGTATGACCGCGCGCAGTGGCAGGCGATCGAACAGGGCGGCGACGTCGAGCGCGGCAAGACCGTCTTCTACGCCGGCGGCTGCCCGTCCTGCCACATGACGCCGGGACAGGAGGATCGCCTGAAGCTCGGCGGCGGGCTTGAACTCAAATCGCCGTTCGGCTCGTTCTACGCGCCCAACATCTCGCCGCATCCGAAGGACGGCATCGGCGAATGGAAGGTCGCCGATCTCGCCAATGCGATGATCTCGGGCGTGTCGCCGCAGGGCGAGCACTATTATCCGGCGTTTCCCTACACGTCCTACCATCTCGTCACGCTCGCCGACGTGCGCGACCTGACGGCGTTCATCCGCACGCTGCAGCCGGTGGAGGGCAAGGCGCGCGATCACGATCTGCCGTTCCCCTTCAACATCCGCCGCACGCTGGGGCTGTGGAAGGCGCTGTTCATGGACTTCTCGACCTTCGCGCCGGACCCCGCCAGGAGCGCCGAGCTCAATCGCGGGCGCTATCTGGTGGAGGGGCCCGGCCATTGCGTCGAGTGCCATTCCGCGCGCAACGCGCTCGGATTCATTCCGCCGGGCTCGCGTTTCGCCGGCGGGCCGGACCCGGAGGGGCGGGGCTGGGTTCCCAACATCACGCCGGACGCGAGCGGCCTTGCCAAATGGTCGGCGAAGGACATCGCGGAGCTGCTGAACACCGGCTTCACGCCCGATTACGATTCGGTCGGCGCCGGCATGGCGTCGGTGGTGAAGAACATGGCGCAGCTCACGGCCGATGATCGCGCGGCGATGGCGGCCTATCTGAAATCGCTGCCGCCGCGGCCCTCGCCGCCGAAGCCGCCGAAGGCGGAGAAGCCGGCGTCCTGAGCTTTCCGCTTCGCGCCTTCTGCCGGATCGGCGATGCTGGCGCGACGCCGAATCACGAGGACGCGATGATTCCGCCCCCGGCCGGGCTCGACGAAAGCGATTTTCAGCGGATCGAGGACGCCGTGATGGAGACGGCGCGCGGGCGCTGGTTCCTCGCCGAATTCGCGCGCCGGGTGCGCGCCGGCGACACGGCGCGCATCCTCGAGGCGATCGAGCGGCTCGAGCGCGCCTCGGGTCCGGCGCAGTTCGAGATGGCGCAGACCCATGCGCGCGGCATCGGCGAGCGGCTGATGGACGTCGCCTTTCAGTTGCGCGCGCGCGCCGTCGAGAGCGAGCTCTGCCGCGCCGTTGAGCGCGAGGCCTCCGCCGCCTTCGCCCTCGCCGGCGAGACGCGCGGGGCGGAGCTCGCCGACGCGTTCGAGGCGCCTTCGCCCGCGCCGCTCACCATCGATGCGCGGCCCGCCGAGCCGACGCCGGCGCGGCGCGGCGTTCTCGCCGCGCTCGACGCCAAACCGGCGGCCGAGCGCCTCATCGCCTTCGCGTGAGCCGAGCGCATCTGATCTGCGCAAGAAAGGGTTGCGTGCGGCCTCGCTTCATGGCGCTTTCAGCCAAGGGTCGAGGAGAGCTCGAGCGAGGAGAGCGTCGGCGATGGATCTCGGACTGAAGGGCCGCAAGGCGATCGTGTGCGGCTCGAGCCGCGGGCTCGGACGCGCCTGCGCCGAGGCGCTGGCGGAGGCTGGCGCGAGCGTCGTCGTCAACGGGCGCGACGCGGCGCGGCTCGAGGCGGCGGCGAAGGACATCGCGGCGCGCACGGGCGCGCGCGTCGTTCCGGTCGCCGCCGACGTGTCGACCGAGGCGGGGCGCGCGGCGCTGCTGGCGGCCTGTCCTGATCCGGACGTGCTCGTCACCAACGCCGACGGGCCGCCGCCGAAGCCGTTCCGCAAGATCACGGCTGCGGATGTGGCCGCCGGCGTCAACGGCAACATGATCACGCCGATCGCGCTCATCCAGGCGGTGATCGACGGCATGATCGAGCGGCGCTACGGGCGCATCGTCAACATCACCTCCGGTTCGGTGAAATCGCCGATCACCGGGCTCGACGTGTCGTCGGGGGCGCGCGCCGGGCTCACCGCCTTTCTGGCCGGGCCGGCGCGCGAGGTGGCGCACGCCAACGTGACGATCAACAACATCCTGCCCGGCCAGTTCGACACCGACCGGTTGAAGACGGCGACGGCGCGCATGGCGGAGATGCGCGGCCTCGGCGTCGACGAGATGATGAAGGCGCGGCGCGAGGCGATTCCGGCCAAGCGCTTCGGAACGCCGGAGGAGTTCGGCCAGCTCTGCGCGTTCCTGTCGAGCCAGCACGCCGGCTACATCACGGGGCAGAATTTCCTGATCGACGGCGGCCTGTTCCCCGGCGCCTTCTGAGCCCGCGCGATGCTGCGCGGGATTCTGTTCAAGATCGCGTCGACCTTCGTCTTCGTCGTCATGTCGACGGGGGTGAAGCTCGTCTCGCCGGATTATCCGGTCGCGCAGACCGTGTTCTTCCGCTCGCTCTTCGCGCTCGTCGTGCTGATCTTCTGGCTGGCGCTGCGCGGCGAATTTCCGCGCGCGCTGTCGACGCGGCGGCCCTTCGGCCATCTCACCCGCAGCCTGATCGGCTCGAGCGGCATGTTCTTCAGCTTTCTGTCGCTGGCGCTGCTGCCGATCGCGGACGCGACCGCCTTCAGTTTCGCCGCGCCGCTGATGACGGTGGCGCTCGCCTCGATCTTTCTGGGCGAGAGCGTGCGCGTCTATCGCTGGAGCGCGGTGGCGATCGGCCTCGTCGGCGTGCTCGTCATGCTGTCGGAGCATCTCGATTTCGGCGGCGCGGCCGGCAATGCGGCGGGCGTCGGGGCGGCGTTGCTGGCGGCGACCAGCGCGGCCTTCGCGACGATCCAGACGCGGCGGCTCGTCACCACCGAACAGACGGGCGCCATCGTCTTCTATTTCTCGCTGATGACGACGATCCTCAGCGCGCTGGCGCTGGTCGCGGCGGCGGTCTGGCGGCCGGACTGGCCGGGCGGGGCGACGATCCTCTCGCAGGCCTGGCGCGCGCCCTCTTTCGGCGGCTTCATGGCGCTGGCCGCCATCGGCGCGCTGGGCGGGATCGGGCAGATTCTGATGACGCAGAGCTTCCGCTACGCCGACGCCTCGATCATCGCCTGTTTCGACTACGCCTCGATGATCTTCGCCATCGTCGTCTCGCTGCTCGTGTTCCACGAGCCGCCGACCGTGCGGGTGCTGATCGGCGGCGCCATCGTCGCCGGGGCCGGCCTGTTCGTGATCTGGCGCGAGCACCGGCTCGGCGTGATCGCCCGGCAGGGGCGGGAGGCGGGCCCGACGCGGGCGCTGTAGGAGCGGCGCGCATTTCGTTCGCTTTGCCGAACGAAATGGACTATAATGTCGGTCCAAACAGGCATTTCCGGGGATGACATGGGCGTCGAAGGCAAGGATCGGCAGAAGGCGCTGGACGCGGGGGCGGTGGCGTTGTCGGGCCAGCTCGGGCGCACGGTGCAGCGGCTGCGCAAGGCCTACAATCTGTCGCTGTCGGAACTCTCCGAGCAATCCGGTGTCGCCAAGTCGATCATCAGCCAGATCGAGCGGAACGAGACGAACCCGACGCTGGCGACGATCTGGCGCCTCAGCCAGGCGCTCGACGTGTCGATCGAGAAGGTGCTGCAGGCGGCCGAGGACGAGCCGTTCATCGAGAGGTCGAGCAAGGGCGACACGCCGCTGCTGGTCTCCGACGACGGCAAGTGCCGGCTCGCCATCATCGGCTGGATCAAGACGGTGGAATGGCTGCAATGGTATGATTTCTCGGCCGATCCGGGCGGGCAGCTCGAGAGCGACCCGCATCAGCGCGGCTCCGTCGAGTGCCTGTCGGTGATCGAAGGCGAGCTCGAGGTCGAGGTCGCGGGCGTCAAGGAGGTCGCCAAGGCGGGCGAGACGCTGCGCTACCGCTGCGACCGGCCGCATGTCATTCGTAACGTCTCCAGGACCACGGCGCACGCCACGATGGTGTGCATCCTCAAGGCCGCAGTGATGGAGTAGGCGCGTCCGCGCCCTGCCGCGAACGGAAAGAGCCGGGCCCTTGCGGGTCCGGCTCTCGTGTTTCAGGCCTGATCCGGCGCGCGCAGCGTCCAGAGCTTCTTCACCAGCGCGTCGAGGCGGCCGCTCTCGCCCGCGTGCAGGTCGATGCGGCCGACCTTCTCGACCAGCTTCTCCAGCGCCTCGAGCTCCTTCAGGCGCACCAGCAGCGGGTTGTCCTCCATGAGCTTGGCGGTGTTCAGGAGCGAGCGCGTCGCCGCGGTCTCCTCCTGACGCCGGATCAGGTTCGCCTTGGCGGTGCGCTCCGCCTCGACGACCTTGTTGATCAGCTCGCGCACGTCGCCGGGCAAGATCACGTCTTTCACGCCGAGCTCGGTCATCTCGACGCCGAGCTCGCCCGTGCGGGCCGACACGAAGGCGCGCACCTCCGCGTCGATCCGGTCGCGCGCGCCGAGGATCTCGTCGAGCGTGCGCCCGGCGATCGCCTCGCGAATCGCGAACTGGACCAGACGGTAGATCGCGGCCTGCGCATCGGTCGCGCCCATGGTCGCCTTCAGCGGATCGACGATCCGCGTGAAGGCGGTGAGCGTGACGCGCACGCCGATGCGATCCTTCGTCAGGATCTCCTGCGCCGTCACTTCGAGCGGCTGGGGACGCAGGTCGAAGGTCTTCACCTCGACCTTGCGCGTCAGCCGCCAGTAGCCGTGCCGGCCCGGGCCGATCCGCTCGAACAGCGCGCCGTCGACGAAGACGAGGCCTGTCTCGTGCGCGCCGATCTCGGCGACGGTCACGGGCGGGGCCGTGAAGCCGTCCACCTTGGCGAGCGTCTTCGCGTCGAGCTTGATCGAGGCGTCCGTGTCGAACCGCTCGAAGTCGAGCCGGGTCGCGCCCTTCAGGAAGGCGCGCGTGCGCACGCCCCAGATGAAGTTCACGGGCTGGCCGTCGTAATAGACGATGGCCACCTCGCCCAGCGTCGTCTCGACGAACTCGAACAGCTCCTCCGCGATGTCGGGACGGACGGACTGGATCAGCCGCGCCCGCTCGATCGGGAACTCCGCGCGCACGATGGAGACGCGCTCGATCTCGAGCCCGCCGCTCGGATCGTAGACGACGTGCCGGCCGGGCTTGAGCAGCCGGTCGAGCCGACCGTCGCGCGTCACGAGAACGCGCTCGCCGTCGCACACGACGACGATCACCCAGGCGAAGAAACGCTTCATCATCTCACTCTCCATCGTTGGCGCGGCGCTGGCGCGTCGCGGCCGGAGGCGGCTTTCGGCCGCCGGTTCGCGCGGGGGCCCGCGCGATGGGCTGGCGGGGCGCGTTTGCGCGTCCCGCAAATCGGTAGAGTCGCCGGCGCGCCGCTCGCGTCGTCGGACGCGGGCCGGAGCTTGAGGGCGACCGCCAGACGAGCGCCTCGACGCGCAAGCTCCGCCCGAAGGCGGGGCAGGCTGCGTCGGGCGCGTCGGCTGACGAGCCGCCCGGCATCCGCTCCGGCGCAGAGCGCCGAAGACGCTGGCCGTCGCGCTTCGATCCGGCGAACCGGATCGCCGTCGCGACCGCCCGAGAAGCGCGCCGGCTTCCCCGTGTGTGGACTCGCTTGTGAGGCGAGGGCTCCTTTCGGAGCGTGGAGCGGGAGTTGAACCCGCGACAGCGAGACGATGAGTCTCGTGCTCTACCCCCTGAGCTATCCAAGGAGCACGCGAGAGGATTCGAACCTCCGACCTTCCGGCGAACCGGACGCTCTGCCGCTGAGCTACGCCTGCGGTGTGCATCGACGAAGCGGAACACGCACTCCGCAGAGCGGCGCGCGCCAGCCGGCTTTGGAGACCGGACACGAGGCTTCGGCGAAGCGGCGCGTGCTATAGGGCCGAGCGCGATGCGCCGTAAAGGGCGCGGGGATGACAAATGCCGTCATGAGTCCGTGCGTTGCGCGCACGCAACGATTTCGCGGCCGGAATGCGGCCGCGCGCGGGCTTATCTGCGCCGGGCGCATCGCGCGTCGCCTCGCGGCGGGGTAAGGTGGCGGCCTCCCGCCGCCGATTCCCCCCGCCGTGACCGTCTCAGACCTTCGCACCGTCGATGTCGCCCCGCCGCCGGGGCAGGCCGCGCGCCTGTCGGCGACGCTGTTCGTCGTCAGCGCCATTCACGGGCTCGGCATCGCCTTCTTCCCGGTCTGGCTCGCGGCGCGGGGCCTCACCGAGGACGAGATCGGCCTGCTGCTCGCCATGCCGCTGGCGGCGACGGTGTTCGCGACGCCGGTGATCATGCGTTACGCCGAACGGGCTGGACGCATCGCGGCCTGTTTCATCGCCTCGGCCGTCGGCATCGCGCTCTCGCATGTAGCGATGGCGCTGGCGCCGGATGTCGGCGCGCTGTTCGTCGCCGCCATCCTGATGGCGATCGCGCGCGCGCCGCTGTCGACGCTCGGCGACGCGCTCACCTTCGCGCTGATCGCGCGCGACCCGTCCATCGACTACGGGCGCGTGCGGCTGTGGGTGTCGGTGTCGGTGCTGGTGGCGATGCTGATCGGCGGTTTCGCGGTCGAGCGCATCGCGCCGGCGCACATCATCTGGCTGATCGTGGCGTGGACGGGCGTCGGCGCGCTCGCGGCTGTCGCGCTGACGCCGCGGGCGGGCGACCGGGCGGCGCGCGCGGCGACGCAAGCCGCGCCGGCGCGGCTCGAACGCAAGGGCGCCATCGTCGCGGTGATCGCGGCCGCCGCGCTGGTGCAGGCCAGCCACGCGGTGCTGTATTCCTTCGGCTCGCTGCACTGGCGGGCGCAGGGGGCGAGCGGCGACTTCATCGGGCTCGCCTGGTCGGTTGGCCTCGTCTGCGAAATCTCGCTGTTCGCGGCCTCGCGGCGCTTCGGCGTCGAGGCGCGCGCGCCGTTCTATCTGGCGCTCGGCGCGGCGGGGGCGAGCGTCCGCTGGCTCGCGATGACGCTCGATCCCTCGGGGCCGGCGTTGCTCGCCTTGCAGGGCATGCACGCCTTCAGCTTCGGCGCGACGCATCTGGGCAGCGTGTTTCTGCTCGTGCGCCTCGCGCCGGCTGCGTTCCGGGCGCAGGCGCAGGGCTGGCTCACCTCGGCCATCGGCCTGTCGCTGATGGCCGCGACGGCGGCGAGCGGGCCGCTCTACCGTCTCGCCGGCGAGCGCGCCTATGCGCTGATGGCGGCTTTCGCCTTCGCCGGGCTGATTTCGGCGCTGATCGCCGGTCGGCTCGCCGCTCAGCCCCAGAGCGCGGGCTCTGGCGGATAGACGATCGAGCCTTCGTAGCGCAGCCCCTCGGGCCGGTCGCGCGCCAGCAGCAGCGGGCCGTCGAGATCGACGAAACGGGCGCGGGCGGCGATCAGCATCGCCGGCGCCATCGCCAGCGAGCTCGCCACCATGCAGCCGACGAAGATCGAGAAGCCAAGCCTTTCGCCGTCGGCGGCCAGCGCCAGCGCCTCGGTCAGGCCGCCCGCCTTGTCGAGCTTGACGTTGATGGCGTCGTAGCGGTCGCGCAGGGCGGGCAGGCCGGCGCGGTCGTGCACGCTCTCGTCGGCGCAGACCGGGATCGGCCGGCGCAGCCGCGCCAGCGCGGCGTCGCGGCCGGCGGGCAGGGGCTGTTCGACGAGCGCGACGCCCGCCTGCGCGCAGGCCTCGAGATTGGCGGCGAGGTTCGTCTCGTCCCACGCCTCGTTGGCGTCGACGACGAGCGTCGCCTCGGGCGCTGCGGCGCGGACGGCGGCGATGCGCGCGGCGTCGCCCGCGCCGGCGAGCTTGACCTTCAGAAGCGGGCGCGCGGCGGCCTCGGCCGCATGCGCCGCCATCGTTTCGGGATCGCCGACCGAGATCGTGTAGCAGGTCGTCGCCGGGCCGAGCCGGTGCAGCCCCGCCATCGCAGAGGCCGGAACGCCGAGGCGTTTGGCGTCGAGATCCCACAGCGCGCAATCGAGCGCGTTGCGCGCCGCGCCGGCGGGCAGCAAAGTCTGCAAGGCCGCCCTGTCGGCCCCGGCCTCGATGGCGGCGCGCGCGCTCTCGATCTGCGCGACGACGCTCTCGACGCTCTCGCCGTAGCGCGCATAGGGCGTGCATTCGCCGCGCCCGCGCGCCTCGCCCTGCCGGATTTCGGCGACGACCACCACCGCTTCGGTCTTGGCGCCGCGCGAGATCACGAAGGCGCGGGCGAGCGGAAAGCGGTCGACGGAGATGGAGAGCGTGCGCACGAAAAAGGCCTCACCGTGATTCGCACACGGTGAGGCCCGACGCGCCGGAGCGCAACGTTCGTCAGCCCGCCTTGAGGCCGAGATGCTCGCGCAGCAGGGCGACGTTGCGCAGATTCGCCTTGAAGAAGGCGTCGCCGACCATGCCCGCGACAGGCACCGCGCCGATCGCCGTGTCGATCGCCAGATTGGCGACCATGCGGGCGAGCACCGCGCGCGAGGCGCCGAGGCGGAACGCCTCCCAGACGATGAAGGCGGAGATCGCCTGCGGCACGATCTGGCCGACCGCCGGAATGGCGTCGAACAGCGCGTCCCAGCCGAAGCGGAAGCGCGTGCCCGGAATGGCGATGGCCGCGTCGAGCAGCCGCGCGATGCGGTCGAGGCGGGCGAGCCGCGTCGCGACATCCAAGGCGCCGAAACCCGCGCCGCCGAAAACACCAGCACGCGCCGTCATCGCAGCATCCCTCCATCTCCGGCGCCTCGCGCCAAAGCGAGCGGTAGATCGGGAGCGGCGCCCCCGTTTTCAAGGGCCCGCGCGCAATTCTCCGCGCCGCCTCGACATGGCGCGGGGCCGGTCCTACCGTCCTCGCCGATCGGAATCAGGCGCGGAGCGGAATGGCCAGAGAACCGCAATTGTCGGTGACGCGCTCGGACGCGGCCGCCCGGGCGAGCCTGTCCGGCTCGTGGGTGGTGACGGCGGCCGAGGCGGCGGAGGCGGCGGCGGCGCGGCTGACGCAGGAGGCGCGCGCCGCGCGCAGCGTCTCGATCGACCTCAGCGGCGTCGCCCGGCTCGACACGGCGGGCGCCTGGATCATCGACCGCGCGCGCCAGGAACTGGCCGCCGGCGGCGCCAGCGTCGCCTACGCCGGGGCGAGCGCGGCGCACGAGACGCTGATCGCCGAGGCGCAGTATCGCGTCTTCGAGACGCCGGAGCGGCCGCGAGTCGGGCCGCTGATGGGGTTCCTGTCCGACATAGGTCTGTCGGTCGTCGGCTTCGGGCGGGATCTGGCGCATGGCGTCGAATTTCTGGGACAGGTGGTGCGCGCGATCGGCGTGGCGTTGCTCAATCCGAGCCACATCCGCCTCGCCTCGCTCGTCCATCACCTGGAGAATTTCGGCTTCCGCAGCGTGCCGATCATCGCGCTGATCTCGTTCCTCGTCGGCGCCATCGTCGCCCAGCAGGGCATCTTCCAGCTGCAGAATTTCGGCGCGACGCATTTCGCGGTCGATCTCGTCGGCCTGATTTCGCTGCGCGAACTCGGCGTGCTGCTCGCCGCGATCATGATGGCGGGCCGCTCCGGCTCGGCGATCACCGCCGAGATCGGCTCCATGAAGATGCGTGAGGAGATCGACGCCATGCGCGTGATGGGGCTCGATCCGGTCGAGCTTCTGATCGCCCCGCGCATCCTGTCGCTGATGATCGCGCTGCCGATGCTCACCTTCATCGCCGACATGGCGGCGATATTCGGCGCGCTCATCGTGTCGGTGACCTATGGCGGCCTCAGCCCCGAGATCTTCTTCGCGCGGCTGCGCACGGCCATCGGCCTCAACACCTTCTTGGTCGGGCTGATCAAGGCGCCGTTCATGGCGCTCGTCACCGGCATCATCGCCTCGGTGGAGGGGCTCGACGTGCAGGGCTCTGCCGAATCGCTCGGCCGGCAGGTGACCGCCTCGGTGGTGAAGGCGATCTTCATGGTGATTCTCGTGGACGGGTTGTTCGCGATGTTCTTCGCCGCGATCAAATATTGAGGGCGCGATGAACGAGGCGGCGGGGACGGAGCAGGGCGGGGCGCGCGAGGTCGCCATCCGCGTGCGCGGACTGACCGTCGGCTTCGGCGAAAAGCTGATCATGGACGGGCTCGATCTCGACGTTTACCGCGGCGAGGTGCTCGGCTTCGTCGGCGCGTCCGGCGTCGGCAAGTCGGTGCTGACGCGCACGATTCTCGGTCTCGTGCGCAAGCGCAAAGGCTCGATCGAGGTGTTCGGCCGCAATCTCGACGAGCTGTCCTTCGAGCAGCGGCGCGCCATCGAGCGGCGCTGGGGCGTGCTGTTCCAGCACGGCGCGCTGTTCTCTGCGCTGACGGTGAAGCAGAACGTGCAGGTGCCGATGCGGGAGTATCTGTCGCTGTCGGACCGGCTGCTCGACGAACTGGCGATGCTGAAGATCGCGCTGGTCGGCCTGAAGCCGGACGCGGCGGACAAATACCCGTCCGAGCTTTCCGGCGGCATGATCAAGCGCGCCGCGCTCGCCCGGGCGCTGGCGCTCGACCCCGACGTCCTGTTTCTCGACGAGCCGACCTCCGGGCTCGACCCGATCGGCGCCGGCGAGTTCGACGAACTGATCGGCACCTTGCAGAAGACCCTCGGGCTGACCGTGTTCATGGTCACGCACGACCTTGATTCGCTCTACTCGATCTGCGACCGGGTGGCCGCGCTGGCCGACCGCAAGGTCATCGAGGCCGGGCCGATCGACCAGTTGCTGGCCTCCGAACACCCGTGGTTGCGGGCCTATTTCCACGGTCAGCGCGGGGAAAGGCTGCATCTGGCCTATCAGGCGACGCGCGGCTGAGGCCCGCCCTTGCGGGGCAAGGTTTAAGGCGCCAGAAGTGCGGGGCGGGCGGCGGCGGATCGGACGAACGACGGCGATATGGAGACACGCGCCAACTATGCGCTCATCGGAGCTTTCACCATCGCGGTGATCGCGGCCGGGTTTCTGTTCGTCTACTGGTTCACGGGCGGCGCCAAGTCGAACCAGCTGAAGACGTATCAGATCGTCTTCTCCGGCTCGGTCTCTGGCCTGACGCGCGGCTCCTATGTGCTGTTCAACGGCTTGCGCGTCGGCGAGGTGTCGCAGATCGAGCTGATGGAGGAGGATCCGAGCCAGGTCGCCGCCATCGTCACGGTGTCCGAGCGCACGCCGGTCAAGCAGGACACGCGCGCGCGGCTCGAATTTCAGGGTCTGACGGGCGTCGCCTCCATCGCGCTCACGGGCGGCAGCGCCGCCTCGCCCGCGCTGACGCCGCGCAATCTCGATCCGAAGGGCGGCGTCATCTACGCCGAGCGGTCCGACTTCCAGAACCTGCTCGAGAACGTGCAGAACCTCTCCGCCAAGGCCGACAGCGTGCTCGCCAAGGCCGATGCGCTGTTCGCCGACGGGCAGGGCTCGGTGAAGAACATTCTCAACAATGTCGAGACCTTCTCGAACGCGCTCGCCCGGAACACCGATGGCGTGAAAGCGTTTCTGGAGGGGATGAGCGACCTCGGCAAGAAGATCGGCCCGCTCGCCGCCAAGCTGGAAGCGCTGACCGACGATGTCGACAAGCTCGTGCGCGCGGTCGATCCGGCGGACGTGCGCCGGGCGGTGGCCGACGTCTCCACCTTCACCAAGGCGCTCGCCGACAACCGCGCCAATATCGACGCCGTGATGAGCGAGGGCGCGGCGCTCGCCAAGCGCCTGAACGAGACCTCCGAGAAGCTCGACAAGGTGATCGATCTGGCGGGCGGGACGCTGACCGCCTTCGATGCGCGCAAGCTCGCCTCGATCGTCGACAGCGCCGACAGCTTCATGAAGACGGTCGACAAGAATCGCGCCAATGTCGACGCCGCGCTGAAGGACGCCGCCGAGATCACGCGCAAGCTGAACGCCTCGGCCGACAAGATCGACGGCGTCTTGGCGAGTGCGCAAGGATTTCTGGGCTCCGGCGAGTCGAAGGGCGCGATGCAGGACATTTCCGACGCCGCCAAGGCGATGCGCAAGCTCGCCGACAATCTCGACGCGCGCACGAAAGAGATCACGCTCGGCATCAACAAGTTCACGGGGCCGGTGGCGCGCGAATACGAAGCGCTGGCGGCGGAGGGGCGCCGCACGATCGGCGACATCAACCGCGCGGTGCGCTCGATCGAGCGCAACCCGCAGCAGTTCATCTTCGGCTCCAAGCCGTCGATTCCCGAATACAGCCCGTCGCGGTAGGACGCAGCATGAGCAGGACAAACGAGGCGGCGGGATCGGCGAGCGGTTGGCGGCTTCGCGCCGCGCTGGGCGGCCTCGCTTTGCTGGCGCTGGCGGGCTGCGGCGGCGGCCCGGCGCCTCAGACATTCGATCTCTCGGCGTTGCAGGGCGCGGCGCGCGCGGGGGCGTTGCGCGGGCAGCTCGTCGTCGGCGAGCCGGTTGCGACGCAGGCGCTCGACAGCGACCGCATCGTGGTGCGGCCGACGCCGGAGTCGGTCGCCTATCTCAGCGGCGCGCAATGGTCCGACCGCTTGCCGCGTCTGGTTCAGACGCGGCTCGTGCAGAGCCTCGAGAACGCGCATCTGCTGAAATCGGTCGGGCGGCCCGTGGATCGCATCACGGCCGACTACACGCTCGACGCCGAACTGCGCCGCTTCGAGATCGACACGACACGCGGCGCGGCCGTGGTCGAGATCACCGTGAAGCTGATCGCCTCGACCAGCGGGCGCATCGTCGCGGCGGACGTCTTCGTCGCCGAGACGGCGGGTTCGGCCGCGAGCGGCTCCGCCGCCGCGCAGAGTCTCGACGCGGCGCTCGGCGAGGCGATGGGCAAGATCGTGCGCTGGATCGGCGCGCGCGTCTGAGCCGCCCGCCGCGCCGTTCAACAAAAAGGGGCCGCCCCTCCGGGCGGCCCTTTTCGTGTCGCGGGGCGCTTCGATCAGTCGAAGCGGCCGGCGGCGTGGCCGAGCATGGTGTAGACCTTGCCGGTGTCCGAGGTGAGGTAGCTGCGCGTCAGCGCCGAGTCCCGGTCGTCCCGAGAAATCTCCGACAACAGGCGCTCGAACTCCTGAATGTAGCGATCCACCGTGGCGCGGAAGTCGCTGTCGGAGCGGTAGCGCCGACGCACCTCGTCGAAGGTGGTCTGTCCGGCGGCCGTGTAGAGCTTGCGCGAGAAGCCGCCGCGGTCGCCGCGACGATAGCGCTCCCACAGATCGACCAGCGCGTCGTGATCGATCATCCGCGCGATGTCGAGCGAGATCGAGTCGAGCGACTCGATGGTCTTGGCGGGCGCGGTCTTGGCGGGCGCCGTCCTGGCGGGCGCGGCCTGCGTCGGCTGCGGGGCGGGGGCCTCCTCCTGCGAGGCGCGGGCGAGCAGATCGGACAGCCAGCCGCCGCCGCGCGGGGCGGGCTGCGCGGCGGCCGGCGCGGCGGGGCGCCGCGTCGAAGGCGCGGGCGGCTCGCGGCGCGGTTCCTGTTGCTCATGGCGCGGTTCGGCGGCGCGCGCGGGCTCCGGCCGGCGCGGCTCGAATGTCGGCGCGGCCGGCATGCGCGGCTCGGCGCCGCGCGGCTCTTCGCGACGCGGTTCTTCGCGCCGTGCGGCGCGCGGCTCGGGCGCGGACGGACGAACGGGCGCCGGAGCGACGTAGGCCTCCTCGTGCTCCGGCTCGATCCGCTCGATCAGGCGCGCTTCGGCGCGCGCCTCCTGACGGCGCGGGGCTGGCGCGGGCGCGGGCGTGGCGACGTCGAAGGAGCGGCCGGACCGCGAGACGATCTCGGTCAGCTCGTTCAGCGCCTTGATCTGGTCGGAGACGACGCGGCGCATCGAGGCGGCCTGTTCCGCCGCTTCGCGCGGCAGGGCCGAGACTCCGCGCTGCAATTCGCCGCGCATCTCGTCGAGTTCGCGCTGCACGTCGCCGGCGACGGAGCGCATCTCGTCGGCCGCGACGCGGAAGCGCTCGGTCGCCTCGCCGAACAGGCCCGCCATCTCGGAGTTGGCCTGCTCGTAGGCGGCGCGCAGCGCCGCGGCGGTGCGCTCGCGCTCGCGGCCGGAGGCGCCGCGGATCGTCTCGAACTGGCCGGCGATGGCGGCCGTCGTCGATTGCGCGGCCTCGGCGATGAAGGCGCCGATGTCGTGCGCGCGCTCCTCGGCGGCCTTGAAGGAGAGGTTCACCGAGTCGGTGAAGCTCGCCATCATGCGATCCAGTTCGCCGGAGCGACGGTCGATCGATTCGAGCATCTTGCCGAGCGAGGCGCCGCGCTGATCGAGCGAGGCGTCGAGCAGCGACTGCGTGCGCGACAGCTCGGCGGCGGCGGCGGCCAGCGTCTTGCTGTGGTCGGAGAGCTTTTCGGCCAGCTCGCCGGCGTCCGTCACCGTTTGCTGCGACGAGCGGTTGAGCGTCAGGATCTGCGAGGAGATGACGCCGAGCGCCTCGCGGAACTCCTTCAAGCGGTCGGCCAGCACGCCTTCCATGGCGCCCAGATTCTCGCCCGCGCCGGCGATGATGTTGTCCAGCGCGCTGTTGGTCTGCGTGAGACTGTCGAGAACGACAGCGATCTCCGAGCGCATGCGCTGATGCGCGCCGGTGAGGGCGGCGAGCGAGGAGCCGGAGGCGCTCTCGATGGTCTCGCGCAGATCGGCCGCGGCGGACTGCGCCTCGGCGCGAACGCGCGCATGCGCGTCGCCCAGCAGGGCGAGCGATTGCGTCGTCGTCTGCTCGACCGTCTCGCGCAGTTCCTGCGTCGAGCCGTCGAGATTGACCCGCAGCGAGCGCGTCGCGCCGTCGACATGCTCGCGCAACGCCTTGGTCGCGCCCTCGACATGCTCGCGCAGCGCCAGCGTGGCGCTGTCCACATTGTCGCGCAGGCCCTGCGTCGCGCCGGCGACGTCGTCGCGCACACGCGTCGCGGCGCCGGTGAGCGCGGCGATCGACGAACCGGTATGGGTCTCGACCGTGTCGCGCAGCGCCTCGGCCGCACGTTCGACGAGGCTGACGAGTTCGGCCTGCTTCTCGCTGAGCCGGTCGGCGGTCGCCTTGCTGCGCGTCTCGATGGCGGCGGCGATGAGATCGCCGACCGAATTGAACTCGCGAGTCAACGCCGCGCTGCGGGTCGTGAGATCGGCGACCAGCGCCTGACCGCGCCCCTCGACGATGGCGTTGAGATCGCCGGTGCGCGCGTCCAGCGCCTCGGCCAGCTCCTTCGCGCGGCCCGACAGAACGGCGCCGATGCGCTCCAGCCGGTCGGTGAGCTTGGAATCGAGCGCGGTGGAGTGATCGTCGATCGCGACATGGATGGCGCGGGAATGATCGCCGAGCAGGCGGGTGATGTCGCCGGAGCGCGCGTCGAGCGTTTCGGCCACGGCGCGGCTGCGCTGGTCGAGATCGCCGTTGAGGGCGTCGAGGCGACGCACGACGCGCTCCTCGAAGGTCGACACGCCGTCCGACAGCGCGTCGGAGAGCGCGGCGGCGCGCGCGGCGAGCACGGCGTTCGCCTCCTCCACCTTCGCGTCGAGCGCGGTGGTGATCTGACGTCCGCCTTCTCCGAGCACCTTGGCTACGTCGAGCGCGCGCGAGGTGAGCGTTTCGTTGAGCGTGCGGGCGCGCTGGTCGAGGCCGCTGTCGACGCGCGAGAGCAGCGCCTCGATGTTGGCGGCGATCTCGCCGGTCTTGCCGCCGGCGCGCTCCTCGAACAGTCGAAGTTGCGTTTCGAGCGCCTCGGCGGCGTCGCGCGTTTGCGCCTGCAGCCGCTCGTGCGCCTCGCGTCCGCCGACGGCGAAGACCTGATCGACCGCCGAGAGCGTCGCGCGCACGCCGCTGGTGAACTGGTCGACGTGACTGGCGATGCGCGAGGTGACCTCGCCGCCGTCGCGCACCACCATCGTCTCGAAGGCGTTGAGGCGTTCTGCGAGCGTTTCGTTGATGCGGTCGCCATGCATGCCGATCGCCATCACCGCCTCGCCCGCCGTGGTGGCGAAGCGCTCGTGCAGCGTGCCGGCGTGCCGGCCGATGGCCTCGACGGCCGTGCGCGAGGTCGTCTCGAGCTGGTCGGCGATGGTGCGGACGTGACCTTCGAGCGCGCCCACCGCGCCCTGGCCGACGTCACGCAGACGCGTCTCGACGCGGCCGAGATGGCTGTCGAGCGAGGCGGTGACGTCCTCGGCGGCGGAGCGCATGCGCGTCTCCATCGCGTCGGCGTGACGGCCAAAGGCGCCGACCGCGGCGTCGCTCGCCGAAGACAGGCGGGCCGTAACCTTTTCGCCATGCTGCTCGAGTGCGGCGATGGCGTCGCCGGCGACGGAGGAGATGCGACCCGACACGTCGGCCGCGTGAACGCTGAGCGCGCCGAGAGAGGCGGCGGAGGTCGCCGCGATCTTCGACGACATGTCGTCGGCGTGGCGGCCGAGACTGTCGACGAGGCCGAGATTGGCGGACTGGATGCGCTCGGCGACGGCGCGATCATGCGCGTCGAGCGCGGCGATGGCGCCTTGCCCCGCGTCCGTGAGGCGGGCGGCGAGATCGTCCGTGCGCGAGGACAGGAGCTCGATGGCGCCGCCGGCGGCCGCGCCGAGGCGCTCGGCGACGGTCTGCGTGCTGCGGTCGAGCGCGCCGATCGTCGCGTCGGCGAGCGAGGACAGGCGGCCCTCGACCCGCTGGGCGTGCTCGTCGAGCGCGCCGAGGGTGGTCGAATTGGTCTCCGCCAGTCGCACGGACAGATCGGTCGTATGACGATCGAGCGCGCCGACAGTGGCGTCGCTGACGCCGACGAGTCGCGCTTCGAGCGAGCTTGCGTGATGGGACAGGGCCTCGCGCGTCGCGGCGCTGGCCTCGGCGAGGCGGCCGGTCAGCTCGGCGGCGTGCGAGGACAGCGCGTCGCGCGTGGTCGCGCTGACATGCGCCAGCCGGCCCGTGAGGTCGTCGGCATGCGACGACAGGGCGACGGCGGTGCTGGAGGCGACGTCGGCGAGTCGGCCCTCGACATTCGAAGTGTGCGCGGACAAGAGCCCGACCGTCGCCTCGCTGACGCCGACAAGGCGGGTCTCCATGTCCTGCGCATGACGGGCGAGCGCGTCGATCGTGCCGTCGCTGGCGCGGGCGAGCCGCTCGGAAAGATCGCCGGTGTGGCGGCCGAGGGCGCCGATCGTCGCCTCGGAGACGCCGGCGAGGCGCTGCTCCATGTCCATCGCATGACGCGACAGCGCGTCGACCGTGCTCGCCCGCGCCTCGACGAGGCGTGCGGCGAGGTCGCTCGTCTCGCTGGCGAGCGAGGACAGAAGCGTGCGGCCGCTGCTGTCGAGCCGCTCGCCGACTTCGGCGGCGTGACGATCGAGCATGCCGACGGTGGCGACGCTCGCGGCGGCGAAGCGCGTGTCGAACTCAAGCGCGTGGCGGGTCAGCGCCTCGACGGTCGAATCGCTGGCCTCGCGGACGCGCGCGTGCATTGCCTCGCCATGATCGGCGAAGGCGACGATCGCGCGCTCGCTCGTCTCGGCCAGACGCGCGGCGAGCGTGTCGACGCTGCCGTCGAGGCGGCGGGCCATATCCTCATGGCGGTCGCCGAGGATGCGCTCGAGCGTGCGGCCGGCCGCATCGAAGGCGGCCTCGGCCGCCGTCGTGCGCTCCGCGATGAGTTCGGCGACGCGCGCGGCGGTGCCGCCGAGCTTTTCTTCGAGCGCGCCGCCGCGGACGGTGACGGTTTCGTGCAGGCGGTCGCTCGTTTCGGCGAGGCGGGCGGTGAGGCTCTCGCCGCGCGAGGCGATGGTGTCGGCGATGCGCAGGCCGGTCTGGTCGATGCGGTCGGCGACGTCGGCGCCGCGCTGGCCGAGATCGAGGACCAGCGCCTCGGTCGTCGACTTCAGGCGCGTGTCGATTTCCGCGATGCTGCCGCCGAGGGCCTGCGTCGCGATCTCGCTCGCCGACGCAAGGCGCTCGGAAACGTCGCGGCTGGTCGCCTCGAGGCGCTCGACGATGCCGACGCCGCGGTCGGAGATCTGGCTCACCATCTCGTCGCCGGTGCGGCCGAGGGCGAAGGTGATCTCCTCGCTCTTGGCGCCGAGCGAGGTGGTGACGCGCATGCCGGCTTCGCTGACGCGCTCGGCGATGCGTTCGCCGGCCGAATCGAGCTCGCGCGCGAGGCCTTCGTGCGCATTGGCGATGGCCGAACGCACGCGGTCGGCGTTGACGACGATGGCCTCGCGCTCGCTGACGAGTTCGTCGACGAGCGAGCGGATGCGCCGCTCATTGTCGGAATAGGTGCGTTCGAGATTGGAGACCTCGGAGCGCACCAGCATCTCGAGTTCGCCGGCGCGGGCGAGCGCGCGCTCGATGCCGTCGCCCATCGAGGCGACCTCGCGGCGGATCGCCTGCGACAGGGTGACGACCTGATCGGTCGCCATCGATTCGGGGTCGGCGAGGCGCTGGGCGTTCTCGTGCAGGGCGCGGGCGGTCAGCCGCATCTCCTGCGCGCGACGGGCGAAGGAGGCGATGACGAAGAAAAACACGACGGGCGCGATCAGCGCGGCGAGGGCGAGCCAAGTCGCCGGACGGGCGAAGACGGACGGGCCTTCCGACAGGCTGTCGGGCCAGTAGGTCATGACGGCGACGGCGCCGAGGCCGAGCCAGGCGATGGCGGCGAGCGTCGCGGCGACGTAAGGGCCGCTCGACGGCTTCGGCGCGGGGCGGCGGACGGGAGCTGCGCCCCGGCGGTCGTCGTTGGCCGGCTGCGCGGAGGGGGCGACGGCCGCCGCCGTCTCGGCGGGCCCCTCGAACAGGGGATGCTCGGCGACGTCGGGCAGGCGGGGGGCGGTTCGGGCGGGCGGCGGCGCGGGTCCGGCGTCCGGAGCAAGATTCAGCGCTTCCTCGATCGCCGACAGCGCCGCAGCCGCCGGATCCTGCACTTTCGTCTGCTGGGCCATGAGAACTCGCCTTCATCGGGACGCGGAAAGCACACAATGCGCAATCAAACCGTCGCCGCGCCGGCATGGGGGCCTCTCCGGGCCGGCGCACACACTTTGTTAACCAAGCCAGTCTACAGGTCCCGCGCTTCGATTAAAACCTCATCCCCCGTTCTTCCGAAAAACGTCGTTAACGGCGGCCAAGCCGAGGCCGGCCCGCGCTTTTCGGCGTCGGTCCGTCAACCATTCGTTTGGGCGGGCGTGGCAGGGTGAGTGGATTACGGCGCGTCGCCCGAGGGTTCAATGTCCATCATGTCCAACCGCGTTCAATCGGCCTTCGCCGCCTCCCGTCCGGCGATGGCGCCGCGCGCCGAAGGGTCGGCGCCGCTCGTCGCGCCGGCGATCGATTTCGGCCATCTCGCCCGCCAGTCGCTCGGCGATCAGGCGCTGGAGGTCGAACTGATGCAGCTTTTCGACCGGCAGGCCGCCCGCATCGCGGCGGAACTCGGGATGCCCGATTTGTCCAGAGGCAGCCGGGCCGAGCGCGGCGATCTTGCCCACACCTTGAAGGGCTCGGCCCGGGCGATCGGCGCATGGCGCGTCGCCGATGCGTGCGAAGCCTATGAGAACGCTCTGAAATCCGACGTCTCCGCGCTCACGCTGGATGCGCTGGCGGTGGCCGTCGGCGTCGAGGTGGAGCAGGCGCGCCGCCTGATCGCGGAAACGGTCGGGCGCTGAACCGGCTCGCCTTTCCGGCTCTTTTGACATAAACAGCGGCCCGCGCGCGCCCGTGCGGGCCGCTGTGCGTTTGGCGCTGTCAATTCGTCTCGGAGCCGGGAATGCCGAAGATCTCCTTCATCGATTTCAAAGGGACGGAGCGGACCGTCGACGCGCAGGTCGGCTCGACGGTGATGGAGACGGCGCTGCGCAACGGCGTGCCGGGCATCGACGCGGAATGCGGCGGCGCCTGCTCCTGCGCCACCTGCCACGTCTATGTCGACCCGGCCTGGCAGGCGGCGGTCGGCAAGCCCTCCGCGATGGAGGACGACATGCTCGATTTCGCCCGCGACGTGCAGCCGAACTCCCGCCTCTCCTGCCAGATCAAGGTGACGGAGGCCCTGGACGGACTGATCGTCCGCACCCCAGAGAAGCAGGGCTGAGACGGGCGCCTGCGTGATCAAGTCGCTTTCGCGACCTGCCGCCTTGTTCTAGAGAGCCGCGGCGCGCGCCCCGCCGCCACAGGATCGTCGAGACCGGACCGCCCATGACCGAGCCCACCGCCCCCATCCAGACCGACGTCGTCATCGTCGGCGCCGGCCCCGTCGGCCTGTTCGCCGTCTTCGAGCTCGGCCTGCTCGACATCAAGGCGCATCTCGTCGACATCCTCGACCGGCCGGGCGGGCAGTGCGCCGAGCTCTACCCGGAAAAGCCGATCTACGACATTCCGGGCTTTCCGGTCGTCTCGGGGCAGGGCCTCGTCGACAATCTGATGAAGCAGATCGAGCCGTTCGGCCCGCAATTCCATTTCAACGAGATGGTGGAGTCGCTGGAGTCGATCGGCACGGCGGAGCGTCCGCGCTTCCGGGTGAAGACGGACGGCGGGCTGACGTTCGAATGCGCCTGCGTCATGATCGCGGCGGGCGGCGGCTCTTTCCAGCCGAAGAAGCCGCCGGTGGAGGGCATCGAGGCCTATGAGGGCTCGTCAGTCTTCTACGCCGTGCGCAAGAAGGAGACGTTCCGCGGCAAGAAGCTGCTGATCGTCGGCGGCGGCGATTCCGCGCTCGACTGGACGCTGAACCTGCAGCCGATCGCCGAGCGCATCACGCTGCTGCATCGGCGGGACGATTTCCGCGCCGCGCCGCATTCGGTCAACGCCATGCGCGAGCTGGTCGCGACGGGCAAGATCGACCTGCGCATCGGCCAGCTCGCCGGCCTCGAGGGCGCCGACGGCGGCCTGACGGCGGTGAAGGCCAAGCTCTCGGACGGGTCCGTCGAGACGCTCGACGTCAACATGATGCTGCCCTTCTTCGGGCTGACCATGAAGCTCGGGCCGATCGCCAACTGGGGGCTCAACCTGCACGAGAATCTCGTGCCGGTGGATACCGAGAAGTTCGAGTCCAACCACCCCGGCATTTTCGCCATCGGCGACATCAACGCCTATCCGGGCAAGCTGAAGCTCATCCTGTCCGGTTTCCACGAGGCCGCGCTGGCCGCGCAGAAGGCGCATCGCTACGTCTATCCGGACAAGCGGCTGCTCTTCCAGTACACCACCTCGTCGACCAACCTGCAGCGCAAGCTCGGCGTCGCCTGAGGCGCGCTCGCGCGCCGCTCACGGTCCCGTCACTCGACGGCGGCGCGGCCGCTCGGGCATAAGGGCGACATGTCGAGCATGACGGCGCCTGCGCCGCGCGTTTCCCTGTCGGCTTATGCGCCCTGGACCGACCGCGCCGGGCGCGTCTCGGGCCTGAAGCTTGCGGCCTTCGCGGCGACGCTGGCGCCCGCCGTCTGGATCGCCTGGCTCTGGGCGAGCGACGGGCTTGGGCCGAAGCCGCTCACCGAGGCGATCCATCTGACCGGCGACTGGGCCGTGCGGCTGCTCGCCGCCACGCTGGCGGTGACGCCGCTTCGCCTCGTCACGCGCTACAACCGGCTCATCCTCGTTCGCCGCATGTTGGGGCTCGCGACGCTCGCCTATGCGGCGATCCATATCGCGCTCTATTGCGCGCAACAGGGCTGGGAGGTCGCGCGCATCGCCACGGAAATCGCGCTGCGCTTCTATCTCACCATCGGCTTTGCGGCGTTCGTGATGTTGCTCGCGCTCGGCGCGACCTCGAACGACGCCGCCGTGACGCGGCTCGGCGCGGCGCGCTGGAACGGGCTGCATCGGCTCGTCTACGTCATCGCCGGGCTCGCGCTGTTCCACTACTTCCTACAATCGAAGAATGACGTCACGCCCGCCGTGCTGTGGGCGGGGCTCATCCTGACGCTGCTGGGGCATCGGCTGCTGGCGCGGCGCGGGTTCGGGCGTTCGCCGCTGGCGCTGCTCGGCCTTGCGGCGGGGGCGGGCGCCGCGACCGCGCTGATCGAGGCGGCGTGGTATTTCGGGCGTTCGCGCCTGCCGCCGCTCGACGTGCTCGCCGGCAATCTCGACTTCGATTTCGAGATCAGGCCGCCGTGGATCGTCGCGGCGGTCGGGTTGGCGCTGCCTCTGCTGGCGCTCGCGGCGCGCCGCTTCGAGCGGGCGCGCTAGCCCTTCTCGCCGCCGAACAGGAAGGGCGCCACGTCCTTCACGCCGGGCGGATCGTCCGCGGCGAAGGGCATGGGCCGGCACACCGCCATCGCCGAGACGCCGACGCGCGCGGTGAGAAGGCCGTTCAGCACGCCCTCGCCCAGACGCGCCGAGAGCTTGGCGGCGATGCCGTGGCCGACCACCTGTTGCAGCAGGCTGTCGCCGACCGCCATGCCGCCGGTGATGGCCAGATGCGCGCCGACCGAGCGGGCGAGGCGCAGGAACCCGAAAAAACCGGGACGACCGCCATAGATCTCCGGAAATGCGCCGCACCAGCCGCACCGCCTGCGCGGCGACGACGAGCAGATCGACCGCCGCGCGCGGGCTGACGGCGGTGACGACCGAGACGCGCCGCGCCGCGAGCGCGATCTCGCGTTGCGCGCGCGCATCGAGCGTGTGCACGAGCGAGCGCTCGGCGATGTCGATGAGGTCGCGCCCGTCGACGATCTCGCGCGTCAGCAGGGCGAGTTCGTCGCGGGCGCGCGCAGTGTCGGGCCGCGCCTGATACAGCGCGGTCAGATCGCGCACGAGGCCGCGGGCGCGCGCGGTGTCGTCGCCGGCGCGGGCGGCGGCGAAATCCTGATGCATCTGCGCGATGCGCCGCTGCCGGAAGATCGCCCGCGTCTCGCGAATGGCGAGCGCCAGCAGCGCGACGCCGGCGAGCGCGGCGAGGCCCGCCGCGACCCAGCCCAGCGCCTCGACGCGGGCGAACAGATCCTCGATCAGCCGCCACAACCACAGGCTGAAGCCGAGGCCGACGAGGCCGGTCGCGGCGCTCCAGAACAGCCCGCCCCAGGAGAAGGCGCGGGGCAGCACGCCGCGCGCCTGCGCCACCTCGACGGCCGCCTCCTGCGCAGGAAGCGTCGCCAGTTCGCCCTCGCGCGCATAGGCGTCGGCGGCGGCCTCGATGCGCACCGCCGGGTCGGCCGCGCGCAACTCCTCGCGCCCGGCGAGATCGGCCGCGCGGGCGTCTTGGTCCGGCAGATCGAGGCGGAAGGCGCGGGGCCGGCGCGGCGAAGGCTCGTTCATGTCGTCAGAGGTGAGGGCCGGGGGCGCTTCCGTCAAGGGAGGCTTCGCCGCGCCCCGTTCGCCGGTCTATGCTGCGGCGAGCGGGGGCGCATGGATTATCATCTCCTCAAGGCCGCGCATGTGATCGGCGCCTGCGTGCTGCTCGGCACGGGCGCCGGCATCGCCTTTTTCATGCTGGCGGCGCATCTGACCGGCGACTCGCGGCTGATCGCCGGCGTCGCGCGCATCGTGGTCGTCGCCGACGCGCTGTTCACGGCGAGCGCGGTCGTCGCCCAGCCGACGACCGGCTATCTGCTGTCGCGCGAGATCGGCGTTCCGCTCGGCGAGCCGTGGCTGCGCGTCTCCATCGGGCTGTATCTGACGGCCGGCGCGGTCTGGCTGCCGGTCGTCTGGATTCAGGCGCGCATGGCGCGGCTCGCGCGCGCGGCGGCGGACGACGGCGCGCCGCTGCCGGACGCGTATCATCGGCTCTTCCGCTGGTGGCTCGCCTGCGGCGTTCCGGGCTTCGGGGCAGTTCTTGCGATCGTCTGGCTGATGATCGCCAAACCGGCGATGTGAGGGCGCGATGCGGATTGCGGTGCTGGGCGCGTCCGGATTGATCGGCGAGGCGGTGACGAGGCGGCTGCGCGCCGCCGGACTGCCGACGCTCGCGCTGGCGCGCGGCTTCACGCCGGCGCAGCGCGCGGCCTTCGGCGTCGACGCGCTGGAGACGCCGCTGGTCGATCTCGCGCCGGAGACGCTGGCGCGGCTGTTCCAGGCGCGCGACGTCGGCGTCGTCGTCAACTGCGTCGGCGCGTTGCAGGCGAGCGGCAAGGGCGATCCGGCGCGGGTTCACGCCGGTTTCGTCGCGCGTCTTCTCGACGCGATGGGCGAGCGCGCGCTGATCCATATTTCGATGCCGGGACAAGCGGGCGACGATCCCACCGATTTCTCGCGCACGAAGCGGGCCGCCGACGCCGACATAGCAGCGCGCGCCAGCCGCTACGCGATCCTGCGGCCGGGCTTCGTCGTCGCGCCGACGCCCTACGGCGCCTCGGCGCTGTTGCGCGCGCTCGCGCAAACGCCGTTCGACGCGCCGGCCGCGTTGCGCGCGCGGCCTTTCGCGCCCGTCGCCGTCGCCGACGTCGCCGAGACGGTCGAGGCGCTGGCGCGGCGTGGCCTCGCCGGCGAGAGCTTCGCCGTCTCGTGGGATCTGTGCGCGCAAGCGCCGGCGACGCTGGGCGACGCGCTCGACGCCTTTCGCCGCCGCGTCGGCGCGGGCCCCGCGCGCTGGACGCTGCCGTCGCCGTCGATCCGGCTCGGCGGCGTCGCGGCCGACCTCGTGGCGCGGCTCGGCTGGCTGTCGCCATTGCGCTCGACCGCGCTTGCCGAGATCGCGCGCGGCGTCGCGGCCGATCCTTCGGCGTGGATCGCGGCGACGGGCGCGCGGCCGCGCACGCTGGAGACGATGACGGCCGACATCCCGGCCGACGTCGCGGCGATCTGGTTCGCGCGGCTCTACGCGCTGAAGCCGGTCGTCGTGACGACGCTGGCGGCGTTCTGGATCGTCTCGGGGCTGATCGCGCTCGGCCCCGGATTTACGGGGGCGCGCGACCTGCTCGTCGCGCAAGGCGCGTCCGCCGCGCTGGCGAATGCGTTCACGCTCGCGACCGCGCTCGCCGACATCCTCGTCGGCGCGCTGATCGCGGCGCGGCGCACGCACCGGCTGGGGCTGGCGGCGGGCTTTGCGCTCGCCTGCGCCTATCTCGCCGGCGCGACCCTCATCGCGCCGGCGCTGTGGCTCGATCCGCTCGGGCCGCTCGTGAAGGTCTTTCCGGCGCTGGCGCTGTCGCTCGTGGCCTGGGCGATCTTTCCGGATCGCTGAACGGCGCTATGCTCGCCGGGTTCCCGAGTTTGCGAGCCACGACATGCTTCTTTCCGCCTTCGCCGCGCCGGGCCGCTTCTGGCGCGGCAATCTGCATACGCATTCGACGCTTTCGGACGGGCGCCTGCCGCCGGCGGAGGTGTGCGCCGCCTATCGGCGCGCGGGCTACGACTTCATGCAGTTGTCGGAGCATTTTCTCGGCCGCTTCGATTGGCCGATCGCCGACACGCGGGCCTTCCGCAGCGCCGATTTCACGACGCTGATCGGCGCCGAGTTGCATGCGCCGACGACGCAGGTCGGCGAGCTCTGGCACATTGTCGCGGCGGGTCTGCCGCTCGATTTCGCGCCGGCGCGCGAGGGCGAGGACGCCGCCGCCCTCGCATGGCGCGCGCGCGAGGCGGGCGCCTTCGTCGGCGTCGCCCATCCGGCATGGTCGCAACTCGCCATCGAGGACGGGCGCGCACTCGATGCGGCGCATGCGGTCGAGATCTACAATCACGGCTGCGCCATCGAGAACGATCGCGGCGACGGTTTCTATCTGCTCGACCAGTTGCTGAACGAGGGGCGGCGGCTTTCGGCCTTCGCCACAGACGACGCGCATTTCACGCATGGCGAGCAGGACGCCTTCGGCGGCTGGGTGCATGTGAAGGCGAGCGCGCTCGAGCCCGATCTCATCGTCGAGGCGCTGAAGCGCGGCGACTATTATTCGAGTCAGGGGCCGACCATCGAGTCCGTCGCGCTCGACGGGCACATGCTGACCGTCGCCTGCTCGCCTGTGAACGCGATCTCGGTCATGGGCGGCACATCGCGCTCGGTGACGCGCGTCGGCCACGCCATCGGCGGCGGCGCGTTCGATCTGCGCAAGCTGACGCAAAGCTGGCTGCCCGTGCAGCGCGCGAGCGCATGGCTGCGCGTCGCCGTCATCGACGCGGGCGGACGGCGGGCGTGGACGAACCCGTTCTGGCCGGACGAAATGGGCTGACTACTGCGCGGCGCGGCAGGCGCGCGGCGGCGTTCCGGGGATCGTCAGCGTCGCGCCCTCGCCCGCAGGCGCGAAGCTCATCTCGCCTGTGTCGAGTTCGGTCCGATACGGCTCGCCGGCTTTCCCGGCGGCGAGCACATAGTCGAAATCCGACCAGCCGAGGAACATGCGCGGCGTCTTCCCGCGCACCGTTGTCGCAAGCACGGTCTGGGCGACGCCGTCGCAGGCGTAGGCCTGCGGGCCGGCGCTGATTCCGGCCGCGTCCTTCGCCCGCGCGGCGGGAATCTGACGCAGCGCGTGAATGCGGCCGACCATCGCGTCGGCGAGGCAGCCGGCCTGCGCGCCGCAGGCGCCGCGTTCGGCCAGATGCGCCTTGCGCGTCTCGACGAGGTTGGCGCGCGCGTCCGCGTTGAGATCCCTGGAGGCGGCGGCCAGCGCGTCGAGGCGCGCAACCTCGCGCGACAGCGCGGCGAGATCGGCGTCGGCGCAGATCGCGCGCTCGGGCGCCGAGCCGGCCTTGCAGGCGGGGCGTTTCGCCGCCTCGGCTGCGCCGCACGCCAGAAACGAGGCCGCGACGACAATCGTCGCCACTCGAATGATCCGGCTCATCGGCGTTTCCTCAACGCTGCGCGCGCGTCTGCGAATCGCGACGTCGCGATCATGCGAGGAGCATGGTGTCGCGCGGCGGCGATGTCGAACCGGAGCGGCGCGCCGCGTCGTTTCGCCTCAACGCTGCATCGGCAGGCCGGCGGCGGCCCAGCCGGGATCGCGCTTGGAGCCCGCGAGGCCGCCGGCGACATCCACCACATTGGTCCAGCCACGCGCGGCGAGCGCCTTCTGCGCGTGTTCCGAGCGGTTGGAGCTGCGGCAGATGAGCGCGATCGTCTTGCCCTTGTTGGCGTCGCGCAACGTCGCGAGCTTGGTCAGGAACTGCGGGTCCGTCATGTCGAGCTTGTGGGCGCCTTTCGGCACGCCTGTATCGGCCCATTCCTCGGGCGTGCGGATGTCGACGAGGATCGCCTCGCCGGCCTCGACCTTTGCGAACGCCTCCTTCGGCGTGTAGGCGGCGGGCGCGGCGGGGCCTTGCGCCAGCGCGGGCGTCACGGCTGCGGCGAGGGCGAGCGCCAGGGCGGCGCGACGGGTCAGAGCGATCATGCACGTGCACATAGCGTCTCCCGCGCGGCTGAAAAGCCCGCGCGCCGCGACATGCGGGCGCATGTCCGCCTTCTCTCAGGCGAGCTTGTCGCCGAGCAGGAACTCCATCGCCCGGTCCATGCGGATATGCGGGAAGGGAAGGGGCCGCCCGTCGTCCGACAGATGCGGAACCGGCGGGCGGAAGCGCACGAAGCGATAGTCGGCCTCGCCGTCCTTCAGCGCCAGCGCGTCGCCACGGAAGGCGAGTTTGGGATCGGCGGGCAATTCGCCGGGAAAGATCGCCGCCTCGCTGCGCCCGTCGAAGGTCTGCCCGTCGACGATCTCGCCCGCGAGCGGCGTTCCGACGATGGCGTCCAGCGTCTCGCCGCCATGTCGCACCGCGGCCTCGCGCGTCGCGCGCACGGCGGCGAGCGCGATCACGTCGACGGCGGCGCCGACATCTTCCGCCCGCGCGATGGCGCGCGAGGTCAGCATGCGCAGGATCGCCTCCAGCCGGTCGTGACTGGCATGGTGCAGATGATCGGCCTTGGTGGCGGCGAACAGAATCTTGTCGATGCGCGGCCGGAAGATCGTCGACATCAGGCTGGAGCGGCCGGCGCGGAAGGCGTGCAGCACGTCGGCGAGCGCGGTTTCGAGATCGCGCACGGCGGCCGGGCCGGAATTCAGCGCCGCGAGCGCGTCGACGAGCACGATCTGCCGGTCGAGCCGGGCGAAGTGATCGCGGAAGAACGGCTTCACGATCTTGTCTTTGTAGGATTCGTAGCGCCGCTCCATCATCGCGGCGAGCGTTCCTTGGGCGATCTCGTGGCCGCCCTCCATGCGCAGCGGCGCGAAGGTGAGGGCGGGCGAGCCTTCCAGATCGCCCGGCAGCAGGAAGCGCCCGGGCGGCAGCGTCGAGAGCGCGTAACGGTCGTCGCGCGCGGCGCGCAGATAGGCGGTGAACAGTTCGGCGGCGCGGCGGGCGACCTCCTCGTCGGACTCGCCCGCCGGGTCGAGCGAGGCGAGATGGCCGCGCCAGTCGGCGGCGAGCGGGGCGCGGGCGGCGGCGGCGCTCGCCTCGATGGTTTCGCGCGACCATTCCGCATAGGTCTTGTCGAGCAGGCCGAGGTCGAGCAGCCACTCGCCGGGATAGTCCACGATGTCGAGCGTCATCGTCGCCGGGCCGCCGCGCCAGCCGGCGGGGCGCTCGAATTCGAGCGTCAGGCGCAGCTCCGAAATGCGCCGCGTCGAGTCCGGCCAGTGCCGGTCCTCCTGCGTCAGCGCCTTGAGATGATCCTCGTAGGCGAAGCGCGGCACCGCGTCGTCCGGCTGCGGTTCGAGGAAGGCGCGCTTCAGCCGCCCCTCTGCATGGACGCGGAAGACGGGCAGGCGGGCGCCGTGGCGGGCGTTGATCAGCGTATGCACGAGCGAGGTGATGAACACCGTCTTGCCGGCGCGCGACAGGCCGGTGACGCCGAGCCTGAGGCCCGTGCCGGACACGTAATCGACGAGGCTCTTCGCGGCGATGCGGGCTTCGAAGGCGAGGTCGGAGAGAATCGACACGAGGCGCAGGTCCATGGCCGCCGCGGAGCGCGACGCGCCCCGAAGGTAGTCACGGACGCGGCGGATTCACAGGGGCGGGCGCGGCTTCCGCCCGGCGGCGGGCGAGATCGTCGACGAGATCGTCCACCGCCTGACGGACGAGATCGGGCTCGACCGCATAGGGCCCGATCTCGACGCCAGCCATCGCGCGCAGGACAGGCGCGAGGCGCGGGGTCGGCTCGCCGGCGGAGTCGAACAGGCCGAGGTCGTCGCCGGGGGCGAGGGCGACGGCGGCGGCGATCTGGCCGGCGTAATTGGCGATGCGGGCGACGTCGCCGCCGCAACTCGGCGCGCGGCTCGCGGCGGGCGCGCCGAGCGCGGCGAGGTTGACGGCGCCGGAGGCGAGCGCGACGGCCGGCGCCCGCTCGCCCATGCCGGCGGCGATGCTCGGCGCGCGCAGCATCGGCGCGGGCCGGTCCGCCACGACGGAGCGGCGGAGCGCGCCTTTTTTGCCGGCCATGCGCGGGCCGGTGAAGCCGGGCCGGTTGCGGGCGAGCCAGCGCGCCCGCAGCGTGGCGCCGACGCCGCGCCGGGCGAGCGGGGCGCCGCGTGCGCCGGCGACCGAGCATTCGGCCGGCGCCCAGCGCGAGACGATGTCGGAGGCCGCCTTGCGGCCGAAGTCGACGTAGTAGCGCCGCAGCAGCAGCGCGGCGACGAGCGCGCCCTCGCGCGCGCTGGCGAAGGCGACGTGGCCCTCGCGGTCGGCGGCGATCTCGCCGGCCCAGCCCGCGCGTTTGACGCACCAGTAATTGTTGAGGCGGATGCAGCGCGGCAGGTCGGCGCCGTCGCCGAGGACGAAGCGCAGGCTGCGCGCGGCGTCCGCCTCCACCGCACGCGCCGCCTCGAAGCGCCAGTTGCCGACGGCGCGCGTCGTCGCGTCGAAGCCGGCCGCCAGCGCCGGCCGCGGCCACAGGCGCGTGGCGTCGCCGCCGAGCACGAGGCCGGGCGGGGCGCCGGCGGCGAGCGTCAGCCAGACGAGCAGACCAAGCCACTCGCCAGCCAGGCCGGCGACGGGAGCGAACATGCCTCAGTCGTCCTCGCCGCCGAGGCTCTTCGGCGTGATGAACCGGTCGAGCCGCCCTGTGTGCGGGCCGACCTGCGACCAGCTGTCGACGTCGAAATCGAGCACGATCATCGAGGAGGTCGGGAACTTCTGCCGCAACCGCTGCGAGGCGTAGCGGTCGCCGTAGCCGATGAGTTGCAGCGCGAGGTCGACGAAGCCGGGATTGTGGCCGACCGAGATCATCGAGCGCATGTCGTCGGGGGACTGGCGCAGCAGCGTCAGCAGGTTGGCGACGGAAGCCTCGTAAAGGCGCGGCTCGATCCGCACGGGCAGGCGATGCGGCCAGTTCTCCGACAGCGCGTCCCACGTCTCGCGGGTGCGCCGGGCGTCGCTGACGGCGGCGAAATCGGGGATGAGATGCTGCTCGGCGATATAGGCGCCGAGGCGGCGGGCGTCGCTCAGGCCGCGCTCGAGCAGCGGGCGTTCATGATCGCCGCCGCCGGCGTAGGGGGCCGCCTTGCCGTGGCGCACGAGAAGAAGTCGATACATGCGCGCCAATCTAGCCGAGCGCGCGGCGCTGTCACCTGCGGCGCGACGGCCCAGCCCGCGCGCATCAGCGGCGCGCCGCTGCGGGCGGCAGCTCGAAAGCGGGCGCCTCATCGGGCCGGTATTCGAGCAGGTCGCCCGGCTGACAGTCGAGGGCGGCGCAGATCTTCTCCAGCGTCTCGAAGCGCACGCCCTTCACCTTGCCCGAGCGCAGCAGCGAGACGTTCTGCTCGGCGACGCCGATGACGGCCGCCAGATCGCGCGCGCGCACCTTCCGCCTGGCCAGCATGACGTCGAGATTGACGACGATCGGCATCACACGATCCCCGCATTATCCTCGGCGATCTCGGCGGCGGCGCGGAAGACATGCGCCAGCGCCAGAACGAAGCCCGCGAAGAGCAGGTGCAGCAGATCCTCCGGCCGCGCGAACAGGTTCAGGCGCTGCGCGCCGGCGGGCAGGTGCATCGTCAACAGCCACGACACGGCCGGACGGGCGAGAAAATCGAACAGGATGGCGGCGAGCGCGACGAGGCCGACGCGGCGCATCGCGTCGGTGGCGGCGCGGCTGAACACCTGACCGTCGAGATAGAGCCCGAACATGCGCCAGAGCATGACGCAGAGCGCGGCGACGAAGGCCCAGTCGACCAGCACGAGCGCCAGACCTGCGACGTAGTGGGAGTCGGGCAGGGCGGACAGATCGAGCCGCCACCAGCCGCCATAGCTGGCGGCGACCGCATCGCGGCTGCGCCAGAGCCACAGGATCAGCGCCAGCGTCCACGCCGCCCAGACGCAGACGGCCAGGCGCAGCCCATGACAGAGCCAGCCGATGCGGGCGCGCAGGTCGCCCCGGCGGGGCGTCTCGGACAAATCGGGGGCGGACATGCGGCTCTCCCTGCAGACGACGCGGCGCGTCGCGATGAAACGGTTTTGACACGGCAAAAAATTAATGTCAAACATTAAAAATCAGATGGAGAAACGTATATGACCACCGTCGCGTCGCCACGTTCGATCCGCCTCGCTCCTGCCCTCGCGGCGGGGCTCTCGTTGCTTCTGGCCGGCTGCGGGCACGTGCCGCTGACGACGATGGCGAAGCTGCGCAATTTCGACATCGCGACCGCCGACCCGGCGCAACTGCGCGTCGCGATCCGCGCGCCAGACTGGCTGGAGCCGCGCGAGGGCGGGGCGGCGATCCTGTTCAAGCTGAAACAGGGCGACGGAGCGCAGCGGGAGGAGCGGTTCGCGCTCGAACCTGCCGAGGAGCCGGCGGAGACGGCGCAACTGGCTGCGCATCGCCTGCCGGGCGAACGCATCCGCGCCTGGCGCATCGCGGCCGCGGAGGTCGCGCGGGCGCGCGCCTTTCAGGAGGAGGGGCGCGCCGCGCGTCTCGCCCGGCCGGGGCGCACGCAGTTCACCGTCGCAACCGCGCTCGACGGCTGCCGGCGCGGCGCGCTGCGCGAGGGGCCGATTCTCACGACGACCCTGCTGCGGACGGACGCGGCCGCGCCCTATCTGCCGCTGCTCGTGGACGTCGATCTGCGCAAGGTCACACGCGAGGCGGGCAAGGATCTCGACGCCGAACTGCCGGCCTGCGGCAAGAGCGCGATGCGCGCGGGCTGACCTTAGCTTCCGCGACGGTTGAGGAAGGCGAGGCGCTCGAACAGATGCACGTCCTGCTCGTTCTTCAGCAGCGCGCCGTGCAGCGGCGGGATCGCCTTCTTCGGGTCGCGCTCGCGCAGAGTCTCGGGGCCGACATCCTCGTTGAGCAATAGCTTCAGCCAGTCGAGCAACTCGGACGTCGAGGGCTTCTTCTTCAGGCCCGGCACGTCGCGCACCTCGAAGAAGACGCGCAGCGCCTCCTCGACCAGGCGCTTCTTGATGCCGGGGAAATGCACCTCGACGATCTCGGCCATCGTCTGCGGGTCGGGGAACTTGATGTAGTGAAAGAAGCAGCGGCGCAGAAACGCGTCCGGCAGCTCCTTCTCGTTGTTCGAGGTGATGACGACGATCGGCCGGCGCGCGGCGCGCACCGTCTCGCCCGTCTCGTAGACATGGAACTCCATGCGGTCGAGTTCGAGCAGCAAATCGTTGGGAAACTCGATGTCGGCCTTGTCGATCTCGTCGATCAGCAGCACGGGCCGCGCGGGGCTGTCGAACGCCTCCCACAGCTTGCCGCGCTTGATGTAATTGGCGATGTCGGAGACGCGCGGATCGCCGAGCTGGCTGTCGCGCAGGCGCGAAACGGCGTCGTATTCGTAGAGTCCCTGCGCGGCCTTCGTCGTCGACTTGATGTGCCAGGCGATAAGCGGGGCGCCGACCGCCTTGGCGATTTCTTCCGCCAGCACGGTCTTGCCGGTGCCGGGCTCGCCTTTGACGAGCAGGGGGCGCTCCAGAACGATCGCCGCGTTGACCGCGACCTTCAGATCTTCTGTCGCGATGTAGTCTTGTGTCCCGGCGAATTTCATCGAGGCCTCGGCTGCGTTCGTCGGCGCGACCCTAAAGGCCGGCGCGCTCCGCGCCAAGAGAGACGCCCGGCCCGCGCGCGGCGGCGCAAGCGATGAAAGCCCGGATCTCTCCGGGCTTTCCGTCGAACGCGGCCGCCTCGGATGGCGGCGCGGCGGATGAGCGGCGGCGCGACCAGCACGACGACGCCGCCGTTCCGAGGGAGACTTCCTATTTTCCGCGCAACCGTCCGAGATAGGCGGTCAGCGCCTCGATCTGCCGCGGGCTGAACTCGAACTCCGGCATTTCGGGCGCGCGGTGGCCGACCATGATGCCTTCGGCGAAAGCCTCCTCGAGATCCTCGCCGCGATACTTCACGGCGACGACGCGGAAGGGCGGCGCCTTCGGGTTGGCGCTCTCGCCCGTCTTGCCGATGGCGTGGCAGCGGGCGCAATTGGCTTTCGCGATCCTGCGGCCGAGCGCCGCCTCGCCGGCCGCCGCGGCCGGGGCGCAGGACAGGACCAAAGGCAGGGCGAGCGCGGCGCCCGCGCAGGCGGCCAGCGACAGGGCGCGGGCGGAAAACGGAAACGTCATCGACCGGGTCCAGCGGCGGAAGCGCCGCGATGATAGCCAAGCCGCGTCCGGGCGCGACGCGGCGCTCCGCCGCGCGGGTGACGAAGTTGCGCGCCCGTGCGAAACTGCCCGGCATGTTTCTCCAGTTCTTCGCCAATCTGAAGCAGGCGCAGGTGCCGGTCACGCTGCGCGAATATCTGACGCTGATGCGCGCGCTCGAACTCGATCTGGCGCAGCAGTCGGTCGACGATTTCTATTTTCTGTCGCGCGCGTGCCTCGTGAAGGACGAGCGCAATCTCGACAAGTTCGACCGCGTGTTCGGGGCGACCTTCAAGGGCCTCGAGACGCTGGCGGACGCGGCGGAGCCGCGCGAGATCCCGGAGGAGTGGCTGCGCAAGCTGGCCGAGAAATATCTCACCGAGGAGGAGAAGAAGCAGCTCGAGGGCATGGGGTGGGACAAGCTCATGGAGACGCTGAAGAAGCGCCTCGAGGAGCAGAAGGGCCGCCACCAGGGCGGCAGCAAGTGGATCGGCACGGCGGGCACCTCGCCCTTCGGCGCCTACGGCTACAACCCCGAGGGCGTGCGCATCGGCCAGGAAGGCAATCGCAACTTCAGGGCCGTGAAGGTCTGGGACAAGCGCGAGTTCAAGGATCTCGACGGCGGCGTCGAACTGGGCACGCGCAACATCAAGATCGCGCTGCGCCGCCTGCGCAAGTTCGCCCGCACCGGCGCGCCGGACGAACTCGATCTCGACGGCACGATCAAGGAGACGGCGAGCCGCGGCTATCTCGACGTGAAGATGCGGCCGGAGCGGCGCAACGCGGTCAAGGTGCTGCTGTTCTTCGACATCGGCGGCTCGATGGACTGGCATATCGAGCAGGTGGAGGAGCTGTTCTCGGCCGCCAAGACCGAGTTCAAGCACATGGAGTATTTCTACTTCCACAACTGCCTCTACGAGGGCGTGTGGAAGTCGAACAAGCGCCGGCACGCCGAGCGCACGCCGACATGGGACGTGCTGCACACCTATCCGCACGACTACAAGGCGATCTTCGTCGGCGACGCGTCGATGAGCCCGTACGAGATCGTCCAGCCCGGCGGCTCGGTCGAGCACATGAACGAGGAGCCGGGACAGGTCTGGCTCGAGCGGGTGACGCGCGCCTACCCGCATGCGGTGTGGCTCAACCCCGTGCCGCGTCAGCACTGGGACTACACGCACTCCGTCGGCATGATCCGCCGTCTGATGGGCGGGCGCATGTTTCCGCTCACGCTCGAAGGGCTCGAGGCGGCGATGCGGGAGCTGGTGCGGTGAGGGCGCCGCTCAGCGGCGCACAACCAGCACCGAGCATCTGGCGTGGCGCACCACGGTCTTGGCGTTGGAGCCGATCAGATAGGTCGACATCGCCGGTCGATGCGAGCCGATGACGATCAGATCGGCGCCCCAGGCGTCGGCCTCGGCCAGAATTTCCGGATAGACGCCGCCCACGCGCACGACGGAGGAGACCGTCCCGCCGGCGACGTCGATGTTGCCGGCGAGCTCCTTCAGCGCCTCCTCGGCGCGGCCGCGCTGCTCGTCGTCGAAGCCGGCGGGCACGTAATCCATGAACGTCGCCGGCAAGAGCGACTGCACGTTGATCAGGCGGAGTTCTCCGCCGGAGGCCTTGGCCAGCGTCTGCGCCTCGGCAAGAGCGGGCGTCGCCATGTCGGGCTCGGACAGATCGACCGGGATCAGGATCTTCTTGAACATGCTGCGCCTCCTGCTTGTGCGATGGAACGTCACGCGGGCGCCGCGCGCCTTGTTCAGGATCAAACGACTGGCCGTCCGTTGCAAGCCGCGCGTGCGGCCGAGCCGGTTGTGGAGCGCGCCTGAACGAGCCCGACCTGTCGATTGTGCTGGCGGGACGACATGGATATAAGGGCGCGCGTTTGGTGGAGGCTCGGATGAAGGCCGCTGAATTGATCGACGACGGCTACCGCCCGTCCGATGACGAGCCTTTCATGAATGAAAGGCAGAAAGAGTATTTCCGGCGCAAGCTGCTCGCCTGGAAAGACGAGATTTTGCGCGAGAGCCGCGAAACTCTGGCCGCTTTGCAGACCGAGAGCGAGAATCACCCCGATCTGGCCGACCGCGCCTCGTCGGAGACCGACCGCGCGATCGAACTGCGGGCCCGCGACCGCCAACGCAAGCTGATCACCAAGATCGAGGCCGCGCTGACGCGAATCGAGGACGGCACCTACGGCTATTGCGAGGAGACGGGCGATCCGATCTCGCTGAAGCGGCTCGACGCACGGCCGATCGCCACGCTCTCGCTCGAGGCGCAGGAGCGGCACGAGCGGCGCGAGCGCATCTATCGCGACGACTGAGCCTCCACGAGAGGCTGACGCAGGACCGATCCAGGCGCGGCTTCGGCCGCGCCTTTTTCGTTTCAGCTCAGTCCTTCCTGGGGACGGGGCGGCCGAGCAACCGCGCCATTTCGGCCTCCAGCGAATCGATCAGCGCGGCGGCTTGCGGATCGGACGGGCGCGCGGACGGCGCCGTCGCCGGCCGCACCTCAGGCGCGCGGGCGGGGCGGGCGGCTTGACCGCAGGGGCCGGCGGCGGGGCGGCCGGCGGCGGGGGCGCCGCCGCGACGACGGGCGAAGCCGGCCTGGTCGCGATCGGCGGCGCGGGCTGGTTCGCCGCGGCGGGCTCCTGCCGGGGCTGGGCGGGCGGCGCAGACACAGGACGAGCGGCCTGCTCCGGCGGGGCGACGACCGGCGCGGGGACGGGTTTGGCCGGCGCGGGAGTGGCGGCGACGACGGTCGGCGCGGGCGCGGCTTCGGCGCGCGGCGCCGGAGCGGCGGGTTTGGCCGGCGGCGGATTGATCGCGACGGCAGGCGCAGCCGGCGCGTGCGCGACCGCAGCCGCAGCGGGCGCGGGATTGGCGAGGGGGGCAGCGACCGTCGGGTTGGCGGGCGGCGCGGTCGCGACGACCGGAGCGCCGGCGCGCGGCCAACCCGCAGGCGCCGGCGGCGGCGCGACGGGGGGCGGCGGCTCGTCGGCGGCGCGAACCGTCGCGCGGAGCGGCGGCTCCAGCGGGGCGACGGCGACCGTTGCGGCCGGCTGCGGCTCCGGCGCGCGGGCGGCAGGGGCGAGTTTGGCCGCCGCCGCCGCATCCGTCTCGACCGGGCGGATCAGCGGCGCGCGCGGGGCGCGCGGCGCCTCGTCCTCGACATGTCCGTTGGTCGGCGGCTCGCGCAGCGCGCCTTCGCGGGCGGCGAGCGCGCGAACGAAGGAGGACTCGACGACGACGTCGTTCGGCCCGCCGATCAGGATCAGATGCTCGACATTGTCGCGGCGCACGATCACGGGCTGGCGCTTGCGGTCGAGATCGTAGGCGTCGACGACGCCGAGACGGGGCTGCCGCACACGGTTGCCGGACATGCGCAGGCGGGCGCCGAAAGCCAGTCGGTAAATGCCGTAGAGGATCAGCGTGATCAGCAGGAGTCCAAGGAACGTCGCCACCACCTGGAGCAACTTGCTGTCGCCGATCGAATTGAGAAAGGCCATCGTGGCGCGGGTCCGGTAAAGCTCGCAGCCGCGCGAGGCGCGCGGCGGGCAGCCGCGGGGCGGCGCATCCGGGTCTTACCAGATTTGCCCGCGGCCGGCAGGGCGGTCTTAGCAAATAGTTAACATTAACGCGGCGCCTGCCCGGCCTCTCCCCCGGCCTCTCCGGCTTGGCTCGCCGCGGCGGGCGGGGCGCCGGCGCTGCGCCAGAAGCTGTAGGCGATTCCCGCCGCCAGTATCGCCAGCGTGACGCCGAGCGAGACGGCCGGCGGGATCTTCTCCAACCCCAGAAGATCGGCGGCGAAGACCTTGCCGCCGATGAAGACGAGCACAGCCGCCAGCGCCGGCTTCAGGTAACGGAACCGCTCGATCACCGCCGCCAACGCGAAATACAGGGCGCGCAGGCCGAGGATGGCGAAGATGTTCGAGGTGTAGACCACGAACGGGTCCGTCGTGATGGCGAAGATCGCCGGCACGGAGTCGACCGCGAACACGACATCGGCGACCTCGACCAGCACCAGCGCGACGAACAGGGGCGTCGCCCAGACCACGGCCCTGCCGGTCGCCGGGTCCGGGCGGCGGACGAAGAAGCGCTCGTCGGCGAAGCCCTCGACGATGCGCAGGCGCCGGCGCAGGAACAGCAGCAG
Organism: Hyphomicrobiales bacterium; assembly: GCA_016716745.1. GTDB lineage: Bacteria > Pseudomonadota > Alphaproteobacteria > Rhizobiales > Beijerinckiaceae. Next base: position 126,528 of record JADJVD010000004.1, read on the forward strand.
CCAGTTGCGGGACATGTCGGTCGGGCCGTCGTCCATCGTCAGCATCTTCACGCCGGTGACGATGAGGAAGGCGGCGAAGACGTAGAGCGTCCAGGAGAAGGAGGCGACCAGCGCCGCGCCGAAGCCGATCATGATCGCGCGCAGGACGATGACGCCGATGACGCCCCAAAGCAGCACGCGATGTTGCAGCCGGCGCGGCACGCCGAGATAGCCGAAAATCAGCGCGATGACGAAGACATTGTCGAGCGCCAGCGTCTTTTCGACGGCAAAACCCGTGAGATAGTCCATGCCGGCGCGGGCCCCGAACCAGACCCAGACGAGACCTCCGAAGGCCAGCGCCAGCGCGACGTAGACGCCCGACAGAACGAGGCTCTCGCGCACGCCGATCTCGCGCGGGCGCCGATGCAGGACGCCGAGATCGAAGGCGAGCAGCGCCAGAACGATCGCGATGAAACCGGCCCAGGCCCAGACGGGCTTGCCGAGAAAGTCAGCCGTCATGGCGAGCGCCAGATCGGCGGGGAGCAAACCGGGCATGAAACCATCCGCGCCGGCGCCTGATGTTCGACAAGTCCGACATCATGCAAGCGCCGGCGGCTTACATCAGAGGGGCCCGGACCGGGTTCCGCCCCAAACTGCGTCAATCCGGCGGAATCGGGAAGGCGGGGCAGGCCAAGGGGCGCTTTCAGAAAGCCAAAAAGGTCAGTCCGCGCGTGTGAAATGTCGCCGGTGAGGGCGCGCATCCTGTTTTGACGATTGCGGTCGCGGGCGAATCCCTTCAGGAGTCGCCTTAACCGCCAGATTCGCGCGCGAGCGAGCGTCGGCGCCGCCCGTCAGGATCAGTCCCTAGCCATGAGCAACACGCCGATCGCCGCGGTGGATCGCACGGAGCGAAGCGGGAGCCCGGCTCTCGTCGTTCTGCTGGCGCTGTTCCTCGTCGGATCGGCGCTCGCCTTCTCGTTCCTGCCGCACGATCAGGCGGCCCGCCTGATCGTCGGGCTGCTCGCGGTGCTGTCGGTGATCGGCGTCTTCGCGCTGTTCGCCTATTCGGTCGGGCTGTTGCAGTTCGCCGGCCAGGCGACGCGGAACGACGTCACCAAGGCGATCGCCGACACCGGGCAGGACGGCCTCATCGTCACAGACGCCGACGCGCGCGTGATCTACGCCAACGAGGCCTACATGGCGCTCTCGGGGGCGCACGATCCGGCCGATCTGCGCACGGTCGAACGGTTGTTCTCCGGCGCGCCGGACGTGTCGGAGGCGGTGTATCGGCTGGCGCAGGCGGCGCGCGAGGGCAAGCGGGGCGCGGAGGAGATGCGGCTGTCGCCGCCGCTGACGGGCGACGGGATGGTCGCCTGGTACCGCATCCGCGTGCAACCGGTCGAGCGCATCGCCGGCAAGGCGGCGACGCTGTGGACCGTCGCCGACGTGACGCGCGAACGCGAGCGGCACGAGAACGTGTTCCAGGAGCTGCAGCACGCGATCGACTTTCTCGATCACGCGCCGGCGGGCTTCTTCTCGGTCGAGCCGGACGGGCGCGTCTCCTACATGAACGCCACGCTCGCGCTGTGGCTCGACTACGATCTGGCGCAGGTCGGCTCCGGCGGATTGCGGCTGCGCGACATCGTCGCAGGCGACGGCTCGGCGCTGATCCTGTCGACGGCCGGCAAGCCCGGCGACGTGCGGACCGAGCGCTTCGACCTCGATTTCAAGCGGCGCGGCGGGCAGAGCCTGCCGGTGCGCATCATCCACCGCATCGCCTTCGCCTCCGACGGGCGGGCCGGCGCCTCGCGCACGCTCGTCATCAACCGCGCGCCGGGCGAGGAGGATCAGGAGGATCTGCGCGCCGCCGAAGTGCGCTTTGCGCGCATCTTCAACTCGACGCCGATGGCGATCGCCGCCATCGACGCGGCGGGGCGCATTCTGGAATCGAACGCCGGCTTCGCGCGGCTCGCGCCGAACGCGCTGCACGGCGACCGCTCGCTGCCGGCGGCCGTGGTCGAGCGCGACCGCGCCAAGCTCGAGGAGGCGATCGCCGCCGCGCGCGAGAACAAGGGCGACATCAAGCCGGTCGACGTGACGCTCGCGGGCGCGGAGGAACGCTCGGCGCGCATCTTCGTGTCGAGCGCCGAATCCGGATCGGAGGGCGCGGCCGTCGCCAACGTGTTCGCGCTCGACACCACCGAGCTGCGCACGTTGCAGGAGAGCTTCGCGCAGAGCCAGAAGATGCAGGCGATCGGCCAGCTCGCCGGCGGCGTCGCGCACGACTTCAACAACGTGCTGACGGCGATCATCGGCTTCTCGGACCTGCTGCTCGCCAACCACCGGCCGACCGATCCGTCGTTCCACGACATCATGCAGATCAAGCAGAACGCCAACCGCGCCGCCGGGCTGGTGCGTCAGCTGCTCGCCTTCTCGCGCCGGCAGACGCTGCGCCCGCAGGTGCTGCAACTGGGCGAGGTGCTGTCCGATCTGCATGTGCTGCTGCGCCGGCTCGTCGGCGAGAAGGTCGACGTCGACGTCAAGCACGGCCGCGATCTCTGGTTCGTGCGGGCGGACGTCAACCAGTTCGAACAGGTGGTCGTCAATCTCGTCGTCAACGCGCGCGACGCGATGCCGGAGGGCGGCCGTATCTCGCTGCGCACGCGCAACGTCGCCGCCGCCGAATGCGCCGCCTTCGGCGAGAAGTCGCTCGTCGCGGCCGAATATGTGCTGCTGGAGGTCGAGGACGACGGGCACGGCATTCCAGCCGACGTCGTCGGCAAGATCTTCGAGCCGTTCTTCACCACCAAGGAAGTCGGCAAGGGAACGGGCCTTGGCCTGTCGACGGTCTACGGCATCGTGAAGCAGACCGGCGGCTACGTCTTCGCGCGCAGCGAGCCGGGCAAGGGCGCGCTGTTTCAGGTGCTGCTGCCCCGGCATGTGCCGACGGTGCAGGAGGAGGCCGCCAAGAAGGAGGCCGCCAAGACGCCGGCCGCCGATCTCACCGGGCAGGGCGTGGTTCTGCTGGTGGAGGACGAGGAGGCGGTGCGCGCCTTCGGGGCGCGGGCGCTGTCCTCGCGCGGCTACACCGTGCACGAGGCGGCCTCCGGCCTCGAGGCGCTGCATGTGATGGAGGAGACGAAGGGGCAGGTCGATCTGATCGTCTCCGACGTCGTGATGCCGGAGATGGACGGGCCGACCATGCTGGGCGAGCTGCGCAAGCGCGGCGTCACCGCCAAGGTCGTCTTCGTCTCCGGCTACGCCGAGGACGCCTTCCAGAAGAACCTGCCGGAGGGCGAGGAGTTCGGCTTCCTGCCGAAGCCCTTCACGCTCAAGCAGCTGATCGAGGCGGTGAAATCGCATATGGGCTGAGGCGCGCGTGCGCTGGCGCACATCGGCGCGCGGGCGGTGGCGACATCGTGCGCGCTCGCAGACCCGCGAGCGCCGCCATGCCCATTCCCGCCAATGTCGAGACGTTGCTGAAGCAGAGCGAGACCGGCATCGCCGCGCTGGCGTTCTTCAACGCCAATTCGATCGAGATCGAAACGACGAGCGCCGGCGCGATCGCCTATTTCGATCCCTCCGGCGCGAAGAAGAAAATCGTCCTCAACACGTCCAAGCCCGCGGCCGTGATCGCCGCCTATTTCTGCCACGAGATCAATCACGCGCGGATGTTCGTCGCGGGAACCACGGCAGACCCGAAGAAGGAGGCCAAGGACGACTACGTGAAGAAGATGGTGGCCGAGGAAGCGGCGGGGACGACGCTCGGCTTCCGCTCGTTCCTCGAACTCGAGCGCAAGGGGCTGACCACCGGCGTCAATCCGCCCGACCGCTACGACATGTACAAGCGCGCCTTCGAGAACGGCCGCAAGGCGAAGAAGGAAAAAGACCCGAGCGCCACCGAAGCCGAGATGGACGCGATGGGCTTCAGCTATGGCGCGCGGATGGTGAAATACTGCATCGACGAACGGTTTCTCGGCCCCAACATGATCGAGAGTTACTCGGAATATTACGCGCGCGACTGGGCGCAGCAGAACCGGAAGAAGTGAGCGCCGGGGCGGGCCGCGCGCGGCGCCCGCAAGGCGGCCGGGCGAGGGCGCCGGCGACATGGTTGCAGAGGCGGGCTCGGCGGCGCAGATCGGCGCTGCGGGCCTGCGGCTACCCCTAACATTCGCTAGGGCCGGCGGGCCGAGAGGCAGGACGGCATCGGGCGTGTGGCGTCCTCTCCCGCAGGCCCGCAACCCTGCGCGCGAGGCGCGCCAGCCGCATCGCACGCGCGGATAGCGATGCGCCCGGATCCATGTCGACGAGCGCCGGCCGAAGGCGGGCCGCGGCCGGATCGGTGCCGCGCTTTCCGCCGCGCTTCCGGCCTGCGCCGTTAACGATGCGCGTTGAGAACAAAAAAAGAACTTGAGCGCCGGAACAAATCAGGTACATTGGCTCCATTGCGAAGCCTCGCCAGCCCGTGCCAGTAAGGAGCCTCATCCATGAGCCAACCGAATCTCCGAGTCGTGGAAGGATCCTCCCGTGGACAAGACAAAGGCCCTCGACGCCGCGCTTTCCCAGATCGAGCGGGCGTTCGGCAAGGGCTCGATCATGCGGCTCGGCAAGAATCAGAAGGCGGTCGAGATCGAGACGGTGTCGACCGGATCTCTCGGCCTCGACATCGCGCTCGGCATCGGCGGCCTGCCGCGCGGCCGCGTCGTCGAGATCTACGGCCCGGAATCCTCCGGCAAGACGACGCTGGCGCTGCATGTCATCGCCGAGGCGCAGAAGCGCGGCGGCGTCTGCGCCTTCGTCGACGCCGAACACGCGCTCGATCCGGTCTATGCCCGCAAGCTCGGCGTCAATCTCGAGGATCTGCTGATCTCGCAGCCCGACACCGGCGAGCAGGCGCTGGAGATCGCCGACACGCTGGTGCGCTCCGGCGCGGTCGACGTGCTGGTCGTCGATTCGGTCGCGGCGCTGACGCCGCGCGCCGAGATCGAGGGCGAGATGGGCGAGGTGCAGCCGGGCCTGCAGGCGCGCCTGATGAGCCAGGCGCTGCGCAAGCTGACCGCCTCGATCTCGCGCTCCAACACGATGGTCATCTTCATCAACCAGATCCGCATGAAGATCGGCGTCATGTTCGGCTCGCCCGAGACGACGACCGGCGGCAACGCGCTGAAGTTCTACGCCTCCGTGCGCCTCGACATCCGCCGCATCGGCGCCATCAAGGACCGCGACGAGGTGGTCGGCAACCAGACCCGCGTCAAGGTGGTGAAGAACAAGGTGGCGCCGCCCTTCAAGCAGGTCGAATTCGACATCATGTACGGCGAGGGCATCTCCAAGATGGGCGAGCTGATCGACCTCGGCGTCAAGGCGGGCGTGGTCGACAAGTCCGGCGCGTGGTTTTCCTACGACTCGCAGCGCCTCGGGCAGGGGCGCGAGAACGCCAAGGGGTTCCTGCGCGAGAATGGCGACGTCGCCGCCCGCATCGAGCAGGCGATCCGCGAGAACGCCGGCCTCATCGCCGAGCGCATTCTCGACAATGCCGATCCGAGCTCCGGCGAGGATTGACCGCTTCTGCAGCGCCGGCGCTTCTGCGCCTCGACAGGTTTTCGTCGCACGACTAGAAAAGGCCCGGCCCGCCCGCCGGGCCTTTTTCTTTGCCCCGCGCCATGCGTCACGGCGCCTCGCAGGGCGTCATACCGGAACGAGTTGAGATGAGCGGCGTCAACGAAATCAGGTCGACCTTCCTCGATTACTTCGCGCGCAACGGCCATCAGGTCGTCCCGTCTTCGCCGCTGGTGCCGCGCAACGATCCGACGCTGATGTTCACCAACGCCGGCATGGTGCAGTTCAAGAACGTCTTCACCGGCGTCGAGAAGCGCCCCTACACGACGGCCACCACCTCGCAGAAATGCGTGCGCGCCGGCGGCAAGCACAACGATCTCGACAACGTCGGCTATACGGCGCGTCATCACACCTTCTTCGAGATGCTCGGCAATTTCTCCTTTGGAGACTATTTCAAGGAAGAGGCGATCGAACTCGCTTGGAACCTGGTCACCAAGGAATTCGGCATCGACCGAAACAAGCTGCTGGTCACCGTCTATGCGCAGGACGAAGAGGCGGCGCGGCTGTGGCGCAAGATCGCCGGGCTGCCCGAGGAGCGGATCATCCGGATCGCGACGTCAGATAACTTCTGGCAGATGGGCGACACCGGGCCCTGCGGCCCGTGCTCGGAGATCTTCATCGATCAGGGCCCCGCGTTGCAGGGCGGCCCGCCCGGCAGCCCGGACGAGGACGGCGACCGGTTCCTGGAATTCTGGAACCTCGTCTTCATGCAGTTCGAGCAACTGCCGGACGGGACGCGCGTGCCGCTGCCCAAGCCGTCGATCGACACCGGCATGGGCCTCGAGCGCATGGCGGCGATCCTGCAGGGCGTCTATTCGAACTACGACACGGACCTGTTCCACGCGCTGATCCGCGCTTCCTCCGACCTGACCGGCGTGCCGATGGACGGGCCGCAGCGGGCGAGCCACCGCGTCATCGCCGACCATCTGCGCGCCTCGAGCTTCCTCGTCGCCGACGGCGTGCTGCCCTCCAACGAGGGGCGCGGCTACGTGCTGCGCCGCATCATGCGGCGCGCCATGCGCCATGCCCAGCTGCTCGGCGCCAAGGACCCGCTGATGTGGCGCCTCGTGCCGGCGCTGGTGCGCGAGATGGGCGCGGCCTATCCCGAACTCGTTCGCGCCGAGCCGCTCATTCAGGAGACGCTGAAGCTCGAGGAAACGCGCTTCCGCACCACGCTGGCGCGCGGCCTCTCGATTCTCGAGGATGAGACGCGCGCGCTGTCGGCCGGCGCCAGCCTGTCCGGCGAGACCGCGTTCAAGCTCTACGACACCTACGGCTTTCCGCTCGACCTGACGCAGGACGCGCTGCGCGCGCGCGGCATCGGCGTCGACACCGACGCGTTTTCGACCGCGATGGAGCGCCAGCGCGCGCAGGCGCGCAAGGCGTGGGCGGGCTCGGGCGAGGCCGCGACGGAGGCGATCTGGTTTCCGCTGAAGGAACGCCTCGGGGCGACGGAGTTCCTCGGCTACGAGACCGGGAAGGCCGAGGGCGTCGTCGCCGCCATCGTGGCGGACGGCGTCGAGGTCCGGTCGGTCGGCGCCGGCGCGCGCGCGGCGATCATCGTCAATCAGACGCCGTTCTACGGCGAGTCGGGCGGTCAGGTCGGCGACACCGGCGTCGTTTCGGCCGCCGGCGTTCGCTTCCGCGTCGACAATACGCAGAAGAGGCTCGGCGATCTGTTCGTGCACGAGGGCGTCGTCGAGGAGGGCGAGATCGTCGTCGGCCTGGCGGTCGAGCTCGAGGTCGACCGCGAGCGGCGCGCCAACATCCGCGCCAATCATTCGGCGACGCATCTGCTGCACGAGGCGCTGCGCCAGATCCTCGGCGACCATGTCGCGCAGAAGGGCTCGCTGGTCGCGCCCGACCGGTTGCGCTTCGATTTCGCGCATCCCAAGCCGATCACGGCGGAGGAACTGTCGGAGGTCGAGGCCGTCGCCAATCGCGTGCTGTTGCAGGACGCGCCGGTGACGACGCGGCTGATGGGCGTCGACGACGCCATCGCCTCGGGGGCGCGCGCGCTGTTCGGCGAGAAATACGGCGACGAGGTGCGCGTCGTCTCGATGGGCGAGAGCAAGGGCTCGAACCGCGCCTGGTCGGTGGAGCTGTGCGGCGGCACGCATGTGGCGCGCACCGGCGAGATCGGCCTCATCTCCATCGTGTCGGAAGGCGCGGTGGCGGCCGGCGTGCGCCGCCTCGAGGCGAAGACGCGGGAGGCCGCGCGCGATCACCTGAACCACGAGGCGCGGCTGCTGCGCGGCCTGTCGCAGTTGCTCAAGAGCGCGCCGGAGGACGCGGGCGAGCGGCTCGCCGTCGTGCTCGACGAACGCAGGAAGCTCGAGCGCGACCTGTCCGACGCGCGGCGCAAGTTGGCGATGGGCGGCGGCGCGGCGGGCGCGCCGGCGGCGCGCGATCTCGGCGGCGTGATGTTCCTCGGCCGCGTCGTCACCGGCGTCGAGATGAAGGATCTGAAAAGCCTTGCCGACGAGGCCAAGGCGTCGGTCGGCTCGGGCGTCGTCGCCATCGTCGGCGTCGGGGAAGACGGCAAGGCGGGCGTCGTCGTCGGCGTGACGGCCGACGCGGCGGGCCGCTTCAACGCGGTCGACTTCGTGCGCGTCGGCTCGGAGGCGCTCGGCGGCAAGGGCGGCGGCGGCCGGCCCGACATGGCGCAGGCCGGCGGGCCGAACGGGGCGGCGGCCGAGGCGGCCGTGGAGGCGATCGCCTCCGCGGTGGCGGCGCGCGCGGCAGGCTGATGGGCCGGCGCTCGCTCGCCAGAGTCGAGCGTGCGCGGCGCCGTTGCCATTTCGTCCTCGACGGCGGCGCCTCGTCCGACCAGCTGACGCGGATCGTCAACTACACGCTCGTCGCGCTGGCGCTCGCCAGCGTGGCGGCCGTCGTGCTCGAGTCGGAGCCCGACTATGCGGCGCGGTTCGGATTCTGGTTCCTGGGAATCGAGTTCGTCGCGGTGAGCGTGTTCACCGTCGAATACGCGCTGCGCCTGTGGACCGCGCCGCTCGACACGCGCTACGCCGACCTGTCGCCGACGCGCGCGCGGCTCGCCTATGCGCGTTCGCCGCTCGCGCTGCTCGATCTGATGTCGATCCTGCCGAGCTATCTGGCGCTGTTCGGCCTGCCCGATCTCGGCGTCCTCTTGATGCTGCGTCTCGCGCGCTTCTTCAAGCTCGCGCGTTACTCGCCGGGCATGCGCTCGCTCGGCGCGGCGCTGGAGGCGGAGCGGCGCGCTCTGTTCGCCTCCGCCGTCATTCTGCTCGGCCTCGTTCTCGTCGCCGCTTCGGCGATGCATGTCGCCGAGCAGGCGGCGCAGCCCGACAAGTTCGGCTCGATCCCGTCCTCGATGTGGTGGGCGATCGTGACGCTGACGACCGTCGGCTATGGCGACGTCGTGCCGATGACGCTGGCCGGCAAGATCATCGCCGGCTTCACGATGATCGGCGGGCTGATGATGCTGGCGCTGCCGGTCGGCATCGTCGCGACGGCGTTCGCCGAGGAGATCCACCGGCAGGAATTCGTCGTCACCTGGGGGATGATCGCGCGGGTGCCGCTGTTCGCCGCGCTGGACGCGGCCGAGATCGCCGAGATCATGCACTATCTTCGGGCGCAGACGGTGCCGACGGGAACGGTCATCGTGCGGCGGGGCGAGCAGGCGGATTCGATGTATTTCGTGGCCGCCGGCGAGGTGGAGGTGGAGGTCGATCCGCTGAACCGCGTGCGGCTCGTGGAGGGGCATTTCTTCGGTGAGTTCGCGCTCTTGCGCAAGACGCGGCGCATGGCGACGGTGCGCGCGATGCAGCAGACCAAGCTGCTGGTGCTCGACGCGATGGACCTGCAGACGCTGATGGATCGCAACCCCGATCTGGGACGGCATATCGAGGAGATCGTGCGCGCGCGCATGGGCGACGACGTGGCGCGAACCGCCGGCGACATGATTCCGGAGGAATTCGAGGAGCCGGGCCGCGCGCTGTGAGCGTCAGGGCTGAGGCTTCAGCGGCCTGAACGTCTCGAGCTCGGCGGGCGGCGCGTCGTCCTCCATGCGCGTCGCGGGAAGGCGGCGGAGTTCGTCGAAGAACGGGACGCGCGACTCGGCGCCGTAGGCGCGCGCTGGTTTCACGCGCGACGGATCGTCGAGCGAGCCGAGCGAGACGGCGATGCGATCCTTGTCGACATAGGCGAAGGTGAGCGGCGTGCCGCAGGCGGCGCAGAAGCCGCGCTCGGCCGCGCGCGAGGAGCGATAGATCGACGGGGCGCCGGCCGTCCATCGCAGAGCGGCGCGCGGCACGGAGGCGAGCGGCGCGAAATACGAGCCGAAGGCGCGCTGGCACATGCGGCAATGGCAGATATGCGGGTTGCCCGGCTCAGCGTCGAGCGCGTAGCGCACGGCGCCGCACTGGCAGCCGCCGGCGATGGGGAGAGGCGGGGACGTCATCGCGCGGCCTCCATGTCGCGGGGCTCAGCGACGGCGGCCCCACACCTGCCAGACGAGGAAGATCAGCGTGGCGAGCAGCAGCGTGAACTGCGCCCAGTCGACATTGGCGAGGCTCATGGCCCGAATATGGCGACGCCGCCCGTTCCGGGGAAGGGGCGGCGTCGGGCGTGCCGCGCGAGCCGGGGCTGGGTCGCTGGCCGCCGCGAGCCGGAGGCTCGCGGCCCGGCGGCCGGCGCTTACGGCCATCGCCTTCTTCAGGTTCTCGTCGATCTTGTCGAGGAAGCCGGCGGTCGAGAGCCACTTCTGCTCGGCGCCGACGAGCAGGGCGAGATCCTTGGTCATGAAGCCGGCCTCGACGGTGTCGACGCAGACCTTTTCGAGCGTCAGCGCGAACTTCATCAGCGCGGCGTTGCCGTCGAGCTTGGCGCGATGGGCGAGGCCGCGCGTCCAGGCGAAGATCGAGGCGATCGAGTTGGTCGAGGTCTCCTTGCCCTTCTGGTGCTCGCGGTAGTGGCGCGTCACCGTGCCGTGCGCGGCCTCGGCCTCGACGGTCTTGCCGTCGGGCGTCATCAGCACCGAGGTCATCAGGCCGAGCGAGCCGAAGCCCTGCGCCACGGTGTCGGACTGCACGTCGCCGTCGTAGTTCTTGCACGCCCAGACGTAGCCGCCCGACCACTTCAGCGCCGAGGCGACCATGTCGTCGATCAGGCGGTGCTCGTAGGTGATGCCGCCGCGTCGAACTGCGCCTTGAACTCCTTCTCGAAGACCTCCTGGAAGATGTCCTTGAAGCGGCCGTCATAGGCCTTGAGGATGGTGTTCTTGGTCGACAGGTAGACCGGCCACTTGCGGTTGAGGCCGTAGTTGAGCGAGGCGCGGGCGAAATCGCGGATCGACTCGTCGAGATTGTACATCGCCATCGCGACGCCGGCGCCGGGGGCGTCGAACACGTTCTTCTCGATGACCTGGCCGTCCTCGCCGACGAACTTGATCGTCAGCTTGCCCTTGCCGGGAAACTTGAAATCGGTGGCGCGATACTGGTCGCCGAAGGCGTGACGGCCGACGACGATCGGCTGGGTCCAGCCCGGCACCAGGCGCGGCACGTTCTTGCAGATGATCGGCTCGCGGAAGATCGTGCCGCCGAGGATGTTGCGGATCGTGCCGTTGGGCGACTTCCACATCTCCTTGAGGTTGAACTCCTCGACGCGCGCCTCGTCCGGCGTGATCGTCGCGCACTTGACGGCGACGCCGTACTTCTTGGTCGCCTCGGCGGAGTCGATCGTCACCTGATCGTTGGTGGCGTCGCGGTTCTCGACGGACAGGTCGTAATATTTCAGGTCGATGTCGAGATAGGGGTGGATCAGCTTGTCCTTGATGAAGTGCCAGATGATCCGGGTCATCTCGTCGCCGTCCATCTCGACGACGGGGTTGGCGACCTTGATCTTCTTCATGGGAGAGCCTTTCTCGAGAGCGGCCGGAAGCCGGCGAAATTCGCGAAGGCGCCCCTCATATCACCGGCCCAAAGGCCGGCAAAGCGCGGCTTTGGGAGGGGGAGAGGGGCGGGGGCGGCCCGCGCGGGGCAGGCGCCCTCACGGCTTCGGCTGCTTGCGACCGAAGGGGGGCTGGCAGTAATCGACGAACCAGACGTAATTGTCGGCGTTGTTCAGCCGCTCGGCCGGCGCCAGGCAGCGCCGGCCCACCAGGCGGGCGCGCGGCCGGCCGGGCGACCTGGCGGCGTCATCGGTGGTGGCGCGGCGGCGCCCGGCCGGGCGCAGATCGAGATATTTGTCGGCGAAATAGACCTTGCGGTCGCTCGACAGGAAATAGGCGTAGGCGCCCGCCGCGACGCGGTGGCGCGTCAGCAGCGCCGGCGGGGCGTAGAGAAAGTTCGTCGCGTCGTTCATGTAGGCGATCGCCTTGGCCAGCACCGTGGCGATCTTGCGCACCGCCTCCGCCCGTGCGCGGTCGTCGGCCAGACGGTTCAGCGCGAAGTTGAGATCGAAGGCGGGGGCGGCGAGGGCATAGCCCGCATGCAAGGCCGATCCGGCCGGCGCCGTCAGCGCCGCGTGCGAGCCGACCAGCACCGCCATCGCATTGGCGATGTTGCGCGAAATCTCGGCGATCTGCGCGACGCCCGCCTGCAACGGCGTCAGCGCGGCGCCGGCGGGCGCGGCGGCGTAATCGGGCCTGGAGTCCCGCCGAGCGGCGCGTCCAGCCGGCCAGAGGGCCGACGGCGCCGGCGACGCCCGGCGCAAAGCGCGTCTCGGTGGCCGCGAACTTGCGGATCGCGTCCTCCAGCTCCTGATCGAAAACGGGCGAGAACAGATCGGGCGCGGCAGGCGTCACGCGGTAGCCCATCTCGAACAGAGTCGACTTCACCTTCGGGACGCCGGGGCCGACGGCGCCTTTCGCCAGGATCGCGCCGGCGCGCTCGATGTCGACGAGTTGCGGGTAGGCGCGCAGCGAGGAGGAAAGCGGCATGGCGATCCGGGGGCGCGCCGGGCGCAGAGCGGGCGCGCCAGCCTCGCCGCGTCGGTGCGTGCGCGCACGTCACGCTTGACGGGCGCGCGCGGCTCGTGCGCAAAGGCGGCGCATGACGGGCGCCGGCACAAACTCCACGCACACGCCGCTGACGGGCGGGCCGGCGATCGTTCTGGTTCGCCCGCAGCTCGCCGTGAACATCGGCATGTGCGCCCGCGCGATGGCGAATTTCGGCCTGTCGGACCTGCGTCTCGTCTCTCCGCGCGAGGGCTGGCCGCGCACCGGCGCCTATCGCAAGGGCGCCTATGCGGCCGCCGCCGGCGCGGTGCATCTGCTGGAAGGGGCGAGGCTGTTCGACTCGGTGGAGGCGGCGGTCGCCGATCTCAACCGCGTCTATGCGACGACGGCGCGCGAGCGCGGGCAGGGCAAGGTCATCCTGCCGCCCTCGACGGCGATGGCCGACAGCGCCGGAGCCATCGCCGCCGGCGAAAAGCATGGCGTGCTGTTCGGGCCGGAGCGCACCGGGCTCGACAATGACGACGTGGCCCTCGCCGACGCGGTGATCACCTTCCCGGTCGATCCGGCCTACGCCTCGCTCAATCTGGCGCAGGCGGTGCTGCTGGTCGCCTACGAGCATCATCGCGCCGCGCGCGGCGAGGCGGCGCCGTTCGCCATCCCCGAGCGCTCGCCGCCGGCCAAGCGCGAGCACATGCTCGCCTTCTTCAACTTCTTCGAGGATCTGCTGGACGCCAACGGCTTCTTCCGGCCCGAGGGCAAGCGGCCGGTGATGACGCGCAATCTGCGCAACATGTTCCACCGCATGCAGATGACCGAGCAGGACGTGCGCACCTTCTGGGGGGCGATCGTCCGCCTCGTCGAGGGGCCGCGGGCGGAGAAGGACAAGTCCGCGAAGAAGTCCGCGCCGACGAGATCTGTGAACTCTGCGGATTGACGGGGCGCGCCGACGCGCCAAGTTCGCACGATGAAGCCGCTTGTTTCGCGACGCGCGATCACGATGGGCGGGCTGGCGTCGGCCCTGCCCCTGGCGCTGCCGCGCGCGCTCAAGGCGCAGTCCGGCGTCTTCGACGTCGACGTCGCCATCGTCGGCGCGGGCGCGGCGGGGCTGGCGGCGGCGCGCGAATCGCAGCGGCTCGGCCGCAGCTTCGTCATCCTCGAATCGCGCGCGCGCATCGGCGGGCGCACCTTCACCGATACGAGCCTCGGCCAGCCCTTCGACGCCGGCGCGCTCTACATCCACTGGGCCGAGCGCAACCCCTGGACGGAGGCGGCGCGCGCGCTCGGGGTCGAGACCGTCCCGGAGCGCAACGGCGGCTTCCGCATCTACGATCAGGGCCGGCCGCAGCCGCCGTTCGAGCGCGAGCGCCGGCGCGCGGCCTTCCGGCGTCTCTCGCTCGAACTCGACGAGGCCGCCGACGCGCCGGACGTCTCGGTGGTCGAGCGCTTGGCGAGCGCCGGGCCCGAGGTGATCGACGCGGCCGGCGGCATGACGCGCATGGCGCTCGGCGAGGAGCCCGAGCGCGTCTCGGCGCGCGATTATGCGCGGCTTTGGTCGGGCGACGACCTGATCATGCCGGGCGGCTACGGGACGCTGGCGGCCCGCTACGGCGAAGGGCTGCCGGTGCGCCTGTCGACGCCGGTGACGGCGATCGACTGGGGCGGGCCGGGCGTCGCCCTCGCCACGCCCGCCGGAACGGTGCGGGCGCGCGCCGCCATCGTCACCGCGCCGGTCGGCGTGCTGATCGAGGAGAGCATCCGCTTCACGCCGCGCCTGCCGGAGGCGACGCTCGCCGGAATCGGCGGGCTGGCGATGGGCGTGCTGGCGAAGATCGCGATGAAATTCGACGGCGCGCGCTTCGACATTCCGCCGGCGCCGACATCTTCGAAGTCGAGGGGCCGCGCGTCACCTATGATTTCGAGTGCTGGCCGTTCAACCGCGATCTCGTCGTCGCCTATCTCGGCGGCGACCATGCGCGGCGGGTGGTCGGGCTCGGCGCCGAGGACGCGGTGCGCGCCGCGCTGGAGGCGTTTTCGCGGATCGTCGGGCCGGAGGCGGGCAGGCGTTTCGTCGCCGGCCGCGCGCATGGCTGGATCGACGATCCGCATGCGCTGGGCGCCTATTCGCATGCGCTGCCCGGCCATGCGGGGGCGCGCGCGCTGCTCGCCCGGCCCGTCGGCGGGCGCCTCTGGTTCGCGGGCGAGGCGACGGGCGGCGCGCCCGATTTCGGCGGCGCGATGACCGCGGGCGGCGCTTTTCTGGCGGGGCGGGACGCGGCGCGCGCCGCGGCGGCCGCGCCGTGAGGCCGCCCTTCGGCGCGCGCGCATGACGCGGGACGCCAACGCCGTCGATTTCTGGCGCGGCTTCGCGCTGATCGAAATCCTGATCAACCATGTGCCCGGCAATTTCTACGAGCGCTTCACGCATCGCACGCTGTCGGTGTCGGACGCGGCCGAGCTGTTCGTGTTTCTGGCGGGATGGTCGCTCGCCTATGTCGTCGGCCGGCCGGAGCGGCGCGCCCCGCTGCCGGGACTCGTCTTCCGCCTCGGCGGGCGCGCCTTCGTGGTCTACGCCGCGCATATCCTGACGATGATGCTGGCGGTGGCGATGCTGGCCGGCGCCTCGCTCGCCTTCGACAACACGCTGTATCTCGAGTGGCACAACGCCGGGCCGGTGTTTCAGGATCCGGTGGAGACGCATGTCGGCCTGGCGCTGCTCTCCCACCAGCTCGGCTATTTCAACATCCTGCCGCTCTATGTCGCGCTGCTGGTCGTCGCGCCGGGAATCGCGGTGCTGCATCGGCTGTCGCCGGCGCTGCTGGCGTTGGCGTCGGGCGGCGTCTATCTCGCCGCGCTGATCGTTCCGATCACGATCCCGACATGGCCCGTGCCCGGCCAATGGTTCTTCAACCCGCTGTGCTGGCAGTTCCTGTTCGTGATCGGCTTTCTGGCGGCGCGGCCGGAAGGGCTCGGCGGCTTCCTCGCCCGTCACCTGACGTGGCTGCGCCGGATTGCATGGCCGATCGTGATAGCCGGGGCGGCGGTGGCGTGGTTCGATCTGCATCCCGATCCGACGCGCGCGCCGTGGCCGCCGTTGCTGTTCATCACCGGCAAGACATTCCTCACCCCGATTCGACTGATCCATTTTCTCGCGCTGGCGGTCGCGCTGTCGTCGCTCTATCCTGTCATCGCGCGTCACGCCGAACCGCTGACGCGGGCCGTGTCGCGTCTCGGCCGGCATTCGTTGCAGACCTTCTGCGCCGGATCGGTGCTGAGCCTGCTCGGCCAGATTCTGCGCTTCGCCACCGGCGGAGGCTTGGTGTTCGACACGCTGTTCGTCGCGGTGGGACTGGCGGGAATGTCGGCGGTCGCGTGGGCGGTCGAGTGGCGGGAGCGCGCGCGATGAGGCGGGCCGTCATCGCCGCGGCCGCGCTCTGGCTGGCCGCCGCCGGCGCGCAAGCCCAGACGTCGGCGCCGGCTGCGCCCGCGCCCGAGACGACGACGGCCTGCCGCGACGCCGGGCCGGACGGCGCGCTACCTGTCCTGAAGAACTTCGCCGCCGCGCTGCGCGACAACCGCGCCGTCATTCTGGCGGTCGGGGGATCGGGCGTCGCCAAACGCGGCCGCGTCGGGTCGGACGGCTATTACGGCCTCGTGCGGCGCTATCTCGAGCGCTCCTTCAAAGGGCTCGATCTGAAGATCGAGCATCGTGGGGCAGGCGGCGAGGTGGCGCGCGACGCCTTCGAGCGGATCAAGGTCGAGGCGGCGCTGACCGGGGCGCGGCTTGTGCTCTGGCAGGTCGGCGCGGCCGACGCGCTGGCGCGCATCCCGCCGCAGGAGTTCCGCGCCACGCTGACCGAAGCGGTCGGCTGGCTACGCGCGCACGACATCGATCTCGTGCTGATCGGCATGCGATACGCCCCCGAGGCTGCCAAGGACGAGCAGTATCAGGCGATCCGGCAGGCCGTGCGAGAGGTCGCCATCGCCGAATCCGTGCCGCGCGTGCGCCGCTACGAAGCGAGCGAGGCGCTGGCGCGGATGCGCGCGGGCGCCCATGCCGACGCGGAGGTCGCCGCAGACGCGGCGCAGGACTGCATGGCGGATTGGCTGGCGCAGGCCGTCGCGGTAGGCCTGTTCGGCCGGCGCGGCGGCGGCGAGGCGCGCCCCGCGCCTTGACGTTCAGCGGCCGTTCATCGACCGGCCCTCAGGGTTTTCGGCAACGATGGGGGCGGTTTGCCCCAACAGGGCGACGGCATGACAGGGATAGTGCGGCGCGCGCGCAGCCTCGCGCGCGCGGGTGCGACGGCCGCATGCCTCGCCGCGACGGCGGCGGCGGCGCAATCGCCGGATTCGTCCGCCCCGGCGGCGGCGATGCCCGCCGGTCCCGCCTGCGCCACCTCGGTTCCGTTGCTGTCCGGCGTCCGGCTGCCCCATGCCTATCAGGCCGTGGCGCGCCGGCAGGCGCTGACGGTCGTGGCGGTCGGCTCGTCCTCCACGGTCGGCCTCGGCGCGCGCGAGGCGCGCAACGCCTATCCGGCGCGGCTCGAGGCCGAGCTGAAGGCCGCCTTTCCGGGCGTCGCGGTGCGCGTCGTCAATCGCGGCGTCAATGGCGAGGAGGCCCCGGCGATGCTGGCGCGGTTCGAGCGCGACGTCGCGGCGGAAAGGCCCGATCTGGTGATCTGGCAGGTCGGCTCCAACGGCCTGCTGAAGGGCGTGCCGACGGCCGACGTGCTGGCCGCGCTCGGGCAGGGGCTGGAGCGCACGCGCGCGCTCGGCGCGGACGCCATCGTGATGAGCCCGCAATACGCGCCGCGCATTCTCGCCGCCGAGGGGCGCGAGGGGCTGCTGACGCGCCTCGCCGCTGCGCCGGCGGCGCTGTTCCCGCGCTACGAGGTGATGCGCGACTGGCGCGACGCGCGCCACATCGCCTTCTCGGATTTCCTGATCGAGGACGGGCTGCACCTCAACGATTGGGGCTACGCCTGCACGGCGCGGCTGATGGCGCGGGCGCTCGCGAGCGCCATCGTCGCGACGCCGGCGCAGACGGCCGCCCGCTGAGGCGGCAACCGGGCCTTAACCCTGTCCGTGCTTGGCTGGACGCCCGCAATCGGGCGTTCGATGCAGGTCGATCTTCTTCAGGGTTTGCGCTATGAGCGGCGCCTGCGCGCAGGGGCGGGGGCGGGCCTGCTCGCGGCCGGCCGCGCCGATCGCGTGAGAGTCGACATGGGCGCGCGCCCGCGCATTCTGGTTTTCGATTCCGGCCTCGGCGGCCTCACCGTCCAGCGCGAGATCGCGCGCGAGCGGGCGGACGCCGACATGCTCTACGTCGCCGACGACGCGGCCTTTCCCTATGGTCGTCTTTCCGAAGAGGCGCTGGTGGCGCGCGTCGAGGCCGTGATGGCGCGGCTCATCGCCGACTTCGCGCCGGACGTCGTGGTCATCGCCTGCAACACCGCCTCGACGCTGGTGCTCGGGCCGCTGCGGGCGATTTGGCCGCAGATCGCCTTCGTCGGCACCGTGCCGGCGGTGAAACCCGCCGCATTGGCCTCGCGCTCGGGCCTGATCAGCGTGCTGGCGACGCCGGGGACGGTCTCGCGCGACTATACGCGCCGGCTGATCGACGAATACGCCGCCCATTGCGAGGTGACGCTGGTCGGCTCCACCCGCCTCGCCAGTCTGGCGGAGGCGCATATGCGCGGCGAGGCCGCGCCCGACGCCGACATCGCCGCTGAAATCGCGGCCTGCTTCGTCGAGCGGGAGGGGCGTCGCACGGACGCGGTGGCGCTCGCCTGCACGCATTATCCGCTGCTGCTGGCGACGTTGACGCGGCTCGCGCCCTGGCCGGTCGCCTGGATCGACCCGGCGCCGGCCATCGCCCGGCGCGTGGCGCATGTGCTGGCGCAGGCGGGCCTGCCGCCGGGAGAATCCGGTCCGGGCGCGCGCGCCGCCCGCTTCACCAGCGGGCGCGCGCCGGAGCCTGCGCTCGCGGCGTTTCTGGAGCGGCTGGGCCTCTCCGGACAGGCGACCGAGCCGCTGCCCCTGACTTGAGATTTCCCCGCCGCGCGTCGTCGCGTTTGACTTTGACGGCCCGCCCGCGCGATCCTTGCAGCGCAACAAGGAGGCCAGGGTCGCTCGCGTCCCGGCGCTGACGTGACCGAGCTCGCTGTCGCTTTTCTGCTGATTTTGCTCAACGGCGTGTTCGCGCTGTCGGAGCTCGCCATCGTGTCCGCCCGCAAGTCGCGCCTCAGGACGATGGCCGAGAGCGGACGCTCCGGCGCGCGCACGGCGCTGGCGCTGGCCGAGGATCCGGGTCGCATTCTCTCCACCGTGCAGATCGGCATCACGCTGATCGGTCTGGTCGCCGGCGCGGTCTCCGGCGCGGCTCTGGGCGAGCAGCTCACCGAATGGTTTCGGGGCAAGGGGCTGACGGGCTGGTTCGCGGAGGCGGCGGGCTATGGCGTCGTGCTCGGCGCGATCACCTATCTGTCGGTCGTCGTGGGCGAGTTGGTGCCCAAGCAGGTGGCGCTGCGCGATCCCGAGACGTTCGCCTGCCATGTCGCGCCGATGATGTCGCTGCTCTCGCGCGTCGTCACGCCTTTCGTGTGGCTGCTGAACGCCTCCTCGCGCCTCGTCTTCCGCCTGTTCGGCGCGACGGAGGCGCCTGCCTCGACGGTGACGGAAGAAGAGATCAAGACGCTGGTGGCCGAGGCCGAGACGGCCGGCGTGATCGAGGGCGACGAGCGCCGCCTCATCGCCGGCGTGCTGCGCCTCGGCGACCGCTCGGCCCGCGCGCTGATGACGCCGCGCACGGAGATCGACTGGATCGACGTGACGCTGGAGGGCGAGGCGCTGCGCGAGCGGCTCGCGCAGGTGCGCCATTCCCGCCTGCCGGCGGCCGAGGGCGCCATCGAATCGATCATCGGCGTCATCGAGGTGCGCGACGCCCTGCGCGCGCTGGTGTCGGGCGCGACGCTCGACGCCCGCGCGATGGCGCGGCAGGCGCCGATCGTGCCCGACACGCTGGACGCGCTCGGCGTGCTCGACGCGCTGCGCGCGGCCGCCGTGCCGATGGCGCTGGTGCATGACGAATACGGGCATTTCGAGGGCGTGGTGACGCCGGCCGACGTGCTCGACGCCATCGAAGGCGCGATGCTGAGCGACCAGCCGAGCGAGGCGCTCGAGGCGGTGCAGCGGCAGGACGGCTCGTGGCTTATCGACGCGGCCATTCCGGCCGACGAATTCGCCGATCTCCTGTCGATCAAGCTGCCGGAAAAGCGCGGCTACGAAACGGCGGCCGGCTTCGTGCTCGAACATCTGCAACGCCTGCCCTCGACCGGCGATCATTTCGACGAGCAGGGCTGGCGATTCGAGGTGGTGGATCTCGACGGCCGGCGTATCGACAAGCTGCTGGCGCAGAAGATCGACGCCAAGTCCGACGACGAGGAGGGAACGCCATGACGCCGACGCGCCGCGCTGCGCTGGGCATGGCCGGCGCGCTCGCCGCGGCCCCGGCGCTCGCGCATGGCTACAAGCGGCGGGACCTCGACATCCGGCATCCTTGGACGTTCGAGCAGGAGGCGGCGCGGCCGGACGCCAGGATCGGCATGACGCTGCGCAACAACGGCAAGCAGACCGAGCGGCTGATCCGCGTCGAGACGCGCGATGCGGACGGCGCCGAGATCGTCGCGCCCGGCGGCGTCGTCGAGATCGCGCCCGGCGCTTCCGTCGATCTGCATCCGAAGGGCCCGCACATCCTCATGAGGGGCGTGCGCAAGAAGCTTGTCGCCTACGACAACATCTTCGCCACGCTCGTCTTCGCCCGCGCCGGGCGCGTGCGCGTCGAGATCGTCGTCGAAACCCCGCCCGACGCCTGAGGCGCGACCGGCGCGAGCCATTCCGCCAACGTATTCGTGCGCGCTCGCCCGTGTTTCTACTTGGGCGGGGAGGCGGACTCATATACGCAAGGCGAGAATTGCCGCAACGTCACCGCATTCGTCGCGCGATGACGGCGCATTCCGGCGCCCCGGCGCTCGTTTCAGCGGAGGCCCGCACGTGGCTTTTAACAAGACATTTCTTCTGCATTCGCGGCCGAGCGCCGAGGCGCCGGCCGGGCCGCATAATTTCCGCCTCGTCGAGGAGCCGATTCCCGAGCCCGCCGAGGGCGAGATTCTGGTGCGCCATCGCTGGCTCTCGCTCGACCCCTACATGCGCGGGCGGATGAACGACGCGAAAAGCTACGCGCAGCCGCAAAAGCTCGGCGCGCCGATGATCGGCGGCACGGTCGGCGAGGTCGTCGCCTCCAAGCTCGAGGGCTTTTCGCCCGGCGATCTCGTGCTCGGCATGGGCGGCTGGCGGCTCTATTCGCTGGCGAGCCGGGCAACGGTCCGCAAGCTCGATCCGCGCGCTTTGCCGGAGGAGGCCTGGCTCGGCCCGGCCGGCATGCCGGGCGTCACCGCATGGGTCGGCCTCAACACCATCGTCAAGCCGAAGGCCGGCGAGACGGTGGTGGTGACGGCGGCGACCGGCGCGGTCGGCACGGTGGCGGGGCAGCTCGCCAAGCGCATGGGTGCGCGCGTCGTCGGCGTAGCAGGCGGATCGGAGAAGTGTCGCTACGCGACGGAGACGCTGGGCTTCGACGCCTGCGTCGATCATCGCGCGGGCGATTTCGCGCAGCAGTTCAAGGCGGCGACGCCGGACGGCGTCGACGGCGTGTTCGAGAATGTCGGCGGCCTGCCGCTCGAACTGTCGCTGGCGCGCGCCAATCCGTTCGGGCGCATCGCGATCTGCGGCCTCGTCGCCAGCGGCTACGACGGCACGCCGGCGGCGGTGACGAATTTCGCCGCCGTGCTGGCGATGCGGCTGCTCGTGAAGGGCTTCATCGTCGGCGACGACATGAGCCTGTGGCCGAAGGCCTATGCCGATCTCGTGCCGCTGATCGCCTCGGGCGAATTGAAATGGGCCAGGAGCATGGCGCAGGGGCTGGAGGCCGCGCCCGAGGCGTTCTTCGACATGCTGAAGGGCAAGAATTTCGGCAAGCAGCTCGTCAAGCTCGTCTGAGCGAATGTTCTCGCCCGAGACCCTGCATCACGCGATGGCGACCTACGGGTTGTGGGGCCTCGCCGGGATCGTCGCGCTCGAAAGCATGGGGTTGCCGCTGCCGGGCGAGACGGCGCTGATTCTGGCCGCCGTCTACGCCGGATCGCACGAGGAAAGCGTCGTCGCGGTGGTGCTGGCGGCGAGCGCCGGCGCGATCGTCGGCGACAATGTCGGCTATCTCGTCGGCCGCGACGTCGGCTATCCGCTGTTGCTGAGGCATGGCTGGCGCATGGGCGTGACGGAGGGGCGGCTGAAGCTCGGCCAGTATCTGTTCCGCCGCTACGGCGCCGGCGTCGTCTTCATCGGCCGCTTCGTCGCGCTGCTGCGCGTGCTGGCGGCGTTTCTGGCCGGCGCCAACCGGCTGCACTGGACGACCTTCCTCGTCGCCAACGCGGCCGGCGCGTTCGTCTGGGCGAGCCTGGTCGGCGGCGGGGCCTACTGGCTCGGGCGCAACGCGGCGCACGGCCACGGGCCGCTGCGCTGGGCGATGGTCGCCCTCGCGCTCTTCGTCGTCGTCACGCTGGCGCTGGCGTTGAAGCGCAACGAGGCCAGACTGATCGATCAGGCCGAACGCGACGATCCCGCGCCGCTGCCGGGCTATCGGCGCGGACCGGAGGGGTAGGGACACCTCATTTCCCGGCGCAAGTCCCGGCGCAAGTCCGCATTTTCGCATTTGCACGCGGCGCCGGCGCGGTCGGCCCCTATATCCTGCGCGACGATGGGATTGTCCGTCGGATGACATGCGGGGCCGACATGGCGAAGGTGCTTGTTCTCTATTATTCCTCCTGGGGTCACATCGAGCAGATGGCCAACGCCGTGGCCGAGGGCGCGCGGTCGGCGGGGGCGAGCGTCGACGTGAAGCGCGTGCCGGAGCTGGTTCCCGCAGAGGTCGCCGCGCAGTTCCACTACAAGCCGCAGACCGCGCCGGTGGCGACGCCGGACGAGCTCGCCAATTACGACGCCATCGTCATCGGCACGCCGACGCGCTTCGGCAACATGGCCGCGCAGATGAAGAATTTTCTCGATCAGACCGGCGGGCTGTGGGCGCAGGGCAAGCTCGTCGGCAAGGTCGGCGGCGTGTTCACCTCCACCGCCACCCAGCATGGCGGGCAGGAATCGACGATCCTGTCGACCCACACCGTGCTGCTGCATCACGGCATGGTCATCGTCGGCCTGCCATACGCCTTCGCCGGCCAGATGGGCGTCGAGGCGGTGAAGGGCGGCAGCCCCTACGGCGCCTCGACCATCGCGGACGGCGACGGCTCGCGCCAGCCGACGGCCGTGGAGCTGGAGGGCGCGCGCTATCAGGGCGCGCATATCGCGCGGATCGCGGCCAAGCTCGCGGCCTGAGCGGCGGGACTCGCGGCGCGGGCGCGGGCGGGCTAAACAGGGCGGATGTCCGCTCCATGTCTTCGCCTTTCGCTCGCGCTCGCCGCGAGCCTGCTCCTTGCCGGTTGCGCCGGACGCGCGACCGGCGTGCTCGAACCTGTCGCGACGGCGCAGCCGCCGGGCGCCAGCACCGTGCCGATTCTGGTGGCGACGACGCGGCAACGCTCGAGCGATCCCGGCCAGATGTTCTCCGGCGAACGCGCCGTCGCGCCGACCTACGCGGAAATCGACGTGAGCATTCCGCCCGATCCGGCGCGCGAGATCGGCGACGTGCAATGGCCGCAGTCGCGACCGGGCGATCCGGCGCGCGAGTTCGTCGTCGTCGGATCGCAGACGATGCCGCAGGCCGGCGGGCTGACGCGCCTGCGCGAGCGGCTCGCGCGCTCGGGCCATCGCCGCGTGCTCGTCTTCGTGCACGGCTACAACACGCGCTTCGAGGAGGCGGTGTTCCGCCTCGCGCAGATCGCGCACGATTCCGAGGCGAAGGCGCAGCCCGTGCTGTTCACCTGGCCCTCGCGCGGCAAGCTGCTCGCCTATGTCTACGATCGCGAGAGCGCCAATTATTCGCGCGACGCGCTGGAGCAGATGCTGGCGAGCCTGCAGCGCGAGCCGGCGGTGCGGGAGATCACCATCCTCGCTCATTCGATGGGCAATTGGGTGACGCTGGAGGCGTTGCGGCAGATGGCGATCCGCAACGGCGCCATCGCCTCGAAGATCACGCAGGTGATGCTCGCCGCGCCGGACGTCGACGTCGACGTGTTCGCGCGGCAGATCGCCGAGATCGGACCGAAGCGGCCGCCCTTCACGCTGTTCGCCTCGACCAACGACGAGGCGCTCGGTTTTTCGCAACGCCTCGCCGGCGGCGTCGAGCGGCTCGGCTCCGTCGATCCGACGGAGGAGCCGTGGCGCAGCAAGCTCGCGGCCGAACGCATCGCCGTGGTCGACCTGTCCGACGTGAAGAGTTCCGACAAGCTCAACCACACGACCTTCGCGAGCGCCGACGTGGTGCGCTCCATCGGCGCGCGGCTCAGCTCGGGGCAGAAGCTGCATGACGGCGGCGCGGGCCTTGGCGACCGCATCGCGCAGGTGACGGCGGGCGCGGCCGCGACCGTCGGCGCGGCGGCAGGCCTCGCCGTGTCGGCGCCGCTCGCGGTGGTCGACGGGCGCACGCGCGAATCGCTCGGCGACCAGTTCGAGCAGGTCGGCGCCGGCCTCGGCCAGACGGCCGACGGCTTCGGCGTCGGCGGATCGACGCGGCGCGGCAAGGCGCAGCCGCAGTAGGGCGCGCGATCCTCGCCGCGCCGCGCGCCTCGCAGGCGCTGTCCTGACCGGGCGGCGCGCATGGCCGCCATCCGCGCGCGCGGCTCGACTTCTCGAGGGCGGCGCGCGATAGCGCCGGGGTGAATCTCTTTCTTTTCCTCGTCACCACGGCGATCTGGGGCTCGACCTGGATCGCCATCACCTTTCAGGTGGATCAGGCGCCGGCGCTCGCCTCGGTGTTCCATCGCTTCGCGGTGGCGGCTGCGCTGATCGCGCCGGCGCTGGCGCTGGCGGGGCGCCTGCCGCGGCTCGACGCGCGCGGGCACGGCTTCGTCGCCTTGCAGGGGCTGTTCCTCGCCTGCCTGAACTTCCTGTGCTTCTACAATGCGGCGCGCTATGCGCCGAGCGGACTGATCTCGGTCGTGTTCTCGCTGGCGACCTTCTTCAACACGGTCAATGCGCGCCTGATCTTCGGCGATGCGATCCGCGCCCGCGCGGTGATCGCCGGGCTGATCGGCGCAAGCGGCGTGGCGCTGCTGTTCTGGCCGCAGATCGCCTCGACCGGCGGCGCGAACGTCTGGCCGGGAATCGGCTTTGCGACGGTCGGCACGCTGTTCTTCTCGCTCGGCAACATGGTCTCGCGCCGCAACAGCCGCGCCGGCCTAGCGCCGGTGGCGGCCAACGCCTGGGCGATGGCCTACGGCGCGCTGTTCACGCTGGCCATCGCGCTGGCGAACGGCGTCGATCTGAGGCTGCCGACGACGCCCTCCTATCTGACCGCGCTGGGCTTCCTTGCCGTGTTCGGCAGCGTCGTCGGCTTCACCACCTATCTGATGATGGTCGCGCGGATGGGGCCGGGGAAGGCCGCCTATGCGACGGTGATGTTCCCGGTCGTCGGGCTGACGATCTCGACGCTGGTCGAAGGATATCGCTGGACGCCGGTCGCGGCGGCGGGGCTCGTTCTGACGCTGATCGGCAACGCCGTGATGTTCGCGCCTGCGAGAAAGCGCGCGCAACAAGGTTGACAGGGCCGGCCATACCCCCTATTTCCCCACGCGCTGCGCGGGTCCATTCGGGCCCGCGCAGCCTTTAGACGCACCCGTGGTCGCTTCCCGCGCAAGGTTTTCGAGCCTGCGGTCGAGCGGCCTGTCGGCCCGGAGGTCCGGGCAGAGGAGGGCGCGTTCCTCCCCCTGGCGGGAGGACGCGGACGATCGGCGCCCTTTAGGGCGGCCGCGCGCTCATGTCCTCGCGCCGCAACCAACGTTCGAGGACGCGATGACGAAGCGCGCAGAAGCCAAATATAAAATCGACCGCCGCCTTGGCCAGAACATCTGGGGCCGCCCGAAGAGCCCGGTGAACCGCCGCGAATACGGCCCCGGCCAGCACGGCCAGCGCCGCAAGGGCAAGATGAGCGACTTCGGCACGCAGCTGCGCGCCAAGCAGAAGCTCAAGGGCTATTACGGCAACATCTCCGAGAAGCAGTTCCGCAAGTACTACGCGGAGGCGATCCGCCTGAAGGGCGACTCGGGCGCCAATCTCGTCGGCCTGCTCGAGCGCCGCCTCGACGCGGTGGTGTATCGCGCCAAGTTCGTGGCGACGCCGTTCCAGGCGCGCCAGTTCGTCAATCACGGCCACGTCAAGGTGAACGGGCGCCGCGTCAACATCGCCTCCTACTCGGTCAAGCCCGGCGACGTGATCGAGGTGAAGGAAGCCTCGCGTCAGCTCGCGCTCGTGCTCGAGGCCACGCAGCTCGCCGAGCGCGACGTGCCCGACTACGTCGACGCCGATCACTCCAAGATGACGGCCAAGCTGACCCGCGTGCCGGCGCCGAACGAGGTGCCCTATCCGGTGCAGATGGAGCCGAATCTGGTCGTCGAGTTCTACTCGCGCTGATCCGGCTTTCTTTTCCGCTTCCGACGCGGCCGCCGCATCTCGATGCGGCGGCCTTTTTCGTGCGCGAAACGTCGCAGGGCCCGACCGAGCGCGGGGCTGCGATGTTCATTGACGGTTCAGCGGAATTGCTCGAATTTCCGCGCCGAGGACAGGCGCGGCAGCATGCGCGTCCGCCCCGGAGGACAGCTTCGATGACCTATGGATTCAAGACCCTGCTCGCCGCCGCCGCGCTCGGCGCACTGGCGATCGGCGGCTCGTCCGGCGCCTTCGCGCAGGCGGCCGTGATGAAGGAGTGCGGCGCCGAGTGGCAGACCGCCAAGGACACCAACGCGACCGGCGGCAAGACCTGGAACCAGTTCCTCGCCGAATGCCGCGTCCGCAAGGCCGCCAATACGCCGGCGGCGGCTCCCGCCGCGCCCGCGCCGGCCCCCGCGGCCGCTGCGCCGAAGCCGGCTGCGCCCGCGCCCGCCGCCGCCGCGCCGAAGCCGGCCGCTCCGGCCGCCGCTGCGCCGAAGCCCGCCGCTCCCGCCGTCGCCGGCGCGGTTCCGGCCGGCGTCGTGCTGCCGAAGGCGGTCGATGCGAAGTATGCGACGCTCTCGCCCGGCAAGCAGCGCCTGCAGACCTGCTCCGACCAGTGGCAGGCCAACAAGGCGACCGGCGGCAACGGCACGATGAAGTGGATCGAGAAGGGCGGCGGCTTCTGGTCGCTCTGCAACAAGCGCCTGAAGGGCGAGATCTGATTTCAGCGCGTCTCCCGACGCGGTGAACGAAGGCCGGGGCGGCGACGCTCCGGCCTTTTGCGTTGGCGCAGGGCGCACTGCGCTGTGAAGGGCCGCCTTGTCATCCCCGGCGGCGACCGCAGGTCGGCGGGAAGGGGCCATGGCGTCGCGGGTTCGGGGTGGATTCCCTTCCCCTCGCTTCGCTCGGCCGGGAATGACAGGGGCGCGTCTGATCTGAGGTGGCGCTCGGCCCCTACAGCCTCGCCAGAAAGCCGGCGAGGCGCATCAGGCCTTCGGGCCAGGGTCCGTGGCCGGAGGCGACGTTGATGTGACCCTGCGCGCCGGCGTCGACCAGCGCCGAGCCCCAGGCGAGCGCGTAGTCGCCCGCCGTGTCGAAATCGCAGAGGGCGTCGTCGCGGCTGGCCACCAGCAGCGAGGGAAACGGCAGGGGATCGCGCGGATAGGGCGCGAAGGCCGGGTCGAGCCCGGCATGGGCGATCGCGTTCTCCTCCTTGGTGGGAGCGACCAGAAAGGCGCCGGCGACCTTTTCCGCCAGTCCGCGCGCGACGAGCGCCTGCGCCGTGTGGGCGACCAGCGCCGCGCCGACGGAATGGGCGATGAGCACCGCCGGCCGCTCGGCCGTCGCCACGGCGGCGGCGATGCGCGCCACCGCGTCGGGCAGGGGAAGGGTAGAACCAGTCCGCCTGCTCAATGCGGCGGCCTGTGGACAGGCGTTGCTCCCAGCGGCTCTGCCAGTGCTCGGCGTCTGACCCGCCCCAACCGGGGATGAAGAGAAGATCGGCGTCGGCGGCTTTCACAAAAATATCTCCGGCGCGGAGAAATCGCGCCCGCTCTATCTGGGTGTCGCGGGCCGTTCTGGCAACGCCGCGTTGCGCTCAGCGCGCGATCTGGCGGATGGCGGTCGCCCACAATGCGAGCGATCCGCCGGCGCCGATCAGCATCGGCGCGAAGGCGAGTCCCGACCACGACATGTAGCCGACGACGCCGATCGCGCTCAGCGCGATCAGCGCGCCGAGCGGCAGCAGAATCGCGCCGAAGGCCATCCACGCCTCGTCCCAGCGGCGCGAGGGGCGCGATTCGCTGAGGTCGAGGAAGTCCGACAAGGCGAGCAGCGTCGCCACCGTGATCGCGAGGATCGAGCCCACGATGGCGAGGCCGACGGCGGCGCGGACCGGCGCGGCCATCGCGTGCGAGGCCCATTCCTCCGGCGAGGGCCAGAACATCAGCCCGGCGTCGTAGGCCCCGTGCAGAAGGATGGCGACCGCCAGCGCTGCGAACGCGAGGACGGCCGGCTCGCCCAGGCGCAGCCAGCGCCACAGGCCCCAGGCGCTCACCATCGCGAAGCCGAAATGCGCCGGCGCGCTGAGCACGCCGCGCAAGGCGCCGACGACGAGAACATCCTTCGAGCCGGTGAGATAAAGCAGATTCTCGATGACGCCGAAGCCGAGGCCGACCGCGGCGGCGCCGGCGACGAACTCGCCGACCTCATGCGTCATCAGCCCGCGCATCAGAACGAGAAGACATAGCCAGCGCGCGCATTCCTCGGCGGCGGCGGCGACGACGAAGGCCTGATGCCAGGTTCGCGCCGCGCCCGTGAGCGCCGCCCCGCCGATCATCGCGACCATCGAGAAGATCACCGCGAGCACGAGACTCGCCAGCGAAAGCCCCGCGCCGCGGCCGATCTGCGCGCGCGCGGCGTGCGATCCGAAGCAGCGGTCGATCAGCAACATGATGGCGCCCGAGAAGGCGAGCGCCATCGCCAGAGACGCGACCTTGTGGGCGACGATCATGCCTGCGCAGAGACGACGCTCGCCGGCGCCTCGGCGCGGCGCAGGGCGTTCGCGCCCATCGTCATGCTTGCGACGACGCCGACAATCAGGAGCAGGACGATGGCCGCGCCGACCGCAAGCGTCGACGTGCCGCCGGCCTTCTCGAGCCGCCGCGCGGCCTCGTCCGGCGTGTAGCCGATCGAGCGGATCGCCGCGGCCTTGCCCATCGCGCCCTTCACGATCAGCGCCTTGCCGAGCAGCGCGCAGAGCACGTTCGTGGCGATGTTGAATCCGATGGAGAGGTTCTGGTCGACGAAGGGAATGGCGATGCTGCCCGCGATGAGCAGGAACACGAGGCCCCACTGCTTGCGATAGAGCAGCCACAGAGAGCCGAACAGCAGTCCCGCCAGCGAGAAGCTGACCGGCCAGGGCTGGCCGTCGCGCATCTTCTGCCAGACGCCGCGATATTTCTGCCAGTTGCCGCCGACGACGCGCATCATGTCGATTTCGGAGGTTCCCGAGCCGGAGGCGACAGAACCGATCGCGCCGAGCGCGCCGCCGCCGAAACGCGAGGGCGCAGGCGAGTCGTCATCCTCGTCAGAGGCGCCGCGCAGCAGGTCCGCCATGCGGGGCATCGGCGGCGCTGAGGTCGCCAGCGCCTTTTGTTCGGCCGCCCGCGCGCTCGCCAGAGTGGGTGCGGCGCGCCCGCGCCGTCCGAATGTCGCCGTCTGCTGCATGACTGGCCCCGTGATACTCCAAGCTCCCACGGGGACAGTAATCGGAGGACGTGAATGCAAGTTTACGGCCGTTGGTCAACAAGCCGTTATTGTTTTGTGTGAAACGCAATACACTGTCGTTTTGAACAGTTTTCACGTCGTCCCGAACACGCGGGCGAAGATCGTGTCGACGTGCTTGAGGTGGTAGGCGAGGTCGAACTTCTCGTCGATCTCGGCGTCGCTCAGCGCCGCCTTCACTTCGGGGTCGGCTTTCAGCAGCGTGCGGAAGTCGCCTTCGCCGCGCCACACGGGCATCGCGTTGCGCTGCACGAGGCGATAGGCGTCCTCGCGCGAGACGCCTTTTTGCGTCAGCGCCAGCATCACGCGCTGCGAGTGCACGAGGCCGCCGAGCTTGTCGAGATTGGCCTGCATGTTCTGCGGGATAGACGACGAGCTTGTCGATCACGCCGGTCAGCCGCGTCAGCGCGAAGTCGAGCGTCACGGTCGCATCCGGGCCGATCATGCGCTCGACCGAGGAATGCGAGATGTCGCGCTCGTGCCAGAGCGCCACGTTCTCCATCGCCGGCAGCGCATAGGCGCGCACCATGCGGGCGAGGCCGGTCAGGTTCTCGGTCAGCACCGGGTTGCGCTTGTGCGGCATCGCCGACGAGCCCTTCTGGCCCGGCGAGAAGAACTCCTCCGCCTCCAGCACCTCGGTGCGCTGCAGATGGCGGATCTCGATGGCGAGGCGCTCGATCGACGAGGCGACGACGCCGAGCGTGGCGAAGAACATGGCGTGACGATCGCGCGGGATCACCTGCGTCGACACCGGCTCGACCGCCAGGCCCATTTTCTTCGCGACATGCGCCTCGACGCGCGGGTCGATGTTGGCGAAGGTGCCGACGGCGCCGGAGATGGCGCAGGTGGCGATTTCGGCGCGCGCGGCGACGAGACGGGCGCGGCAGCGCGCGAACTCGGCATAGGCCTGCGCGAGCTTCAGACCGAAGGTCACAGGCTCGGCGTGAATGCCGTGCGAGCGGCCGATGGTCGGCGTCATCTTGTGCTCGTAGGCGCGCTTCTTCAGTGCAGCGAGCAGCGCGTCGACGTCGGCGATGAGCATGTCGGAGGCGCGCGCGAGCTGCACGGCGAGGCAGGTGTCGAGCACGTCCGACGAGGTCATGCCCTGGTGCACGAAGCGCGAGTCCTCGGGCCGACGATCTCGGCCAGATGCGTGAGGAAGGCGATGACGTCGTGCTTGGTCTCGCGCTCGATCTCGTCGATGCGGGCGACGTCGAAGGTCGCGTTCCCCGCCTTCTCCCAGATCGCCTTCGCGCTCTCCTTCGGGATGACGCCGAGTTCGGCCATCGCGTCGGCGGCGTGCGCCTCGATCTCGAACCAGATCCTGAAGCGCGTCTGCGGCTCCCAGATCGCGACCATCTGCGGGCGGGAATAGCGAGGGATCATCGTTATTTCCTGTCCCTTCCGGCGCCGGGCGCGCGCGCCGCGAGGGGGGCCACGGGGGCGGGGGCGCCGCCGCCGTCGCGTCGGTCGACCGGAGAAGGGGCCGCCCGTCGTCGCCGTCGTCGCCGCCGGGCACGCCGTTGCATTCCAGAAGCTGCCGGAAGCTCGCCAGCGCGAAGGACTTGCCGGTCCAGGCGTAGACGCCTTGCTGGCCGCAATCGGCGGGGCCGCGCCCCTTGGCGAAGAAGCTCAGCGTTCCTTCCCCCCTCGGCTCGAGGGAGGGGGTGGGGGGGCTCTCTCTCGTCGCCCTCGGGCGGGCGGCGGGGAGGGCCCGGGCGCCGCCGGGCGGCCCCGCGCCCCTCGACGAGATAGAAGCGACTGCGGAAATTGTAGGCCCCGCTGTCGCAGTAAAGCTCGACGAGCGATAGCGTCTTCGACAGACGCCAGATGTCGCCGGACCCCTCGCCGTCGTCCTGACGCGGACAGTCGTCGCCGATCGTCGCCTTCAATCGCCTGGCGAGGGCGACGCGCACCGCCTCGTCGCCCGCCGGCAGGCCCTTGACCGGCTTCGGCGCGACGCGCGGCAGGGGCTTAGGCCCCGGCACGGCGGACGCCGGTTTCGGGCCGGGGCGGATCAGCGCCGTCGCCGCGCCGACGCGGCCCTGCGCCTCGTCGATGACGAGCAGAGCGGCGGCGAGCCCTGAGAGCGAGAACGTCGCCTTGGTCTTGCCATCGCTGGAGAGCGTCGCGGTCTCGGCCTTCTTCGCGACGCCGATGAGTTGCTCGACGAGCGGCTTGCCGGCGAGATCGGCCGGCGCGTCGAGCAGCGTCGCCTTGTCGATGTCGACGCCCTTGGCTGCGCCGGAGAGGGTCGGCCGCGCCGCGGGGCCGGCCTTCATGTCGAGGCGCAGCCAGTGCTCGGAGCGCCGATCCTCGTATTTCTGATAGCCGTGCGCGACGCAGTCGCCGGCATTGTCGCAGGCGACCTCCCAATCCTTGAAGCTCTTGCCGACGGGCGCGGCCAGCGCCGGCGCCGCGAGCGCCAGCAAGCCGGCCGCCAGCGCCGCGCGCATCAGGCGGCCTCGCCGCGCGCGCTCGCCGCCGCATGGCGGATGGCGGCGATGTTGCGGGCATAGCCCGCCGCGCCGCCCTTGAAGACGGAGGAGCCGGCGACGAGCAGGTTGCCGCCGGCGGCGGCGATCTCGCCGGCGTTCTGGGCGGTCACGCCGCCGTCGATCTCGATGTCGATGGCGCGGCCGGCGACCATCGCGCGCAGTTCGGCGATCTTCGGCAGCATCGAGCGGATGAAGCTCTGGCCGCCGAAGCCGGGGTTCACCGTCATGACGCAGATCAGATCGACCATGTCGAGCACGGGCGCCACCGCGCTCGCGGGGTGGCGGGGTTGAGCGCGACGCCGGCGCTCTTGCCGAGCGCGCGCACCGCCTGAAGCGTGCGGTGCAGATGCGGGCCGGCCTCGACATGCACGGTCAGCCGATCCGCCCCGGCGGCGGCGAAGGGGGCGAGATAGGCGTCGACGGGGGCGACCATCAGATGCACGTCGAAAGGCAGCATGGTGTGCGGCCGCGCGGCGCGCACGAGCTCCGGCCCGAAGGTGATGTTGGGCACGAAATGGCCGTCCATCACGTCGATGTGGATCTGGTCGGCGCCCGCCTTGTCCACCGCCTCGATCTCGGCGCCGAGCCTGGCGAAGTCGCTGGCGAGGATCGAGGGCAGGACGTGAAGAGGGCGCATCGTCGGTCTCGCAGAAGGCGCGCGGCCGCGCCGGGTCGCGAGACTTGTGGGCGAGGCCGCCCGCCCGGTCAACGCCTCAGGCGGCGCGGCGCACAGGCCGGGCGGCGAGCGCGGCGGGCCGGGCTTCGCCCCGCGCAATGGCGGCGAGGCGCGACAGGGCGCGCAGCGCGAAGCCGGCGGAGCGGGGCAGGGCGTGACGGCAGACCGCGACCTTGCGCAGGGGTTGCGTCACCCGCCAGACCTGCGTGGTTCCGGCCGGAAAGACGGCCGTGTCGCCGGGGCCGAGACGACGCTCGGGCTGGCCCAGATCGTCGGAGATGAACAGCTCGCCGTCGATGATCTGCACGATTTCGTCGACGCCGAACCGCCAGCGGAAGGTTCCGGGCGTGGTCGCCCAGACGCAGGTCACGCAGGTTCCGTCGGCGCTGCGCGCGACCTCGGCCGAGGCGGCGGCGGGATCGCCCGCCAGAATCCAGTCCGGCGGGATCGGCGCGGGCTGCAATTCGACGCGGCGGGGATCGACGGCGACGACGCTGGGCATGGGTCCTCCGAATGTTCGGAGGGGACGTTAACCCGCGCCGATTAAGCGGCGGGCGAAGCGGAACGCTCGCATTTTACCGATCCCGCAGCAGGCGACCGGCGAGGGGCGCGATCATCCAGGGCACGAAATAGATCGGCGCCTGCACGCAGGCGAAATAGAGCCAGGTCGTATCCGGCAGCGCGCCGCCCATCGCCGCGATCATCAGGCCGGCGTTGCGGTGTCCGGTCGCATAACCGGCGACGAAGGCGTCGCCCGCGCCGATCACCGGGCGCAGCGCCAGAAACCCGGCCGCGAGGCCGCCAAGCGAGAGCGCGAAGGCGATGGCGACATGCATGGCGACGAGGCCGGGCTCGGCGAGCGCGCGCGCGGCCACGCCGTCCATGATCGCCATCGCGAACAGGAAGAAGAAGATCACGTTGAGCCCGTCGATCGGCGCCTGCGCGCGGCGAATGTCGGCGAGCGAAAAGCGGGCGCGAATCAACGCGGCCGCCGCGCTTGCGCCGGCGATCAGCAGCGCCAGATTTCGGGCGATGGCCCAGCCGTCGAGCGGCACGGCGTCGCCGGCGACGAAGGCGGCGAGGAGCGGCGCGACCAGCGGCAGGATCGCCATGTGCGCGGTCAGCAGCAGCAGCGCGAGGGTCGGCTCGAGGCCGAGGATGATGGCGACCGCCGGCGTCGCCAGAATCGGCGCGGCGGCCGCCTGCAACGACAGGCCGAGCACGAGGCCGGGGTCGATATTGGCGCGGCCGATCAGCGTCAGCGCCAGCCACATCGCCGCCGGCATGGAGACGACCAGCCAGGCCAGCGCCAGCAGGAACGCCGCCGGCCGCTTGGCCGCCGCGCGCACGCGCGCCACGTCCATGCGCGCGAAGCCGAGCGTGACGAACAGGCCGACGAGCAAGGGCAGGAACGGCTTCAGCCAGCCGCCGACGACGGGTACGGCGAGGCCCGCGACCAGCGATAGCGCGATGCCCTTGGCGCCGAGCCGGCCGATGGCGGCGAGCGGCCGGACGAGGAAGGCTGCGAAGGCGGGCATGACGCGACCATGCGGGAGCGCGCCCGGCGCGGCAAGGCCGGTCTCTTGGGCGGAGGCTGTCATCCCCGGCGGCGGCGCAGCCGCCGGGAAGGGGATCCATGGTTGGCGGGACGATGGGCGGGGTGATTCCCTTCCCCTCGCTTCGCTCGGCCGGGAATGACAGGGGGCTCCGCCCGGCCGGGAATGACCGGCAGCCATCGCGACGCGGCGTCTCCCGTGCCGCGCGCGCCTGCGCTAGCGTGCGCGGCACGGGAGTCGCCATGCGCAATCTGATCACGGACGTCGCGGGGCTGAAGGTCGGCCATGCGCAGGACGAGGGCGTCGCCTCCGGCGTCACGGCGGTGGTGTTCGACGCGCCCGCCGTCGCCTCCATCGCCATTCATGGCGGCGCGCCGGGCGTGCGCGACGCGGCGCTGCTCGAACCCGACATGACGGTCAAGACGGTCGACGCGCTGATCCTGTCCGGCGGCTCGGCCTTCGGGCTCGACGCGTGCGGCGGCGCGCAGGCGCGGCTGCGCGAGATGGGGCGGGGCTTCGCCATTCGCGACATCCGCGTGCCCATCGTTCCCGGCGCGATCCTGTTCGATCTGCTCAATGGCGGGAACAAGGATTGGGGCCGGATGCCGCCCTATTGGGAGCTGGGTTATGCGGCGACGCAGGCGGCCGGGCTCGACTTCGCGCTCGGCACGGCGGGGGCAGGCTACGGCGCGACGACGGCGAGGCTGAAGGGCGGCCTCGGCTCGGCGAGCGATGCGACCGCCTCCGGCTATCGGGTCGGCGCGCTGGTCGCGGTCAACGCCATCGGCTCGGCGACGGTCGGGGCGGGGCCGCACTTCTGGGCCGCGCCTTACGAGCGCGACGGCGAATTCGGCAGGCGCGGCTTTCCGGCCTCGCCGCTGCCGCAAGAGGCGCTCGTCTTCGCGATGAAGGGCGCAGCGCCCGAAAACACCACCATCGCCATCGTCGCGACGGACGCGAAACTCAGCAAGGCGCAGGCCAAGCGCCTCGCCGTGCAGGCGCATGACGGCATGGCGCTGGCGCTGCAACCGGCGCACGCGGCGCTCGACGGCGACACGATCTTCGCCGCCGCGACGGGGCTGCATCCGCGCCCGCCCGATCTCGGCGATCTGACACAGATCGGCGCGCTGGCCGCGCGCTGCCTCGCCCGCGCCATCGCGCGCGGCGTCTACGAGGCGCGCGCGCTGCCCTTCGCCGGCGCCGTTCCCGACTGGCGGAGCCGGTTCGGATCGTGACGGCGACGTTGTTTTTCGCTCGGCGCGGTCGAGGCGCTGTTTCTCGTCGCCATCGGCGTCGTGACAGGGATCATCTCGACCATTGCGGGCGGGGCGAGCATCGTCTCCTATCCCGGCCTCGTTTTCATGGGCCTGACGCCGATCGTCGCCAACGCCACCAATTTCATCGCCGTGGCGCCGGCGAGCTTCGCGGCGGTGTGGGTGGACCGCAGGCGCCTGCCGGCGGTGACGGGCGATGTGGCGCGCGTCTTCCTCGCCTCGCTGCTCGGCGCCGTGGGCGGCGGCCTCGCGCTGGTGGCGACGGGCGAGGCGCTCTATCGCGCCATCGTGCCGGCGCTGCTCGGCTTCGCCACGCTGCTCTACTGGGCCGCGCCCGCCGTGCAGCAGCGTTTCGCGCGCGAGGGCGGCGAGCGCTATCCGCTCTGGCTGATCGGCTGCTTCGCGCTGGCGGCGGCTTACAGCGGCTATTTCGGCACCGGCTACGGCGTCATTCTGCTGGCCGTGCTGCGGCTCGCCGGCGTCGAGAATTTCGTGCGCGCGAACCATCTCAAGAACATCATCGCCTCGGTCGCCAGCGTCGGCACGATCGGCTTCTTCGTGTCGATGACGAAGCTGGTGAGCTGGCCGCATGCGGCCTTCATCATCGTCGGCAACATCGTCGGCGGCGTCGTCGGCGCGTGGCTCGTGCATGTCCTGCCCGGCGAGGCGGTTCGGCGGGCGATCATCCTCGTCGGCTGCGTGGTGACGGCGGCCTTCGCCTGGCGCTACTGGTTCGCGGGCTGACCCGTGCGCGACGTCGCGGCGAAGAAGGCGG
This sequence comes from Hyphomicrobiales bacterium, assembly GCA_016716745.1. Taxonomy (GTDB): domain Bacteria; phylum Pseudomonadota; class Alphaproteobacteria; order Rhizobiales; family Beijerinckiaceae. The sequence goes on from JADJVD010000004.1 coordinate 162,777, forward strand.
CCGCGCCGATCAAGGCGAGGCACGCCAGCATGACGACGATCTCGTCGTAACCGCCGAAGTAATCGTGCAGGATGGCGAGCGTCAGCGGCGCGCCGGTGCGCGCGGCGATCGCCGCCGTCGAGATGGCGCCCGAGATCGCGCCGTAGCCGCGCAGGCCGAACAATTCGGCGACGACGGTCAGGCGCGCGATGATCAGCACGCCGCTCGCCGCGCCGTAGACGATGACGAAGGCGGCGAGAGCGCCGAAGCTGGCGTGGCCGAGCGACGCGAAGCCGGCCAGCGCCGCGGCGAGAGCGATCCAGAGAATGCGGCCGATCGCGCGGCCGGATGCGGCCGGGCGCAGCACCATCAAGGTCAGGCGGCCGGCGACCTGCGCCGGGCCGATGAAGGTCATCAGCCCGAGCGCGGCCTCGCGGCTCATGCCGCGCTCCTGAAACATGCCGAGGCCGTGCATGGAAAAGCCGGACGAGACGAACCAGTGGATCGAAAAGGCGACGACGATGAGCCAGAAGGCCGGCCGCCTCAGCGCCGCGCGCAGGGGCGATCCGTCGCGCGCGGCGTCCTCCGCGCTCTCGTGCGTGCGGCTGCCGATCGTGCCGCGCAGCACGACGAAGGCGACGACGGCGCAGCCGAGGAACTGCACGGCGGCGAGCGCGAGCAGGGCGACGCGCCAGCCATATTCGGCGGTGAGCCAGCCGGCGAGCGGCAACGCGGCGCTGGGCGCGAGGCCGGCGACCAGCGTCACCATGTTCAGGCCGCGCCGGAAGTCCGACACGTTGGCGGTGACGACGGCGAAGGACATGTTGTTGAGCGCCATCGCTTGCGACAGCCCCATGCCGGCGAAGACCAAATAGAGGCCGGCCAGACTCTCGACGCGCGACCACGCCGCCATCATCAGCGCGGCGAAGCTCGCGCCGAGCGAGATCATCTCGCGGCCGCCGCGCCGGTCGAACCAGTGGCCGGCGGGGATGGAGGCGAGATCGCACAGGACGAGGCCGAGCGTCAGCGCGCCGTTGATCTGCGTCGTCGTCCAGCCCAGCTCCGCCTGCATCGGCTGCACGAAGACGGGAAAGGTGAAATAGGTGACGCCCCAGCCGACGAGCTGGCAGACGGCCATGCCGACGACAAGGGCCCCGTAAGGGTGGCGCCGGCGCCCCGGCGCCGCCTCGTCAGCCGGCATTGGACCGCTCCGTCAGGCGAAGCGTTCGGCGCGGTAGTAGCTCGGATCGGTGAAGGGCGCCTCGCCCGTCATCATCTCGGCGAGCAGGCGGCCACTGGCGGGCCCGAGCGTCAGGCCGAGATGCTGGTGGCCGAAGTCGAACCATAGCCCGCGGTGCTTGCCGCCCTTGCCGATGACGGGAAGCATGTCCGGCAGGCAGGGCCGGCGGCCGAGCCAGGGCTGCGGCTCCACCGGCGCGCCGAGCGGGAAGATGCGCCGGGCGACGGCGCGCGTCTTGTCGATCTGCACCGGCGTCGGCGGCGCGTCGCGCAGCGCGAATTCGGCGCCCGTGGTCAGGCGCACGCCGCGGCGCATCGGCGCCAGCACGAAACCGCCGTCGGCGTCGTAGATCGGGCGGCCGAGGCGGGCGTTCCCCTCGGCGGCGAAGTGCAAATGGTAGCCGCGCTTGACGCCGAGCGGCATGGAATAGCCGAGCGGGCGGAACACGTCGTCCGACCATGGCCCGAGCGCGATGACCGCCTCGCGCGCGTGCAGCGGCCCTTCGCCCGTCTGCACGACCCAGCCCTCGCCGCTCTCGGCGAGGGTGCGGGCGTCGCCGACAATGTGACGGCCGCCGCGCGACAGGAACATGTCGCCATAGGCGCCGGCGAGATCGGCCGGATCCTGCACCGACACCGCATCGTGCATCAGCATGGCGCCGGCGATGGGTCCGCGCATCGAGGGCTCGAGTTCGGCGAAGCTCTTCTCGTCGAACTCGTCGATCTTCATGCCCTCCTTGCGGGCGCGCGCGGCGTCCGCCTGCGCCTTGGCCCAGCCCGGCTGCGAGCGGTAGAGCTTCACCCAGCCCTTGCGGCGCACGGCGCTCTCGGCGCCCGATTCGGCGATGAACTCGTCGTGCTCGGGGATCGCCGCCTTGATCAGCGGCAGCAGGCCGCGGGCCGACACGGCCGCGCGCTCGGGCGAGGCCTGGCGGAAATAGGCCCACAGCCACGGCGCGACCGCGGGCAGGGCGGAGAAATGGTAGTTCGCCTCGGAGGTGGCGTTCAGCGCGTAGCGGGCGAGCGAGGCGATCGAGCGCGGGAAATAGTGCGGCTCGATCACCGATCCCTCGATGATGCCGGAATTGCCGTAGCTGGTCTCGCCGGCGGGCCTGGGATGCTTGTCGACGATGGCGACGCTACGGCCCCGGGCCTGAAGGTGCAGCGCGGCGCTGACGCCGACCATGCCGGCGCCGAGAACGGCGACGTCGACCTGCGAGACGGACATTCGGGAGACTCCTCTGGACGGCGCGACTTTGCGCAATCGCGGGCGTGGCGACAATCGGCGTCTTCACATGGTTGGGTTGCGCGCGCAGGCCGCGCCCGCCCGCGCTTGCCTTCGGCGGCGCGCGGTTTATGTGATCGGCGCATGACCGACGTCACCTTTCCGGCAGCCGCCCTCGCGGGGCTGATCTCGTTCCTCAGCCCGTGCGTGCTGCCGCTGGCGCCGCCCTATCTGTGCTTCATCGCCGGGGCGAGCGTCGAGGAGCTGGCGGAGGAGGGCGAGCGCGGGGCGCGGCGCGACGTCATGGTCGCCGCGCTGCTGTTCGTCGCCGGCTTCTCCAGCGTGTTCGTGGCGCTGGGCGCCACCGCCTCGGTGTTCGGGCAGGTGGTGCGCGAATATTCGCGCGAACTGGCCTTCGTGGCGGGGCTCGGCATCATTGCGATGGGGCTGCATTTCCTCGGGCTCGTGCGCATCAACGCAATGTTCCGCGAGAAGAGGCTCGAGGTGCAGCGCCCGCCCGGCCTGCTCAGCGCCTATCTGATGGGGCTCGCCTTCGCCTTCGGCTGGACGCCCTGCATCGGCCCGATTCTGGCGGCGATCCTCACCGTGGCGGGCTCGGAGGAGACGGTGGCGCGCGGGGCGGCGCTGCTGGCGGCCTATTCGGCGGGGCTCGGCGTGCCGTTTCTCTTGGCGGCGGCGGCGATGGGACCGTTCATGCGCTTTCTGGCGCGTTTCCGCCGGCACATGCCTAAGGTGGAGAAGGTCGCCGGCGCGCTGCTGGTGCTGACCGGCTTCGCCTTCCTGACCGGCGGCATGCAGAGCATGAGCTTCTGGCTGCTGGAGACCTTCCCGGCGCTCGGCCGGCTCGGCTGAGGGCGGCCGCAGCGACGGCCGGAAACGGAAAGAGCCCGCCGTCTCCGGCGGGCTCCCTTGTCTCAAACGATCGGACCGATCAGTTCTGGACGTAGCCGATCTTGCCGTCGGCGCCCTTCTTCCAGGTGTACATCACGTAGTCGGGACGGGTGATGTCGCCCTTCTTGTCGTAGGCGATGTCGCCGATGACCGTCTTGAAGACCTTGCCGGAGTGCATGACCTCGGCCATCTTCTTGGTGTCGAGCGACTTCGCTTCTTCGGCCGCCTGCTTCATGATCTGCACGGCCGCGTAGCTGTACAGCGTGTAGGCTTCGGGCTTGAAGTTCTTGGCGGTGAACTTCTTGACGACCTCGGCCGCCTCCGGACGCTTCATCGGGTCCGGCGGGAAGGTCATCAGCGTGCCCTCGACGCCCGGGCCGCCGATCGAGGCGAACTCGTCGGAGGTGATGCCGTCGCCGGACATCAGCACGGCCTTGACGCCCTGGTCGCGCATCTGGCGCACGATCAGGCCGCCCTCGGTGTGCAGGCCGCCCCAGTAGACGAAGTCGGCGCCGGAGGCCTTGATCTTCGAGACGAGCGCCGAGAAGTCCTTCTCGCCGGTGTTCACGCCTTCGTAGAGCACCTCGGTGATGCCGAGCTTGTTCATCGCCTTCTTGGTCTCGTCGGCGAGGCCCTTGCCGTAGGTGGTCTTGTCGTGGACGACAGCGACCTTCTTGCCCTTGGCGTTGGCGGCCAGATACTTGCCGGCGACCTCGCCCTGCTGGTCGTCACGGCCGCAGGTGCGGAAGACGTTCCACTTGCCGGCTTCCGTCAGCTTCGGGTTCGTGGCGGCCGGCGTGATCGCCAGCATGCTGTTCTCGGCGTAGACGTCCGAGGCCGGAATCGTCACGCCGGAGTTGAAGTGGCCGACGACCAGCTTGACGCCGTCGCCGACGAACTTGTTGGCGACCGAGACGCCCTGCTTGGGATCGGAGACGTCGTCGCCCTTGAAGACCTGGATCTTCTGGCCGAGGATGCCGCCGGCGGCGTTGATGTCCTCGGCGGCCTGCTCCACGCCGTTCGTCAACTGCGCGCCGAAGGCGGCGTTCGGGCCGGTGATCGGACCGGCGACGCCGACCTTGACCTGCGCCTGCGCGGCGCCCGCCCAAGCGAGGCCAGCGGCCAGGACAAGACCGGTCATCCAGACGTTTTTCATAGACAACTCCCCTGATGTAATTGGGTTTTTTTGAACCCAGCGGCGGGATGCTCTCCCCGCCTTGCGGCAAGTCTTGCTTTTTTTCAGCGCGAAGTCACCCGAAAACGCGGGCGTTTCCCGCGCTCCGCGGCGCTCCGCGCATCCGCCCGTCGTCAGCTGCCCGACGCCGAACCGATCCACGAATATTGCCGCGCCATCTGGCTCGCGCGCTGGCTGCGGTAGCCGACTGCGGTGATGACAGCGAGGATGACGAAGGTCACCGCGAAATACCACAGCCCCTTGGCGGGCGCGGCGGGCGCGACGACGAAATAGCCCTCGAACAGGGCGTGGTGGAGAAAGCGCGCGGCGATGGCCAGGGCGCCCGCGTAGACGATGGCCTGGCTGAGCGGGCGCCAGGTCGAGGCGACCGCGCGCCCCGTCGCGATCGCCGTCATCCCGCCCATCAAGATGGTCACGAGCAGGAACACCCACATCCCGCTCTTGTCCCAGATCAGGCTGTCGCCGCCCGAGAAATCGAACATCAGTGTCCTCCCTCGAGATAGGCGGCGCGAACCTCGGGCTTGGCGAGCAGTTCGGCGCCTGTGCCGGTCATCGTGACCGCGCCGTTGACGAGCACATAGGCGCGATGAGCGAGCTTCAGCGCGTGGAAGGCGTTCTGCTCGACGAGAAAGACGGTCAGCCCGTCGCTGCGGTTGAGTTCGCGGATCGCGTCGAAGATCATCTTGACGACGAGCGGCGCGAGGCCGAGCGAGGGCTCGTCGAGCAGCAACAGGCGCGGGCGGCTCATCAGCGCGCGGGCGATGGCGAGCATCTGCTGCTCGCCGCCCGACAGCGTGCCGCCGCGCTGCTGCGATGCGCTCCTTCAGGCGCGGAAACATCACGAAGACGCGCTCGAGGTCCTGCTCGAAATAGGCGAAATTGTTGATCGAGGCGCCCATCTGCAGGTTTTCATAGACGGTCATGCGCGGGAAGATGCGCCGCCCTTCCGGCGACTGCGCGATCGAGAGGCGCGCGATCTGGTGGGGGGGCATGCGCGTGATGTCGCGACCGGCGAAGGTGACGGCGCCGCGGCGCGCGCGGGGGCTGCCGAAGATGGTCATCATCAGCGTCGACTTGCCGGCGCCGTTGGCGCCGATCAGCGTGACGATCTCGCCCTCGTTGACGTCGATGTCGACGCCCTTCAGCGCCTGGATCTTGCCGTAGAAGGTCTCGACGCCCAGCCCGCGAGGCGCGGGGCGGCGGCGCGGCGATCATGGCTGCGCCTCCGCTTCGAGCACGGCCTCGACCGTGTCGACCTCGCTGTCGTCGACGCCGAGATAGGCGGCGATGACCTTCGGGTCGGCGCGCACTTCCTCCGGCGTGCCGTCGGCGATCTTGGTGCCGTAGTCGAGCACCACGACGTGATCGGAAATCTGCATCACCACCGACATGTCATGCTCGATCAGCAGGACCGACGTGTCGTGGTCGGCGCGGATGGAGCGCAGGAGATTGTTTAGGTCGAGCGACTCTTTCGGGTTGAGACCGGCCGCCGGCTCGTCGAGGCAGAGCAGGATCGGGATCGGTGCACATCGCGCGCGCGATCTCGAGCCGGCGCTGCGCCCCGTAGGGCAGCTCGCCCGCCGGATCGTCGGCCCGGTCCATCAGGTCGATCTTCTCGAGCCAGGCCTTGGCCTTGTCGATCGCCGCCTTCTCGGCGTTGCGATAGGTCGCGGCGCCGAGGAGGCCGAGCACGGTCATGCCCGAGGCGGCCATCAGCGGATTGTGCTGGGCGACGAGCAGATTCTCCAGCACGGTCATGCCCTGGAACAGGCGGATGTTCTGGAAGGTGCGGGCGACGCGCGCCTTCCACGAAATCTCGAAGTCGGGCATGCGCTCGAGCAGATAGAGATCGCCCTCGGCGAAGCGCTTGTTGCGCGTCGGCGATTGCGTCAGCGCGGCGACGTCCTCGCGCGTGGCGCGGCCCTCGCGGGCGAGCGCGAGGCGCCCCTCGGTCGGCTTGTAGAAGCCGGTGATGCAGTTGAACACCGTCGTCTTGCCGGCGCCGTTCGGGCCGATCAGCGCGGTGATGTCGCCGCGTCCCACGTCGAAGGACAGGTCGTTGACGGCCACCAGGCCGCCGAAGCGCATCGTCAGATGTTCGACGACGAGCAGGGGATCGGTGCGCCAGCGCATCAGCCGTGCCCCTCTTTCACGAGGTCGCCGGAGACGGACTTGCGTTCCTTCAGGAACACCGACGGCGAGCGCGTGGCGACAATGCCGCGCGGCTTCCAGATCATCATGACCACCATGGCGAGACCGAAAATCAACATGCGGTACTGGGCGGGATCGAAATCGGGCCCGAAGATCTGCTTCGTCCATTCGAGCTCGCGCAGCAGCTCGGTGCCGCCGATCATGATGACGGCGGCGAGGGCGACGCCGAGCTGTGAGCCCATGCCGCCGAGCACGACGATGGCGAGGATCGTCGCCGACTCGATGAAGGTGAAGCTCTCGGGGCTGACGAAGCCCTGACGCACGGCGAAGAACGAGCCGGCGAAGCCGCCGAAGCCGGCGCCGATGGCGAAGGCGGTGAGCTTGGTGTTGGTCGTGTTGATGCCGAGCGAGCGGCAGGCGATCTCGTCCTCGCGCAGCGCCTCCCAGGCGCGGCCGATCGGCATGCGGCGCAGCTTCAACGTGACGAGGTTGGTCAGCAGCGCCAGCGCGAGGATGAGATAGAACAGGAAGATCGTGCGGTGGATCGGCGAAAACTCCAGCCCGAACAGGTTGGCGAATCCGCCCTCGCCGTCGACGAAAGGCACGCCGAAGAAGGTCACGCGCGGAATGCCGGCGATGCCGGCGTAGCCGTTCGAGAAGTCCGTCCAGTTGATCAGCACGACGCGGATGATCTCGCCGAAGGCGAGCGTCACGATGGCGAGATAGTCGCCGCGCAAGCGCAACACGGGGAAGCCGAGAATGACGCCCCAGAAGGCGGCGAGAATGCCGGCGAGGGGCAGGCAGATCCAGAAGCTCAGGCCGAAGGTCGTCGACAGCAGCGCGTAGGAATAGGCGCCGACGGCGTAGAAGGCGACGTAGCCGAGATCGAGCAGGCCGGCGAGGCCGACGACGATGTTCAGGCCCCAGCCGAGCATCACGTAGATGAGGATCTGGATGCCGTAATTGTCGATCCATTTCAGCGAGCCCGCTGCGCCCGAGGCGTAGAGCGAGACGAAGGGGAAGATGAGCAGGAAGGCGAGGCCCGCCGGCGCGATCACCTTCGACAGGAAGGTTGCGAGCGCGGTCGCCGGCTTGTCGGCGGCCGGGGCGGCGGGCGCCTCGGCGCGCGGGCGCGCCTGCCAGGCGATCATCGCCAGGCGGCCGACGAAGACGATCGCGGCCGCGATCAGCATCCAGCTCCAGCGCTCCTGCAGGACGAGCCGGTTCGACATGTCCTGCTCGGCGCGCAGCGCCAGAATGGGGAAGGCGAGGCCGGCGGTGACGAGGGCGGAGAAGCCCGCGTCGCGGACGGCTGCGGCGAGATCGAACGGCTCGCGGTCGGCGGAGCTGGCGGCCATCACACCTTCTCCACTTCGGGACGGCCGAGCAGGCCGGAGGGCAGGAATATGAGCGTCACCGCGAGGATGGAGAAGGCCGCGACGTCCTTGTAGTCGCTTGAGAAGTAATGCGACCACATGGTCTCGATGAGACCGATCAGCAGGCCGCCGATCACCGCGCCCGGCAGCGAGCCGATGCCGCCGAGCACGGCGGCGGTGAAGGCCTTCACGCCGGGCACGAAGCCGTCGGCGAAATTCACGACGCCGTAGCGGATCATGTAGAGCACGCCGGCGATCGCCGCGAGCGCCGCGCCGATGACGAAGGTCAGCGAGATGGTGCGGTCGACGTCGATGCCGAGCAGCGAGGCCATCTTGCGGTCCTGCTCGCAGGCGCGCTGGGCGCGGCCGAGCGAGGTGTGCTGCACGAGATACCAGAAGCCGGCGAGCAACAGGCCCGTCACCACCATGATGAGAATGATAGGCGTAGGGGAAGTTGACGCCGACGCCGGTGGAGTGGACCCAGCAGCCGGGCTGGTCGCCGGCCAGGCACAGCTGCCCCTGCAGCAGCGGCGGCACCGGCTTGTTGCGCGGGCCCTGCACCACCTGCACGAAATTCGACAGGAAGATCGACATGCCGATCGCCGAGATCAGCGGGGCGAGGCGGAACGAGCCGCGCAGCGGCCGGTAGGCGACGCGCTCGATCGCCCAGTTCCACAGCGAGGTCACCGCCATGCCGACGATCAGCACGACGACGAAGGAAATCCCCAGCGACCACCCCTCGGAGGGCAGGCCCAGCATCTGCGTCAGCATCAGATAGATGATCAGCGCGATGAAGGCGGAGAGCATGAACACGTCGCCATGGGCGAAGTTCACCATGCCGATGATGCCGAAGACCATCGTGTAGCCGATGGCGATCAGCCCGTAGATCGAACCGAGCGTCAGCCCGTTGATCAACTGCTGGACGAAATCTTCCATACGGGTGAAACGCTCCCCCTGCCGACGCCGGGCGGGCTTGGGGCGAACGGCGTCACCTCGGCCGGTCGAAGCCGGCTTCTTGTGGTGCGACCGCGCCGGCCCCTCCGCCGGTCGTCGTTCCCTGTTTCTGCAAGAACGCTACCAACTGGCCCGCATAACAGCAATGTCCGAAACAGGACTTTTCACGAAACCGCACTCATTTCGACAGGGCGTTGCGCCACAGGGCGGCGCCGCGACAATTTGTGTCGCCGCGCGGTCAATTTTCGGCGGGAAGTTGCAAGGCCCCGGCGGTTCAGGCCGGAAGGCCCATCTCGGCGAGGACGGCCTTCGCCTCCTTGAACGCCGTATTGGCGCGCGGAACGCCCGCGTAGACGGCGAGCTGCATCAGGATTTCGCCAAGCTCGGCCGGCGTGACGCCGTTGTGGATCGCCCCGCGGACATGGATGCGGAACTCTTCCCAATTGCCGAGCGAGACGGTGGAGGCGAGCACCACCACCGAGCGCGTCTTGCGGTCGAGGCCGGGGCGCGTCCACACGTCGCCCCAGGCCATGCGGGTGATGTAGTCCTGAAAGTCGGCGGTGAGCGCGGTCTTGCCGGCGATGGCGCGGTCGACATACGGGTCGCCGAGGACGGCGCGCCGCACCTTCATGCCCTCGTCGTAACGCTGGCGTTCGTCGCGGCTCATCCCCGTCTCCCCTGATTGAATGATCAACGGCCGACGCGCGTGCGCCGGGCGATCGTCTTGCGCGCCTTTCCGGCGGCTTTCCTGGCCGGCGCCCTCTTCTTCGCGGCTTTCTTAGCCGCTGATTTCCTCGATGATTTCTTGGCTGCGGATTTTTTGGCTGGGGATTTCTTGGCCGCGGATTTTTTGGCTGCTTTCTTTGCAGCCTTCTTCGCGGCCTTCTTGGCCGCCTTTTTCACAGCCTTCTGCACGGCCTTCTTTGTCGCCTTCTTCGACGCCTTGCGCGTGGGCGCGGCGGCGGGCTTGCGCCGGGCGGAGGTCTTGCGCGCGGGCGCGGCGAGGAAGGCGAGCACGGCGCGCGTGAAGGCGTCCGCCGCCTCGATGTTGGAGAGGTGGGCCGCCTCGAGCGTCGCGATCTTCGCTCCGGGGATCGACGCGGCGATGGCCTTGCCCGCCGCCGGCGTCGTCGCCGGGTCGTCCTTGCCGACGATGACGAGAACCTCGTTGGCGACGCCGCGGATCGGCTCGCGCTGATCCATGTCGCGGATGGCGGAGCAGCAGGCGGCGTAGCCCTCGGGCGGCGTCGACAGCACCATGGCGCGCACGCGTTCCACCGCGTCCGGATCGGCCGCGCGGAAGCCCTCGGTGAACCAGCGCGCGAGGATCGACTCGACGAGGCCCGCCATGCCGCCGGCGCGCACGGCGGCGATGCGGTCGTTCCACATCTCGGCGGGGCCCATATGCGCGGCGGTGTTGGCGAGCACGGCCCGGCCGATGCGCTCGCGATGGTGGGTGAGCAGCCACTGGCCGACCATGCCGCCCTTCGACAGGCCGACGAAATGCGCCTTGGCAATTCCGAGCGCGTCGAGAATCGCCAGCGCGTCGGCGGCGAGTTCGGCGATGGAATAGGGGCGCTCCGGCGCGGGGCTCGCGCCGTGGCCGCGCGAATCGTAGCGGATGACGCGGAACCGTTTCGACAGCACGGGGATCTGCGGATCCCACATCGCCAGATTGGTCCCGAGCGAATTGGACATGAGCAGCGCCGGCGCGCGCTCCGGCCCGTCGATGGCGATGTTGAAGATCTCGTCGCCGATTTTCAGTTCAGGCATCGTCCCCCTCCCGCAGCAGTCGGGTCTCAGCGGTCAAGGCATAGCAGCCGGGCGCAAGCCCCGCCATGCGCTGCGCGCCGCAGGCGAAGGCGCCTCCTACTCCGCGTCTTCCTGCGCCGAGTGGAGAAAGGCGATCCCGTCCACCTTCGTCACGGCGTGGCGCTTGAAGCCCTTGCCCTTCTTGAAGGTAATCAGGTCCTGACCGGACTTGTCGGCGAAGGCCATGCGGCCGTCCGCGTAGACGCGCCAGGCCACGACCTTCGCCATCACGGGATAGGCCTTGGCGCATTTGCCGCCGTCTTCGAAGAACGTCAGCCTGTACCCTTGGGGGACCGCCTCCTCGAATAGCGCGACGGTGCAACGATCGTCCCCGGCCTTCGCCATGACGCCGACATCACCCAGCATCTCCTGCACCTTTCCGGGCGGCGCAAGCTTCTCGGCCGACAGGGCGGAGGTGGCGAGGAGGGCGAAAACCACGGCGGCGGGCAGGGCCTTCATGAAAACCTCACATGACGAGCTCAGGACCAAGACCTTGCTCCCTCGCGCTTTCGCGCGCAATCGGCGCGGCGCGGCCGCGCCGCGTCATCCGCTTCGCGCGGGGGCGAGCGCCACGGCGGCGACGCCGGCGCCGATCAGCATCGTCCCGCCGACGCGGTTGACCAGCGCCACGGCGCGCGGCTCGCGCACCACGGAGCGGGCGCGCGCGGCCAGAATCGCGTAGCCGAAGGCATTTGCGAAGGCGAGGGTGAGGAAGGTCGCCTCGAAGACGATCATCTGCGTCACCCAATCGCCCTTCGCGTCGAGAAACTGCGGCACGAAGGCGACGAAGAAGGTGATGCTCTTGGGGTTCAGCGCGGTGACGAGCCAGGCGTGCGCCAGCATCTGCGCCCGCGAGGAGGCGTCCCGCCTCGGCTCGACCTGCAAGGCGCCGCCGGCGCGCCAGAGCTTGATTCCGAGCCAGACGAGATAGGCCGCGCCCGCCCAGCGCAGCATCGTGAACAGCGTCGCCGAGGTCGCCAGCACGGCGCCGAGGCCGAGCAGCGACAGCGTCATGGCGGTGAAATCGCCGAGCGCGACGCCGACCGCCATCGGCGCGGCGACGCGCAAGCCCTGACCCAGCGCGTAGGAGACGACGAGCAGAATCGTCGGGCCGGGGATGACCAGAAGGACGGCGGAGGCGGCGGCGAAGGCGGCCCAGGTTTCAAGCGACATGCGGGAAGGCTCCTCGTCCGCGCAGTAAAGGCGCCGGGCGGCCCGCCTGTCGAGACCGGTCTCGCCAGCACGGGCGATCCGCGCTCTATTCGGCGGCGGCGCTCGGGAGGAATGGGACATGACCTTCATCATCATCGGAGTCGTGCTCATGGCGGTTGGGGCGGGGCTCACCCTGTCCGCGCTCGGCGTGATGGGGCCGCGCGACCCCTCGCGGCCGAAACCGGCGCCGAACATTGCGCTGCTCGGGCTCGGCCTGCTCGCCGATCTCGGCGGCGCCGGCGCGCTGGTCTACGGCGCGCTGGGGCTTTCTGCTTGAGGCGCCCCGGGGCTGGGGACGGGCGGGGGGATGCGTTGCGCGGCTGGCTCCGCGCTGTCATGTTAGCGCCCGACCGGGGAGGAACGCGCCGATGGCGATGACGATGCAGGGAGAGGTCGTGCTGCCGGCCGCCCGCGAGACGGTGTGGGCCAAGCTGAACGACGCCGAGACGCTGAAGGCGTGCATTCCCGGCTGCCAGTCGCTCGAGAAGACCTCGGACACCTCGTTCGAGGCGGCCGCGAAGGTGAAGGTCGGCCCGGTCGGCGCGACCTTCAAGGGCAAGGTCGACCTGACCGATCTCGACCCGCCCAAAGGATACAGGATCGTCGGCGAGGGGCAGGGCGGCATCGCCGGCTTCGCCAAGGGCGCGGCGACGGTGCGCCTGACCGACGCCGAGGGCGGCGGCACGAAACTGACCTACGACGTGGAGGCCAATGTCGGCGGCAAGATCGCCCAGCTCGGCTCGCGGCTGATCGACGGCGTCGCCAAGAAGACGGCCGACAAGTTCTTCGAGAATTTCGCCAAAGCCGTCACCGGCGAGGCGGTCGCCGCCGGCGAGGCCTGAGCGTCCGCCTGCGCGCGGGGCTCCGCTCCGGCGCCTGCGCAATCGGCATTGGCCGGCCCTGACCGCGCTTGACAGTGAAATTCGAACGACTCCAAACTCACTGAAATGTCAGCCGGCCGCGCGTCGGCTGAATTCGTCTCCGCCCGCTTGCGGCGGGGCGACAAGACCCCGCTCAAGCGGGACCCGGGAGGACGCGATGATTTCCATTTCGATGACGGTGAACGGCAAGCCCGTGAAGGGCTCCGTCGATCCGCGCACGCTGCTCGTGCAGTTCCTGCGCGAAAACCTGCGGCTCACCGGCACGCATGTCGGTTGCGACACCAGCCAGTGCGGCGCCTGCGTCGTGCATGTGAACGGGCAGGCCGTGAAATCCTGCACGACGCTGGCGGCGACCTGCGACGGCGCGAGCGTCGTGACGATCGAGGGGCTCGCCAAGGACGGAAAGCTGCATCCGATGCAGGAGGCGTTCCGCGACAATCACGGCCTGCAATGCGGCTTCTGCACGCCCGGCATGATCATGACCGCGGTGGACATGGTGAACCGCAAGGGCGCCGACCTCGACGAGAAGACGATCCGCGAGGAACTCGACGGCAACATCTGCCGCTGCACGGGCTACCACAACATCGTCAAGGCCGTCGCGCAGGGCGCGGCGACGAAGTCCGCCTGAGGCCGTCCGTTCCGACCGGCTGAAGCGCTGACTCACGCCCGCAGCGGGCGAACCAACTCCGGGAGGGGAACCATGAGCGCGACCGGCATCGGCGCCTCCGTCAAGCGCAAGGAAGACCATCGCTTCATCACCGGCAAGGGCCGGTATGTCGACGACATCAATCGCCCCGGACAGGCCTACGCCTATTTCCTGCGCTCGCCGCACGCGCACGCCAACATCCGCTCGATCGACGCCTCCGCCGCGCTGGCCGCGCCCGGCGTCGTCGCGGTGCTGACGGGCGACGACATCGCCGCCGACAAGGTGGGCGGGCTCATCTGCGGCTGGATGATCCACTCCAAGGACGGCTCGCCGATGAAGGGCGGCGCCGCATCCGGCGCTGGCGCAGGGCAAGGTGCGCTATGTCGGCGACCACGTCGCCGTCGTCATCGCCGAGACGCTGGCCGAGGCGCGCGACGGCGCCGAGAAGATCGAGGTCGACTACGAGGTGTTGCCCGCCGTCGTCGACATGCGCAAGGCGACCGAGCCGGGCGCGCCGCAGGTGCACGAGGCCGCGCCGAACAACACGGTGTTCAACTGGCATCTCGGCGACAAGGCCGCGACCGATGCCGCCTTCGCGCGCGCCAGGCATGTGACGAAGCTCGATCTCGTCAACAACCGCCTCGCGCCGAACGCGATGGAGCCGCGCGCCGCCGTCGGCGACTACGACGATGGCGAGGACGCCTTCACGCTCTACACGACCAGCCAGAACCCGCATGTCGCGCGGCTGGTGCTGTCGGCCTTCATCGGCATCGCGCCCGAGCACAAGCTGCGCGTGATCGCGCCCGACGTCGGCGGCGGCTTCGGATCGAAGATCTTCATCTACGCGGAAGAGACCGTCTGCATCTGGGCGGCGCGCAAGGTGAACCGTCCCGTCAAGTGGACGGCCGATCGCACGGAGGCGTTCCTCGCCGACGCGCATGGGCGCGACCACATCACCCACGCCGAAATGGCGATGGACGAGGCCGGCAAGATCATCGGCATGCGCGTGCACACGCTCGCCAATCTCGGCTCCTATCTGTCCACCTTCGCCTCGTCGGTGCCGACCTATCTCTACGCGCCGCTGCTGTCGGGCCAGTACGACATTCCGGCGATCTACGCCGAGGTCGACGCCATCTACACCGACGACGGCGCCGGTCGATGCCTATCGCGGCGCCGGGCGGCCCGAGGCGACCTTCGTGGTCGAGCGTCTCGTCGAGATCGCGGCGCGCGAACTGAAGATGGACCCGGCCGAATTCCGCCGGAAGAACTTCATCCGCAGTTTCCCGCACCAGACGCCCGTCATCATGTGTTACGACGCGGGCGACTATCAGGCTTCGCTCGACAAGGCGTGCAAAGCCGCCGACGTCGCGGGCTTTGCAAGCGCCGCGCGCCGACAGAAGCGGCAGGGCAAGCTGCGCGGGCTCGGCTACTCCGCCTATATCGAGGCCTGCGGCATCGCCCCGTCCGCTGCGGTGGGATCGCTCGGCGCCGGCGTCGGCCTGTGGGAATCGGCCGAAGTGCGCGTCAACCCGATCGGCACGGTCGAGATTCTCACCGGCTCGCACAGCCACGGGCAGGGGCACGAGACCACCTTCGCGCAGCTCGTCTCGCAGCGTCTCGGCATTCCGCTCGAGAACGTCTCCATCGTCCATGGCGACACCGACAAGGTGCAGATGGGCATGGGCACCTACGGCTCGCGCTCGGGCGCGGTCGGCATGTCGGCCATCGTCAAGGCGCTCGACAAGATCGAGGCCAAGGCGAAGAAGGTCGCCGGCCATGTGCTCGAGGCCTCCGAGGGCGACATCGAGTTCAAGGACGGCAAGTTCACGGTGAAGGGCACCGACAAGTCGATCGACTTCGGCTCGGTCGCGTTGCAGGCCTATATCGCGCACAAGTTCAACGGGCAGGAGCTGGAGCCCGGCCTGAAGGAAAGCGCGTTCTGGGATCCGACCAACTTCACCTTCCCGGCCGGCGTGCACATCTGCGAGGTCGAGGTCGATCCCGAAACCGGCGTGACGACCATCGCCAGATGGACGGCGGTCGACGATTTCGGCGTGCTGATCAACCCGATGATCGTCGAGGGCCAGGTGCATGGCGGCATCGCGCAGGGCGTCGGCCAGGCGATGTGCGAGGGCGTCGTCTATAACGACTCCGGCCAGCTCATCTCGGCGAGCTACATGGACTATCAGATGCCGCGCGCCGGCGATCTGCCGTCCTATGTCGTCGAGACGACAGAGACGCGCTGCCCGTCGAACCCGCTCGGCATCAAGGGCTGCGGCGAGGCCGGCGCCATCGCCGCGCCGCCCGCCGTCATCAACGCGATCACCGACGCGCTCGGAACCGAGAACGTGCCGATGCCCGCGACCCCCCGCGCCGTCTGGCGCGCGGCGCAGTCGCGTCGCCAGAAATCGGCCGCCTGAGACACGAGGAGAGGACCATGTATCCCTTCACCTACACACGCGCCGACAGCGTCGCGAAGGCCGCCGAGGCGCTTGCGGCGGACGGCGACGCCAAGCTGCTCGCGGGCGGGCAGACCCTGCTGCCGGCGATGAAGCTGCGCCTCAACGCGCCCTCGCAACTGATCGACCTGTCGCGCCTCGCCGAGCTGAGGGGCATCGGCGTCGGCGCGGGTGACGTGACCATCGGCGCGACGACGCCGCACGCGGACGTCGCGGCCCATGCGGAGATCGCCAGGTCCATCGCCGGTCTGCACGAACTCGCCGGGCAGATCGGCGATCCGGCGGTGCGCCACAAGGGCACCATCGGCGGCTCGATCGCCAACAACGATCCGGCGGCCGACTATCCGGCGGCCTGCCTCGGCCTCGGCGCGACCATCGTCACCAACAAGCGCGAGATTTCGGCCGACGACTTCTTCAAGGGCCTGTTCGAAACCGCGCTCGGCGATGGCGAGATCATCGTCAAGGTGCGCTTTCCCAAGCCGGCCGCCTCGGGCTACGCCAAGTTCCGCAATCCGGCCTCGCGCTTCGCGCTGGTCGGCGTGTTCGTGGCCAGGACCGGCGCCGGCGCGCGCGTCGCGGTGACGGGCGCAGGCTCGGGCGGCGTGTTCCGCTGGAAGGAGGCGGAGGCGGCGCTGTCGTCGAACTGGAGCGAGGGCGCGGTGGCGGGGCTGAAGGCGTCCCCGGCCGGGCTCAATTCCGACATCCACGCCGACGCCGAATATCGCGCCCACCTGATCGGCGTGATGACGAAACGGGCGGTCGCCGCGGCGAAGTGACGGCGGCGAGCCTCCGGCTCGGGGCTTGGACCGAGAGCCTTGGAACGCGAGCCTCCGGCTCGCAGGGGAGCCTTGCGAGCCGGAGGCTCGTGGTCCGTTCGCTCCTGGCTCGCGCTCCGCTGGCGACAGGCTATAATCCTGCGCGGGATTGATATGGCCGGGATCGTCCCGGCCATTGTCTTTCCGGGCGCGTCGCGCGTCACAGGGAGTTGGTTCGTGGAATTGCCCGCCTCCATCGACGACACGCTGAGCCTGCTCGCCGGCGCAGATTACATCGCCGACCGGCAGCTCGCGACGGTGGTGTTTCTCGCGCTGCGCATGGGCCGCCCGCTGCTGCTCGAGGGCGAGGCCGGCGTCGGCAAGACGGAGATCGCCAAGGTGCTGGCGAGCGCGCTCGGGCGCCGGCTCATCCGCCTGCAATGCTACGAGGGGCTCGATGTCGCCTCCGCCGTCTACGAGTGGAACTATCCGCGCCAGATGATGGCGATCCGCCTCGCGGAAGCGGCGGGCGAGACCGATCGCGACCAGCTGTCGTCCGACATCTATTCCGAGCGTTACCTCGTCAAGCGGCCGCTGTTGCAGGCGCTGGAGCCGCAGCCGGACGGGCCGCCCGTGCTGCTGATCGACGAACTCGACCGCACGGACGAAGCGTTCGAGGCCTATCTGCTCGAGGCTCTCTCCGACTTCCAGATCAGCGTGCCGGAACTCGGGCAGGTCAAGGCCGAGCGTCCGCCCATCGTCATCGTCACGTCGAACCGAACGCGCGAGATTCACGACGCGCTGAAGCGGCGTTGTCTCTATCACTGGGTGGATTATCCCGATGCGGACCGCGAGATCGCCATCGTGCGCGCGCGCGCCCCGCGCGCCCCCGAGGCGCTGACGCAGGCGCTGGTTCGCTTCGTGCAGAAAATCCGCAAGGAGGATCTGTTCAAGGCGCCCGGCGTCGCCGAGACGCTCGACTGGGCGAGCGCGCTGACCGAGCTCGACGCCGTGGCGCTCGATCCTGCGCTCGTCTCCGACACGCTCGGCGTGCTGCTGAAGTATCAGGACGACATCGCGCGCATGCAGGGCGCGAAGGCGCAGGAGATCATCGATCAGGTGAAGGCCGAGATGAAGGCCGAGGCGGCGCGATGAGCGCGCCCCAAACGCCGGCGACGTCGAACGACGCGGCGCCGCAGCGCGCCTGCGGCGGCTGCACGCTGTGCTGCAAGCTGTTTCCGGTGCCGGAGCTGACCAAGCCGGCGGGGCCGCTGGTGCCCGCATGTCGCGCAGGGGCGCGGCTGCGGCGCGCATGCGAGCCGGCCCGACGTGTGCCGCGCCTTCTTCTGCCAGTGGATCTACAACACCGATCTCGGCCCGGAATGGCGCCCCGATACGGCGCGGTTCGTGATGTCGATCTATCCCGGCACGAGCGCGCTGGCGATCACGCTCGATCCCGCGCAGCCGGCCGCCTGGCGGCGCGCGCCGTACGAACGCGTAATCCGCCGCTGGGCGGAGGCCGCGTTGTCCGACGGGGCGCAGGTGATCGCCTTCGCCGGCGAGCGCGCGACGATGATCTTTCCGGACTCGGACGTCGATCTCGGCGTGCTGCGGCCGGGCGACCAGATCCGCGTCGGGCGGCGCGGCCTCGTCTGGGAGGCGAGCGTCGAGCGCGCGAGCGGGGGCGCGGCGTGAACGCGCCGGCCGAGGCGCCTAAGGGTCAGGGCCGGCTGCCGGAGAACATCGCGCATTTCGCCCGGGCCCTGCGCAAGGCGGGCCTGCCCGTCGGGCCGGCGGCCGTGCTCGACGCCATCGCAGCCGTCGAGGCGGCGGGCCTCGGCGAGCGCGGCGATTTTTATGCGACCTTGCACGCCGTGTTCGTGAAGAAGCGCGATCATTCGGTGATCTTCCGGCAGGCGTTCGACATCTTCTGGAAGCGGCGCGGCTTCATGGAGAAGCTCATCGCGATGATGAGCCCGATGGCGGAGCCGCAGAACGCCAACAAGCAGAAGGCCGAGGCGGGCGCGACGCGCGTCGCCGACGCGCTGTTCAACAAGCCGCGCGAGGAAAAGGCCAAGCCTTCGCTCGATCTCGACGCGCGGCTCACCATGTCGGCGCAGGAAGTGCTTCAAACGAAGGATTTTGCGCAGATGACGGCGGCCGAGATCGCCGAGGCGCGGCGCGTCATCGCGCAGCTCGCCATGCCCGACGACGCGCGGCGCACGCGGCGCTTCAGGCCTGCGCCGCAGGGCCGCATCGTCGATCCGCGCCTGAGCTTCCGCAGCACGCTGCGCAGCGGCGGCCATTCCATCGAACTCGTGATGCGTGCGCGCGAGACGCGCACGCCGCCGCTCGTGGCGCTATGCGACATCTCCGGCTCGATGAGCGATTACACGCGCGTCTTCCTGCATTTCCTGCACGCGCTGACGGAGAAGCGCCGGCGCGTGCATACGTTCCTGTTCGGAACGCGGCTCACCAATGTCACGCGCGCGCTGCGCCAGCGCGACATCGACGACGCGCTGGCGATGTGTTCGGCCGGCGTGAAGGACTGGTCGGGCGGCACGCGCATCGGCGCCTCGCTGCATGCGTTCAACCGCGACTGGTCGCGCCGCGTGCTCGGGCAGGGGGCGACGGTTCTGCTGATCACCGACGGGCTCGAACGCGAGGGCGTCGAGGAGTTGGCGCGCGAGGCCGAGCGGCTGCACAAATCCTGCCGTCGGCTCGTCTGGCTCAATCCGCTGCTGCGATTCGAGGGCTTTCAGCCCAAGGCGCAGGGCGTGCGCGCGCTGCTGCCGCATGTGGACTCGTTCCGCACCATCCACTCGCTCGCCAGCATGAAGGATCTGGTTCGCGCGCTGTCGGCCGAACGCGACGAGATCGCGCCCCGGCGCCTTCTCGAAAGCGCGTGAGCGCCGACGCTAGAGCGGCCCCGGCCCGTCGTCTCGTCACGGTCCGAACATGCTGCTGGCGGGCAGCGGCGGGGGCGGCGCCAGACTGTCGAGATAGCGGCTCATGCCGGCCATGTCGCGTACCGGATTGAACCACGCCTTGGCGCCGAGCAGCAGGCGATAGAGCTCGAGTTCCTCGCCCATGATGGCGATCAGCGCGCGCCGCCATGTCTGCGCGAAGCGCTGGCTGTCGGTGAGCGGGACGGGATTGAGGGCGTTTGGCGTCTGCGAACCGGTCGTCGGCAGGGCGCGCCAGAACGCCATGATGTTGTGCGACACGCGCACCGAGCCCGCGCCCGCCTGCGCGGCGTAGACGCCCTCGACGACGACGGCGAGAAACTCCTCCCAGTTCTCGAAATCGGCGCGGGCGGAGGCGGAGCGCTTCTGATCGCTGGCGTCGACGAAATCCGAGATGGGCGCCGCCTTCCATTTGCCGCGCGCCTGTCGCCACGCATGCACGAGCTCGTGCACGAGGGTGGAATCCACCGTCGCGCCTTGCAGGTCGCCGGTCGGGTTGAAATCGACGATGGCGATCGAGCCCGTGCCGAGCCCGACCGTCGGCGGCCCCTTGCGGCGCTCGACCGTGGCGCCTTTGGCGAAGGCCTTGTCGGCGTCGAGCGGGCGGGCGGCGGCGATGTTGCGGTTCGGCGTCGGGGCGATGACGATCGGCTCGCGATTGGCGCCGATGAGGTCGAGGAGGTCCTTGCCGAAAGGCGTGTTCACGATCGTGTCGCGCACGCGGATCACGGAGGATTCGTAGCGATCCTGACCTGGTTTGTTCGGGATGTGGCTGCCGTCGACGACGATGTTGGGCGCGAACCACTGCATGGCGGCCTCGCCAGAGGTGTGCGGGACGACAAAGGTGCGCGCGATGGGCCGTTCGCGGCGTGCCATAGCGCACGTCAGGCTCCGGTTTCGGCAAATCTTCCAGCCAGAAAATCGATCAGGCCGCGCACGGACGGAAGCAGCCCGCGCCGCGAGGCGAAGACCGCCTGCACGACGCCGGACGGCGGCGCCCAGCCGGCGAGCAGATCGACCAGGCGACCCTCGGCGATCGGTGCGTCCGCCACCATCGCCGGCAATTGCGCGACGCCGACGCCGGCGAGCGCGGCCTCGAGCAGTTGCGACATGTCGTCGGTGACGAGGCGCGGCGCGTGGGGAATGCGGGCCTGGGCGCCCTCGGCGCCGATCAGCGTCCAGGCGTGTTCGCGCGCCGTCGTCTCCAGCGCCAGACTGGGAAGGCCCGCCAGGTCGGCGGGCGCGAAGGGCAAGGCGCGGCCGGCGCACAAGGCCGGCGCGGCGACAAGGCGCTGGCGGCTGTCGCCGAGCCGGCGCGCGACGAGGTCGCTCTCCTCCAGCGGCGGAAAGCGGACGCGGATCGCCACGTCGATCCCCTCGGCGATCACGTCGACACGCCGGCTGGTCGAGACGAGGTCGACGCGCACGCGCGGATTGTCCGCCATGAAGCGGGCGATCATGGGCGCGAGGCGGAAGCAGACGAGGGCCGGCGGGGCGCTGACGCGCACCAGCCCCTGCGGTTCGGCGCGGCGGCGCTCCACCGCCTCGTCTGCGGCGTTCGCCTCCTCCACCATGGCGGCGGCGTGGCGATAGAATTCCTGGCCGATCCCGGTGACCGCGAACCGGCGCGTCGTGCGCTGCAACAGGCGCGCGCCGAGACGCGCCTCCAGCTCGGCGACGCGGCGCGAGAGACGCGACTTCGGCAGGCCGAGGGCGCGGGCGGCGGGGGCGAAGCCGCCATGATCGACCACCTGGACGAAGAAGAAGAGATCGTTGAGGTCGCGCATCGGTCATCGTTCCCATGGCAGGACGATGAGGTCAAGAATCGACGTCTAAACGGATCGGCGTTCCATACGTATCTTCGCGCCATGAAGGGCCGCCGAAGCGGCGGACCCTGCAAGGAGTTCAGCCATGAGACAGATCCTCGGCGTCTACAGCGCCCCCCGGCCGCATTGGGTCGGCGACGGCTTTCCCGTCCGCACCCTGCTCTCGCACCACGATCAGGGCGCGCATGTCAGCCCGTTCCTGATGGTCGACCATGCCGGGCCGACGACCTTCACGCCGACGACCCATCGGCGCGGCGTCGGCGCGCATCCGCACAAGGGCTTCGAGACGGTCACCATCGTCTACGACGGCGAGGTCGAGCATCGCGACTCGACAGGCGCCGGCGGCGTCATCGGCCCCGGCGACGTGCAGTGGATGACGGCCGCGAGCGGCATCGTCCACGCCGAGTTCCATTCTCCGGCCTTCGCGGCGAAGGGCGGCGCCTTCGAGATGGCGCAGCTCTGGGTGAACCTGCCGGCGAAGGACAAGGACGCCGCGCCCGGCTACCAGACGCTGCAGGCGGCCGACATTCCGACCGTCGAGTTGCCGGACGGCGCCGGGCGCGTTCGCGTCGTCGCGGGCGCCTTCGACGGCGCCAGGGGGCCGGCGCGGACGTTCACGCCGATCGACATCTGGGATGTGCGCCTCGCCGCCGGCGGCGGCGTGTCGCTCGCGCCGACGGAGGGCCACGCGCTTTCGCTGCTGGTGCTGTCCGGCGTCGTCGAGATCGACGGCAAGGAGGTGGCGCGCGCCGGGCAGACGGTAGTGTTCGGCCGCGAGGGCGGAGCTGTCACGCT
The DNA here is from genome assembly GCA_016716745.1 of Hyphomicrobiales bacterium. Taxonomy (GTDB): domain Bacteria; phylum Pseudomonadota; class Alphaproteobacteria; order Rhizobiales; family Beijerinckiaceae. The sequence goes on from JADJVD010000004.1 coordinate 185,160, forward strand.
CGAGGCCAATGGCGAGGCCAAGCTGCTCGTGCTCGCGGGCGAGCCGATCGACGAGCCGATTGCGGCCTACGGTCCCTTCGTGATGAACACGGAGGCGGAAATCCACGACGCGATTCGTCAGTATCAGGACGGGGCGTTCGGGCGCGTTCCGGCATAACAAGAAGGGTCGCGCGTCTGCGGGGCGCGCGGCCGCCCCGGGAGGAGCAACCATGACGTCGAGCGACATTCGCGTGACGAAGGAAGACGGCGCGTTCGGCGGGCGATATGTCGCGCGCATCGCGGACCGCGCGGGCGAGGCGGAGATCATCTACAGCCGCATCGCGGCCGACGCGATCAGCGCCGACCACACGCTCGCGCCGGAGTCGATGCGCGGCTCCGGGGCGGCGATGGCGCTGGTCGAGTTCATGCTCGCCGATGCGCGTGCGCACGGGTTCGGCATCGTCGCGCGCTGCCCTTATGTCGCCGCCCAGTTCCGCAAGCATCCGGAATGGGGCGATGTCATGCGGGCGGCGTGAGGCGCGGGCGCCAATTCGCGCGCTCCGCGCTATAGTAGGGCGGACAGCGGAGATTTCGTGATGTTCGCGACCGACGACGACATTCTCGCGCAGGCGGCGGCGTGGCGCGGCGCGGGCCGGGGCGTGGCGCTGGCCACGGTGGTGGAGACGTGGGGCTCGGCGCCGCGGCCGGTCGGCAGCCATCTCGCCATCGATGAGGGCGGGCATTTTCTCGGCTCCGTCTCGGGCGGCTGCGTCGAGGGCGACGTGGTGGCGCAGGCGCTCGACGTGATCGAGAGCGGCAGGCCGGCGACGCTCGAATTCGGCGTCGCCGACGAAACCGCGTGGCGGGCGGGCCTGTCCTGCGGCGGGCGCATCCGCGTCTATGTCGAACGCGTCGACTGACGAGGCGAGTAAGCCATGCGGCTCGAACTGCTGACCGAACTCAACCGGCTGCGCGCGGCGCGCAAGGCGGGCGTGCTCGTCACCGATCTCGGCGACAACGCGCAGCGCCTCGTCGCGCCGGAGGCCTTCGCCGGCGACCCGCTCGGGCCGGAGCTGGCGGCCGCGCTTCGCATGGGCAAGAGCGGCCCGCTCGAGAAGGACGGTCGCTCGTATTTCCTCACCGTGCAGGCGCCTTCGCTGCGTTTCGTCATCATTGGCGCGGTGCATGTCAGTCAGGCGCTGGCGCCGATGGCGGCGCTGTGCGGCTACGACGTGACGATCATCGATCCGCGCACCGCCTTCGCCTCGCCGGAGCGCTTTCCGGACGTGCGCGTGCTGGCGCATTGGCCGGACGACGCGATTGCGAAACTCGGCGGCTTCGACCGCTACACGGCGGTCGCGGCGGTGACGCACGATCCGAAGATCGACGATCCGGCGCTGACGCAGGCGCTGCGGTCGGATTGCGTCTATGTCGGCGCGCTCGGCTCGCGCAAGACGCATGCGCGGCGCGTGGAGCGGCTGACGGCGGCGGGTTTCTCGCCGGAGCAGATCGGCCGCATTCGCGCTCCCATCGGCCTCGACATCGGCGCCGTGAGCCCGGCGGAGATCGCCACGTCGATCCTCGCCGAAGTCATCGACGCCCTGCGCCGCAAGCCGGCGCGCGCGGAGGCGGCGGCGTGATTTTCGCCGCGCTGGCGCCGCAGGCGGCGATCGGCGCCGTCGTCGCGCATGCGGTCGAGGCCGGCGGCGCGCGTTTCAGGAAGGGCGTCGTCGTCACGCGCGAGATCGCCGAGGCGCTGGCGCGCGCCGGCGTCGGCGAGATCGTCGTCGCCATGCTCGAAGATGGGGATGTCAGCGAGGATGAGGCTGCCCGCCGGCTCGGCGAGGCGCTTGCGGGCGGCGATGTCGAGGTCGAGCGCGCCTTCACCGGTCGCGCCAATCTGTTCGCGCAGCGGGCCGGCGTGTTCGCGCCCGATGTCGAGGCCGTGGCGCGCGTCAACGCGGTGGACGAGGCGATCACGCTGGCGACGTTGCCGGCGCTGCGCGCCGTGGTCGCCGGCGAGATGGTCGCGACGGTGAAGATCATTCCCTTCGCCGTGAACGACGCCCCGCTGGCGCGTGCGCTCGCGGCCGGTCGGGGCGCGCTCGTCGTGAAGCCCTATCGCGCGCGGCCTGTCGCGGTGGTCTCGACCCTGTTGCCGGGGCTGAAGGCGAGCGTCGTCGACAAGACGCTGCGCGCGCTCGCCGAGCGGCTCGCGCCGTCCGGTTCGACCATCGTTCGGGATCTGCGCGTCGCGCATGCGCCCGATGCGCTCGCGCATGCGCTCGCCGAGGCGAAGGCCGGTGCGGAGACGATCATCGTCTTCGGCGCGTCCGCGATCACGGATCGGCGCGACGTGATCCCCGCCGCGCTCGAAGAGGCGGGCGGGCGTGTCGCGCATTTCGGCATGCCGGTCGATCCCGGCAATCTCCTGATGCTGGGGCGGCTCGACGAGACGACGGTGATCGGCGCGCCGGGCTGCGCGCGCTCGCCGCGCGAGAACGGATTCGATTGGGTGTTGCAACGCGTGCTCGCCGACATTCCCGTCACCGGCGACGACATCCGCGCGATGGGCGTCGGCGGCTTGCTGATGGAGATCGTCTCGCGGCCGCAGCCGCGCGCGGGCGGCGCCTCCGAGGACGAGCATGGTTGAGGTCGCGGCGCTGGTGCTGGCGGCAGGCGCGTCGCGTCGCTATCGCGCCTCGGGCGGCGGGGCTGCGACGAAGCTCGTCGCCGACTGGCGCGGCAAGCCGCTTGCGCGCCATGCCGTCGAAGCCGCGCTGGCGTCGCGGGCGCGGCCGGTGATCGTCGTCACCGGCCATGCCGACGCGGAGCTGCGCGCCGCTCTCGCGGGCCTTGACGTCACCTTCGTTCACAACGGCGATTTCGCGCTCGGCCTTTCGACATCGCTGGCCGCCGGCCTTGCGGCGACGCCCGCGCAATGCGACGGCGCGCTGGTGCTGCTCGCCGACATGCCGGCGGTGCGGGCCGAGCTTCTCAATCAACTCATCGCGAGCTTCGCCGCGCATCCGCGTGCCGCCGCCGTCGTTCCGACGCATGAGGGCGAACGCGGCAATCCGGCGCTGCTGGCCCGTGTCCTGTTCGAGAAGGCGCAGCATTTGCAAGGCGATCGCGGCGCGCGGCCGCTGATCGAGGCGGCGGGCGCCGGCGTCGTCGAGATGTGCGTCAGCGAACCGGCGGTCCGGCTCGATCTCGATACGGTCGAGGCGTTCGACGGAAAAGAGAAGTTTAACGAATCGGGCGCGCAATAGGTCCGTCAGACACGAAAGGCGACACACGACGCATCATCAGCGAGGTTCGACATGACTGGCCAGACGGCTTCCCATCGCATTGTCGACGACGCATTCCGGTTGCAACTGCAAGGCTACGGCCTCACCACGGCCGAGATTCTCTACCGGCTGCCGGATCATCCCTCGCTGTTGCAGGCCTATGTCTGGCAGGAGTACGACGTGGCGCCCGGCTTTCCGATCCTGCGCAAGTTTCTCGACTTCTGGAAACGCTCGCTCGACGGGCCGCTGTTCTCGGTGCGCGTGGCGCATGGGCGGCTGATCAAGCCGGCGGAGTTGGCGCTGGTGAACGCCGAATACAGGCTGCACTGACCGTCAGAAATCCATCTTCGCGCCGATGCGTGGGCTCGCCGTGATCGCGGCGTAGCTCTGGTCGCGCCGCGTCGAGAGGTAGCGTTCGACATCGAGGCTCGCGCCGATCTCGACGCCGGGCCGCGGCGTCCATGTCGCGCCGAGCGAGGCTGTCGCGCCGCGGTCGATCCGGCAGGGGCGCGCCGCGCAACGGCGGAAGGTTTCGTGCGCAAGGCCGAGGCGCGCCGTGAACTCGATTGCGCCGACGCGCCTGGAGACCGCGAGGCCGAGTCCGACGCGCCATTTGTCGCTCGCCGGATCGTCCGCGAAGCGCCGCGCAATCGACAGCGAGGGCGTCAGGCGCGCGCCTGTCGTCGGCTCGACGAAGGCGCGCGAGACGAACAGGCCGACATCGACGCGCCGCTCGATCAGCGCGCCGAAGCGCGCATCGTGACTCATGAAGCCGCTGACGCGCGCGCCATAGGAGAAGCCCGCGCTTTCGAATGTCAGCGCCGCGACGGCGGAGGAATCGTTCGAGTGCCAGGCGATGCGGCGCGGATAGCGCCAGATCTTCTCCTGCAGCGACAGCGACAGCGCCGCGCCCGGCGCGATGCGCCAGTTGAGGTCGAGCCCGGCGATCGTCGCCCACGACCAGTAGCCGCGCCTCGGCGCGTGCTCGCTCGCGGGATTGGTCTCGAAGAGCAGGGCCTGCGCGATGCGCGGCGTCAGCTTGAAGGCGGGGCCGCCGGTCGGCGCGGGATCGGAAGGATCGCGCGTCGGATCGGACGACGATTCCTGCGGGCGGGCGGCGGGCTCCTGGCGCGCGAGGTCCGGCGTTTGGGCCCGCGCGCCGGCCGCGCACAGCGCGATGCACGCGCCGATGATCGTGAGTGAAATCCGCCGCACTGCCCCCGCGGCCCCCGCGCGCTCCGCCGCGCGTCAGCGTCGGCGCCCGCGCATCAGCGGCGAGGGCGCGGCCGATGTCAATCGCGCTCAGCCGGCGGCGGCGAGGGCCGGCGGCTCGCTGCTGGCGGCGACGAGCTTCAGGAAGGCGTCCGGCATCAGCGGCCGGGCGAAGAAATAGCCCTGCAATTCGTGGCAGCCGAGCGCCTGCAGGAAGCGATGCTGCTCGGGCGTCTCGATGCCTTCGGCCGTGACTGTGAGGCCGAGCGAGCGGCCGAGATGAACGATCGAATGCACGATGATCGCGCTCTCGCCGGTCGTCTCCATCGCTTCGAGGAAGGACCGGTCGATCTTGATCTTGTCGAAGGCGAAGCGACGCAAATAGATCAAGCTCGAATAGCCGGTGCCGAAATCGTCGAGCGCCATGCGGATGCCCTGCGCGCGCAGGTCCATGATGACGTCTTCGGCCTTCGCCTCGTCGGCGACGACGGCGCTCTCGGTCAGTTCGAGCTCGAGGCGGCCAGCGTCGAAGCCGGTGTCGGAGAGCACGCGCTCGACGGTCTTCAGGAAGTGCGCCTGACGGAACTGCACCGGGGAGACGTTGACGGCGACGTAGAGGTTCGCGGGCCACGAGCGCGCGTCGACGCAGGCGCGGCGCAGCACCCATTCGCCGAGCAGGTCGATCAGGCCGCGGTCCTCGGCGAGGCCGACGAACTCCAGCGGCGGCACCATGCCGAGCGTCGGATGGTTCCAGCGCACCAGCGCCTCGGCGCCGACGACGGTGCGCCCGTCCGAGGCCATGATCGGCTGATAGTTGACATGCAGGCCGCCAGTCGAGAGGGCGTGGCGCAGATCGAGTTCGAGGCGCTTCTTGGCCTTCACGTCGTCGCTCATCTCGCGGCGATAGAAGACGTAGCCGGCGTTGTCGGTCTTGGCGTGGAACAGGGCGACGTCGGCGCAGCGCAGAAGTTCGGCGGCGGTGGCGGCGTCCTCGTCCATCGCCACGCCGATGGCGACGCCCGAGACGATGCGCAGATCGCCGACGGTGAAAGGCTCGCGGATCGCGGAGACGAGACGCTGGGCGAGCGCCTCGCAACCGAGCCGGTCGGCGCCGCGACGCATCAGCGCGAACTCGTTGCCGCCCATGCGGGCGAGCACGTCGGACTCGCCTAGGAAGGCGGAGAGCCGGTCGCGCGTGGCGAGCAGCAGGGCGTCGCCGGCGGCGTGGCCGAAATTGTCGTTGATCTCCTTGAAGCGGCGCAGATCGAGGCAGAACACGGCGACCGGCTCGCGATTGTCGCGGGCGGCGGCGAGATCGGCCGACAGCAACTCGTCGAACAGCATGCGGTTGGGCAAGTCGGTCAGCGGATCGTGGCCGGCAAGGTGCAGCGCGCGCTCGGCGCTGGCCGTGATCTCGCCGTTGACGCGGCGGAAATGCAGGACAAGCCACGCGCCGAACAGCGCGGTGAGAACGAGGATCAGCGGCAGGGTTTCGATCAGCGTCAGATCGCCGGGCCGCAGCGGCGTCCAGACGAAATAGGCGCCGGCGCTCTTGCCCTCGCGCGCCGGAGGACCGATCTCCCAGGCCGCCAGATTGCTGCCGGAGCGAGGCGGAGCCTGGACGAGGTCGAGCATCGGCGTGCCCGCCCTCCAGGCGAGGAGGGCGATCGTCTTCGGGCCGATCTCCAGTGCGCCGACGAGCTTCTGGCCGGTCGCGCCGATCTCGGCGTTCGCCAGGGCGAGCAGGCGCTCGCCGTCGAACATCAGGCGGGCGGGGGGCGTGCGGGCCGCGCCTTCGGCCGGGAGCGACCCGCGCAGCGCGTCGGCGGCCGCCTTGTCGGCCTCGAGCGTCTCGATCAGCGGCCGCAGCCGGGCGTAGCTGGCGGTGTCGACGGATTCGTAGCCGAGCAGTCCGGCGATCGCCTGACCATTCTCGACGACGAACAGCTGCAACGCCCCGGAAAGGTCTGTGGTTTCGAGCGAGAGGCGCGCGCGCGCCAGTTCGGAGGGCAGCGCTTGACGGGCGGCGCGGGCCAGGCGGATGTCGTGCGCAAGCTGCGTCACGGCGTCGGCGTGCGTCTGAAGCAAGCCGTCGACGGCGGATTCGAGGCGTTGGCGCTGCTCGCGGACGGCCGCTTCGTTGGACCGGCTCGAGGTCCAGGTGACGACGGCGGCGACCGTCGCGAAGCCGAGGATCGCGAGGATCGACAGGGAGACGAACGCCGACAGTTTGCGCGGCGTGTCCGTTGTCCGAATCAAGGCAAGCAGCATCGTCTTCGCGCCCGTGAGCCTAAGACTGTTGCCTTTCTCCCTTAAATTTTCGTTGCTGCGTCAGAAATTTCCCTTGCGGCATCGTAACTTGCGCGTCGATTAGATCAGCGCCATGCCTCGCAGGCTGGCGTGTCCCTTGCGCCCGACGATGACGTGATCGTGCAGCGTGACGCCCATAGCTTTGGCCAGACTGGCGATTTCCCGGGTCATGCGGATATCGGCCTCGGACGGGGTGGGATCGCCGGAGGGGTGGTTGTGGACGAGCACGATGGCGGTGGCGCCCAGCTCCAGCGCCCGGCGCAGCACTTCGCGCGGATAGACGGGCGTGTGATCGACCGTGCCGCGGCCCTGCACCTCGTCGGCGATCAGCCCGTTGCGCTTGTCGAGAAACAGGACGCGGAACTCCTCGCGGTCGGCGAAGGCCATGGCGGCGCGGCAATAGTCCAGCACGGCGGTCCAGGAGCCGAGCGTGGCGCGCTCGGCGACGGCGCCGCGCGTGAAGCGCCGGGCCGCGGCGGCGATCAGGTTGAGATCGGTCGCCACGCTCTCGCCGACGCCCTTGACCTCGACCAGGCGCTCCGGGGCGGCGCCGATCACCTCGGCGAAGGTGCCGAACCGCTTGATCAGCGCCTTGGCGAGCGGCTTCACGTCGCGGCGCGGCAGGGCGCGGAACAGCACGAGTTCGAGCAGTTCGTAGTCCGGCAGCGCATCGGCGCCGGCCTCGCGGAAGCGCTGACGCAGCCGGTCGCGATGGCCGAGCCAGTGCGGATCGTCCTCGACCGCGGGACTGTCGGGGCGGGAGGCGGCCGACTCGCCGTCGTCGGCCCCGATCATCCCGCGTAGGGCGGGCAGTGCAGGCCGGCGGGCGAGATCGTGAAGACCTCGCAGCCCGTCTCGGTGACGCCGAGCGTATGCTCGAACTGCGCCGACAGAGAGCGGTCGCGCGTCACCGCCGTCCAGCCGTCGGCCAGCACTTTCACCTGCGGACGGCCGAGATTGATCATCGGTTCGATGGTGAACAACATGCCGGGCTTCAGCGGCGGGCCTTCGCCGGCGCGGCCGTAATGCAGGATGTTCGGCTCGTCGTGGAACAGCCGGCCGAGTCCGTGGCCGCAGAAATCGCGCACCACCGAACAGCGCTCCGCCTCGGCGAAGGACTGGATCGCCGCGCCGATGTCGCCGGTCGTCGCGCCCGGCTTCACCGCCGCGACGCCGCGCATCAGGCACTCGTAGGTCACCTCGACGAGGCGCTGGGCGCGCCGCGGCGTTTCGCCGACGCAGTACATGCGGCTCGAATCGCCGTGCCAGCCGTTGACGACGAGTGTGACGTCGATGTTCACGATGTCGCCCTCGCGCAGCGGCTTGTCGTCGGGAATGCCGTGGCAGACGACGTGGTTGATCGAAGTGCAGATGCCTTTCGGATAGCCGCGGTAGAACAGCGGCGCAGGATAGGCGCCGTGATCGCGGGCGAATTCGCCGATCAGGTCGTCGAGCGCCTGCGTGGTCACGCCGGGCTTCACTTCGGGGACGAGCAGATCCAGCGCGCGCGCGGTGAGCTGCCCGGCCTTGCGCATCCCTTCGAACGCCTCGGGGCCATACAGCTTGATCTGGCCGCTGCGGCGGCCGGTGGCCTGATCGGCCTCGACGAAGGTCATGCGCTTTTCGATCATGGTTCGGGACGTCGCTAACTTAAGTGTTCGGCCTGCGGGCGCAAGCGGCGGTGGCGCCGCGCCCGCGCGCCGTGCTAGGCGGACGGGGATGGCCGCGGACGATCTCTCCCTCGCACCCGTCGAACAACGGCCCGACGCGCCGGGCTACGGCGCCTTCGCGCCCTCCCGCGGGCTCGCCCGCATCATCCGCGCGACGCGCGCCTGCGGGCCGGGCTGGGCGGGCATGCGGCGCGCCTTCACGTTGCGTGCGCTCGGCCAGCGGATCGCCGGCGGCGCGCCGGTCGACCACATGGTCTACGGGGCGCGGATGCGGCTGCGGCCGGGCGACAATCTGTGCGAGAAGCGCCTGCTCTACACGCCGCAATATTTCGATCCGGCCGAGCGCGCGCTGATCGCGCGGCGGTTGAGGCCGGACACGGTGTTCGTCGACATCGGCGCCAATGTCGGCGCCTATGCGCTGTATGTGGCCGCGCTCGCCGGCCCACGCGCGCGGATCGTCGCCGTCGAGCCGCAGCCGGACATGTACGAGCGGCTGATCTTCAACATCCGCCAGAACGAATTCGCCACCGTGAAGGCGATCGAATGCGCCGTCGCCGACGAGGACCGTGTGGTGACGCTGTTCGTCGATCTGGAGAATCGCGCCCGCGCCTCCATCCGCATGCTGTTCGCCGAGGGCGGCGCGCATGCGCAGATCGCCGCGCCCGCCGTGACGCTCGCCGCGCTCGCCGAGGCCGAGAAGCTGACGCGCATAGACATGATGAAGGTCGATGTGGCGGGCGCCGAGGACATCGTGCTCGAACCGTTCTTCGAGCGCGCGCCGGCCGCGCTCTGGCCGCAGCTTCTGATCGTCGACGCCGCCGGGCTGTCGCTCGCGCCCGCGCTGGCGCGCCGGCTCGAGGCGTGCGGCTATGCGCGCGCGCTGGCGACGCGCAGCAACATCGTCTTCGAACGCGCATGAGGATCGCATGACCGCTTCCGTCACCGCCTCCATCCTCGTCATCGGCGACGAGATTCTATCGGGGCGTACGAAGGACAAGAACATTGGCTACATCGCCGATTATCTCGGCGCGCTCGGCGTCGATCTGCGCGAGGTGCGCATCGTGCCCGACGTCGAGGACGAGATCGTCGATGCGCTGAACGCGCTGCGCCGTCGCTACGACTATGTGTTCACCACCGGCGGCATCGGCCCGACGCATGACGACATCACCGCCGACGCGGTGGCGAAGGCGTTCGGCGTCGAGATCGGCGAGGATCCGCGCGCCATCGCGTTGCTGCTGGAGCGGCACAGGCCGGAGGATCTGAACGAAGCGCGCCGGCGCATGGCGCGTATTCCGGCGGGCGCGGAGCTCGTGCTCAACAAGGTGTCGAAGGCGCCGGGCTTCTGGATCGGCAACGTCATCGTCATGGCCGGCGTGCCGGCGGTGATGCAGACGATGATGGACGACGTGGCGCCGAAGCTGCGCGCCGGCGTGAAAATGCTGGTCGAGACGATCGACTCGGGCGGGCTGCCGGAAGGAACATACGCGGCCGCGCTCGGCGAGATCGCGGCGGCCTCGCCCGACCTTTCCATCGGCTCCTATCCGTCCTTCGAAAACGGCAAGTTCAGGAACCAGATCGTGTTGCGCGGCCGCGACGCCGAGGCGCTGGCCAAAGCCGCCGACGCCGTGCGCGCGGCGCTCGAAGGGTTGAGGGGGTAGGGCGAAATGTTCATCCCCGGTGGCGACGGCAGGCGCCAGGAAGGGGATCCATGTGAGGCGGGGCGTGGATTCCCTTCCCCTCGCTTCGCTCGGCCGCGAATGACACCCTGTGTCACCCCCGGCGGCGGCGAAGCCGCCGGGAAGGGGGTCCATGCCGCGGGGCCGACGGTGGGGCGATGGATTCCATTCCCCTCGCTTGGCTCGGCCGGGAATGACAGTGTTGCCGAATGGACCGAACGTATTTCGTCTATGTCATCGCGAGCAAGCGGAACGGCACGCTCTACATCGGCGTCACAAGCGATCTCGCGCGACGCATGGAGCAGCACAAGGCCCGGGTCGGCGCCGGATTCGCCGCGCGCCATGGCGTCGATCGACTCGTCTATTTCGAGCGGTTCTCCGAGGTGAACGAAGCGATTGCGCGGGAGAAGCAGCTCAAGGGCTGGAACCGCGCGTGGAAGGTCAGCATGATCGAGCGTGGCAATCCCGAGTGGCGCGAGATCGACACATTCTGATCCTGCGCGTCGTCGCCGGCGCCGGAGGTAGAATGGATTCCCTTCGCCTCGCTTCGCTCGGCCGGGAATGACAGCCTGCGTCACCCCCGGCGGCGGCGGAGCCGCCGGGAAGGGGGCCCACGTCGAAGGGCGCGGCGGCGGTGTGGTGGATTCCCTTCCCCTCGCTTCGCTCGGCCGGGAATGACAGGGGGGGATCGCCCAGCCGGGAGTGACAGGGCGCGCTTCGCTCGGCGCGATGACCGGGCGACCCGTCTATCGCCCCGCCAGCCAGCCGCGCGCGACCATCCAGGTCTGGAAGTCGACGACCGCCTGACGGTCGCCGCACGTGGCGTAGAGGCCGTTGCAGGTCTTCAGCAGCTCGATGCGGCGCTCGACATATTCGTCGCGCGGCAGGCGCGCGGCCTCGATCAGCATCGTCGAGAGATTCGAGATGTCGAGGATGCGGCCGTCGTCCTTCGGCAGCTTCGGCGCATAGTTGACGCCGTCGATCTGGTAGTAGGTCTCGAACGCCTTGGCGACGGGCGAAAGCTCAGCCCACTTGCCGTCGCCGGCCATTTCGGCGGCGTCGCGCAGCGGCAGCTTCTTCAGCGCCGGCTGATGATCGCCATAGGCGACGATGAGGAATTTCTCGCCCGGAAACTTCGCCGCCAGCTCCTTCTTGAACGCCTCGCGATCGCGTGCGGCGAGCACGAGGCGCCAGAAATATTCGTCCATTTCGGCGTCGCCGGACCATGTCGTGCGTTCGCCGGGCTTCACCGCCTTGGGGTCGAGGCGGAAGTCCCACGGCGCATGCGTGCCCATGCTGGACAGCGCGACGAATTGCGGGCGGCCCGAGGCGCGGCCCGCCTCGAAGCGTTTGATCGCCTGACCGTAATAGAAGGCGTCGCGCTCCTGGTCGGTCGGCGCCTTGTGCACGTCCTGATCGACCACCGTGTCGAAACCGACGGACTTGTAGAAGCGCGCCGTGCCGCCGAACTCGCCCGGCACGGGGTAGATCACCGAGGTGTCATAGCCGCAGGCCGACAGATATTGCGGCAGCGCGTGGCGCAGCCGGCCGGTCATGAACGGCATGACGAAATTGTACATCGAGCCGAGGTCGCGCGTGCTGAGCCCCGTCAGCGAGGCGAAGTCGGTCAGCCATGTCGCGCCGCCAAAGGTCTCTACGCGCAGGCGGCGGATCGCGCCGTCGGCGGAGGCGAAGAAGGGCCTTGTTTCTTCGGGGAAGGGCAGGCCCGGATAGACGCCGGGCGGCATCGACGATTCCGACAGGAACAGCACGACATGCGGCGGCTTCTCGCCCGGCTTGCAGACGATTGGCGGCGCATCGGACGTCGTCTCGGGCAGGGGGCCGGTCTCGACCAGCGCGACGTGGCGCCACAGCGCGGGCAGATCGCGGAAGGAGTTGAAGAAGGCCGACAGGCCGTGCCGGTGGTCGTGGAAATAGTCCGCGCCATACACCGAGAAGATTGGCAGCGTCGGCGCGGCGGCGAGCCAGACGAGGCCGAGCGCCCCGAGCCGCCAGCCGGCGCTCCAGCCGACCGGGCGCTCGCGCTTCCACAACCAGACGAGCGCGGCGACGCCGAGCGCCACCGCGAGCGTCGCGGTCCAGGCGATCTTCGGGAAGGTCGCGTAGAAGAACGCCGCCTGCGTCAGCGAGGCGTGGAACATCACGTCGAAGATGTGCAGCGCCATCGCCACCATGGCGAATTTCACGCGCGCGGCGGCGTTGACGAACAGGAAGAAGAACGCGACCGCGAGCGCGGCGAAGCGCCAGCGTTTGGTCAGCGCGAAAAGCAGCGCCGTCAGCGCCAGATAGATCGCCGCGACGGGCAGAAAATTGAACCAGTCCGGCTCGGTATCGTAGAGAAACAGCGCCCACAGGACGGCGGCCGCCGCGGTGAGCCACACGCCCATCCGCGTCTCGAGCGGGCTTTGAGCCAGCGCCGCGCCCTGCGGCGCCTCGATCGCCGACACTCTCGTCTCCCTCATGACACTCCCGTGACGCGGTTTTAGGACGCGGCGCCAAGGCGATAAAGCCTGTTGACGCCGTTTCCTGTCCCTCTCGCGTCGTCGGGCGGAGACTGCTACGCAACAGATGAACGACAGCCGAACGGACGGGGGCTCAGATGGTCGATCCGCAGGGGCAGAAGGCCTTTCCGGTCTCGTGGGACCAGTTTCATCGCGACGCGCGGGCGCTGGCCTGGCGGCTGTCGGGCGCCGGGCCGTTCGAGGCCATCGTCTGCATCACCCGCGGCGGGCTGGTGCCGGCCGCCATCGTCGCCCGCGAGCTCGGCACGCGGGTGATCGAGACCGTCTCGATCGCCAGCTACCACGACTATCAGACGCAGGGCGGCCTGCAGGTGCTGAAGACCATCGCGCCCGAGCTGACGAAAGCGGGCGGGGAAAGGATTCTGGTCGTCGACGATCTGGTCGACACCGGCAAGACGCTGAAGGTGGTGCGCGAAATGCTGCCGAAGGCGCATTTCGCCGCCGTCTACGCCAAGCCTCTCGGCCGGCCGATGGTCGACACCTTCATCACCGAGGTCTCGCAGGACACCTGGATCTACTTCCCCTGGGACATGGGGCTCGCCTTCCAGCCGCCGATCGCCAAGGAGACGGCCGGCTGAGGCGCCTGCGGCGCGGGGCTCGCGCGTCGCGCGCCCTTCGTGCCAGATTGCCGACCAAGGCCGCTTGCCGAAACTGGTAGACGGAAGGCACTTAAAATGCCTCGGGCGACGCCCGTGCGGGTTCGACTCCCGCAGCGGCCACCATTTCCGCCGGAGGCGACATGACGACCGCTTTCATCGCCGTCGACTGGGGAACCTCCTCCTTCCGCGCCGCCGCGATGGCGCGGGACGGCGCCGTTCTGGCGCGCGTCGCGTCGGGGGAGGGCATTCTGAAGGCGGCGGCGCGCGGCTTCGAGGCGGTTCTGTTCGAGGAGATCGCCGCCATCGACGCGGCGGGCGCGCCGATCCTGCTGTCCGGCATGATCGGCAGCCGCAACGGCTGGGTCGAGGTTCCCTATGCGCGCTGCCCGGCGGACGCGGCGGCGCTTTCGGCCGGAGCGGCTCGCATGACCGTTCGGGGCCGGGCGCTCGCTTTCGCGCCGGGGCTGATCTGCGACGACGAGAGCGGGCGGCCCGACGTGATGCGCGGGGAGGAGACGCAGATCTTCGGCGCCGTCGAAGGGGACGCGACCGTCGTGCTGCCGGGAACGCACTCGAAATGGGCGCGGTTCGAGGGCGGGCGGGTCGTCGGCTTCCGGAGTTACATGACGGGCGAGATGTTCGCGGCGATGCGCCATCACACCATCTTGGGCGCTCTCGCCGAGGGCGAGGCGGACGACGCGGCGGCCTTCGCCGACGGAGCGCGCGCCGGGGCGGCGGACGGGGCGCTGTCGCACGCTCTGTTCTCGGCCCGCACCATGGCGCTGACCGGCCGCCTGTCGGGACGGGGCGTCGCGTCCTATCTGTCGGGGCTGCTGATCGGCGCCGAGATCGCGGACGGGGCGCGTCGCGCGGGGCCGGGGCGGCCCGTCGTCGTGGTGGGCGAGGCGGGGCTCGCCGCGCGCTATCTCGCCGCCGGGCGGGCGCTCGGCGTCGCGATGCAGGCCGGGCCGGCGGACGCGGCGTTCCGGGGGCTTGCGCGGCTGGCGCCGTCTCCGGGAGCGGTTCCATGAACTTCGTCGAGGCGATGGCCGAGCTTCCGCTGGTGGCGATTCTGCGCGGGGTGAAACCGGACGAAGCCGTGCCGATCGGCGCGGCGCTCGTCGCCGAAGGGTTCCGGCTGATCGAGGTTCCGCTCAATTCGCCCGACCCGTTCGTCTCGATCCAGAGTTTGCAGGCGGCGTTCGGCGACCGGGCGGTGATCGGCGCCGGCACGGTGATCCGCGCCGACGACGTGGATCGCCTCGCCGCGACCGGCGCGCGGCTTTGCGTCAGTCCGCACACGGATGTCTGCGTGATCCGGCAGGCGAGGCAAGCCGGGCTGATCGCGCTGCCGGGCGCGGCGACGCCGAGCGAGGGGTTCGCGGCGCTCGCCGCCGGCGCCGACGCGCTGAAGCTGTTTCCGGCGGAGGCGATGCCGCCCGCCGTGGTGAAGGCGTGGCGTGCGGTGTTTCCGCGCGAGGTCGCGCTGCTGCCGGTTGGCGGCGTCACGCCGGAGAGCATGGCAGGCTGGCGCGCCGCCGGCGCGGGCGGGTTCGGCCTCGGCTCGGCGCTCTACAAGCCGGGCATGGGGGTCGCCGACGTCGCTGCCCGCGCGCGCGCCTTCGTCGGCGCTTGGCGCGCGGGATAGGCCGGCGCGCGGCGGGGCTGTGCGGCGGGGCGATCCGTCGGTATTGAGGACGGACAACCGGACCCGAGAGAGCATGAGCGACGCGCTTCCCCGTCACGAGATTCGCCACGTCCACAATGCGCGCGTCGCGCGCGGAACGCCGCCGGATGCGGCGGCGCGGGCGATCCTGTCGCGCGAGACTTTCGCGCAGGCGGCGGCCGAAATCTCGGCCTGGCCCGGCTATGCGCCGACGCCGCTGGTCGCCATGCCGGCGCTGGCGCGGCGGCTCGGCCTCGCCTCGGTCGCGATCAAGGACGAGGGCCGGCGCTTTCATCTGGAAAGCTTCAAGGCGCTCGGCGGCGCATATGCCGTGCGGCGGCTGATCGAGGAGCGGCTGCGCGCCAAAGGCGTGACGGGTCCGATCGCGACGGCCGATCTCGTCGCCGGCAAATATCGCGAGCTGACGCGCGATCTCGTCTTCGCCACGGCGACGGACGGCAATCACGGCCGCTCCGTCGCGTGGGGCGCGACGATGTTCGGGGCGCGCGCCGTCGTGTTCATCCATGAAAACGTCAGCGCTGCGCGCGAGCAGGCGATCCAGCGGTTCGGCGCCGAGATGCGGCGCGTGCCCGGCAATTACGACGATTCCGTGCGCATCGCGGCGGAGGAGGCGGCGCGAAACGGCTGGATCGCGGTGGCCGACTCCTCGGTCGGCATCGATGCGCACGCGCCCTCGCTGGTGATGCGGGGCTACGGCCTCGTGATGAGCGAGATCGACTCGGCCGAGCCCGATCCGACACACATCTTCGTTCCCGCCGGGGTCGGCGGGCTGGCGGCGGCGGTCGCCGCGCATGTGTGGGAGACGAAGGGCGCGGCCGGGCCGCGCATCGTCGTCGTCGAGCCTATCCGCGCCGACTGCGTGTTCCGCTCCGTCGCGGAGGGAAGGATCGCGGCGACGCTGGCGGAAAGCGACACCTTCATGGCCTGCCTTGCGGCGGGCGAGGTGTCGCCGGCGGCATGGCCCTTCCTGATCGGCGCCTGCGACGACGTCGTCGCGCTGCCGGACGAGGCGGCGGCCGACGCGATGCGCCAGCTCGCCGCCGGGCTCGACGGCGATCCGCGCATCGTCGCCGGCGAGTCCGGCGCGGCGACGACGGCCGCGCTGGTCGCCGCCTGTCGGGACGAAACCGTTCGCGCGAGCCTCGGCCTCGGGGCGGCCTCGCGCGTCGTGCTGATCTCGTCGGAAGGGGCGACCGACCCCGACACTTATGCGCGGGTCGTGGGCCAGCCGGCGTCGGCCGTCTAGGCGCCGTAGAGCCAGTCGTAGCGGGCCGCCATCCGGTTCGGCCCCATCACGCGCAGGCCGAGATCGCGGGCGAGCGCGACGGGCCCGCGCACATGGTAGAAGCCGGCCTGCTTGCGCGCCTCGGTCTGCACGCGGCCGGCGCGCGGGGCGCGGGCGCGCTCATAGGCCTGCAAAGCATCGGGGATGCGCTCATGCGTCGCCAGCGAGACGGCCAGGGCCTGCGCGTCCTCGACCGCCTGCGCCGCGCCCTGCGCGAGGAAGGGCGCCATTGGATGCGCGGCGTCGCCGAGCAGCGTCACCGGGCCGGACGACCAGCGCGGGCTCGGCGGCCGGTCGAACAGCGGCCAGCCGCGCCAATCCTCGGCGGCGGCGATCATCTCGCGGATTTCCGGCGCCCAGTCCGCGACCTCGAAGCCGATGACGGAGGGATCGCCGGGGTTGTTCCAGCCCGCATCCTTCAGCGCGTCGCGACGATGGTCCTCGACCACGAGCACGGCGTTGATCACTGTTCCGCCGCGCAGCGGGTAATGCACGAGATGGGCGCGGGGCCCGAGCCACAGATGCGTCTCGCGCTTGCGCAGCGAGGGCGGCAGGCGCGCCGCGTCGATCAGCGCGCGCCAGGCGACGTTGCCGGAAAAGACGATGTCCTTCGGTCCGCCGAGCCCCAGCCGGTCGCGCACGGCCGAGCGCAGGCCGTCCGCGCCAACGAGAAGATCGGCGCCGACCTCGAGCGACACATAGCCGCGCTTCAGCCCGATGCGGACGCGCTCGTCCGCGTCGACGGCGAAGCCGCGCACCTGCGAATCGAGCACGATGGAAATCGCCGGCTCCTGCGCCACGCGATCGAGCAGCGCTCGCAGGAGGTCGCCGCGATGGGCGACAAGGTAGGGCGCGCCCCAGCGCCGCCGCGCGGTGTCGCCCAGCTCCATGCGCAAAAGCGTGTTTCCGTCCCGCGCGCGCCGGACGACGAGCGCCTCGGGCTCGAGCGCCAGCCCGCCGAGAGTCTCCACGATGCCGAATTGGCCGAGGATTCGGCTGGCGTTCGGAGAGAGCTGGAGGCCGGCGCC
The DNA here is from genome assembly GCA_016716745.1 of Hyphomicrobiales bacterium. GTDB lineage: Bacteria > Pseudomonadota > Alphaproteobacteria > Rhizobiales > Beijerinckiaceae. The sequence continues at coordinate 202,439 of JADJVD010000004.1, forward strand.
GAATTCCTCGAGAACCGGACTGCGTTCGTGAATGGTGACGTCGAACCCCGCGCGAGCCAGATGCAGCGCGGCGATCAGTCCGCCAATGCCCGCGCCGGCGACAACGGCCTGCCGGTGGGAACCCATGGACATGTCAGGCGGCGACGTCGTGCGCGGACCACAGACACTCGGCCGGCGAAGCGCCCCCATGCAGGCTCGGATCGTAGACGAAACGCGTCGAGCAATAGGGGCACACGGCGTCGGAATCGCCGCCCATGTCGATGTAGACGTGCGGGTGGTCGAACGGCGGCGGCGCGCCGATGCACATGAACTCCTTTACGCCGACGCGGATTTCCGCGACGCCCGGCCCATTGTGAAAATGCGCAATGCCGTGATCAGCCATTTTGCTTCAGCTCCCGCAGTCGGCGCGACCTTAGCGGCGCCCCCTCCGAAAGTGTAGGGGGGATCAACGATCTCCGAGCCGGGATCGCGCCGCGGTCTGCGACCAAAGCAGCAGAAAGAAACATATTTTCATATATTATAATATAATGATATATGCGGATGAACGGCGTCGGAAGCGCCGCGGCGGGAGGAATGCGAGATGGCGCATATCGTGGTTCTGGGGGCCGGGCTCGGCGGCGTGATCATGGCCTACGAGCTGAAGGATCAACTCGGTCCGGGCGATCGCATCACGGTGATCACCAAGGAGCCCAAGTATCATTTCGTTCCGTCCAATCCGTGGGTGGCGGTGAACTGGCGCGGCCGCGAGGCGATCGAGATCGATCTGGCGCCGGTGTTCGGCCGCCGCGGCATCGAACTGAAGGCCGTCGCCGCCACCAAGGTGGATCCGGCGCAGAACCGCGTCGCGCTGGCCGACGGATCGAGCGTCGACTACGACTATCTCATCATCGCCACCGGACCGGACCTCGCCTTCGACGAAATCCCCGGCTTCGGCCCGCAGGCGCACACGCAGTCGATCTGCCACGTCGACCATGCCGAGAAGGCGGCCGAGGCGTTCGAGACATTCTGCGCCAATCCCGGCCCGATCATCACCGGCGCGGCGCAGGGCGCCTCCTGCTACGGGCCGGCCTACGAATACACCTTCATCCTCGACACCGAGCTGCGCCGCCGCAAGATCCGCGACCGGGTGCCGATGACCTTCGTGACCGCCGAACCCTATATCGGCCATCTCGGCCTCGACGGCGTCGGCGACACCAAGACGCTGCTGGAGTCGGAGCTGCGCCAGCATCACATCAAGTGGATCTGCAACGCGCGCGTGAAGGACGTCGCGCCCGGCCAGATGACCATCGAGGAGGTCAACGACGACGGCACGGTGAAGCAGACCCACGAAGCGCCGTTCGGCTTCTCCATGCTGCTGCCCGCCTTCCGCGGCGTCGCGGCGGTGCGCGACGTGCCGGGCCTCGTCAATCCGCGCGGCTTCGTGCTGATCGACAAGCATCAGGCCAATCCGACCTACCCCAACGTCTATTCGGTCGGCGTCTGCGTCGCGATTCCGCCAATGGGCAAGACGGCCGTGCCCTGCGGCGTGCCGAAGACCGGCTTCATGATCGAGTCGATGGTGACGGCGACGGCGAAGAACATCGCGCTGGCGTTGAAAGGCGAGCCGCCGCGCCACCAGGCGACGTGGAACGCCGTGTGCCTCGCCGATTTCGGCGACAGCGGCGTCGCCTTCGTCGCGCAGCCGCAGATTCCGCCGCGCAACGTCAACTGGTCGTCCTCCGGCAAGTGGGTGCATGCGGCCAAGATCGGCTTCGAGAAGTATTTCCTGCACAAGCTGCGCCGCGGCGCGAGCGAGCCCTTCTACGAGAAGCTGGCGCTCGACATGCTCGGCATCGGCAAGCTGAAGCGCACGACCTGACGGACGTCCCCGCCGGGGAGAGACGCCGGCCTCGGCCCTGTCGCCCGCGTCCCCCGCGAAACAAGGGAGGCGCGGGAGGGCGCGTGCGGTTGCCACCTGCCGCGCCCTGCGTTACGCGCTGGAGCCGAGCGAGGGACGCATGCATCATTTCTCCTCCGACGGGGTCGATATCGCCTATGTCGACGCCGCGCCGACGACGGCGGACCGGCGTCAGCCGATCCTGCTCGTCCACGGCTTCGCCTCGAGCTATTCGACCAACTGGCTGCATACGCACTGGACGCGCACGCTGACGCATGACGGGCGGCGCGTGGTGGGCTTCGACAATCGCGGCCACGGCAAGAGCGGCAAGCCGCACGACCCGGCCGCCTACGACACGCGCATCATGGCGGACGACGCGGCGCGGCTGCTCGACCATCTCGGGATCGAGCGCGCCGACGTGATGGGCTATTCGATGGGCGCGCGCATCTCGGCGTTTCTGGCGCGCGCGCATCCCGACCGCGTGCGCTCGGTCGTGTTCGGCGGGCTCGGCTCGCATCTCGTCGAGGGCGTCGGCCTGCCGCCGGGCATCGCTGACGCGATGGAGGTCGCCTCGCTCGACGATCTGACCGATCCCACGCAGCGCATGTTTCGCGCCTTCGCCGAGCAGGGGAAGAACGATCTCGTCGCGCTCGCCGCCTGCATTCGCGGCACGCGGCAGACGCTGACGCCCGAGCAGGTCGGCGCGATCCGCGCGCCGGCGCTCGTCGCCATCGGCACGAAGGATCACATCGCCGGCGACGCGAAAGCGCTCGCGGCGATGTTGCCGGAGGGGCGCGCCTTCGCCATCGAGGGGCGCGACCACAATCTCGCGGTCGGCGACAAGACCTACAAGTCGGCCGTGCTCGCCTTTCTCGAGGATCGCGCGTGAGCGAGGAGAAGGGCCAGCGCCCGCGCGCGCATCGCGACGAATATCGCGGCGCCTCGGGCCATCGCCTCGCGGCGAGCCGTTACGCGCCGCTTGCCTCGCCCACCGCGGTCGCGCTGCTGCTGCATGGCGGCGGACAGACGCGCCATGCGTGGGACGCGACCGCCGCGCGGCTCGCCGAACAGGGCGCGCTGGCGATTTGCGTCGATCAGCGCGGGCATGGCGACAGCGCGTGGATCGGCGAGGGCGCCTACGCCTTCTTCGATTATGGCGAGGACGCGCGCGCGCTGGCGATGCAGATCGCGGCGGACGAGGGGCGCAAGCCCGTCGCCATCGGCGCCTCGATGGGCGGCATCGCCAGCCTGCTGGCGCTTTCGCACGACGCCGATTGTTTCGCCGGGCTCGTGCTCGTCGACGTGACGCCGCGTCTGGATTCGAGCGGCGTCGATCACATCACCGGCTTCATGCGCGAGCGCGCGGCGCAAGGCTTTGCGAGCATCGAGGAGGCGGCCGAGGCGGTGGCGCGCTATCTGCCGCATCGGCCGCGACCGAAGTCGCTCGACGGCTTGCGCAAGAATCTGCGGCTGCGCGAGGGCCGCTACTACTGGCATTGGGATCCGCGCTTTCTCGACGGGCCGCGCTCGGTGGAGACCGACGCCGCGCGCGTCGCCGCGAGTCTCGAGGACGCCGCGCGCAGCCTCAGCGTTCCGACGCTGCTGGTGCGCGGGCAGTCGTCCGAACTTGTCGGCGAGGCGGAGGCGAAACACTTCCTCGAGCTTTGTCCCGGCGCCGAGATGGTGGACGTCGCCGGCGCGCGCCACATGGTGGCTGGCGACCGCAACGACGTGTTCGCCGCCGCGATCCTCGATTTTCTCAAGCGTCGGTTCTAGGGGCTCAGCTCGCCGGCCTGCGGTGCGCGTGCTTCCTCGCCTCCGGCGCGCCGCGCTGGATCGAGACCCACTCCCACACGGCGACGACGATCAGCGCGGTCGTCGCCCACAGGCCCAGATGCAACGGCTCGAGATGGGCGAGCGGCGCGAGCGCCGCGCCGGCCGCGAGCAGGCCGAGGCCGACGAGATGCGACAGCGGCGGGAAACCCGCGATCTCGCGTTTGAACAGAAGATTGCCGAAGACGTAGAGCGCCGGCCCGCCGATGACGGTGGCGATCACGCCGGCGTCGAGATGGCCGATCGGATGGGCGAGGATCAATTCGTCGCCGACCGCCATGACGACGATGCCGAGCACGATCACCGCATGATAGTAGGTGTAGACGCGCCGGCCCACCGCGCCGGGATCGGCGGAATGGGCGATGTGATGAGCGCCTCGTTCGAGGCCGGTGTCGAAATAGGCCCACCACATGGCGAGCGTGCCGGCGACGACCGACGTCAAGGCGAGCCAGTTCGTCGCCGTCCACGGCAACTTCTCGAAGGTCGCGCCGGTGACGAGCAGCGACTCGCCGAGCGCGATGATGATGAAGAGCGCGCAGCGCTCGGCCATGTGCTCGCCCTCGATGTCCCAGTCGCTGGTGCTCGAGGGGCCGAGGCCTGGCGTCCAGAAGCGCGCGATGGGCCCGGCCAGATCTATGCCGAGCGCGACGAGCCACAACGCGGCGCGCGCCGCGCCGTCGGCGAGCGCGCCGCCGATCCAGAACAACGAGGCGACGCAGAACCAGATCAGGATGCGCACGAAGTTCAGGCGCATCGTGCGGTTGGGCCCGGCCGCCCAGGCGATGAAGGCCGTGCGCAGCACCTGCATCGAGGCGTAGGCGAGCGCGAAGGCGAGGCCGCTCTCGGCGAAGGCGCCGGGCACGGCCATCGACAAGACGAGGCCGATGAAGGTGAGCGCGAACACCATCAGCCGCACGCGCGGACTGTCGGGGTCGAGCCAGTTCATCGCCCAGGTCGTGTACATCCACACCCACCACACGGCGACGAACAGGAACAGCGTCTCGAGCCCGTTGACGATCGACACGTCTTTCAGCAGCCGGTGCGAGAGCTGCGTGATCGCGAAGACGAAGACGAGATCGTAGAACAGTTCGAGGAAGCCGACGCGCGCATGGCCCTCGCGCGAGCGGTCGCGCAGCAGGCGGCGGCCGCGGCGGGCCGATACGTGCGGGGTTTCGGCGATCTTGTCGGCGAGCTTGTCATCGGTCATTGGATCATCGCCCTGCAAAGCGGGGGGTGCGTTTTTCGAGGAAGGCGGCGCGCCCTTCGGCGTAGTCGGCGCTGTCGAAACAGGCTTGGGCCAGTTGCTCGCACGCCCGTTCCGAAGGCGCCGAGGGCAGGCCGGCGCAGCGCGCGATGGCGGCCTTGGCGGCGGTCAGCGTCAGCGGCGCCTGCGCGGCGATGGTTTGCGCGAGCTCCGTCGCCGCCGCGTCGAGCGCCTCGTCGGCGACGAGGCGATTGAGGAAGCCGAGGCGATGGGCCTCGCCCGCGTCGAGCCGGCGCGCGGTGAAGAACAGGTCGCGCGCGCCCGCCGCGCCGACGGCGGCGACGACATAGGCCATCGAGGAGGGCGGGTAGCCGACGCCGAGGCGCCCGGCCGGCACGCCGAAGGTCGCGCCGGCCGCGCCGATCCTCAGATCGCAGGCCGCGGCGAGCCCCATGCCGCCGCCGAGGCAGAAGCCGCGAATGGCGGCGATCACGGGCTTGCGGCAGGCGGCCAGCGAATCGAAGGCGGCGGCGTTCGCCGCCTCGTAGGCGCGCCCGCCCTCGGCCGTGGCGCGCACGGTCGAGAACTCCGAAATGTCCGCGCCCGAGCAGAAGGGCAGGCCGGGGGCGGGGCCGAGCAGGACGACGCGGGTCGCCTCGTCCGCCTGCGCGGCGGCGATCAGCTCGGGAATCGCCCGCCACATGGCGAGGTCGAGCGCGTTGCGGCGGGGCGCATTGTCGACGATCAGCCGGGCGACCGGCCCGTCGATCTCGAGCCGGAGCTTGTCTGTTAAGGCGGAGTCGATGCGGCGCATGGCGGTCCCGGGGCTTGTCTGAAGCTCAGCACTACCCATGCTATAGTGCCCAAGGCAACCGAGAGAGGATCGCGACATGGCGCAGGCGAGAACGGCGGACGTCGTCGGCTTCGACCGCACCGACCCCGTGATGGGTCGCCTCAGGGCGGAAGCCGACGAGGCCGCGCGGCGCGAGCCCGAACTTGCGGGCTTTCTCATCGCCGCCGTGCTGAACCAGAAGGACTTCGAGTCCGCCGTCGCCCATCGCGTGGCCGAGCGGCTCGACCATCAGGACATGCCGGCGGGACTGGTGCTGCAAACCTTCTTCGAGGCGATCGCCGACGATTCCAGTCTCGGCGAGGCGTTCCGCGCCGACATTCTGGCCGTGGCCGACCGCGATCCCGCCTGCACGCGTCTGATCGAGCCCTTGCTCTATTTCAAGGGGTTCCATGCGCTGCAGACCTATCGGCTGGCGCATTGGCTGTGGAAGCAGGGGCGGCGCGATTTCGCGCTCTATCTGCAGAGCCGGGCGTCGGAAATCTTCCAGACCGACATCAATCCCGGCGCGCGCATCGGTAAGGGCATTTTCCTCGATCATGCGACGGGCATCGTCGTCGGCCAGACCGCGGTGATCGAGGACGACGTGTCGATCCTGCAAGGGGTGACGCTGGGCGGCACCGGCAAGGAGACGGGCGACCGGCATCCGAAGATTCGGCGCGGCGTGCTGATCGGCGCGGGCGCGAAGATCCTCGGCAATATCGAAGTGGGACGCTGCGCGCGCGTGGCGGCGGGCTCGGTGGTGCTCGCGCCGGTTCCGGCCAACATGACGGTCGCCGGCGTGCCGGCCAAGGTCGTCGGCAGCGCCGGCTGTGCAGAGCCCGGCCGCACGATGGATCAACTCCTCGCCGAGAAGCTCGAATCCTGACGCGGGAACGGCCTTTGCGGGCGCGGCGCGTGCTGTCGCGGCGCGCCGTGCTGACGGGCGCTGTGGCCGCGCCGTTCGTCGCGGGCGCGTCGCGCGCTGAGGAGGCGCGCATCGTGGTCGTCGGGGCGGGCCTTGCGGGCCTCGCCGCCGCGCAGGCGCTGCAGGCGAAGGGGCATTCGCCACTCGTGCTGGAGGCGCGCGAGCGCATCGGCGGGCGCGTCCATACGTCTCTCGCATGGCCCGACCTGCCGATGGATCTCGGCGCGAGCTGGATTCACGGCGTCGCGGGCAATCCGATCACGGAGCTGGCGCGCGCGGCGGGCGCGCGCTTCGTCGCGACCGATCTCGACGCCGACAGGACGATCGGCCCGGACGGGGCGACGATCTCGCCCGATCTCAGCGGCGCCGAGCGCATCGTGCGCGGCGCGCTGAAGGCGGCGCAAGGTCTCGACCGCGATATTTCGATCCTGCACGCCGTCGAGACGAGCGCCGGCTGGCGCGCCGCGCCCGAGCGGGAGCGGCGCCTCGTGCGCCATGTCCTCAACGCGACCATCGAGCACGAATATGGCGGGCCGGCCTCGCAAACCTCAGCCTGGTATGGCGAGGAGAGCGACGAGTACGACGGCGCCGACGCGATCTTCCCCGCCGGCTACGGGCAGATCGCCGCGCACCTCGCCAAGGGGCTCGACGTGCGACTTGGCCAGCCCGTCCGGCGGATCGCGCCGGGGCGCGTCACGCTCGCCAGCGGCGAGAGCGTGGCGGCCGGGCGCATCGTCGTCAGCGCGCCGCTCGGCTAAGACCTGGCTGCGCTTTGCGCGAACCGCGTGGCCGGCCGACGTCGACTGGATCGAGTGGCTTGGGCGCAGGCCCGGCTACTGGGCGGAATGGGTGTCGCTGGCGCGCGTTCTGAAGGCGCCCGTTCTCGTCGGCTTCAACGCCGCCGACGAGGCGCGCGACATCGAGGCGCTCGACAACCGCGCGACGCTGGCGGCCGCGCACGAGGCGTTGCGGACGATGTTCGGCTCCGCCTTTCCCGCGCCGCTCGCGGCGCAGACGACGCGCTGGGGCGCGGACGAATGGTCGCTCGGCGCCTACAGCTTCAATCCGGTCGGCATGCGTGCGCGCCAGCGCGAGGATTTGTTCGGACTGGATTGGGACGGCGCGCTCGGCTTTTGCGGCGAGGCGACGTCGCATCGGCGGTTCGGCACGGCGCATGGCGCGGTGGAGACGGGGCGCAGGCTCGCCGACGCGATGGCGTGAGAACGGGCGCGACGTTACGCGCCCGTCCTTATGTTCGCTCTGGCGATCCGGCGCCGTCGCGCTCCTCAGTGCGAGGCCGCCTGACTGGCGCCGATGCCGGTCTGCGCGCGGACATACTGATCCTCGAAGCCGGCGCGCTCGTTCGTCGCGGCGGCGCTCGCATCCATCTTCGAAACCAGCACCGTCACGAGGAAGGCGAGCGGCATCGAGAACAGCGCGGGCTGATCCCAGGGGAAGATCGCTTTCTCGAAGCCAAGCACGGTGACCCACACCGATTTCGAGAACACGACGAACAGCACCGCCGAGACGAGCCCGACGAAGCCGCCGGCCAGCGCGCCCTTCGTCGTCAGGCCCTTCCAGTACATCGACAGGATGAGGATGGGGAAGTTGGCCGACGCGGCGACGCCGAAGGCGAGGCCGACCATGAAGGCGATGTTCATCTTCTCGAAGGCGATGCCGAGCAGGATCGCGACGAGGCCGAGGCCGATCGAGGCGAAGCGCGAGACCCTCAGCTCGTCGTTCTCGGAGGCCGCGCCCTTCTTGATGACGCGCGCATAGAGATCGTGGCTGATCGCCGAGGCGCCGGCGAGCGCAAGGCCCGAGACGACCGCGAGGATCGTCGCGAAGGCGACCGCCGACAGGAAGCCGAGCAGCAGATTGCCGCCGACGGCGTTGGCGAGGTGCATCGCCACCATGTTGCCGCCGCCGATCAATTTGCCGCCGACCTGACCGCCCTCGAAGAAGGTCGGATTCTGGCCGACGATGGTGATCGCGGCCAGACCCATCAGGAAGATGACGTTGAAGAAATAGGCGACGAAGCCCGAGGCGTAGAGCACCGATTTGCGCGCCGCCTTGGCGTCGGCCACCGTGAAGAAGCGCATCAGGATGTGCGGCAGGCCGGCCGTGCCGAACATCAGCCCGACGCCGAGCGACACCGCGTTCACCGGATCGGCGAGCAGCGTGTTGGGCGTGAACAGCTTGAAGCCGAGCTTGTGCGCGCCGGTCGCCGTCTCGACCAGCCTGGGATAGCTGAAGTCGAAATAGGACATCGCCAGAACCATCGTCAGCGTGCCGCCGGCCAGCAGCATGCAGGCCTTGATGATCTGCACCCAGGTGGTGGCGATCATGCCGCCGAAGGTGACGTAGACCATCATCAGCGCGCCGACGACGAACAGCGCGATCGTGTAGTCGAGACCGAACAGCAGCTTGATGAGCTGGCCGGCGCCGACCATCTGCGCGATCAGGTAGAAGCAGACGACGGTCAGCGACGAGATCGCCGCCATGGTGCGCACCTTGCCCTGATCGAGCCGGTAGGCGGCGATGTCGGCGAAGGTGAAGCGGCCGAGATTGCGCAGGCGCTCGGCCATCATGAACAGGATCAGCGGCCAGCCGACGAAGAAGGCGACCATGTAGATGTAGCCGTCGACGCCCTGGCCGTAGACCATCGCGGTGAGGCCGAGAAGCGTCGCCGCCGACATGTAGTCGCCGGCGATGGCGAGGCCGTTCTGGAAGCCGGTGATCGAGCCGCCGGCGGTGTAGAAGGCGGCGGCCGACTTCGCCTTGCTCGCCGCCCAGTAGGTGATGCCGAGCGTCAGGCCGACGAAGGCGACGAACATCGCGATCGCGGTGTAGTTGACCGGTTGTTTCTCGGCCGCGTCCATGGCCGGGCCGGCGGCGCGAGCGGCGCCGGCGAGGAGGGTGAGCGCGAGCGCCGCGCTCCGGCGAAGAAGCGTTTTCATGCGCCCGTTCCGAATTTGGAGTCGTTGACGATCTTGGCGTTCAGCGCGTCGTAGGCCGTGTTGGCGCGCCAGACGTAGAACGCCATCAGCAGCCAGAAGAAGACGAAGATGAAGAGGCCGACGGCGACGCCGATCGTCAGCGTCGAGCCCTCGGCGACGCGCATGCCGATGACGCCGGGAAAGAAGGCCGCCAGCAGCACGAAGCCGTAGAAGAGGACGAGAACGACGATGGACAGCAGCCATGTCAGTCGGCCGCGTGCGGCGACGAGTTGCGCGAAGTGCGGACTCCTGCGCGCGCGCTCGAAAACGGGATCGCCCATGTTCACCCCCTGCGCCCGGTACGGGCGTGCGCAAGGCGGTATCGGGTTTGACGGCGCCGGCTCAATTGGGAGTTCGTATGCGTAAGTTCGTCACAGGCGGGCGCGCGAGCAGACGCAGCTGTCGCAGCATGCCGCCTGCGGCGCGCCGGAAGAGCGCGAATTCAAAGGGTTTCTTCGCCCTGCGTGGTGCGCGGGCGCCTTGACGCGGCGTGCGCCCGTCGCGCGTCGAGGCGACGGGCCGTCAGCCGCTTCGCCTTGTCGTTACGGCGCGTCGCGTCATCGTGACGCGGCGCGCCTTTTGCTTGAACATCGTCCGCGGCTGCGCGGTTCAGCCCTTCGGCTTATCCGCGCCGTTCCTGGCCTTGGCGTCGCCGTGCTTGTGCTTGTCGCCCTTGCGCGCGGCGGGATGCATCGACGAGCCCAGAATGTGGGAAGCGCCGCCGATGACATGCTGCGCCGAGCCGACGATGAGCGGATCAGGCCCGCGCACGACACGCTCATCCTTGTTGGGGTAGGCGAGTTCGGACAGGAAATACTGCATCGCGCCGATGCGCGCGCGCTTCTTGTCGTTCGACTTCACCACCACCCACGGCGCGTCGGCCGTGTTGGTGTAGAAGAACATCGCCTCCTTCGCCTCGGTGTAGTCGTCCCACTTGTCGAGCGAGGCGCGGTCGATCGGCGACAGCTTCCACTGCTTCAGCGGATCGTGCTCGCGCGACTTGAAGCGGCGCAACTGCTCGTCGCGCGTCACCGAGAACCAGAACTTGAACAGGCGGATGCCGGAGCGCACGAACATCTGCTCGACGACCGGCGTCTGGCGCATGAATTCGAGATATTCGTCGGGCTTGCAGAAGCCCATGACGCGCTCGACGCCGGCGCGGTTGTACCAGGAGCGGTCGAACAGAACGATCTCGCCGGCTGCCGGCAGATGCTCGATGTAGCGCTGGAAGAACCACTGCGTCTTCTCGCGCTCGGAGGGCTTCTCCAGCGCCACGACGCGCGCGCCGCGCGGGTTCAGGTGCTCCATGAAGCGCTTGATCGTGCCGCCCTTGCCGGCCGCGTCGCGCCCCTCGAAGAGGATGACGATCTTCTGGCCGGTCTCCTTGACCCAGTTCTGGGCCTTCAGCAGCTCGATCTGCAATGGCCGGACGTGCTCGAGATACTCCTTCTCGGTCAGTCGCGTCTCGTAGGGGAACTCGCTCGTCTCGAAGGCGCGGCGGATCGCCTCGGGATCGTGCCGCATCGACGCGATGCGATGGGTCGCGTTGTCCTTCTTCGGCTTTTCGGGCGCGGCGACCGGCGCGACCGCCGCCCTGGTGATCGATCGCGCGCCGTCCGGAGCCGGAGCCGGGGCAGGGGCCTTCTGGCCGGCATCCACCTTGTCGCTCGTCATCGCAAAATCCCTCCTCGGATTCGAGTGCAAAAACATCATGTTGGGCGCATCGTGCATGCGCCCGCGAATAACCGCCCCGCCGGATCGATCTGATGATAAAAGCTGATTTGCCGTCCGGGCGCCATGACTCCGGTCAACGTCGCGGGCGCGCGGACGGTCGCTCTGCGTCGTCGCCTTGCCCGTGGGCGGGCTTTCTGGCATAGGCGCCGACCTTGAAGGACGCGGAGGCCGCCTTGGACAAGACCGAGCTCAAGAAGTTGCAGGAGTTTCTGCGCAAGAGCTTCGGCTCGCCGGACATCCGCGTCGCGCTCGACCCCAAGAATATCGAGCGCGCCGTCGTGCAGTATGGCGAGCGCGGAATCGGAACGATCGAGGTCGACGACGAGGACGGCGACCGCTCCTTCGCCTTCGAGATGAAGCTGCCGGTCGGCCGCGAGGTTCTGCAGGACTATCTGCGCAAGCTGTTCGACAACGAGAAGCTGAAGCTGATCGCCCGCTCCCGCAAGACGGACTCGGTCGAACTGAACAATGGCGACGATTTTCTCGGCGTCATCTCGGCCGACGACAAGGCCGGCCGCTCGTGGACGCTGCAGATGGCGATTCTCGACTTCGATCTCGATGAGATCTGACCCTTATCGGGCGAAGCCGCGCATCAGGCCGCGCACGCCCTCGGCGACGCGCTCCCATTCCCCCAGCAGGGCGGGGGAAAAGCGCAGCTGGAGGTTGAGGCCGTTCACGCGCATTTCGGAGATGCAGGCGTTGGGCAGCCCGTCCGGCTTGTCGGCCGGGCGCGAGCAGCGGGCGAAGAAGGCGCGCCCCTCGGGCGGGGCGATGTAAAGCTCCTCCCCGTCGTAGGGGCTGCCGGGCTGGAAGCGGCGCATGATCAGACCGCCGGGATGCGACCACTCCGCCGGATCGAGGAAGCGGGCGTAGAGCCTGATCGGCCGGTCCTCGGGCGCGAGCGAGGAGTCGCCCGGCGTCAGCGACAGGAAGACGGTCGCGTCGGTGCGCTCCTGAATGTCGGCGCCGGGACGCAGGGCGACCCGCCCGGCGGGCGCGAAATCGGGAAAGCGCGCCGCAAGATCGAGCCGGTCGAGATCGCCGCCGCCGCGGTCGCCGTCGAAGCGCATGTAGTCGGTCGGCACGACGAGGCGCGTCGCCCCGAGGCCGACGCGCGCCACGCCGGAGGCGGGCCGCCCCGGCCGCATCAACGCATAGACGACCACGGCGCCGAGCGTCAGCGTGGCCAGTGCCAGCAGCGTCACCACCGCCGTCAGGACGCGGTTGTTCATGCGGAATGCGGGCCCCGATCGTGCGAATCGCTGCGTTTATGTCACGCGCGGCGGCCGCGCTTGTCGAGCCCCGCGCCCGGCCTGTAGCCTGACCGTCATCCGCGCCGACGCGGCCTTGCGGGAGGACAGCCTTGCCGATCTACGCCCTCGACGGACAGAAGCCCGATCTGCCGGCGCCGGGAACGTACTGGATCGCGCCGGACGCCGTGATCATCGGCAAGGTGCGGATCGAGGAGGGGGCGAGCGTCTGGTTCGGCGCGGTGCTGCGCGGCGACAACGAGTGGATCACGGTCGGGCGGGGCTCGAACGTGCAGGAGCACTGCATCCTGCACACCGATCCGGGCTTTCCGCTGACGATCGGGGCGAACTGCACGATCGGCCACGGCGTCATCCTGCATGGCTGCACGATCGGCGAGGGGTCGCTCGTCGGCATGCAGGCGGTGGTGCTGAACGGGGCGACCATCGCCAGGAACAGCCTCGTCGGCGCGACGGCGCTCGTCACCGAGAGCAAGAGCTTCGCCGAAGCCTCGCTGATCGTCGGCTCGCCCGCCAAGGCGATCCGCACGCTCGAGGCTGAGCAGATCGCGCGGATGCAGGCGGGCGCCGGCGTCTACGCGCAACGCTGGAAGGGTTACGCCAGCGGGCTCGAGCGGATCGGCTGAGGCTTCAGCGCGCCGCCGTCATCGAGGAGCCGACGCGCAGGTCGGTCCAGCGATTGGGATCCTCCTGCGACTGGCGCTTGACGAAGGCGTAGCCGGTCGCCGTCCACAGCCGCAGGTCGTCGCGCTTGTTGTCGAGAATGTAGTCGCCCTTCGTTGTCGTCAGCGTCAGCACGGCGTGGCCCTCGCCGGCGCGGTCGCGCACGACGGTGATCAGCAGCGACTGGCGCGGCACGCCCGCCTCGATCAGCAGGCGGCGCTTGAGCAGGACGTAATCCTCGCAATCGCCGCGGCCGTTGGTCGGGTAGGCCCAGCGCTCCTCGACGCCGTAGTTCTCGAGATCGGAAACGGGCGAGATCGCGGCGTTGACGTTGCGGTTGATGCGGTCGACGAGCTTTTGCACCGAGCGGGTCATCACCACGTCGCGGGCCTGCGCCGGGTCGACGACGCAATCGCCGGCGTTGGCCGCGTCGGCGCAGAACTCGACCCAGCCGATCGGAACGCTGACATTGGCGCCTGTCGGAATCGAGGCCGGGGCCGAAATCGCCGGATTGCCGCGGGGCGCCTCGTCTTGCGGGGAGGGCAGCGCGCCGGAGCGCTCGAACGCGCGGGCCGCGCCGCTCATCAGCGCCAACACAGCCACAATCCACGCCAAACGCTGCATTTCCGCCGCCCGAACGCCGCAACCCTTAATGAAAGGTAAACGCGGCGGCGCGATATGGTCAACGAATGGTGAAGGGAAGGGTTAACGCGCTGCGCTCACATTTACGTGCGCCCATGCGTCGCGCTCACATGCGCGTGCGCCGATGCGGTCGCTGCGGAAAAAAAAGTGGCCGGCCCCGGGGCGCGGGGCCGGCCTCGCATCGTCCGGCTCGTTGTGGGGACAGCGCCGGGCGATGCGAATCTCAGGGCGTCGCGCGCCGCAGCGGCGCGGTGGCGACGGTCGGGCGCGAGGGCGCGCCGAGCGACACCCAGACGTTCGGATCGGTCTGCGACTGCCGCTTGACGAAGCGGTAGCCGCTCTCGCTCCACGGCAGGATCTCGCCGCGCTTGTTGTCGAGCACGAACTCGCCGGCGTTGGATTTCACGGTGAGGACGGCGTGGCCCTCGTCGCGCTCGTCGCGCACGACGGTGATGAGCAGCGACTGGATGGGGAAGCCGGCGTTCGTCAGCAGGCGACGCTTGAGCAGGACGTAATCCTCGCAGTCGCCCTTGCCGTCGTCGGGATAGCTCCAGCGGTCCTCGAGGCCGTGATGATCGATGTCGGACACCGGCTCGATGTTGGCGTTCACCCAGGCGTTGATGCGCTCCAGCGTCTTCCACGCCTGCGGGCGCAGCAGCTCGGCGTCGAGCGCCTCGCCGCCGGCGGGGGCGCATTCGCCCGGCGTGCGGCGGCAGAACTCCATCCAGCCGTAGGGCATCGATGTCGAGGCTCCCACGGCGGCGTAGGTGGCGCGCAGCGCGCCCGCCTGTCCGGCCGATTGGGTGGCGGCGAAGGCCGCGATCAGCGCGGTCGCCGTCAGCACTCTGGAGAATACGCTCGACATTCCGGGCCCCTTCGATGTCACGAGGGCACGGTGTCAGCCGGCGATTGCCGCGCGAAAAAACGGATGCGGCGGTTTTTACGGGTCGATCTTCACCTTCGTTGCGGCCCGTAAAGTTATCGCGGCGTTGCCGCCGGCGCGCGCATTCGAGCGGCCCGGCCGAAAGCGCCCGCTATTGCTGGGGCGATGGCCGCGCGTCGACACGGCCGAAGGCGCGCGTGGCGCGGGCTCACACATCGTCAGCCTTAATTCGCCGGGCGGCGCTGTCGGCTGTGCGATGACGAATTCGTGTCTTGGTGAAGGAGAGGTACACTGTCGACGCCGCCCCGACGCGGCGATACGACATTCGTATCGCGTCACGGAGGGGCTCATGCGGCAGGCGAAGCGGGGAGGCGGGCGCGCCGGCGCCTTGGCGGCGCTGGCGGCGATGGCGGCAGCCTCGCCGGCGGCGGCCGATTGCGTCTACGGGCCCGTCACCTTCTGCGACGGCTGCACGTTGTCGCGCGACATCAAGGTGAAGACGAACGACGTGTGCGAGTTCGTCGGCTACGTCAACAACGGCTCGTTCCGCGGCTTCGAGATCGTGCAGCGGCCCAAACTCGGCAAGTTCGGCATCAACAGCCCGACCTTCGCCGGCTATCGCGCCGGCGCCAAGCCGGGCGCGGACCGCTTCGTCTACAAAGTGAAATGGGAAGTGTCGGGACGGGTGAACACCGTCACGCTCGTCAACAATGTGACGATCCATAACTGAGCGCGCGGGGCGCGCTCAGCGCTCGCCATATCAGAGCTTGGTGCGTTCGTTGAAGGCGTCCTCTTCGAAATAGCGGACGAACTCGACCGCGACGCCGCCGTCGAAGACGCGGACGATGCGCGCCGGCGTCTCGCCGATGGTGACCGGCGTGCCGATCGGGGCGCGATAGTCCACCTGCATCGAGGCGCCCGAGAGCGAGATGTCGATCAGCTTGACGAGCAGCTCGCGGCCGTCCGTCAGATGCAGCGTCGTGCGCTTGTGCAGCGGCTCGATGCGCTCGTGGCGGCGGTCTTCCTTCATGCCGAGGGCATGGCGGTTGGCGAGCCAGGTGAGCTGGTCGGCGAGCTTCTCGCGCTTCAGCGGCGGGACGCTCATCGACAGCGCGAAGCCGGTCTCGAAATGACGGGAGATGACGCCTTCGACTCGGCCGATCTGATCGAGATAGACCACGACGCGTTCGCCGACATTGCCTTTGACAGGCGCGTGCATGGACAGGCCGCCGGGCGACATGTCGATGGTCTGACATGGAAATTCGCGGCGGTCGTTCAGCATGTAACGGCCGATGAGAGAGACGCGCACGCGCTGGTGGCGGCGGCGCTCCATCGGCTTTTGAACTGCAATCGGGGTTGCGACCATATCTGGACCGTGACGCGTTTGCGGACCGCTCGTCACGAACAGTAGCCCGGGAGAGTTAAGTGGCGGTTACAATGATCGGCCGCCGTCGACCGCAATCTGGGTCTTGCCCCCATCGTAAACGGTGAGGTGGGCGCGCCGGCGCGCGGCGGGGCCGGGGCCGCGCAGCGATTGCTGCGTCAGGATGCGCAGGCTCGTCATCTCGATCAGCCGGGCCGCGTCGCGGCCGAGCCATGCGGGCGTCGCCGCGCAGGCGAGCGCGCCGATGATGCGGGCGTGGGTGCGCCCGTCCTGACGCATCGGCAGAGCGAGCAGCTCGAACTCCGTCGTCGTCTCGTCCACGCCGGCGAGCGCGCTGACGCCGGCGACGAAGCCGACCGCCTCGTCGCTGACGGCGCGCATGAGGCGCGCCAGATCGCGCCGGGCAGAGGGCCGGCTCCACATGTCGAGGAAGGAGCGGCCTCTCAGATCGCCGCCGAACACCGCATTGACGCGCGTGCCGGGCAGGCGCACGGGATAGCGCCCGGCGGCGTCGACCTCGAGCAGGAACACGTCGGCGAGAATGTCGCGGATCGCCGCCGGATCGAACTCGAGCCGATCCGGCGCGGCGCGCGCGCGACGCACCGAGTTCCAGTAGGCGAACAGTTCGCGGGTCGGCCGCAACTTCATCACAGACTCCGGCGATGTCCCGGCCCGGGACGAGACGGGACGGGGCGCCTTTACCAAGCATTAACTAGCAGGCCGCGCGCGCTTTGCTCGCGTCGGCCCGCGATATGGTTAATGCGCGCGCGGCGCCTGTGGACAGGCCGGGGGGCAGGGCCGCACGGTTCGCGCTCGCGCCGTTAAGGTTAACCACGGGTTGACGTTGTGCGCCCACGCCTCTCATGCGATCTTCAAATCGCTCCAGAGACGACGCGGCGCGGTGTTGCTCCCACCTCAAAGCGTCTTACAAAAACGGAGTTTAGGCGCGCAGCTCCAGGCGCCGACGCTCCGAAGACCCCGCCGGCGGATCAGACCCATCCGCAGCGGAACGCGCGATCCGGACCGAGGCCGTTTGCTCCACGGCGGGAGGTTTGGTAAATCGAAACGCGGTCGTCCACGCGACGGCCGAAAGGGAGAGCTCTCCGGAGCTCTCCCTTTTCTTTTGCGCGTTCATATCTTGAGGCGCGATGGCGCGAGGCGGCCATCGCCGCGGCGGAGGGATCGACGTGACGTTTGCGCCGCAGGCGGGGCAGGGCCGCCAGGAGCCGATGTTCAACATTCCGGCGATCGTGGTGGCCATCGTCTGTCTGCTGTTCGCGGTCGAGGCGTTGCGCGGGACGTTGAGCGCCTCGAACGATCTGGCGCTCGTGAAGGCGCTCGCCTTCGTGCCGGCGCGCGTGACGGCGTGGTTCGCCATGGACGATGTCGTCGAGCACCTGAAGGCGCTCGCGTCGACCGGCGAGGAGGGCGCCCGCGCCGCCATCGCGGGCAGTTTCTTCATCGGCGACGGCGAACTGAAGCCGTGGACGGCGCTCACCTATGCCGCGCTGCATGGGGGCTGGGCGCATGTCGGCGTCAACTCGCTGTGGCTGATCGCCTTCGGCTCGCCGGTGGCGCGGCGCTTCGGCGTCGCGCGATTTCTGGCGCTGTTCGCGATCTGCGCGCTCGCCGGCGCCTTCGCGCATTTCGTGACGAACATGTACGACGCAACGCCCGTCGTCGGCGCGTCAGCCTCGGTCTCGGGCGCGATGGGCGCGGCGACGCGATTCGTGTTCCAGCCGGGCGCCGCGCTCGGGCAGACGATGGCGCCGACGGCCGATCCTCACGCCGCGCCCGCATTGCCGCTGTCCCGCCTCGTCAGCGATCGCCGCGTGACGGCGTTCCTGATCGTATGGTTCGTGATGAACTTCGTTTTCGGTTCGTTTGCGGCGCCGCTCGGCTTGTCGGACGCGCCGATCGCGTGGGAAGCGCATGTCGGCGGCTTTCTTGCAGGCCTGCTTTTGTTTGCGCTGTTCGATCCGGACCGCGCTCCGCGCTTGCCGGACGCCTGAAACCATCGCATCCTCGTCTCGGTTCGACGCTCGCGGACGGCGAACGAACGTCTGACGCCACGTCGGAGGGAGGACGACATGACGGTCAAGAGCATTCTCGGCGCCAAGGGTCGCGATGTGCTGACGTCGCCGCCGCACCGCACGGTGCACGAGCTGGCGCGCACGCTCGCCGAAAAGGGGATCGGCGCCATCGTCGTCACGGGATCGGACGGCGAGGTGCTCGGCATCATCTCCGAGCGCGACGTGGTGCGCGCGGTGGCGCGCGGCGGCGTCGGCGCCCTCGACGAGCCGGTGTCGCGCCACATGACGCAGAAGGTCGTCACATGCGTGGAGGACCAGACCATCGTGCATGTGATGGAGCGGATGACGCATGGCCGCTTCCGCCACATGCCGGTGACGCGCGACGGGCGGTTGATCGGCATCGTGTCGATCGGCGACATCGTCAAGCATCGCGTCGCCGAGATGGAGAACGAGCAGCAGGCGCTGCGCGAATACATCGCCTCGGCCTGAGGCCTCAGAGCTTCGGCATCAGCGCGAGCTGGTCGCGAATGTCGGGGATGGCGCGGCGCGCGGCCTCGCGGCCGAGCGCGATCGCCTCGTCGGCGCGATGAAACTCGAACAGGCCGATGCGGCCGAGCTTGACGCCGATCATCAGGTCGGGCGGGTCGCCGGCCAGGCGCGAGCGCGCGATGCGGTCCTGCGTGATGTTGAAGGCGTCGATCATCACCGTCGCCATGCCGGGCGCGCCGGCCGCCCCTTCGATGAAGCGCGAGCGGCGGGCGGCCTGGCCCGCGGCCTCCTCGGCGTCGTCCGATTCCTGCGCCCGGTTGCGGACGTGATCCTGAATGACGGTGCCGCGGCCAAGCGAGTCGGCGTTGACGTTGACCGCGATCACCATCTCGGCGCCGAGCGCGCGGCAAGCGGTCACAGGCACGGGATTGACCAGCGCGCCGTCGAGCAGCCAGCGCCCGCCGGCGCGCACCGGCTCGAAAATGCCGGGCAGGGCGTAGGAGGCGCGGATCGCCTCGACGACGTCGCCGCGCGTCAGCCAGATCTCGTGGCCGGTGCCGACCTCGGTCGCCACCGCCGCGAATTTCTTCGGCAGATTCTCCACGCGCATGCCGCCGACGGATTCGACGAGGCGGTTCTCCAGTCGCTTGCCGCCGAACAGGCTGCCGCCGGCGAAGGACAGGTCGAGCAGGCCGAAGACGCGGCGCTTGGTCAGCGAGCGGGCGAACTGCTCGACGTCGACGAGCCGCCCCGCCGCGTAGCAGCCGCCGACGACCGAGCCAATGGAGCAGCCGACGACGATGTCGGGCGCGAGGCCCTCCTTCTCGAGCTCGTTGAGCACGCCGATATGCGCCCAGCCGCGCGCCACGCCGGCGCCGAGCGCGATGCCGACCACCGGCCGGCGCGGGCTCGTGGCGAGCGATCCGCCGCCGCCGCCCTCGTCGCTGGCCTTCCGGAAAAAGGACAAAGCCATCGTCAGCCTCGCTCGCACGCCCGCCGGGCGCAGCGACGCCCGCGCGGACGATCGCTCAAACTCTAACCATCGAATTCTGACAGGCGGCTTAACGTCGCAGCTATTCCACCAGACGCAGCCGCGGCCCGGCCGGGGTCATGGTGAGCGAGCGGTAAAAGCAGGTGGCGCGGCCGGTGTGGCAGGCGCCGCCGTCGCCGCCGACCTCGACCTTGACGACGATGGCGTCCTGATCGCAATCGGTGCGCAGATCGACGACGCGCTGCGACTGGCCGGATGTATCGCCCTTGCGCCACAAGGCGTTGCGGGAGCGCGACCAGTAATGCGCGATCCCGGTCTCGATGGTGCGCAAGAGGGCGTCGGCGTTCATGTAGGCGAGCATCAGCACGGCGCCGGAGGCCGCGTCCACGGCGACGCAGGGGATCAGCCCGTCGCGATCGAACCGGGGGTGAAGACGGCGCCTTCCTCCAGCGACTCCTTGTCGCCGGGCGGGGGAAAGGTTGCGGCCATGCGGTCCTCTTTGCGCGTCGGGCGCGCCGGTCTAGCGGGCTGCGGGCGTTCTGGCGAGGGTCAGGAAGCGCGCCTGCGTCTCCGGCTCGTCGCGGAAGCGGCCGGTGAACAGGGTCGTCAGCGTCGTCGTGCCGGGCTTCTGCACGCCGCGCATGGCCATGCAGAGGTGCTCGGCCTCGAGCATCACGGCGACGCCCTTGGGCTCGAGCGCGGTCTCGATGGCGGCGACGATCTGCGCGGTCATCGTCTCCTGCGTCTGCAGGCGCTTGGCGTAGACGTCGACGACGCGGGCGAGCTTCGACAGGCCGACGACGCCGTTCGACGGGAAATAGGCGATGTGAGCGCGCCCCATGAAGGGCGCGATGTGATGCTCGCAATGCGAGGCGAAGGGGATGTCGCGCACCAGCACCATGTCGTCGAAGCCGGCGACCTCCTCGAAGACGCGGGCGAGCTCGGCCTCGGCGTCGCCGTCGTAGCCCGAAAACATCTCGCGATAGGCCTTGGCGACGCGCCTCGGCGTGTCGAGCAGGCCCTCGCGCGAGGGGTCGTCGCCGGCCCAGCGGATCAACGTGCGCACGGCTTCCTCGGCCTCGGCCTGCGTCGGACGATGCGCTGCCGCGGCCTCGCGGGGGACGGGTTGATCCATAGGCTCCTCGGCGTAAGGGCCGGTCGGCGTCTTCCGCCGCCCGCGCCCCGCGCCTATATAGAGGCCGCTCAGGGCTTGCCAATGCTGGACGACGTCTACAACCGCCGCATCCTCGAACTCGCCGCCGACATTCCGCGGCAGGGCCGGCTCGCCGCGCCGGGCGCCACGGCGACGGCGCACTCCAAGCTGTGCGGCTCGACGGTGACGGTCGACCTGTCGATGCGCGACGGCGTGGTCAGCGATTTCGCGCATGACGTGAAGGCCTGCGCGCTCGGGCAGGCGGCCTCCTCGATCATGGCGCGCAACGTCGTCGGCTCGACGCCGGCGGAGCTGCGCGCGCTGCGCGAGAGCGTGCGCCGGATGCTGAAGGAGAACGGCCCGCCGCCCGGCGGCAAATGGGCGGACGTCGCCGTGCTCGAGCCGGTGCGCGACTACAAGGCGCGCCACGCCTCGACGCTGCTGACCTTCGACGCCGTGGTCGACGCGGTGAGCCAGATCGAGGCGCGCGCCGCCGCGGCGGCGGAATGAGCGAGCCGCCGGCGCCGCGAACGCCGGGCCAACGGCTCGCGCACGGAGCGATCCGCGCCTATCAGCTCAGCCTGTCGGCGCTGATCGGCCGGCAATGCCGGCACATGCCGAGCTGCTCGGATTACACGGACGAGGCGATCCGCCGGCACGGGGTGTGGCCGGGGAGCTGGATGGGCCTGTCGCGCATCTGCCGCTGCCAGCCCTGGGGCACGGCCGGCTACGATCCCGTGCCCGAAACCACGCCCGCCGGCGCCGACGCGCTGCGTCCCTGGCGCTACGGCAAATGGCGCGGACCGCTGGTCTGCGATCAGGTGGAGACGCCGCGCTGAGGCGTCACGACCGCGCCATCAGCTCGACGGCGAGGCCGTAGAGGCGCAGGCGGGCGTCCTCTGGCAGGCTTTTCAGGGCTTTCAGATAGGCGCGGCCGGCGTCGCACATCTTGTCGTCGGGCAGGGGCGGATCGGGCGCCTTGCCGTCGAGCAGGGCGTCGATCTCGATCTTGCCGAGCCCGGCGGCGGCGAGCGCGGACTCCAGCGCCTTGAAGTCGGCGTCGGTCGGCGGGCCGCGGTCCACCTTCTTCGCCTGCCCGTCGGCGATCGCGTTGAGCCCCGCCTCGGCCATGGCGGCCAGCAGCGGCCGGTTCTTCGCCGCGAAATCGAAGAATGCGTCGGCTGCTCCGCCATAGAGAAAATCGACGCAGATGCGCGGGTCGGCCGCGCGCAGCCCGTCGAGCATCGCCAATTGCGCGTCGAAGATGCGCGTCAGCGGCGCCGCCTCCGCCTTCGCGGCGACGACGCCGCGCGCCTGCCGGAGGCCGCGCAGCGCGTCCGAGAGATAGCGGTCGGGCGAGGCGGCGGCGGGATCGGCCAGCCAACGGTCGACCAGCGCGTCGGCGGTCTGGCCGGCGTCGGCGGGAAACCGCTCGGCCAGGGCGCGGAAAAACATCGTGTATTCGGGCGCCGAGGCGAGCGTTTCGGCGATTCCGGCGCGGGCCTTGGCGACCTGCGCCGGGTCGCGGCCGAGGGCCGCCGGCGCGCTGCCCTGCGGCAGCGGCAGGGGCGGCGGCGGGCCGGGGCGCAGCGCGTAGGCGACGGCGCCGATGGCGACCGCCGCGAGCGCCGCCGCGCCAGCCCAGTAAGGCCAGCGCGCCGCATCGCGCGGATCGGCGTCCGCCTCGCTCGTCACATCGTCCGATTGATCCTGCGGATCGTCCGCCATCGCAGCCTCGCGCCCCGCGCCAGACTACGCGGGCGTGAGGCGAGAGCAAGGCGGCGCGACCGCGCGCCGG
Organism: Hyphomicrobiales bacterium; assembly: GCA_016716745.1. Lineage (GTDB taxonomy): Bacteria > Pseudomonadota > Alphaproteobacteria > Rhizobiales > Beijerinckiaceae. The sequence goes on from JADJVD010000004.1 coordinate 225,146, forward strand.
CGCGCTCAAGGTGCGTGACGACACACCCGTTCGCGGGCATGCTGTGCGAAGCTTGCAGCGGAAGGTTTCAGTGGCGGGCGCATGGGCGGGCGCATGGCATGACGTTCGGCGGAAGCATCGGGATCGATCGGGCGGCGCGCGGCGCGCTGGCGCTGGCGCTCGCCGTCGCGCTGGCTTTCGCGGCCTGTTCTGCGGCCTCGGCGGCGACGGCCAAGCGCGTCGCGCTGGTGGTCGGCATCGCGCATTATCAGGCCGTTTCTCCGCTGAAGAACACCACGAACGACGCCGAACGCATGGCCGCGAGCCTGGAGCGGCTCGGCTTCGAGGTGGTGAAGTCGCTCGATCCCGACCGCGCCAGTTTCGAGACGGCGCTGCGCAATTTCGGCGCGAAGGCGCGCAACGCCGAGGCGAGCGTGTTCTTCTACGCCGGCCACGCCATCGAGGTGCAGGGCCGCAACTGGCTGCTGCCGGTCGACGCGAAGCTGGAGACCAGCCGCGACCTGCGATTCGAGGCGCTCGACGTCGAGGCGGTGCTCGATCAGGCGCAGGCCTCGCGAATCGCGCTGATGTTCCTCGACGCCTGCCGCAACAATCCGTTCTCCGAGAAGCTGGCGCGCGGGGTGCGCGGCGAGGCCTCGCGCGGGCTCGCGCGGATCGACCCAGCCGCGGGCGTGCTCGTCGCCTTCGCCACCGCGCCGGGGCAGGTGGCGCTGGACGGGACGGGCGACAACAGCCCGTTCACCGAGGCGCTGCTGAAGCACATCGAGACGCCGGGCCTGGAGATCCGCCAGCTCATGGCGCGCGTGCGCTCGGACGTGCGGCGCGCCACGCGCGACCAGGTGCCGTGGGAGCAGTCGGCCCTCGAGGGCGAGTTCTTCTTCCGCGATCCGGTCGCCGCGGCGCAGACCGCGCCGGCGATCGCCGCGCCGGTTCAGCCCGCCCCGCCGCCCGCGCTCGACCCGGACGCGCTGTTCTGGGATTCGGTGCGCGGCTCCTCCAGCGAGGCGGAGCTTTCGGCCTATCTCGAGCGGTTCCCGAACGGAGTCTACGCGGCGCTGGCGCGCAGCCGGCTGGCGCAACTGAAGCGCGAGCGCGAGGCGGGGGAGACGAAACTCGCCGCCGCGCCGCCGGCCAAGCCGGCGGAGCCGCCCCTCAAGCCGGCGGAGCCGCAAGCCAAGCAAGCCGAGCCTGCCCCTGCGAAGGCCGCCGAGCCGAAATCCCCGGAGCCGAAAGTCTCGGAACCGAAAGTCTCGGAGGCAAAGCCCGTCGTTCCGCAGCCGCCGCCCGCGCCGCCGATTCCGGTTCCCGCCCAGCCGCCGCAGCCCGATCCGCTGGCGCGCCAGACGGTGGCCGTCGCGCCGCCGATCCCGCCGCCGCCGTCGCCGATCGCGATCCCCGTGGTCCCGCAGCCCGCGCAGCCGCCGAAGCAGCCCGAGCCGGCCGCGCCCGCGCGCCCGCAGGCGACGGCGCAGGCGCTCGCCGAGGCGCTCGCCGCGCTGGGGCCTAAGGTGGCGGACGCCGCCGCCCGCGCCTATCTCGAGGCCAAGGGCTTCAAGGCTCTGGCGCTGGCGCCGGGCGGGGAGGGCGTGTGGCGCTCGGTCGGCCGCGAGGACGCGGCCAACGCCGAGGAATCGGCGCTGGAGGCGTGCCAGTTCGCCTATCGCACGCCCTGTCGGCTGATCGCCAGCGGCGAGACGATGGCGAGCGGCGAGCTGCGCTCGATGCCGCGCCTGTTCTACGCCGGCCTGCCGACGCCAGACTGGACGCCGTTCGTGGCGCGGCAGGCGCGCGCGGCCCCGGCGATTGCGGCCTATCGGGGCCTCGTCGGCGGGCGGGCGCTCGCGCTGCATCCGGACGGGGCGGCGTTCGCCAGGTCCGGCCCCGACCAGCGCGCCGCCGAGGAGGCGGCCCTCAAGGCTTGCGCCGAGGATGCGCGCAGCGCGGGGCGCCCGGGCCCCTGCTACCTCTACGCCGCGGGCGACGTGGTGGTGCTGCCGCGCCGTTCGACGGAGCCGGCCGCGCCGGCCGTCGTCGCCGCCTTGACGCCGCCGCCCCCGCCGGCCGCTCCGGGGATCGACCGCGGCGCCGCGATCCGGCTGATCAAGGCCGAAATGAAGCGCGTCGGCTGCTACGCCGGCGAGGCGGACGAGGCTTGGAACGCGGCCGCGCGCGGCGCGCTGGCCAAGCTCGCCAAACAGGCCGGCCGCGCCTATCCGCAGGAGCCGGGGCAGGATCTGCTCGCCGCGCTGACCAAGACGGAGGGGCGCGTCTGCCCGCTCGTCTGCGAGCGCGGTTTCCTCGCCAAGGGCGAGACCTGCGTCGAGATCGTCTGCGGCGAGGGCGAGATCAAGGATCGTCGCGGCGCCTGCGTGCGGGCGCCGGTGGCGCGGCCGAAGCCCGCCGCGCCCGAGCGGCCGGTCGTGCGCCGGCCGCCGGCGCGCGAGATCGTCGAGCCGGCGCCGCGCAAGCCCCGCCCGGTCGTGACGCGGCCGCGGCCGGAGCCCTCTGGCGGCGGACGCTGCTTCTCGGCCGGCGGCCGGCAATATTGCTCGTGATGGAGGCCGGCATGACGCGCGCCTTCGCGAAGACCGTCTTGGCCGGCGCGCTCGTCCTGATCGCCGCAGATGCGGCGCAGGCCGCCTGCGCGCGCTCGGGCTACCGCTTCGGACCGGGGATCCACCGGGCGCAGTCGCTCTGGGTCGTCGAGGCGGGAAAGCCCTGCGCCACCGTTCTCAATCCGGCGCGCCTCTTCCTGTCGGGCCTGACCATCGCCGAGCGGGCCTCGCACGGCGTGGCGGGGGTGGGGTCGCGCTACCAATACGCCTACAATCCGCAGCCCGGCTATGTCGGTCGCGACCGCTTCGTCGTGCGCATCGAGTTCGAACAGAACGGCCGGCGCGGCGCGACTCTGGTCGCCGTCGACGTCGTCGTCCGGCCTGCACGCTGAAAGGGAGATGTCGCCTTGCGTTCCGTCGTCGCCGCCGCCGCGTTCTCGCTCGTCATGGCTTTGGCGCCGCTCGCCGCGCGCGCGGCGTGCGAGCATTCGCCCGTCCGCTTCCAGCCGAACGGGCGCGAGCGCGTGTCGATGGTCGTGACGCGCGACAGCGCCTGCACGATCTTCGCCACCTCGAGCCTGACGGCGAATATGGGTGGCATTTCGAGCTATGTCGGCACCACGGTCGCCCGCCGTCCGGCGCATGGCGTGGCCGGCGTCGCGTCCAAGCACGAGTGGGGCTACAAGCCCAATCCGGGCTACGCCGGCCGCGACTCCTTCGCGATGGAGATGCGCTTCACGCGCATGAACTCGACGCAGGTGGAGCGAATGACGGTCGACATCGACGTCACCGTCCGCTGAGGGCGCGCGCACGATCGGGCGGCGCGTTCGAGGCCGATGGCCGTATGCATCGCCAATCCGGGCGCCACACATGTCAACGGCTGGCGCCTCCGGGGCGCGCCGGCGGCGGCCCGCGTTGCGCGCGCGGGCGGTTTTGATGTATTCGCTGCTCCGCAATTCGCTTACGCCGGCTCGTCTCGGCGAGTGAGCCTCAAGGAGCAGACATGATCTCCGTCACCTTTCCGGACGGCGCCTCGCGCCATTTCGCCCCCGGCGTCTCCGGCCTCGACATCGCCAAGTCCATTTCGCCCTCGCTCGCCAAGCGCACCGTCGCGATGGTTCTCGACGGCGCGCTCGCCGATCTTGCCGATCCGATCGTCAAGGACTCGAAGATCGAGTTCGTCGGCCGCGAGGATCCGCGCGCGCTCGAACTCATCCGTCACGACGCCGCGCATGTGCTGGCCGAGGCGGTGCAGGCGCTCTGGCCCGGCACGCAGGTGACCATCGGCCCGGTGATCGACAACGGCTTCTATTACGACTTCTACAAGAACGAGCCGTTCACGCCGGAGGATTTTCCGGCGATCGAGAAGAAGATGCGCGAGATCATCGCGCGCGACGCGCCCTTCACCAAGGAGGTGTGGTCGCGCGACAAGGCCAAGTCCTTCTTCGAGACCAAGGGCGAGGCGTTCAAGGTCGAACTCGTCGACGCCATTCCGGCCGATCAGGATCTGAAGATCTACAAGCAGGGCGACTGGCTCGACCTCTGCCGCGGCCCGCACATGACCTCGGTCGGCAAGGTCGGCTCGGCGTTCAAGCTGATGAAGGTCGCCGGCGCCTACTGGCGCGGCGACTCGACCAAGCCGATGCTGAGCCGCATCTACGGCACGGCCTTCGCCAAGCAGGAGGACCTCGATCTCTACATCAAGCAGATCGAGGAGGCCGAGAAGCGCGACCATCGCAAGATCGGCCGCGAGATGGACCTGTTCCACTTCCAGGAGGAAGGGCCGGGCGTCGTCTTCTGGCATGCGAAGGGCTGGCGCATGTTCCAGGAGCTGACGGCCTATATGCGCCGTCGCCTCGCCGCCGATTACGACGAGGTGAACGCGCCGCAGATTCTCGACAAGTCGCTGTGGGAAATGTCCGGCCATTGGGGCTGGTATTCCGACAACATGTTCGCGGTGAAGTCGGCGACGGCCTTCCTGCGCCCGAACGATCCGGACGCCGACCAGCGCCTGTTCGCGCTGAAGCCGATGAACTGCCCCGGCCATGTGCAGATCTTCAAGCACGGGCTGAAGAGCTATCGCGACCTGCCGATCCGCCTCGCCGAGTTCGGCGCGGTGCATCGCTACGAGCCGTCGGGCGCGCTGCACGGGCTGATGCGCGTGCGCGGCTTCACGCAGGACGACGCGCACATCTTCTGCACGGAAGAGCAGCTCGAGACCGAGTGCATGATGATCAACGATCTCATTCTCTCGGTCTATTCCGACTTCGGCTTCGACGAGATCGTCGTCAAGCTGTCGACGCGGCCGGAGAAGCGCGTCGGCTCGGACGAGAACTGGGATCTGGCCGAAGCGATCATGACGCGCGTGCTCGACAAGATCGCCGCGCAGTCGGGCGGGCGCATCAAGACGGGGATCAACGAGGGCGAGGGCGCCTTCTACGGGCCGAAGTTCGAATACACGCTGCGCGACGCGATCGGCCGCGACTGGCAGTGCGGCACCACGCAGATCGACTTCAACCTGCCCGAGCGGTTCGACGCGTTCTACGTCGCGCCGGACGGCTCGAAGAAGCGGCCGGTGATGGTGCATCGCGCGATCTGCGGCTCGATGGAGCGGTTCCTCGGCATCCTGATCGAGAACTACGCCGGGCACTTCCCGCTCTGGCTCGCGCCCGAGCAGGTGGTGGTGGCGACGATCACCAACGAGGCGGACGACTACGCGCACAAGGTGGTGGAGCAGGCGATGGGCGCGGGCTTGCGCGCGCGCGCCGATCTGCGCAACGAGAAGATCACCTACAAGGTGCGCGAGCACTCGCTGGCCAAGGTTCCGGCGTTGCTCGTCGTCGGCCGCAAGGAGGCGGCCGAGGGGCTCGTCTCGGTGCGCCGTCTCGGCTCGAACGATCAGACCGTGATGCCGGCGGCGCAGGCGCTCGCCATGCTGGCGAAGGAGGCGACCGCGCCCGATCTTGCGCGTCGCTGAGCCGATAGTGAGGGTGCGGCGACACACGCCGCGCCCGTATCCGCGCGCCTAAAGTCGGCCTGCCTGCATATTTCGCAGGGAGGGCGATACATGGTGGACAATCTTCCCCCCGTCGGGCGCTATTCGCCGACATCGGGGCTCATCATCGACCGCACCGGCAATGCGGTGGCGATCTCCGGGGCGATGGAGCTGTTCGGCGAGGCGGCGACGCCCGATATGGCGACGACGCTGCAGAACACGATCAACACGGCCTGGACGCAGAGTTTTCCGGACGGGCACACGGTGACGTGCAGCGTCCGCATCCAGTTCCGCGTCCCCGGCGCGCAGGCGACCGGACTGACGACGATCAACGCGCGGCGCCTGAACGACGGCGTGCCGTCCGAGACCGACAATTACGGCCGGCGCGACATCCTTCTCAACGTGACGCGGCGGGACGCGACGACATGGGTCATCGCGCATGAGTTCGGCCACTCGCTCGGGCTCGACGACCGTTATTCGGAGACGGTGCTGAGCAAGCTGTTCGGCGGCAGGCAGATCGGCAGCTACACCACCCCGCGCGACACCAGCGTCGAGGCCGGCTACGAGGGCCGGATGATGGGCGCGACGGGTGGCACGGTCGACGGACAGACGGCGACCGACCTCGTCAGCGAGACGACGCCGAGCCCCAACTGGATCAACAGCGACAACGCGATCCGCAACTGGATCGCCGCGCATTCGCGCGCCGAGCTCGCGCGCATCGCGATTCGCGACCGGCTCACCATGTTCCGCACGCTGATGGAGTGGTGGATCTCGGACGAGGACGTCGCCGCCATGCGCGCGATCTGCGCCAGCGTCGGCGCGCGCGGCGACGCAACGACGCTGCGCAACGGCGTCAACCTGTCCGACTTCACCGATCTCGGCCAGCGAACGACGATCCGCGTCGCCTTCGCGCAGATGCCGTGAGCTACGGCGCGCTCGCGCGGATGTAGGCGGAGAGGTCCGTGATCTCGTCGCGGGTCAGCGCCATGTCCGGCATACGGGTGTGGGTGACGGCCAGATAGGTCTCGAGCGGCGGCGCGTCCGGCCGGCGGGCGATGGCGGCGAAGCTCGGCGCGTCGGGCGTCGCGCGCGTCTGCGTCGGGCTCACGAGATGGCAGGAGGCGCACCAGCGGTTCGCCAGCGTCTCGCCGCGCGCGAGATCGACGGCCGCCGCGGCCGTCGGCGCGAGCGCGAGCGCCAGAAGCGCGAGGGCGAGCAGGGGGAAGCGGCGTCGCATGGTCAAACCTCCGGTCGAGGACGAGACTGGCGCCGTCCGCCGATCGGCGCCTTGCGGCGGATCAGAACCGCCGGGTCAGAACGCCTTGAAGGTGAGGATCGTCTTGGTGTCGACGATGCCGGGGATGATCTGCACGTTCTTGCCGACGAAGTGGCCGATGTCGACGTCCTTCTCAACATAGAATTTGGCGAGAATGTCGAAGTCGCCGGCGATGGAATAAATCTCGCTGGCGATCTCGGCCTCGGCGAGGGCGCTGGCGACCTCGTAGGTCTTGCCGAGCGCGCATTTGATCTCGACGAAGAAGGTCTGCATCGCGGGCGTCCTGACTGGAATTCCGGGGTGCGCGCGGGGAGTCGGCGCGGCGCTATTGTGCGACGACTTCCACGTCGCGGTCGAGCGCGGAGGTGACGCGGAAGGTCGTCTGGTAGGTCTTGTCCTGATGGCGGGCGATGGCGACATATTCGCCCTCCGCCAGCACCAGCGAGGGGAAGGCGCCGATCAGCTCGCGGATCACGTCGCCGCCGGGGGTGAGGACGGTGAAAAGCGTGTTGGGCAGCGCCTCGCCGCCCGGCGCGTTGACGAGCTTCAGCGTCAGCGTCGCGGCGCGGTGGCGCAGCGTGGCGTCGATCAGCTTGCCCGCCGGCACGCGCAGATCGGCTGTGACGACCGAATTGGTGACGAGCTCCTTCGGCGCCTCCACGCCGGCCTTGGGCTGGTTGGCCTGAAGGGAGGGGGCGATGGCGTCGAGATAGGTCGAGACGATGTGGTAGGAGCCCTCGGGCAGGCGCAGCACGTCGCCCGGCCGGGCGCCGGAGACCACGAGCTTGGCTTCCGAATTGCCCTTCTCCGGCACGAACACCGACAGGGCGATGCGCGTCCTGGCGATCGGCTGGTCGCCGAGCGTGGCGGTGATGCGCAGCGCGCCGGCCGAAATCGCCAGCCGCTCGGTCGTCTGCCCGCCGGCGACGACGATGCGCTTCGAGGCGCTGGCGAGGCCGTAGGCGGCGTGGACCATGTAGGTTCCGTCCGCCAGCGGCATGGCGGGGGCGGGCTCGCCCGACTGTGCCACCACGGGGCGCGTCCCGTTGTCCTCAGCGCGCTCGCGGTAGACCCGCCAGGTCAGGCCCGAGCGAATCGGCTGACGAGCGCCGGCGAGCGTGGCGGACAGATAGACGACGCCGCGCCCGGCCTCGACGGTTGGCGCGGAGGGGGCGGCGCCCATCGTGGTCGCGCCGCCGGAGCTGGCGGGCGGCGTGGTCTGGCCGCCCGTCGGAGCCGGCCCTTGTTGCGCAAACGCGTGCGAGGCGGCGAGCGCGCAGGCCGCGACGAGGATCGCTCGGAGCTTCGAAAATCGTCCGGTCACGCGCTGTCTCACTCGCCCTCTTCGACGTGGCCGCGCAGGCTGCTGGCGGCGGCGGCGAGATTGGCCAGCGAAAATGGCCTGAAGATGAACTCGACGCGATGGCGGCCGGCGCCGACCTCGACGCCGCGGAACAGCAGGTTGGCGCGCACCACCGGCGTCGCCGCGCCGTCCACCTCGGCCGTCCAGCCCGGATAATAGAGATCGTGCAGGACGAGAAGCCCGGCGCGCTCGGCGTTCACCTCGATGCTGACGCGGTCGTTGGCGTAGCCGACGATGCGGACCTCGCCCGCCGGCCCGGCGTCGGCGGCCGGCTCGCTCGACAGACGCGACCAGAGCTGGCCGCGCTGGTCGCCCTCGACCAGCGCCTCGCGAGTCTTGTCGAACTCGGGCAGGGCCTTCTCGTCGAGAACGGTCGCCAGATCGGCCGGGATCACGCGGCCGGCGAGGAAGGCGCGCGGCTGCGCCTTGTTGAAGCGATAGACGTACATGTGTTCGCCGGCGAAGATCTCGGTCGCCGATTTCGGCCGGGGAATGTGGTGCGGCCAGTCGGCGATCGGCCGGTCGATGACGAGATATTCGACGCCGAGCAGCGAGGCGAGGCGGCAGCGATAGCCGCGGAACGTCTCCGGGAAATGCCGCAGCGAGACGTCGCCGGCGTTCTCGCCGGGGCCGACGGCGCGCTGATATTCGGCGATGCGCAGGGGGTTGTAGCCGATCGTGTCCTCGAGGCGCAGCGCCATCGAGGCGTTCATCCACGGGCCGGACAGGCCGAGCACCTCCACGCGCGGGCGCCCCCCTTCCGCGGCGCGCTGCGCCATATCAGTGCGCAGGGCGGACAGCGCGGCGCTCTCGGTCGCGGTCATGCGGTCGTAGACGGAATAACGCGTCGCCGCTTCCGCGTTCAGCGAGGAGGCCGCGTTGCGCCAGACGAGATCGGCGCCGGTGAGCGCGACAAGGGCGAGCGCGACGGCGCGGCCGCGCCGCGCGTCGGGCGCGAGCGCCAGCGCCGCCAGCGCCGCGCCGGCGAGCGCGAGCTGCGGCAGCAGGGAGGTCAGCGCCTGTCCGAGCTTCTTCTGGTCGGCGGCGAAGTCGAGCGCGAGGATCAGCACGGCGAGGACGCCGAGGAGCGTCGCGCCCGCCGCCAGCGCGGGGAGCGGCCGGCGCCACTCGACGCGCGGCGCGCCGTCGCGAATGTAACGATGCAGCAGATAGCCGGCGCAGATCGACAGCGCGAAATTGAGCAGGAAGGTCGCGTCCGCGGGGCGACGGTAGAGCGACACGCCGGGCATCAGATCGAACGCCCAGGCGAAGAGCGGCGTCGCCCGGCCGATGGCGTAGATCAGCGCCAGCAGCGCCAGCAGGGCGAAGAAGCGCGCGCCATTGTCGAAGAGGCGGCGGCCGGCGAGGCCGTGCCAGACGAACAGGACGGCCGGAACGAGGCCGAGATAGAGGTAGTTGACGTTGCGGTCGGTCCAGTCCGGCTCCGGGCTCGTCTCGTAACCGGGGCCGAAATAGGAATAATCCCAGTTGAGCGAGCCGAAGACGTTCGGCGCGAGGAGCGTGGCGAGGTTGACGGGCGCGAGCGAGCCCGTGACCGCGACGCCGAAGGCGATGGCGGGCCGGTTCGAGGCCGCCAGCAATTGCAGCGTCAGCAGCGTCGGCACGGCGAGGATGGCGGCGCCGACAAGTGCGGCGACCGCCAGCACGCCGATGCGCGGGCGCAGATAGCCCCACACGGAAGGGGCGGCCACCGCCCGCCAGGCGACGTAGGAGATCAGCGTCAGGCCGCCGAGGAAGGCGACCTGATCGCGCCCGAGCGTCATCAGCGCGGCGGCGACGCCGAAGGCGGCGGCCCACAGCTTCGAGCGCCGCTCGAGCGCGGTCTCGAGCAGGGCGAAGGCGATGGGCAGGAAGGCGTAGGAAAACACCATGCCGGTGTGTTGCAGACGGGCCGAGGCCGAGCCGCCGAGCACGAAGGCCATCGCGGCGAGCAGCGCGCCCTCCGGGGCCCAGCGGCGCATGCGGAACAGCGCCAGCACGCCGAAGCCGCCGCCGACGAGATGGGCGAGCACGGCCGCGTCGAACGCCTGCATCGACGCCTTGGGGAAGGCCCAGGCGAAGGCGAACATGGTCGGCGTGAAGAGGAGCGACTGGGGGTCCGCCGCCGAGGGGAAGCCGCCGAAATGATAGGGGTTCCAGGTCGGCGCCTCGCCACGGGCGAGCGAGTCGGCCAGAAACCGGAACATCGGGTAGAAATGGTTCTTGGAGTCCCACGGCACGACGGCGCCGGTCGACAGCCAGCACAGATAGGCGGTCCAGGCGAAGGCGATCAGGCCGAAATGGGTCGCGGCGACCTGCAACGGCGTCCAGCCGGCGCGGACGGAGGCCGGCGCGCGGGCGCCGCCCAAAGGCCAGTCGAGCGTGGTCATCGACGCGGCGCGCCCTGCCGCCGCGCTGCGGCTTGACCTGAGGCGCGCGCCCCGCGAAATGCTCTCGACCCGTAACGCAACATCAAAGCTCTCCCGCGGCGCCGCTTCTAGCAGGCTCTTGCGGCCGGCGGACCCCCGCTTTTTCCACCTGCCACGAACCCGGTGAACTCCACATGAACGATGTGATTCAGTTGCTAAAAACGCGCCGGTCCACCCCGCCGCCGATGCTCGCCGCGCCCGGCCCGAATGCGGCCGAGCTGGAAACCCTGCTGACCATCGCCAGCCGCGTGCCGGATCACGGCAAACTCGCGCCCTGGCGGTTCATCGTGTTCGAGGGCGAGGCGCGCGTGCGCGCCGGCGACATCGTGGCGCAGGTGGCGCAGGCGGACCGGCAGGACATGGACGCCGAGCAGATCGCCGCCGAGCGCCAGCGGATGACCGCCGCCCCGCTGGTCGTCGCCGTCGTCTCGACGGCGAGGCCGCATCCGAAGGTCCCCGTCAGCGAGCAGGTCTCGTCGGCTGCCGCCTGCTGCATGAACCTGCTGATCGCCGCGCGGGCGATGGGGTTCGGCGCCTCGTGGCTGACGAACTGGTTCGCCTTCGACCGGCGGGCGCTGTCGCTGCTCGGCGTCAAGGACGACGAGACGATTGCGGGCTTCATTCACATCGGCTCGCCGACGGGCGCGCTCGAGGACCGGCCGCGGCCGGCGCTTGCGGACATCGTGACGAGGTTCTGACCATGCTGTTCTACGAGCCGGCGCGGCGCGACAAATCGATTCTGCCGCACGATCCGATCAAGGCGCTGATCGCGCCGAGGCCGATCGGCTGGGTGTCGACGATCTCGAGCAAGGGCGAGATCAACCTGGCCCCCTACAGCTTCTTCAACCAGATCCATTCGAGCCCGGCGATCCTCGCCTTCGCCAGCGACGGGCAGAAGGATTCGATCACCAATCTGATGCAGATCGGCGAATTCGTCTGGAGCCTGCCGACGCTCGCGCAAAAGGACGCAATGAACGCCACGAGCGCCACGCTGCCCTACGGCCGCAACGAGTTCGAACATGCGGGGCTGGCGATGGCGGACGCGCGGATGGTGCGCCCCAAGCGCGTCGTCGGCGCGCCGGCCGCGCTCGAATGCCGGCTGTGCGAGATCATCCGGCTGAAGGATTCGGACGGCCGCGAACTCGACGGCTGGATGGCGATCGGCGAGGTCGTCGGCGTGCATATCGACGAGACGTTCATCCGCGCGGGCCGGGTCGACACGGCCGCGATGCGCCCCATCGCGCGCTGCGGTTATCACGACTATGCGGTGGTCGACGAACTGTTCGAGATGAGGCGGCCGGCCTGAGGCGTCAGCCGACGCAGACGACGAGCGCCCCCTCGACGAAGTCGATCGCGACCGACTCGAAATCGTCGGCCGCCGCATCGGCGATGCGGCGCGCTTCCTGCGGCGCGTTGATGGCGACGAGCCGCGCGCCGGCGGCGCGCGCGGCGCGGGCGCCGTTCAGCGAATCCTCGAAGACGAGCAGCTCGGCCGGCGCGACGCCCATGCGCCTGGCGGCGCGCAGGAACCCCTCGGGATCGGGCTTGCCGGCGCTCACGTCCTCGGCGCCGATGAACAGCGGCGGGAAGGGCAGGCCTGCGACGGCGAGCCAGCGCGTGGCGAGCGCGCGCTCGCTCGCCGTGACGAGCGCCCAGCGGTCGGCCGGCAGGCGCTCCAGCATGGCGCGCGCGCCGCGAATGGGCGCGATGCCCTCGCGCATCTCGGCGGCCTGACGCATCAGCCCGTCCCATTCGGCGGCGGCGTCGACGCGCGGCTCGAACTCGGCGACGGTGGCGACGCCGGGGCGGCCATGCGCGGTGTGCAGGATCGCCTGCCCGTCGAGGTTTCGGCGCTTGGCCCAACCCAGCCACAACGCCTCGATCGCGGGGCGCGAGTCGATCAGCGTTCCGTCCATGTCGAAGGCGAGCGCGCGGGCGCGCAGGATCGTGCGCATGATGGGCGATCAATCGCCCAGGCGGGCGAGCAGACGCTCGGCGCGGCGCAGATGCGGGCGATCCAGCATTTCGCCATTGACGCCCAGCACGCCGGCGGAGGGGTTTTCGGCGAAGGCGACGACGATGGCGCGGGCGCGCGCGACCTCCGCGCCCGAGGGCGTGAACACCTCGTTGACGATGGCCACCTGATCGGGGTGGATCGCCATCTTGCCGGTGTAGCCGTCGCGGCGGGCGGCGAGGCACTCGGCGCGGAAGCCGTCGAGATTGCGGAAGTTGGGGTAGACGGTGTCGATCGCCTGCACCTCGCTGGCGGCGGCGCAGAACAGCGTCATGGCGCGCGCGATCATGTAGGGCGGGGCGTAGCTGTCGTCGGGCAGGCGGTTGGTCTCGGCGCCGAGATCGGCGGACAGATCCTCCGCGCCCCAGGTGACGCCGACGAGACGACGGCTCGCGCCGGCGTAGGAGCCGAGGCCGAACATCGCGGACGCCGTTTCGGTGACGATGGCGACGATCTTCGTCGCCCCGTCCGCGATGCTGTTCTCCGCCTCGCGCGTCGCCAGCAGGGCGCCGAGATGCTGAATGTCCGCGCCCGAGGCGCTTTTCGGCAGCATGATTCCGTCCGGCCGCTGGCGCATCACGGAGTCGAGATCGGCCTCCGCGAATCCGGTTCCCAGCGCGTTGATGCGGACGTAGAGGCGCGGCCGGGCCTCGGCCGAACGGGCGGTGGCCAGAAAATTCTCCGCCGTGGCGCGCGCCAGCGGCTTGTTCGGCAGCGCGACGGAATCCTCAAGGTCGAGGATCACGCAGTCGGTCCCGCTGGCGAAAGCCTTGTCGAGCTTGCGGGGCGAGTCCGCCGGCGCGAAGAGCAACGAACGCATGAAAATCTCCGGAGCAGCCGGGCCCGCATCACACAGGGCCGTCGCGCGTCAGGCAAGCCCAAGGCGCGCATTTAACGAAATTCCATCCGAATTAGGGGTCCATTTACCATAATCGGCGAGCGTTCGCAGCGGGCCGTCATGCGACGGCCGAGCCCTCGCGAGTCGCCTCGAATGCTGGTCAAACGGTTTCTGGTCTGGTCGCAGACGGCCTCCGCGGGCGAGCGCGCGGACGGCGTTTCGGCGCTGGCGCGGGCCTGGCTCTACGGCGATCTCGAGCCCGGCGAACGTCGCGCCGCCGAGACGGCGCTGACCGCCGCTCTGGACGATCCCTCGCCGCTGGTGCGGCGCGCTCTGGCCGAGGTCGTCGCCGGATCGAGCGAGGCGCCGCGCCACCTGACGCTGGCGCTCGCCAACGACCAATCCGACATTTCCTCCGCCGTGCTGCTGCGCTCGACCACGCTGCGCGATTCGGACCTGATCGACTGCGCGGCCGTCGGCGACACCTTCGCGCAGACCGCGATCGCCAGCCGGCCGCGCCTGTCGGCGGCGGTCGCCGCCGCGCTCGCCGAGATCGGCAAGCGCGAGGCGCTGATCGCGCTCGCGGTCAACGCCGGCGCCGACCTGCTCGACGTGTCGATGAAGCGAATGATCGAGCGCTTCGGCCATGACGGCGAATTGCGCGAGGCGCTGTTGCTGCGCGGCGATCTGGCGCCGGGCGTGCGGCACGATCTGGCGGTTGCGACCGCGCGGGCGCTCGCCGCCTTCGTCGCAGAGAAAGGCTGGCTCGCCGGCGAACGCGCCGAGCGCGTGACGCGCGAGGCGCGCGACAAGGCGGCCGTCATCATCTCGGCCGAGGCGAGCGAGGCCGCCGGCGAACTGGCGCGGCACCTGCGCGCGTCCGGCCATCTGACGGCGTCGCTGCTGCTGCGCGCCCTGCTGTCGGGCGATCGCGGCTTCGTCGCCGCCGCGCTGGCGGATTTGACCGGCATGAGCGCGGCGCGCACTCACGGCCTGATGGCCGAGCCGCGCGGCGCCGGTTTTCTGGCGTTGTGCGCGAAGGCCGGTCTGCCCGGCGCGCTTGCGCCTGCTTTCAGCGCCGCCTGCGCGGCGACGCGCGGCGCGCGGCCCTCGCCGGAGGGGCGCCTGTCGCTCGCCTTCGTGAGCGCGGTCGTCGACGCCTGCGAGGCGTCGGAGGCCGGCGACACCGGCAAGGCGCTGGCCCTGCTGCGCCGGTTCGAGGTCGAGGCCGCGCGCGAGGAGGCGCGCGCCGAATCGCTGCGCCTCGTGGCGGCCGCCCTGCCGGCGCCGGAGGTCGAGGCGGAGGGGCCGGCGTCCGGGGCGCCGGCGATCGAGCTGGAGGCCGCCGACGCGGCGTCCGACGCGCCGCCGGTCGAACTCGACCTCGGCGAGCCCTTCGTCACCGGCGGGGCGCCGGTTCTGACGCCCGACGCCGACACGATCGCCGACGCCGATCCCGCGCCCGAGCGCATTCGCGCGGCCTGACGGGGCGCGCTCCTCAGTAGCCGAACTGCTCGCGCAGAATGCGTTCTTCCAGCGAGTGGCCGGGGTCGTGCAGCAGCACGAGGCGGCGCGAGCGATCCATCGACACGTCGACGCGCAGCACGTCGCGCACCTCCGTATGGTCGGCGACGGCGGCGACGGGGCGCTTCTCGGACTCCAGCACCTCGATCGTCACCGACGCCTTGTCGGGCAGCAGCGCGCCGCGCCAGCGACGCGGGCGGAAGGGCGACATCGGCGTCAACGCCAGCAGCGGCGTGTCGAGGGGCAGGATCGGCCCGTTCGCGGAGAGATTGTAGGCGGTGGAGCCGGCGGGCGTCGCCACGAGAATGCCGTCGGCGACGAGCTCCTCAAGCCGCTCCTTGCCGTCGATGGAGATGCGCAGCTTGGCCGCCTGATAGGATTGGCGCAGCATCGAGACTTCGTTGATGGCGCGCGCCTTCCAGACGCGGCCGCGCACGTCGCTGGCGGTCATCAGCAGCGGATGAATGACGGAGGATTGCGCCTCCTGCAGGCGCTGCAAGAGACGGTCCTCGCGATACTCGTTCATCAGGAAGCCGACCGAGCCGCGGTTCATGCCGTAGATCGGCGTCTGCGCGGCCAGCGCGCCATGCAGCGTCTGCAGCATCAGGCCGTCGCCGCCGAGCGCGACGATCACGTCGGCGCTCTCGCGCGGGGCGTCGCCATAGTCGGCGACGAGGCGGGCGCGCGCGGCCTCGGCCTCCGGCGTGCCGGACGACACGAAGGCGATCTTCTCGAAACGGCGCTCGGCGCCCTGCGCTCCCGGCATCGCGGCTTCATTCCCGATGGGTCGAGCGCTAGGCATAGGCGATGGCGCGGGCGCAGGGAAGCCGCGCGCAATCGTGAACGTGAGGCCAAGACACAGCGTTGACCCCTGCCGGACCCGGCGCGAGGCTCGGCCGCAAGTCCGTTTCGCGACGCATGCGGGAGACGCCGATGCGCATCCGCCGTCCTGCCCTCGCCCTCGCGCTGGCGTTGATCGCCGCCGCGGCGCGCGCCTCCGCGCAAGGTGGCGCGGCGGTCGATCCGCCGACGCTCGAGGCGCGAGTCGCCAGGCTGGAGGCCGAGCAATCCGCCGCGCCGTGGTGGCGCTCCGGTCTGTTCTCGGGCCTGCTCGGCGCGCTGCTCGGCGGCGCCTCGACCTTCTATTTCTCGCGACGCAGCGAGAAGCTGGCGCGCGAGAAGGACAATCTGGCCGCCGCGATCAAGCTCGCCGAAGAGTGGCGCGGGCTGAACGACAAGATCGGCAAGGCGCGCGGGTTGATGGCCGCGCCCGCCGCCATCGCCGCCTCGGCGGCGGACCGCAACCTCGTCATCGATTACGGCAACTGGCTCGATCTGATGGCGGTGCGCTGGCGGCGCGGCTTCGTCGACGCGCCGTTCCTCGTCGAGACGGGGCTCGACAAGCGCGCGCAGGAGTTCTGGCGCGAATTCGACGCCGCGCGCGTCGCGCTCGCCGCGCACAATCCGCCGTTCGATCTCGAACGCTACCAGCGCGAATGGCCGGCCCTGCGCAAACTCGCGACCGGCGCTTGAAGGAGGCGTACGATGGGCAATGTCCGGGCGGAGGAGACAGACCGGCTGATCGCCGAGGCGATCTCGGCGCTCCAGCAAGCGGCGACGCAACGCTCGTTCGATCGGGCCGACGAGGCCGCGCGCCTCGCGCGCGCTCTGCTTGTGCGGGATATCGCCGCGCAAATGGCCTCGCCCGATCCCGTGCCGCCCTCCGGCGGCGCGCAGGTCGCGGCCTGTCCGCATTGCGGCAAGCCGATCAAGCTCGCTTCGACGTGATCCGTCAGCCGGCCTCGGCGAGCAGCGACAATTGCTGCTTCGCGCTCTCGCCAACAATGTCGGCGAGCGGCGTCGGATAATCGCCGGTGAAGCAATGGTCGGTGAATTGCGGGCGGATGTCGTCGCGCCCGTCGAGGCCGACCGCGCGGTAGATGCCGTCCACCGACAGGAAGGCGAGCGAGTCGCAGCCGATGAAGCGGCGCATCTCCTCCAGATCCATCGTCGCGGCGAGCAGCTTCTCGCGCTCCGGCGTGTCGATGCCGTAGAAGTCGGGGAAGCGGATCGGCGGCGAGGAGATGCGGAAATGCACCTCCCTGGCGCCCGCGTCGCGCATCATCTGCACGATCTTCACGCTGGTCGTGCCGCGCACGATGGAATCGTCGACGAGCACGATGCGCTTGCCGTCGATCACGGCGCGATTGGCGGAGTGCTTCATACGCACGCCGAGTTCGCGCACCGACTGCGTCGGCTGGATGAAGGTGCGCCCGACATAGTGATTGCGGATGATGCCGAGTTCGAACGGCACGCCGGAGGCCTGCGCGTAGCCGATCGCCGCCGGCACGCCGGAATCCGGCACGGGCACGACGACGTCGGCCTCGACGCCCGCTTCGCGCGCCAGTTCGGCGCCCATGTTCTTGCGCACCTGATAGACCGACTTGCCCTGCACGATGGAGTCGGGCCGGGCGAAATAGATGAACTCGAAGATGCAGGGGCGCTGCGGTTGCGGCGGGAAGGGCTTGTGGCTCTCGATGCCCTCTTCGGAGATGACGACGATCTCGCCATTCTCGATGTCGCGCACGAATTTGGCGCCGATGATGTCGAGCGCGCAGGTCTCGGAGGCGAGGATGTAGCGCCCGTCCAGTTCGCCCAGCACGAGCGGGCGGATGCCGAGCGGATCGCGCGCGCCGATCAGCTTCTTGTTCGACAGGCAGACGAAGGCGTAGGCGCCCTCGATCTGGCGCAGCGCGTCGACGAAACGGTCGACCAGCTTGGGTTTGCGGCTGCGCGCGACCAGTTGCAGCACGACCTCGGTGTCGGAGGTGGACTGGTAGATCGCGCCCTCGCGGATGAGCTGGCGGCGCAGCGTCAGCGCGTTGGTCAGATTGCCGTTGTGGGCAAGGGCGAAGCCGCCACCGTCGAGCTCGGCGAAGAGCGGCTGCACGTTGCGCAGGATGGTCTCGCCGGTCGTCGAATAGCGGACATGGCCGATGGCGGCTGCGCCCGCCAGAGCCTGCATCGTGCTGGCGCGCGAGAAGTGGTCGCCGACGAGGCCGAGGCGCCGCTCGGAATGGAAGCGCTTGCCGTCGAAGGAGACGATGCCCGCCGCCTCCTGGCCGCGATGCTGGAGCGCGTGCAGGCCGAGGGCGACGACCGCCGCCGCCTCGGGATGGCCGAAGATGCCGAAGACGCCGCATTCCTCGCGCAGCCGGTCGGCCTCGGGATCGAAGGCGGCGACGACGTCGGCGGGCGCGCAATCCACGGTAGATGTCATCGGCGGCGTCCCTGTGGGGCGCGTCCGCCTTGCAAGCGGCGCGCCGGCTTTGGAATGGCGTTCACATAGTGGCTCGCGCCGCTCCCGTCACCCGCCTCAGCGCTGCGCGGGCTGGCTGCGAGCTATGATCGAATCGAGGCCCTTGCGGTCGCTCTGCGCCATCGCGGCCGGGGCGGGGGCCGGCGCGCGGGCGGCGCGGCGGCGCGCGTCGGCGCCGGCTGCGCGGGCGCCTCGCCGCGCTTCTGCGGGGCTGGAGCGGGCTCGGCGGGCTTGGAATCGTCCTCGGCCGGCGGATCCTCGGCCGGGCCCTGACCCTTCGACTTGTTGAGCTGGCGCAGGAGGGTCGATTCCGGATCGTCCGGCAGCATGGCGCGCAATTGCTCGCCGGTCTGCTGCAGGAACGGGCGGGTGCGGGCGTTCTTGGCCCATTCCGGCTCCTTGCCCTGCACCAGCCACTCGAAGAACATGAAGGCGACGACGCAGAGCAGGAAGCCGCGCGCCGCGCCGAACAGGAAGCCCATCGAGCGGTCGAGCGCGCCGACCTTGCTGTCGAGGATGAGGTCCGACACCTTCACCGTGATGATCGAGACGACGATCAGCACGCCGAAGAAAACGATGGCGGCGGCCGCGCCCTGCTGCACGGCCGGCTTGTCCATATAGGGATAGCCCTTCAGGAGCGGCGCGACCGTCGGGTAAAGGTAAAGCGCCGCGACGGCGGCGGCGACCCAGGAGGCGATGGCCAGCACCTCGCGGGTGAAGCCGCGCACCATCGCCAGCAGGGCGGACAGCAGGACCACGGCGATGACGCCGAGATCGACATAAGAAGGCATTCGGGCCTCGCTCCGTCGGGAGAGTTCTTCGGGCTTCGTCTCGGGCCCGGGGCCCGCCGCGGCCCGTCTTATACAGAAGGCGCCCGCCCGGGAAAAGCCGCAAGGCCGCGCCGGGGCGGGGCGCGAGGCCGCTTACTCGGCCGCGCGCGGCCCCGCGCGGCGCGGCGCGCGGGCGGCGATGTCGGCCACGAGGTCGGCGACATGGCGAGTTTCGCGCAGGGCGATTGGCGCGGTCTCGCCCTTCTCGCGCGCCGCCGCCGGCCCGACGGCGCGGGCGAAGCCCAGTTTTCCGGCCTCCTTCATGCGCAGGCCGGCATGGGCGACGGGGCGCACCGCGCCCGACAGGCCCAACTCGCCGAAGAAGACGCAATCGCCCGGCAGCGTCGCGCCGGTGAGCGAGGAGACGAGCGCGGCGGCGGCGGCGAGGTCTGCCGCCGGCTCGCCGACGCGCAGGCCGCCGGCGACGTTCAGATAGACGTCGTGCTGGCCGAGGCGCACGCCGGCGTGCGCCTCCAGCACGGCGATCACCATCGCCAGCCGATTCGAATCCCACCCCACGACGGAGCGGCGCGGCGTGCCGAGGCTGGTCGGCGCGCACAGCGCCTGCACCTCGACGAGCAGCGGCCGCGTGCCTTCCATGCCGGCGAGCACGGCGGCGCCGGGGGCGGCGGCGTCGCGGCCGGCCAGAAACAGCGCGGAAGGGTTGGCGACCTCGGCGAGGCCGCCGCCGGTCATCTCGAACACGCCGATCTCGTCGGTCGGGCCGAAGCGGTTCTTCGAGGCGCGCAGGATGCGGAAGTGGTGGCCGGCGTCGGCCTCGAAATTCACCACGGCGTCGACCATGTGCTCGACGACGCGGGGGCCGGCGATCTGCCCGTCCTTGGTGACGTGGCCGACGAGGATGACGGTCGCCCCGGTGGTCTTGGCGTAGCGGATCAGCGCCTGCGCGCTGGCGCGCACCTGCGTCACCGTGCCGGGGGCGGACTCCACCGCGTCGCTCCACATGGTCTGGATCGAATCGATCACCACGAGTCCGGGGCGCCGGCCCTCGCCGAGGGTGGCGACGATGTCGGAGACGGCGGTTTCGGCGGCCAGCTCCACCGGCGCGGCGGCGAGGCCGAGGCGCGCGGCGCGCAGGCGCACCTGATCCACCGCCTCCTCGCCCGAGACGTAGACGACGCGCTGGCCGCGCCGGGCGAGCGCGGCGCAGGCCTGAATGAGCAGGGTCGACTTGCCGATTCCCGGCTCGCCGCCGAGCAGGATGACGGAGCCCGGCACGAAGCCGCCGCCGGCGACGCGATCGAGTTCGGCGACGCCGGTGGCGATGCGGGGCGGCGCCTCGCCGGCTCCCGCCAGCGCCTCGAGACGGATCAGCCGGCCCTTGCGCGCGCCGCGCGCGAGCGCCGCGCCGATGCCGGACTCGGCCGCCTCCTCGACGATCGAGTTCCAGTCGCCGCAGGCTTCGCATTTGCCCTGCCAGCGGCCCGTGACGGCGCCGCAGTTCTGGCAGACGAAGGTCGATTTGGCGCGGGCCATCGCGAACCGAAGCGGGGAGCCCGGCGGGGAGCGCCGCGACTCATGAGGAACATTTCAAGAACATGAGGGAGGCGCGGCGGCGCGTCAACCCGCGCTTCGCCGCGCGTACCGGGCGCCGAGCCGCGTCAACACTTCATAGCCGTTGGTTCCCGCCCAGCCCGCCAGATCGTCGACGCCGATTCCATCGCCGAGCAGCGCGACGGGATCGCCGACCTCGGCGTGCGGGGCGTCGGTCGCGTCGACGACGATCAGATCCATCGAGACGCGGCCGGCGAGGGGGCAGCGCGCGCCGGCGACCACCGCCTGCGCGCCGCCACGGGCGTCCGTCCCGCCGGCGCTGCGGGGATAGCCGTCGGCGTAGCCGACGCCGATCGTGGCGAGCAACGTCGGCCGCCGCGCGGTCCACTGCGCATTGTAGCCGACCGTCTCGCCCCGCCCGATCCGGCGCAGCGCAAGGATCGGCGCGCGCAGCGACACGACAGGGCGCATCGGATTGGCCGCGCCGGGGCAGGGGTTGCCGCCGTAGAGCGCATAGCCCGGCCGGGCGAGCGCGGCGCCGGGCAGGGTCGGCAGGAACAGCGCCGAGGAGTTCGCGATGCTCGCCGGAACGTCGAGGAAGCGCGCCCGCGCGGCCTCGAAGGCCGCGATCTGACGCGCGTTCAGCGCGCTCTGCGGCTCCTCGGAGGCGACGAAGTGCGTCATCAACAGCTCGACGCCGAGCGCTTCGAAATCGGCGGGATGCAGCGTCGCCGCGTCGGCGCAGGAGAGGCCGAAGCGGTTCATGCCGGTGTCGATCTGCACCGCGCAGGGGCCGGCGCCGGCGGCGCGCCAGCGCGCGATCTGCTCCAGCGAGCCGAGCACCGGGCGGATGCGCGCCGGCGCCAGCGCCGCGACGTCGGCCGGCGGCAGGCCGTTGAGCAGATAGATCGTGGCCTCCGGCGCGAGCGCGCGCACGCGCAGCGCCTCGGACAGATGCGCGACGCAGAAGGTGCGCGCGCCGGCCTTCGCGAGGGCGGGGACGGCGGTCCCGATGCCGATCCCGTAGGCGTCGGCCTTGACGACGGCGGCGCATTCGCCGGGCGCGGCGCGGGCGGCGAGGCGCCTCCAGTTGTCGGCGAGGGCGCCGAGATCGATCTCGAGAGTCGCCTGCGCGCCGGCAGGGCCGGATGGATTGAGTCGGACGTCCGTCATGTCCGTTTATCGGGCCGGGCCGCGCGCCGGGCAAGGCGGCCTGTCATGCGCGGGGCAGGGCGCGGGTGAGCTTGATCCAGCGCATCACCATCAAGATCGCGACGACGGTGAGCGCGGCCGCAAGGCCCGTCCATATTCCGACGCCCTTCCAGCCGGCCCGAAAGGCGAGCAGCGCGCCGAGCGGCAGGCCGACGCCCCAGTAGCCGATCAGCGCATAGATCATCGGCACGCGCGTATCGTGCAGGCCGCGCAACATGCCGCTGCCGGTCGCCTGCGCCCCGTCGGCGAGCTGGAACAGCGCCGCGATGGCGAGGAAGCCGACGGCAAGGCCCACGACCTCCGCATTGGCGGGGTTCGCGACGTCCATAAAGGCCGAGATCAGCAGGCGCGGCGCCGCGATCATGACGAGCGCGGCGATCGCCATCGCCCCGACCCCGAGGCCGAAGGCGATCCATCCGGCGCGACGCACGCCCGCCGCATCCTCCGCGCCGAAGGCGCGGCCGACGCGAACGCTCGCCGCCTGCGCGAGGCCGAGCGGGATCATGAAGGTGAGCGAGGCGATCTGGATCGCGATGGAATGGGCGGCGAGCGAGCTCGCGCCGATGATCCCCATCAGGAACACGGCGGCGTAGAACACCGAGGATTCGAAGAACAGGGTCAGCCCCAGCGGCAGGCCGAGGCGCGTCAGCTCGACGAGGCGCGCGCCGTCGGCGCGCCAGAAGCGGCCGAACACATGATAACGCCGCATCCGCCGGTCGATCAGCGCGACGCCGGCGATGACGGCGAACATCACCGCCACCGCGATGGTCGTCGCCAGCCCCGAGCCGACGAGCTCGAGCCGGGGAAAGCCGAAATGGCCGAAGACCAGGACATAATTCGCCCCCGCATTGACGACGAAGGCGACGAGCACGGCCGCGAGCGCCGCGCCCGGCCGCTCCAGCGCGCTGACGAAAGCGCGCATCGCCACGAACAGCAGGAAGAGGGGCAGCGACCACATCATCGCGCGGACATAGGAGGTCGCGTCCGCGGCCAGGCGCGGCTCCTGCCCGAAGGCGACGAGGATCGGCCCGGCGTTCCACAGGATCGCCAGGGACGGGACGGAGAGAATCATCGCCGCCCAGAATCCCTGATGGGCGGTGCGGCGCACCTCGCGCACGGAATGGGCGTTGCGGCCGAGTTCGCGCGCGACCATCGGGGCGACGGCGCTGAGGAAGCCGATGCCCAGAATGAGGAAGGGGAAATAGAGGTTCGTGCCGAGCGCGCCGGCGGCGAGCCGGTCCGGCCCGAGCCAGCCCATGAACATCACGTCCGTCGCCGTCATGCCGGTCTGCGCGACATTCGTCAGCGCCAGCGGCCAGGCGAGCCGCAGCGTGGCGACGAATTCCTCGCGCAACGGGCTGGGGTGATCGGCGGGCTGCGGCAAGGAGGCGCCTCCGGCGGCCGGCGGCCGGCCTTTGACTTGCGGGGCGATTGGTTATCATGCCCGCATCGAGGAAGCGACCAGAGGAAAGCCCCGCGCCATGATCCCGAACGCCATGCCCGTCTTCAATTTCGATCTCGGCGAGACCGCCGACATGATCCGCGAGACGGCGCGCGACTTTTCGCAGGCCGAGATTGCGCCGCGCGCGGCCGAGATCGACCGCTCGAACCAGTTTCCGCGCGATCTGTGGCCGAAGATGGGCGCGCTCGGCCTGCACGGCATCACCGTCGAGGAGGAGTATGGCGGCACGGGCCTCGGCTATCTCGAGCATGTCATCGCGGTGGAGGAGGTGAGCCGCGCCTCGGCCTCGGTCGGCCTGTCCTACGGCGCGCACTCGAACCTGTGCGTCAACCAGATGCGCCGAAACGGCAGCGAGGCGCAGAAGCGCAAATATCTGCCCAAGCTGATCTCGGGCGAGCATGTCGGCGCGCTCGCCATGTCGGAGCCCGGCGCCGGCTCCGACGTCGTGTCGATGAAGACGCGCGCCGAGAAGAAGGGCGACCGCTACATTCTCAACGGCTCGAAGATGTGGATCACCAACGGCCCCATCGCCGAGACGCTGATCGTCTACGCCAAGACGGACCCTAGCGCCGGCACGCGCGGCATCACCGCCTTCATCGTCGAGAAGGGCTTCAAGGGCTTCAAGACGGCGCAGAAGCTCGACAAGCTCGGCATGCGCGGCTCGGACACCGGCGAACTGGTGTTCGAGGATTGCGAGGTGCCCGAGGAGAACGTGCTCGGCCAGGTGAACAAGGGCGTCAACGTGCTGATGAGCGGGCTCGACTACGAGCGCGCGGTGCTGGCCGCCGGCCCCATCGGCATCATGCAGGCGGCGATGGACATCGTCATGCCCTATGTCCACGAGCGCAAGCAGTTCGGCCAGTCGATCGGCGAGTTCCAGCTCGTGCAGGGCAAGATCGCCGACATGTATGTCGGCATGAATTCCTGCCGCGCCTATGTCTACGCCGTGGCGAAGGCCTGCGACCGTCACGAGACGACGCGCGAGGACGCCGCCGGCGCCATCCTCATCGCGGCCGAGAAGGCGACGCAGATCGCGCTCGACGCGATCCAGCTTCTCGGCGGCAACGGCTACATCAACGACTATCCGACGGGCCGCCTGCTGCGCGACGCCAAGCTCTACGAGATCGGCGCCGGCACCAGCGAAATCCGCCGCATGCTGATCGGCCGCGAATTGTTCGCGAAGTCGGCGTGAGGCGGGCCGGCGCGGCGGACGGTCTCGACATCCGGCCGCTGACGCCGGAGTTGTGGGACGATCTGGCCGATCTGTTCGGCCCGCGCGGCGCCTCGTCGGGCTGCTGGTGCATGTGGACGCGGCTGACGCGGCCGGAGTGGCGCGCGGCCGGCGCCGAGGGACGGCGCGAGGCCTTCGCGCGGATCGTCGCGCAGGGGCCGGCGCCCGGGTTGCTCGGCTATCGCGAGGGCAAGCCGGTCGCTTGGGTCGCCGTTGCGCCGCGCGCGGCGACGCCGAGATTCGACGCGATGGACAAGTCGGCGCCGGTCGGCGACGTCGATCCGGCGCGCATCTTCGCCATCACCTGTTTCTACATCCGGGCCGGCGCCCGCCGCAGCGGGCTGATGCGGGCGATGGCGCGCGCGGCGGCGGACCATGCGCGCGCCGCCGGCGCCGCGGCGGTGGAGGTCTGCGCCATCGAGGCCGACCGACCGCTCGCCTGGGGCGAAGGCTTCGTCGGCGTGGCTTCCGTGTTCCGCGATCTCGGCTTCGTCGAGGTCGCCCGCCGCACGCCGCGCCGACCGCTGATGCGGCTCGCCTTCTGAGCGCGGATCGTTCGCCGCTCTCGCGCGTTGTTCCTCCGGTCGAGGAGCGGGAGCGACGATGCGGGGATTTGCGGTCTGCGCCGTCTTGCTGACGAGCGCGCAGGCGGTCGCCGCGGCGCCGACAGCGGTCGCGCCGAGCTCGTCCGCTTGCTTCGCCGGCCTTGCGGCGCTCGGCGTCGCGACGTGCGCGGGCGCGCATCGCGGCGCTTGCGTCGGGCGCAGGATGGCGCGCCATCATGAGCGAGCCAGCGATGACTGAAGCCCCCGCGCCCTATTTCGTGCACTTCTCGGCCGATCCCGTGCCGCGGACGGTCGACCATTCGCGCGCCGATCCCGGCCCAGCCAACGGTTCGCATCGCGCCGGGCATACGCAGGTCCGGGTGCTGCCCCGTATGACCGTGCAATGGGAAGACGGAGGCCCGGGGGCAGGCGGGCGCGTCGCGCTCTGGGTCGTTTCGGCGAACATCTATTTCCGCCTGCAGGACTACGTCGTGGCGATTTCGTCGGACTATGCGGTCGGCTCCTGCGCCTACCGCACGACGCTGGGCCACGAGCTGGAATCGCATGTGCGCCGGCCGATGCGGATCTTCTTTTCCTACCGCGCCGAGATGCTGCGCCTGTTGCGCGGCGCGCCGCTGCCGACGCAGGCCTCGCCCGTCTTCGTGACGCGCGACGACGCCGAGGCCGAGCAGGAGCGCCTCGTCGCGCCCGCCCGCGCGGCGGTCGCGCAGGTGCGCGATCTCATCGGCGCCGCGCTCCGGGCGGACCGCAACCGCGAGGACGGGGCGCACGCCTATTCCCTCGTCTACAATCGCTGTTCGCCGCAGGAGTGGGCGGAGGGACGCTGAGTAGGGCGAGCGCACTGGCGCGCGCGCCGGCGCGGGTGCATTGTCGCGCTTGCGGAGGCGCGCATGATCACGCTGTGGGGCAGGCTGAACTCGGTCAATGTGCAGAAGGTCGTGTTCTGCCTCGAGGAGATCGGCGCCCCCTACGAACGCGTGGAGGCGGGGCTGCAATTCGGCGTGGTCGACACGCCGGCCTATCGCGCCATGAACCCGAATGGCCTCGTGCCGACGCTGCGCGACGGCGATCTCGTGCTGTGGGAATCCAACGCGATCCTGCGCTATCTCTGCGCCGTGCACGGGCAAGGGCGATTCTGGCCGGACGCGGCGGCGCGCGCGCTCGGCGACCGCTGGATGGACTGGCAGCAGACGGCGTTCGCGCCGGCGATGTTCCGCGCCTTTCACGATCTCGTGCGCAAGCCGCCGGAGCAGCGCGACGCGGCCGCCATCGAGGACTCGCGCAAGGCGACCGAGAAGCGGCTCGCGGTTCTCGACGCCGCGCTGGCGAAGACCCCATGGCTCGGCGGCGAGACGTTCGGGGCGGCCGAGTTCGCCGTCGCGCCGCATGTTCACCGCTGGTTGAACATGCCGGTCGCGCGGCTGTCGCATTCCGCGCTCGAGAAGTGGTATGAGCGCGTCATGACGCGGCCGGCGGCGCAACGCGCGCTGACGCTTCCCGTGACCTGAAACCGCAAGGACCATCGACATGACCCAAGCGCCGCTCGTGACCGGCGGAGACGCCCGCATTCCCGCGATCGGTCTCGGCACATGGCAGTTGGCGGGCGAGGAGGGCAAGCGCGCCGTGCGCGACGCGCTGGAGATCGGCTACCGCCATATCGACACTGCGGCGATGTACGGCAACGAGGCGGAGGTCGGTCGCGCCATCGCGGGGTCGGGGCTGAAACGGGACGAGATTTTTCTCACCACGAAGGTGTGGCACACCGATCTCGCGCCGGCGGCGCTGCTCGACTCGGCGCGGCGCAGCCTCGACAAGCTGAAGCTCGATCATGTCGACCTTCTGCTCATCCATTGGCCGACGACGACTGGCGTCGCGCTCGCCGACTCCATCGGCGCGCTGAACGAGGCGCGCGCGCAGGGTCTGGCGCGCCACATCGGCGTCTCGAATTTTCCCTCGGCGATGCTGGCGGAGGCGACGAGTCTGTCGGCCGCGCCGCTGGCGGCGAACCAGTGCGAATATCATCCGCGCCTTGACCAGACGACGCTGCTCGCGGCCTGCCGCGCGCGGGGCGTCGCCTTCACCTCCTACAGCCCGCTCGGCAGGGGCGACCTCGTCGCCGACCCGACCGTCGCCGCGATGGCCGCTTCGCGCGGGCGCTCCCCCTCGCAGATCATCCTGCGCTGGCATGTGCAGCAGGGGGTGGTCGCGATTCCGCGCTCGCGCTCGCGCGCGCATATCGCGGCGAATTTCGACGTGTTCGATTTCGAGCTGGGCGCGGACGAGATGGCGCGCCTTTCCGCGCTGGCGCGGGCGGACGGGCGCAGCGTCAATCCCGGCTGGGCGCCGGTGTGGGACAAGCCGGCGCGCTGATGTTCTTTTTCCTGTCGAAAGTCCTGTGGCTCGTCGCCGCGCCGTCGAACCTGATCTACGGCGCGGCGGCGCTGGGCGCGGCGCTGCTGTTCACCCGGTTCGCGCGCGGCGGTCGGCGGCTGATCGTCGGCGCGCTGGCGGCCGGGCTGCTGCTCGGCTCCGGGCCGTTCGGCGCCTACGGCTTGCGCGCGCTGGAGACGCGCTTCCCGCCGCCGGCGGCGGACGCGCCCGCGCCGGCGGGCATCATCGTGCTCGGCGGCGCCGTCGGCGAGAGCGCGGCGGGCGAGGAGACGCAGGTTCTGTTGACCGACGCGGCCGAGCGGATGACCGAGGGGCTGGCGCTGGCGCTGAAATATCCGCAGGCGCGCGTCGTCTTCACCGGCGGCACGTCGGCGTTGTTTGGCTCGACGCGCACCGAGGCGGACGCGGCGCGGCGATTGTGGGCGTCGATGGGCGCGCCGCTGGAGCGATTCGTGTTCGAGGACAAATCGCGCAACACGATCGAGAACGCTGTGCTGACGCGCGACCTCGTGAAGCCGAAGCCGGGCGAACGCTGGCTTCTCGTCACCTCGGCGCATCACATGCCGCGCGCCGTCGGCGCGTTTCGCGGGGCGGGGTGGAGCGTCGTCGCCGCGCCTGTCGACTATCGCGCCGGCAAGGCGCGGCTTCCCGTCGTGCGGGAATGGTCGGCCGGGCTGTCGCTCGCGGATCTGGCGACGCACGAGTGGCTGGGGCTCGCCGCCTACCGTCTGAGCGGCAAGACGGATGCGCTTCTGCCCGCGCCCTGAGTCAGGCGTCGAGAAGCGCGTCGCGCGCGTCGGAGCTGAACTGGCGGCTGCTCATCACCAGCAGCACGAAAAGAGTCGCGGCGATCAGCGCGTAGGGGCCGAGGAACCAGCCGAGATAGGCGACGGCGAAGAAGAAGGCGCGCTGCCCGCGCGCGAAATGGCCGCCGGCCGCGACGCTCATGCGCGCCGCCCGGCGCGCCGCGCGCTCGAGCGCCGCGGCGTCCTCGCTGTCGGCCGGCGGCGTCGCGCCGACGAGGATCGCGGCGTAGTTGAACAGCCGATAGGCCCAGCCGAACTTGAAGAAGGCGTAGCCGAAGATCAGCGCGAGGCCGCAGATCTTCATCTCCCAGAGGCCGCGCGCGGGCGTCGCGCCGAGCGGCAGATCCTGAAAGACGCGGATCAGATCGTCGGCGCCGCGCAGCATGGTGATGGTCGCGCCGAGCGCGATCAGCGAGGTGGAGGCGAAGAACGCCGCGCCGTTCTGCAAGGTCGCCATGATCTGCGTGTCGACCATGCGCGGATCGCGCTCGCGCATCCGAGCCATCCAGTCCGCGCGCGCCTCGTTCATCAGCAGGTTGAGGCCGCGATAGCGCGCGTTCGCGCGGTCGGCGACGAAATGGTAGACGATCCAGGCGGCGACGAAGGTCGCCAGCGCGATCCAGTCGGGAAGTGAGAAAGCGAGCATGTCGATCCGTCGCGGCGGGCGTCTCGCCCCGAGTCGGCATGGTCGCACGCCGCAAGGCCGCGGTCACGATCTCGCGGCGCCGCCCGCGCCGCCGCGACGCCTGGAGCGAGCGAAGCCGCGGCGGCCGGAGCCGCGATTGCGATCTTCGGCATGGTCGATCTCCCGGGATGGCGCGCCGGCGCGCTTGCCAACCGGCGCGGGGATGCGAGACCTTTCTGCGGAAACGTTCCGCCCGGCGACGCCGAGGATTGCGCGTCGCCAGGCAGACGATCGTTTCGCGAATATGGCGACCGAAGGGAGCGCGTCGCGCAATCCCGGCAGGGCAGGGAGTCGTCACGATGTCTCGATCCGCAGCATCGCCGGCCTTGACCGCCGCCGGCCGGCGAGCAGGCGCGCGCGCGCATGGGTGAACCGCCGCGCTTCCCGACGCTGGCGGAGGCCGCGCGGGTCTGGGCGCGCGTCGCCGCGCTTTCCTTCGGCGGGCCGGCCGGGCAGATCGCGGTGATGCATCGCATCGTCGTCGAGGAAAAGCGCTGGGTGTCGGAGCGGCGCTTCCTGCACGCGCTCAACGCCTGCACGCTGCTGCCGGGGCCGGAGGCGATGGAGCTCGCCACCTATGTCGGCTGGCTGATGCATCGCGTGAAGGGCGGGCTCATCGCCGGGCTGCTGTTCGTCGCGCCGGGGGCGCTGGCGATCTGGGCGCTGTCGATGATCTATGTGATCTGGGGGAAGCTGCCGCTCGTCGAGGGGTTGTTCTTCGGGCTGAAGGCGGCGGTGCTCGCCATCGTGCTGGAGGCGGCGCTGCGCATCGGCCGGCGCGCGTTGAGAAGCGGGGGCGCGCGGGCGCTGGCGGTCGCGGCGTTCGTCGCCGTCGCCGCCCTCGGCGCGCCGTTTCCGGCTGTGGTCGCGGGCGCGGCGTTGATCGGCTACGGCGCGACGCGGATGGGATCGGCCGCCTTCGCCGGCGCAGGACACGGCGCGACGACGGCGGACGAGGCGCCGACCGCGCTGGGCGAGGGAACGCCCGATCATGCGCGCCCGAGCGCGCGGCGCGACCTCGCCATCGCGGCGATCTGCATCGTCGCGTGGCTCGCGCCGGTGGCCGCGCTGGCGTTGTGGCGCGGCGGCGAAGACAGGCTGACGCAGCTCGGCGTGTTCTTTTCCAAGATGGCCGTCGTCACCTTCGGCGGCGCCTACGCCGTGCTCGCCTATGTCGGCGACGTCGCGGCGCAGAGCTATGGGTGGATCACGCCGGGCGAGATGCTCGACGGGCTCGGCATGGCGGAGACGACGCCCGGCCCGCTGATCATGGTGCTGCAGTTCGTCGGCTTTCTGGCGGCGCATCGCGCGCCGGGCGATCTCGATCCGCTGGTCGCCGGAACGCTCGGCGCGGCGATCGCGACATGGACGACCTTCGCGCCCTGTTTCCTGTGGATCTTCGCGGGCGGGCCGTGGTTCGAGAGGCTGCGCGCCTCGCGGCCGCTGGCGGGGGCGCTCGCCGGCGTCACGGCGGCGGTGGTCGGCGTCATCCTCAATCTGGCGCTGTGGTTCGCGCTGCACACGCTGTTCGCCGCGGTCGGGCGGGCGCGGCTAGGCCCGCTCGCGCTGGATTGGCCGGCATGGTCGAGTCTCAACCCGTGGGCGGCGGCGCTGACGGCGCTCGCGCTGGCGCTCACCTTCGGCGCCCGGCTCGGCATGGGCGCGACGCTTGCGATCTGCGCCGCGCTGGGCGTCGGCCTGCGCATGGGCGGCTGGGCGTAGTCCGCCGGCGCGCCCGGCGTGGGCAGGGCATTTCGTCGACATCGTCGATGCGACCGCCGTCGAGCGGCCGATCGAGGGCCGGTCGCGAGCCAGGAAGGCGGCGTCGATCGCCGGGGACCGGGAGCCGCCCCGCCGTCCGGCGCAATCGCGCGCCGAACGGTCGAGGCCTTCAGGTCACCTCGAACCATGCGGCCAGACCATTGGCGGCGCGGTCGAGATTGGTCGCGGCGATCAGCCAGCGGCCGGGATTGTCGGCGAGGAAGGCGATCCGGCTCGTCTTGCCGTCGGGCGCGATCACCGCGTCGCGCCAGTAGGGCTCCCAACCGTCGTCGAGAGGATGCAGGAGGCGCATGACGTGACCGTGGACGTGCATCGTCTGCGGGAAGGACGTCCTGTTGACGAAGCCGAGCGTCACCGGCGTCCCGCGCTTGACCGAGAACAGCGGCTTGTCGGGCAGGCCCTCGCCGGCGCGGCCGTTGAGGCGCCAGGGGGGCGGCGCCTTCGCCTTGGGGTCGGGGGCCTTGGGGTCGGGCGGGGGCAGGTAGCCCATCGCCAGCGCCTGACCCATTCCGGCGGGCAGGGCGGCGCCGCCCTCGATCACGAGATCCATGCGGGTGGCGTTCTGCAGGCGGATGGCCGGGGGCAGCGCGGCGTTGAGCGGCAGGGACGGGACCGGCCCGCGGCCGGGCAGCGGATCGCCCTCGGCCCGCAGGAGCACCAGCGGCGTGTCGGGCAGGGCGGGCCCGCCCGGCGGCTCGGGTCCGCGCGCGACGACGGCGGCCTCGCCCGCGCTCGCCGGCATGTCGACGATGAGGTCGAAGCGGGCGCCGGGGCCGACCGGAATGGTCTGGCGCACCGGCTCGAAGGGGTCGCAGGGCTGGCCGTCGATAGCGACGATCATCGGCTTCACGCCGACGAAGGAGACGACGAACAGGCGGGCGGGGGCGACGTTGACGAGGCGCAGGCGCAGGCGCGCGCCGGGGCGGGCGCGCAGCTCCTGCGGGGCGATCGCGCCGTTGACGGTGACGACGGCGCCGACGCGGCCGGCGCCGCGAACGGTCGCGGCGTCCGCGCCATCCTGAATCGCGCCGTCCGCATTGAGGCGCAGGTCGCCGAGTTCGGCGACGATCTCGTGGTCGACCGGCGGCGGGTTGGCCTCCTCCACGATGAGCACGCCGCACAGGCCGCGCGCGAGCTGCTCGGCGGCGGCGGGCATGGCGGAGGGGCGATACCAGTAGAAGCCCGGATCGGGCGGGACGAAGCGGTACTGGAGCGGCGCGCCGTCCGGACGGGCTTGCGTCAGCCCCGGAACGCCGTCCATCGCGTTGACGATCCGCACGCCCTGCCAGTGCAGCGCCAGCGGAGCGCCGAGCCAGTTGCGCAGCTCCACCCAGACCTCCTCGCCGGGGCGGCGGCGGATCGAGGGGCCGGGGATCGCGTTGTTGAAGGCGAGCGACCGGAGCGGCCGGGCGAGGCCCGCGACCGCGCGCTCCTGCGGCCTTGCGTCGAGGACGAAGGGCGCGCCTTGCGCCCAGGCGCGCCCGGCAGTCGCCGCCAGACTTCCGACGCCGCAAAGAAAACCGCGCTTTGTCAAATACATGGAGTGGCGACCTCGGAAAACGATTCATCGCGTTCATAAACTGATTCAACGGCGCCCGCACGCCCTCGCGCGCTCCGGCGAGGCGACGGGCGGGCGCCCGCAGCGCGCCGCGTCGCCGCGACGCGCGCGGGGCCCGGCAATCGTGCATATTTTTGCTGCGCGGGCGCTTACGCATTGCTATAGAGCGCCACCCGACGCGGGGGAGGGTTCCGCGCTCTCCCTGCACAGGGCGGGCGTGGCGGAACTGGCAGACGCAGTGGATTTAGGTTCCACCGCCGCAAGGCATGGGGGTTCAAGTCCCTCCGCCCGCACCAACTCGCGCGAGCATCCGCAGCAGCGAGCCGGACAGGTTTTCCCCGCCGGGTCGCCCCGGCGATTCGAGCAGGTTTGAGAAGGCACAGACGACAATGCAGGTCACGCAGACGCTCTCGGAAGGTTTGAAGCGCCAGTTCAAGGTGGTGCTCCCCGCAGCCGACCTCGCCGCCCGGCTCGACCGCGAGCTCGACGAGATGCGCGGCAAGGTCCGGATCAACGGCTTCCGCCCCGGCAAGGTGCCGACGAGCTATCTCAAGCGCGTCTACGGCAAGAGCGTGATGGCCGACGTCGTGCAGAACGCCGTCAACGAGGCCAATCAGCAGATCGTCGCCGACAACAAGCTGCGACTCGCAACCCAGCCGGCGATCGACCTTGCGGGCGATCAGGCCGAGGTCGAGCGCGCCTTCGCGGCCGAGGGCGACCTCGCCTTCACCGTCGCGCTGGAGACGCTGCCGGAATTCGAGATCGGTTCGTTCGACGACATCGCGATCGAGCGGCCGGTTCACAAGGCGGCGGACGAGGAAGTCGCCAAGGCGCTCGACCGCATGGCCGACCAGAACCGCGCCTATACGGCCAAGGACGGCGCGGCGGCCGCGGGCGACAAGGTGACGATCGACTTCGTCGGCAAGATCGACGGCGAGGCGTTCGAGGGCGGCACGGGCTCCGACATCGACGTCGTGATCGGCTCCGAGACCTTCATTCCCGGCTTCGAGGACCAGCTCGTCGGGGTCAAGGCCGGCGACGCCAAGCTCGTCTCCGTCACCTTCCCCGAGGAATACGCCTCCGCCAAGCTCGCGGGCCAGCCGGCGGCGTTCGACGTGACGGTGAAGAGCGTCAACGCGCCGGGCGCGGTGACGCTGGACGACGAATTCGCCAAGGGCTTCGGCTTCGACGCGCTCGACAAGCTGAAGGACGCGGTGCGCGGCAACATCCAGCGCGGCTACGACGCGGCCTCCCGCGACAAGGCCAAGCGCCGTCTGCTCGACCAGCTCGACTCGCGCTACAATTTCGAGCTGCCGCAGGGCCTCGTCGAGCAGGAGTTCGCGACGATCTGGGCGCAGGTGGAGCAGGAGCGCAAGGAGTCGGGCAAGAGCTTCGAGTCCGAGGGCACGACCGAGGAGGCGGCCCGCGGCGACTATCGCAAGATCGCCGAGCGCCGGGTGCGTCTCGGCCTGTTGCTGGCCGCCGTCGGCGAGCAGGCGAAGGTCGAGATCAAGGACGACGAGGTGACGCAGGCTCTGGTCGAGCGCGCCCGCCAGTTCCCCGGCCAGGAACGCATGGTGTGGGACTACTACCAGAAGAACCCGCAGGCGCTGGCCGAGATCCGCGCGCCGATCTTCGAGTCGAAGGTGGTCGACCACGTTCTCGGTCTCGCCAAGGTGACCGACGTCGAGGTCTCGCGCGACGAGCTGTTCAAGCTCGAGGACGAGGACAAGAAGGACTGAGGCGCCGAACGCGCCGCAATCCGGACGCCGGCCGGCCCTCGCCGCGCCGGCGTTTTCGTTCACTCTTCCGGAACGGTCCGGCGATGACTATCTTGCCGATTCGAGACCCTTCCCCCGAAAATTCCGGTGAGGCCCATGCGCGACCCGATTGATCTCTACAAAAACATGCTCGTGCCCATCGTGGTCGAGCAGTCGAATCGCGGCGAACGCTCCTTCGACATCTATTCCCGCCTGCTGCGCGAGCGCATCGTCTTCCTGACCGGCCCGGTCGAGGACAACATGGCCTCGCTGGTCATCGCCCAGCTGCTCTTTCTCGAGGCGGAGAACCCGAAGAAAGAGATCGCGATGTACATCAACTCGCCGGGCGGCAGCGTCACGTCGGGTCTGGCGATCTACGACACGATGCAGTTCATCCGGCCGAAGGTGACGACGCTCTGCATCGGCCAGGCGGCCTCGATGGGCTCGCTGCTGCTGTGCGCAGGCGAGAAGGGCATGCGCTTCGCGCTGCCGAACGCGCGCATCATGGTGCACCAGCCCTCGGGCGGCTTCCAGGGCCAGGCGTCTGACATCGAGCGCCACGCGGAGGACATCCTGAAGGTCAAGAAGCGCCTGAACGAGATCTACGTCCGCCATACGGGCCAGAGCTACGAGCGCATCGAGCAGACGCTGGATCGCGATCATTTCATGTCCGCCGAAGAGGCGAAGGCGTTCGGCATCGTCGACCATGTGCAGGATAAGCGGCCAGAAGAGCTGACAGACGCAAAGCCCTGATCAGGAAAGTATTTTCCTTATTTCGGGTTGATGTGGACTGAGCCGGGCGGGTCGCTTGATCCCGTCCGGCGGCCGTGGTTCGATGGCGCGACCCCGAGGGTGTGCGCCAGCGCGCCGCAACCGCGCCGAGACGCGGGCTACAAATCGTTAGCAAATGGCCACATATAGTTAATTGTCGGGCTGTCGTTGGCGACGCCCGCCGGAGCCTCAGGAGATCGAGATGAACAAGGTCGGCGGCAGCGGAGAGTCCAAGAACACGCTCTACTGCTCGTTCTGCGGCAAGAGCCAGCACGAGGTGCGCAAGCTGATCGCCGGGCCGACCGT
Organism: Hyphomicrobiales bacterium; assembly: GCA_016716745.1. Lineage (GTDB taxonomy): Bacteria > Pseudomonadota > Alphaproteobacteria > Rhizobiales > Beijerinckiaceae. Next base: position 260,334 of record JADJVD010000004.1, read on the forward strand.
GTTCATCTGCGATGAATGCGTCGAGCTGTGCATGGACATCATCCGCGAGGAGAACAAGACCTCGCTGGTGAAGTCCGGGACGGGGTCCCGACGCCGCGCGAAATCTGCAAGGTGCTGGACGATTACGTGATCGGCCAGTTCCAGGCCAAGCGCGTGCTGTCGGTGGCGGTGCACAACCACTACAAGCGGCTCAATCACGCGACGAAGCACAACGACGTCGAGCTGGCGAAGTCCAACATCCTGCTGATCGGCCCGACGGGCTCCGGCAAGACGCTGCTGGCGCAGACGCTGGCGCGCATCCTCGACGTGCCGTTCACGATGGCCGACGCGACGACGCTGACCGAGGCCGGCTACGTCGGCGAGGACGTCGAGAACATCATCCTCAAGCTGCTGCAGGCCGCCGACTACAACGTCGAGCGGGCGCAGCGCGGCATCGTCTACATCGACGAGATCGACAAGATCTCCCGCAAGTCGGACAACCCCTCGATCACCCGCGACGTGTCGGGCGAGGGCGTGCAGCAGGCGCTGCTGAAGATCATGGAAGGCACCGTGGCCTCCGTGCCGCCGCAGGGCGGGCGCAAGCATCCCCAGCAGGAATTCCTGCAGGTCGACACCACCAACATCCTGTTCATCTGCGGCGGCGCCTTCGCCGGCCTCGAGAAGATCATCTCGGCGCGCGGCAAGGGCACGTCGATCGGCTTCGCCGCCAGGTGCAGGCGCCGGACGACCGGCGCACCGGCGAGGTGCTGCGCGAGGTCGAGCCCGAGGATCTGCTGAAGTTCGGCCTGATCCCGGAATTCGTCGGCCGCCTGCCGGTCATCGCGACGCTCGAGGACCTCGACGAGGCGGCGCTGATGCAGATCCTCACCGAGCCGAAGAACGCGCTGGTCAAGCAGTACCAGCGCCTGTTCGAGATGGAGGACGTGCGTCTCACCTCACGCAGGATGCGCTGAAGTCGATCGCCCGCAAGGCGATCGAGCGCAAGACCGGCGCGCGCGGCCTGCGCTCGATCATGGAGGGCATCCTGCTCGACACCATGTTCGATCTGCCGGCGCTCGACGGCGTGGAGCAGGTGGTCATCGGCCCCGAGGTCGTCGATGGCAAGGCGCGCCCGCTCTACATCTACGCCGACCGCGCCAACGAAAAAGCGCCGGCGAGCGCCTGACGGCGTGGCTTGAAATGGCGACCGCGCGTCGCCATTTTTCGGATAGGATGGGCCTCGTTCGCACGAGGCCAGACACCCCGCGCGGCGAGAGCGTCGCGCGTCACCCGCCGCAGGCGCCCGGTCGGGGCCTGGCGGCAGAAACGCAGGATCGTCCGCCGCGCGCCGCCCGTATTGGCGCGGTTGCCGCATCGATGGAAACGTCGGCGTTTCTCTCGCACATTCGCTCGAATCGAGGTTTGCGCGAGCGCATGGAGACAGGACAGACCAGATGACTGCCAAGCGTCCCCCGGTCACCCCAGGCTCGATCGACAGCTACGCGGTTCTGCCGCTGCGCGACATCGTCGTCTTCCCGCACATGATCGTGCCGCTGTTCGTCGGCCGCGAGAAGTCGATCCGCGCGCTCGAAGAGGTGATGAAGGCCGACCGCCTCATCCTTCTGGCGACGCAGATGAACGCGGCCGAAGACGATCCGGCGCCCGCCGCAATCTTCCCCATCGGCACGCTCGCCTCCGTGCTGCAGCTTCTCAAGCTGCCGGACGGCACGGTGAAGGTGCTGGTCGAGGGCGTTTCGCGCGCCCGCGTGCGCGGCTACACGCGCACCGACGATTTCTACGAGGCCGACGCCGAGGCGCTGGCCGACGATCCGGCCGACAAGGTCGAGGTCGAGGCGCTGGCGCGCTCCGTCGTCAGCGAGTTCGAGAGCTATGTGAAGCTCAACAAGAAGGTCTCGCCCGAAGTCGTCGCGACGATCGGCCAGATCGACGATTACGCCAAGCTCGCCGACACGGTCGCCGCGCATCTGGCCATCAAGATCGCCGACAAGCAGGCGCTGCTCGAACTGCCCTCCGTGACGCAGCGGCTGGAGAAGTGCCTTGCGCTGATGGAGAGCGAAATCTCGGTCCTGCAGGTCGAGAAGCGCATCCGCACGCGCGTCAAGCGCCAGATGGAGAAGACGCAGCGCGAGTACTACCTCAACGAGCAGATGAAGGCGATCCAGAAGGAGCTCGGCGACGGCGAGGACGGCAAGGACGACCTCGGCGAGCTGGAGCAGCGGATCAAGGACACCAAGCTCTCGAAGGAGGCCAACGACAAGGCGATGGCGGAGCTGAAGAAGCTGCGCCAGATGTCGCCGATGTCGGCCGAGGCCACGGTGGTGCGCAACTATCTCGACTGGCTGCTCGGCATTCCGTGGGGCAAGAAGTCGAAGGTCAAGAAGGACCTGCGCCTGGCCGAGTCGATCCTCGACAAGGACCACTACGGCCTCGACAAGGTCAAGGAGCGCATCGTCGAGTATCTCGCCGTGCAGAGCCGCGCCAACAAGCTGACCGGCCCGATCCTGTGCCTCGTCGGCCCGCCCGGCGTCGGCAAGACCTCGCTCGGCAAGTCGATCGCCAAGGCGACGGGCCGCGAGTTCGTGCGCATGTCGCTCGGCGGCGTGCGCGACGAGGCCGAGATCCGCGGCCACCGGCGCACCTATATCGGCTCGATGCCCGGCAAGATCATCCAGTCGATGCGCAAGGCGAAGTCCTCCAACCCGCTCTTCCTGCTCGACGAGATCGACAAGATGGGCATGGACTTCCGCGGCGATCCCTCGTCGGCGCTGCTCGAGGTGCTCGATCCGGAGCAGAACACGAGCTTCAACGACCATTACCTCGAGGTCGATTACGACCTGTCGAACGTGATGTTCGTGACCACGGCGAACACGCTGAACATCCCTGCGCCGCTGATGGACCGCATGGAGATCATCCGCATCGCCGGCTACACCGAGGACGAGAAGGTCGAGATCGCGCGCAAGCACCTGATCCCCAACGCCATGAAGAAGCATGGCCTCGAGGAGAAGGAGTGGGCGATCGACGACGAGGCGCTGACGCTGCTGATCCGCCGTTACACGCGGGAGGCGGGCGTGCGCAATCTCGAGCGCGAGCTCTCCAACCTCTCGCGCAAGGCGGTGAAGCAGATCCTGCTGACCAAGAAGAAGGACAAGGTCGTCGTCACCACCGCGAACCTGCCCGATTTCCTCGGCGTGCCGCGCTATCGCTACGGCATGGCGGAGAGCGAGGATCAGGTCGGCGTCGTCACGGGCCTCGCCTGGACCGAGGTCGGCGGCGAGTTGCTGACGATCGAAGGCGTCATGATGCCCGGCAAGGGCCGCATGACGGTGACCGGCAACCTGAAGGACGTGATGAAGGAATCGATTTCGGCGGCGGCGTCCTACGTCCGCTCGCGCGCGGTCGATTTCGGCATCGAGCCGCCGCTGTTCGACCGGCGCGACATCCACGTTCACGTGCCGGAGGGCGCGACTCCGAAGGACGGCCCGTCCGCCGGCATCGCGATGGCCACCGCCATCGTGTCGGTGATGACCGGCATCCCGATCAAGCGCGACATCGCGATGACCGGCGAGGTGACGCTGCGCGGCCGCGTTCTGCCGATCGGCGGCCTCAAGGAGAAGCTGCTCGCGGCGCTGCGCGGTGGGCTGAAGAAGGTGCTGATCCCGGAGGAGAACGCGAAGGATCTCGCGGAGATTCCGGCGTCGGTGAAGAACGGCCTCGAAATCGTGCCGGTGTCGCGGATGGACGAGGTGTTGCAGCACGCGCTGACGCGCCAGCCGCAGCCGATCGTCTGGCAGGAGGACGTGGCGGCCGCCAAGTCCGCCGCCGCCCGCGGCGAGGAAGACAAGACCGGGCTGGTCGCTCACTGAGATCGGCGAATCACACAGCGGGCCGCGACGCGAGGGCGTCGCGGCCCGTTTTCGTCGGGGATAGCCCTCGCAACTGACCAATAAACGGGCATTGGGACTCAAATTCGCCGCGATGCGCTGCTTTTCCGGCATGGCGCGCCGCGACGCCGACCCTCGCCATGCAGGTCGAGGCGACCGGCCGCGCCAAGCTGACGATTTCCGCACTCACCACCCGAGAGGATGACGCATGAACAAGAATGATCTCGTCGACCACGTCGCCAAGGAAGCCGACCTCACCAAAGCGGCCGCGGCCGCGGCGGTCGAGGCCGTGATCGGAGGCATCGTCAAGGCGCTCGGCGCCGGCGATGAGGTCAAGCTGGTGGGCTTCGGCGCCTTCTCGGTGGGCGAGCGCGCGGCGACGACAGGCCGCAACCCGTCCACCGGCGCGGAAATCCAGATCCCGGCTTCGCGCAACGCCAAGTTCAAGGCGAGCGCGACGCTGAAGTCGGCTCTGAACGGCAAGTAAGGCGAGCGGCGGCCCGTTCGCCGCCACGAATGCGAGATGCGACCGCCGGGCGTCCCCCGGCGGTTCTTGCTGAGAGCGGCGCGCCCGCGCCATACTCGCGCGGGGTGGGGCGGTTAGCTCAGTTGGTAGAGCGGCGCCTTTACACGGCGTTGGTCGGCGGTTCGAGTCCGTCACCGCCCACCAGCCGCAGGAGCGCGCCATGAAGGGTTTTTCCGCCGCGTTCTGCGGCGCGGTTCTGGGCCTGGCGGGCGTCGCCGGTCTCGTCTCGCCGGCCGGCGCGATGACGTTCGACCTCGTCGCCGTCGGCGGCGCGCGGTGCGGCGGCGGCTGTCCTCAGGTGATCGCGGCGGAGGGCGAAATCGGCCGCGATTCGGCCGAGGAGTTCGTCGATTTTCTGCGTGGGCGCGTCGGGTCGGGACGGCTGAGGGCGATCGTCTTCCTGCACTCGCCTGGCGGCAACGTCGTCGGGGCGATCAAGCTGGGCAGCCTGTTCCGCAAGATGGGCGCGGCCGTCGTCGTGGCGCGCGCGAGCGAGGGGCAGGGGATCGGCGGCGACGCCAGCTTCACGGCCGCCCGCTGCCTGTCGGCCTGCGTCTACGCGCTGATGGGCGGCAAGAAGCGGGTGATTCCGCCCGAGAGCCGGCTCGCCGTGCACCGCACCTCGTCCTTCCAGTTCGTCGGCAAGGACCCGGCCAATTCCGCGCCGGGCTACCAGAAGATCCAGACTCCCGCCGAGGTGATCGCGGCGCTGAACGCCTACACGCGCAGCATGGGCGTGAGCACGGCCGTGATCGATCTGGCGCAGAGCACGGCGTCGGATTCGATGCGGATTCTGACGCGCGCGGAGCTGTCGAAATGGCGGCTGGGGGTGGAGCGTTTCTGAACCTCGTTTCGCTTGACTTCACAGGGGCGGCGCCGTATCCGGGCCTCCTCGCGCGCGGCTGCTTCGCCGGTGCGTCGCGGGGGTGTAGCTCAGTTGGTTAGAGCGTCGGCCTGTCACGCCGAAGGTCGCGGGTTCGAGTCCCGTCACTCTCGCCATTTCCCCTTCCGGAATTGACGTTTGGCAAGCCGCCGGAGGCGCGTTTGCGCCGCTAAAACATGGCGCAACTGCGCCGATGGTTGGACGGCGCGGCGCCCGTTTCGCCTTGCGCCTCCCGCTGCGCTGCGATAAGCCTCGGCATCCTCTTTGGAGGCCTTTTTCAGTGCCGAGCCTCATCTCCGACTATCTGCCGCTCGTCATCTTCATCGGCATCGCGACCGTGATCGGCTTGGCGCTGCTCGCAGCGCCCTTCCTGCTCGCCTACAAGAGCCCCGATCCCGAGAAGCTGTCCGCCTACGAGTGCGGCTTCAACGCCTTCGACGACGCGCGCATGAAGTTCGACGTGCGCTTCTATCTCGTCTCGCTCCTGTTCATCATCTTCGACCTCGAAGTCGCCTTCCTGTTTCCCTGGGCGGTGGCGTTCAAGGAGATCGGCGCGTTCGGCTTCTGGTCGATGATGATGTTCCTCGGCGTGTTGACCATCGGCTTCGTCTACGAATGGAAGAAGGGGGCGCTCGAATGGGATTGACCCCTCAGACGCTGGTCGCCCCTGCGGGCTCCGGCATCATCGACCCGAACACCGGCAAGCCGGTCGGGTCGACCGATCCGTTCTTCACCGGCCTCAACGATACGCTTGCGGACAAGGGCTTTATCGTCACCTCGACGGACGAGCTCATCCAGTGGGCGCGCACCGGCTCGCTGATGTGGATGACGTTCGGCCTCGCCTGCTGCGCGGTCGAGATGATGCAGCTGTCGATGCCGCGCTACGACGTCGAGCGCTTCGGCTTCGCGCCGCGCGCCAGCCCGCGCCAGTCGGACGTGATGATCGTCGCCGGCACGCTGACCAACAAGATGGCGCCCGGCCCTGCGCAAGGTCTACGACCAGATGCCGGAGCCGCGCTACGTCATCTCGATGGGCTCCTGCGCCAATGGCGGGGGCTACTACCATTACAGCTACAGCGTGGTGCGCGGCTGCGACCGGGTGGTGCCGGTCGACGTCTACGTGCCGGGCTGCCCGCCGACGGCGGAGGCGCTGTTCTACGGCGTCCTGCTTTTGCAGAAGAAGATCCGCCGCACGGGAACGATCGAGCGGTGAAGCGAGGCGCGGCGGCGGCGGGCCGCGGCGCACGGAACGGGGGCAGGCGTCCGCGGACTGGCGGCGCGACTTGACGTCGCGGCCCGCAGGACGCGGCGCAAAGGTGAGACAGGCGGTCCATGACTGAAGAGCTGAAGGCCCTCGGCGATCATGTGCGATCGGCGTTGTCGGGCGCGGTGATCGACTCTGCGATCGCCTGTGGCGAACTCACCGTGACGGTCGCGCGGGCGCGCATCGTCGAGGTCGTGACGTTCCTGCGCGACGATCCGGCCTGCCAGTTCGTCAGCTTCGTCGACGTCTGCGGCGTCGATTACCCGGCGCGGGCCGAGCGGTTCGACGTCGTCTACCATCTGCTGTCGCCGAAGAAGAATCTGCGCATCCGTCTCAAGGTGACGACGGACGAGACGACGCCGGTGCCCTCCATCACGGGCGTGTTCCCGGGGGCCGACTGGTTCGAGCGCGAGACCTACGATCTCGTCGGCGTGCTGTTCTCGGGCCATCACGATCTGCGCCGCATCCTCACCGACTACGGCTTCGAGGGGCATCCGCTGCGCAAGGACTTTCCGATGACCGGCTATGTGGAAGTGCGCTACGACGACCAGGAGAAGCGCGTCCGCTACGAGCCGGTGAAGCTCAATCAGGAATACCGGCAGTTCGATTTCCTGTCGCCGTGGGAGGGGGTGGATTATCCGCTGCCCGGCGACGAGAAGGCGAAGGCGTAACCAGCCATGACCGAGCACAACCTTCGCAATTTCTCCATCAACTTCGGCCCGCAGCATCCGGCCGCGCACGGCGTGCTGCGCCTCGTGCTGGAGCTCGACGGCGAGATCGTCGAGCGCGTCGATCCGCATATCGGGCTGCTGCATCGCGGCACCGAGAAGCTGATGGAGGCGCGCACCTATCTTCAGGACATCGCCTATTTCGACCGGCTCGACTATTGCGCGCCGATGAATCAGGAGCACGCCTTCTGTCTGGCGATCGAGAAGCTGCTCGGCGTCACGGTTCCCAAGCGCGGCCAGCTCGTGCGCGTGCTCTACGCCGAGATCGGCCGCATCCTGTCGCATCTGCTCAACGTGACGACGCAGGCGATGGACGTCGGCGCGCTCACCCCGCCGCTGTGGGGGTTCGAGGAGCGCGAGAAGCTGATGATCTTCTATGAGCGCGCCTCGGGCGCGCGGATGCACGCCAATTATTTCCGCCCCGGCGGCGTCGCGCAGGATCTGCCCGAGAAACTGGTGCAGGACATCGGCGACTGGTGCGATCCCTTCCTCAAGGTGGTCGACGACCTCGAGGCGCTGTTCATCGACAATCGCATCTTCAAGCAGCGCAATGTCGACATCGGCGTGGTGTCGCTCGAGGACGCCTGGAAGTGGGGCTTCTCCGGCGTGATGGTGCGCGGCTCGGGCGCAGCGTGGGATCTGCGCAAGTCGCAGCCCTACGAGTGCTACGACGAGATGGAATTCGACATTCCGGTCGGCAAGAATTGCGACAATTACGACCGCCAGGTCATCCGCATGGAAGAGATGCGCCAGTCCGTGCGCATCATGAAGCAATGCGTGAACCGCCTGATGGGCTCCGAGCGCAACGGGCCGGTGACGGCGCTCGACGGCAAGGTGGCGCCGCCCTCGCGCAAGGAGATGAAGCGCTCGATGGAGGCGCTCATCCACCACTTCAAGCTCTACACCGAGGGCTTCAAGGTGCCGGCCGGCGAGGCCTATGCGGCGGTCGAGGCGCCGAAGGGCGAATTCGGCGTCTATCTCGTCGCCGACGGCACCAACAAGCCATATCGCGCCCACATCCGCGCGCCGGGCTTCGCGCATCTGCAGGCGATGGATTTCCTGTGTCGCGGGCACCAGCTGGCGGACGTGTCGGCCGTGCTCGGCTCCATCGACATCGTGTTCGGGGAGGTCGACCGCTGATGCGCTCTTTCGATATTCTGCGGTTCGCCTCGATCGCCGCGGCGGCGCTGATCGCCGGCGCGGCGCTGGCGCAGACGACCACGCGCGGCAGCGGCGTGACGAGCACGGCGTCGGCGGGAACCGTCAACGCGCAGCTCGTGGCGCTGCTCAACGACAATTACGAGATCAAGGCCGGCTTCGCGGAGGCCGGCGTTCCTTACGTGATCCTGCAAAAGGGCACGTCGGCCTATCTGTGCCGGGGCGCGGGCGCCTCGGGCTGTGAAAAGCTCAACTGACGAGAAGACGATGTCCGTTCGCAGACTGGCCGAACAACAGCCGCCGAGCTTCGAGTTCTCGCCCGACAATCGGGCCTGGGCGGAAAAGCTCATCGCCAAGTACCCGAAGGGGCGGCAGGCCTCGGCGGTGATTCCGCTGTTGTGGCGCGCGCAGGAGCAGCACGACTACTGGTTGCCGAAGGCGGCGATCGAGAAGGTCGCCGACATGCTCGGCATGAACAGGCTGCGCGTGCTGGAGGTCGCGACCTTCTACACGATGTTCAATCTTTCGCCCGTGGGGCGGCATTTCATCCAGCTCTGCGGCACGCCGCCGTGCCATGTGAAGGGCGCGCCGGCCCTGCGCAAGATCCTCGAGCAGCGCATCGGCCCGCAGCAGAAGGTGTCTGCCGACGGCAAGTTCTCCTGGCTCGAGGTCGAGTGCCTCGGGGCGTGCTGCAACGCGCCGATGGTGCAGATCAACAACGACTATTACGAGGATCTGACGGACGAGAACTTCGCCCGCCTGCTCGACGATCTGGCCGCCGGCCGGCCGGTGAAGAAGGGCTCGCAGACGGGCCGCGTCTCGTCCGAGCCGACGCCCGGCAAGGGCACGACGCTGACCGACGCCGCGCTTTACGACGGCTCGCGCGTCGGCGCCTGGAAGAAGCGCTTCGAGGAAGAGCAGGCCAAGGCTGCCGAAGCGGCGCGCGCGGCCGAAGCCGCCAAGGCCGCCGCCGCGGCGGCGCCGGCCGCGCCGACGAATGCGGCCAAGCCCGACGCTCCGGCCGCCGCGCCCGCCGTCGCGGCGAGCGCGACCGCGCCTGCGCCTGCGCAGGCGGCCGCCGCCGCCAGCCCTGCGGCCACAGGCGTCGCGCCCGGCGCGCCTACGCATGAGGCGAAGGATCGCGTCGCCGGCGCGGACGCCGAGCGCGAGGCCAAGGCCGCAGCCGAGGAAGCGCATGTCAAGGAAAAGCTCGCCGCGCTGCCGAAGGACGCGACGCCCGAGCAGAAGGCGAATGCGGTCGGCGCCCGGCCGGTGGGACTCGCCGCGGCGCGCGGCGGGGTCGCCGACGATCTGAAGCGCATCAAGGGCATCGGCAAGGTGAACGAGGGCCGGCTGAACGAGCTCGGCATGTTCCACTTCGACCAGATCGCCGCCTGGACGCGGGACGAAATCCGCTGGGTCGGCGCGTATCTGGCGTTCCCGGGGCGCATCGACCGCGAGAACTGGGTGGAGCAGGCGCGGGTGCTCGCTGTGGGCGGCGAGACCGAGTTTTCAAAGCGCGTGGACGCGGGCGAGGTGGCGACATCGGCCGGCGGCCCGTCGCGGCCCGACAAAGTGAAGTGAGAGGGCGATCATGCTTCTCGACCAGGATCGCATCTTCACCAATCTCTACGGCTTCCATTCGCCGGGGCTCGAGGCCGCGCGCAAGCGCGGCGCGTGGGACGGCACCAAGCTGCTGATCGACCGCGGCAAGGACTGGGTCATCAACGAGATGAAGGCCTCGGGGCTGCGCGGGCGCGGCGGCGCCGGCTTTCCCACGGGCCTGAAATGGTCGTTCATGCCGAAGCCCGACCCGGCGCGGCCGTCCTATCTCGTCGTCAACGCCGACGAGTCGGAGCCCGGCACCTGCAAGGATCGCGAGATCATGCGGAACGACCCGCATCTTCTCGTCGAGGGTTGCCTGATCGCCTCCTTCGCGATGGGCGCCAACGCCTGCTACATCTATGTGCGCGGCGAATATATCCACGAGCGCGAGCGCCTTCAGGCGGCGGTGGACGAAGCCTACGAGGCGCGCCTCATCGGCAAGGACAATGTGCACGGCTGGCCGTTCGACCTCTACGTCCATCACGGCGCGGGCGCGTATATCTGCGGCGAGGAGACGGCGCTGCTCGAGTCGCTCGAGGGCAAGAAGGGCATGCCGCGGCTGAAGCCGCCATTCCCGGCCAATATGGGCCTCTACGGCTGCCCGACGACGGTGAACAACGTCGAGTCGATCGCGGTGGCGCCGACCATCCTGCGGCGCGGGGCGGCGTGGTTCTCCTCCTTCGGCGCGAAGAACAATGCGGGCACCAAGCTGTTCTGCGTGTCCGGCCATGTGAACACGCCGTGCAATGTCGAGGAGGCGATGTCGATCCCGTTCCGGGAGCTGATCGACAAGCATTGCGGCGGCGTGCGCGGGGGCTGGGACAATCTGCTCGCCGTCATTCCCGGCGGCTCGTCCGTGCCTTGCGTGCCGGCGCATCAGATCATCGACGCGCCGATGGATTTCGACACGCTGCGCAATCTGCGCTCCGGCCTCGGCACGGCGGCGGTGATCGTGCTCGACAAGTCCACCGACATCGTGCGGACGATCGCGCGCATCTCGTATTTCTACAAGCACGAGAGCTGCGGCCAGTGCACGCCGTGCCGCGAGGGCACGGGCTGGATGTGGCGCGTGCTGAACCGCATGGCGGAGGGGCGCGCGCAGAAGCGCGAGATCGACATGCTGCTCGAGGTCTCGACCGAGATCGAGGGCCACACGATCTGCGCGCTGGGCGACGCCGCGGCCTGGCCCGTGCAGGGGCTGATCCGGCATTTCCGGCATGAGATCGAGAAGCGCATCGACGATTATTCGGCGAACCCGCACAGCGACCCTGTGCGCGTCGCCGCGGAGTGAAGGCCATGACGACAATTCGCACATTGGCGGTGATCGCGGCGCTCGGCGCCGGCCTTGCCGGCTGCGCGCGCCTCGAGGGCTTGACGGGCGGACCTTCGGCGCCCGCGCCGCAGGCGGCCGCCGTCGCGCCGGCGCAGACGACGAGTTCGACGCCGACGGTCATGATCAACGCGCCGGCGGCGACCGTGCGCGAGGTTCTGGTTTCGCGCGCCCGTTCGCGCGGGGCGAGCCCGACGCTGACGGCAGCCGCCGTCGTCATCCAGCGCGAGCTGCCCTCGACCAACGAGGCGCTGGCCGCCGCCTGCGGTCCGCATCGTCCGGGGCGCGCGGTGCGCGTCGTGCTCGGCACGGAAGCGGCCGGGCTCGGCACGCGCGTCACCGAGCAGCGCTACATCGTCGACGGGACGAATGTGTGCCCGCTGCCGCTGAACGAGGCCGACGCCAATCAGGCGGTGGCGTCTCTGAACGAAGTGAAGACGCAGGCCGAAGCGCGCGTCGCGCGTCGCTGACGGACGAGAAGGAGCGGGGACGGTGGAGAGACTGGCCGAATTGGCGAAGGTGTTCGGGACGGGGGCGCAAATCGTCTCCGCGCTCGTCGCCGTCGTCGCGCTCGGCGGCATCTACGCCCAGATCCGCACCAATCTCGGCATTTCGCGCGAGACGGCGATGCGGGAGGCGTATCGCTCCTATCTGGCGCTGGCGATCCAGCATCCCAAGCTCGCCGATCCGACGCCCGAAGTGATCGCGCACGCCGATCCGGAGTCGGCCCGTTATCCGTGGTTCGTGTCGTATCTGCTCTACACATGCGAACTGGTGATGGCGAATTCCGGCGACGACGAAGGTTGGGCGAAGGCCTGTGAGGAGAACATCCGGCCGCACGCCAACGAGCTGTGCGGCGCCGAGCTGCGCGACGAAGTGAAGACGATGGAGCTGTCCGTGCAGGCGATGGTGGCGAAGACGATCGCCGCATCGCAGGCGCCGGCCTGCTTGAAGCGATAGGACGAGGCAATGACCGCGCTGATCCGCTTTGCGTTCGCTCCGCCTCCCGGCCTCGCCGGGCGGATGGATCGCGTCGAGCGCGCGCGTGTGATCCCAGATTTGGACGAGACGAAATGACCAAGATCATCGTCGACGGCGTCGAGGTTGACGTCCCGCCGGAATACACGCTGCTCCAGGCGTGCGAGGCGGCGGGCGTCGAGATTCCGCGCTTCTGTTTCCACGAGCGCCTGTCGATCGCCGGCAATTGCCGGATGTGCCTCGTCGAGGTGAAGGGCGGCCCGCCGAAGCCCTCGGCTTCCTGCGCGATGGCGGTGCGCGACTGCCGGCCCGGCCCGAACGGCGAGCCGCCGGTCGTGCTCACCAATTCGCCGATGGTGAAGAAGGCGCGCGAAGGGGTGATGGAGTTCCTGCTCATCAATCACCCGCTCGACTGCCCGATCTGCGATCAGGGCGGCGAGTGCGACCTGCAGGACCAGGCGATGGCCTATGGCGTCGACTCCTCGCGCTTCGCCGAGAACAAGCGCGCGGTCGAGGACAAGTATATCGGCCCGCTGGTCAAGACGTCGATGAACCGCTGCATCCATTGCACGCGCTGCGTCCGCTTCACCGCGGAAGTCGCCGGCACGGCTGACATGGGCGCGATCGGCCGCGGCGAAGACACTGAGATCACGACCTATCTCGAAACCGCGATGAAGTCCGAGTTGCAGGGCAACATCGCCGATCTGTGCCCGGTCGGCGCGCTGCTGCACAAGCCGGCCTCCTTCCGCGCACGGCCGTGGGAATATCGCAAGACGCCGTCGATCGACGTGATGGACGCGCTCGGCTCGGCGATCCGCGTCGACACGCGCGGCCGCGAGGTGATGCGCATCCTGCCGCGCGTCAACGAGGCGGTGAACGAGGAGTGGATCGGCGACAAGACGCGCCACATCGTCGACGGGCTGAAGGCGCAGCGCCTCGACCGCCCCTATGTCCGCAAGGACGGGCGGCTGCAGCCGGCGAGTTGGGCCGAGGCCTTCGCCGCCGTCGCCGCGAAGGCGAAGACGACGCCGCCGCAGCGCATCGGCGCGCTCGTCGGGCAGCTCGCCGGCGTGGAGGAGATCTACGCGCTGAAGCAGCTGATGCGGAAGCTCGGCTCGGCGAACATGGATTGCCGTTATCCCGGGTCGCCGCTGCATCCGAAGAACGGGCGCGCGAGCTATCTGTTCAACGCGACGGTCGCGGGGATCGAGGAGGCCGACAGCCTGACGATCATCGGCGCCAATCCGCGCCGCGAGGCGCCGGTGCTGAACGCGCGCATCCGCAAGCGCTGGCTGAAGGGCGGCTTCCCGGTGACGCTGGTGGGCGAGGCGGCGGAGCTGACCTACGACGTCAAGCACGCCGGCGCCGGCCCCGACTCGCTCGCCCGGCTGATCGCCGAGACGCGCGAGCCGGTCGGCAAGCGGCCGATGGTGATCGTGGGGCAGGGGGCTCTCAACCGCGCCGACGGCGCGGCGATCTACGCGCAGGCGGTGAAGCTGGCGCAGGCGCTGGGCGCCTTCGCCGACGGGCAGAACGGCTTCAACGTGCTGCACACGGAAGCCGGCCTGGTCGGCGCGCTCGATGTCGGCTTCGTGCCGGGCGAGGGCGGGCTCGACACGGCGGCGATGCTGAAAGCCGGCGCGCTCGACCTGATCTTCAATCTCGGGGCGGACGAAGTGTCGATCCCCGATGGGGCGTTCGTCGTCTATCTCGGCACGCATGGCGACCGCGGCGCGCATCGCGCCGACGTGATCCTGCCGGGCGCCGCCTACACCGAGAAGTCGGCCACCTACGTCAATCTGGAGGGTCGCGTGCAGCAGACCGAGCGGGCGAGCTTCCCGCCGGGCGACGCGCGCGAGGACTGGGCGATCCTGCGCGCTCTTTCCGACGCGCTCGGCCAGAGGCTGCCCTTCGACAGTCTGGCGCAGTTGCGCGCCGCGATGATCGCCGAGCATCGTCTCCTTGGCCGGATCGACCAGATCGAGCCGGGCGATGCGGCTTCGCTCGCCGCGCTGGCTTCGGCGGGCGGGCAGGCCTCCAACGCGCCGTTCGAGGCGGCCGTTTCCGACTACTATCTCACCAATCCGATCGCGCGCGCCTCCGCGACGATGGCCGAATGTTCGGCCCTCGCGCTCGGCGTCACGCGTCAGGCTGCGGAGTAATCGATGTCGCCCCTCTCCGACGGCTGGTTCCTGCCGCTCCTGATCATCGTCGCCAAGAGCCTCGCGCTGCTGGTCGCGGTGCTGATCATCGTCGCCTACATCATCTGGGCCGACCGCAAGATCTGGGCGGCCGTGCAGATGCGCCGCGGCCCGAACGTTGTGGGCCCCTGGGGCTTGCTGCAATCCTTCGCCGACATCCTGAAATTCGTGCTGAAGGAGCCGGTCATTCCGGACGGCGCGAACAAGGGCGTGTTCCTGCTGGCGCCGCTGGTGACGTCGGTGCTGGCGCTGTCGGCCTGGGCGGTGATCCCGGTCGCCAACCAGTGGGTCGTGGCCGATCTCAATGTCGGCATCCTCTACATCTTCGCGATCTCCTCGCTCGGCGTCTACGGCATCATCATGGGCGGCTGGGCGTCGAACTCGAAATACCCGTTCCTCGGCGCGCTGCGCTCGGCCGCGCAGATGGTGTCCTACGAGGTCTCGATCGGCTTCGTCATCATCACCGTGCTGCTCTGCGTCGGCTCGCTGAATCTCAGCGACATCGTGGAGGCGCAGCATAAATACGGGTTGGCGACGATGCTCGGCGTGCCGTGGCTGACGGTGCTGAACTGGTACTGGCTGCCGCTGTTCCCGATGTTCGTGATCTTCTTCATCTCGGCGCTGGCGGAGACGAACCGCCCACCGTTCGATCTGCCCGAGGCGGAGTCCGAACTCGTCGCCGGCTTCATGGTCGAATACTCGTCGACGCCGTATCTGCTGTTCATGCTCGGCGAATACGTCGCCATCATGCTGATGTGCGCGATGACGACGATCCTCTTCCTCGGAGGCTGGACCGCGCCGATCGACCTGCCGCCCTTCACCTGGATTCCGGGCGTGGTGTGGTTCTTCCTGAAACTGTTCCTCGTCTTCTTCATGTTCTCGATGGTGAAGGCGTTCGTGCCGCGTTACCGCTACGACCAGCTGATGCGGCTCGGCTGGAAAGTGTTCCTGCCGATCTCGCTCGCCGCCGTCGTGATCGTCGCCGCCGTGCTCCAGCTCACGGGCTGGGGCGCCGTGATGAACTGAGGAGAGGCCGATGCAGCTCGCAACCGCCGCAAAGTCGCTCTTCCTGAAAGAGTTCGTCGGCGCATTCTTCCTGTCGATGCGCTACTTCTTCGCGCCCAAATCGACCATCAACTACCCGCACGAGAAGAACCCGACCTCGCCGCGTTTCCGCGGCGAGCACGCGCTGCGCCGCTATCCCAACGGCGAAGAGCGCTGCATCGCCTGCAAGCTGTGCGAAGCGATCTGCCCGGCGCAGGCCATCACCATCGAGGCCGGGCCGCGCCAGAACGACGGCACGCGCCGCACCACGCGCTACGACATCGACATGGTGAAGTGCATCTATTGCGGCTTCTGCCAGGAGGCGTGCCCGGTCGAGGCGATCGTCGAAGGGCCGAACTTCGAGTTCGCCACCGAGACGCGCGAGGAACTCTACTACGACAAGCAGAAACTGCTCGACAACGGCGCGCGCTGGGAGCGCGAGCTCGCCCGAAACATCGCGCTCGACGCGCCATACCGCTGAGGCCGATCCATGGTCGCCGCCGCCTTCTTCTATCTGTTCGCCGCGATCATGACGGCCTCGGGCTTCATGGTGATCGCCTCGCGCAATCCCGTGCATTCGGTGCTGTTCCTGATCCTCGCCTTCGTCAACGCGGCGGGCCTGTTCCTGCTGCTGGGCGCCGAGTTCCTGGCGATGATCCTGGTCGTCGTCTATGTCGGCGCGGTCGCGGTGCTGTTCCTGTTCGTCGTGATGATGCTCGACATCGATTTCGCCGAGCTGAAGCAAGGCTTCCTGCAATATCTGCCGATCGGCGCGCTGGTCGGCGTCGTCGCTGCTGATCGAGCTGATGCTGGTCGGCGGGCCTGGGCCTTCGCCGGGAACGCTGGCCAAGCCCGCCGCGCCCTGGCCGACGGTGTCGAACACCGACGCGCTCGGGCAGCTGCTCTACACGCAGTATGTGTATTTCTTCGAGGCGGCGGGCTTCATCCTGCTCACCGCGATGATCGGCGCGATCACCCTGACGCTGCATCACAAGCCGAATGTGAAGCGGCAGGATATCTCGGCCCAGAACGCGCGCGACCGCCGGGTGGCGGTCGAACTGCGCAAGGTCGAAAGCGGCAAGGGGCTGTGAGGGCGATGCGGATCGGTCTCGGCACTACCTCACCGGTCGCGGCGATCCTGTTCACCCTCGGGTCTTCGGCATTTTCCTGAACCGCAAGAACATCATCATCATCCTGATGTCGGTGGAACTGATCCTGCTGGCGGTGAACATCAACCTCGTCGCCTTCTCGGCGCATCTGGGCGATCTGACGGGGCAGGTGTTCGCGCTGCTGATCCTGACGGTGGCGGCCGCCGAAGCGGCGATCGGACTCGCCATCGTCGTCACGTTCTACCGCAACCGCGGCTCGATCGCGGTCGAAGACATCAACATGATGAAGGGCTGAGGAAGCGATCATGTACGGCCTCATCGTCTTCCTTCCGCTTCTCGGCTTTCTGGTCGCGGGCATTTTCGGACGCCAGATCGGCGCGCGGGCGAGCGAACTCGTCACCACCTCCCTGCTGATCGTCTCGGCGATCTTGTCGTGGGTCGCCTTCGCGCAGGTCGGCTACGGCGGGGCGCCGTTCAAGGTCGACGTCATCGGCACGTGGATGCGCTCGGGCCTCACCGACGTGCAGTGGGCGCTGCGCATCGACACGCTGACCGTCGTCATGCTCGTCGTCGTCAACACTGTCTCGGCGCTCGTGCATGTGTATTCGATCGGCTACATGCACGAGGATCCCTCGCGGCCGCGCTTCTTCGCCTATCTGTCGCTGTTCACCTTCGCGATGCTGATGCTGGTGACGGCCGACAATCTGGTGCAGATGTTCTTCGGCTGGGAGGGCGTGGGCCTCGCCTCCTATCTGCTGATCGGCTTCTGGTACGAGAAGCCGTCGGCCAATGCGGCGGCGATCAAGGCGTTCGTCGTCAACCGCGTCGGCGACTTCGGCTTCGCGCTCGGCATCTTCCTCACCTTCGTGCTGACGAATTCGGTCACCTTCGACCAGGTGTTCGCGGCCGCGCCCGGCATGGCCGGCAAGTCGATCCACCTGTTCGGCATGGATGTCGACGCCTGGACGATGGCGTGCCTGCTGCTGTTCATGGGCGCGATGGGCAAGTCCGCGCAGTTCCTGCTGCACACCTGGCTGCCGGACGCGATGGAGGGCCCGACGCCGGTCTCCGCCCTCATCCATGCGGCGACGATGGTGACGGCGGGCGTGTTCATGGTGGCGCGGCTGTCGCCGCTGTTCGAACTGTCGCCGACGGCGCTGACGGTCGTCACCGTGATCGGCGCGACGACCGCGTTCTTCGCGGCGACGGTCGGCCTCGTGCAGAACGACATCAAGCGCGTCATCGCCTATTCGACCTGTTCGCAGCTCGGCTACATGTTCGTCGCGCTCGGGGTCGGGGCTTCTACGCGCGGCGATCTTCCACCTGTTCACGCACGCCTTCTTCAAGGCGCTGCTGTTCCTCGGCGCCGGCTCGGTGATCCACGCGATGCATCACGAGCAGGACATGCGCAACATGGGCGGCCTGCGCAAGAAGATCCCGTTCACCGCATGCGATGATGCTGATCGGCACGCTGGCGTCGGCATCCCGCACACCAGCTTCGGCTTCGCCGGCTTCTTCTCGAAGGACGCGATCATCGAGGCGGCCTACGCCTCGCATCGCCCCGGCGCCGTCTACGCCTTCCTGTGCGTGACGGGGGCGGCGCTGCTGACCTCGTTCTATTCCTGGCGCCTGATCTTCATGACCTTCTGGGGCGAGCGCCGCGTCGCGCATGCCGCGCATGGACATGACGACCACGCGCATGACGATCATGGTCACGACGACCATCACCATGCGCACGAGCCGCATGAGTCGCCGCGCGTGATGTTGACGCCGCTGGCGATCCTCGCCTTCGGGGCGGTCTTCGCGGGCCTTATCTTCGGCTACAAGTTCATCGGCTCGGGGATGGACGCGTTCTGGCGCGGCGCGCTAGGCGCCGGGCCGGACAATCACATCATGCACGACATGCACGACGTGCCGGCGTGGGTGAAGACGATCGCGTTCTGGATGATGTCGCTCGGCTTCGTGGCGGCGGTCTACATGTACATCGTCAATCCGGCGGCGCCGGCTCGGCTCGCCGAGCGCAATCCGATGCTCTACCGGTTCCTGCTCAACAAGTGGTACTTCGACGAGCTCTACGACCTCATCTTCGTGCGGCCGGCCTTCTGGCTCGGCCGGCTGTTCTGGAAGGGCGGCGACGGGCGGGTCATCGACGGGCTCGGGCCCGACGGCATCTCCGCGCGCGTCGTGGACGTCACGCCGGGTCGTGCGGCTGCAGACCGGGCTACCTCTACCACTACGCCTTCGCCATGCTGATCGGCATCGCGGCGTTCTCACCTGGCTGATCGTCCTTCCGCTCGTCGGCGTCCTGTTCATTCTCCTGCTGCGCGGCGACGACGAGGCGACGCGCGAGAATGCGCGCTGGGCGGCGCTGATCACGACGGTTGTCGTGTTCATCGTCTCGCTGATCGCCTGGGCGCGGTTCGACGCGTCGACGGCGGCGTTCCAGCTCGTCGAGGACAAGGCGTGGCTGGCGGCGGCATCGGCTACCAGCCTGGGCGTCGACGGCATCTCGATGCTGTTCGTGATCCTAACGACGTTCCTGATGCCGCTGTGCATAATGGCCAGTTGGGACTCGATCGAGACGCGCGTGAAGGAATACATGATCGCCTTCCTGGTGCTCGAGACGCTGATGATCGGCGTCTTCTGCGCGCTCGATCTGGTGCTGTTCTACGTGTTCTTCGAGGGCGGCCTGATCCCGATGTTCCTGATCATCGGCATCTGGGGCGGCAAGCGGCGCATCTATGCGAGCTTCAAGTTCTTCCTCTACACGTTGATCGGCTCGCTGCTGATGCTCGTCGCCATCATGGCGATGTACTGGACGGCGGGGACGACGGACATCGTCACGCTGCTCAACACCAAGTTCGGCGCGTCGATGCAGAAGTGGCTGTGGATCGGCTTCTTCGCGTCCTTCGCGGTGAAGATGCCGATGTGGCCGGTGCACACCTGGCTGCCGGACGCGCACGTCGAGGCGCCGACGGCGGGCTCGGTAATCCTGGCCGCGATCCTGTTGAAGATGGGCGGCTACGGCTTCATGCGCTTCTCGCTGCCGATGTTCCCGGACGCCTCGGCCTATTTCGCGCCGCTCGTCTATGCGCTGTCGATCATCGCCATCGTCTACACCTCGCTGGTCGCGCTGGTGCAGGAGGACATCAAGAAGCTGATCGCCTACTCGTCGGTCGCGCATATGGGCTATGTGACGATGGGCCTGTTCGCGATGAACCCGCAGGGCGTGCAGGGCGCGATCTACCAGATGATCAGCCACGGCCTCGTCTCGGGCGCGCTCTTCCTCTGCGTCGGCGTGATCTACGACCGCATGCATACGCGCGAGATCGCGGCCTATGGCGGCCTCGTCCAGCGCATGCCGCTCTATGCCGTCGTCTTCATGCTGTTCACGATGGCGAATGTCGGTCTGCCGGGCACGTCCGGCTTCGTCGGCGAATTCCTGACGCTGCTCGGCGCCTTCCGCGCCAATGGCTGGGTGGCGCTGTTCGCCACATTCGGCGTCATCCTGTCGGCGGCCTATGCGCTCTACCTCTATCGCCGCGTGATCTTCGGCGTGCTCGACAAGCCGGCGCTCGCCGGAATCGAGGACCTGCACCGGCGCGAACTCATCCTGCTCGTGCCGCTCGGCCTGCTCGTCGTGTCTTCGGCGTGCATCCGCAACCGATCCTCGACGCCTGCGCCGCTTCCGTCGACCACCTCATCAAGAGCGCCGCCGCCGCCGTCTCGACGAAGACGGCGCTCGTCGGCGCCCTGTAAGGCTTCGCTCATGACCTCGCTCTCCGTCGCCCTTCATCACAGCCTGCCGGAGGTGGTTCTCGCCGTCGGCGTGCTGCTCATCGTGCTCTACGGGGCGCTGCGCGGCCGACCGACCGACGGGCTGGCGACGGAGCTGGCGATCGGAACGCTGGCGCTCGCCGGCGCGATCATCGTGATCGGCGGTCAGGACAATGGCGTCGTCTTTTCGGGCGCCTTCGTCAACGACGCCTTCGGCCGGTTCATGAAGCTGCTTGCGCTCGTCGGCTCCATCGCGACGCTGACGATGTCGCAGAACTTCCTGCGCCGCGAGGACATGGACAAGTTCGAGTTCCCGATCCTCATCCTTCTGTCGACGCTCGGCATGATGATGATGGTCTCGGCCAACGACCTGATCGCGCTCTATCTCGGCCTCGAACTGAAGAGCCTGGCGCTCTACGTGGTCGCCGCGTTCAAGCGCGACAACGCCGGGCGACCGAGGCGGGCCTCAAGTATTTCGTCCTCGGCGCGCTTTCCTCCGGCATGCTGCTCTACGGATCGTCGCTGGTCTACGGCTTTACCGGCACGGTGTCGTTCCGCGGCGTCGCCGAGGCGGTGCATGGCCATGCGACGGTCGGCGTGGCGGTCGGCCTCGCTTTCGTGCTGGCGGGCGTCGCCTTCAAGATCTCGGCCGTGCCGTTCCACATGTGGACGCCGGACGTCTACGAAGGCGCGCCGACGCCGGTGACGGCCTTCTTCGCCTCGGCGCCGAAGATGGCGGCGATGGCGCTGCTGGTGCGCGTCATCATGACGGCGTTTCCGGGCATCGTCGCGGATTGGCGGCCGATCATCGTGTTCCTGGCCATCGCCTCGATGGCGCTCGGATCCTTCGCCGCGATCGGACAGACCAACATCAAGCGACTGATGGCGTATTCCTCCATCGGCCATATGGGCTTCGCGCTGGTGGGGCTTGCCGCCGGGTCGCAGTCCGGCGTCAAGGGCGTGGCGATCTACATGGCGATCTATCTCGTCATGACGCTCGGAACGTTCGCGGCGATCCTGCTGATGCGGCGCGACAGCGGGCAGGTGGAGGACATCTCCGATCTCGCCGGTCTGGCGCGCAACGACCGCGGCATGGCGTTCCTGATCGCGATGCTGATGTTCTCGCTGGCCGGCATCCCGCCGCTCGCGGGCTTCTTCGCCAAGTGGTACGTCTTCGCGGCGGCGGTAGAGGCCGGGCTCTATCCGCTCGCGGTTGTCGGCGTCGTGCTCAGCGTCGTCGGCGTTCTACTATCTGCGCATCGTCAAGATCATCTATTTCGACGAGCCGGCGCCGGCCTTCACCGGGCGCAGCCCGGCGGCGGCCTGGGTGCTGCTGGCGGCGGGCCTCCTGATCATCGTGTTCTCGATCTATCCGGCGCCGCTCGACGCCGCCGCGACGGTCGCCGCCAAGTCGCTGTTCTGATCGCGTGCGGCTTGGCGAGATCGCCGCGTCGCAGGGGTTTGGCCTGCTGAGCTTCGACGCCGTCGGCTCCACCAACGACGCCTGCTTCGTGCAGGCGCGCGAGGGCGCGGATCGGTTGTGGATCGTCGCGGCGATCCAGACCGCGGGGCGGGGGCGCCGGGGCCGCGCCTGGGACTCGCCGTCCGGCAATCTGTTCGCGAGCGTGTTGCTGATCGATCCGGCGCCGATGGCGGTCGCCGCGCAGATCGGCTTCGTCGCCGCGCTCGCGCTGCATGACGCGGCGGGCGCGTGTCTGCCGGAGGGGCGGCGCGCAGAGCTGAGGCTGAAATGGCCGAACGATCTGCTGCTCGGCGGCGCAAAGCTCGCCGGCATCTTGGTCGAGTCGACGAACTTCGGCAGGCGGACGGCGGTCGTCGTCGGCTGCGGGCTGAATCTGACGAGCCATCCGCACGAGACGAGCTATGGGGCCACGAGCCTTGCGACGCAGTCCGGCGTCGCGCCGGTGTCGCGCGCGGACGCCTTCGCCGCCCTGTCGGACGCGATGGCGAACCGGCTTGCGCAATGGGGCCGGGGTCGCGATTTCGCCGCTGTCCGGCGCGATTGGCTGGCGCGCGCGGCCGGACTGGGCGAGACCGTGCGCGTGATCGGCGACGGCGCGCCGGTGGTCGGCAGGCTGCGCACGATGGACGATGACGGCCGCCTGATCGTCGACTGCGCCGACGGCGCGCGGCGCATCGAGGCGGGCGACGTGTTTCTGGCCGGCGCTCCCGCCGGCGCGAAAGGGTGACGATGACGCAGGACAAGAACGATCTCGTCTTCCTCGCGCTTGGCGGTCTCGGCGAGATCGGCATGAATTGCGCGCTGTATGGCTATGGTCCCCCGCACAAGCGCAAGTGGCTGATGGTCGATCTCGGCGTGTCCTTCGCGGGCCCCGAAATTCCGGGCGTCGATCTGGTGATGCCGGATCTCACCTTCGTCGACCGCATCCGCAAGGACATCGTCGGTCTCGTCATCACCCATGCGCACGAGGACCATATCGGCGCGCTCGCCGATCTGTGGCCGCGCCTCGGCTGTCCGGTCTACGCGACGCGCTTCGCCATCGGCCTCGCCGAAACGCGGCGGCTCGCCGAACCCGGCGCGCCGAAGATCCCGCTCAATTCCGTGCGGCCGGGCGAACGCATCGATCTGGCGCCGTTCGAGGTCGAATATGTCAACGTCGCCCATTCGATCCCTGAATCGAACGCGCTGGCGATCCGCACGCCGCTCGGGCTGATCGTGCATTCCGGCGACTGGAAGCTCGATCCGCAGCCGATCGTCGGCGATCCGACCGACGAGGCGCGGCTGCGCGCCCTTGGAGCCGAAGGCGTGCTCGCGCTCGTGTGCGACTCGACGAATATCCTGCGCGACGGCGAGAGCCCGTCGGAGGCGGATGTGGCGGCGACGCTGAAGACGCTGATCGCCGAGGCGACGGGGCGCGTCGTCGTCACCACCTTCGCCTCCAACGTTGCGCGCATCCGCGCCGTCGCCGCGGCTGCGGAGGCGGCGGGGCGGCAGGTCGTGTGCGTCGGGCGCGCGATGGAGCGCGTGTCGGATGTGGCGCGCGAATGCGGCTACCTGCCGGGCGTGCGCGACTTCCTGCCGCCGGACGCGTTCGACCGGCTGGCGCGCGACAAGGTGGTCGCCATCGCCACCGGCTCGCAAGGCGAGCCGCGCGCGGCGGTGGCGCGCATCGCGCTCGACGAGCACCCCGAAGTGTCGCTCGCGCCGGGAGACCGCGTGATCTTTTCCTCGCGCACGATTCCCGGCAACGAGAAGGCGGTCGGCCGCATCGTCAACAGCCTCATCGATCAGGGGATCGAGGTGATCACCGACCGCACGCATCTGGTGCATGTGTCGGGCCATCCGCGTCGCGGCGAGGTGGCGCGCATGTACGACTGGGTGAAGCCGGCGATCGCGCTGCCGGCGCATGGCGAGCCGCTGCATCTGGCCGAGCACCGCGCCTTCGCCGCCTCGCTCGGCGTGCGGCATGTGCTGCGCGCGCGCGACGGCGAGGTGGTCAGATTCGCGCCGGGCGAGCCGGGCGTCGTCGACGAGGCGGCGAGCGGCCGGCTCTACAAGGACGGCGATCTGCTCGTCGCGGCGAGCGACGACATCGTTCGCCAGCGCCAGAAGCTCGCCTTCGCGGGGCTGGTTTCCGTCGCCATCGCGGTCTCGTCGAAGGGCGAGATGGCGGGCTCGCCCGACGTGACGTTCATTGGGCTGCCGCTGCGCGGCAAGTCGGGCGAGGCGATGGACGAGGTCATCGACAAGGCGGTGTTCCGCACCTTCGACTCGCTGCCGCGCCAGCGCCGGCGCGACGCGGACACGCTGTCGAGCGCGATCGAGCGGGCGGTGCGCGGCGCCGTCGGCGAGATATGGGGCAAGAAGCCCGTCGTGCATGTGATGATCGTCGAGGTGTGACGATCCTCAGTCGCGCGCGTCAGCGGCCGCCGACCGCCGGCGGCGGGCCGCGGAATTCCGGCTCGGCGAGCACGGACGGGGCGGCCCAGGGCCCGGCCAGATAGAACACGAAGGGCGGCGTCTCGCGTGCGCCGCTCTGCCGCGCCTCGACGCGAATCGACAGCGCGCGCTCGGGGATCGAGATCGCGCCGCCGAGGTCGGCGGTCGCGCCCGGCCCCGCGAGGACGCCCTGCTCGATGCGGGCCGCCCCGGCCGCGATGCGCAGAACGGCGGAGAGGCGGTCGAAGCCTGTGCGGGCGGCGGGGGCCAGCAAGGCGCCGGTCAGCTGCGCGCGGGCGCCGCGCCGCAGCGCCTGCTCCAGATCGAGCCCGCGCAGTTCGCCGTTGCGCAGGTCGAATTGTGCGCGGCCGGCGAGGCGGCCCGCCAGGTCCGCGGGCGTCGCGCCGGTCGCCTCGAAGCTCAACGATCCGCCGCCTTCGCCGGTGACGCGGCGCGCGCCCGTGAGCGCCTCGGACAGCGCGCCGAGATCGACGCGCGCGACCTGCGCGGTCCCGCGCGCCTCGACGCCGGCCCCGCTGCGCGTCACCGTCAGGCGGCCGCGCAGATCGCCGCCATATCCGGTCGCCTCGCTGATCGCGAATTCGGCGCGCCCGCGCTTCACGGAGATGGTGAGCGCCGTATCCGCGAGGGAGAGCGCGCCCCACTTCAGCTTCTCGGCAGACACGCGCAGATCGACCGAGCCGCGCCCGGCGGCGGGCAGGTCGATAGCGGTTTGGCTCCATGCGCCGTCGGGCTCGAACAAGGGCTGCGCGCCGGAAAGCCAGCGCGCGAGGTCGAGCCTGGACGTGTCGAGCGTGCCCGACAGGGAGGGCGCGCCATCCTCGTAGCGCAGGCTGAGCACGCCGTCGAAATCGGACTCGTCGAGTTCGATGCGCGTATCGCTCAGCGACAGGGCGCGCGCGCGCAGATTGACGTCGCAATCAAGCCGCAGCCTTTCCGCCGCTCCGGGCAGCGGCGGATCGAAGGTCGTCAGCCACAGCAGGCGGCGCAGCGAGGGCGAGGCGAGCGACAGGCGTCCGGCGAGGGACTCGCCGCGCTCGCCGCCAAGATGGCCGCCGAACTCCAGATCGATCGAGGGCGCATGCAGCTCGACGCGCATCGGGCTTTCGCCGCCGGCGAGCACGGTCGCCGGGGCGCCGAGCCAGGCGGACACGCGCGTCGCCTCCGCGCGCCAGCGAAACTCGGCGGCGACAGAGGCGGGGGCGTGGCGGCTGCGCCACCACAAGGTGGCGTCGAGTCCGTCGAGACGCTCGTCCAGCCCCGTCGACGGGCGTGCGACGCGCAGGCGGGCGTTGACCAGCGACAGCGCGGGGATCCAGCCTGCGCCGCCCGACACGGGATTGGCGAGACGCAGGCGCCAGTCCGGCGCGTCCCGATCGAGATCGACGGCGATGTCGGCGTCGCGCACGACGAGCGCGGAGAGCGCGACGCGGCCGATCAGCAGATCGGCCCAGCGCAGCTCGGCGTCGATGGCGTCGGCGCGGCCGGACAAGCCGCCATTGGCGTCGCGAAAGGTCGGCGCCTCGATGCGCAGACGCGGCGTCGGGACGATGCGCAGCCCGACGCGGCGGGCGGTGAGTTCGAGGCCGGCGATCTCGCCGATCCGGCGCGTCAGCGCCTCGCGCGCGGCGGGCGAGGTCAGTTGCCTGACGGCCAGCCCCGCCCAAAGGCCGAGGGCCATCACGACGGCGAGCGCGATCGCCCAGATGCGTCCGGGTCGCCGCGTCGTCCGCGTGTCGTCTTCCTCGCTCATCGCTTGCCGCTGCAAAGCGGCGCGCGTCGGCCGCGCGCCGCCGGAGCCTGCGCGCCCGTCAGGCCAGCGCGACGGTGTAGTTGGCCTGCGTCTTCGCGCGGACCTCCGCCTCGGTTACGCCGGCGGCCAGTTCGATCAGGCGCATGCCCTTGTCGTCGATCTCGAACACCGCGAGATCGGTGATCACCAAATCGACGACGCCGGCGCCGGTGAGCGGCAGGTTGCAGGCGTGCAGGAGCTTGGGCTCGTCCTTGGCGGTGTGCTCCATGACGATGACGACGCGCTTGACGCCGGCGACGAGATCCATCGCGCCGCCCATGCCCTTCACCATCTTGCCCGGAATCATCCAGTTGGCGAGGTCGCCATTCTCGGCCACCTGCATGGCGCCGAGGATCGACAGGTCGATATGGCCGCCGCGGATCATCGCGAAGCTGTCGGCGCTCGAGAAGAAGCTCGACGTCGGCAGCGTCGGTGATCGTCTGCTTGCCGGCGTTGATGAGGTCGGCGTCCTCCTCGCCCTCGTAAGGGAAGGGGCCCATGCCGAGCATGCCGTTCTCGGACTGCAACTGCACCGTCATGCCGTCGGGAATATAGTTGGCGACGAGCGTGGGAATGCCAATGCCGAGATTGACGTAGAAACCGTCGCGCAGCTCCCTGGCGGCGCGGGCGGCCATCTGTTCGCGGGTCCAGGCCATCAGACTTCCTCCCCCGCGCCGGCGGGCGTTGCGTGGCGCTTGCGCGTGGTGCGCTGCTCGATGCGCTTCTGCGCGTTCGGAACGTGGATCATCCGCTTCACGAAGATGCCGGGCGTGATGATGTGATCGGGATTGATGTCGCCGGGGCGCACGAGGCGCTCGACCTCGGCGACGGTCGTCTTTGCGGCGGTCGCCATCATCGGATTGAAGTTGCGCGCCGTCATCCGGTAGACGAGGTTGCCCTCGCTGTCGCCCGTCCAGGCGTGCACGAGCGCGAGATCGGCGACGAGGCCGGTCTCCATGACGTAGGTCTCGCCGTTGAAGACGCGCGTCTCCTTGCCTTCGGCGACGAGCGTGCCGACGCCCGTCTTGGTGTAGAAGGCCGGAACGCCGGCGCCGCCTGCGCGGATGCGCTCGGCCAGCGTGCCCTGCGGGTTGAATTCGATCTCGAGTTCGCCGGCGAGGAATTGCGTGGCGAAGGTCTTGTTCTCGCCGACATAGGACGAGATCATCTTCTTCACCTGCCGCGTCTCGAGCAGGACGCCGAGGCCGACATTGTCGATGCCCGCATTGTTGGAAATGATCGTCAGACCGCGCACGCCGGATTCGCGCACCGCGCCGATCAGCGTCTCCGGAATGCCGCACAGGCCGAAGCCGCCGGCCATGATCGTCATGTCGTCGCGCAACAGGCCGGCGAGGGCCGTCTGCGCGTCGGAATAAACTTTCCTCATCCCCGATTTCTCCAATCCCGGACGGTCCAATCTGCTACACCATCGGGGCCGGTTTCGCCACCGTCCGGCGTGGCCGCCGGGCTGCGCGGCGACGGCGTCGCGGCGGCGATTTGCGCGGCCCGCTGCGACATTTTTGATCAGGACGCCCGCTACGTGACGATCTCCTCCCGCTTCATGCCGCTCATCGCCGCCTTCGTCGCGTCGGGCGTCGCTCTCTATACCGGGCTGGCCGAAGGCGGGTTCCCGGTGTTCCTGTTCGTCCTCTCGGGCTGGCTCGTCTCGCTTTGCCTGCACGAATTCGGGCACGCCTGGGCGGCCTATCGCGGCGGCGACCGTTCGGTGGCGGCCAAGGGCTATCTCACGCTCGATCCGCTGGCCTACACGCAGCCGGCGATCTCGCTGATCCTGCCGGCGGTGTTCGTGGCGCTTGGCGGCATCGGCCTGCCGGGCGGGGCGGTCTATGTCGATCACGCGGCGCTGCGCGGGCGGGGCTGGCGCTCCTTCGTGTCGCTCGCCGGGCCGATCGCCACCGCGTTGTTCCTAATCGGCTGCGCCGCGCCCTTCGTGCTCGGCGTCGTGGCGGAACACGGCGCGCCATCCTTCTGGGCGGGGCTGGCGATGCTCGCCTTCCTGCAAGCCTCGGCGCTGGCCTTCAATCTGCTGCCCGTGCCGGGCTTCGACGGGTTCGGCGCCGTTGCGCCGTTTCTGCCGCCGCAGGTGGAGCGCAAGGCGAACGATCTGGCGCAGCCGGCGATGCTGATCATCTTCGCGCTGTTCGTGTTCGCGCCGCAGATGATGCGGCCGTTCTTCAGCCTCGTGGCGAGCATCGTCACCGGCGTCGGCGTCGATCCGCGCTACATCGCGCTCGGCTTCAAGCTGTTCCGCTTCTGGGCCTGATCAGCGCTCGCGCGCCAGCTCGTCGGGGTCGAGCTCGACGACGTTGCGGCGGGCGAGGGTGAGCACGGGGATCATGCCGGCGAGCACGATGGCGAGCGCCTGCGGCGCGCCGGTCTCGAACGAGCCGCGGGTGGCGTGCTCGTAGAGCGCGGTGGCCAGCGTGTCGAAGTTGAGCGGGCGCAGGATCAGCGTCGCCGGCAGCTCTTTCAGACAGTCGATGAAGACGAGCAGCGCCGCCGCGCCGAGGGCGGGGTGCAGCAACGGCAGATGAATCTCGCGGGCGAGCGCGATGGGTCCGCGGCCGAGCGTGCGCGCGGCGAAATCCAGATGCGGCGAGAAGCGGCTCGCCGCGCTCTCGAGCGCGCCGACCGAGATCGCCAGAAAGCGGATCGCGTAGGCGGCGACGAGGCCGAGGCCCGAGCCCGTGATCCAGAGCGCGGGCGCCGCGCCGGCGAGCGCCGCCAGCGTCTGCGAGATCATCCGGTCGAGCCCGGTCATCGGCGCGAGCAGGCCGACGGCGAGCACCGTGCCCGGCACGGCGTAGCCGAGCGTCGACAGGCGCAGCGCGGCGAGCGTCGCACGCGAGGGCGCGACGCGCTGGGCGAGCACGAGCGCCGCGCCGAGCGCGACGACGACGAGCGTCGCGACGGCGGCGAGCGTCACCGTCGTCATCGCCTGCCGCGCGAAGGCGGGATCGAGGCCGCGCGCGGCGACGGCCTGCGCCGCCTCGTAAGCGAGGAAGCCGACAGGAATGACGAAGGCGACCAGAACGGGCAGGGCGCAGAGCCCCGTCACCAGCCATGCGCGCGCGCCGGACAGGCGGATCGGCTCGGCGAGGCGCGGCTTCTGCACCGACACGGCGAAGCGCCGGTCGCGCCGCATGCGACGCTCCCCGATCAGCACGGCGCCGACGATCAGCAGCATCGCGCAGGCGATCAGCGCCGCGCCGGGCAGCGAATTGCGCGACAGCCATGTCTGCATGACCGTGACGGTGAGCGTGCGCACGCCGAGATATTCCGAGGCGCCGATGTCGTTCAGCGTCTCGAGCAACGCCAGCGACATGCCGGCGGCGACGGCGGGGCGGGCGAGCGGCAGGCCGACGCGCCAGAAGATCGCCGCCGGCCCGCGCCCGAGCGTGCGCGCGACCTCCAAGAGCGAGGCGCTTTGCAGCATGAACACGGCGCGGGCGGTGAGGTAGACGTAAGGGAACAGCACGAGGCTGAAGACGAGGATCGCGCCGGGCAGCGAGCGGATCGGCGGGAACCAGTAATCGGCGGGCGTCGCAAAGCCGAAGACGGCGCGAATGGCCCGCTGCACGGGGCCGAGCGGCTCCAGCAGCTCCACCCAGATATAGGCGGCGATGTAGGTCGGGATCGCCAGCGGCGCGGCGAGCAGCGCCGAGAGCAGAGCGCGGCCCGGAAACAGGAAGGCCGAGGCGAGCCAGGCCGCGCCGACGCCGACGCTCGCCGTCATCGCGCCGACGCCGGCCAGAAGCAGCAGCGTGTCGAGCGCGGCGCGCGGCAGCACCACGGTCAGATAGATCGAGGAGAGCGCGCTTGCGCCGCCGGTCGCCAGCAACGCCAGCGCGACGACGGGCAGCGCGACCAGCGCGGCGGCGGCGAGCGCGGCGGACACCAGCGCGCGCTCGCCGGGCGAGACCGCGCGGTCGCGCCCGGCGCGCCAGCCGGCGGCGATGTCGGCGACGCGGCTCATTCAGCCGCGCCGCGTCGCATCGCTGCGTCGCCTCGCGTCAATTGTCGAAGCCCGCGACGTCGACCAGCTCGCTCGCCGTCTTGCGACGCCTGGCGACGTCGCCAAGGCCCACAGTGTCGGGCTTCAGCGCGCCGAAGCCGGCGACCGTCGGGTTGACCGGCACGCCCGCCAGCACCGGGTATTCGTAATTGGCGTCGGCGAAGAGGCGCTGGGCCTCCGGCCCGACCATGAATTCGAGGAATTTCACCGCCTCGGCCTTGTTCGGCGCGTTCTTCGCCACGATGGCGCCGGTGATGTTCATGTTGACGCCGCCGCCCTTGAAGGAGGGCAGCACGACCTGAACCGCCTCGCCCCAGGCGCGCTTGGCCGGATCCTTCTCGTTGATCAGGCCGCCCATGTAGTAGGTGTTGCCGACGCCGATGTCGCAGACGCCGGCGGCAATGTCCTTGGCCACGTCGCGGTCGCCGCCCGAGGGCTTCTTGGCGAGGTTCGCCTTCACGCCCTTCAGCCATTCCAGCGTCTTCTCCTCGCCCATATGGGCGATGGCGGCGGCGATGAGCGCCACGTTGTAGGGGTGCTGGCCCGAGCGGATGCAGATCTTGCCCTTCCACTTCGGGTCGGCGAGATCCTCGTAGGCGATGGCGTCGATCTTCGTGCGCGCCTTCGAGGCGTAGACGACGCGAGCGCGCTGCGACAGGGCGAACCACTGGCCCGCCGGATCGCGCAGATTGGCGGGGATGGCCTTTTCGAGGACGGGCGAGGCGATGGGCTGGGCGATGCCGAGATCGACCGCGTTCTGAAGGCGTCCGACGTCCTCGACGAGCAGAATGTCGGCCGGGCTCGCCGCGCCCTCGGTGCGGATGCGCTCCTCGAGGCCGGCGGCGGCGAAGATCGTGTTGATCTTCACGCCCGTGGCGGCGGTGAAGGCGTCGAAGACGGGCTTCACCAGCTCGGGCTGACGATAGGTGTAGATGTTGAGCTCGGCGGCCTGCGCGGCGGCGCACGACAACAAGACGCCGGCGGCGAGGCCGCAGGCGGACAGGATGCGGTTCATCGGTTCCTCCAGATGCGAGGGTCAAGGCCTCGCCTGTGACGGGACGCCGGAGGAATAGGCGTCGGGACATCTCGGGTCAACGGATATCGCCGCCATATCAATAGTTTATAGGCATTCTAAACTAGCCTAGGCCGCCGGCGTGCGGCCTGCGAAGACCTCCGCCGCGACGGCGCGGTCGACATTGGCGCCGGACAGGACGACGCCGACGCGCCCGCCGGCGAGCGTCGCGCGCTCCTTGAGGGCGGCGGCGAGGGCGGCGGCGCCGGCGGGCTCGGCCATGTTGTGCGTGTCCTCGTGATAGATGCGCATCGCCTGCGCGATCTCGTCCTCCTCGACGCGCACGAGGCGGTCGGCGCCGGCGCGGATGATGGCGAGCGCGTCGGCGGAAGGATTGCCCACCGCCATGCCGTCGGCGAAGGTCGCGGGCGTGCGGGTCACCACCGCGCCCGCCTCGACCGACCGCGCATAGGCGTCGGCGCGGGCGGCGACGACGCCGACGATCCGCGTCGGCAGGCCGAGCAGGTCGCGCGTGAGGATGAGGCCGCACAACCCGCTGCCGAGGCCGATGGGCGCGTAGACCACATCGAGCGGGCCGGCCTGCCGGAAGAATTCGAGCGCGTAGGTCGCCACGCCGCGCACCAGATCGGGATGGAAGGACGGCACGAAGACCAGCCCGCGCAATTGAGCGAGGCGCGCCGCCTCGGCCCGCGCCTCGTCGAAATTGGCGCCGTGCTCGATCAAGTCGGCGCCGAGGGCGCGCATCGCGGCGTTCTTCTCGACCGAATTGCCGTGCGGCACGACGATCGTCACTTTCACGCCGAAGACGCCGCCGGCATAGGCGAGGCTCTGGCCGTGATTGCCGCGCGTCGCGCTGATGACGCCCGGCAGGTTGGCCCGCTCGCGCGCCAGCCTGTCGAAATGCACGAGTCCGCCGCGAATCTTGAAGGCGCCGACCGGCGTGTGGTTCTCGTGCTTGACGAAGACGGTCGCGCCGAGGCGCGCGGCCAGCAGCGGCCAGGCGTAGGCCGGCGTCTGCGGCATGTGCGCGCGCACGAGCGCGAGCGCGGCCTCGAGTTCGGGCAGCGTGAAACGATAGGCGTCCGTCATGTCCGGCGATCCAAAGCAAAAGGCCGCGACTCGCGCGTCGCGGCCTTTGCGAGACTAGATCAGGCGCGCGCCGCGCGCAGCCTCACTGCACCAGCGTGAAGCCGGGCGTCGGCGCGCCGACCAGCCGCACCTGCTTGCCGAGCGGGCCGGGCGTCAGGCGAATCTGCGCGGCGCGCGGGGCCGTCGGCGCAATCGCGACCGGCGCGCGCGCGGGCGGGGCGCGTCGGGCCGCGCGGTCGAGGCTGACGAGGCGTTCGCGCGCCACCTGAGGCAGCTTCAGCGTCGCCACCGGCACGAAGTCGCGCCGGCGCAGCGGCCAGCGCGTCGCGCCGCGGAAGACGCGCATGCCGTCTGGCGTCATCACGCCGTCGCCGCGCCGCAGCGTCAGGTCGGCCAGCAGCGACATGACCGGCGAGGTCTCCTGACCGACGCGGCGGCAGGAGCAAGTCTTGTCGTGCGTGGCGGCGTGACGCCAGGCGACGGGCAGGGCGGAGTATTTCTTGCCGTCGGCGGACACGGCGTCGTCGAGCTTTTCGGCGCCGTCCGGCATCACGAAAAGCTGCGTCGGCGCGCCGGGGCAGAGATTTTCGCACATGCCGGTCTGCGTCTGCATGTCGGCCGGTCCGCGCACCGCGCCGAGCGGGAAGGGGTAGCCGTCGCACAGGCGCACGCACATCGAGCGGCGTCCGAGCGGCGAGAAGCTCGCCGTCGCCAGCGGCGCCGGCGCGGCGCGATGGGCCTTGGTTTTTGCGCGGGCGACGGGGGTGGCGAACGGGTCGGCCGGCCAGGTCTTGTCGAGGGCGGCGTCGAGCGCGCGCTGGGCCCGCCCGCCATATGCCGGGGCATAGGCGGAGGCGGCGGCCGGGGCCGCGGGCAGGCTGCGCCATGCCGGCGCGGCATAGTTGGAGCGGGCGCGCGAGCCTTCCGTGCGCAGGAAATCGCGCACGCCGGCGTCGTCCCCGGCGACGACGCGGCCGAGCGGGCCGAACAGGGCGATCAGTCCAAGCGCCGCGGCGCAGCCGAGCGCGACGGCGGGGATCGACAGTCGGGAGGGAAGGTCAGTTCTTGCGGCGAAATCGGGAACCGCTGAGTCTGAAAATCCGTGAACAATTCGCTTCAACGACATACGCTCCCCCAAGCAACTGGGTTTGCGGAGCGGCCTCGGGCGGGACACTAGAGCCAAACGGCAGGGCTCCACAAGCGGGAAAGGAATAAGTTTCGCCGACCTTTCGCGGCAATCGAAAGGTTCCGTTAACCTTCACGCCGTCCGGCGCCGGGCCCTGCTTGATCGGGGTCAACGCCGGCGGCGCGCCGACCGTTAGGATTCGCGCCAATCACCGAGGACTGGGCATGACCGGCAAAGTCGCCATGAAGAAGATCGCATTGTCGCTGGCGCGCACCAAGGAGCGCCCGGAGGGGTCGGATCGCGACGGGTATACCTTCGTCGCGCCGCTGAACGAGGGCGGCAGGATCGATCTCGACATGTGGAAGGCGGAGCGCGGGCGCTGTTTCGTGCACCGGATTCGCGCAGGAGCGGTCGACGAGCGCGGCCTGCTGGTGCACCGCCCGGGCGGACGCGGCGGGGCGACCTGGGCCTTCGACTACGACAACGGCTCGTATGACGAGGAGGAGGAGGGCTACCGGTTCGGCGATCACGCCTTCACGCCGGGCGAGTATGTCTCGATCCGCGACGAGGACGGGGTGTTGCAGACCTATCGGGTGACCGGCGTCACGCCGGCCTGACCGGGCGGGGGGCCTCGCGCGCGTTGACGTAGATCGCGTAGAGCGAGGACGTCGCGCAGATGTAGAGGCGGTTGCGCTTCGGCCCGCCGAAGCAGACGTTGGCGACGGTCTCCGGCGCGCGGATCTTGCCGATCAGCGCGCCGTCCGGCGCGTAGCAATGCACGCCGTCGCCGGCCGAGGTCCAGAGGTGGCCGCGCGCGTCGATGCGGAATCCGTCGAACAGGCCGAAGGCGCAGGTCGCGAACACTTCGCCGCCGGACAGCGTCGCGCCGTCGGCGCCGACCGCGAAGGCGCGAATCCAGCGCGGACCGTCCGCCACATGCGAGGCGCCGGTGTCCGAGACGTAAAGCGTCGATTCGTCGGGCGAGAAGGCGAGGCCGTTCGGCTTGACGAAATCGGTCGCCATCGCGGCGACGGCGCCGGTCGCCGGGTCGATCCGATAGAGATGGCTCGCGCCGATCTCGCTCGGGGCGGCGTCGCCCTCGTAATCGGAGTCGATGCCGTAGGTCGGGTCGGTGAACCAGATCGAGCCGTCGGACTTCACCACGACGTCGTTCGGCGAGTTGAGGCGCTTGCCCTCGAAACGGTCGGCCAGAATCGTGCGGCGCCCGTCATGCTCGATGCGCGACACGCAGCGGCCGCGATGCTCGCAGGAGACGAGCCGCCCCTCGCGGTCGACCGTGTGGCCGTTATGGTTGAGCGCGGGCTGAAGGAAGGTCGAGACGACGCAGTTCGTCTCGTCGAAGCGCATCACGCGGTCGTTGGGAATGTCGGAGAAGACGAGGTACTTCCCAGCGGCGAAATAGGCCGGGCCCTCGAGCCAGCGCCCGCCCGTCCATAGCGTCTCCAGCCGCACATTGCCGAAGACGAGGCGCTTGAAGCGTTCGTCGAGGATCTCGACTGCGTCCGTAAACATGCGTTCACTCCGCGGCGGCGCGCGCCGCCGCGGGCTCGGCGCCGGCGGGGGCCTCGACGACGTCCGCGACCGGGGCGCCGCGTCCGGAAATCCAGGCGTCCACCTTGTCGAGATAATAGTAGATCACCGGCGTGATGTAGAGCGTCAGCACCTGGCTGACGATCAGGCCGCCGACGACGGCGACGCCGAGGGGCTGGCGCAATTCCGCGCCCGCGCCCTCGCCGAGCGCGATCGGCAGCGTGCCGAAGATGGCGGCGAGCGTCGTCATCATGATCGGGCGGAAGCGGATGACGGCCGCCTCGTGAATCGCGGTCAGCGCGTCCGCGCCCTGTTTTCGTCGCTCGATCGCGAAGTCGACCATCATGATCGCATTCTTCTTCACGATGCCGATCAGCATGAGGATGCCGATGATCGCGATGACGGTCAGCTCCATGCCGTAGAGATTGAGCGCCAGCAGCGCGCCGAGGCCCGCGGAGGGCAGGCCGGAGAGAATCGTGATCGGGTGGATGTAGCTCTCGTAGAGCACGCCGAGCAGGATGTAGATCGTCAGCACCGCGGCGGCGAGCAAGGCGCCCTGACCCTTCAGCGCCTCCTGGAAGAGCGCCGCCGTGCCTGTGAAGTTGGTCACGATGGAGCCGGGCAGACGGAGCTCCTGCTCGGCGCGGCGAATGGATTCCACAGCCTCGCCAAGCGAGACGCCCGGCGCGAGGTTGAAGGAGAGAGTCACGGCCGGTTGTTGCGACTGGCGATTGATCGACAGCGGTCCGACGCTCGACTTGATCGTCGCGACTTCCGCCAGCGGCACGATCGCCGCGCCGTTGGTGGCGCGCACATAGAGGCGGCCGACGGCGGTCGGATCGTTCTGGAAGGACTTGGTCGAGTCGAGGATGACGGCGTAATCGGCAGACTGCGTGAAGATCGTCGATATCTGCCGGCTGCCATAGGCGTTGAACAGCGTCTGGCGAATCTGGTCCGAGGTGAGGCCGAGCGCGGCGGCCTTCTCGCGGTCGATGTCGATCGTCAGTTGCGGGTTCTTGATCTGAAGATCGCTCGTCACGTCGCGCAGCCCCGGCAGGCCGCGCATCTTCTGCTCCATATCGGGCGCGGCGGCGTAGAGCGCGTCGAGATCGCCCGACTGCATCGTGTACTGATACTGAGCGCGCGAGGGGCGGCCGCCCTGCAGGTTGAAATTCTGCACCGGAATGAAGACCGCGTTGACGCCGGCCACCTTCTGCGTCTCGCGGCGCAGACGCTGCATGATCTCCTGGATCGGACTGCGCTGTTCTTTCGGCTTCAGCTGAATGAACATCTGGCCCCGGTTGGACTGGCCGCCGAAGCCGATGGCGGAGGTGAGATACTCGACCGCCGGGTCCTCCATCACCGTTCGCGCGATGGCGCGCTGATGCTGCGCCATGACGTCGAAGGACACGTCGGGAGCCGCCTCGGTCGAGCCGACGAGCAGGCCGACGTCCTCCTGCGGGAAGAAGCCCTTCGGCACGTTCATGTACATCTGAACGCTGACCGCCACTGTCGCGAAGGTGACAAGCAGCATCAGGACGCGCGCTTTCAGCGCCTGCGCCAGCGTCCAGTCGTAGCCGCGCGTCAGTTTCTCGATGCCCCAGTCGGCCGCGCGCAGAATGAAGTTGTGCTTCTCGTGCGGATCGTAAGGGTGCAGCACGCGCGCGCACAACATCGGCGTCAACGTCAGCGAGACGACGCCGGACACCAGAATCGACACCGAGATCACGACCGCGAATTCGCGGAAGACGCGGCCGACGACGCCGCCCATGAAGAGCACGGGGATGAACACCGCGATCAGCGAGACGGTGATCGACAGAATCGTGAAGCCGATCTCGCGCGAGCCGCGCAAGGCCGCCTCGAACGGCTTCTCGCCACGCTCGATATGGCGGACGATGTTCTCCAGCATGACGATGGCGTCGTCGACGACGAAGCCGACGGCGAGCGTCAGCGCCAGCAACGAGATGTTGTCGATCGA
Organism: Hyphomicrobiales bacterium; assembly: GCA_016716745.1. Lineage (GTDB taxonomy): Bacteria > Pseudomonadota > Alphaproteobacteria > Rhizobiales > Beijerinckiaceae. The sequence goes on from JADJVD010000004.1 coordinate 297,366, forward strand.
ATAGCCGAACAGATACATGAAGGCGAAGGTGCCGATGATCGACACCGGCAGCGCCAGCGCCGGAATCACGGTCGCCGACATGCTCTTCAGGAACAGGAAGATGACGAGGATGACGAGCACCATCGCCTCGAGCAGCGTCTTCTGCACGTCGCGCACCGAGTCGCGGATCGACAGCGAACGGTCGACCAGCACGCGCGCCTCGATCGAGGGCGGGAGCTGCGCCTGATAGCTCGCCATGCGCGACTTGATCGCGTCGACGACCTCCACCGTGTTGGCGTCCGACTGGCGGAAGATCGCCAGCACGATGGCGCGGTCGTCGCGGAACCAGCCGGCGACGCTCTCGTTCTCGACGCCGTCGCGTACGCTGGCGATCTCGTCGAGGCGGACCGGCGCGCCGTTGCGCCAGGCGACGACGAGCGGGCGATAGTCGGAGGCCTGCTGCATCTGGCCCGAGGCCTCGAGCGTCGTCTGCTGCGTCTGGCCCTGCAAGGCGCCGACCGGCGCGTTGGAGTTGGCGTTGGCGACGGCGGTGCGGATGTCGTTCAGCGTCAGCCCGCGCGCGGCGGCCTTGTCCGGGTCGGCGGCGATGCGCACGGCGAATTTCTGCTGGCCGAAGATCGCCACCTGCGCGACGCCGGCGATCTGCGAGATCTGTTGCGAGAACACTTGCTCGGCGTAATCGTTGACGGTGGCGAGCGGCAGCGTCGAGGACACGAGGGTCAGCAGCAGAACGGGGCTGTCGGCCGGGTTGACCTTGCGGAAGCTCGGCGGGCCAGGCAGTTCGGCCGGCAGGCGTCGCAACGTCGCCGAGATTTGCGACTGCACGTCGAGCGCGGCGCCGTCGATGTCGCGGTCGAGATCGAATTGCAGCGTCACGTTGGTCGAGCCGCGGTTCGACGTCGAGGTCATCAGCGAGACGCCGGGGATCGTCGCGAAGGCGCGTTCGAGCGGCGCGGCGACGGAGGCGGCCATCGTTTCCGGGTTCGCGCCCGGCAGGCTGGCGTAGACCTGAATGGTCGGGAAATCGACGCGGGGCAGGGCGGCGACCGGCAGCTTCTGGTAGCCGAAGAAGCCGAACACGATGAACGACACCATGAGCAGCGTCGTCATGACCGGGCGGCGGATGCACAGTTCGGGAAGCGTCATCGCCTCGAATTTCCCTATCGTCCCGTGGGTCTTGGCCGCGTCGGAGTTGGGCGCTCAGGCGCCGTCGGGTTTCTTGGCCGGCTTCTGCTGCGCCTCGCCAGCGCCTTGCGCCTGCGCGCGGGCGCGTGGTGCGATCGGCGCGTTCGGCGCGAGCATCGCCTGACCGTCGACGACGACCTTCTCGCCCACCTTCAGCCCGCTCGCGATCACCGCCTCGTCGTCGAGATAGCGGCTGACGGCGACCTTGCGCATCTGCGCGGTCTTGTTGTCGTCGGCGACGAAGACGAAGTTGCCGTTCTGGCCGACCTGCACCGCCTCGCGCGGAACCACGACCGCGTTCGGCTCGACGCGCAGCACGACGCGCACGTTGCAGAACTGGCCGGGCCACAGCATCTCGTCGGCGTTGTCGAAGATCGCGCGGACGGTGATCGTGCCGGTGGCCGCGTCGATGGCGTTGTCGAGCACGGCGACCTTGCCCTCGGCGCTCTTCGTCGCGCCCTGCGGCGTCGCCACGGCGCGCGCCTCGCCCGTGGCCATCGCGTCGCGCAAGTCGGGCAGGTAACGCTGCGGCAGGGAGAAGGCGACGTAGATCGGCGAGATCTGGTTGATCGTCGCCAGCGCGTTCGCCGCCTCGCCCTGACGGGCGATGTTGCCGGCCTTCTGCGAAACGACGCCGATGCGGCCGGAGATCGGCGCCTTCACCGTGTAGAAGCCGAACTGCACGCGCAGGTTGTCGAGCGCCGCCTGATCGGCCGAGGCGACGGCGCGGGCGCTCTGCACGGCGGTCTTCGCATTGTCGGCGGCGATCTGCGTGCCCGATCCGCGGGCCAGCAGATCGGCGAGGCGGGCGGCGTCGCGCTCGGCCTGTTCGAGCGCCGCGCGGTCCTTGGCGAGCGCGGCTTCCGCCTGCCGGATCTGCGCCTCGATGGCGCGGGAGTCGAGTTTGGCGATGATCTCGCCTTCTTTGACGGCGGCGCCGTCAGCCACCAGAATTTGATCGATCTGCGAGTCGACGCGCGAGCGCACGACGACGGTGGCGGCGGGCTGAACCGAGCCGATCGCGTCGAGCCGGACCGGCATGGGCTTGGCCTCGACCGGCGCCAGCACGACGGAAACGGGCGGCCGTTGCTGGCCGCCGCCCTTGCCGGCCGCCTGCTCGGCGGCGGGCCGGGGCGCATGGCCGAGGCGGGCGGCCAGCGACTCAGGCAGGGAAGCGCGAAGCGCGACGGCCCGCGCGCCGAGGCCGGGGGCGATGCGGTCAACCGAATCGGGCCAGACCATCGCCGCCACGACGCCCGCCGCTGCGACGAGCGCCGCCCATCCGAGTAGTCGTCCGACCTTCATCGCACCAACGCTCCCGTGGCCAGCGTCTGCGCGCGGGCTCTTTAATGCATTTAACCGCCAGCATATCAGCCCGGCGCGCGCTGACTACGCCCAGTTAGGGCGGCGCGGCGCTCGTCGCAAATCTGTTGCGCGCGGGCAACTCGCCCACGGAAAAGGCGCATCCTGTCCAAAAGGAGGCCGGTTTGAGGCGCCGAGCGATTGCGGCGGGGCCCGATCCGTTTAGTTTTGAACCATAACAGAGGTCGGACTGCGCCGGCCGCGGGGTCAAGAAGAGAGAGAACGATATGCGCAAGGGGATGAGGGAAGCGCTTCTGGCCGGCGTCGCTGGTTTCGCGATCGCGGCGGCGGCGACGGGCGCGCAGGCGGGCGGCTTCGCTCTCCGCGAGCAGAGCGCGCAGGGCCTGGGCCAGGCGTTCGCCGGTTCGGCGGCCGGCGCGGGCGGCCTGTCCTCCATGTTCTGGAACCCGGCCACGATCACCAAGTTCGACGGCGTTCAGTCGTCCTGGTCCGTCAGCGGCATCATTCCCTACTCCCGCGTCACGCCGACGGCGACCACGCCGACCGCCGCGCTCGGCGGCTCGGGCGATCTGGCGCAGGACGCGGTGCTGCCCGCCTCCTACGCGAGCATCCAGATCAATCCGTGGCTGTGGGCCGGCCTGCAGGTGAACACGCCGTTCGGCCTCGCCACCAAGACGCCCTACACCTGGTCCGGTCAGGTCTACAATCGCCTGTCGAAGGTGTTCTCGGCCGAAGTGACGCCGACCATCGGCATCAAGATCAACGACATGATCTCCGTCGGCCTCGGCCTGCGGGTGATGTATTTCAAGACCCGCCTGTCCTCGGCCGCCGGCGCCGGCCCCGGCGCTCCGGGCGTCCGTCTGGAAGGCGAGGATCTGACGCTCGGCTTCTCCGGCGGCGTGACCTTCACGCCGTTCGCGGGCACCGAGCTCGGCATCGGTTACCGCTCCAAGGTGAAGCCGCACCTCGAGGGCACGCTGCTCACACCGGCGACCTACATGGCGATCAACTCCAAGATTTCGTTGCCGGACCAGATCACGGCCGGTCTGCGCCAGAAGGTGACGGACCAGTTCACCTTCCTCGCCGGCTTCGAGTGGACGAACTGGAGCACGCTGTCGAGCTTCCCGGTCATCAAGTCGCACGCTCCGGGCGCCGGCGCGACGGTGACGACGCTCGCCTTCCAGTATCGCGACGGCTGGTACGCCTCGATCGGCGGCGAATACAAGTGGAGCCCGGCCCTGACGGTTCGCGCGGGCGTCGGCTACGAGCGCACCCCGGTGGCCGATGCGGTGCGCACGCCGCGCCTGCCCGACAATGACCGCATCTGGCTGACCATCGGCGGCACCTACAACTTCAACAGCAAGCTGTCGGCCGATTTCAGCTTCGCGCATGTGATCCCCAAGAAGGGCTCGATCAACATCGCGCCGGGCCATCCCGCCTTCGCCGGTCTGCCGTTCGCGGCGACCGTCAAGTCGCGGCTCGACATCGTCGCGGTGGGCCTGAACTATCGCTGGGACGATCCGGCGGTGGTGCAGGGCAATCTGCCGATCGTGCGCAAGTACTGATCGAGCGCCGCGCGCCTCAATCGAAAGGGCCGGTCCTTCGGGACCGGCCCTTTTCCTTTGGCGAGGGGCGGGAGGTTGGCGAGACGCGCCGCCCGCGCGCCTCGCCGCGCCGGTCAGGCCTTCATGCGCACATAGTCGCCCGGCGCGTCGGCGATCGGCGGATGCGTCTTCGAGCCGGGCTGGCGCGCCGGAACTTTCGCCGGCGCCTGTTCTGCGATCCATTTGATCCAGTCCGGCCACCAGCTTCCGGGCGTCTCCTGCGCCGAGGCGACCCAGGCGTCGAAGTCGCCCTGCGGAGGGCCGCCCGTCCAGTACTGGTATTTCGGCTTGCCGGCCGGATTGACGACGCCTGCGATGTGGCCCGATCCGGCCATCACATATTTCACCGGCCCGCCGAAGAAGCTGGCGCCGACAAAGACCGACTTTGCGGGCGCGATGTGATCCTCGCGGGCGGCGAGATCGTAGATCGGGATCTTCACCTTCTTGAGGTCGAGCTTCACATCGTCGAGCACCATGCGCCCTTGCGTGAGGTTGTTCTCGAGATAGCAGTTGCGCAAATAGTAGGAATGGTTGGCGCGCGGCATGCGCGTCGAATCCGAATTCCATACCAAGAGATCGAAGGGCATCGGCTCCTTGCCCTTCAGATAGTTGTTGACCCAGTAGGACCAGATCAGATCGTTCGACCGCAGCATGTTGAAGGCGGTCGCCATCTTCGAGCCCTCGAGATAGCCCTTCTCCTCCATCTTGTTTTCGATGGCCTTGATCTGCTCTTCGTCGACGAAGATGCGCAACTCGCCAGGATCGCGGAAATCGACCTGCGTGGTGAACAGCGTCGCGCTCCCGATCCGCTCGTCGCCCTTGGCCGCCATGTAGGCGAGGGCGACCGACAGCAGCGTGCCGCCGACGCAATAGCCGATCGAGGTGACGCGCTCCTCGCCGGTGATCTCCTTGATGACGTCGAGCGCGGCGAAAACGCCCTCGCGCATGTAGGCGGCGAAGTCCTTGTTGGCGTGGCGCTCGTCCGGGTTCACCCAGGAGATCGTGAACACCGTCAGGCCCTGCTCGACCGCCCAGCGGATGAAGCTCTTCTCCGGGTTGAGATCGAGAATGTAGAACTTGTTGATCCAGGGCGGCACGATCAGCAGCGGCCGCTTGAACACGCTGTCGGTCGTCGGCGTGTACTGGATCAGCTCCATCAGCTCGTTTCTGAACACCACCTTGCCGGGCGTCGTGGCGAGGTTGACGCCGAGCTGGAACCTCGAATTGTCGGCCTGCCGGATCTTCAGGTTGCCGTGCCCGGCCTGAATGTCCTCGGCGAGCATCTTCATGCCGCGCACGAGGTTCTCGCCGCTCTGCGAAAACGTCTCGCGGATGAGTTCGGGATTGGTGGCGAGGAAGTTCGTCGGCGACAGCGCGTTCAAGATCTGGCGCACATAGAACTGCGCCTTTTCGCGGGTGTGCGGGTCGAGCGTCTCGGCGCGGGCGGCGAGACCGTTGGCCCAGCGCGAGGTGATGACGTAGGCCTGACGCAGGAAATCGAACACCGGATTGCGCGACCAGTCGGGATCGGCGAAGCGCTTGTCGGCGGGCGGCGGCGCGGCGACGGTCTCGGCGTCCTCGCCCGACAGGCGGCGCAGCGTCGTCGCCCACAATTCGAAGAACTTGCCGGCGAGTTCGGCCTGCGCCGACACGATGCGCTGGGGATCGGAGATCCAGTATTCCGCGACGCGGCCGATGGTGTGCACGGCGTCCGTCGCCTCGTCGGACAGCTCCGACTTCACCTCGCCGGTCTCGCGCGCCTGCACATAATTGGCGACCGCCTTGCCGCTCTCTTCGACGAGCCGCGCCATGTTTTGCGCCAGCGCGTCGAAATCGGGCGCCGTCAACCCGCCGATCGACATCGGATCGGAGGCGGCCGGCTGCGGTCGCGCAGCGTCGGCGGGCCTTGCGGGCGCAGGCGCTTCGGGGGCAGGGGGCGCGGACGCCGCCGCCTTGACGGCCGGTTGCGGAGCCGCCGGCTTCGCGGCGGCCTTCTTCGGGGCCGGTTTGGAAGAGGCGGCCTTGGGAGCGGCGGCCTTGGGAGAGGCGGCCTTGGGAGCGGCGCGGACCGATCCCGCGGCGCCGGGGGGCGGCGCAGGCTGCGGCGCCTCGACCGCCGGCGTCGCACGCGCGGGGGTGAGCGGCCGGGCATGGCCCATGCTCGCAGCGGCGTGCGGCTTGGGCGTATGGACGGGATGGGTCGCCTGCGCCTTGTGCGCCGGCGCGGCAGGCGCGGCCTTGCGCCTGGCCGGCGTCTTGCCGGCCGCCTTCGGCGCGCCCTTGCCGCTGCTCTTGCCGGCGTTCTTGCCGCTGCTCTTGCCGGCGCCGCGCGGCGGCGCAGCCGGCGTGTCGTGCTCGATGCTCATGAGGCTCCTCCCGCCGCGATTATTCGGGACCGGCGCGTTGCGGTCCAGTTTCAACCATATTAGGGCTTTATTCAGCCTGAGCGCCAATGGTGATTAGGTCGTAGGGCGCCTGCGTCGGCGCAAAAGATTCAGGCCGTGCGGCCGCGACGGATTCGCGATGCGAAAAACAGTGTTCATCGGTTCGCTTCTGGCGCTGCTCGCCGGCGCCGGCGTCGCGTGCGCGCAGGAGGCCGAAGCCGGCCCCGGCAAATCGCTCGCCAAGGCGATCAACATGGCGACCGATCCGCCGACGCCGAAGGATTTCGTCGTGCAGTCCCGTCCGCCCGCCGAGAGGCTGGACTACATCCCCATCGGCGCGCATCGCGCCGAGCGGGAACGCAAGCCGATGGATCCGCAAACCGTCAAGGCGCGCGAGGCCGCGCTGAGCGCGCTCGCCGAGCGGCAGAAGGCCCGGCTCGGCGGCCGGCCCGGCGCGCAGCCGAAATTGCGTCTGCCCGCCTACGCGCTGAAGGCCAAGGCCGAGCACGACGCGATGGTCCGAGCTCGTAGCCGCGCCGGCGCAAACTGACATTTGCCGGCGCGGTCATTCGTTCGCGTTTCCCGCTTTCTCCAATCAATCGCCCAAGGACGCCGACGCGGCGCGCGGGCAGAGAGACGATCATGATGGACTTTCACCGCGTGCGGCGTCTGCCGCCTTACGTTTTCGAGCAGGTCAACCGCCTCAAGGCGCAGGCGCGCGCCAACGGCGCCGACATCATCGACCTCGGCATGGGCAATCCCGATCTCGCGGTCGCCAGGCACATCACCGACAAGATGATCGAGACGGTCGGCAAGCCGCGCACCGATCGCTATTCGGCCTCCAAGGGCATCGCGGGCCTGCGCCGCGCGCAGGCGGCCTACTATCACCGCCGCTTCGGCGTGAAGCTCAACCCGGACACGCAGGTCGTCGCCACGCTCGGCTCGAAAGAGGGCTTCGCCAACATGGCGCAGGCGATCACCGCGCCGGGCGACGTGGTGCTGGTGCCCAACCCCTCCTATCCGATCCACGCCTTCGGCTTCCTGATGGCGGGCGGCGTCATCCGCTCGGTGCCGGCCGAGCCGACGCCCGACTATTTCGTCGCGCTCGAGCGCGCGGTGATGCACTCGATCCCCAAGCCCATCGCGGTGGTCGTCTGCTATCCCTCGAACCCGACCGCGATGGTCGCCGAGCTCGACTTCTACAAGGACCTCGTCGCCTTCGCGAAGAAGCACGAGATCTTCATTCTGTCGGACCTCGCTTATTCGGAAGTGTATTTCGACGGCGAGCCGCCGCCCTCCGTGTTGCAGGTGCCGGGCGCCTTCGACGTGACGGCCGAATTCACCTCGATGTCGAAGACCTTCTCGATGGCGGGCTGGCGCATGGGCTTTGCGGTCGGAAACGAGCGGCTGATCGCGGCGCTGGCGCGCGTGAAGTCCTATCTCGACTACGGCGCCTACACGCCGATCCAGGTCGCCGCCGCCGCCGCCATCAACGGCCCGGAGGAGTGCATCGAGGAGATGCGCGCCACCTACAAGAAGCGCCGCGACGTGATGGTGGAGAGCTTCGCGCAGGCGGGCTGGGAGATTCCCGCGCCGCGCGCGTCGATGTTCGCCTGGGTGCCGGTGCCGGAGAAGTTCAAGCCGCTCGGCAGCCTCGAATTCTCCAAGCTGCTGATCGAGAAGGCGGACGTGGCGGTCGCGCCGGGCGTCGGCTTCGGCGAGCATGGCGACGACTATGTGCGCCTCGCGCTGGTCGAGAACGAGCAGCGCATCCGGCAGGCCGCGCGCGGCATCCGCCGCTTCTTCGATTCGGCCGACCAGATCCTGCACAACGTGGTGCAGCTCAAGCAGCCGGCGTGACGCGATGTCGGGCGCTGCCGGCGGCTGGTTCGTCTGGGCGCTCGCCTCCGCCGTCTTCGCGGCGCTGACCGCGATCTTCGCCAAGATCGGCGTCGCCGGCGTTCCGTCGGACCTTGCGACGCTGATCCGCACGCTCGTCATCCTGCCCGTGCTCGCCGCCTTCGTCGCGGCGACCGGGCAGTGGGTCGCGCCCTCCGCCATCGCCGCACGCACCTGGGCGTTTCTGGCGCTGTCGGGCCTCGCCACCGGCGCCTCCTGGCTGTGCTACTTCCGCGCGTTGCAGGCCGGCCCCGCCTCGCAAGTCGCGCCGGTCGACAAATTTTCGGTCGTGCTCGTCGCGCTGCTTGGCGTCGCCTTTCTCGGCGAGACGCTCGATCTCAAGGCCGTCGTGGCCATCGCGATGATCGCGGGCGGCGTCGTGCTGCTGGCGTTGTGACGACGATGCGGCGCGTGCGGCGGCGCACAGGCCGCGTCGCCGCGTTGTGGCGCCATCGCGCTTCCCGTTTCAGGATCGCACGATGCCGCCTTCGCAGACGCCGAACCACGCCGACGAGCCGCTGACGCTGGCGGACGCCGTCAATCTCGCGCTGAAGCTGCATCAGGCCGGCGATCTCGCCGGCGCCGAGCGCATCTATCGCGGCGCGCTCGACATCGAGGCCGACATTCCGGTCGCGCTGCATTTCCTCGGCGTGTTGCGTCACCAGCAGGGCGCGAACGAGGAGGCGCTGGCGCTGATCGACCGGAGTCTGGCGTTGTCGCCGAACGAGTCGGGCTGGCACAACAATCGCGGCAACACGCTGTTGAAGCTCGGCCGCGACGAGGAGGCGATCGCCGCCTGGCGGCGGTCCATCGCGCTCAGCCCGCATCGCGCCGACGGCTATCCGAGCCTCGAGCGCTATTACGAGGAGCGCGGACGCATTCCCGAACTCGTGCATCTGCACGCCGAATATGTCGTGGCCTCGCCGGAGGGACGCCCGCACGGCGTCGTCGCGCGCAGCTACGCCCGGCTCGGACGGATGGAGGAGGCCGCCGCCGCCTATCGCCGCTGGCTCGACGAGGAGCCCGATCATCCCGTCGCCCGCCACATGTATCTGACCGCCATCGGCCAGACGCCGGAGCGTTGCGCGGACGACTACGTCGCCACGGCCTTCGACAATTACGCGGACCGTTTCGACGAGCACATTCACGGGCTCGACTATCGCGGGCCGGGCCTCGTCGCCGAGGAGGTCGCGCGCGCGGCCGGCCCGGCGCAGGGCGCGCTCGACACGCTGGACGCGGGCTGCGGCACGGGGCTGTGCGGGCCTCTCGTCAAGCCGTGGGCGAAGCGGCTCGACGGCGTCGACCTTTCCTCGAAGATGCTGGAGCGCGCCGCCGCGCTCGCCGTCTACGACGATCTGGTCTGCGACGAGCTGACCCGCTGCCTGATCGCGCGGCCCGGCGCCTACGACCTCATCGTGTCCGGCGACACGCTTTGCTATTTCGGCGCGCTGGAGCAGGCGTTCGCGGCGGCGCGCGCGGCGCTGCGCCCCGGCGGGCTGTTCGTCTTCACGCTCGAGGCCGACGAGGCGCAGGCGGGCGGCTACCGGCTCGGCCTCAGCGGGCGGTATGCGCACCGCGCCGAATACGTCGCGCAGGCCGCGCAGGCGGCGGGCTTCGAGATCCGCACGCTGCGCGCCGCGCATCTGCGCAACGAGGGCGGCGTGTCGCTGCCCGGCCATGTGGTCACTTTGGCGCGGGCGGGGTAGGGCCGCCGTTTCTTGAACCGCCGGCCCAAATCGGGCACAACCCGCCCGGCCGGCGCGCTGACGCGCCGGCGCTGATGCGGGGGCGTTTCGATCATGTCTCAACCGTTGCGCGTGGGCGTCGCCGGGCTCGGCACCGTCGGGGCCTCGGCGATCCGGATGATCGAGCGCCAGTCGGCTGCGCTCGCCGCCCGCACCGGGCGCAGCGTCGTCGTGACGGCGATCTCCTCGCGCGACCGCGCGAAGGATCGCGGCTTCGACGCGTCGTCGATGACATGGTTCGACAATGCGGTCGATCTCGCCGGCTCGGACAGGATCGACCTGTTCGTCGAGCTGATCGGCGGGGCGGACGGAATCGCGCGCGACAGCGTCACGCGCGCGCTGGCGGCGGGCAAGGCCGTCGTCACCGCCAACAAGGCGCTGCTCGCCAAGCATGGCATGACGCTGGCCAGGCTCGCCGAGGAAAAGCGCGCCGCGCTCGCCTTCGAGGCGTCGGTCGCCGGCGGCATCCCCATCGTCAAGACGCTGCGCGAGGGCCTCGCCGGCAATTCGATCCGCCGCGTCTCGGGCATTCTCAACGGCACCTGCAACTACATCCTGTCGCGGATGGAGCAGGAGAAGCTGTCCTTCGCCGAGTGCCTCGCCGACGCCCAGCGGCTGGGTTACGCCGAGGCCGATCCGACCTTCGACATCGGCGGCTTCGACACCGCGCACAAGCTGGCGATCCTGACCTCGCTCGCCTTCGGGACGGCGATCGACGCGGAGGCCATCCATGTCGAGGGGATCGAGACGATCTCGCTCGCCGATCTCGCTGCGGCCGACGAACTCGGCTTCCGCGTCAAGCTGCTCGGCGTCGCCGAACGGGGCGGCAACGGCGTCGAGGCTCGGGTGCATCCGACGATGGTTCCCAAGACCTCCGCCATCGCGCAGGTGATGGGCGTCACCAACGCGGTGACGGTGGACGCCGACGCCGTGGGGCAGCTCACCCTCGTCGGCCCCGGCGCGGGCGGCGAGGCGACGGCCTCGGCCGTCGTCGCCGACATCTCCGACATCGCCAAGGGCGTGCGCTCGGCCCCGTTCGGCCTGCCGACGGCGGCGCTGGCGCAGGTCGCGCGCATTCCCGTGCAGCGGCACGAGGGCGGCTATTACATCCGGCTCGACGTCGCCGACCGGCCGGGCGCGATGGCGGCCATCGCCACCCGCATGGCGGAGCGCCAGATCTCGCTCGAGAGCATCGTCCAGAAGGCGTCGCACTCGGCCGGCGGCGGGCGCGTGCCGGTGATCCTGATCACCCACGCCACCACCGAGACGGCGGTGCGCGAGGCGCTCGACAAGGTGGTGGCGGACGGCTTCGTCTCCGGCAAGCCGCAGCTCATCCGCATCGAACGCTGACCGACGTTCACGACTTTCGGCGAAAGACGGCCGCCGGACGGCGGCTGCGACGCTGGGCGTCTGGCGGCTCGCGGCAAATCCTGTATAGGAGCGGCGTCGTTTTTGCGCGCGACGGCGATTCCCGCGCGCCGCGTCCCGGCTTGTCATCGCCCCCCCTGACCGGGTTCAGCGCCCGGCGGACTGAGGATGTTCCATGACCGATCTCGTCATCCAGGAAAACAAAATCATCGAGCGCATCCTGTCGATGGAGCTCGTCCGCGTGACCGAGCGCGCGGCGGTGTCCTCGGCGCGCCTGCGCGGGCGCGGCGACGAGAAGGCGGCCGATCAGGCGGCGGTGGACGCGATGCGCCGCGAACTCAACCGCCTGCCGATCCACGGCACGGTGGTGATCGGCGAGGGCGAGCGCGACGAGGCGCCGATGCTGTTCATCGGCGAGAAGGTCGGCACCAAGACCGGCCCGGCGGTCGACATCGCGGTCGATCCGCTCGAAGGCACGACGCTGTGCGCCAAGGACATGCCCGGCTCGATCGCCGTGATGGCGATGGCGCAAGCCGGCTCGCTGCTCAATGCGCCCGACGTCTACATGGACAAGATCGCGATCGGCCCCGGCTATCCGCATGGCGTCGTCGATCTCGACATGACGCCGGAGGAGAACATCCGCGCGCTCGCCAAGGCCAAGGGCGTCAGCGCGCACGAGATCTGCGTCTGCATTCTCGACCGGCCGCGCCATGCCGAGCTGATCGCCGCCTGCCGCCGCGCCGGCGCCGCGATCCGCCTGATCACCGACGGCGACGTCGCCGGCGTCATCCATGTCACCGAGCCGCTCAAGACGGGCGTCGACCTGTATCTGGGCACCGGCGGCGCGCCGGAGGGCGTGCTGGCGGCGGGCGCGCTGCGCTGCGTCGGCGGACAGATGCAGGGCCGCCTCATCCTCGACACGCCGGCCAAGGTCGAGCGCGCGGCCAAGATGGGCGTCAAGGATCCCAAGAAGAAATACGACATGAAGGAGCTGGCCTCGGGCGACGTCATCGTCTGCGCCACCGGCGTGACCGACGGCGCGCTGCTCTCGGGCGTCCGCTTCAACAAGGAGACGATCGAGACCGAGACGATCATCTTCCGCTCGATCACCGGCACGGTGCGCCGGATCAAGGCCGAGCATCGCGAGTTCGGCAAGTTCCTGCTCGACTGAGAGCGCAGGACCGGACTGTGCGGGGCGCGGACGCCGGTGCGGCGCCGCGCCCCGTTCTTTTTGCGGGCGCGAAGCCCGCGTGACAGTGTCACTTTACGCGCCGCTTGCGCTGTGGCGCCTGACCGGCGCGGCGTCCCGCCGCCCGATTCCGCATTTCGCCCGCGAGACCCCATGTCCCACTCCGCCGCCGCGCCCGCTCATCCGCCACGCAGCCTCGCGCATCTGCCGCTGCCGCTGTTCGCCGCGCCGATGGGCGTCGGCGGTCTCGGTCTGGCCTGGCGCGAGGCGGGCCGCGCCGTCGGCGCTCCGGCCGCGGTCGGCGAGGCGCTGCTGGCGCTGGCCGGGCTGGTGTGGATCGTCGTCTTCGCCATGCATTTCATGCGCTGGCTGCGCCACAAGGAGGCCTTCGTCGGCGAACTGAGGCACCCGATCCGCTCCGCCTTCGCGGGCGCGATGACGATCGGCCTGATGATCGTCGCCGGCGGGCTGATCCCGCATGCGCCGGAGCTGGCGGCGGCGGTGTGGATCGTCGCGGTGATCGTCCATCTCGCCATCGGCGTCTGGACCGTGCGCGGCCTGCTGATGGCGCCGCGCGAGGCGGCGACGCTGACGCCGGCGCTGCTGATCCCGCTGGTCGGCAACATTCTGGCGCCGGTGTTCGGCGCGCGGCTCGGCTTCGCGCCGACGAGCTGGGCGCTGTTCGGGATCGGCGCGCTGCTGTGGGCGATTGTTCAACCGCTGATCCTCGGGCGCCTCATCAACGGGCCGCCGCTGATGGAGCGGCTGCGGCCGATGCTGGTCATCCTGCTCGCGCCGCCGAGCGTCGGCGCCATCGCGCTGGCGACGCTGACGGGCGGCTGGGGACCGGCGGCGCTCGCCGTCTACGGCCTCGCCGCGTTCATGGCGGTCGTGCTGCTGACCTTCGCGCCGGCCTATGCGCGGATGAAGTTCGCGATGTCGTGGTGGGGCTGGACCTTCCCGTCCGCCGCCTTCGCGGTGGCGACGCTCGGCGTCGCGCACGCCAGCGGCTCGGCGGTCTTCGCGGCGCTCGGCTGGGCGGCGCTGGCGATCGCGACCGTCGTCGTGACCATCGTCAGCGTGGCGACGCTGCGCGCGGCGGCCGGCGGGCATCTGCTTCTGCCGGAGGGTTGAAGCGAGCAGGCCGGCCGAGGATGAAATGTGAAACGAAGAACACATTTTGCATTGGCGGCCGAGTCTCTTAATCTCGTGACGGTTCCTCCGGGATTATTTGGTCATGCCCGACAAAATGATTGCGCTGATCTTGTACGGCAACGGCGCCGAACTGGGAAATTTCAAATTTTTCGCCGATGATTTGTCGACCGGGCTGATCGGCAGGAAGGCGTTCGCGCGGACCGAGATCACGATCAAGGAGACGCTCGACCGCGCGTCGGTCGTCGACGCCATCGACAAGACGCCGGCCGGCAGTCTGATCAAGGAGTTGCACGTCTTCTCGCACTCGATCGGCGGCGGCCTCTATGTCGGCTATCACGAGGCGACGGCCGGCATGAACCGGCAGGCGGCGGCCGCGGCCCATCCGGCCCGCTCGGCGAAAGAGAAGACGGGCGTCATCACCTACGAGCAGGCGCTCGCCGCCGAGACGGGCGGAGTCCTGTCCGACCATCTCATGCGGCCGCCGTTGACGACGATGCGCGACCGCCTGCGCAAGAAATTCGCCACCGGAGCGACGATCAAGCTGTGGGGCTGCAACTCCGGCGTTTCCGGATGGGTCTACAGCGACGCCGTCGACCCGGAGGGGCGACGCTACACGGCCGACCAGAACGAGACCGCCACGATTTACTATTGGCGCGCGCTGAACACGCAGAACATGCCGAAGCCCGCCATCGCCCAGGCGATTGCGGATTACTTCAACGTCCCCACCTATGGCGCTGGCAGCGGCTCGCACATCGAAGTGCTGCACGAGGGCAAATGGCTCACCTCGACCGACTACAAGAAGAAGACCGGGCGCTACGCGGGCGAGCCGCAGACGCTGCGGCTGCATCCGGACGCGGGCGACTACAACAAGTTCGCGCCGGCGGCGCCCATGAGCGCGGGCAGAAGCGCGCCGCGCCTCGTCGCGCTGCTCCTGGCCGGGCTCGCGAGCGTCGCCGTCGCCGGCGCGGCGCAGGCGCAGTCCGCCTGTCCGGAGCCGGTCTATGCGACGCGCGCCGCGCCGGCGCCGCCGCTGCACGCGGCGATCGCCGCGCTCGACGCGCGCCGCGCGCTGAAGGCGATCACGCCGGAGGCGATCAAGACCGTCGACGCCGCCGGCGACACGCCGCTGCTCGTCGCGCTGTCGACGCGGCGTTTGCTGGAGCCCGCGGGCCTCGGCGCGCCGCGCGCGGCCGCCGTCAAACAGGAGACGCAGGCCAAGGCGAGCCTCGCCCGGGCGCTGATCGCGCGCGGCGCCGACGCGGCGCAGGCGGGCGCGCGCGGCGAGACCCCGCTGATCCGCCTCGCGCAGAGCGATTTTCCGGCGGCCATCGAGTCCGATCTGGCGCGCCTGCTGCTGAAGCGCGGCGCCGTCGTCGACGCGCGCGATACGGCGGGCTCGACGGCGCTGATCGTCGCCGCGCGGCGCGGCAAGAGCGGGCTCGCCGCGCTGCTGCGCGAGGCGGGGGCCGATCCATCGCTCGTCAATTGCCGCGGCGAAACGGGACGCCCCTGACGGGCTTCAGGCGTCCGTCTCCCGGTCGAGCACGGTCATCGCCTCGCGGTAGAGCGCCTCGGCGCGCTGCGGCGTCGCGCCGATGGCCGTCAGCCCCAGCTTGCCGAACTCGCTGAGCGCGCCGATGAGGTGGAAGACGACGCCCTCCTGCGCGCCGGCGTCGAAATGCAGGCCGTTCATCGCTGCGATGTCCATCAGATCGTCGGGGGTCAGGCCGCGATAGGCCTCGCTCTCGAGATTGTCGGTCGAGGTGTAGCAGCGCGGCGCGCCGGCCTGCGTCAGGAACTCGCCGCGCGCCGCGTCGTAGGCGCCGCCGGTGAGGTATTGCAGCATCAGGAAGGGATGCGTCGTGCCGCCCTTGCGCAGATTGATCTCGATGGCGAGATGGCGCCAGCGCTCGCCCTCGCGCACGGACAGAAAGTCGACCGCGAAGCGCCCGAGCACCCCGCGCGCGGCGAGCCGCTCGGCGGCGGCGCGGCCGCCGGCCTGAATCTCGAGCCGGTAGTCGGCATCGGCCGGGAACTGCGCCCCAAGGAAAATCTGCCCGCTCGCCCCGCCGAGCAACTGGTCGTGCGTCGAGATCGTCTCGACCCTGCCGGCCGGGTCGACGCGCAGTTGCGCCGAGGGCGAGCGCTTGCCAGCGCCTTCGACGAAACTCTCCACGATTCCGCCCATCGCATTGTATTTATATGCGAAGATATCCCACGTCATGTCCTTCGCCTCGAACGCCATGCGGGGCAGGCGGTCGGCTGCCCATCGCTCGAGCGCGGCGCCCTCCGGCGCGCCGTCGAAGCGGAACACGGCGTTGCCCTCGCCGGAAAATCCCTCGTTGATCTTCACCACCGCGCGGGCGAGGTCGGGCGTCGCGCGTTTCAGCGCGGCGAGCGCGCTGGCCATGTCGCGCCCGTCGCGTAGATCCTCGAAGCCGGCCGGCATGTCGAGACCGGCCTCGCGGAAGATGCGGCGCGATCCGCTTTTCGAGCCCCAATGGGCCAGATCCGGATCGCAGCCATAGATCGGCAGGTCTAGCGCGAGGGCGAGGCGCCGCTCCCATTCGGTGACGGTGAAACAGGAGAGGTGCGCGGCGCCCGGATCGGCGACGCTCTCGCGAATGCGCTGGATGAGGCGCGGGCGGGCCAGAATTTTCTGCGCCAACGGCGCCGGCGAGGGATCGTCGCAGGACAGCAGATGCAGACGGCCGCGCGCGTGGCGCGCCGGCACGCCCGGCAGCAGATGCAGATAGTAGTCGACGATCGGCTCGGCGATCGGCGCGCTGGTGAGGAAGACGACGCGCGTGCGTGGCAGCCTCAGCAAGAGCAGCAGGCAGAGCAGCCGCTCCTCGTAATGATTGACGCCGGCGACGCGCTTGAGAATTTCGGGGTCGAGGCTGAGGCTCGGGCAGATCACCACCGTGCGCGGCGCCAGCGGATCGGCCGCCAGCGCGGGAAAGCTGGCGCAGAACGCCGCTTGCAGCCGCGCGAAGCGCGCGCGCTCGTCGGCGCCAAGCGGCGCCGCGAATCCGGGCTCCCCTCCCGTCATCGCCGACCGTCCCTCCCTGCGGCGCAGTCTAGGCGCCGGTTCCGGAGCGCGGCAACGCGGGCCGCGCGCGCGGGCCTGCGACATGCTGATGCGCGGCGGCGGCGCCTGCGGGCGGGCGGCGCCTGCGGGCGCGGCCGCGCTCGGCTAGAGTGGCGCGGTGACAGAATCATCGCCCGCCCGACGCCTGTTTCTCGACGTCGCCCAGTCCGCCCGCGGGCTGAGCTGGCGCGACCGGCTGGACCCGCTCGGCGCGGCGCGCGCCGGCGCCATCGCGCAGCGGCTCGGCCTGCCGGACCTGCTCGCCCGCGTGCTGGCGGGGCGCGGCGTCGGGCCGGACGAGGCGGAGGCGTTCCTCGACCCGACGGTGCGCCGGCTGATGCCGGACCCGCGCACGCTGCAGGACATGGCGGCGGCCACGCAGCGCCTTTCGCGCGCCGCCGCCTCGGGCGAATGCGTCGCCGTCTTCGGCGACTACGACGTCGACGGCGCGGCCTCCTCGGCGCTGCTCGCCGACTTTCTGGAGGCGGCCGGGACGCGCGCCCTGATCCACATTCCCGACCGGATTTTCGAGGGCTACGGGCCGAACGCCGAGGCGATCGACCGGCTGGCGGGGCAGGGCGCGACGCTGCTCGTCACCGTCGATTGCGGCACGACGAGCCACGCCGCGCTCGAGCACGCGAAGGCGCGCGGGCTCGACGTGATCGTGCTCGACCATCATCAGGCGCCCGAGCGGCTGCCGGAGGTCGTCGCGCTGGTCAATCCGAACCGGCAGGACGATCTGTCGGGCCTCGGCTATCTGTGCGCGGCCGGCGTCGTGTTCATGACGCTGGTCGATCTCAACCGCGCGCTGCGCGAGGCTGGCCATTGGAGCGCGGCGCGGCCTGCGCCGAACCTCATCGAAAGCCTCGATCTCGTGGCGCTCGCCACCGTCGCCGACGTGACGCCGCTGGTCGGCCTCAACCGCGCCTTCGTCGTGAAGGGCTGCGAATTGATGAAAGGGCGCGGCCGGCCGGGCCTCGCCGCGCTGGCGGACGCCGCGCGCGTCAACGGGCCGATCCGGCCGTATCATCTGGGCTTCCTGCTCGGGCCGCGGATCAATGCGGGCGGGCGCATCGGCGACGCCGCGCTCGGCGCGCGGCTGTTGCGCGAGCGCGTTCCGGAGGCGGCGGCGCGCATCGCCGCGCAGCTCGACCAGCTCAACCGCGAGCGCCAGACCATCGAGGTCGCGACCGTGCTCGAGGCGGAGGCCGAGGCCATCGCCTCGCTCGGCGTCGAGGATCGCGGGCCGGCGGTGGTGACCTCGGGCGAAGGGTGGCATCCGGGCGTCGTCGGCCTCGTCGCCGCGCGGCTGAAGGAGAGGTTCCGGCGGCCGGCCTTCGCCATCGCTTTCGCTGGCGACGTCGGCACGGGCTCGGCGCGCTCGGTCGTCGGCGTCGATCTCGGCCGGGCGGTGCGCGCGGCGGTCGAGGCCGGCATTCTGATCAAGGGCGGCGGCCACGCGATGGCGGCTGGCCTCACCATCGCGCGCGACAGGCTCGGCGATTTCCGCGCCTTCCTGGAGACGCGCCTCGGGCCGGAGACGGAGGCCGCGCGCGCGGCCGACGCGCTCGACGTCGACGCCGCGCTGACGGCGCGGGGGGCGAGCGTCGCGCTGTTCGAGGAACTCGACCGCGCCGGGCCCTACGGGTCGGGCAATCCCGAGCCGCTGTTCGTGCTGGCGCGCCACCGCATCGTCGATCTGGCGGAGGTGGGCGAGGGGCATTTGCGGCTGACCGCGCAGGCGGGCGACGGGGCGCGCCTCGGCGTCATCGCGTTTCGCGCGGCGGCCTCGCCGCTCGGCGAATTCTTGCGCGCGCGGCGGGGCGAGATCGCCCACCTTGCGGGGCATCTGACCGTCAACCGCTATCGCGGCGAGGCGAAGGCGCAATTCCGCCTCGTCGACGCCGCCGAGCCGCACGCCGACCGGCCGCTGTAAGGCCGCGCGAGGCGCTTGCGCGGGGCCGGCGCCGCCATTATAGCTCGCTCCGCCCGACGCGCCCCGCGCGGGGCCCGCGCCCATCGTCTAGCGGTCCAGGACGTCGCCCTTTCACGGCGAAAACAGGGGTTCGATTCCCCTTGGGCGCGCCAATTGCTTTCCTCGATTTTGAACAACATGCGCCGGCGCTCTGGACGCGGCTTGCGCGGCGTCCATATGTCGGCTGGGTCGGGGCGAATTCGAGGGACGCGGCAATGAAACGCATCGCGCTCGGGATTGCGGCGGCCTTGCTGGCGATGACGGGGCTGGCGCGGGCGGGACTCGGGGTGGGCGCGGCGGCGCCGGATTTTTCGGTCGAGGCGGCGCTCGGCGGCAAGGCGTTCCGCTTCTCGCTGGCGGCGGCGCTGAAGAAGGGGCCTGTGGTCCTCTATTTCTATCCCAAATCGTTCACCTCGGTCTGCACCGAGGAGGCGCATCTGTTCGCCGAGGCGGCGCCGGAGTTGGCCAAGCTCGGCGCGAGCGTGCTCGGCGTGTCGGCCGACGACATCGAGACGCAGAAGAAATTCTCCGCCTCCGAATGCCGCGACGCCTTTCCCGTCGGCGCGGACCGCGACCTGACCGTGATCAAGGCCTACGACGCGAAGATGCCGGTCGTCGGCTATGCGGACCGCATCTCCTACGTCATCGCGCCGACCGGACGCATCGTCTCGACGGTGAAGGACTCCGGCGCGCAGCGGCATGTCGACAATGCGCTGGCTCAGGTGCGCAAGCTCGGCGCGCATTAGCGACGGCTCGGGCCGGCCGGCGCCAGCGCCGCCAGCGTCGACATCGCGCTGTCGGCGATCGCGACCGACGTCTCTAGATCGACGACGAGGATGCGCAGGCGATGGCGTCGCGTCGACGCCTCTCCACTTGCCGCGCGGGCCGCGCGCGCCTAGCTCTGGGCGAGGCGGGAGGGCGGCGTGAGGCGGGACGACGAGGGCGAGGGCGCCGATCTGCTGGCGCGATGGATCGACGAGAGCGAGGCGATCGTCGCCTTCACCGGCGCAGGCATTTCGACGGAGTCCGGCGTGCCGGATTTCCGCTCGCCCGGCAGCCCGTGGCTGACCAACATGCCGATCGATTTCGGCGACTTCGTCTCCGATCCCGCCAAGCGCGCCGAGGCGTGGCGCCGCAAATTCGCGATGGACGACATCTACGCCGGCGTTCGTCCCTCGCGCGGCCACCGCGCGCTCGCCGCGCTGGCGGCGGCGGGCAAGCTCGATTCGATCATCACGCAGAACATCGACAATCTGCACCAGGCCTCGGGCGTCGATCCCGACCGCATCGTCGAACTGCACGGCAACGGGTCCTACGCGCGCTGCCTGTCCTGCGGCGCGCGACACGAACTCGCCGACGTGCGGCGAGCTTTCGAGGCGACGGGAGAGGGGCCGCTGTGCGCTTGCGGCGGGCTGATCAAGTCGGCGACGATCTCGTTCGGTCAGGCGATGCCGCAGGCCGAGATGCGGCGCGCGCAGGCGGCGACGCTGCGCTGCGACCTGTTCATCGCCATCGGCTCATCGCTCGTGGTGCAACCGGCGGCGGGCTTCCCGCTTCTGGCGCGCGAGCATGGCGCGCGGCTCGTCATCGTCAATCGCGATCCGACGCCGCTGGACCGATTCGCCGACCTCGTCGTTCATGCGGAGATCGGCGCCGTCCTGGCGCGTTACGCGAGCGAAGGCTTGTGAACTCCGTTTCCGCCGCGTCGATTTGAGATTGCTCTTGCCTCCCCATTGTTATCCTTTCAGTAAGGATCGAGCGGCGCGTTTTTTGATTCGCTTGTGACTTTCATTCCGCGGTTCGCGTCAGGGTTCGAGGGGGCCGATCTTGGGGAGCAAGAATCCCGCTATTGGCGACACGCCAGCGCTGGACATCGCCGAGCAGGCGCCGATCGACCTGATCGAGTTGGCGGGCTGCATCAAATGGTTCGACGTGGCCAAGGGCTACGGCTTCATCGTGCCCGACGGCGGCGGCGCGGACATCCTGCTTCATGTCACCGTGCTGCGGCGCGACGGATTCTCGACCGCGCTTGAAGGCGCGCGCATCGTCGTCGAGGCGCAGCGCCGCGCGAAGGGGCTGCAGGTCTTCCGCGTCCTGTCGATGGACGAGTCGACGGCGCTGCATCCCGCTCACGCGCCGGCGCGCACGCATGTCGAGGTGACGCCGACCTCCGGTTTCGAGATCGCGGTCGTGAAGTGGTTCAACCGCGTGCGCGGCTTCGGCTTCCTGACGCGCGGGGAGGGCACGGAGGACATCTTCGTGCACATGGAGACGCTGCGTCGGTTCGGCATTCTCGAACTAAATCCGGGCCAGAGCGTGCTGGTGCGCTATGGCGACGGTCCGAAAGGCCGCATGGCGGCCGAGGTGCGGCCGCTCGACGCGGCGGCGGCCGTCTCGGGGCACTGACGGCCGGGCGCGGTTGACGCTCGCGGCGCGGGCGTCAAGACTGCGACGCGAGCGGCCGGATCGGCCGTCCGGAGCCATTATCTCATGACGATCGATGTTCCTGCGCTGCGCCGGTTCGCCGCCGCGCGCGCAATGGCGACGCTGGCGCTCGCCCTGGCGGCGCTGATCGCGTTGGCGCTGGCGCGGCCCGGCGCCTTCGCGGCCGACGCGCAGGAGGCGCTCGAGCCGCTCGCCATCGAGGCGTCCGGCAAGACCTACGATTTCAAGGTCGAGGTCATGCGCACCGATTCGGAGCGCGCCAAGGGCCTGATGTTCCGCCGCTACATGGCGGAGGATCGCGGCATGCTGTTCGACTTCAAGACCGAGCAGACCGTGACGATGTGGATGCGCAACACCTTCATCCCGCTCGACATGATTTTTATCGGCCGGGACGGCAGGATCGTCGGCGTGGCCGAAAACACCGAGCCGATGTCGGAGCGCATCATTCCCTCCGGCGCGCCGGCCCTCGCCGTTCTCGAGGTGAACGCCGGCACGGCCGCGCGGCTCGGCGTCAAGATCGGCGACCGCATCCGCCATACTTTGTTCAAGTGAGGCGGCGCCATGCGGAACGTGCGCGCTTGTTTCGCCCCGGCGGCGCGTGCTAGCTCCAGAGCGGCTCTGGCCGTTCGCCCGGCGGGGTATGGCGCAGCCTGGTAGCGCATCTGCTTTGGGAGCAGAGGGTCGCAGGTTCGAATCCTGCTGCCCCGACCACGGGCGGCGACAGAGCAGGACAACGGAAGCGATCGAGCGATGACGGCACGCATCTACAGCCCGGCCAAGAGCGCGACCCAGCAGGGGCAGGCCAAGACCCGTTTCTGGTTCCTCGAATACGAGCCTGAGCGCCCGCGCGAGGTCGAGCCGCTGATGGGCTGGACCGCCTCCGGGGACATGAAGCAGCAGCTGCGCCTGCGCTTCGACACGCTCGACGAGGCGGTGTCCTACTGCGAGCGCAACCATATCCCTTACCGGATCGAGCCGCAGAGCCGGCCGGCCCGGCGGATCATGGCTTATTCGGACAATTTCAAGTCCGGCCGAATCGGCCAGTGGACGCACTGATGGCGTCCGCCGGCGCCACGGCCCCGTAGCTCAGCTGGATTAGAGCAGCCGCCTTCTAAGCGGCAGGTCGCAGGTTCGAGCCCTGCCGGGGTCGCCAGCCGACCGCGCCCGCCCGCGCTCAGGCGGGCGGCTTTGCGAGGTCCGGCGTCGGCCAGATCGACACGAACACCGACAGCGCGACGGGGCCGAGGATCAGCCCGTCGAAGCCGAGCGCGGCCATCGCGCCGAGGGTGACGAGCAGCACGGCGTAATCGGGCAGGCCGGTGTCGCCGCCCACCACCCACGGCCGGACGACGTTGTCGACCATGCTGATGACGCCGACGCCGACGGCGACAACGAACAAGGCGGCGCCGGCCGATCCGGTCGCCAGCAGGTAGAGCGCCGCCGGCGCCCAGACCAGCGCCGCGCCGACCAGCGGCACGATCGAGGTCAGGCCCATCGCCACGCCCCACAGGATCGGGCTGGCGAAACCGACGGCCCACAGCATCGCCGCGCCGAGCGCCCCCTCGACCAGCGCGACCGCGACGATGCCCTTGAGCGTCGCCCGCACGACGGTCGCGACGTCGGCGCCGATTGTCTCGATATCGGCGGCGTCCGCCAGCGCGGAGCGGCGCAGCGCGAGGAGAATGCGGCGAGCGTCGCGCAGCAGGAAGAATTGCAGGTAAATGGCGAGCAGCAGGTTGCCGATGAAGGTCGCCATCGTCTGCCCGACCGCCACGGCCTGCGCGCCGATGGCGCCGAGATTGGCGCTGAACTTCTCGCCGATCGCGCGTTGCAATGCGCCCGAGCCCGTCAGGCCGAGCGAGCCGAGCGCCTTGCGCGCCCAGTCGGGCAGGCCGGCGACGGTCCGGTCGACGGCGCCGCGCAGCGCGTCGGCGAGCGATTGCCCATCGCCGACGAAGCCCTGAAGCTCCTGCAGCGCCGTCGCGCCGACCAGCAGCAACGGGCCGATGACGAGGAGGCAGGTGACGAGCAGGGCGGCGGCGGCCGCCTTGCTCTCGCCCCAGCCGCGCGCCCGGAAGCTGCGATGCAGCGGATAGAACAGGATGGCCAGCGTCGTCGCCCAGACGATCGGGCTCGCCAGCGGCCACAGCACATAGGCGAGCGCCGCGCCCGACAGGACGTAAAGCGCAAGCCGCACTCGGCGCGTGGTGGCGCTGTCGCCCATGCCGCCCCCCGGCGCGACGCCGGGATGGGCCGCGCGCGGCGAGGAGACTGCCCGATTCCTGCGCCGGCCGATACCGAAGCGGGTCGACAATCGCGCCGGTGGAGGCCATGTCTCGGGCATGAGCAGCGACGACGACGCGAGAGCGGCCGCGACGGGGACGGCCGGGAGGGCCAGTCTGGCGCACGAGGTCCGGCAATTGCTGGGACATTGGCGCAGGACCGACCATCAGGCGCCGCCCTATCCGCTCATGAAGCTGGCGCTCGCGCTGGCGGCGACGGCCGCGCTGGTGCTCGTGGCCGGGGAATATCTCGACGAGCGGCTGATCCGCGCCGCGCCCGGCCTGCCGCCGGCGGCGATGACGTTCTTCCGCTGGATGACGGACATCGGAACCTCGGCCTGGATGTGGGCGGTCGCCGCGCCGGTGGCGGCGTGGGCGATGTCGCGCCGGCGCACGGGCCTCGGGGCGAGGGTCGACGCCGGATTGCTGGTGATCGCCCAGCGCGCGCTCTACATGATGGCCACGCTGCTGCTCGCGCTGGCGATTTCGCAGACGCTGAAGCAGATCGTCGGGCGCGGACGGCCGACGCTGATCGATCAGGTCGGGCCGTTCTATTTCGATTCCTTCGCGTTGCGGTGGTCGCAGGCGAGCTTTCCGTCCGGCCACTCGACCACTGCCTTCGCGGCCTCGGTCGCGCTGGCCTTCTTCGCGCCGGGCTGGCGCGCGCCGCTGCTGACGCTGGCGGTCCTGATCGCCGTGTCGCGCGTCGCGCTCGGCGTGCATTACCCGAGCGATGTGATCGCCGGCGCCTTCGTCGGGACGTTCTCGGCCCTGTTCGTCGCGCGCGCCTTCGCGCGGCGCGGGATCGCCTTCATCTGGCGCGACGGGCGTCTCGTGGTGCGTGGGCGCGGGCTCGCGTCGAGGGCGGCGAAGACCGCGCTCCGCGGTCAGCCGAGGGCGGCGCGGTAGCGCGCGAAGCCACGGTCGAGATCGGTCTTGAGATCGTCGAGATCCTCGAAGCCGATCTGCAGACGCAGACCAAGCCCTTCGGGGTCCCATTTCGTCGCCGTGCGGTAGGTGCGGCAGTCGAACGGGATGATCAGGCTCTCGTAGCCGCCCCATGAAAAGCCGAGGCCGAACAGCTCCATGCCGTCGAGCATGGCCGCCACCGCGTTCATGTCATGCGTCTTCAGGATGACCGAGAACAGGCCCGTCGAACCGAGGAAGTCGCGTTTCCAGATGTCGTGGCCCGGACAGTCGGGCAAAGCAGGATGCAGCACGCGCGAGACCTCGGGACGGGCCTGCATCCAGCGCGCCATCTCGAGGCCGACGCGCTGGGCTTCGTCGATGCGCAGCCGCATCGTGCGCAGGCCGCGCAGCGCGAGAAAGCAATCCTCCGGGCCGGCGCAGGCCGAGATCAGCGCGAAGGTGTCGCGCAGCGCGCTTTGGCCCAGGCCGCGTTGGCGCTGACCAGGCCGAGAAGCAAATCGGAATGGCCCGAGAGATACTTGGTGCCCGCCTCGACGGCGAGGTCGACGCCGCGCTCGTGCGGGGGGAAAAAGATCGGCGTCGCCCAGGTGTTGTCCATGATCACGCAGGCGCCGGCGCGGTGCGCGATCTCGGCGATGGCCGGCACGTCCTGCATCTCGAAGGAATGCGAGCCGGGCGCCTCGAGAAACACGACCTTCGTGTTGCGGCGCATCAAACGCTCGATGCCGGCGCCGATCACGGGATCGTAATATTCGATCTCGACGCCGAGCTTCCGCAACAGCCCGTCGGCGAAATTGCGCGTGGGGCGATAGACCGAGTCGCAGACGAGAACGTGATCGCCCGCTGCGGCGGCCGTGAACAACGCCAGCGCGATGGCCGCGAGCCCGGAGGGCGCGAGCGCGGTCGTCGCCGCGCCGGACAGTTCGCTCCAGGCCTCCTCGAGGTTGCGGATCGTGGGCGTTCCCGCCGTCCCGTAAGAGAACCGCGCGTCGCGCTTCATCAACGATTCGGTATCGGGATAAAGCACGGTGGAGCCGCGATAGATCGGCGTGTTGATGAAGCCGAACTGCTCCGAAGGATCGCGCCCCGAGTGGACGAGCTTCGTGCGCGAGCGAAGGCCCCGGCGGGTTTCGTCCGACAGTCTCATGGGCGGCGCGCTCCTTCTTGTGGCGGCGCAATAGGCAGCCTTGTGGCGGCGCAATAGGCAGCGCGTTTGAAATCGCGTCAAGCCTCGCAAATTGGCGGCCCGGGCTTGACCCGTCGTCGAAACCTGCTTGGATGGCGTTACGCGAGGATCACGCTTGCGCCGAATGCGGGGCTTGGGTCGGTGTTGCCGGATCCCGGGACCTCGCAGACGGATAAATGGGGAGACCACAGGATCATGAAACTCAAGATCGCTTCGCTCGCGGCTTTCGCGGCGCTCGCCGTCGCGCCGCTCGCGGCGTCGGCCGGAACGCTTGACACGATCAAGCAGCGCGGCTCGCTCGCCTGCGGGTCGAACACGGGTCTGGCCGGCTTCGGCATGCCTGACGAGAAGGGCGTGTGGACGGGTCTCGACGTCGAGTTCTGCCGCGCTGTCGCGGCGGCGATCTTCAACGACGCGACGAAGGTGAAGTTCGTCCCGCTGTCGGCGAAGGATCGCTTCACGGCGCTGCAGTCGGGCGAGGTCGACGTGCTGGCGCGCAACGGCACCGTGACGCTCTCCCGCGACACGACGCTCGGCCTGAACTGGGGCCCGCCGAACTATTTCGACGGCCAGGGCTTCATGGTGCGCAAGAAGCTCAACATCGCCTCGGCCAAGGAGCTGAACGGCGCCTCCGTCTGCGTGCAGCAGGGCACGACGACCGAACTCAACCTCGCCGACTACTTCCGCGCCAACAACATGAAGTACGAGGGCGTGGTGTTCGCCACGTCGGAAGAGACGCTGAAGGCGTATGATTCCGGCCGCTGCGACGCCTTCACGACGGACGCCTCGGGCCTCTACTCCGAGCGCATCAAGCTGGTGAACCCGGACGAGCACGTCGTGCTTCCCGAGATCATCTCGAAGGAGCCGCTCGCCCCGGCCGTGCGCCATGGCGACGACCAGTGGTTCGACATCGTCAAGTGGACGCACTACGCGATGCTGACCGCCGAAGAGCTCGGCGTGACGCAGAAGAACGTCGACGAGATGATGAAGTCGACCAATCCGGAAGTGAAGCGCCTGCTCGGCACGGAAGGCAAGTTCGGCGAAGGCCTCGGCCTGACCAACGACTGGGCCTACCGGATCATCAAGCTCGTCGGCAATTACGGCGAGTCGTTCGAGCGCAACGTCGGCGAAAGCTCGAAGCTGAAGATCAAGCGCGGCCTCAACGCGCAGTGGACCAAGGGCGGCCTGCAGTACGCGCTGCCGATCCGCTGAGGACATCGGGGCCGGAGGTCATCTCCGGCCCCTTCTCACGTCCGATTTCGATTTAGGGATTTGCAGACGGCGCCGCGCGGCACATCGTTTGCTGCGCCAGACCGGCGACGAAGCCGGCGGCAATGCTGCGCGCAGGGGGTTACAGGATGGGTAGGGCAGGGTTCGTTTTCGGCGTGGTTCTCACGCTTGCGACAGCAGGGGGGGCGGCGGCCGGAACACTCGATACGGCGCGCCAACGCGGCGCAGTGATCTGCGGCGTTTCGACCGGCGTCGCAGGCTTCTCCCTCGCCGACGAGCAAGGCGTGCAGAAGGGCCTCGATTCCGATTTCTGCCGCGCCGTAGCGGCGGCCGTTTTCGGCGACGCGACCAAGGTCAAGTACATCAAGACCACCTCGAAGGATCGGTTCACCGTCCTGCAGTCGGGCGAGATCGACCTGCTGGCGCGCAACTCGACGTGGTCGCTCTCGCGCGACACGCAGTTCGGCCTCAACTTCACGGGCGTGAACTATTTCGACGGCCAGGGCTTCATGGTGCGCAAGTCGCTGAACCTGAAGTCCGCCAAGGACCTCGCCGGCGCCTCGATCTGCGTGCAGCAGGGCACGACGACCGAGCTGAACCTCGCCGACTATTTCCGCGCCAACAATCTGAAGTTCGAGCCGGTGGTGTTCGAACAGATCGACGACGTGACCAAGGCCTACGACGCCGGGCGCTGCGACGCGATCACCAACGACGCCTCCGGCCTCTACACGAACCGTCTCAAGCTCGAGAAGCCGGACGACCACATCGTGTTGCCGGAAGTGATCTCCAAGGAGCCGCTCGGCCCGATCGTGCGCCACGGCGACGACCAGTGGTTCGATATCGTGAAGTGGGTCCACTACGCGATGGTCAACGCGGAAGAGGCGGGCGTTTCGAGCGCCAATGTCGATGCGATGCTGAAGTCGACCAATCCCGACGTGCGCCGTCTGCTCGGCGCCGAGGGCGAGTTCGGCAAGGGCCTCGGCCTCGGCAACGACTGGGTCGCGCAGATCGTCAAGCAGGTCGGCAATTACGGCGAGGTGTTCGAGCGCAATCTCGGGCTGTCGACGCGGTTGAAGATCGAGCGCGGCCAGAACAAGCTGTGGACGCAGGGCGGCCTGCAATATGCGCCGCCGATCCGCTGATCGGCGGGCCTTCGGGCGGGCAACAGAAAGGACGGCCAGTTCGGCATCGGGGGGACACATGACGGACCAAACGGCACATGAAGAGACGGCCAAGGTTTCGCCGCTCTACGATCCGAAGGTGCGTGGCCTCGTCTTTCAGGCGTTGCTGCTCGCGCTGGTGATCTTCCTTTTCTACGCGGCGATCACCAACGCCATCGACAACCTGAACAGGCAGAAGATCGCCGCCGGCTTCGGGTTCTGGAACAATGTGTCGGGTTTCGACATCAACCAGACCCTGATCTGCGTTCTGGGTCGGTCTCCTGAACACGTTGCTGGTGGCCTCCATCGGCATCGTGCTGGCGACGTTTCTCGGCTTCTCGATCGGCGTGGCGCGGCTCTCCTCGAACTGGATCGTGGCGAAGCTCGCGATGATCTACGTCGAGATGATCCGCAACATCCCGCTGCTGCTGCAATTGCTGTTCTGGTACAACGCGGTGCTGAAGCCGCTGCCCAATCCGCGCCAGTCGATCGCGCTTCCGGTCATCTCGCTCGGCATGCCGGAGGTGTTGCCGACGGTGCTCGCGGTCGCGGCGTTCGCGGTCGGCTGGTTTCTTTACCGGCGCGCCAGGACGGGCGTCGAGTCGACGGCGACGATGATCGCCTCCACCGGCGGGTCGGTGCTGATGGCGGTCGCCGTGCTGGGCTGGCTCGGCTATGGCGGCCTGTTCCGGTTCGCCGGTCAGGCCGGCGTGTTCCTCAACAATCGCGGGCTGATCTTTCCCGATCCGACGGTGCAGCCCGGTTTCGAGGCGGTGCTCGCGGCGCTCGCGCTTGGCGTCGTCGGCGCGATCGCCTTCCGCTGGTGGGCGCGCAAGCGGCAGGCGGAGACCGGCCAGCAGGCGCCGGTCGGCCTCGTCGCGCTCGGGCTCATCGTCGTGCTTCCGCTGCTGGTGTTCCTCGCGATGGGGCGGCCGATCAGCCTGACCTATCCCGAGTTGAAAGGCTTCAACTATCAGGGCGGCCTGCAGGTCTATCCCGAATTCGTCGCGCTGCTGCTCGGCCTCGTCACCTACACGGCGGGCTTCATCGCCGAGATCGTGCGCGCGGGCATTCTGGCGGTGTCGAAGGGGCAGACGGAGGCGGCGCATGCGGTCGGCCTCAGGCCCGGGCCGACCTTGAAGCTCGTCGTCATCCCGCAGGCCATGCGCGTGATCATCCCGCCGCTGACGAGCCAGTATCTCAATCTGACGAAGAACTCGTCGCTGGCGGTGTTCATCGGCTACCCCGATCTCGTGCAGATCTTCACCGGCACCGTGCTGAACCAGACCGGGCAGGCGGTGGAGGTGGTGGCGATCACCATGCTCGTCTATCTGACGATCTCGCTGACGACGGCGGGTTTCATGAACTGGTACAACGCGCGCAAGGCGCTGGTGGAGCGCTGAGCCATGAGCAACGCCGACGTCGCCTATCTCCGTCGCGAACCCGCCGAGGTTCTGCCCGCGCCCAGCTTCGCCCGCGGCCCTGCCGCATGGCTGAGGGAAAACCTGTTCGGCACGGCCTGGTCGTCGATGCTGACGATCCTGTCCGCGCTGTTCCTGATCTGGGTCACGCCGGAGCTGATCAGCTACCTGTTCACCAACGCTGTTTGGAGCGGCACGGGCGAAACGTGCCGCGAGACCGGCGTGGGGGCGTGCTGGGCCTTCATCGGGCGCAACATGCCGTTCTTCATCTACGGCTCCTATCCGCAGGTGCATCGCTGGCGGGTCGATCTGTGGATGGCGATCGGCGCTGTGCTGATCGCCTGGCTGCTGTGGCCGAACGCGCCGAAGCGCAGTATCGGCGCCGTTCTCTTCCTCGTGGTCTTCCCCATCCTGACCTTCGTGCTGCTCTACGGCGTCAGCAACGAGCCGAACACGCTGCTCGAGAAGGTGCCGACCAATCTGTGGGGCGGCGTGTTCGTCAGCCTTCTGGTGTCGGTGGTCGGCATCGTGTTCTCGCTGCCGGCGGGCGTGCTGCTGGCGCTGGGGCGGCGCTCGAAGCTGCCGATCGTCAAGCTGTTCTCGGTGATGTTCATCGAGTTCGTGCGCGGCGTGCCGCTGATCACCGTGCTGTTCATGGCCAACACGATGCTGCCGCTGTTCGTGCCGGAGCAGTATTCGCCCGACCGCCTGCTGCGCCCGCTGATCGGCGTGGCGCTGTTCTCGGCCGCCTACATGGCCGAGGTGGTGCGCGGCGGCTTGCAGGCGATGCCGAAGGGCCAGTTCGAAGGCGCGATGGCGCTAGGCCTGAACTATTCGAAGATGATGCGCCTGATCGTGCTGCCGCAGGCGCTGACGATGGTCATTCCCGGCATCGTCAACACCTTCATCGGCCTGTTCAAGGACACGAC
The DNA here is from genome assembly GCA_016716745.1 of Hyphomicrobiales bacterium. Classification (GTDB taxonomy): domain Bacteria; phylum Pseudomonadota; class Alphaproteobacteria; order Rhizobiales; family Beijerinckiaceae. The sequence continues at coordinate 327,867 of JADJVD010000004.1, forward strand.
GCTGGTGGCGATCGTCGGCATCTACGACTTCCTGCGCGCGGTCGAGACGCGCCGTCTCGACCCGGAATGGGCGGGGCCGACGATCTCGACCACCGGCTACGTTTTCGCGGCGCTGTTCTATTTCCTGTTCTGCTGGGGAATGTCGCGCTACTCGCTCTACATGGAGCGCAAACTCGCCGCCGGCAAACGCCGCTGAGCCTCTCGCACAAGGGTTTTCATCAATGGCCGCTCCCGCGCTGAAGCCGACGCCGGTCCAGAACGAAACCGCCGTCCAGATCATCTCCATGCACAAGTGGTATGGCGATTTCCACGTGCTCAAGGACATCAACCTGAAGGTGAAGCGCGGCGAGAAGATCGTCGTCTGCGGCCCGTCGGGCTCCGGCAAATCGACGATGATCCGCTGCATCAACCGGCTGGAGGAGCATCAGCAGGGCAAGATCATCGTCGACGGGGTGGAACTGACCAACGACCTGAAGAAGATCGACGAGATCCGCCGCGAGGTCGGCATGGTGTTCCAGCACTTCAACCTGTTCCCGCACCTGACCATCCTGGAGAACTGCACGCTGGCGCCGATCTGGGTGAAGAAGATGGCGAAGAGGGACGCCGAGGAGGTGGCGATGCACTACCTCAAGCGCGTCAAGATCCCCGAGCAGGCGAACAAATTTCCGGGCCAGCTCTCCGGCGGCCAGCAGCAGCGCGTGGCGATCGCCCGCGCGCTGTGCATGAGCCCGAAGATCATGCTGTTCGACGAGCCGACCTCGGCGCTCGATCCGGAAATGGTCAAGGAGGTGCTCGACACCATGGTGGGCCTGGCGCAGGAGGGCATGACCATGCTCTGCGTGACCCACGAAATGGGTTTCGCCCGGCAGGTCGCCGATCGCGTGATCTTCATGGATTACGGCCAGATCGTCGAAATGAACACGCCGAACGAGTTCTTCGCCAGCCCGCAGCACGAGCGCACGCGGCTCTTCCTCAGCCAGATCCTGCACTGAGGGCGGCGCAAGCGTTTCAGATCGCGACATAATTCCGCCCGAAGGCGGACCGAGCCTCGTTACGGCGGCGAATCGAATCGCGGCGCCAGCGGGGTTCGGGGATGTCCGAGATCGCATTCGACCCATCGACGCCGCGTCGCCGCGACGCCCGCGTCCGCGCGGGACCTCAATGGGTGATCGTGCGGGCGCTGGTCGCCGCGGGGTTGCTGTCGCGCGAGGCGCCTGACGGCCCTCCCGGCGGAGCGGCGCCTGCGCCGAATGCCGGCGCTGGCGCGGCGCGCTCATTTCACTGGCCCATTAAAAATGATTAGGTTTCGCCAGCCGCCCAACGGCTCGGGCGCGCGCCGGTTTCGTGTGCTCGAATTTCATACTGTCTTTTTCGGGGGTTACGATGAAAAAATACATCGCTGAGGCGCTTGGCGCCGCGGTGCTCGTGCTGATCGGTTGCGGATCGGCCACGATCGGGGGGCTCGGCGGCGTCGTCGGCGGCCCGCAGCTCGGCCCGCTCGGCCTGATGCCGATCGCGTTCGCCTTCGGCATGGCGGTCACCGCTATGGCCTACGGCATTGGCCCGGTCTCTGGCTGCCACATCAATCCGGCGGTGTCCGTCGGCGTCTGGTCGGCGGGGCGCATGTCGACGTCCGACCTGATCGGCTACATCGTCGCGCAGTGCATCGGCGCCGTCGTCGGCGCGGCGGTGCTCTACATGATCCTCTCGGGCAAGGCGACCGGCTGGGATCTGGCCAAGCAGGGCCTCGGCCACAACGGCTGGGGCGCGGGCTATCTCGGCGAGTACAGCCTTGGCGCCGCCTTCCTTACGGAATTTGTCGGCACCTTCATTTTCGTCGCGGTGATCCTCGGCGCGACGTCGGCGGCCGGCTCGACGCCCGTCGCGGGCCTCGCCATCGGCATGACGCTCGTCATCATCCACATCACCTTCATCAACGTCACGGGCGTGTCGGTGAATCCGGCCCGTTCGCTCGGCCCGGCGCTGTTCGTCGGCGGGCAGGCGCTGGCGCAGCTCTGGCTGTTCATCGTCGCGCCGATCGCCGGCGGCCTGCTGGCGGGCGTGCTCTTCAAGTCGCGCGTTCTCGAAGCGTGACCGGCGGCGGCCGCGCGGCCGCGCGCTGAAACGACAAGGCCCGGCGCGATGGTCTCGCGCCGGGCCTTTTTTTCGTGCGGGCGATCCGACGCTCAGGCGCGCAGGTCGAAACGGTCGGCGTCCATCACCTTGGTCCAGGCGGCGACGAAGTCGTCGACGAACTTCTTCGCGTTGTCGTCCTGCGCATACACTTCGGCATAGGCGCGCAGGATCGCGTTCGACCCGAAGACGAGATCGACGCGCGTGGCCGTCCACTTCGCCGCGCCGGTCGTGCGGTCGCGGATTTCGTAGTGGTCGCCGACGGGGGCCCAGGAATTCGCCATGTCGGTGAGGTTGACGAAGAAGTCCGTCGTCAGCGCGCCCGGACGGCTCGTGAATACGCCGTGCCGCGCGCCGCCGTGATTGGCGCCGATGACGCGCAGGCCGCCGACGAGCGCGGTCATCTCCGGCCCGGTCAGCCCCATGAGCTGGGTGCGGTCGAGCATCAGCTCCTCGGCGGAAACGGCGTAGTCCTTCTTCAGCCAATTGCGATAGCCGTCATGAATCGGCTCGAGCGTGGCGAAGGAGTCGACGTCGGTCTGGTCCATCGTCGCGTCGCCGCGGCCGGGCGAGAAGGGAACGGTCACGGCGAAGCCCGCCGCCTTCGCGGCCGCCTCGACGCCGACATTGCCGGCGAGCACGATGACGTCCGCCACGCTCGCGCCGGACGAAGCCGCGATCGGCTCCAGCACGGCGAGAACCTTGCGCAGACGCGCGGGCTCGTTGCCCTCCCAGTCCTTCTGCGGGCTGAGGCGGATGCGCGCGCCGTTGGCGCCGCCGCGCATGTCCGAGCCGCGGAAGGTGCGGGCGCTGTCCCATGCCGTGGCGACCATCTCGGCGACGCTCAGCCCGGAGGCGGCGATCTTCGCCTTGACGGCGGCGACGTCGTAATCGGCGCGGCCGGCGGGGACGGGGTCCTGCCAGAGCAGATCTTCGGCCGGCGCGTCGGGGCCGATGTAGCGGGCCTTCGGGCCCATGTCGCGATGGGTCAGCTTGAACCAGGCGCGGGCGAAGGCGTCGTCGAAGGCTGCCGGATCGGCCATGAACTTGCGGCAGATCGCGTTGTAGACCGGGTCGACCTTCATCGCCATGTCGGCGTCGGTCATCATCGGGCGGCGCCTCGCCGGGTCGGAGGCGTCGAGCGGCTTGTCCTCCTCCTTGATGTTCACCGGCTCCCACTGGTTGGCGCCGGCAGGGGACTTGCGCAGCTCCCACTCGTGGCCGAACAGCATGTCGAAGAAGCCCATGTCCCACTTTGTGGGGTGGGTCGTCCACGCGCCTTCGAGGCCGGAGGTGACGGCGCGGCTGGCGAGGCCGTTCTGGGCGGGATTGGCCCAGCCCATGCCCTGTTCGCACAGATCCGCCGCCTCCGGGTCCGGCCCCAGCGCCTTGGCGTCGCCATTGCCATGCGCCTTGCCGACGGTGTGGCCGCCGGCGGTGAGCGCCACCGTCTCCTCGTCGTTCATGCCCATGCGGGCGAAGGTTTCGCGCACCTGCGCGGCCGTCTTCATCGGGTCGGGCTTGCCGTTCACGCCTTCCGGATTGACGTAGATGAGGCCCATCTGCACGGCGGCGAGCGGGTTCTCCATCGTCTCGGGCCGGGCGACGTCGCCGTAGCGCGCGTCGGAGGGGGCGAGCCACTGCTTCTCGGCGCCCCAGTAGACATCCTTTTCCGGGCCCCAGATGTCGGGCCGGCCGAAGCCGAAGCCGAAGGTCTTCAACCCCATATTCTCGTAGGCGATCGTGCCGGCCAGAACCAGAAGATCGGCCCAGCTCAGCCGGTTGCCGTATTTCTTCTTGACCGGCCAGAGCAGGCGGCGCGCCTTGTCGAGGCTGGCGTTGTCAGGCCAGGAATTCAGCGGGGCGAAACGCTGGTTGCCGGTGTTGGCGCCGCCGCGCCCGTCGGCGGAGCGATAGGAGCCGGCCGCGTGCCAGGAGAGGCGGATCATCAGGCCGCCGTAATGGCCCCAGTCCGCCGGCCACCAGCTCTGGCTGTCCGTCATCAGCGCATGCAGGTCGCGCTTGACGCCCTCGAAATCGAGCTTGCGGACTTCCTTGCGGTAGTCGAACGCCTTGCCCATCGGGTCGGTCTTGGCGTCGTGCTGGTGGAGGATGTCGAGGTTCAGCGCGTTCGGCCACCAATCCACGTTCGATGCGCCCGCCGCCGTGATCGCGCCGTGCATCACCGGGCATTTCGCGCTCGCCTTGAGCCCGCTCTCCGCCATCGTCCTCTCCTCGTCCGTCTTGTTCGGGCGCGCCGTGGATTCCGTCCACGGGTTCACGCTTAGAATTCTTCTAACAGCGATTTCGATAATGCCAATTTGCATTTTCCTATGCGCTCGATAGGACTGCCTTATGAATGGCGTCACGCTGAAGCATCTGCGTTATTTCGAGGCGCTGGCGTCGCATGGCCATTTCGGCCGCGCGGCGGCGGCCTGCTCGATCTCCCAGCCGGCGCTCTCCGTGCAGATCAAGGAGCTGGAGGCGCTGCTCGGCATGGCGTTGGTCGAGCGCGGCAAGAAGCGCATCGGCCTGACGGCCTTCGGCGTCGACGTCGCCGCGCGCGCCCGGCGCATCGTCCAGTCGGTCGACGAACTGGGCGACCTGGCGCGCGCCTCGGCGGGCGCCTTCGCCGGGGAGCTCAGGCTCGGCCTGATCCCGACAATCGCGCCCTATCTGTTTCCGGCGATTTTCGAGCGCGTCGCGGCTCGGTTTCCCGGGCTCGATCTGCGCCCGCGCGAGGCTGTGACGGGAAAGCTGATCGACGAACTGCGCGCCGGCGCGCTCGACGCCGCCATCGTCGCCTTGCCCGTCTCCGAGCCGACATTGACCGAGCTTGCGCTGTTCGAGGAGGAGTTCGTCCTCATCCGCCCGATCTGCGACGCGGGCGCGCTCGCGCCGGCGCCCGAGCAACTGGCGGACATGCGCCTGCTGCTGCTGGAGGAGGGGCATTGCTTCCGCGCGCAGGCGCTCGCCTTCTGCAACCGGACGGCGCGGCCCCCGCGCGATCTGATCGAGGGCGGCTCGCTCTCCACGCTCGTGCAGATGGTGGGCGCGGGCATCGGCGTCACGCTGATCCCGGACATGGCGCTGACGCTGGAGATGCGCTCGGCGACGCTCGACGCCGCGCGCCTGCCGGCGCCGCGCCCGACGCGCACGGTCGGCATGATCTGGCGCGCGACCAATCCGCTCGCCGCGCAATTCGTCGAGGTGGCGCGCCTGGTGCGCGAGGCCGGCGAAGAGGCGCGGCAGGCGGCGCTCGCGCTGGCGCGCCGATAGGCGGCCGCGCCCGGCCGGCTTGCCGGATCGCGGACGGCGCGGCTATAAGGCCGCGCCTTTTTCATTCGACCACAAGGATCAGACGATGGCGCTCGAGCGCACCTTCTCCATCATCAAGCCCGACGCGACGCGCCGCAATCTCACCGGCGCGATCAACGCCAAGATCGAAGGCGCGGGCCTGCGCATCATCGCGCAGAAGCGCGTCCACATGACGAAGGGCCAGGCCGAGACCTTCTACGCCGTGCACAAGGAGCGCCCCTTCTTCGGCGAGCTCGTCGGCCAGATGTCGGCCGCGCCCGTCGTCGTGCAGGTGCTCGAGGGCGACAACGCGATCAAGCGCTATCGCGAGGTGATGGGCGCGACAAACCCGGAGAAGGCCGACGCCGGCACGATCCGCAAGGAGTTCGCGCTCAACATGGGCGAGAACTCGGTGCACGGCTCCGACTCGCCGGAGAACGCCGCGATCGAGATCGCGCAGTGGTTCTCGGGCAACGAGATCGTCGGCTGAGGGACGAGGGCGCGACGGCCGCCGTCGCGCCATCCTTCGTCGCGCGCCCGCGCTTCGTTACAGGGGCGGGCGCACATATTTGCGCGAGCCGCGCGTGTGATTTTCTGACGCGGCTTTGATTGGCCGGCGCCCCGCGCCGCGGCCTAGAAGGGTGCCTTTCCGAGGGAGGTTCCCATGTTCCGCACCCTGTTTGTCGCCGCCGCGATCATCGTCGCCGCGCCGGCTCTCGCCTTCGACGCCAAGCCGTTCGACGCGCAGGCCTTCGCCGCCGCGCAGGCGGCCGGCAAGTCGATCCTCGTCGAGGTGCACGCGCCCTGGTGCCCGACCTGCAAGGCGCAGGCGCCGATCCTGTCGAAGCTCTCGGCCGCGCCGAAGTTCAAGGGGATCGTCGCGTATCGCGTCGATTTCGACTCGCAGAAGGACGCGCTGAAGGCGCTCGGCGTGCGCCAGCAGTCGACGCTGATCGCCTACAAGGGCAAGGCCGAGACGGGCCGCTCCGTCGGCTCGACCGATCCGGCCGCCATCGAAATGCTCGTCGGCTCGGCGATCTGACGCGATGGGCGCAAGCGGGGTCGGGCTCGGCTTTCTGGCCGGCGTTCTCTCCATCCTGTCGCCCTGCGTGCTGCCGCTCCTGCCGATGACGCTCGGCGCGGCGGCGAGCGCGCATCGCGCCGGGCCGTGGGCGCTGGCCGCCGGGCTGGCGATCTCTTTCGCCGGGATCGGACTGTTCGTCGCGACGATCGGCTTCGCGCTCGGCTTCGACGCCGATCTGTTCCGCATTGTCGGCGCGATCCTGATGATCGCGCTCGGCGCGGCGCTGATGTTTCCCGCCTTGCAGACGCGGCTCGCCGTCGCCGGCGGTCCGCTCGCCGATTGGAGCGAGCGGCGGTTCGGCGGGTTTTCGACCGACGGGCTCGGCGGGCAGTTCGGCGTCGGCCTGCTGCTTGGGGCGGTGTGGAGCCCCTGCGTCGGGCCGACTCTCGGGGCGGCCTCCGTCGTCGCCGCGCGCGGTGAGTCGCTCGGCGCGGTCGCCGCGGTGATGATCGCCTTCGGCCTCGGGGCGGGCCTGCCGCTGGCGCTGCTCGGGCTCGCCTCGCGCGCCGCGTTGACGCGCTGGCGCGACCGCATGATGGGCGCGGGCAAGGGGCTGAAGGCCGCGCTCGGAGCGGGGCTCGCCGTATTCGGCCTGCTCGTGCTCACCGGGCTCGACAAGCGCGTCGAGGCCGCGCTGGTCGAGGCGAGTCCGGCGTGGATCACCGAGTTGACGACGCGTTTTTGAGGCGCGTTGCCGCAGGCGGCGGAGCGCGGCATAGTCCCGCGCCATGAACGCGCCCGCCAGCATCGTCCGCCGCCCCTCAGTCTGCCCGCACGATTGCCCGTCGGCCTGCGCGCTGTCGGTCGAGGTGATCGACGGCAAGACCATCGGCCGCGTGCGCGGCGCCGAGGACCAGACCTACACGGCCGGCGTCGTCTGCGCGAAAGTCGCGCGCTACGCCGAGCGCGTGCATCATCCCGAGCGTCTCCTGCATCCACTGAAGCGCGTCGGGGCGAAGGGCTCGAGACAGTTCCAGTGCATCTCGTGGGACGAGGCGCTGGATACGATCGCGGAGAAGTTTCTGGAAGCCGAGCGCGATTTCGGCGCGGAGTCGGTGTGGCCGTATTATTACGCGGGCACGATGGGCCGCGTGATGCGCGACGGCATCCACCGTCTCACGCATGTGAAGAAATATTCGCGCTTCTTCTCGTCGATCTGCGTCAATCTCGCCTGGCCCGGCTACATCGCCGGCACGGGGCGGCTCGCGGGGCCCGATCCGCGCGAGATGAGCAAAGCCGATTGCGTCGTGATCTGGGGCACGAACGCGGTCGCGACGCAGGTGAACGTGATGACGCACGCGATGCGCGCCCGCAAGGAGCGCGGCGCGAAGATCGTCGCCATCGACGTCTATCGCACCGAGACGGTGAAGCAGGCCGATCTCGGACTCGTGCTGCGGCCCGGCACCGACGGCGCGCTCGCCTGCGCGGTCATGCATGTGCTGTTTCGCGACGGGCTGGCGGATTGGGACTATCTGGAAAAGTTCACCGACGCGCCGCACGAATTGCAGCAGCATCTGACGACGCGCGATCCGCACTGGGCGTCGCGCATCACGGGGCTCAGCGTCGCCGAGATCGAGCAGTTCGCCCATCTCGTCGGCGCGACGAAGAAAACGTTCTTCCGCCTCGGCTACGGCTTCTCGCGTCAGCGCAACGGCGCGGCGAACATGCACGCGGCCTCGTGCATCGCAGCGGTGACGGGCGCGTGGGCGCACGAGGGCGGCGGCGCCTTCCACAACAATGGCGCGATCTACCACTGGAAGGACTCGCTCATTCAGGGGCTCGACGCGCTCGACCGTTCGACGCGCATTCTCGACCAGTCGCGCATCGGCGCGATCCTGTGCGGCGAGGACGACGCGCTCGACGGCGGGCCGCCGGTGAAGGCGATGCTGATCCAGAACACCAATCCCGCGAACGTCGCGCCGGATCAGCGCAAGGTGGCGAAGGGATTTGCGCGCGAGGATCTGTTCGTCGCCGTGCACGAGCAGTTCATGACCGAGACGGCGGAGATCGCCGACATCGTGCTGCCGGCGACGATGTTCCTCGAGCATGACGACATCTATTCGGGCGGCGGACACCAGTACATCGAGTTCGGCGGCAAGCTGATCGGGCCGCCGGGCGAGTGCCGCTCCAACCACGAGGTGATCTGCTCGTTGGCCAGACGCCTCGGCGCGAGCCATCGCGGGTTCGAGATGACGCCGCGCCAGATCGTCGACGAGACGTTGCAGGCGTCGGGCTGGGGCTCGCTCGCCGAACTCGAGACGACGAACTGGCGCGATTGCCAGCCCTCCTTCGAGACGGCGCATTACGCGCGCGGCTTCGCCTGGCCGGACGGCAAGTTCCGTTTCAAGCCGGACTGGCCGAAGACGCCTTTCGCCAATATCGGCCCGCGCGGGCCGTGGCGCACGCTGCCGACGCTGCCGGACCATTGGGACGCGATCGAGGAGGCGAACGAGACCTATCCGTTCCGCCTCGCGACGAGCCCGGCGCGGCAGTTCCTCAACTCGACCTTCACCGAGACGCCGACCTCGCGCAAACAGGAGGGACGGCCGACGCTGCTGATGCATCCGCAGGACGCGGCGGCGCTGGAACTCGCGGATGGCGAGGTGGCGCGCGTCGAGAACGGGCGCGGCGCGGTGCGCCTGCATGTGCGGACGTTCGAGGGCGTGCAACGCGGCGTCGTCGTCGCCGAGGGCATCTGGCCGAACAAGGCGCATCTCGACGGGGAGGGGATCAACGTGCTCACCGGGGCGGACTCGACCGCGCCGTTCGGCGGCGCGGCGTTCCACGACAACCGGGTGCGCGTCACGCGCGCCGCCTGATCGCTATTTGGTGGCGTCGCCGTCCACCCCGCGCACGCGGGGCGGCGCCGTATCCGGCGGCGGCGCGAAGAAGTAACGGAACTTTCCGCCGTCCGACTTGAAGCCGAGTCCGTATTTCTCGCCCTTCTCGATCTTTACCATCTTCCAGTCCGGGCTGTAGTGCTTGGCGACGTCGCCGGCCTGTCCCCATTCGGCGATGCGGATGGCGCAGGACGGCTCCTTGTCGGTCGTCGGCGGGCGAACGAATTCGTCGAGCGCGGCGACGTGCTCGTGATTGCCGCTGGCGTTGACGGTGACGATGATGTCGCCGGCGCGCACGTCCTCGAGCTTCTTGCGGACGCGCTTGGCGTCGGCGAACCAGCCCGGCGAGAATTCGGGGTTGACGCCGGTGGCGTTGCCGACGAGGCCGTTGCAATCGAGCGTCATGAACTTGTCGGCGTAGTCCTGGAACGTCTTGGCGGCGCAGGTCTGGCCGGCGGCGTCCTTGCCCTCGCCGATCCGCCCCGTCGCCTTGGCGATGGTCAGCGCGTCCGACATTTCGGTGGGGCTGCCCTTGCCGAGAAAGGCGCGGGTGAGGCCGGCGACGGAGATCACCTTGCCGGGGAAGGCCTTCTTCAGGTCCTCGCTCTTCTCGGTCATGATCTTGGCGGTGAGGAGCGGTTGCCTGGCGTCGGGCTGGAGCAGCTTGGCGAGGGCGGTGCGCAGCAGCGCGAACTCGCTCTGGCAGCGCGGGCCGATCTGGCCGCGATTGCCGGCCGGTTTGGGGCGCGGCGTGTCAGGATCCTTGGTCTTCTTCTCCTCGTATTCCTTCATCATGGCGACATTGTCGTCCCAGCCCGAGCCGTAGCCGGTGACGTGGACCTCGATCGTGCCGCCGGTGGAGGGATCGACGACCTTGAGGTTCGTGTACTGGTCGAGATAGGCCTTGAACGCGCCCATGTGCGATGTCCCCGAGGCTCGCAGGCCCGAAAGCAGGATGGCGGACGCCATTCGCCGCCCGCCCGCCGCGGACCGCGGTGCGTTGGCGCACAGTTCGAAATGTCGCCGCGAGGGCGCCGGAAATCAGGACGCCGCGCGGCCAGTCCGAGGGGGGCGGCGAAACCGCCCGGTCCCCTGCGCCCTCCAACAAAAATTTGACCGAAAAACGGTCGTTTAAGATTCTGCGGTCAAGAGTGTGCGACAGCTTCTCTCTGGGGCCGCGTGATTTGTCCGAGTTCAGTCGCAAGCGCGCCAAGGGCGTCGTCGGTGAAATGCGCGCCTCGCTCGAGGATGGCGAGCACGACGACGCCGGCCGCAAGGGACTGAGCGGGCTCGATTTTGGCGTCATCGGGGCGGCTGCGATCGCGGTGGCGGTCGCCGGCGCGGTGCGCATGGGCTACCTTTCGGGCCCGGACGCCTCAGGCGTCACGGCCCGGCTGGGCGAGGCCTTCTCGTTCTCGACCTCGACGGCGGCCCCCTCGACCCCCAAGGCGCCGGCCGTCGCGCGCCTCCTGTCCGACCCCGATCCGCTGACGCAGGCCGCCTTTGGCGAAAAGGCGAAGCCGGAGCCGCGAGCGGAGCCGAGCCGCATCGCGGCCGTCGCTACCCCGCAGAGCGCCGCTTGCGTGACGCAGGGCGCGACGCCGACGGCTCAGCTCCTGGGCGGCGACAGCGGCCGCGCGGCGGCCCGCGCGATGGACGAGGCGCTGCTGTGCCGGCTCGCCTCCGCCGGAGCCCGGTTGTGCGAGTCCGGCGCGCGGCAGCCGGTCGTCGATCACATCAACATTTATCTCCAGCGCGGCGCGCTGGCGCGGCGCTTCCAGACCGCGCTCGACCGGGGCGTGGCCGGCGGCAAGCGGGACGCCGCTGCGCAGATCGCCAGTCTGGGCCTCTCGCCGGAGGTGGTCGAGGCGATCCGCGGGCAAATCCGCTCCGGGCGGCTGACGCGGAGCGATTTCCGCAAGACGCGCGACGAATTGCGCCCGGACGTCGAGCGGCTGTTCGACGGCCTGCCGGTGGCGCGGGACTGTCGCTAGCGATCACACCACGCCGATTTCGCCGATCAGCGCGCCCGCTGGCGTCGCCGGCGCAGGCGCCTGCGCCAGCGGCCGGGCGAGCCAGGCGAGGGCGCGCGGATAGATCGCGTGCTCGAGGCTCAGCACGCGCGCGGCGAGCGTGTCGGCCGTGTCGTCGGGCGCGACGGTCAGGGCGGCCTGCGCGACAATGGGTCCCTCGTCCATGCCCGGCGTCACGAAATGCACGGTGCAGCCGTGGATCTTCACGCCGGCTTCCAGCGCGCGCTCGTGCGTATGCAGGCCCTTGAAGGCGGGCAGCAGGGCGGGGTGGACGTTCAGCATCCGCCCCTCCCACTGGCCGACGAACCAGGGCGAGAGCAGGCGCATGAAGCCGGCGAGGCAGACGATGTCGATCTGATGGGCGACCAGCGCGGCCTGCATGGCGCGCTCGAAACATTCGCGCCCGGCATAGGCCTTGTGGTCGAAGACGGCCGTCGCGACGCCGGAAGCGGCGGCGGTTTCGAGGCCTTTCGCGTCGGGGCGGTTGGACAGGACGAGCGCGATCTCGGCCGGGAAATCGGCAGCCTTCGCCGCCTCGATCAGCGCCGCCATGTTGGAGCCGCGTCCGGAGATGAGCGCGGCGACGCGCTTTTTCGCCATCGTCAGAGCCCCAGCGCGCCGCTGTAGCGCACGCGCGGCTCGCCCTCGGCGCGGATGACGCGGCCGATCCGCACCGGCGTCTCGCCGGCGGCGCGCAGCGCCTGTTCCGCCTCGGCGGCGCGGTCGGCCGCGACGGCGACAACCATGCCGATTCCGCAATTGAAGGTGCGCAGCATCTCCGCCTCGGCGACGCCGCCGGTCCTGGCCAGCCATTTGAACACGGGCAGGACCGGGATCGCCGGCAGATCGAGCTCGACGCCGACGCCCTTCGGCAGCACGCGGGGCAGATTGTCGGGGAAGCCGCCGCCGGTAATGTGGGCGAGCGCCTTGATCGCGTCGGTCGCCTTCAGCGCGGCGAGCAACGGCTTCACATAGATGCGGGTCGGCTCGAGCAGCGCCTCGCCGAGGCGCTTGCCGGGGGCGAAGGGGGCGGGGGCGTCCCACCCCAGTCCCGAGGCGGCGACGATGCGGCGCACCAGCGAGAAGCCGTTGGAATGGACGCCCGAGGAGGGCAGCCCGAGCACGACGTCGCCCTCGCGCACGTCCTCGCGCGGCAGCAGGCGGCCGCGCTCGGCGGCGCCGACGGCGAAGCCGGCGAGGTCGTAGTCCTCGCTGGCGTAGAGGCCCGGCATCTCGGCCGTCTCGCCGCCGATCAGCGCGCAGCCGGCGATGCGGCAGCCCTCGGCGATGCCGGCGACGATGTCAGCGCCGGTCTTCGGATCGAGCTTTCCGGTGGCGTAATAATCGAGGAAAAACAGCGGCTCGGCGCCCTGCACCACGAGGTCGTTGACGCACATGGCGACGAGATCGATGCCGACCGTGTGGTGGACGCCGCTCTGGATCGCCACCATCACCTTGGTGCCGACGCCGTCATTGGCGGCGACGAGGATGGGGTCGACGAAGCCGGCCGCCTTCAGATCGAACAGGCCGCCGAAACCGCCGATCTCGGCGTCGGCGCCGGGGCGGCGGGTGGCGCGCACCAGCGGCTTGATCTTCTCGACCATCTCGTTGCCGGCGTCGATGTCGACGCCCGACTGCGCATAGGTGAGACCGCCGGCGGATGAAGGATTGCTCATGAGGCCCTCGCGGCTTGCGGGTTAGCCGGTCGCGCCCGTCTTCGCAAGGACGGGCGAGGCGCTTGCGCACAGGCGCACGGCAATGGGGACACGCTTCACACATCCGTGCGCGGGGAGCCTGCGACGGTTTGGCCGGCCGGCGGGCGGGTGCTACTCTCGCCCCAAACAGGGAACGGCTCGTGATCGATTTCTTCTCGCGGACAGTGGGGCCGGCGCTGCTCGCCTGCGGCGCATGCATGGCGCTGACGGGGCCAGCCTTCGCCCAGCAGATCGGCGCGGCCGCCATCGCCCGCAACGAAGTGCGCGGCAGCGCGCCGGCGCGCGAGATCGTCGTCGGCGCTGACGTCTACCGCGCCGAGACCGTGCGCACCGGCGGCGACAGTCAGGCGAAGCTGGTCTTTCTCGACGACACCAACATTTCGCTCGGGCCGTCCTCCAGCATCGTGCTCGATCGGTTCGTCTACGCCGGCGACAATTCCGCCCGCGCCGTCTCGGTCAATTTCGCCAAGGGCGCGTTCCGCTTCGCCACCGGCAATTCGGACAAGAAGGCCTACGAATTGCGCACACCCATCGCCACGATCGGCGTGCGCGGCACGGTGCTCGACATTCGCTCGGAAGCCGGGCGCACGACCGTCGTGCTGGTCGAAGGCGCGGCGACTGTGTGCGCGCGCAAGCCGCCGCCGGGCAAACAGCGATGCCGGGAGCTCACCTCGCCGGGCGACGTGGCGGTCGTGACCGCCTCCGGCGCCTCAGGCGCGCCGGCCGCGCCGTGGAGCTTCGCGGAGACCTGCCGCAACAGCATCGGCGAATTGTGCGGCTTCACGCGTTTCGCGCAGGCGCAGACCACCGTCGCCGCCGGCGACGTGCTGTGTGGGCGCTGACGATGACGACGCGCTTGCTCTCCCCGATCCGCCTCGCCCTCCCGGTCTGCGTCGCGTTTGCCGCGCCGGCGCTGGCGCAGACCGCGCCGAACTCGATCACGCCGCTGACGCCGTCCTCCTCCGGCGGCGAGGTGACGGTGCTCGGCGTCAACGACGCCGGGCAGGCGGTCGGCAAGGAGTTTCTCGATTCGGGCGGCACGGGCGCCGTCGCCTGGTTCGGGACGAGCCCCTGGACGAGCCTCGACGTCGAGGCGTCGGACTCGGCCGCGCACGGCATCTCCAACGACGGGGCGGTGATCGCGGGCGTCTTCAACGGCGACAGCGTGTTCCGCATGGCGCGGCGGGCGAACGGGACGTTCGGCTTCTTCGCGCTGCCGACCTTTTCCGGCGCGAGCTATACGTCCTCGAAGCTCTCCCGCGATCTCGAGGGCGTTTTCGTCGGCGGCGCGCCGCTGAGTTCGGACGGTTCGACCATCGTCGGCTCGTCGATCACGGCGACCTACGAGCGCCACGCCTTCCGCTGCGTCGGCGAGTGCCGGACATTGCAGGATCTCGGCGTCATCGGCGGGGCGAGCCTGCCGGTGGGGCGCGACAGCCTGTCGGGAAGCTCGTCGGCGCTCGGCGTGAATGCGGACGGGACGGTCGTCACCGGAATCAGCACGACGCCGCCGGACGAGTCGGGCTGGCAGCGCCTGCACGGCTTCTACTGGACGCAGGCCGGCGGCATGGAAGACCTCGGCACGCTGACGGGGCCGAGCGGCTATTCGATGGGCAAGGCGCTCAGCGCCGACGGCTCGGTCGTCGCCGGCGAGAGCATGGCGACGAACGGCGAGTATCACGCCACGGTGTGGACGCGCAGCGGAACCGGCTTCAAGGCGACCGACATCGGGCCGGACGGCTTCACCTCGACGGCGAACGCGATCAGCGCGGCCGGGACGATCGTCGTCGGCGAGGCGACGGAGAATGGCGGCGGCGGGTTTCGCGCCGGCGCGGCCGCGACGACGGCGGCGCAGGGCCGCGTCTTCGCGCCTCCGCCGGCCGGCTTCACCGGCGGCGCGTTCTACTGGACGCAGGCGGCCGGCATCCAGAATCTCGGCGCCCTGCTGACGGCGGCCGGCGTCAATCTCGGCGGCGCCTCGCTCAACGCGGCGACGGCGATCTCGCCCAACGGCCAGCTCATCGCCGTGAACGGGACGAACGGCGCCGGCGCGCCGACGCCGTATCTCGTTCGCTATGCGCCCGGCGCCTCGGGCGTGACGACGCGGGACGCTGTGCAGGATTCGGTCGACCGGCTGGCGCAGGATCGCGGCGGCCAGATGATCGCCGGCCGCGTGACCCCGCATGTGCTGCTCGGCGGCAACGAGCAGGTGAACTGCACGCCCTGTTTCAGCGCATTCGGCTCGGTCGGCAGTTTCTCGGCCGGCGCGCATGGGCGCCTGGCGCTCGGCGACAACCTCACCATCCTGATGGGCGCGGCCTACGGGCAGCGCGAGAGCCGGGGCTACGACGTTCTGTCGAGCGGCACGTTCGCGCTGTCGGCGCGCTACGATTTCGTCGATTGGGGCGGCTCGCGCCCCTTCGTCGAGGCGGGCGGCTATCTCTCGCCGGCCGACCAGCTGCGCTATCGCCGCCGCTACGCCAACGGGGCGGGGACGGCGGTCGGCCTCGGCTCGACGCACGCGACCTCCTACACGGTGTTCGGGCGGCTCGGCTGGGTGTGGCGGCTCTCGCCCATCGACGAGGTGGCGGTGATGGCCGACGTGTCGCACACCGCCCAGCGCGTGCGCTCCTATGTCGAACAGGCGAGCGCGCAGAACCCGTTCGACGCCGTGGTGTCCGGCGGGACCGACCGGATGAACGCCGCCCGCATCGGCGCGCAATGGACGCATCTGTTCGCCGGCAAGGTGGAGGCCAACGTCAATCTCGGCCTCGTGCGCACCTTCGGCTCGAAGAGCGGCCTCAACATCGCGGTGACGGGCTTCGGCGCGTTCTCGCCGACGATCCGGAACGTCACCTTCGTCGAATATGGCGGGCGCCTCGGCTTCCGCCTCGCGCCGAACAAGATCATCGACGTGTTCGCCAACGCCCAATCCGGCCCACAGCCGGTCGGCACGCAGGTTCATGGCGGCGTCGCCTATCGCTACAACTTCTGAGCCGGGGCGCGTTCGGCGCGCCCTTGTGCTAGAGTGCGGGCGGGGGACGCTTAGCCCTGAGCCGCCGTGACTGCATGACTTCGCCGTTTCTTGCCAGCCTGCCGAACATCATCACGCTCGGGCGGCTGATCCTCGTGCCGATCATCATCGTGATGATCGCCTCGTCGCGCTGGGACGAGGCGTTTCTCGTCTTCGTCCTCGCGGGGGTGTCCGACGCGGTGGACGGCTTTCTCGCCAAGCGCTTCGATCTGCGCACGGAGCTCGGCTCCTATCTCGATCCGATCGCCGACAAGGCGCTGCTCGTCTCGATCTACGTGACGCTGGCGATCCGCGACGTGATCCCGCCGTGGATCGCGATCCTCGTCGTCTCGCGCGACGTCATGATCGTCGGCGCGGTGATCATGTCGTGGCTGCTCGCCAAGCCGGTGGAGATTCGCCCGCTCGTCGTCTCCAAGCTGAACACGGCCGCGCAGATCGCCTTCGCGGCGGGCGTTCTGGCCGCCAAGGCGTTCGACTGGCCGCTCGCCGCGCCGTTCCGCGTCGCCATCTACGGCGTCGCGGCCCTGACGGCGGCCTCGCTGGCGGCCTATTTCGCGCAATGGTTCGCGCATATGACGGGCGAGGGGCGATCGCCATGACGCTGCAACGGCAGGTCGGCATCTGGCTGGCGGCGCTCGCCGCCTTCGTCTTCGCGCTCTACGAACTGTCGAGCGTGCTGCTGCCCTTCGTGGCGGCGCTGGCCATCGGCTATCTGCTCGATCCGCTGGCCGACCGGTTCGAACGGTGGGGCATGAGCCGGCTCGTCGCCACGCTCCTCATCCTGCTGATCTTCGTGCTGGCGACGCTGCTTCTCGCCGCGCTCGCCGCGCCCGTGCTGGCGCGCCAGCTCGCCGCCTTCATCGACGCCTTTCCGCAGCTGCTGGTGAAATTGCAGACGCTGGCGACCGAGCAGGGCGCGGCGCTGCTGGAGCGCTACGGGCTGAAGATCGCCGAGCGTCTGGGGCTCGACCCGACCGCCAGCGGCGGCGAGGCGCAGCGGACGATCAACGAGATCGTGTCGCAATCCGGCCAGTGGTTCATCGGCTTCCTGAAGTCGTTGTGGTCGGGCGGGACGGCGCTGGTCGGCCTCGCCTCGCTGCTGATCATCACGCCCGTCGTCGCCTTTTATGTGCTGCTCGATTGGGATCACATGGTGGCGGCCATCGACGCCAACATTCCGCGCGAGCATCGCGACACGGTGCACGCCATCGCGCGCGACATCGACCGGGCGCTGGCGGGTTTTCTGCGCGGCCAGTCGTTGGTCTGCCTGTTCCTCGGCCTGTGGTACGGCCTCGGGCTGACACTGATCGGGCTGAACTACGGGCTGCTGATCGGCGTGCTCGGCGGGGCGCTGAGCTTCATCCCCTATGTCGGCTCGATGTTCGTGTTCGTGCTGTCGCTCGCCGTCGCCATCGTGCAGGGCTGGCCGGGCTGGACGCTGCCGGCGCTCGCCGTCGCGGTCGTCGCGACGGGGCAGTTCCTGGAGGGCAACGTGCTGACGCCGCGGCTCGTCGGCCAGTCCGTCGGTCTGCATCCGGTGTGGCTGATGTTCGCGCTGCTCGCCTTCGGCTCGCTGTTCGGCTTCACCGGGCTCATCGTCGCCGTGCCGGTCGCCGCCGCGCTCGGCGTCATCGTCCGCCACGGCCTGAGCGTGTATCGGCGCAGCCGGCTCTATCTGGGCCCGGCGCCGCGCGCCACCCCCGCGCCGACGGACGCGCCGTGAGCGGCAAGTGGCGCGATCAACTGCCGCTCGATCTGCCGGTGGAGCCGCGTTTCGGGCGCGAGGATTTTCTCGTTTCGGCCTCGAACGAGGCGGCCTATGCGGCGATCGAGTCCTGGCCGGACTGGCCGGGGCCGACCCTCGCGCTGGTCGGCCCGCCGGGCTCGGGCAAGAGCCATCTCGGCGCGATCTGGGCCGCGCGCGCGGGCGCACGCGTCGTCGCGGCATCGGCGCTCGAGCGCCGCGATCCGTCGGCGCTGATCGAGGCCGGCGCCGTGCTGGTGGAGGATGGCGAGGCGGTGAGCGCGGCGGGCGAGGCGGCGTTCTTCCATCTGCTCAATCTGGCGCGCGAGCGCGGCGCCTTCGTCATGGTGACGGCGAACGCCGCGCCGGACCTGTGGGGGGTGCGCACGCGCGATCTGCTGTCGCGCTTGCGGCTGGCGCTGATGGTGGAGATCGGCGCGCCGGACGACGCGCTGATCCGCGCCGTGCTGGTGAAGCTGTTCCTCGACCGGCAGCTCACGGTCGACACCGGCGTCATCGACTATCTCGCGCTTCGCATGGAGCGGTCCTTCTCGGCCGCGCGCGATCTCGTGGCGCGGCTCGACCGCGAGGCGCTGGCGCAGGGCCGGCGCATCACGCGCGCGATGGCGGGCGAGGTGCTGGCGCGCGAGAGCTAGGCGCCGGACGCCGCGGCGCGGCGCATGCGCTTTTCGGCGTGCTCGGTGACGCGCGCGGCGGCGATCAGATCGTCCTGCGCGCCGGCGTCGAGCGGCGCGATCGCCTCGTCCCTGTATTTGCGGCGCAGCGGGTCGGCGCGCACGCGGCGGACGATGCCGCGCATCGTAAAGTAGGTGCGCAGGATGCCGAGATTCTCGCGCAGCAGGCGCCACGCCACGCGGGGATAGAAGGCGAGCGCGGGCTCGAGCGGCAGCCCCGCCTTGCGCTGCCTGCGGCGGCGAATGCGCAGCACGCCGCCCTCCAGTTTCGACACGCCCATGACGCGCACGGATTCGCGATAGAGCAGCACGCGATGCAGCGTCGTCCACGGCATCGGCCATTTGGTCGCGAAGCGGCGGCGGAAGATCGTCTCCAGATGCGCCTCGTCGTAGAAGCTCGCATAGGCGTCGCGATAGGCCGCCTCCCACTCCGCGTCCGACATGCGCGGGTGATGCGTCACGCGATGCGACAGCGTGAATTTCGAGAGGTCCGGCTCCATCCACTCGCCGCGCTGGACCATGCCGCGATGATCCTCCGAGCCGGGCAGGGGCGTCAGGAAGTTCATGTAGAGCGCGTCGATCGGCAGCGTGCGCTTGATCGTCTCGATGTCGCGCAGGATCGACTCGCGCGTGTCGTTCGGGAAGCCGATGATGTAGCCGCACACGATGAAGACGCGGTGCGCCTTCCACGTCAGAAACATCTCGCGATATTCCTCGATGCGGTTCTGGCGCTTTTTCGTCGCCTCTAGGCTGTCGGAATTGATGTTCTCGAGGCCGATGAAAATCTCCTCGGCGCCGGCCCGGCACACCTTGTCGATGAAGCGCGGAATGCGGTGGGCGAGCGTGTCCACCTGCACCGCGAAGGTGATCTTCAGCCCCTCTGCGCGCAGGGCCAGAAGCCGGTCGATCAACGGCTCCCAATGTTTGTTGCGGGCGAAATTGTCGTCCGTCATGAAGAAGCGCGTGACGCCGCGCGCCGCATTGTCGCGCACGATCTTCTCCAGATCGTCCGGCGTGCGGAAGCGGCTCTTGCGCCCCTGCACGTTGATGATCGTGCAAAAGGTGCATTCGAACGGGCAGCCGCGCCCCAGATCGAAGCTCGCGTAATGGCCGACGCCGCGCGCGATGTCGGCCGCTGCGTTGATCGGCACGGGCGCGCCGGCGAGGTTCGGCGCGTGTTTCAGAAAATCGTAGACCGGCTTCAGCGCGCCGGCCCATGCGTCGCGCAACACCTCGTCGATACGCCCGTCCTCCGCCTCGCCGGCGAAGAGCGAGACGCCGAGATCGAGCGCCTCCTGCAATTCGGGCGTCGGCTGCTTCAGCATGGCGAGCACGCCGGAGACGTGGAAGCCGCCGATGCAGACGGGGACGTTCTCCGCGCGCAGGCGGCGCGCGATGTCGAGCGCGCGCGGATACTGGTTGGTCTGGACGCCGACAAGGCCGACGAACAGGCGCTCGCCGCGCCGCGCGGCGGCGATCATGCCGTCGACATCGACGTCGGCGTGAATCTCGTCGCGGGCGTGGATGCGGATCTCGACGTCCCCCAGCGCGCGACGCGCGATCGCCTCCTCCACGACGCCGACGAGGCAGGCGAGGGAGTTGGAGGGAACCAGCGAGCGCCACCACTGGAGGGGATAGCCCTCCTCGTCGTAGCGCGTCGGCCGGATCAGATGGACGTGAAACGTCGGCATCGGGCTCCTGCGCGGGGCAGCGCGAACCCCTAGCAGAAAGGGCGGCGTGCGGCCAGTCGCCGCATACGGCGCGGGCGCCTTCGGCTTCAGCCGCGCTTGGTCGCGATGGCGATCTTCGGCGCGTTCAGGCGCTTGTCGAGATAGGCGCCGACTTCCGTGATCAGCTCGTCGACGCGGTTCTCGAAGAAGTGGTTCGCGCCCGGGATGACCGCGTGCTCGATCAAAATGCCCTTCTGCGTCTTCAGCTTCTCGATGAGGCCCATGACTTCCTTGAGCGGCGCGACGCGATCCTGATCGCCGTGGACGAACAGACCCGAGGACGGGCAGGGCGCGAGGAACGAGAAGTCGAACCGGTTGGCCGGCGGGGCCACCGAGATGAAACCCTCGATCTCCGGGCGGCGCATCAGCAGCTGCATGCCGATCCACGAGCCGAAGGAGACGCCGGCGATCCAGCAGGCGCGCGCGTCCGGATTGACGGACTGCACCCAGTCGAGCGCCGCCGCCGCGTCCGACAACTCGCCCTGTCCGTGATCGAAGAAACCCTGGCTACGGCCGACGCCGCGGAAATTGAAGCGCAGCACCGAGAAACCACGCTCGGCGAATGCGTAATAGAGATTGTAGACGATCTGGTTGTTCATCGTCCCGCCGAATTGCGGGTGCGGATGCAGGATGATGGCGATGGGCGCGCCGCGCTGCTTGGAGGGATGGAAGCGCCCCTCGAGGCGGCCGTCGGGACCGTTGAAAATGACCTCGGGCATCGTCACTCCGTTGAGGCGCGCCGGCGGGCGGCGCGTGGCGACGGGCGGACGCTTCCCACGGAACGGAAACCTGTTAGAATTGTTCTAACAGGTTGGGAGCGCCGCACAGCGTCGGCGTGAAGCGGGGCCTTCTATCACAACCCGTCCCACCGAAAGCAAAGGAAATCGACGCTTCGGCGAAACCGGTTTCCGCGGAATTCTGACGGCGCCCCTTCGGGCGGCGCCCGTCGCGAGGAGAGAATGGCCGCAGGTCCGAGGATCTATCTCGACCATAACGCGACGTCGCCGCTGCGTCCGGCGGCGCGCGCCGCCATGCTTTCCGCGATGGAGGCAGGCAACCCGTCCTCCGTCCACGCCGAGGGGCGGGCGGCGCGCGCGCTCGTCGAGGCGGCGCGGAGCGAGGTGGCCGCGCTGTGCGGGGGGAGCCCGCGCCATGTCGTGTTCACCTCCGGCGCGACCGAGGCGGCCGCCATGCTTCTCGACCCGGCGCTGGCGCCGTGGGGCGAGGGCGCGCCGCGCCTGCTCGTTTTCGCCGGGGAGCACCCATGCATGCTGGCCGGCGGGAGCTTCGGCGACCGCTGGATCGAGCGGATCGCCGCGACGGCCGAGGGCCTCGTCGACCTTTCGGCGCTGGAGGCGGCGCTCGCCGCCGGGCAGGGCCGGCCGACGCTGGTCGCCTTGCAACGCGCCAACAACGAGACGGGCGCGATCCAGCCCGTCGCGCAGGCCGCGGCGCTCGCCCGCGCCCAAGGGGCGCGGCTCGTCTGCGACGCGGTTCAGGCCGCCGGGCGGCTGCCCATCGACCTCGCGGATCTCGGCGCCGACTGGCTGATCCTGTCATCGCACAAGCTCGGCGGGTCGAAGGGCGCCGGCGCCATCGTCGGCGCGCGGCCTTTCCCGGCGGAGGCGGCGCTGATCCGCGGCGGCGGGCAGGAGCGGGGGGCGCGGGCGGGCACCGAGAATGTCGCCGCTATCGCCGGTTTCGGCGCGGCGGCGGCCGAGGCGCGGGCCGGACTTGGCCGCGAGCCGGCGCGGCTCGCCGCGCTGCGCGACCGGCTGGAGGGGCAGGTTCGCGCCGCCGCGCCGGGCGCGGTCGTCTTCTCCGGCGGCGCGGAGCGACTATGTAATACGTCGTGCCTTGCCGTTCCGGGCGTTTCGGCTGAAACGCTTGTGATGGCGCTCGACCTCGACGGCGCCGCCGTGTCCTCCGGGTCGGCGTGCTCGTCGGGCAAGGTGGGGGCCTCGCATGTGCTGGCGGCGATGGGGGTCGACCCGGCGCTGGCGCGCGCAGCGATCCGCATCAGCCTCGGCTGGTCCACCACTGAAGAAGACGTGATCCGTTTCGGCGAGATTTTCGCCCGACGGGTCGCAAACATGCTTGCGCGCGGCGCGAAATCCGCCGCATGAGAGAGCCGGCCCGCCGATGCGGGCCAGACACAACTCAACCGGCGGGCCTTGAACCCGCTGCAGGATGAGGAGCGAGGAATGGCTGCCGTTCAGGAGACGGTCGAGCAGGTTCGGGCGATCGACGTCGATGCCTACAAATACGGCTTCGTCACCGAGATCGAGTCCGAGAAGGCGCCGAAGGGCCTCAACGAGGACATCGTCCGCTTCATCTCCGCCAAGAAGAGCGAGCCGGCCTGGCTGACCGAGTGGCGCCTCGAGGCCTATCGCCGCTGGCTGACGATGACCGAGCCGACCTGGGCGCGCGTCGATTATCCGAAGATCGCCTACGACGATCTGTATTACTACTCCGCGCCGAAGAACGCGCCGGGGCCGAAGTCGCTCGACGAGGTCGATCCCGAACTGCTGCGCACCTACGAGAAGCTCGGCATCCCGCTGCGCGAGCAGGAAGTTCTCGCCGGCGTCGAGCCGAAGAACCGGGTGGCGGTGGATGCGGTGTTCGACTCCGTCTCCGTCGCGACCACCTTCAAGGCCGAGCTCGCCAAGGCGGGCGTGATCTTCTGCCCGATCTCGGAGGCGGTGCATTCCCACCCTGAGCTCGTGAAGAAATATCTCGGCTCCGTGGTGCCGCAGTCGGACAATTTCTTCGCGACGCTGAACTCGGCCGTCTTCTCGGACGGCTCGTTCGTCTACATCCCGCCGGGCGTGCGCTGCCCGATGGAGCTGTCGACCTATTTCCGCATCAACGAGAAGAACACCGGCCAGTTCGAGCGCACGCTGATCATCGCCGACAAGGGCTCCTACGTCAGCTATCTGGAAGGCTGCACGGCGCCCAAGCGCGACGAAAACCAGTTGCACGCCGCCGTCGTCGAGCTGATCGCGCTCGAGGATGCGGAGATCAAATATTCGACGGTGCAGAACTGGTACCCCGGCGACAGCGAAGGCAAGGGCGGCATCTACAACTTCGTCACCAAGCGAGGCGATTGCCGCGGCGCGCGCTCGAAGATCTCGTGGACGCAGGTGGAGACCGGCTCGGCCATCACCTGGAAATATCCCTCCTGCATCCTGCGCGGCGAGGGCTCGTCCGGCGAGTTCTACTCCATCGCCATCTCGAACGGGCGACAGCAGGTCGATTCCGGCACCAAGATGATTCATCTCGGCCGCAACACGACCTCGCGCATCATCTCCAAGGGCATCTCGGCTGGCCACTCGCAGAACACCTATCGCGGGCAGGTCTCGGCGCATCGCAAGGCGACGGGCGCGCGCAACTTCACCAATTGCGACTCGCTGCTGATCGGCGACAAATGCGGCGCGCACACCGTGCCCTACATCGAGGCGAACAACGCGTCCGCCGTGTTCGAGCATGAGGCGACGACCTCGAAGATCTCCGAGGATCAGCTCTTCTACTGCATGCAGCGCGGGCTCTCGGGCGAGGAGGCGACGGCGCTCATCGTCAACGGCTTCGTGCGCGACGTGCTGCAGCACCTGCCGATGGAGTTCGCGGTCGAGGCGCAGAAGCTGATCGCGATCTCGCTCGAGGGCAGCGTCGGGTGAGGGCGCAGTTCAAGGACGAATGAGCGCGTCATTGCGAGCGCAGCGAAGCAATCCACGCAAGGTCGGTCGCGAATGGATTGCTTCGTCGCTTCGCTCCTCGCAATGACGACGCGACGATCGGACCGACACGAGAACATGGGCGCACCGCGTCCGCCACAACAGGGCCAGTCATGCTCGAAATTCGCAATCTGACGGTGAAGATCGCCGAGGACGACAAGACCATCATCGACGGGCTTTCGCTCACCGTGAAGGACGGCGAGGTCGCCGCCATCATGGGGCCGAACGGCTCGGGCAAGTCGACGCTCTCCTACGCCATCGCCGGCAAGGAGGATTACGAGATCGTCGAGGGCGAGGTGCTGCTCGACGGCAAGAACATTCTGGAGATGGCGGCGGACGAGCGCGCCGCGAAGGGACTGTTCCTCGCGTTCCAGTATCCGATCGAGATTCCGGGCGTCGCGACGATGACCTTCCTCAAGGCCGCGATGAACGCGCAGCGCAAGAAGCGCGGCGAGGGCGAATTGTCGACGCCCGACTTCATGCGCACGGTGCGCGCCGGCGCAGAGAAGCTGCAAGTGCCGATGGACATGCTCAAGCGCGGACTCAACGTCGGCTTCTCCGGCGGCGAGAAGAAGCGCATGGAGATTTTGCAGATGGCGCTGCTCGCGCCGACCTTCGGCATTCTCGACGAGACCGATTCCGGGCTCGACATCGACGCGCTGCGCATCGTCGCGGACGGCGTCAACGCGCTGCGCGATCCCAAGCGCGGCTTCCTCGTCATCACGCATTATCAGCGCCTGCTCGACTACATCCGCCCCGACACGGTGCATGTGATGGCGCGCGGCAAGATCGTCCGCTCGGGCGGGCCCGAGCTTGCGCTCGAACTCGAGAAGAACGGCTATCGCGATTATGTGAGCGAGGCGGCGTGATGGGCGCGCATCCCCGCGAAATCACCAAGGCCGAGCACGATCTGGCCGCGATGTTCGCGCGCACCGAGGCGACGGAGGTGGCGCGCGACGCCTTCGCGTTGTTTTCGACGATGGGTCTGCCGCATCGACGCGTCGAAGCCTGGCACTACACCGATTTGCGCGCGAAACTCGGCGACATCGCGCCGCTGGCGAAGGCGCCCTCGGCCGAGCTCGTCGGACAGGTCGCGTCGGAGCTGGACGCGGCGTCCGTCAGCGCGGCGCGCATCGTGTTCGTCGACGGGCGCTTCGTCGCGGGCGCCTCGCGCCTGAGCGCGCTGCCGGCCGGCGTGCGCGTCGGCGAAAGCGATGCGGTGCCGGTCTGGCCGGAGGTCGCGCGCGACGAGCCGACGATCGCGCTCAACGCGGCGTTCGCGCCGTCCGCGACGGTGATCGAGATCGCCGCCGGCGCCGATGTCGTCGCGCCGATCGAGATCTACTCCTACGTCACCGCCGCCGCGCAGACCTACGCCCGCATCCTCGTGCGCGTCGGCGCGGGGGTGCGCGCGACCATCGTCGAGACGCATGACGGCGAGGGCGCGGGCGCGCATCAGAAGAACAGCGCGTTGATCTTCGAGATCGGCGACGACGCGCGCGTCGAACACATTGCCCGCCATGTCGACGAGAGCGCCGAGGCGACGCATGTGGCGAGCTTCGCCGCGACGCTCGGCGCGCGGGCGCAACTCGACTCCTTCGCGCTGGTGGCGGGCGGCGCGCTGACGCGGCGCCAGCTCTATGTCCGCTTCGACGGCGATCATGCGCGCGTCGGCCTGCGCGGCGCGGCGCTGCTGCGCGGCAACCAGCATTGCGACACGACGCTGGTCGTCGACCATGCGGCGCTGGATTGCGAGAGCCGCGAGCGGTTCAAGCACATCGTCGAGGACGAGGCGACCGGCGTCTATCAGGGCAAGGTGATCGTGCGCCCCGGCGCGCAGAAGACCGACGGCGCGATGAAGAGCGACGCGATCCTGCTGTCGGAATCCGCGCGCATGCACAACAAGCCTGAGCTCGAGATCTTCGCCGACGACGTGGTGTGCGGCCACGGCGCGACGGTGGGCGCGCTCGACGACGAGCAGCTCTTCTATTTGCGCGCGCGCGGCCTGCCGAAGGCGGAAGCGGAGACGCTGCTGCTGGAGGCGTTCGCCGGCGAGGTGATCGAGGCGGTTCGCGACGAGACGATGCAGGAAGCGCTGCGCGCCGATGCGCAGGCGTGGCTTTCGGAGCGACACTCGTGAGCGATGCGCCCTACGATGTGGAGGCGATCCGTCGGGATTTCCCGATCCTCGACGTGCGCCCCTACGGCAAGCCGCTCGTCTATCTCGACAACGCCGCCTCGGCGCAGAAGCCGCGCGCGGTGATCGAGCGGATGACGCATGTCTACGAGCACGAATACGCCAATGTGCATCGCGGCCTGCACTATCTCGCCAATGCGGCGACCGACGCATTCGAGGGCGCGCGCGAGAGCGTGCGCGCGTTCCTGAACGCGGCCTCGACCGACGAGATCGTGTTCGCGCGCTCTGCGACGGAGGCGATCAACGCCGTCGCGGCGTCGATGGGGCAGGGGATCGGCGAGGGCGACGAGATCGTCCTGTCGATCATGGAGCATCACTCCAACATCGTGCCCTGGCATTTCCTGCGCGAGCGCAAGGGCGCCGTGCTGAAATGGGTGGATGTGGACGATGACGGCGCCTTCTCGCTCGAGGCGTTCGAGAAGGCGCTGACGCCGCGCACGAAGATGGTGGCGATCACGCATATGTCGAACGTGCTCGGCACGGTGACGCCGGCCGCCGAGATCGTGAAGCTCGCCCATGCGCGCGGCATTCCCGTGATGCTCGACGGATCGCAGGGCGCGGTGCATCTTGATGTCGACGTGCGCGCGCTCGATTGCGATTTCTACGTCTTCACCGGCCACAAGGTGTACGGGCCGACGGGGATCGGCGTGCTCTATGGCAAGCGCGATCTTCTGGCGAAGCTTCCGCCCTTCAACGGCGGCGGCGAGATGATCGAGACAGTGACGATGGAGAACGTCACCTACAACGCGCCGCCGCATCGCTTCGAGGCGGGCACGCCGCCGATCGTGCAGGCGATCGGGCTCGGCGCGGCGCTCGACTACATGACGAAGCTCGGTCGCCCCGCCATTCGCGCGCATGAAGAGGCGCTCGGCGCCTATGCGCAGGCGCAGCTCGAGGCGATGAATTCGATCCGCGTCATCGGTCGCGCCAAGGGCAAGGGCGCCATCGTCTCGTTCGAGATGGCGAACGCGCATGCGCATGACGTGGCGACCGTGATCGACCGTCAGGGCGTGGCGGTGCGCGCCGGCACGCATTGCGCGCAACCGCTCCTGAAACGCTTCGGCGTCACCTCGACATGTCGCGCCTCCTTCGCGCTCTACAACACGCGCGCCGAAGTGGACGCGCTTGTGGCGGCGCTGCGCAAGGCCGAAGCCCTGTTCTCGTGAGGCTGACATGGACGAACTCAAGACCTACGACGAGACGCAGCCGAACCATCCCAACGTGGCGCCGCAGGCGACGACATTGCCGCCGGAAGAACTCGACCGCATGACGGACGAGGTCATCCACGCGCTGAAGACCGTTTACGACCCGGAGATCCCGGCCGACGTCTACGAGCTCGGCCTGATCTACCGGATCGAGATCACCGACGAGCGCGTCGTCAACATCGACATGACGTTGACGGCGCCGGGCTGCCCGGTCGCCGGCGAGATGCCGGTGTGGGTGGAGAACGCGGTCGCGGCCGTGCCGGGTGTCGCGCGCTGCAGCGTCAGCATGGTGTTCGACCCGCCGTGGGACCAGAGCCGCATGTCGGATCTGGCGCGCGTCGCGCTCGATATGTGGTGAGGGCTTTGGCGCGGCGGCCGCGCCCCCTATATTGAGGTCGACGCGCCGGGCCTTGAACCCGGCGAGGAGAGACGAAATGGCGAAGTCGAGATTTTCCGTCATCAGCCTGACCGACGCCGCGGCGGAGCGAATCCGCGAGATCATGGCGAACGCCGACACGCCGACGGCGGGCCTTCGCCTCGGCGTGAAGAACGGCGGCTGCGCCGGCATGTCCTACACGATGGAGTGGGCGGAGGCCGCCGGCCCGCTCGACGAGGTGATCGAGGACAAGGGCGTGCGCGTGCTGGTCGACCCCAAGGCCGTGCTGTTCCTGCTCGGCACGCGGATGGATTTCCGCGCGGACAAGCTGTCCTCCGGCTTCGTGTTCGAGAATCCCAACCAGACTTCCGCCTGCGGCTGCGGCGAGTCGGTGGCGATCACGCCGGCGGCGCCGCCGGTCGACGATCTCGTTCCGACGATCTGACGGGGCGGGCGTGGACGCCGAAGCCCTCCAGGAGCTGTTCGCGCCGGTCGGCCCGGTGCGGATCAAGCGCATGTTCGGCGGCTGCGGCGTCTATCTCGACGGCGCGATTTTCGCGCTGAAGCTGTCGAGCGGCGAGGTGATGCTGAAGGGCGACGCGGAGACCGCGCCCGCGCTCGAGGCCGCCGGCGGACGGCGCTGGACCTACACGCGCGATCTGCCCTCCGGCGGATCGAAGACGGCGGCGATGCCCTACTGGACGATGCCGGACCTCTGTTTCGACGACGAGGACGCGTTGACGCGCTTCGCTCGGGCGGCGCTCGCCGCTTCGCGGCGGGCCGAGGCGGGGAAGGCGAAGGCCGCGGGAGGCCGGCGGACGCCGGCGGCCGGAGCGGCGGCGAAGAGATCCGCGCCGCGCCGGTGAGCGCGGCGGGCGGGTCAAAGACCGAGTTGGCCCGGCGGGATCGGGTATCCCTTTCGCCAATGGAAATTGCGCCGGAACGCGCCCTGGCAATCATATTCACGGGCCAGCCCCTGCCGGTGCAGTTCGCCCATGAACTCGTCCGTGATGCGCACGCCGTAGATCGTGACCGACTTGCCGCCGTCCCAGTTGTAGCGGTCGCGGAATTTGTACTCGGCGGCGACGAAGCAATCGCCATTGTCGAGCACGCGGGCGGTTCCCTTGATCCAGACCTGATGGCCGCCCTGCGCGAAATACCAGTTCCTGCACTCGCTCTGCATGCAGTAGCCGGTCCAGCTCCGGCGCGAGGTGAACTGAAAGACGCCGGGGCCGAGCGTCTCGACATACAGCGCCATGAGATCGACCAGCGTCGTGTATTTCCGCCCGGCGGAGGGCGTCTCGCGCACCAGCCCCTCGAAGTCGATGGTCAGATCGTCGCCCGAGATGTTGAGATAGTGGCGCAAGTTGCGCGCCGCGTCGTCGCCGATCGCCGCGATCGCGGCGGTCTGGAAGGCGGGATGCATCATCGCGGCTCGCGCCGCGATCATGTCGGGCGTCGGCCAGTGCGAGCGCCACGGGCCGGCGCCGGGGTCGCCGCCCTTCGGCGGGTCGTCCGAGCCGGGCTTGAAGTCGGGGTCGCCGCCGCCGCCCGGCGCGCCGCCTCCGGGTTGGCCGCCTGGCTGACCGGCGTCCGGCTTGCCGTCGTCCGGTTTGCCGCCGCCCTTGTCCGGCCTCTTGATCTCGTTGGCGAGCATGGCGTCGAGCGCGTAGAGCGTGTCGTGCCCGGCGATCCCGTCGACGTCGAGATGCTGTTTCTGCTGGAACTGGCGAACGACGGACGCGGTCTCGTCGCCGTAGATTCCATCAGGCGTCTGGGCGCCGGGCGGTTGCGAGATCGGCATCTTGTAGCCGATCCGGATCAGGCCGATCTGCAGGGTGCGTACGCCATTGCCGGCCTCGCCCATGAAGAAGGGCGGGTTGTTCTCGGCCGCCTTGCAGACGCGCGCGTCGAACTTCAGCGTCCTCGATCTGAGCGGCATGGTCGGCGTTCCCCCAGTCCCGGGGGAACTTTAGGGATTGGCGCGGCGCTTCGACGTGACGCGCCGCACGCGGCGCGCGCCGGTCACGGCGCCGGCGTCGCCAGCGGCTTGTCCTTCTCGACGACGAAGGTGGCGACGATCTTGATCGGCTTGTCGCCGGTGTTCTTCGCGCCGTGGATCGCGCCCGGCGGCACGGAGTAGGTCACGCCCGGCGTCATCTTGAGATCGGGCTGGCCCTCGACCGAGAGCACGGCGTCGCCCTCCAGCGTGTAGCCCATCTCGATGCCGGGATGGGTGTGGCGCGCGACGATCCCGCCCGGCTGCACGACCACCATGTAGATGAAGGTCGCGAATCTGTCCGGCGGGAACATCTGCTTGGCGAGTTCGATGCGCTGGATCGCGGTCGGCTGCTGCGCGGCGGCCGGTTGCGCGAGGCCGCTCGCCGCAAGCGCGGCGAGACCGGCGAGAGCAAGTCTCATGTCGTTCCTCCCTCGGCCGTCGAGCGACCGTGGAGGCAGACTAGCGCAAAAGCGGACGGCGCGAAGCCGCCGGTCAGCTCGCCTTGACGGGCCGCATCAGGAAACTCGGCATGTGATCGCCGAAGCCGACGACCGGCGCGTCGTCGTCGCCGCGCTCGCGCCGGTTGCGGCGCTCGCCCCGCTCGGGCCGGGGGCCGTCGCGGCGCGGCTCGCGCTGCTCGACGGGACGCGGCTCGCGCTCGGGCCGGGGCTCGCGCGCGGGGCGGGCTTCGCGCTCGGGGCGGGCTTCGCGCTCGGGCCGGGCTTCCCGCTCGGGGCGCTCGGCCCGCTCGCGTTCGGGGCGTTCCGCACGGGGCGCGCGCTCGGCGCGCTCGGGCCGGTCGCCACCGCGCTCCGGATTGTCGCTGCGGGCCTGGCGCGGCGCGCGATCCTCGCGGGGGGCGCGTTCGCGGCGGCTGCGCGGCTCGCGGGCGGGACGCTCCTCGCGCGCGCCGTCGGCGGCCTCGATCGTCTCGACCTCAGGGGCGGCGGGGTCGCGCTCCTTGCGCTCGAACCGGTCGCGGCGCGAGGCGGATTCACGCGAGCGGTCGCGATCGCGTCCGCGGCCGCGCTCGGGGCGTCCGCGGCGGCCGTCGCGTTCGCCGCGCTCGTGGCGCGGGGCGTTGGCGGCCTCCTCGTCGGAGATCGGCGAGGGCAGGCGCTCGATGGTCTGGCGCGTCAGCTTCTCGATGTCCTCGAGATGCCGGGCGTCGAGATCGGTGACGATGGTCAACGCCGTGCCGCTCTTGCCGGCGCGGCCGGTGCGGCCGATGCGGTGCACGTAATCCTCGGCGTGCGCGGGCACGTCGTAATTGAAGACGTGGCTGACGTCCGGAATGTCGAGGCCGCGGGCGGCGACATCCGAGCAGACGAGCAGGGCCACCTCGCCCGTCTTGAACGCGTCGAGCGAGGCCATGCGGGCGAGCTGGTCCATGTCGCCATGCAGCGCGCCGGCGGAGAAGCCGTG
Organism: Hyphomicrobiales bacterium; assembly: GCA_016716745.1. Taxonomy (GTDB): domain Bacteria; phylum Pseudomonadota; class Alphaproteobacteria; order Rhizobiales; family Beijerinckiaceae. The sequence continues at coordinate 359,111 of JADJVD010000004.1, forward strand.
CTTGACCAGCGAGCGGTGCAGCACCGCCACGTCGCGCTTGCGGTTGCAGAAGATGATGGCGTTCTTCAAGCCCTCCTCGCTGCGCACGAGGCGACGCAGCGTCTCGCGCTTCATCGGCCCGGCGGGCGAGGGGACGACCGCCTGGCGGATCGTCGCGGCCGTGGTCGCCGCGCGGGCGACCTCGACGCGCACCGGATTGTGCAGGAACTGCTCGGTCAGGCGCGTGATCTCGGGCGGCATGGTGGCCGAGAAGAACAGCGTCTGGCGCGTGAACGGCACGAGTTTGCAGATCTTCTCGATGTCCGGAATGAAGCCCATGTCGAGCATGCGGTCCGCCTCGTCGATGACGAGGATCTCGACGCCGTTGAGCAGCAGCTTGCCGCGCTCGAAGAAGTCGAGCAGGCGGCCGGGCGTGGCGATCAGCACGTCGGCGCCGCGCTGGAGCTTCTTGTCCTGCTCGCCGAAGGAGACGCCGCCGATCAGCAGGGCGACGTTGAGCTTGTGGTTGGCGCCGTATTTGATGAACGCCTCCTCGACCTGCGCGGCGAGTTCGCGCGTCGGCTCGAGGATGAGGGTGCGCGGCATGCGCGCGCGGGCGCGGCCGCTTTCCAGCCGCGAGAGCATGGGCAGGGTGAAGGCGGCGGTCTTGCCGGTGCCGGTCTGGGCGATGCCGAGAACGTCGCGGCCTTCGAGCGCGTGCGGAATCGCCTGCGCCTGGATGGGGTGGGCGTGTCGTAACCGGAGGCGGCGACCGCCTGCAGGACTTTCTCGCTCAGCCCGAGTTGGGAAAAGGACATGGATACCCGTTGTGGTCGGCGACGACGTCAGCGATCGCCTGGGGGAATAACGCGATACGGAAGCTCGGAGGCGGGGGGTCGTGGATCGCGTCTGAAAAAGCGCCGCCCGAACGGCCCTGGGGCCGATCGTCCTTGGCGGGCGCATCGCCCCGGAGCTAGGGCACAGATAGGGATTTTGGCGCGCCAGTCAATCGAATTGCGCGGGAATCGCCGCGTCGGGTAAATGTTTTCGGAACGCCGGGCGTGGCGCGGCGAGGCGGAGGACGTGGCATGGCGGGGACGAATCTGGTGCTCGTGCCGGGGCTTCTGTGCACCGCCGAGCTCTATCGCGATCAGATCGCCGGCCTCGCCGACATCGCCGACGCGACCGTGGCCGACCATTCGCAGGGCGAGACGATGATGGAGATCGCCCGCGCCATCCTCGCCAAGGCGCCGCCGACCTTCGCGCTGTGCGGCCTGTCGATGGGCGGCTATGTCGCCTTCGAGATCATGCGGCAGGCGCCCGACCGGGTGGAGCGGCTCGCCTTGCTGGACACGGCCGCCAGCGCCGACACGTCCGAGCAGAAGGCGGCGCGGCGGGCGCGGATGGCGCGCGCCGAGCGGGGCGAACTCATCGACGTCGCGCTCGAGATGTGGCCGCTCTTCGTGCATCCGACCCGCGTCGGCGACGAGGCGCTGAAGGCGCGATTCCTGAAAATGGCGCGGGACACTGGCGCGGAGCGTTTCGTCCGTCAGCAGCGGGCGATCATGTCGCGACCGGATTCGACGCCGTTTCTGTCGGCGATCAGCCAGCAGACGCTCGTCGTCGTCGGCGACGCCGACCGCGCGACGCCGCCAGAGCGGGCGCAGGCGATCGTCGACGGCGTGGCGTTCTCCGAGCTCGCGACGATCGCGGTCTGCGGCCACCTCTCGACGATGGAGCGGCCGGAGGCGGTCAACGCGGCGCTGCGGCGCTGGCTGACGCCGGGAGTCTAGCTACTTCTTCTGGCCGGTGCAGGGGTCGATGCGGATGGAGCCGACGGCGGTCGTGTCGACGCCGGAGGCCTGCGCAGCCACGCTCGCCGGCCCGCCCTTGCGGGCGGTCGGCGCGCCGCCGATCAGCGTCATGCTGCCGTCGGTGCGGACGATGGCGATCTGCGGCAGGCCGCCCTGGACGAGCTTGTCCAGCGCGAGCGAGGCGCCGACGGCGAAGACGCCGAACACCGCCGCCGTCGTCGCCCATTTGCGCAGGGTCGCGCCGCCCGCCGTCGAATAGAGATCGTCCGCCATGTCGCCCGTCCAACAGAAATTCCGTTGGCGGAGAATGAGCCTTACATGGTTAACGCCCTGTTGCCGTCAGGCCGGGCGCATGCGCTCCAGCAGGCGGTCCTTCCAGACGAACTGATGCACCAGCGCGGCCAGAACATGCCCGCCGACCGCGAGCGCGCCGATCCAGAAGACGATCTCGTGCGCCTCTTCGGCGAGCTTGGCGGCGTCGCGGTTGACGGCGAGCGGCGAGGGGATCTGGAACGCCCAGAGATCGAGCCCGCGGCCGCGCAGCCACCACATCACGAGGCCCGAGACGGGCAGCGCGAGGGTGAGCGCATACAGCGCGACATGTCCGACCTTCGACAGGGCGATCACCCAGTCCCGGTCGTATAGGGGCGGCGGGATGTGCGTCGCGCGCACATAGAGGCGCGCCAGCGTCAGCAGCAGGATCAGCGTTCCGAGCACGGCGTGCAGGTTGGCCCAGGGCAGGCGCTGCTCGCGGGGAATGGCCTCGAGCGAGAGGCCGAGGACGGCGCCGGCGAGGATCGCCAAGGCGATCGCCCAGTGCAGGGCGATGGCGGGCCGGGCGTAGCGTTGGACGTAGGGGGAGGTCATGAACGTTCGATCCTGTTCGACGCGCCCTTCGCGCGGGCGCGCCGCTTGCCGCTCGACATGCGCGGCGGACCGCGCGTCTGTCGAGTTAACTCTTGGCAAGATTCCGCTGACAGACCGCTGACAGCGACAGGCCGGATTTCAGATGTCGACGAGGTCGCCCGACAGGGCGGCGCGCTCCTGAATGAACTGGAACCGCGCCTCGGGCTTGGAGCCCATCAGCCGCTCCACCGCGTCGGCGGTCGCCTCGCGCTCCTCGGGGGCGACGGCGATGCGCAGCAGCGTGCGGCGGCGGCGGTCCATCGTCGTATCCTTGAGGACGCGCATCGGCATCTCGCCGAGGCCCTTGAAGCGGCTGATCTCGACCTTGCCGCGCCCGTTCAGCACCGATTTGAGGATGCGCTCCTTGTCGGCGTCGTCGCGGGCGTAGACGGACTTCGCGCCCTGCGTCAGGCGGTAGAGCGGGGGGACGGCGAGATACAGGTGGCCGTTGTCGATCAGCTTCGGCATCTGGCGCCAGAAGAAGGTGATCAGCAGCGAGGCGATGTGCGCGCCGTCGACGTCGGCGTCGGTCATGATGATGATGCGCTCGTAGCGCAGCTCGTCGTCCTTGTATTGCGCGCCCGTGCCGCAGCCGAGCGCCTGAATCAGGTCGCTGATGGTCTGGTTGGCGGCGAGCTTGTCGCGCCCGGCGTTGGCGACGTTGAGGATCTTGCCGCGCAGCGGCAGCACGGCCTGCGTTGCGCGGTCGCGCGCCTGCTTCGCCGAGCCGCCCGCGGAGTCGCCCTCGACGATAAACAATTCAGAGTCTTTGGCCCCGGAGTTCGAGCAATCCGCGAGCTTGCCGGGCAGCCTCAGGCGGCGCACGGCGGTCTTGCGGGCGACATCCTTCTCGGCGCGGCGGCGCATCCGGTCCTCGGCGCGCTCGACCGCCCAGTCGAGCAGGCGGTTGGCCTGGCTCGGACGCTCGGCGAGCCAGTGGTCGAAGGCGTCGCGCACCGCGTTCTCGACGATGCGCGAGGCCTCCGTCGTCATCAGGCGCGACTTGTTCTGACCCTGGAACTCCGGCTCGCGGATGAACACCGAGATGAGCGCGGCGCAGCTCGCCATCACATCGTCGGTGGTGATCTGCGCGGCGCGCTTGGATTGACCGACGCGTTCGGCGTGATCCTTCAGGGCGCGCAGCAGCGCGATGCGCAGGCCCGCCTCGTGCGTGCCGCCGTCCGGCGTCGGCACGGTGTTGCAGTAGGAATGGACGAAGCCGTCGTCGCGAGAGAGCCAGGCGATCGCCCATTCGAGCGAGCCGTGCCCCTTGCCGGGCGACTTGCCCGTGAACATCGGCTCGGCGACCAGCTCCTTGCCGCCGATGTCCTGATCCAGGTAGTCCTTGAGGCCGCCGGGGAAGTGGAACACCGCCTCGGCCGGCACGCTCGACGCCTCGATCAGCGAGGGGGCGCATTTCCAGCGGATCTCGACGCCGCCGAACAGATAGGCCTTCGAGCGCGCCATCTTGAAGATGCGCGCCGGCTTCAACCGGGCGCCCTTGCCGAAGATCTGTTCGTCGGGGAAGAAGCGAACGCGGGTGCCGCGCTTGTTCGGCGCGGGGCCGAGCGTCTGCAGGCCGCTGGTCACGGCGCCGCGCGAGAAGGTCTGCCGGTATTGCGTCTTGTTGCGCCAGACGTCGACCTCGACCGTCTCCGACAGGGCGTTGACGACCGAGACGCCGACGCCATGCAGGCCGCCGGAGGTCTCGTAGGCCTTGGAGTCGAACTTGCCGCCGGCGTGCAGCGTCGTCATCGCCACTTCGAGGCCGGACTTCTTCGGGAATTTGGGATGCGGGTCGATCGGGAAGCCGCGCCCGTTATCGGTGACGGCGACGTGTCCGTCCGCCTCCATCACGACCTCGATGAAGGTGGCGTGACCGGCCACGGCCTCGTCCATCGAATTGTCGATCACCTCGGCGAAGAGGTGGTGCATCGCCGTCTCGTCGGTGCCGCCGATATACATGCCGGGGCGGCGGCGAACGGGCTCGAGCCCCTCCAGAACCTCGATGGAGGAGGCGGTGTAGTCGGCCTCGCCCGGCGTGCCCGCGCGGACGGGCGCGGGCCTGGCGGCAGGCGCCGCCGCCTTGGTCGGCGTGGGGGCGGGCGCGGCCTTGCGGCCGCCGAAGAGATCTTCGGCGCTCATGGCCGCGGCGCTCCGAAAAACGAATCTGGGCGAATCATCCAACCTGCATAGCGCGGGCGGGGGGCGGACAGAAGGCGGGCGCGCCGGCGATCCCCCGCGGCTCCGTCTCTCGCGTCTGACGGGGCGGCGTCGCGTCCCGCGGGATTAACGTTACGTCATCCGATTTTCGGAGCCGGCGTTCAGGTAACCGTTCCCTTACTCTTCGTTGATCTAGTAGCTGCGGCAGTTAAACTGGTTATTGAGGAAATGACGATCCGGCGCCGACAGGGTTTTGGCAGGCGCGAAGCGGCGGCGTCCGCTCCGGGCGGGGCGGCGTTCGCCCAGCTCGCGCCCGCTCGCGCCGCCGCGGTCGCCGTTCCCGCGCCGCCGCCGGTCGACGAACCGCCCGAGCGCGAGGCGCTCCGCGCGCTCGCCCAGCGGCTCGATCTGTCGCGCTCCGCGCTGGACCGCCGCCTCGTGCGGGTCGAGAACAAGGCGCTCGAGGCGACGGGCCGGCGCCACAGGCTGCGTCCGCTGCTGATCATTCCCGAGCCGACATGGCGGGGCCGGCACGGCCGCTTCCTGCTGCACGCGCTCCAGCTCAACCCCTACGACGAGTGGAACGTCGCGATCCTGCCGGCCGATCACGCCGGGGCGGCCGCGCTCGACCTGCCGCGCCATCCCGGCGCCGACATCGTCAATCATCACATCGCCACCGACGCCGTCGGCCGGTTCAAGCAAGGCTATGTCGAGTCCTTCGAGATCGCCGACTGGACGGCCGACCGCTCCGACATCGAGCGCGGACGGGAGGAGGCGATCGAGCGCACCAAGCAGTATGCGCTCGAATGTCTCGACGCCTGGCTCGTCAGTGTCGGCGCGAAGAAGCCCGACGACGAGGAAAGCGCGTCGGCAGGGCCGGAGGGCGAGACCGCCGCCGCAGCGCCCGACGCGTGACGGCATGAAAAAAGGCGGCCCGGAGGCCGCCTTTTCCGTCTGCGATCGGGCGTCGATCAGCAGGAGTAGTACATGTCGAACTCGACCGGGTGCGGCGTCATCTCGAAGCGCATCACCTCGGCCATCTTCAGCTCGATGAAGCTGTCGATGAAGTCGTCGAGAAGACGCCGCCGGCCTTGAGGAAGGCGCGGTCCTTGTCGAGATTCTGCAGGGCCTCGCGCAGCGAGCCGCACACCGTCGGGATCTTCTTCAGCTCCTTCGGCGGCAGGTCGTAGAGGTCCTTGTCCATCGCCGGGCCGGGATCGATCTTGTTCTTGATGCCGTCGAGGCCGGCCATCAGCATGGCCGCGAAGGCGAGATAGGGGTTCGCCGTCGGATCGGGGAAGCGAACCTCGACGCGCTTGGCCTTCGGGTTCTCGGTGTAGGGAATGCGGCAGGAGGCCGAGCGGTTGCGCGCCGAATAGGCGAGCAGCACGGGGGCTTCATAGCCGGGGACCAGGCGCTTGTAGGAGTTGGTCGACGGGTTGGTGAAGGCGTTGAGCGCCTTGGCGTGCTTGATGATGCCGCCGATGTACCACAGGCACTCCTGCGACAGGTCGGCGTATTTGTTGCCCGCGAAGACCGGCTTGCCGCCCTTCCAGATCGACTGGTGGACATGCATGCCCGAGCCGTTATCGCCGAAGATGGGCTTGGGCATGAACGTCGCCGTCTTGCCGTAGCTCTGCGCGACCTGATGGATGCAGTACTTGTAGACCTGCATGTGGTCGGCCATCGTCGTCAGCGGGCCGAACTTGAGGCCGAGCTCGTGCTGGGCGGAGGCCACCTCGTGGTGGTGCTTCTCGACGACCGCGCCCATCGACTGCATGGCCGCGAGCATCTCGCCGCGCATGTCCTGCGCCGAATCCTGCGGCGGGACGGGGAAGTAGCCGCCCTTGATGCGGATGCGGTGGCCAAGATTGCCGCCCTCGTACTCCGTGTCGCCGTTGGTCGGCAGCTCGGAGGAGTCGAGCTTGAAGCCCGTGTTGTAGGGCTCGGAGGCGAAGCGCACGTCGTCGAACACGAAGAACTCGGCCTCGGGGCCGACGAACACCGTGTCGCCCACGCCGGCGGACTTGACGAAGGCTTCCGCCTTCTTGGCGATGCCGCGCGGGTCGCGGCCGTAGGGCTCGCCCGTCGTCGGCTCGAGCACGTCGCAGGTGATGACCATCGTGGACGCCGCGAAGAACGGGTCCATGCAGGCGGACGTCGGATCGGGCATCAGCAGCATGTCGGACTCGTTGATCGCCTTCCAGCCGGCGATCGAGGAGCCGTCGAACATCTGGCCTTCGGCGAAGGTGTCCTCTTCGACGATCGACATGTCGAAGGTGACGTGCTGCCACTTGCCGCGCGGGTCGGTGAAGCGGAAGTCGACATACTTGACGTCGTTGTCCTTGATCGCCTTCAGGACGTCCTTGGCGGTCTTCATTGGATAGAGCCTCTCTCGGTCAGTCGTTGCGCGTCCGGACGCCGGACCGGCGGCGTGCGGCTGAATTCTTCAGAACGGGGCGCGTCAGATTGCGTCCGTTCCGGTCTCGCCGGTGCGGATGCGGATCGCCCCTTCGATGTGGGATACAAAAATCTTGCCATCCCCGATCCGGCCGGTCTGGGCGGCCTTGCGAATGGCCTCGACCGCGCGCTCGACGGCCTCGTCGGCGAGCACCAGCTCGATCTTCACCTTGGGCAGGAAGTCGACCACGTATTCGGCGCCGCGATAGAGCTCGGTATGGCCCTTCTGGCGGCCGAAACCCTTGGCCTCGGTCACCGTGATGCCCTGCAGCCCGGCCTCCTGAAGCGCCTCTTTCACCTCGTCGAGCTTGAAGGGCTTGATGATGGCCTCGATCTTCTTCATGTCCCGACGTCCCGCTGACAATCGGCCGGATACGCCGCCGAGGCGGCCGCCGGCCCGTTTCGAGGGTGCTTTAGCATCCCCCGGGCCAAAGGGCCATGCGCCCGATGGCGCCCGGCACGGGCCGCGCGCCAGGCCGCGATTGCCCTAATCGTAGGCAATCTGCCCGTTCAATGAGCGCCATGTGGCGCTTGGGATAGGCGCCGGTTGGCGCCATCATGGCCCCTGCATGTCGATCTCGGACGTCTCTTCCGAATGGCTCGCCTCGGCGCTCGCCGCGCCGGCCGAGCTTCTCGCCACCGCCGAAATGGGCCGGGCCGACGCCTTCGCCGTGGCCGGCGGAACGCCGGGGCGGCGGCTGATGCGCCGGGCCGGCGAGGCGGTGGCCGAGGCGGCGGCCTCGCTCGCGCCCGTCGGCGGGCGCGTTGTCGCGCTCTGCGGTCCGGGCGCCAATGGCGGGGACGGGTTCGTCGCCGCGCGCCTGCTGGCCGGTCGCGGCTTCGACGTGGCGGTCTATCTCCTCGGGGACCGCGAGCGTCTGACGGGCGACGCGGCGAGCGCCGCCGCCGCCTGGGCCGGGCCCGCGGCGCCCCTCGACGCACTGGACCTCGCCGGCGCCGACGTGGCGATCGACGCGATCTTCGGGGCGGGGTTGTCGCGCGATGTCGACGGCGAGGCGCTGCGCGCGGTCGAGGCGCTCGTCGCCTTCCGCAGCGGCGGCGGGCGGATTGTGGCGGTCGACACGCCTTCGGGCGTCGACGGGAACACGGGCGCGGTGCGCGGGGCCGCCGCGCCGGCCGATGCGACCGTCACCTTCTTCCGCAAGAAGCCCGGCCATGTTCTGGCGCCGGGCAGGGCGCTGTGCGGGCGGGTCGTTCTGGCCGATATCGGCGTGCCGGATGAAGCGCTGGCGGCGATCGGGCCGCGGACCTTCACCTGCGCTCCCGCGCTCTGGCGCGCCGTCTGGCGTGCGCCGGCGGCGGACGGGCACAAATACGACCGGGGCCACTGCCTCGTGGTCTCGGGCGGGCCGACGCGGACCGGCGCGGCGCGTCTGGCCGCGCGGGCCGCGCTGCGGGCGGGGGCGGGGCTCGTCACGCTGGGCGCCCCCGCCGAGGCCCTGCCCATCGCCGCCGCGCAACTCACCGCGGTGATGCTGGCGCGGTGCGAGGGCGCGGCGGACCTCGCCGGCCTGCTCTCGGACTCGCGGCTGAACGCCGTCGTGCTGGGGCCGGCCGGCGGCGTCGGCGCGGCGATGCGCGCCAGGGTCGAGGCGGCGCTGATCTCGCCGGCGGCGGTCGCGCTCGACGCCGACGCGCTCACGAGTTTTTCGGGCGAGGCGGCGGCGCTGGCCGGGCTGATCGTCGGGCGGACGGCGCCGGTCGTGCTGACGCCGCATGAGGGCGAGTTCGTCCGCCTGTTCGGCGCGCGCGCCGGCTCGAAGCTCGACCGGGCGCGGGCCGCCGCCGCCGAGACCGGCGCGGTGGTGGTTCTCAAGGGCGCCGACACCGTCGTCGCCGCGCCGGACGGGCGCGCCGCGATCAACGATCTCGATGCGCCGTGGCTCGCCACAGCCGGATCGGGCGACGCGCTGGCCGGCTTCGTCGGCGGGCTTCTGGCGCAGGGCGTTCCCGGCTTCGAGGCTGCGGCCGCCGCCGTGTGGCTGCACGCCGCGGTCGGCCGGGCGCTCGGACCGGGGATGATCGCCGAGGATATCGCGGACGGGGCGCCGACGATCCTGCGACGCCTCTTCGCCGCCGCGCAGGCGTGACAAGCCGGCTGCGATCGTGCACGAAAGCGCGAGGGAGGCGCGGATGCCGCAGACGATCTCGTATGGCTACAAGCAGATGCTCGAGGACGCCAATCGCGCCATCGAGACCATTCCGGTGGACCGGGCGATCGGACTCGTCGGACGCGACGACGTCGTGCTCGTCGATCTGCGCGATCCGCGCGAGCTGGAGCGCGAGGGCAGGATGCCGGGCGCCTTCCATTGCCCGCGCGGGATGCTGGAATTCTGGATCGATCCCGAAAGCCCCTACGCCAAGCCGCAATTCCAGCAGGACAAGACGTTCGTCTTCTTCTGCGCCGGCGGCTGGCGCTCGGCGCTCGCCGCCGCGACGGCCGCGAAGATGGGCCTGAAGCCGGTCGCCCATATCGAGGGCGGCTTCTCGGCGTGGAAGAAGGCGGGCGGACCGGTCGAGGCCTACGAAATGAAACACGCGCCGAAGGCGGGGTGAGATGGCCTATCGCGAGGTCAGGCGCGTACGCGCCGACGACGAGGCGCGCTGGCGCGCGTTGTGGGCCGGCTACATCGCCTTCTACCGCGGCGAGGTGAGCGAGGCGGCGACGGCCGCGCTGTGGGCGGCCTTGCTCGCCGACGACGGCGACGTGCGCGGATTCGTCGTCGACGACGGGGAGGGGCCGTTCGGCCTCGTCCACTACGTCTTCCATCGCTCGACCTGGAGCGTGCAGCCGATCTGCTATCTGCAGGATCTGTATGTCGACCGCGCCGCGCGCGGCGGCGGGGCGGCGCGCGAGCTGATGGAGGCGTGCTTCGCCGCGGCCAAATCGGCCGGCGCCTTCCGCGTCTACTGGCAGACGCAGGAATACAATGCGCCGGCGCGCTCGCTCTACGATACGATCGTGCCGCGCTCCTCCTTCATCGTTTATCGCAAGCCGCTCTGAGGATTGTTCGCAATGGCCGCGCCGCTGAAACTGATCGTCGCCAACAAGGCCTATTCGAGCTGGTCCGTCCGGCCGTGGCTGCTGCTCGCGCAGATGGGCATTCCGTTCGAGGAGACGGTGATCCCGCTCGACGTGCCGACGACGCGCAAGGCGATCTTGAAGCACTCGCCCTCGGCGCGTTGCCCGGCGCTGAAGGACGGCGATCTGACGGTCTGGGATTCGCTGGCGATGGTCGAATACGTCGCCGAGAAATATCCGAAGAAGGCGATCTGGCCGAAGACGCGCGCGGCGCGCGCCGTCGCCCGCTCGATGTGCGCGGAGATGCATTCGGGCTTTCAGGCGCTGCGGCGCGAATGCCCGATGAATCTGCGACGCGAGGTGCGCGCCATCGCGCTCGGCGAGGAAGCGAAGGCGGACGCCGCGCGCATCGACGCGATGTGGACGAACGCGCGCAAGACCTATGGCAAGGGCGGGCCGTTCCTGTTCGGCAAGTTCTGCGCCGCCGACGCCTATTTCGCGCCGGTGGTCAATCGTCTGCACATCTACGACGTGAAGGTGTCGAAGACCGCGCGCGCCTACATGGACGCGGTGATGGCGACGGCCGCCTTCCGCGCGCTCGTCGAGGATGCGAAGGCGGAGAAATGGTTCATCGAAAAATACGAGGCGATCTGATCGCCGCGCGCCGCGCTTCGAGACTGGATTGCTTCGCCGCGCCCGCAATGACGGGACGCGGCGATCGACAAGAATGATTGGGGAAACGACGTGGCCATTCTGAAAACATCGGTCGATCTTTCCACGCCGGACGCTGCGGCCAACCGCGCGAACTGGAAGGCCATCGCCGACGAGTTGCGCCAGCGCCGCGCCGAGGCCGCGCTCGGCGGCAACGAGAAGACGCGCCAGCGTCATTTCGGACGCGGCAAGCTGCTGCCGCGCGATCGCGTGCTGCGCCTGATCGATCCGGGCTCGCCCTTCCTCGAACTGTCGCCGCTGGCCGCCTACGGCATGTATGGCGACCACATTCACGGCGCAGGCGTCATCACCGGCATCGGCCGCGTCGAGGGCCGCGAAGTGATGATCGTGTGCAACGACTCGACCATCAAGGGCGGCACCTATTATCCGATGACGGTGAAGAAGCATCTGCGCGCGCAGGAGATCGCGCGCGAGAACCGCCTGCCGTGCGTCTATCTCGTCGACTCGGGCGGCGCGAATTTGCCGCATCAGACGGATGTGTTTCCCGACCGCGATCACTTCGGCCGCATCTTCTACAATCAGGCGAACATGTCGGCCGAGCGCATTCCGCAGATCGCCTGCGTGATGGGCTCGTGCACGGCGGGCGGCGCCTATGTGCCGGCGATGAGCGACGAGACGGTGATCGTCAAGCAGCAGGGCACGATCTTCCTCGCCGGCCCGCCGCTGGTGAAGGCGGCGACGGGCGAGGTGGTTTCGGCGGAAGATCTCGGCGGCGCGGACGTGCATACGCGCATCTCCGGCGTCGCCGATCATTTCGCCGCCAACGACGAGCATGCGCTCGCCATCGTGCGGCGCATCGTCGCCAATCTGAACACGACGAAGACGCCCGACGTCGCGCTGATCGATCCGCGCGAGCCGGCGCTGTCGCTCGCCGATCTCGACGCCATCGTGCCGACCGATCTCAAGAAGCAGTACGACATCCGCGAGGTGATCGCCCGCCTCGTCGACGGGTCGGAGTTCGACGAGTTCAAGGCGCGTTACGGCACGACGCTCGTCACCGGCTTCGCGCATCTGCACGGCATGCCGATCGGCATCGTCGCCAACAACGGCATCCTGTTTTCCGAAAGCGCCGTGAAGGGCGCCCATTTCATCGAGCTGTGCTGCCAGCGCGGCATTCCGCTGCTGTTCCTGCAAAACATCTCCGGCTTCATGGTGGGGCGCGAGTTCGAGGCGGGCGGCATCGCCAAGGACGGCGCCAAGCTCGTCACCGCCGTCGCCACCGCGCGCGTGCCCAAGATCACGCTCGTCGTCGGCGGCTCGTTCGGCGCCGGCAATTACGGCATGTGCGGGCGCGCCTATCAGCCGCGCTTCCTGTTCATGTGGCCGAATGCGCGCATCAGCGTGATGGGCGGCGAACAGGCGGCGAGCGTGCTGGCCACCGTGCGGCGCGACAATTTCGAGGCCGAGGGCAAGGCCTGGAGCGCGGAAGAGGAGGAGGCGTTCAAGGCGCCGATCCGCGCCAAATACGAGGAGGAGGGCTCGCCCTACCACGCCACCGCGCGGCTGTGGGACGATGGCGTGATCCTGCCCGCCGAGACGCGCCGCGCGCTGGCGCTCGCCTTCTCGGCGACGCTCAACGCGCCGATCGAGCCGACGCGCTTCGGCGTGTTCCGGATGTGAGGTCGCTCAGGCCTGGCGCGGCGCGAACACCTTCACCGCGTTACGGTGGAGATGGAAGCGGGCCGGCGTCTCGCCGACGATCTCGCCGTCGGCGTTGATCGGGCGCGGCTTGCGCGTCGCGATCTCGAACCGGTCGGACTCGATGGCGCGCACCTCCTCGAACTGGCCATGCGTGCCGGCGCGGAAGAAGGGCGCGAGCAGCACGAGCCTGGCCACCGAGCTGACCTCGAGGCTGTAGAGATGCATGACGCCGTCGTCGATCTCGGCGGCATGGTGCACGGCGTTGCCGCCGCCATAGTAGCGGCCGTTGCCGACGGCGACCTGATAGGTTTTCGCCCGCACGCGGTGTTCGCCGTCGTAGATGCTGACGGTGAAAGGCCGGGCGCGCCACAGCACCTTGATCGCGGCGATGACGTAGCCGAGCCGGCCCCAGCGCCGCTTGATCGACGGGTCCAGCCGTTCGGCCAGCTCCGCCGACAGGCCGACGCTGGCGACGTTGAAGAAGGGGCGGCCGTTGACCTCGCCGACGTCGATGTCGCGCAACGCGCCGTCGACGATCACCTTCGCCGCCTCGGCGAGATCGAGCGGCAGGCCGAGCGTGCGGGCGAGATCGTTGCCGGTGCCGAGCGGCAGCAGGCCGAGGGGCAGTCCGGTCTCCATCAGCCCGCGCGCGGCCGCGTTCATCGTGCCGTCGCCGCCGCCGGCGACGACGAAGCTGCAATCCTCGCGATGGGCGAGGATGAGGTCGGAGAGGTCGCGGTCGGTCGGATCAGGCGTCACCAGTTCGACGCCAGCCGCGCGCAGCACGGCGACCGCCGCCTCGACGCTGTCGGCGCCGTTGCGGCTGTTGGCGTTGACGAGGAAGAGGGCGCGCGTCACGTCGGCTCCGGGCGGTGGGCGATCATCATAGCCCCTGTCCCTGCCGGGCGTTCCTGGCGATAAGGTGGCGCGAGCGGGCGGGGCGCGGGCATGATCGACACGAGCGAGGCGGGTTGGCGCAGGCCGTTCACGGCCGTGCTTTGGGCCATTCCGGCGGCGATCCTCGCGCTCGAGATCGGCGTCGTCGGTTACGCCCTTTCGGTCGGCTCAAAGCAGTTGTTCAAGGACGGGGTGGACTGGTCCTACGACGTCGCGCTCTACGGCGTCGTCGCGCTGGTGTTCGGGCGCGGGGCGACGGCGGAGCGGGCCTCGGCGGCCTTCGTCGGCCTCGTCATGCTGGTCGCGGGCCTGCATACGCTGTGGGATCTGTGGGACAAGATCGTCGCGCCGCGCCCCATCGAGCCGTTCGTCCTCGGCTTCTCGGCGGCGAGCGCCATCCTCGTCGCGCTCGCCATCATCGCGGCGATCTTCCCCTTCCGGCGGATCGACAACCCTGTGGTGCTGGCGACCTGGCTGTCCTCGCGCAACGACGCGATCTCGACCACCTTCTATTCCGCCCTCAACCTTGCGGCGCGCGCGATCCCGGATCTGCGCTGGCCGGAATGGGGGCTCGACCTGTTCTCGGCCGGTCTCGCCTTCCAGGCGGCCTGGGCGGTCTGGCGCAGCCTGACGCGCAAGGGCGGGCTGGCGTGAGGGGTTGCGGCCGCGCGCGGCGTGGTATGAAGAGGAAACGGCGCAGCGCGCCCCGGGGAGGCCCATGCTGAAATCGGTCCTGATCGCCAATCGCGGCGAAATCGCCTGTCGCGTCATCGCCACCGCGCGCCGGCTCGGCCTGCGCACCATCGCGGTCTATTCCGACGCCGACGCCGAGGCCCCGCATGTGCTGATGGCCGACGAGGCGCACCGGCTCGGGCCGCCGCCGGCGCGCGAAAGCTATCTGCTCGGCGACAAGATCATCGCGATCGCCAAGGCGAGCGGGGCGGAGGCGATCCATCCCGGCTACGGCTTCCTGTCGGAGAACGCCGACTTCGCCGACGCCTGCAAGGCGGCAGGGATCGTGTTCGTCGGCCCGCCCGGTTCGGCCATCCGCGCCATGGGCCTGAAGGACGGCGCCAAGGCGCTGATGCAGAAGGCGGGCGTGCCGGTCGTGCCCGGCTATCACGGCGAGCGGCAGGACGCGAAGTTCCTGCGCGAGAAGGCCTACGAGATCGGCTACCCCGTCCTGATCAAGGCGGTCGCCGGCGGCGGCGGCAAGGGCATGAAGAAGGTGGAGACGCACATCGCCTTCGAGGAGGCGCTGGAGAGCGCCAAGCGCGAGGCGGCGAACGCCTGCGGCAACGATCACGTCCTCGTCGAGAAATACATCCAGAGCCCGCGCCATGTCGAAGTGCAGGTGTTCGCCGACAGCCACGGCGAGGTCGTGCATCTGTTCGAGCGCGACTGCTCGCTGCAGCGCCGCCACCAGAAGGTGATCGAGGAGGCGCCCGCGCCCGGCATGACGCCGGAGGTGCGCGCGGCGATGGGGCGGGCGGCGGTCGAGGCGGCGCGCGCGGTCGGCTATGTCGGCGCCGGGACGGTCGAGTTCATCGCCGACGGGGCGAAGGGGCTGCGGGCGGACGGCTTCTACTTCATGGAGATGAATACGCGCCTGCAGGTCGAGCATCCGGTGACGGAGGCGATCACGGGGCTCGATCTGGTCGACCTGCAATTGCGCGTCGCCTCGGGCGAGCGGCTCACCGTGTCGCAGAACGCGCTGACGCCGCGCGGCCATGCGGTCGAGGCGCGCCTCTACGCCGAGGATCCGGAGAACGGCTTCCTGCCCTCGATCGGCAAATTGTGGTCGCTCGATCTGCCGGACGCGCCGGTGTTCGCCTTCGAATCCGGCGAGCCGATCCGCATCGATTGCGGCGTGCAGGAGGGCGGGGAGGTCTCGCCCTTCTACGATCCGATGATCGCCAAGGTGATCGCGCGCGGGGCGACGCGTGACGAGGCGCTCGACGCGCTGTCGGAGGCGCTGTCGGAGACCATCGTCGCCGGGCCGCGCACCAACGTCGCCTTCCTGAAAGCGCTCGCCGACGCGCCGGACTTCCGGGCCGGCAGGTTCGACACCGGCTTCATCGACCGCAACGTCGAGTCGCTTGGGGCGACGCCGCGTCCGCCGGACGCGCAGTCGCTGCGCGTCGGCGCGGCGCAGATCTATTTCGGCGCGCAATGGCGCCACAGCGTCGCCGAGCCCGACTCGCCGTGGTCGGCGACGGACGGCTTCCAGCTTTCGGGCGCGCGCCGGACGCCGCTGAAGTTCCTCGCCAATGGCGAGGTCGCCGAGGCGATTCTGGCGTGGGACGGCACGGGCGCGGACCCGCAGGCCGAGATCGACGGGATTCTCGCGCCGATGGCCAATCCGCGCGGCGACAGGGCGACGCATGTCGTGGATTTCGACGGCGGCGCCTACATCGTGCGCGCGGGGCGGCAGACCGAGATCCGCCCATATGACCCGCTCGACGTCGACGTCGAGGGCGGCGACCACGGCGACAGCGTGGTGAAGGCGCCGATGCACGGCAAGCTCGTGGCGCTGTTCGTCGCGCCCGGCGAGAGCGTCGCCAAAGGCCAGAAGCTCGCCGTCATCGAGGCGATGAAGATGGAGCACATGCTGGTCGCCCCGCGCGAGGGCGTCGTCCACGCCGTCGGCGGAACGCCGGGCCAGCAGATCGCGCAGGGCGCGATGGTGGTGGCGGTGGGCGAGGCGTGAGGGGATCGCAGCCGTGAACGCCGCCGTCCCGCCGCCGCCGCAAGGCCCCGTCTACAGTTTTGACGCCTTCTCGCCGCGCGAGATCGCGGAGCGGATCGAGACGGCGGGCGTCGCCAAGGCGCGGCTGCCGCTGTTGCCGATGACGATGCTCGGCATGTGCGCGGGCGCCTTCATCGGGCTCGGCGCGCTGGCGGCGACGATGGTGCTGTCGGACGCCAGCCTCGGTTTCGCCGCGCAGCGGCTCGTCGCCGGGCTCGTCTTCTCGCTCGGGCTGGTGCTCGTGTCGGTGGCCGGGGCGGAGCTGTTCACCGGCAACAATCTGCTGGCGATGGCCTGGGCGGACGGGCGCCTCGGCGCCGGCGAGGTGCTGCGCAACTGGGCCATCGTCTGCGCCGCCAATCTCGTCGGCGCGGTGGCGCTCGCCGTGCTCGTCGCGCTTTCGGGCCACGCCGGCATGAATGGCGGGGCGGTGGGCGCGACGGCGGTGAAGATCGCCGCCGCCAAATGCGGGCTCGATCCGTTCACCGCCTTCGTGCGCGGGGTGCTGTGCAATCTGCTCGTCTGCATGGCGGTGTGGATGGCGATGGCCGGGCGCAGCGTCGTCGACAAGGTGGTCGCCATCGTTCCGCCGGTGATGCTGTTCGTCGCCGCCGGCTTCGAGCATTCGGTCGCCAACATGTATTTCATTCCGCTGGCGATGATGCTGACGGCGACGACGCCGGACCTCGCCGCGCTGCCGGGCGCCGAGGCGATCACGCTCGCCGGCTTCCTGCGCAACCTCGCGCCGGTGATCCTCGGCAATCTGATCGGCGGCAGCGTGCTGGTGGCGCTGGTCTATTTTCTCATCTACCGGCGCCGCCCGGCGTGAGCGTCTCTGGATAACCCGCGCGACGCGCTTGCCGACGCGGGAGGGCGCGATAAGAGTCGGCTCATGCCCCTGCACCTGCTGAAACTCTGCGTCGGCGCGGAGTCGATCGCCGACCTCGAGTCGTGGATCGGCGAGCGAATGCGCGCGGCGAAGAAGGCCGGGCGGCCGCCCGAGCAGATCCATACGACGCGCATGGTCCCCAAGCGGATCGCGGAGCTGACCGACGGCGGCTCGCTCTACTGGGTGATCAAGGGGCAGGTCGCCTGCCGGCAGGAGCTGATCGACATCCGCCCCTTCACCGATGCGGACGGGATCTCGCGCTGTCACCTCGTGATGCAGCCGGCCGTCACCGCGGTGAGCCCGCGCCCGTGCCGGCCGTTCCAGGGCTGGCGCTACCTGCCCGACGCCGACAAGCCCCGCGACCTCTCGGCGGGCGACGCCGACGTGTCGCATTTCCCCGAGCCGCTGCGGCGGGAGTTGCGCGAGCTGGGGCTGATCTGAGGGGTCTTCCGTCATTGCGAGCGGAGCGAAGCAATCCAGCCTGTGGGCGGACTGGATCGCTTCGTCGCTCCGCTCCTCGCAATGACGGGGAGGGGCGCCGGGCGAAAGGCCCCCGTCGCCGTCATTGCGAGCGGAGCGAAGCAATCCAGCCTTCGGGCGGGCTGGATTGCTTCGTCGCTGTCGCTCCTCGCAATGACGGGGAGGGGGCGCGGACTTTCCGCCGTGATTGCGAGCGCAGCCCCGCTGTCATTGCGAGCGGAGCGAAGCAATCCAGCCTGCGGGCGGGCTGGATTGCTTCGTCGCTGTCGCTCCTCGCAATGACGGGGAGGGGGCGCGGACTTTCCGCCGCCATTGCGAGCGCAGCCCCGCCGTCATTGCGAGCGGAGCGAAGCAATCCAGCCTGCGGGCGGGTTGGATTGCTTCGTCGCTATCGCTCCCCGCAATGACGGGGAAGGGGCGCGGACGTTCCGCCGCCATTGCGAGCACGGCCCGGCCGCCATTGCGAGCGGAGCGAAGCAATCCAGCCTTCGGGCGGGCTGGATTGCTTCGTCGCTTCGCTCCTCGCAATGACGGGAAGGGGGGGGCTGCGTGGATTGCTTCGTCGCTTCGCTCCTCGCAATGACGGGGAGGGGCCGCGTGGATTGCTCCGTCGCTTCGCTCCTCGCAATGGCGGGGCGGGGGGCCGCGTGGATTGCTTCATTCCTCGCAATGACGGGTAGGGGCGTGGGGCCGGGGCGGCAAATTCGCGCGGCTTGTCTTGCGCGCGCCGGACGGGGCCCCGACATTTACGGAAATGTCACGCCCGGCGGAGGCGCTCGAGAGATGACGGACAAGGTTCCCGCGCGGCCTCAGGCCAAGACGGCGGTCGACGAATTCCTCGCCCGCGCCAAGGCGCTCGCGCCGGTGCGCGAGGAGGACGTGGCGGGCCGCCTGATCTTCGCGCTCGACGCCACGATGAGCCGGCAGCCGACCTGGGATCTCGCCCAGTCGTTGCAGGCGAAGATGTTCGAATCGGCGAACGGCTTCGGCGGCCTCGCCGTGCAGCTCGTCTATTTCCGCGGGCTGAACGAGTGCCGCGCCAGTCGCTACGTCACCGGCGGGGCGGGGCTCGCCGCGCTGATGTCGCAGATCTCGGTGCGCGGCGGCCATACGCAGATCGGCAAGGTGCTGACGCATGTGCGCGAGGAGGCCAAGGCCCATCGCGTCGGCGCGCTGATTTTCGTCGGCGACGCGATGGAGGAGAATTCGGACGGGCTCGCCGTGCTTGCCGGCGAACTCGCCATGCTCGGCGTCAAGGCGTTCATGTTTCAGGAGGGCGCGGACGCGGTGGTGCGGCGCACGTTTCAGGAGATCGCGCGGCTGACCGGCGGCGCCTACGCCGCCTTCGACGCCTCGGCGCCGGCAAAGCTCGCCGACCTCCTCGGCGCGGCGGCGGCCTATGCGGCGGGCGGGCGCGCGGCGCTCGAAAATCATGCGCGCAAATCCGGCGCGGCGGCGCAGGCGCTGCTCAGCCAGATGCGCTAAGAGGGGGCGATGCCCAATCTCATCCTCGGACTCGCCGCGCTGGTCGTCGCGCTCTGGCTCGTCAACGCCTTCACCAAGGCGAGCCCGGCCAAGCTCGCCTCGCTGACGCGCGGGGCGGGGGGCGTCGGCGGGCTGCTCGGCGCGGTTCTGCTGCTGCTGCGCGGACAGGCCGGGCTCGGCATGCTGCTGGCAGGGTTCGCGCTGTATCTGCTCGGCTACCGGCGCGGGCCGTTCGCGGGCGGCGGGTTCGGCGGATTCAACTGGGGCGGGTTCGGCGGCGGCGGCGCCTCGCGTTCGGCGGCGCGGTCGGCGAGTGTGGAGATGGAGCTCGATCACGGCTCCGGCGGCATGACGGGGCGGGCGACGGCCGGGCCCTTCGCCGGGCGCTCGCTCGACACGCTGTCGCAAGCCGAACTGATGACGTTCCTGAATTACTGCGCGGCCAGCGACCCGGAAGGCGCGCGGCTTCTAGAGGCTTATCTGGACCGCCGGTTTGCCGGATGGCGTGCGGCAGGAGAGGGCGAGGCCGACGCGCGGAGCGGCGCGGCGGGCGGCCGCGCGCGTGCGGGCGGGATGACCGAGAACGAGGCCTATGAGGTGCTCGGCCTTGCGAAAGGCGCCGGGCGCGACGAGATCGCGCGCGCCCACCGGGAGCTGATGAAGAAGCTGCACCCCGACGCCGGCGGCTCGACCCATCTCGCCGCGCGAGTCAACGAGGCCAAGGATGTCCTCTTGCGACGCCATACCTAACTCCGAACGCCTGTACGCTACGCGAAAACGGTTGACGGTTTGAGTTCGGCGCAGCGCGCGCCGCCTCAATTCTTCGTGGTGAAGCAGGCGAAGCCCGACCGCTTCAGTTCGCGGCAGGCGGCTTCCGCCGTGCCGGTCTCGAGGCCCGCGAAGCGGGCGCGGTAGAGGGTCGAGTCGCCCTTCTGCACCTTCTCCGTGTAGGACTGGGCGGAGGCCAGCTTCGACCGGCTCTCGGCGCGGGCGCGGGCGATCAGGGCGTTCGCCTTGGCGATGTCGTCGGTCGCGCCGATCTGGATCATCGTGCCGGAGCGGACGGGCGCCTGCTCCTTGGCGTCCTTGCGGGCGACCTCGGACTTGCCGGACTTCTCGGCCTTGTCAGCCTTTTCGGTCTTGTCTGCCTTCTCGGACTTGCCGCGGGCGGCTTTGTCCGACTTCTCGGCCTTCTCGACCTTGTCGGCCGTGCGGACCGGCTTCGGCGGCTCGGGCCGGGTCTCGACCCTGGCGAGCTTCGGAGCGGGCGTCGTCGAGCCGATGTTCGCCGGCGGGCGGCCGGCGGGGCCGGCGACCCAGCGCAGCGGCGAGGGGGTCGTCGCCGAGGCGACGACGGGCTTCTGCGCGCCGATGACGCGGGTCGCGCCGGAGACGGAGGCGGTCGTCACCGTCTCGTCCTCGCGAACGGGGCGGAGACGACGGCCGGGCGCGCCTTGACGCTCTGCGAGGCGGCCAGAACGGCGGCGGCCATCGGCGTCGAGGCGGTCTGGATCGGCGCCGGGGGACGGGGACGCTCGCGCACCGGCTCCCGCGCGATGTCGCGGACGATGTCGCGCGTCGCGTCGGGGCGCATGGCCTCCGTATCGGCGAAGGCGACGGCGCGGCGCGGGGCGGGGGCGTCCTCGGCATTGGCCTCGGCGACCATCGTCGTCGTGCGGCCGGTGGCGGCGCGGGCGATCTGCGTCTCGACCAGGCTCGCCATGATGTTGTCGCGGACGCGGGCCGTCTTGCCGCCGAGCACGACGGCGATGATGTGGCGGCCGTCGCGGCGGGCGGAGGTCAGGAGGTTGAAGCCGGAGGCGCGGGTGTAGCCCGTCTTGATGCCGTCAATGCCCTCGATGCGGCCGAGGAGGCGGTTGTGGTTACGATGGACGGCGCCGGCATAATAGAAGTTCGGCGTGCCGAAATACTTGTAATAGCGCGGGAAACGATCCTGGATCGCGCGGCCGAGCAGGGCGAGGTCGCGCGCCGTCGTCACCTGCTGCGGGTTTGGCAAGCCGGAGGCGTTCTTGTAGACGGTGCGGCTCATGCCGAGCGCGCGCGCCTTGCGCGTCATCATTTCGGCGAAGGTGTCCTCGTCGCCGCCGATGTTCTCGGCGACGGTCGCGGCCACGTCGTTGGCCGATTTGGTCACGAGCGCCTTGATTGCGTCCTCGACCTCGATCGTCTCGCCGGGCTCGAGGCCGAGCTTGGACGGCGCCATGGAGGCGGCGTGCGAGGAGACGCGCAGGGGAGAATCGAGGCGGAAGCGCCCCTTCTCCAGCTGCTCGAACAGCATATAGAGCGTCATCACCTTGGTGACGGAGGCGGGATGGCGCAGCTCGTCCGGGTTCTGCGACTGCAGGACGCGGCCGGAGTTGGCGTCCACCACCAGCGAGGAGAAGGCGGGCGAATAGGAATTCGCCGCCGCGTGCCTCTTGTAGTGATGGCGTTTGCGCGCTTCGGCGGGCGTCGACATGAGCGACGTGACGGCGAACGCAACGGTCAGCGAGGCGGCGACAGCAGACAGACGCCTGCGCGCCCCGAAAACGCGACTCAGACCCATACCCGAACCCCACTTTGCGCGGATCGCGCCTCCCGCAACGGGGGAGGCGTGGCCCGAACACCACAGGGGTTCACGCTAGAGCGAACGCGGTTACGGCCGGGTTAAACGCCGGAACGTCATTTACCAGAAAGGGTTAACGCCCGTTCACCGTGATTGCCCGGCGGTTAATTTTGCTGCGCCGCACAATGACGCTTGACAAAATGGTGCACCGCACATAAATTCCGATTCAAGACAGCCGGCCGATCAACAGGCGGACGGCGCCGATCAGAAGAGGGAAATGACCATGTTCACGAACGTTGAAGACTTCCAGAAGTTCGGCAAGGAGCAGATGGACGCCGCCAACAAGGCCGCCGCCACCTACACCAAGAACCTGCAGACGCTCGCCGCCGAGGCGTCCGACTACTCCAAGAAGTCGCTCGAGCAGGGCACGGCCGCTCTCGAGAAGCTGTTCGGCGCCAAGTCGCTCGACAAGGCCATCGAGGTTCAGTCCGACTACGCCAAGCAGGCGTATGAGGGCTTCGTCGCGCAGGCCACGAAGATGGGCGAGATCTACACGGCGATGGCGAAGGACGCCATGAAGCCGCTCGAGGGCGCGCTCGCCAAGGTTCAGGCGAAGTAATTCTTCCCGACCGGGGCCGCTGCGGCGACCCCCTCCGACGCCGGTTCCTCCCTCCGGCGCGGATTCCTGAGCCCGGCTCGCAAGAGCCGGGCTCTTTTTCGTTGCGAGCAGACCATTTGCCTGCCGCCGCATTGCGCGCGGCCGGCGCCTGCCGCGATGCGTTTCCCGGCTCTGGCGGGAGCGCCGGAGGCTCCCTAAATAAGCCTTGCTCCGGTCCCGAAATCGCGTTCCCCTTAAGGCGCGCCTTCGTGAGCGGCGGCGCAACGGGCGCGCCCGTCGGAAAGCGCGGGGCAGGACAGAAAGAGGCCATGCGGATCGTCAAAGCCGACCAAGGCCGCGTCGTTTTCGGCGCGAAAGGTCCCGGCAAGTCTCCCCCGGGAGATGGAGACAAGGGGACGGGCACGTCCGTCATCACCCGAACGACGACGCAGACGAAAAAGCCGAGCCTCTACCGCGTGCTTCTGCTCAACGACGACTACACGCCGATGGAGTTCGTCGTCGACGTGCTGAGACGCTTTTTCGGCAAGGATCCCGAGGAGGCGACCCGCATCATGCTCCATGTCCACAACAACGGCGTGGGGCAGTGCGGGATCTACACCTACGAGATCGCCGAGACGAAGGTGACGCAGGTGATGGAATTCGCACGCAAGCACCAGCACCCGTTGCAGTGCATCATGGAAAAGCAGTGAGGACCAGCCAGCATGCCCTCCTTCTCCCAAAATCTCGAACAGTCCCTTCATCGCGCGCTGGCGGCGGCGAGCAAGCGCCATCATGAATATGCGACGCTGGAACATCTTCTGCTGAGCCTGATCGACGATCAGGACGCGGCGGCGGTGATGCGCGCCTGCACGGTCGACCTCGATCTGCTGCGCAAGAACCTTTTGAATTACATCGACGCCGAGCTGGACAATCTGGTGACGGGCGAGGGCGGGGACGCCAAGCCGACGGCGGGCTTCCAGCGCGTCATCCAGCGCGCCGTCATTCATGTCCAGTCCTCCGGACGCGAGGAGGTGACGGGCGCCAACGTGCTCGTCGCCATCTTCGCCGAGCGGGAGAGCCACGCCGCCTATTTCCTGCAAGAGCAGGACATGACCCGTTACGACGCGGTCAACTACATCAGCCACGGCATCGCCAAGCGGCCGGGCCTGAGCGACGCGTCCAAGTCGCCGCGCGGCGCGGAGGAGGAGTCCGAGGGCCGCGAACGGCGCGAGGAGAAGGAAGTCAACTCAAACAAAAAAGAAGGCGCGTTAGAGGCTTACTGCATCAACCTCAACCGGAAGGCGAAAGATGGTCGTATCGACCCTCTGATCGGCCGCGAGGCCGAGGTGCAGCGCACGATTCAGGTTCTCTGCCGGCGCCAGAAGAACAACCCGCTGCTCGTCGGCGATCCCGGCGTCGGCAAGACGGCGATCGCCGAGGGCCTGGCCCGCAAGATCACGCTCGGCGACGTGCCGGACGTGCTGTTCGAAGCCACCGTTTTCGCGCTCGACATGGGCATGCTGCTCGCCGGCACGCGCTATCGCGGCGATTTCGAGGAGCGGTTGAAGCAGGTCATCAAGGAGATCGAGAACCACAAGAACGCGATCCTGTTCATCGACGAGATTCATACGGTGATCGGCGCCGGCGCCACCTCCGGCGGCGCGATGGACGCCTCTAACCTGCTCAAGCCAGCGCTTGCGCAGGGGACGCTCCGCTGTATCGGATCAACGACTTACAAGGAGTATCGCCAGTACTTCGAGAAGGACCGCGCGCTCGTCCGCCGGTTCCAGAAGATCGACGTGAACGAGCCGTCCGTGCCGGATACGATCGAGATCATGAAGGGGCTGAAGCCCTATTTCGAGGAGTATCACCGCGTCCGCTACACCGGCGAGGCGATCAAGGCGGCGGTCGAGCTGTCGGCCCGCTACATCCACGACCGCAAGCTGCCCGACAAGGCGATCGACGTGATCGACGAGACCGGCGCGAGCCAGATGCTGCTGCCCGAGGCCAGGCGAAAGAAGACCATCGGCATCAAGGAGATCGAGACGACCATCGCGACGATGGCGCGGATTCCGCCGAAGTCCGTCTCGAAGGACGACGCCGAGGTGCTCCGGCACCTCGAGGAGACGCTGTCGCGCGTGGTCTACGGCCAGTCCAACGCCATCAAGGCGTTGTCTGCCTCGATCAAGCTCGCCCGCGCCGGCTTGCGCGACCCGGAGAAGCCGATCGGCTCCTACCTGTTCTCGGGCCCGACCGGCGTCGGCAAGACGGAGGTCGCGCGCCAGCTCGCCAAGTCGCTCGGCGTCGAGCTCGTGCGCTTCGACATGTCGGAATATATGGAGCGCCACACGGTGAGCCGGCTCATCGGCGCGCCGCCCGGCTATGTCGGCTTCGATCAGGGCGGCCTGCTGACCGACGCGATCGACCAGCATCCGCACTCGGTGCTGCTGCTCGACGAGATCGAGAAGGCCCATCCCGATCTCTACAACATCCTGTTGCAGATCATGGATCACGGGAAACTGACCGACCACAACGGCAAGTCGATCAGCTTCCGCAACGTCATCCTGATCATGACGACGAACGCCGGCGCGCAGGATCTGGCGCGCGAGGCCTTCGGCTTCCATCGCAGCAAGCGCGAGGGGGACGATCTGGAGGCGATCAACCGCATGTTCGCGCCGGAATTCCGCAACCGTCTCGACGCGGTGGTGCCGTTCGGCCGGCTGCCCGTCGAGGTGATCGGCAAGGTCGTCGACAAGTTCATCATGCAGCTCGAGGCGCAGCTCGCCGATCGCAACGTCACGATCGAACTGACCGACGAGGCGCGCAAATGGCTGGTCGAGAACGGCTACGACGAGGCGATGGGCGCCCGGCCGATGGCGCGGGTCATCCAGGAGTCGATCAAGACGCCGCTCGCCGACGAGCTCCTGTTCGGCCGTCTGCGCAACGGCGGCACGGTGCGCGTGATGGTGATGGCCGAGGAGGGCAAGAAGAAGCTCGGCTTCGTCTATCCCGCCGGGCCGGTTCTTCCCCGCCCGGAGCGCGACATCGTCGAGGCCGGCAAGAAGCGCGGCGCCCAGCCGCCTGCGAAGAAGCGGCGCAAGCCGGACGAGGGCGGCGACGGCCCGGCGAAGCCGACCTCGCCCGCCGGCGGCCCGACCAAGGTGACGGCCAAGACCTGAGGGGGACGGCCGGGCGGTCACCGCCCGCGCCCGCCGTCGTTGCGAGCGAAGCGAAGCAATCCAGGCGTTGGCACGCTGGATTGCTTCGTCGCTTCGCTCCTCGCATTGACGGCGGCGCACGCCTACCGTGACGACAGGCTGTCATCCCCGGCGGCGACCGCAGGTCGCCGGGAAGGGGATCCATGCCGAGGGGCGGGGCGGCGAGACGGGTGGATTCCCTTCCCCTCGCTTCGCTCGGCCGGGAATGACAGGCGCAGCTTCGTTAGGCCGGGAATGACAGCCGCGGCTTCGCCCGGCCCGTGACGACAGGCGCGGCATCGTTCGGTCGGGAGACACACGCCCGCGATGAATGACTGCCGTGCGCAGCGGTCTCTCGCCATTGGCGTCTCGCCCCGTCTATCTTCCCCACGCCGGGGGGGCGGATGAATCGGGACGGGGGCTGGTGGTTTCGCGAGGGGGCGCGGCAGGCGGCGTTGGGGCCGGCCTGGATCGTCGGCCTGTCGCTCGTCAGCGTCGGCGGGCTGGCGCATGACGTCGGCGTCGGCCTGTGGGTCGCGGCGCTGTCGACGCTGATCGTCTGGGCGGGGCCGGGTCAGCTCATCTATTTCGCCTCGATCGCCTCCGGCGCGGCGCCCATCGCCATCGTGGCGGCGACGACGCTCGCCGGCGTGCGGTTCGTGCCGATGGTGGTCTCGCTGCTGCCGCGCGTGCGCGGCGAACGCACCGGCGTCGCGGCGCAGATTCTCGCCTCGCATTTCATCGCCGTCACCGTCTGGGTCGAGATGATGCGCCGCGCGCCGGACGTTCCGCGCGAGCGGCGCATGGCGTATTTCTTCGGCTTTGCAACGGCTTGCATCCTCATCGCGACGGCGCTGACGATGGCCGGCTTCGAGCTGTCGCGGCTGCTGCCGCCGGCGCTAGCGGCGGCGCTGCTGTTCGTCTCGCCGATCTATTTCACCAGCGCCCTGATGCGAGGGGCGCGCGAGGGCATGGACTGGATCGCGCTCGGGCTCGGGCTGGCGCTGGCGCCGATCATGAACCGCTGGGTCGGCGGCGGGCTCGACCTGCTGGTCACGGGCCTCGTCGGCGGGACGCTCGCCTATGGCTGGCGCGTCGGCGCGCGGATGCGGAGGGCGGCATGAGCGCGGCCGATCTCGTCGACCCGGCCGTCTCGCCCTTCCTCGCCATGCTTCTGCTGGCGGCCGCGCCGAACCTCGTCTTCCGAGTCGTCGGCGTCTTCCTGTCGCGCGGCATGAACGAGGATTCGGAGGCGTTCGCCTTCATCCGGGCGCTGGCGACCGCGCTGCTCGCCGGCGTCGTCGGCAAGCTGCTGGCGTCGCCGCCCGGCGCGCTGGCGGCGACGAGCCTCGCCGCCCGGCTCGTCGCGCTGGCGCTGGCGATGGCGACGTTCCGGTTCGGCGGAGGGTCGCTGTTGCGGGCGCTGATCGTCGGCGAGGCGGCGCTGGTGGCGAGCCTGTTGCTCGACCTCTGACGGTCAGCGGAGCGCGACGCGGATTTTCTCGGCGTTGGCCGCCAGAACGGCCTTGTCGCCCATCGTTCCGGGCGGGCGCAGCTTCACCCCGTCCCAGCGCGGCAGCAGGTGGAAGTGCAGGTGGAACACCTCCTGACCGCCCGCCTCTTCGGAGAATTGCTGGAGCGTCAGCCCGTCCGCGCCCATCGCCGCGACCACGGCGCGGCCGACCCTGGCGAGCGCCGGCGCCATCGCCGCGAGGGCGGCGGGGTCGATGTCGAGCAGGTTGCGGGCGGGCGCCTTGGGGATGACGAGGACATGGCCGTCGGCGCGCGGCATGATGTCCATGAAGGCGAAGGCGGCCTCGTCCTCGTAGATCTTCAGCGCAGGGATCTCGCCGCGCAGGATTTTCGCAAAGATGTTGCTGGGGTCGTAGGACACGAAAACACCTCGGGAGGGGGATCTCCCGAGGTGTCGCAAGCCGACCGGCGCGGGTCAAGCGGAGGGGGTTGGGAACGCCGGCCGGCCCAACTCAGTCGATTACTGCCAGTCGGACGAGCGGGAGCCGCGGCCCTCGAGCTGGCCCTGACGCCAGCCCGGACCCATGCCCGGACCCATGCCCGGACCCATGCCCGGACCCATGCCGCCCGGGCCCATGCCGCCGGGGCCGCCCGGACCCATCATGCCGGGGCCGCCCTGTCCGTGGCGCCCGCCGTGGCCGCCCATGCCGCCCTTGCCGCGACCCATCGGGCCCATCTGGTCGACCGTCTTCTTCTGCGCCTCGTCGAGCGTGGCGTAGAAGGCCTCGATCTTCGGCTTCAGCGTCGTCATGGCGGCGTTGGCCATGGACAGGCGCTGCTGCGCGACCGCGAGACGGCCGGGGACCGTGGAGGTGTCCGGCGTCGTGGCGCAAAGCTTCTTGGCCTCGCCGGCGACCTGCACCGCCGTGGCGCGCAGATCGTTCAGCGCCGGCTTCTGGGCGTCGGTCAGGTTCAGGCGGGCGGACAGGCCGTCGGCCATCTTCTGGGTGACGTAGCCGACATCGGCGGCGCAGAAGCGCTCGATGCCGCCGCGACCCATCATGCCGCCCATCGGGCCGAAGCCGGGGCCGTGGCCGCGCCAGCCCTGCGCCGTGGCGACGCCCGCGCCGATGGCGAGCAGCGCGCCGCCGACCAGGACGGTCTTGCCGAGCGTCGACTTCAGGAACGGCTTGCGCGGCGCGGGAGCGGCCGGCGCGGCGGTCGGGGCGGGGGATTCGGCGGTTTCGGGCTTCATGTCTTCGGCGCTCATTTGTTGTCCTCCGGGGTCGAAGCGATGAGAGGAAGATGAGCGCGGCCGTGCCCGAATCCAACTTAAGGTTTCGTCATGTTTCGTCCATCTCGGCCGCAGCCGGAGCGGCCTTGCGGAACGGCGCATGCTCGCCGTAGAGGCGGATGATCTCCTGCATCTCGGCCCGCTCGCGGGCCAGAAAGGTCGCCACCGCCCGGCCGAGGCGCGGGTCGGCGAAGGAGTGGGCCGAATGGGTCGGCACCGCGCGATAGCCGCGCGCCAGCTTGTGCTCGCCCTGCGCCCCGGCCTCGACGCGCGTCAGCCCGCGCTCGATGGCGAAGTCGATCGCCTGATAGTAGCAAAGCTCGAAATGCAGGAAGGGGTGATGCTCGATCGCGCCCCAGTTGCGGCCGTAGAGGGCGTCGCCGCCGATCAGGTTGAGCGCGCCGGCGACATAGCGCCCGCCGCGCCGGGCCATCACCAGCAGCACGCGGTCGGCCATCGCCTCGCCGAGCAGGGAGAAGAAGCGGCGGTTGAGATAGGGGCTGCCCCATTTGCGCGAGCCGGTGTCCATGTAGAAGGCGAAGAAGGCGTCCCAATGCGCCTGCGTGATCGCCGCGCCGGTCAGGCGCTCGATGGTGAGGCCCGCGGCCAGCGCCTCGCGCCGCTCGCGACGGATCGCCTTGCGCTTGCGGGAGGCGAGGGCGGCGAGGAAATCCTCGAAACTCCCGTATCCCTCGTTGAAGAAGTGGAACTGCTCGCCGGTGCGGCGCAGCCAGCCCGCGCCTTCGAGGGCCGCCGCCTCGCCGTCGGTCGCGAAGGTGACGTGGGCGGAGGAGGCGCCGGTCTGATCGCGCAGGGCGATGAGCCCGTCGATCAGCGCGGCGCGGGCCGCCTGCTCCTGCGGGCCGGGGGCGACGAGGAGGCGCGGGCCGGGCGCCGGCGTGAAGGGCGCGGCGATCTGGAGCTTCGGATAGTAGGCGCCGCCGGCGCGGGCGTAGGCGTCCGCCCAGGCGTGATCGAAGACGTATTCGCCGTAGGAGTGCTCTTTCAGATAGCAGGGCGCGGCGGCCAGAACGGCGCCGGCGGCGTCCTGCACGAGGAGGTGGCGCGGCGTCCACCCCGAGCGACCGCCGACGCAGCCGGACGCTTCGAGCGCGAGAAGAAATTCGTGTGAAACGAAAGGGTTTGGCGGGGTTGCTTGAGAGTTTGAATCGGGCGCTTCAGATCCCGAATCAAGTCGCCCGGCGCAACGGTTCCAGTCGTCGGCGGAGATGTCCGCGAGCGAACCAAGGGCGAGGAGACGAAAGGGCGAGGCGGCCATCTCGGCCAGATATGGAGCGTCGCCCGAGCGACGTCGAGACGCCCGGGCGGCTTGTCGCAAACGCCGCGCGCCGGAGCGCGAGGCTCCGGGTCAGCGCGTCAGCGGCGACAGATGCGCCGGGGGCCAAACGGCGTCTCGCGCCACCAGCAGCGCGCGGGCCGCCACATCGGGCGATGCGGCCGCGCCCAGGGGCGGGCCATCGGCGCGCAGCGACCGATGCGGTTGCGGGTCCAGCCCGGGCCGCACCCCATCGCGGCAAGCTTGACGCTCTGACCGGCGGGGGCGGGCGCGAGGGGAAGCGCCTGCGCTCCGGTCCCCGCGAGCATTGCGGCGCCGAGGGCGCCGGCGATCGACAATCCAAGCCTCTTGGCTAGCCTCATGTCGCTCTCCCTTCATGTGAACGAGTCATCACAGTCGGATTGGTTACGGCCGCTTCGTGGCCGTTCAGCGGCAGACGCGGCGCATGCCGCCGACGCGCCGCTCGATCCGGCAATTGGTGGCGCGGTCGTATCCGGCCTGCGGGCGGTAGGTGCGATGCAGCGGCATGAAGCGGCGCACGACCGGCCGGCACATGCCCCAGCGATTGCGCGCCCAGCCGCGCCCGCAGCCCATGGCCGTCTGCTCGACGTGGGAAGCGCCCGACGGGGCAGGCGCCATCGGCAGCGCCTGCGCCGGCAGGACGGCGAGGCTGACAAATCCGGCGGCGGCGACGATCAGCGACTTCATACGCAATCTCCCGAAAAGTGTGTGGGAGACGAAACGCATGAGCGCGGGATTGGTTCCGCCGCGTTGGCGCAATCAGGGCGTGAAACCCTCGAACACCATCTGGTCCGCCCATTGCCGGGCGAGCGCGATCTGTTCGGGCGTGCGCACCGTCCAGGTCATGACGGGCGCGCCGAGCATCCGCACGAAATAGGGGGCCGCGTTGGGCAGATCCTTGACGTGGTAGGACAGGAAATCCGGCTTCGTCCTGTCCCAATGCAGCAGATGCGCCATCTCGCGGCGGCGTTCGGGCGAGATCTTCGCCCATTCGGGATGGTCGTAATGGGCTTCCGTGACGATCCCGAGCGGCCGGTCGGCGACGCCGAGGCGGGCGCCGTGCGCGCGCAGATGGGCGACGATGTCGGGATCGAAGCTCTTCAGCGCGACTGGCCCGGCGTAACCAGCGACGACCTGAGCGGTGCGCTCGGTCAGGCGCATGTCGCCGTTGAACTCGCTCTTGATCTCGCAGACGAGCGGAACCCGCCCGGCGAGCACGGCGAGAAATTCGGCGAGGGTCAGCATGCGGTCAGAGCCCGCCTTGAAGACGGCCGCCTGGACGGCGGCGGTCGAGAGCGAATCGAGCCGGCCGACCGCGTGGGTCAGCCGGTCGAGCGTGAAGTCGTGGAACACCATCGACTCGCCGTCCGCCGTGAGCTGCACGTCGCATTCGATGGCGAAATCGCGTGCGATGGCGGCGCGGGCGGCAGTCGCGGTGTTCTCGATCACGCCGTCGGCCGCCCGGTGCAGGCCGCGATGGGCGATCGGCCGGGCGGTCAGCCAGTCCGGACGGTTCACGGCTCGATCTCGAACAACGCCTCGACCTCGACGGCGCAGGATAGCGGCAACTGGGCGACGCCGACCGTCGAGCGCGCGTGCCGGCCGGCCTCGCCCAGCACCTCGACGATCAGGTCGGATGCGCCGTTCATGATCTGCGGCAGGGCGTCGAAATCCGGCTCGGCGTTGATGAAGCCGCCGAGGCGCACGCAGCGCCTGATGCGGCCGAGATCGCCGCCGAGGGCGGCCTTGGCCTGCGCCAGCACATTGATGAGGCAGAGGCGCGCGGCGGCGCGGCCGGCGTCGTTGGAGACTTCGGCGCCGAGCTTGCCCTTGTGCTCGGGCGCGAGCTTGCCGTCGGCGCCGAAGGCGAGCTGGCCGGAGACGACGAGCTGGTCGCCCGTGATCACGCAGGGGACGTAGTTGGCGACCGGCGCGGCGGCGACGGGCAGGGCGACGCCGAGGGCGGCGAGTTTGGCTTCGATGGCGCTCATGGCAGGGATTCCCGATTCAAGGGCCGCGAGTGTGCCGCGCCGGCGCGGGAACGCAAGCGGCGGGGTTGTGGGGGTAGGGTGGATTCCCTTCCCCTCGCTTCGCTCGGCCGGGAATGACAGAGTTGGCTTCGCTCGGCCGGGAATGACAGGCGGCGTCACCCCCGGCGGCGGCGCAGCCGCCGGGAAGGGGGTCCATGCTTACGGGCGGGGTTGCGGCGGGGTGGATTCCCTTCCCCTCGCTTCGCTCGGCCCGGAATGACAGGGGGGCTTCGCTCGGCCGGGAATGACAGGCGGCGTCACCCCCGGCGGCGGCGCAGCCGCCGGGAAGGGGGTCCATGCTTACGGGCGGGGTTGTTGCGGCGGGGTGGATTCCCTTCCCCTCGCTTCGCTCGGCCGGGAATGACAGGGGGCTTCGCTCGGCCGGGAATGGCAGGGGGCTTCGCCTGGACGGGAATGACATGACGACAAATGTCATGCGGCGTTTCCCAATTTCGCCATCAGTGCGCGGCAACACTCATCCGGGGCGCTGGAGATTCTGGTTCATGCGACATGTGACGGCCGCACTTCTTCTATCGGGGCTCGCCGCGATCGACATCGGGGCGGGCGCCATCGCCGCGCCGGCCGCCGGCGACAAGGTGCCCTTGCTCGGCCATCGCGCCGTCTACCGGCTGACGCTCGGCAAGGCCTCCGGCCCGAAGGCGCCGGCGGATGCGCGCGGCATGATCGCCTACGACTTCTCGGGCTCGGCCTGCGAGGGCTATGCGATGAAGTTCCGGCAGGTGACGGAAATCCAGCCGGAGGAGGGGACGACGCGCTCCTCCGACATGAACTCGACGACGTTCGAGGAGGGCGACGGCTCGGGCTTCCGCTTCAAGATTCAGACGACGCAGGACGGGACCGGCCCCTCCGCGGTCGACGGCGCGGCCGAGCGCAACGGCGGCGGCCTGTCCATCGCCCTCAGCCGGCCGCAGCGCGAGAAGCTCGACCTCGGCGACGAGGTGGTGTTCCCGACCGACCAGACGATCCGGCTGGTGCGCGCTGCGCGCGCCGGGGAGCGCACGTTGGCGCTGAAAATCTTCGACGGGACCGACACCGGCAAGAAGATCTACGACACGCTCGCCGTCATCGGGCCGGCCCGCACCGAGGCCGCGCCGGAAGAGGCGGCGCAGGACGCCGCGCTGAAGGGGCTGGCGCGCTGGCCGGTGGCGATCAGCTATTTCGAGCCGGGCAAGAGCGACGCGCCGCCCGTCTACGTCCTGTCGTTCGATCTTTATGAAAACGGCGTGTCGCGGGCGCTGAAGCTCGACTACGGCGACTTCGTTCTCAATGGCGAGATGACCCGCTTCGAGGCGCTGCCGGCCAAGTCCTGCGACAAGTAGGGCTCGGGTCAGCGGCGCGGCGGGAAGGTGAGGCCCTTCTGGATCACGCCCTTGCCGAACTTCTCCCGCAGCGCGTCGATGGCGCGCTCGGTCGCCTTTTCCCGGGCGACGCCGGAATCGACCAGGTCGCCCCGGTCGGCCTCGCTGGCGGGGCAGAGATCGGCGACGCCGACGCCGATCAGGCGGAACTTCGGCCCCGTCGCCTCGTGCCGCAGCAGGTCGCGGGCGACGGCGAAGATGCGGCCGGCGAGCTGAGTCGCGGGCAGGCCGGAGCGGGTGCGCGTGCGCGTCTGGAAGGCGGCGGTCTTCAGCTTCAGCGTCACCGACCGGCCAGCGAGATCGCCGCGCTTGAGGCGCAGCGACACCTTGTCCGCCAGTTCGTAGAGCGTGCGCTCGAGCGATCCGAGGTCGGCGACGTCAACGTCGTAAGTCGTCTCGCTGGATACGCTTTTGGCGTCGCGCTCGGGATCGACCGCGCGGGTGTCGATTCCGTTGGCAAGACGCCAGAGGCGCCGGCCTTCCTCGCCCCAGCGGCGCATCATGTCGATCTCGCCGCGCCGCTGAACGTCGCCGATGGTGCGCAGCCCGTCCGCCTCGTAACGCTCGCGCGCCACCGCGCCGACGCCCCAGATGCGGCCGATGGAGAGGGGGGCGAGCGCCTCGCGCGCCTCGGCCCGGCCGATCACGGCGAAGCCGCGCGGCTTGTCGAGGTCGGATGCCATCTTCGCCAGAAACTTGCAGTAGGACAGGCCGACGCTGACGGTGACGCCGATCTCCCGCTCGATCTCGCCGGCGAATCGGGCCAGCGAGACGGCGGGGCTGGCGTGGTGCAGGCGCTCCGTGCCGGCAAGGTCGAGGAACGCCTCGTCGATGGACAGCGGCTCGACGAGCGGGGTCAGCCGCTCCATCGCGGCGCGGATGCGGCGGGCGACGGCGACGTATTTGGCCATGTCGGGCTTCATCACGACGGCGTTCGGGCACAGCGCCAGCGCCTTGAACATCGGCATGGCCGAGCGCACGCCGAAGGTGCGGGCGATGTAGCAGCAGGTGGAGACGACGCCGCGCTTGCCGCCGCCGACGATCAGCGGCTTGTCGGCCAGGCCCGGATCGTCGCGCTTCTCGACCGAGGCGTAGAAGGCGTCGCAGTCGACATGGGCGATGTGGAGGTCGTGCAACTCGGCATGCCGGGCGAGGCGCGGCGAACCGCAGGCGGCGCAGCGGCGCGCGCCCTCGGCGGCGGGCGCGAGGCAGTCGCGACAGAAGGCCGGGGCCGCGCCGCCCTGCATGGCCTCAGGTCGACGCAATCGGCTGCGCCCCGCGATCGAGCCGGCGACGAGCGCGCTCGACCTCGGCCGGATCGCGCTTCTCGTCGGCGGCGAAGGCGAGCAGCGTCGGCTCGTGCGCCAGGATGTGATCGAGGACGCTGGCGAGAAAATCCGGCGCGGCGGCGGCGCGGCGCAGCGTCTCCGGCGTCAGGCCGGAGAGGGCGAGGAATCGCTCCAGCCGCTCCTCGTCGGCCGCCAGCCAGCCGAGCGCGGCGATCGCCAGCGCCTCGGCGGCGTCGCGCGGCCCGTCCGGGCGGGCTGGCGCGCCGCCTTCCGACGCCGTTCGGTTACCTGATCGCATTGGTTGCATTACCCTTTCATCAAGGTCTGGCTGATATGAGTATTCGGCCGGACATGGGCGCCGGGAATTTCGCCGAAGCGCCCGCTTGCCGGCCCGGGATGGACGCATGACGAAGACGGTGCTGATCGTAGAAGACAACGAGCTCAACATGAAGCTCTTCAACGATCTTCTCGAAGCCAACGGCTATCGCACCCTGCAGTCGCGCAACGGCGTCGGGGCGGTCGAGCTTGCGCGCCAGCACAAGCCCGACCTGATCCTGATGGACATCCAGCTCCCCGAGGTTTCGGGGCTGGAGGTCACCGAATGGATCAAGCAGGACAAGGATCTGCGGTCCATTCCGGTCATCGCCATCACGGCCTTCGCCATGAAGGGCGACGAGGAGAAGATCCGCAGCCGCGGCTGCGAGGCTTATTTGTCGAAACCGATTTCCGTGACCAAGTTTCTGGAGACAGTGAAGAACTATGTTGGCGACAGGTAGGCCGGCATGAGTGCGCGTATTCTCGTCGTGGACGACGTTTTGCCGAACCTCAAATTGCTGGAGGCTCGGCTCAGCGCGGAATATTTCGACGTCACTCTCGCCACCAATGGACCCGAGGCGCTCGCGATCTGCGAGCAGGGCCATTGCGACATCGTGCTGCTCGACGTGATGATGCCCGGCATGGACGGGTTCGAGGTCTGTCGACGGCTGAAAGCCCATCCGACGACGGCGCATCTGCCCGTGATCATGGTCACGGCGCTGGATCAGCCCTCCGACCGCGTGCGCGGGCTTGAGGCGGGCGCCGACGATTTCGTCACCAAGCCGGTGGACGAGATCGCGCTCATCGCGCGGGTGCGCTCGCTGGCGCGCCTGAAGATGGCGCACGACGAATTGCGCAGCCGCGCGCTCACCGCCGTCGGCCTCGGCATGCCCAACCTGTTCGACGCCGTGGTCGCCGATCAGGGGCTCAATGGGCGCGTGCTGATCGTCGACGACCGGCCGAGCTCCTACGAGCGCCTCGTGGTCGCGCTCGAGAAGTCGCAGACGGTGACGGTCGAGACGCATCCGGCCGAGGCGGTGTTCAAGGCGGCGGAAGGCGAATTCGATCTGATCATGATCAGTCTCGGCCTGCGCGATTTCGACGGGCTGCGGCTCGCCGCGCAACTGCGCTCGCTCGAGCGCACCCGGCAGGTTCCGCTGCTTCTGATCGCCGAGGCGGAAGATCGCGCGCGCCTGTTGCGCGGGCTCGATCTCGGCGTGAATGACTATCTGACCCGCCCGGTCGACCGCAACGAGCTGGTCGCCCGCGTGCGCACGCAGATCAAGCGCAAGCGCTACGCCGACAGTCTGCGCGACAATGTGCAGGCCTCGCTCGAGGCCGCCGTCGTCGATCCGCTGACGGGATTGAGCAACCGGCGCTATCTCGACAGCCATCTCGCCGCGCTGGCGGGGCAGGCGCTGGCCAGCCGCAAGCCGCTCGCGGTGATGGCGCTCGACATCGACCACTTCAAGCTCGTCAACGACACGCATGGACACGAGGCGGGCGACGACGTGCTGCGCGGCTTCTCGGCGCGCGTCAAGAATGCGATTCGCGCCGCCGACCTGATGTGCAGGCTCGGCGGCGAGGAGTTCCTCGTGGTGATGCCGGACACGACGCTGGAAACGGCGGCGCGCGCCGCCGAGCGCGTGCGCGCGGCGGTCGAAAGCGAAGGCTTCTCCATCGACAAGGGCGGTCGGGCGGTGGCGGTGACGGTCTCGGTCGGCATCGCCGCGCTGGGGACCGGCGACGTGCACGATCTGCTACGCCGCGCCGACCGCGCGCTGTATCGCTCGAAGACCGAAGGCCGCAACCGGGTGAGCATGGCGGCGGCGTGAGGCGGCGCCTTCACCTTAATGGTTAAGGTAAAGATAACGCTTCGGCTTTTGGCCGGATTGAACGATTGCAATCGGCGGGGTTTGAAGTAATTTGAACCCATCGATCGACGGCGCGAAAAGACGCTGAACGATCAAATCGATACCCTACGGAGTGCTCAGGTCCGCCGCATCTCCTGGGTCCGTGGGGTCGGCCGGTTCGGACGGTTAGGAGTGGCCTCCTCGAAACCCGTTCGAACCGGCCACCACATTTGCGAAGGCGCCCCAAGCGGGCGCCTTTTTTCTTTGGCGCGCCCAGGTCGTCCTGCGTGCGCAAACGAAAAGGGCGCCTCGCGGCGCCCCTCATCGACCGATCAGTCAGGCGTCGCGCCTTACTTGATCTTGGTCTCCTTGAACTCGACGTGCTTGCGCGCGACCGGGTCGTACTTGCGGAAGGTCAGCTTCTCGGTCTTCGTGCGGGCGTTCTTCTTCGTCACATAGAAATAGCCCGTGTCGGCGGTCGACTCGAGCTTGATCTTGATCATCGCCGTCTTGGCCATAACGTCCGTCCTCGAAACGAGGCGGCAGAAGGCCTCGTGCACTGGAAAAGGGGATCGCGCGGCGCCGACGGGCGTCGCGGAGTGGCGCGCACCATACGGATCGCGCCCCGCTTGTCAAGAAACGCGGGGCCTCAAAGCTCCTCGCGCTGGAACACCTGCCGGCGCTCGAAATAGAACGGCACGGGCAGGGTTTCGGCGAAGCCCAGGTCGATGCGGTGGGCGAGCTCCTTCAGGATCGCGCGGGTGATCGCCGGCAGGTCGAGCGCTCTGGTCTCCTCGATGCCCATCCAGACGAGTTCGACCAGTTCCGTGTCGGCCGTCACGACGCCCGCGACCTTGTGGGCGACGTCGATCGCGTCGACCGCGAAGAAGCGCGTGTCGAAGCGCTTGGGGCGGCGCGGCGGGGTGATCGCGCGGGCGACGAAATGCATCCGGTCCAGCGTCGGAAACACGCCGTGGGCGGCGAAATCCCGCCACGGCCCGGCGGGCGCCTCGTCGGGCGCGCCGAACTCCTTGGTGCCGATCAGCAGGCCCGTCTCCTCGAAGGTCTCGCGGATGGAGGCGAGGGCGAGGGCGCGGGCGCGCGAGGCGGTCGGCCGCGTCACGCGCTTCATCAGCCGCTGCTCGACGATGGCGGGCAGGGCGCCGGCGACAGTCATGCTGCGGTCGCCCGCCTCGATTCGTCCGCCGGGGAAGACGAACTTGCCGGGCATGAATTTGTGATTGGCGTGGCGCTTGCCGAGCAGCACCTTCGGCTTCTTGCCCGCACGGTCGATCAGGATCAGCGTCGCGGCGTCCCGCGGGACGACGTTCGGCCATTTGCGCTCGCGTTCGGCCGCCGTCAGTTCGACGGCGGCCTGCTTGCCCGAAAAAGTGCTCACGTCGATTCCTTCCCCTCGCCGAAGCCGTGCATGCGCAGCGCCCATTGATGGCCGATGGTCGCGCCTTTGAACGCAGGCAGCCACCACAGGCTGAGACCGAGCGCAAGCGCCGGCCAGATCGAAAAATGCACCCAGAGCGGCACATCCTCAAAGCTCTGCTCGACGATCATCAGAGCTGCGAGGACGACATGGCCGACGACCGAGATTGTGATGTAGGGCGGCGCGTCGTCGGCGCGTTGATGCGACAAATCCTCGCCGCAGGCGGCGCAGCGCTCGACCGGTTTCAGATAGGCGCGGAACAGCCGGCCCTCGCCGCAGGCCGGGCAGCGCGACGTCAGTCCCCGCCGGACCGCCTGTCCCCAGCGTCTTCTTGCCGAAGCGCGCGGCGCGGCCCGCGCCGGGGCGGCCGCCCGACACGATCTCGAAGCGCAGCGCGCCGGCGAAGGGCGCGGCCTCGACGAGCTTGACCTCCACCTCGTCGCCGAGGCGGAAGGTCTCGCCCGTCGCCGAGCCGATCATCGCGCGCGCCGCTTCGTCGTAGGCGTAGTAGTCGCGGCCCAGCGTCGCGGCCGGCACGAATCCATCGGCGCCCGTCTCGCGCAGCTTCACGAACAGGCCGGCGCGCGTGACGCCGGCGATCTTGCCCATGAAGGTCGCGCCGATGCGGTCCGCCAGAAAACTCGCGATGAGCCTGTCCGTCGTCTCGCGCTCGGCCGCCATGGCGCGACGCTCGGAGGCGGAGATGCGCGCGGCCGTCTCGTTCAGCTCCTCAAGCGACATGTCGCCGAGCCCGCCTTCGCCGAGGCCGAGCGCGCGGATCAGCGCGCGATGGACGATCAGATCGGCGTAGCGGCGGATCGGCGAGGTGAAGTGCGCGTAGCGGCGCAGGTTCAATCCGAAGTGCCCGTAATTCTCGGCCGAATATTCGGCTTGCGCCTGCGTGCGCAGCACCACCTCGTTGACCAGCGCTTCGGTCTCGGCGCCCTTCACGCGCGCCAGGATTCCGTTGAACAGGGCGGGGCGCAGCGTCTGCCCGCGCGCGAACTTCATGCCCAGCGTCGCGAGAAACTCGGCGAGGGATGTCACCTTCTCCTGCGAGGGCTCGTCGTGCACGCGGTAGATCAGCGCCTGCCGCTTCTGCTCCAGCGTCTCCGCGGCCGCGACGTTGGCGAGGATCATGAACTCCTCGATCAGCCGATGCGCGGCGAGGCGCTGCGGAACGACGACGCGATCGACCGAGCCGTCCGTCTTCAGCACGAGCTTGCGCTCGGGCAGATCGAGATCGAGCGGCTGGCGGTTGTCGCGCGCGCGGGCGGCGCATTCGTAGGCCGCCCAGAGCGGCTTCAGCACGGGCTCGAGCAACGGCGCGGTCGTCTCGTCGGGCGCGCCGTCGATGGCGGCCTGCGCCTGCGCATAGGCGAGTTTGGCGGCGGAGCGCATCATCACGCGATGGAACGAGTGGCGGATCTTGCGCCCGTCCGGCCCGAGCGTCATGCGCACCGCGAGCGCGGGGCGATCCTGTCCGCCGCGCAGCGAGCACAGATCGTTCGAGATGCGCTCGGGCAGCATCGGCACGACGCGGTCGGGGAAGTAGACCGAATTGCCGCGCTCCAGCGCGTCGCGATCCAGCGAGGAGCCGGGGCGCACATACCAGGCGACGTCGGCGATGGCGACGGTGACGACATGGCCGCCGCGATTGTTCGGATCCTCGTCGAGGCGCGCATGCACGGCGTCGTCGTGATCCTTGGCGTCGACAGGATCGATGGTGACGAGCGGCAGGTCGCGCCAGTCCTCGCGGCCGGCGAGCGGAGCAGGGCGAGCGGCCTCAGCCTCCTCGATCGTCTTGCGGCGGAACTCGTCGGGAATGCCATGCGTGCGGATGGCGATCAGCGAAATCGCCTTCTCGCTGTTCAGCGAGCCGACGACCTCGGCGACGACGGCCGCGACCGGCCCGAAGCGCCCTTCCTTGCGAAGCTCGACGGAGACGAGATCGCCGTCCTTCGCGCCGTTCTCGCCGCCCTCGGGGACGGCGAGCTCGCGCGTCTGGTCCTTCTTGTCGACCGGCAGGATGCGCGCATTGCCGTCGCTCATGCGGCGGAACACGCCGAGCGTGCGCGCCTTCGCGCGTTCGAGGATGCGGATGACGCGGCCCGTATAGGCGGGCCCGTCGGCGCCCTCGTTCGGCTCGACGCGCAGCAGCGCGCGCTGGCCGACGCCCGGCGCCGTCTCGCCCGGCCGCAGGCGGCGCGGGATATGCAGCAGGATGCGCGGCGGCCGGCTCTGCGACTCGTCCCACTCCACGGGTTGCGCCAGAAGCTCGCCGTCCTCGTCGCGGGCGACGATGTCGGCGAGCACGACCGTGGGCAGGGCGCCGGCGCGATGCAGCGACTTGCGGCGACGCTCCAGCGCGCCCTCGGCCTCGAGCTCCTTGAGAATCTTCTTCAGTTCGATCTTGCCAGCGCCGTCGAGCCCGAAGGCGCGCGCGATCTCGCGCTTGCCGACCTTCGAGGGCCCGCCGGCGCGGGCGCCTTCCTCGGCGATGAAGGCGACGACGTTTTCGCGCGTGAGCGCGCCGGCGGGGCCGGACGGAGGCGGCGTCGCGACGCGGGCGCCGCGGCGGCGCGGCGCGCCGGGCGCGCGCGTCTTCATCTGTCTGGCCATCGCAGGCGGTCCTTCGGGGCGGCCGCGCCGCGCGGCCCGCGCCCCACAGATCGGCATCGCAAGGGGCGCGTCAAGCTCAGGCGTCGATCGGCGCGATCCCGTCCGCGCCGATCTGGAACGCCGTCGGGCGGCCCGGCGGCAGCCTGTCGATCCGGTCGAGCAGCTTCCACGGGGCGCGGGCGCCGCGCGTCCAGCGGTCGGACTGCCAGTGCGAGAGGTGCAGGTAGAGAAAATCGCGGTCGCCCGCGCCGTCGGCCGTCAGCCGGCCGTCGCGCCAGAACCAGCGCGTCGGCCAATCCTGCGTTCCGTCGATCCAGCGTCGCGGCGGAATGGCCGTCGAGAAGCGTTCGACGAACAGCCCGCCGCCGAGATAGGGCGTGGTCAGCCGGCGCAGCGCCTGCCGGCCGCGCAGCGGCAGGAACAGGCGCGAAAACACCTGCTCGTCGAAGCTCTCGTGACGCGGATTGGCGAGCAGACCGCGCCAGCCGGGAATGCGCATGAAGGCCTGCGTCATGCGCGGCGTGTTGCGCAGCAGCGTCAGATGGCCGGCCACGACGTCCTCATGCGTGGTGACGAGATCGCGGGCGAGCGCGTTGGGCGTGTAGATGCGGCGGATGTCGCCGTAGATCACGTCGAGATCGCCGAACCCCCACATCTTGTAGCCGGCGAGTTCGGCCGCATGGACATGCGCCAGCGCGGGCTTCAGGTCGCAGAGCTTGTAGGCCTCGGTCCACTCGATGGCGACGCCGAGGCGCGAGGAGATCAGCGAGCGATAGTCGGGAAAGCCGATGGCGCGGATGCGGACGTTCGGCGGCGTGTCGGGCGGGGCGGGCTGGTCGGTGACGATGAGCCAGTCGACGCTCGGATTCCAGCGGCACGATTCCATGAATGGCCGGATCCATCCGGGCCATGCGCCGAACCATGTCAGCATGATCAGGATCGTCGGCGCGGCGGGCTGGTCCATCGGCTCGGCAATTAATTACTGAAAATCGGCCCGACGCTGAGGGCCGGGCCGATCAGGTTAGCAGAGCGGCTTGCCGCGAACAGCCTACTTTCGCGCCGCCTTGCGCTTGGCGGAGGCGGCCTTCGCGGCGGGCGCCTTGACCGCCGCCTTCTTGGCGGGAGCTTTTTTCGCCGGAGCTTTCTTGGGCGGAGCTGTCTTCGCGGCCTTCCTGGCTGGCGGCTCCTTGGCGCCGGCTTTGGCCGCCTTCTTCGCCGCGCCCGCCTTGCCGCCGCTCTTGCCGCCGCTCTTGGGGCCGCTCTTGGGGCCGCCGCTTTTGCCGCCGCCCGAGGCCGCCTTGGCGTCGACGAGGTCGATCGCCTCCGACAGGGTGATCTCGTCCTTGCCCATGCTCTTGGGGAGCGTCGCGTTGACCTTGCCCCAGTTGACGTATGCGCCGAAGCGCCCGTCGCGCACGGTGATGGCGCCGCCGTCCGGATGCTGGCCGAGGGCGCGGCCGGAGGCGCCGCCGGCGGCCTCGCCCGCGCTGGCGCCGCTCTGCTTGGCCTCGATCAGGGCGAGGGCCTGCGCCAGCGTGAAGCCGGCGACATCGGCGTCCTTCGGCAGCGTGGCGTTGACCTTGCCCCAGTTCACATAGGCGCCGTATCGCCCGTCCTTGACGGTCACCTTGCCGCCCTTGGGATGCTCGCCGAGTTCGCGGCCCGGTCCCGGCGCGCCGAAGCGGCGCTGGCCGGAGGCGCCGGACTCCTTGGCGACGATCAGGTCGATGGCGCGGTTGGCGCCGATCTCCAGAATGTCGTCGTCGCGGCCGATGTTGGCGTAGGTCTTGCCGTGCTGCACATATGGCCCGTAACGGCCGATGCCGGCGAGGATCGGCTCGCCGCTGGTCGGGTGTTTGGCCACCTCGCGCGGCAGCGACAGGAGCGCCAGCGCCTTGTCGAGCGTCACGTCCTCGGGCTTCAGGCCCTTGGGCAGCGAGGAGCGCTTGGGCTTGTCGCCTTCGCCCAGTTGCAGATAGGGGCCGAAGCGCCCGTCGCGCAGGCTGACCTCGTCGCCCGTGTCGGGGTCGGTTCCCAGCGCGCGCACGCCGGGGCGCTCGTTTCCGTCGTCGGCGCCGGCGGCGAGCGGGCGTGTGTAGCTGCATTCGGGATAGTTCGAGCAGCCGACGAAGGCGCCGAACTTGCCGATCTTCAGCGAGAGCTGGCCGTTCGCGCAGGAAGGGCAGGCGCGCGGGTTCGACCCGTCTGTTTTGGCCGGGAAGATGTGCGGCCCGAGCAGATCGTTGAGATTGTCGAGGATCTCGGTGGTGCGCAGATCCTTGGTGCCAAGGATCGCGGCGTTGAAATCCTTCCAGAAGTCGCGCAGCACCGCCTTCCAGTCGATCTCGTGATTGGCGACGCGGTCGAGCTGCTCCTCGAGATTGGCCGTAAAGTCGTATTCGACGTAACGCGAGAAGAAGCTCTCGAGGAAGGCGATGACGAGGCGGCCCTTGTCCTCGGGGATCAGCCGCTTCTTGTCGATGCGCACGTAATCGCGGTCGCGCAGGACGGCGAGCGTCGAGGCGTAGGTGGAGGGGCGGCCGATGCCGAGCTCCTCCATGCGCTTGACCAGCGTCGCCTCGGTGAAGCGCGGCGGCGGCTCGGTGAAGTGCTGGGTGGAGTCGATCTTCTCCTTCTTCAGCGCCTCGCCCTGCCGCATCGCGGGCAGGCGGCCGCCGTCCTCGTCCGCCTCGTCGTCCTTGCCTTCCTGATAGAGGGCGAGAAAGCCGTCGAACTTCACCACCTGTCCGGTGGCGCGCAGATCGAGGAGGCGGGCGCCGGCGCGGCCGGCGATGTCGACCGTCGTGCGTTCGAGAACCGCCGACTCCATCTGGCTCGCGACGGTGCGCGTCCAGATCAGGTCGTAGAGCCTGGCCTGATCGGGCTCGA
Source organism: Hyphomicrobiales bacterium (assembly GCA_016716745.1). Classification (GTDB taxonomy): domain Bacteria; phylum Pseudomonadota; class Alphaproteobacteria; order Rhizobiales; family Beijerinckiaceae. The sequence continues at coordinate 402,610 of JADJVD010000004.1, forward strand.
GATGGCGCGCCATGTCCTTGGGCAGGCGGAACACGTCGGTCGGGCGCACGGCCTCGTGCGCTTCCTGCGCGGTCTTCGACTTCGTCACGTATTTGCGCGGCGCGTCGGGGACGTATTCGTCGCCATGCAGCTTGGCGATCGCCTTGCGGCAGGCGGCGACCGCCTCCGGCGCCATGTCGACGCCGTCGGTTCGCATATAGGTGATGAGGCCGACCGTCTCGCCGCCGATGTCGACGCCCTCATAGAGACGCTGGGCGAGGCGCATGGTGCGCTCGGGCGCAAAGCCCAGCTTGCGGGACGCCTCCTGCTGCAGCGTCGAGGTGGTGAAGGGCGGGGCGGGGTTGCGGCGGGCGGGCTTGGCCTCGACCGAGGCGACCGTGAAGGTCGCGATCTCGAGCGACTTCCTGAAGTCCTCGGCCTCCTTGCCGGAGCCGATGTCGAGCCGGGCGATCTTGCGGCCGTCGGCGCCGACGAGGCGGGCCTCGAACACCGCGCCCTCCTTCGTGCGCAGATGGGCGACCAGCGACCAGTATTCGCGCGGAACGAACTTCTCGATCTCCAGCTCGCGGTCGCAGACGAGGCGCAGCGCCACCGACTGCACGCGGCCGGCCGAGCGCGCGCCCGGCAGCTTGCGCCACAGCACCGGCGAGAGATTGAAGCCGACGAGATAGTCGAGCGCGCGGCGGGCGAGATAGGCGTCGACCAGCGCGCCGTCGATCTCGCGCGGGTTGGCCATCGCCTCCAGCACCGCATCCTTGGTCACGGCGTTGAAGACGACGCGCGAGACCTTCTTGTCCTTGAGCACCTTCTTGTTCTTGAGGATCTCGAGGACGTGCCAGGAGATCGCCTCGCCCTCGCGGTCCGGGTCGGTCGCCAGAACGACGCGGTCGGTCTCCTTCACGGCGGCGGCGATGTCGGACAGGCGCTTGGCGGACTTCGCGTCCACCTCCCACAACATCTTGAAATCGTTCTCGGGATCGACCGAGCCGTCCTTGGCCGGCAGATCGCGGACATGGCCGAAGGAGGCCAGCACCTCGAAGCCGCGGCCGAGATATTTGTTGATCGTCTTGGCCTTGGCCGGAGATTCGACGATGACGACGGTCATTTGGACATCCACAAGCGACGGCGCGCGGGCCGGGGTTCGGCGCGGCGGCCGTCTGGCGTTCGGTCGGAATTCTGTGGGCGGGACGCCGGAACCCCGAAAGTCGGGCGCGGAAAATGGGGACGATCGGGGCGCAGTCAAATCGGGCCCCGGCGCGGAGGGCCGCCGGATCGCAGGGCCGCCGAACCAGGCGCACCGGGCGGAATGCGCCCAGGTCGCGCTCGCGGGTTCGGCCCGATTTCGACTTTGGCGCGCATCGTCGGCGCAGGTGCTGACGGAGGCGAGGTGGAGATGGACATCGAGATGGACGGGCGCGCGGCGTTAAGCGGCTCACCAACCTGATGGCGCTGAAGCCGGCGTGCTGTTTCGGCGTCGCCGGGCCATCCCGTCGGCATGGCCGCGAACGACGCGCAGCGACCTGACCCGGCGAAGGCCGACGCATCAAAAAGTGGAACCAGATCAGGCCGCCCCCGGGTCGTCATCCAGTTCGTCGCGGCGAAGGGGCAGACCGTGCGCATGCCCGCCTCGTCCGGCAAGCTCGGCCTGTCGCTGCCGACCGACCCGCCGCCCAATCCGCTGATGGCGACGCCTCCGCCCAGCGCGAAACCGAGCGGTTGTCGAAGCCAAGAGTTGCAGATCGTCTATCGAGCCCGGAGGGCAGGACGACCAGTATGACGCCCGCCGCTCTGCCCGACGATCGGTATCGCCACCAGCGCCACGCCGTCTTCGGCCTGCTGGCTGCTGGCGCTGGGCCGGCGTTCTTCGGCCGCGCGCACGCCGATGGGCCCGGCGCCGGGGAACGGTCAAGCTCAACCCGGACTGGCTCCTGACGCGACCCTAGCCGATCAGCCGAGCCTCGCCAGCGCCGCCAGCGCCCGGTCGCGGGTGGCGGCGAGGTCGAGGATCGGCGCGGGATAGTCGCGGCCGAGGCGAACGCCCGCCGCCTTCAGCACGTCGGCCGGCGCCTGCCCGGGGCGGTGCAGCCATTTGTCCGGCAGTCTGGCGATCTCGGGAACCCAGCGGCGCACATAGGCGCCGTCGGGGTCGAACTTCTCGCCCTGCAATACGGGATTGAAGATGCGGAAATAGGGCGCGGCGTCCGCGCCCGAGCCCGCCACCCACTGCCAGCTCGCCGCGTTCGAGGCCGGATCGGCGTCGCACAGCGTGTCCCAGAACCAGTCCTCGCCGGTGCGCCAGTCCGTCAGCATGTTCTTGATGAGGAAGCTCGCGACCACCATGCGGATGCGGTTGTGCATGAAGCCGGTCGCCCACAGCTCGCGCATTCCGGCGTCGATCACCGGATAGCCGGTGCGGCCCTTGCGCCATGCCGCCAGTGCGGCCTCGTCCGGCGCGCGCCACGGAAAGGCGTCGAATTTCGGCTGGAAGTTCTTCGTCGGCAGGTCCGGCCAGTGGAAGAGCAGGTGACAGGAGAATTCGCGCCAGCCGAGCTCCGACTGGAATTTCTCCGCGTCCTTCCATGTCGCGGCGCCCGACTCGGCGGCCTCGGCGGCGGCGTGAAACGCCTGACGCGGCGAGATTTCGCCGAAACGCAGATGCGGCGACAGGCGGGAGTGGTGCGGCAGGTCGGGCCGGTCGCGCCTGTCGGCGTAGCCGCGCAGGCCTTCGTCGAGGAAGGATGAGAGCCGCGCCTGCGCGCCTGTTTCGCCCGGCGTCCACGCCGCGCGCAGCCCGCCGGCCCAGTCGGGCGTTGTCGGGAGGAGGCCGAGATCGTCGAGCCGCGCGCGGGGCGGGGCGGGTTTCGGCCAGTCCGCCGCGACGACGCGTTTGGGCGCGGCCGCAGGCCGGGGCGGGGCGCCGCCGGCGCGCGCGGCCTTCCAGAAGGGCGTGAACACGCGGAAGGGCCTGCCCTCGCCGGTCTTGACGGTCCACGGTTCGTAGAGCAAAGACGCATTGAAGCTCTCGGGCGCGCGTCCCGCCGCCGCGAGCGTCTCCTTCATCTGCGAATCGAGTTTGACGCCCGCGCCGTCGTAGCGCCGGCTCCAGACGACGCGCCGCGCGCCGGCCGCCTCCGCGAGGGCGGGGACGAGGACGCGCGGATCGCCGCGCAGAATGTCGAGCCGGCCGCCTCTGGCCGCGATGTCGCGGGCGAGCGCGGCCAGCGCATGATGCAGCCACCAGCGCGAGGCGCCGCCGAGGGCGCGGCGCGCCACGCCCTCCTCGAACACATAGACGAACAGCGCCGGCCCGCCTGCGCAGGCGGCGAGCGCCGGGTTGTCGGCGAGGCGCAAATCGTCGCGGAACAGAACGATGTCGGTCACGTCGGGCCCCGGTGCGTGGCGCTGCGCCCGCAAATTAGGTTCATTTCGAGGAAAGAGAAGGAGACATACATGCTCTCGCATCGCTTCGACGAGGCGCTCGCCTATGCGCATGCGCTGCACCGCGCCCAGACGCGCAAGGGCAAGGGGACGCCCTACATCGCGCATCTGATGGGCGTGGCCGCGCTGACGCTCGAATATGGCGGGAGCGAGGATCAGGCGATCGCCGCCCTGCTGCACGACGCCGCCGAGGATCAGGGCGGGGAGGCGACGCTCGCCGCGATCCGCGCCCGCTTCGGCGAGGCGGCGGCGCAAATCGTCGCGGACTGCACCGACACGATGGCCGAGCCCAAGCCCGCCTGGCGGCCGCGCAAGGAGGCCTATCTGGCGCATCTCAGGGGCGCCGACGCGCGCTCGCTGCTCGTGAGCCTGGCCGACAAGGTCTACAACGCCGAGGCGATCGCCGAGGATTTCCGGGGGGCCGGCGAGAGCGCCTTCGCGCGATTCGCTGGCGGGCCGGAGGGCACGCGCTGGTATTATCGGGCGCTCGCCGAGACGTTCGGCGCCGTCGCGCCCGGGCCGCTGGCGGCGCGGCTGCGGCGGGCGGTGGACAGCTTCGCCCCGCCGATGCGGGCGGAGGGCTGACCCGGGCCGAAACGAAAAAAGGCGGCCGGCTGACGCCGACCGCCTCGAAACTGGCTCCCCGAGCAGGACTCGAACCTGCGACCATTCGATTAACAGTCGAATGCTCTACCAGCTGAGCTATCAGGGATCGCTCTTGAGCGGCGCACGCATAACCCAAGCGGCGCGCCGGTTGCAAGCCTCAATCGCGCCCGTCGGACGCCAATCGCGCGACGCGCGCCGGCGGCGACGATCGCGTGCGGGAAATCGGCGCATCGCCTTGCTCGCGCGCCCGCATGTTTGCTATAGCGCCCGTGCCGACGCGGCGACGCGCCGGCGAAGGCCTCGTGGCGGAGTGGCTACGCAGAGGACTGCAAATCCTTGCACCCCGGTTCGATTCCGGGCGAGGCCTCCATCGTTTCTCGCCGGCTCGCCGGCAAACGGAGGTGGGGCATGGCGCAAACGGCAACCGCGCGCGAATCCGCCGCTGATCTGCGCCGGACGATGGTCGAGCGCCAGATGCGCACATTCGACGTGTTTGACGTCGGCGTGCTCGCCGCCTTCGACGCCGTTCCCCGCGAGCCGTTCATCGCCGCCGATCTCGCCGCCGTGGCGTATTCCGACCGCGTTCTGCCGGGCAGGACGGGCGAGCGGCTGCTGCTGGCGCCCATGATCCTCGGCCGTCTCATTCAGGAGGCCGCCGTCACGTCCCAATGCCGCGCGCTCGACGTCGCGGGCGGCGGCTATTCGGCGGCTGTGCTGTCGCGGCTGGCGAAGTCCGTCGTGACGATCGAGGACGAGGCGAGCGCCGCGGAGGCCGCGGCCAGCCAGCTCGGCGCGCTCGGCTGCGCCAACGTCACGGCGAGGCAGGGCGATCTGGCCAAGGGCGCGGCGGCGGACGGACCTTTCGACGTCATCCTCGTCAACGGAGTCGCCGAGACCTCGCTCGACGGGCTGCTGGCCCAGCTCGCCGACGGCGGCCGCCTGCTGACGCTGGAGAAGAGCGGCTCGGCCGTCCGCGCCGTGCGCTACGACCGGCATGGCGACGAATTCGGCAAGCGCACGCTGTTCAACGCGTCCGGCCCGTCGTTGGCCGCGTTCCGCAAGGCCCCGGCGTTCATATTCTAAGTGTCGTATTTTTGCGTCGGCGTCCGGGTAAATGCGTTTTGGGCGCTTGCGCCGCACTTGAATCGGGCCGGAACCGGATAGGTTAACGCCCGGAATCGCCTGCGGGGCGAGATTGGATCGCCGCCGGCTCGCGTCGCGGTTGCGTAATGATGAGGTTGTAATGGCGTCGCCCACGACCCGATTGGCTCGGCTGACGACCGGCAAGGGCGCGTTGCGGGCGACGTCCGTCGCCTGCCTTGCGAGCCTGTCGCTCGCCGGCCTTTGCCTCGCCGTCGCGGCGCCGGCAGCCGCGGAGACGCTGGCCGGCGCGCTGGCGAAAGCCTATCGCGGCAATCCCGACCTGAACCAGCAGCGCGCCGGCGTGCGCGCGAGCGACGAGAACGTGCCGCGGCAGATGTCCGGCTGGCGCCCGCGCATCAGCGCCACCGCGGACGCCGGCGTTCTCCACACCGAATCGGAGGGGCTGGGCGCGAGTTCGGGCTCGCGCAGCTCCGGGCCGCGCGGCTTCGGCGTGCAGATCCAGCAGAATCTGTGGAACGGCAATCGCACCGCCAACGGCGTGCGGCAGGCCGAATCGGGCGTGCTGGCGGCGCGCGAGACGCTGCGCAACGCCGAGCAGACGGTGCTGCAAAACGCCGTCACCTCCTACATGAACGTGCTGCGCGACACCGCGATCCTCAATCTGCGCCGCAACAACATCGAGGTGCTGGACCAGCAGTTGCGCCAGACGCGCGACCGCTTCAATGTCGGCGAGGTGACGCGCACCGACGTCGCTCAGGTCGAGGCGCAGCTCGCCAGCGCCCGCGCCGACGCCTTCACGGCGCAGTCGAATCTGCAGACCTCGCTCGCCAATTACCGGCAGGTCGTCGGCGAACAGCCCAGGAGCCTCGCCCCCGCCAAGCCCATCGACAAGGCGCTGCCGAAGTCGGTGGCGAACGCGGTCTCCTCGTCGCAGACCGAGCATCCGCTGATCCAGGCGGCGATGCACAATGTCGACGCCGCGCAGCTCGCCGTGAAGCTCGTCGAGGGCGAGCTTTATCCGACGCTCGGCGTCACCGGCTCGCTGTCGAAGCGCTGGGATCCGAACGGCGCGCGCGGCGCGCAGACCACCAGCGCCAGCGCGGTGGCGACGCTGACCGTGCCGATCTACGAGGGCGGCGAGGTCTACGCCCGCGTTCGTCAGGCCAAGGAGCAACTCGGGCAGGCGCGGCTGCAGGCCGACGTGCAGCGCGAGCAGGTGCGCGCGCTCGTCGTCTCGAGCTGGGGCCTGTGGGAGAATTCGCGCGCGGTGCTGCAGGCCGCGCAGGCGCAGGTGACGGCGGCCGAAATCGCGCTCAACGGCGTGCGCGAGGAAGCCAAGGTCGGCCAGCGCACGACGCTCGACGTTCTGGTTTCCCAGCAGACGCTGCTCAACGCGCGCGTGACGCTGGTGACGGCGCAGCGCGACCGCGTCGTCACGTCCTACTCGGTCCTCTCCGCGATGGGCCGCCTTTCGGCGTCGACGCTCGGCCTGTCGGTCGCCAGCTACGATCCGCGCGTCCACTTCGATCAGGTGAAGGACAAGTGGATCGGCGTGCGCACGCCGGACGGGCGCTGACGCCATCCACAAGCGCGCCGGCCCGCGCGCTTGCCGGCGCGGGGCGTTGAGGATTATCCCATAGGCGTCGGCTCCGCGCAGCGATTCGCGCCGCGCCGCGCAGAGGGCATCCGATGAGCACCGCGACTTCTCCGCAGCATGATCGCATGATCGCGCAGCAGCGCGCGCACGAGCCTTCGATGGAGGAGATCCTCGCCTCGATCCGGCGCATCATCGCCGACGACCAGCGCGCCCCGGCGCGCCCCGCCGCCCCCGGGCCGATGCTGGCGCCCGACCGTCCCGCCAATCTCGACGCCGCGCCGCTGCGCGAGGCGCGCGAGGACGAGGCCATCGCTCCGGCCCCGCGCGCGACCACGGAGCTGTTCGACGACGTGTTCCCGCCGCCGCTGCGCGCGGTTCCGTCCGCGGCGGAGATCGAGCCTGCGGCCGAGCCGGCGCCGGCCGCCGCCGCGCCTGCCGAGACGATCGCCGAGGCGGAGGAGGAGATCGTCGAGCTTTCGGCGCCGGTCGCCGCGCCGGCTCTGGCCGCCGCCGCCACGACCACTCAGATATTGACCGCCCCTGCGTTCGCCGCGCCGTCCGAGGCGCATCTGTTGTCCTCGCAGACCGACGCCGCGGTGACGGCGCAGTTCGAGACGCTGGCGAGCGCGCTGATGGCGAACAACGCCCGCCGCCTCGACGACATGACGCGCGACCTGCTGCGTCCCCTGCTCAAGACCTGGCTCGACGACAATCTGCCGGTCCTGGTCGAACGGCTGGTGAAGGCCGAGATCGAGCGCGTGGCGCGCGGCGGCCGCTGAACGTTTCGCCCGACTGTTTCGCCGCCGCCCTGTTTGATTGACACGGGCGGCGCGCCGCTGTTTCTAGCGGCTTCTTGCGACAGCCCGGGTGTTTTGACGACATGATGGAGAAGACGTTCGATCCCGCCGCCGTGGAGGGCCGCATCTCGGCCGCCTGGATGGAGACGGGCGCATTCCGGGCGGGCCGCCCCGAGCGCGCGAACGCGGAGCCTTACTGCATCGTCATCCCGCCGCCGAACGTCACCGGCTCGCTGCATATCGGCCACGCGCTCAACAACACGTTGCAGGACATTCTGTGCCGCTTCGAGCGGATGCGCGGCAAGGACGTGCTGTGGCAGCCCGGCACCGACCATGCCGGCATCGCGACGCAGATGATCGTCGAGCGGCATCTGATGCAGACGCAGCAGCCCGACCGCCGCACGCTCGGGCGCGAGGCGTTTCTCGAAAAAGTGTGGACGTGGAAGGCCGAGTCCGGCGGCGCCATCGTCAACCAGTTGAAGCGCCTCGGCGCCTCCTGCGACTGGTCGCGCGAACGCTTCACGATGGACGAGGGCCTGTCGAAAGCGGTGCTCGATTTCTTCGTGACGCTCTACGAGGCCGGGCTCGTCTACAAGGACAAGCGCCTCGTCAACTGGGACCCGAATTTCCAGACCGCGATCTCCGACCTCGAGGTGCAGCAGGTCGAGGTGAAGGGCAACCTCTGGCACTTCGACTATCCGGTCGTCGACGCAGATGGTCGCGAGACGGGGCAGGCGATCACCGTCGCCACGACGCGCCCGGAGACGATGCTGGGCGACACGGCGGTGGCCGTGCATCCGGACGACGAGCGCTATCGCGCGCTGGTCGGCCAGCGCGTGAAGCTGCCGCTCGTCGGACGCCTCATCCCCATCGTCGCCGACGAATATTCCGATCCCGAGAAGGGCACCGGCGCGGTGAAGATCACGCCGGCGCACGACTTCAACGATTTCGACGTCGGCAAGCGCCACGCGCTGGCGATGATCAACGTGCTCGACGCGGAAGGCAGGATGCTCGTCGCCTCGCTCGAGGGCGACGACGCGAACCTCGCCGACGTGCATGCGATGCAGGGCGTCGACCGCTTCGAGGCGCGCAAGCGCATCGTCGCGTTGATGGAGGCGCGGGGGCTTCTGCGCGCCATCGAGCCGCACACGCATATGGTGCCGCATGGCGACCGCTCCGGCGTCGTCGTCGAGCCGTGGCTGACCGACCAGTGGTATGTCGACGTGAAGCCGCTCGCCGACCGCGCGGTGGCGGCCGTGCGCAAGGGCGAAACGCGCATCCTGCCGGAGGCGCGCGAGAACGAATATTTCCGCTGGCTCGAGAACATCCAGCCCTGGTGCGTCTCGCGCCAGCTCTGGTGGGGCCATCAGATCCCCGCATGGTATGGGCCCGACGGCGCCTATGTCGTCGCGCGCAGCGAGGCGGAGGCGAAGCAGAAAGCGCGCGCCAAATGGGGCGCGGACGTCGCGCTGACGCGCGATCCGGACGTGCTCGACACCTGGTTCTCCTCCGCGCTGTGGCCGTTCTCGACGCTCGGCTGGCCGGAGGAGACGAAGGAGCTCGTGCGCTTCTATCCGAACAACGTGCTCGTCACCGGCTTCGACATCCTGTTCTTCTGGGTCGCGCGCATGATGATGGCGGGCCTGTTCACGCAGGATCAGGTTCCGTTCCGCACGGTCTACATCCACGGCCTCGTGCGCGATCAGAACAACCAGAAAATGTCGAAGACGAAAGGCAACGTCGTCGACCCGCTGAACGTCATCGACCAGTATGGCGCGGACGCGCTGCGCATGGGGCTCGCCGCCTTCGTGTCGGCGGGGCGCGACGTGAAGCTGTCGATGCAGCGCATCGAGGGCTACCGCAACTTCGCGACGAAGCTTTGGAACGCGGCGCGCTTCGCCGAGATGAACGGTTGCGCGCGCGTCGCCGGCTACGACCCGAAGGCGGCGCGCGAAACGCTCAACCGCTGGATTCTCGGCGAGACGCAGAAGGCGGCGGCCGAGATCACGGCCGCACTCGAGAGCTATCGCTTCAACGATGCGGCGGCCGCGGTGTACCGCTTCATCTGGAACGTGTTCTGCGACTGGTATGTCGAACTCGCCAAGCCCGTTCTGCAAGGCGCGGCCGGGCCGGCGCAGGACGAGGCGCGTGCGACGCTCGCCTATGTCCTCGATCAGGCGAGCGCGATGCTGCATCCGTTCATGCCGTTCATCACGGAAGAGCTTTGGCGCATCAAGGGCGAGCAGGGGCCGGCGCGCGCCTCGCTGCTGGCGATGGGCCCGTGGCCGCAGCTCGACGGGCTCGTCGACGCGCAGGCGGAAGCCGAGATGGGCTTCGTCGTCGATCTCATTTCCGAAGTGCGCTCGGTGCGCTCGGAGATGAACGTGCCCGCCGGCGCGCAGATCCCGCTCGTGCTCGTCGGCGCGGACGCCGCGGCGCAGGCGCGCGCGAGCCGCCACGCCGACACGCTGAAGCGCCTCGCGCGCCTGTCGGACATCACGTTCGCGGAGACGGCGCCCGCGCAGTCGGCGCAGGTGGTGGCGCGCGGCGTCGTCGCGGCGTTGCCGCTCGCCGGCGTCGTCGATCTGGCCGCCGAGAAGACGCGGTTGCAGCGCGAGACGAAGAAGCTCGAGGGCGACGTGGCGCGCGTCGACGCCAAGCTCGGCAACGCCGACTTCATGGCGCGCGCGCCGGAGGAGGTCGTCGACGAGCAGCGCGAACGCCGCGCCGAGGCGGTCGCGCGCATCGAGAAGATGCAGGCCGCGCTGGCGCGGCTGGGCTGAGTCGCAACGCGGCTGTCATTGCGAGCGGAGCGAAGCAATCCAGCCTGCGGGCGCTGTGGATTGTTTCGTCGCTTTGCTCCTCGCAATGACGGGGAGGGGCGCGGCGCTTCGGCCGTCATTGCGAGCGGAGCGAAGCAATCCAGCCTGCGGGCGGGTGGATTGCTTCGTCGCTTTGCTCCTCGCAATGACGGGGGAGGGGCGCGGCGCTTCGACCGTCATTGCGAGCGGAGCGAAGCAATCCAGCCGGTGGGCGATGTGGATTGCTTCGTCGCTTTGCTCTTCGGAATGACGGTAAAGAAGGCGCGCCGGCCTTCAGCCGGTCGCCGAACCCCAGAGCAGTTTCACGTTCAGCGCGATGATGGCGAGGGCGACGGCGGCGGCGAGAATCGTCACCCAGCGCGGGGCGCGCAGCTCGCCCATCAGCGCGCGCGAGCCCGTCATCCAGACCAGCGGCACGACGGCGAAGGGCAGGGCGAAGGACAGCACGACCTGGCTGGCGACGAGCAGGCGCCCCGTCGCCTGTTCGCCGGCGACGAAGATCACGGCGATCGCCGGGCCGATTGCGAACAGGCGGGTGAACAGACGCCGCGCCACCGGCGACAGGCGCATCTTGACGAAGCCCTCCATCACGATCTGGCCGGCGAGCGTCGCGGTGACCGTGGAGTTGAGGCCGCAGGCGAGCAGCGCCACGCCGAACAGATGCGCCGCCATCGCCGAGCCGAGCAGCGGCGCGATCAGCCTGTGCGCCTCCTGCAACTCGGCGACGTGATGCTCGCCCCGCGCGTGAAAGGCGGCCGCCGCCAGCACGAGAATCGAGCCGTTGATGACCAGCGCGAAGGCGAGGGCGACGGTGGAGTCGATGGTGGCGAAGCGGATCGCCTCGCGCTTCTGCGGGAGGGACGGGCCGACGTCGCGCGTCAGCACGGCGCCCGAATGGAGATAGAGATTGTGCGGCATCACCGTCGCGCCGAGGATGCCGAGCGCGATGTAGAGCATGTCGCTGTTGGTGAAGAGTTCGCGCGTCGGCGACAGGCCGCGCGCGATTTCGGCGAAGTCCGGCTGCGCCAGAACGAGCTGGCCGGCGAAGGCGATGGCGATGACGATCAGCAGCGCGCCGACGAAGGCCTCCAGCCAGCGGAAGCCGAGGCGCTGCAGGGCGAGGACGAGAAACACGTCGAGCGCCGTCAGCACGACGCCGAACATCAGCGGGATTCCGAACAGTAGTTCGAGGCCGATGGCGGTGCCGATCACCTCCGCAAGATCGGTGGCGATGATCGCCGTTTCGGCGATCAGCCAGAGAACCCAGGCGATCGGGCGCGGCAGCACGTCGCGGCAGAGCTGGGCGAGGTCGCGCCCGGTGGCGAGCGCCAGACGCGCCGACAGCGATTGCAGCAGGATCGCCATCAGGCTGGAAATGACGGCGACGAACAGCAGCGCCGTGCCGAATTTGGAGCCGCCGGCGAGCGCGGTCGCCCAGTTGCCGGGGTCCATGTAGCCGGTGGCGACGAGGTAGCCCGGGCCGAGGAAGGCGAGGAACCGGCGCGCCGGCGCGCCGCGCACGGCGACGGAGCGGAAGGAGTCCCCCAGGCTGACGTCGCTCATGCGGCTGGTGCGATCCGGTTTGATGTGGCGCTGGCCTTAATATGTAGCTTCGGCTACAAATCGCAAGGGCCAAGTTCTCACGAGGTCGCGAGGGTTGCGGCTGCGTGCTACGCAGGCCGTGCGCCGCGGCGGGAGGAAACGGCGGAATGGGCGACGAGACGGACAGGCCGGGTCAGGACATGCCGGCGGTGGCCGCGCAGGCGCGCCGCTTCGGCAAGGCGCGCGCCGCGCAGTCGCATGCGCGGATGGAGGACTACGCCGAACTGATCTCGGACCTGATCGAGGCCGAGGGCGAGGCGCGGGCGACCGACATCGCCCGCCGGCTCGGCGTCTCGCACGCCACCGCGATCAAGTTCATGGCGCGGATGAAGGAGGAGGGGCTCGTCACCTCGCGGCCCTATCGCGGCGTGTTCCTGACGGACGCCGGGCAGGCGCTGGCCGAACGGGTGCGGCGCCGGCATCGTCTGGTCGTCGATCTGCTGCTGGCCGTCGGCGTGCCGCGGGAGGCGGCGGAGGCGGACGCCGAGGGGATCGAGCATCATGTGTCGGATGTCGCGCTCGACGCCTTCGCCCGCTATCTGGCGCGGGGCGGGCGGAGCTGACCCCGCGAAACGTTGCACGACGGCCACACAGCTTTCAGATCGCCGTCCGCGCGCGCGGCGCGCTTGCCAGCGGGCGCCGCGAGCCTCAATCCAGCCATAAACCGTGAGCTAAGCTCGCATGTATCGAAAGCGCCCGTTTTACAAGGCGTTTCGGAACGGGGCCGGAGCGCGGCCCAGGGGTCGGGCAGGGCGTCGGTGCGTTGATTGCGATGGGCGAAATGAGTTCGATGCGGATGGGTTGTGCAGATCGTGCGGGCGACGACCCGGCTTCGTCCCATTTCGGTCTCACCAAGGTCGCGATGCGCGACCATCGTCCGACGATCGCGATTCCCTCGGCGTCCGGCGCTCGTTGGCCGGGCGCGCGAGGTATCGGCGCAGGCGGTTGGCAGGGCGCGGGCGGGGCGACAGAATTGGGTCATCGCGCAATGGCGGGCGTCTCTCGCGCAGGAATCTGGATCTTCGCGGCCGGCTGTCTGGCGGCGAGCTCGGCCGTCGCGCTCGACGGAACGCCAGCGCCTGCCGATACGCCCGTCGTCGCGCCCTCAGCGCGGTTCGAGACGCCGCAGCAGGCGTTCCGGAAGGGGATCGAGGCCTATCGCTCCGGCGATGTCGAGACCTCGCTGCCGGCGCTGAAATACGCGGCCGAGAACGGCTATCCGCTCGCCCAGTGGAAGCTCGGCAAGATGTATGCGGACGGCGACGGCGTGCCGCATGACGATCTCAAGGCCTTCCAGTATTTCTCGCGCATCGTCGAGGATTTCGACGACGATCAGTTCGACCAGCGCGAGGTCTCCATCGTCTCCAACGCTTTCGTGGCGGTCGGCGTCTATTCGCTGAAGGGCATCGGCAACTCCAGGGTGAAGGCCGATCCGCAGCGCGCATTGCAGATGTTCCAGTTCGCCGCGACGAATTTCGGGGACGCCAACGCGCAGTACAATCTGGCGCGGATGTTCATGGACGGGGCGGGCGTCGCCAGAAATATCGGTCAGGCGGTGCGTTGGCTCGGTCTGGCCGCCGAGAAGAAGCACCGGCAGGCGCAGGGCCTGCTCGGCCATCTCCTGTTCTCGGGCGAGGGCGGCGTCGCCAGACAGCGCGCGCGCGGCCTGATGTGGCTGACGCTGGCGCGCGACAACGCCGATCCGGTGAAGGACAAGTGGATCATCGAGGCGTATTCGACCGCGATGTCCTCGGCGAGCGAGCTCGATCGCGACGCCTCGCGGCTTTATCTCGAGCGCTTCGTCAAGAAGGGCGATTGAGCGCCAGCGCCGCGCGCCGACGCGCGTAAAACGTCTCCAGCCTGTCGGCGCCGGGAACCCTCCGCAGCGCCTCGCGCGCGGCGTCGAAGGCCGGCAGATCGCGCGCCGCCATCGCGGCGTCATGCGCCGCCTCCAGCGCGGCGAAGCCGTCGCCCGCCGCGGCGGGGCCGAGCAGAACGTAGGCGCGAACCGCCTCGCTCTTGCCTTTCAGCTCGATCGCCCCCGCGTCGAGGCAGCGCATCGCGCCGTCGGCCGCCTCGCGCGTCTCCCGCGAGACGAGGATGTCGACGCCGAGCTCCTTCGTCGCCGATTCCAGTCGGGAGGCGACGTTCACCATGTCGCCGACGATGGAATAGTCGAAACGCTGCGTCGATCCCATGTTGCCGACGAAGGCCTCGCCGGTGTTGACGCCGACGCCGATGCGCACCGGCCTGTGCGCGCGGCCGGCGGCGGCGGCCTCCGCCGCCATCGCGACGTCGAGCGCGGCGATGGCGCGCTGCATGGCGAGCGCGGCCCGGCACGCCGCCACCGCGTGGTCCGGCGTCGCCAGCGGCGCGTTCCAGAACGCCATCAGCCCGTCGCCGATATATTTGTCGATGGTGCCGCCCTCGGCGAGCACGGCGGCGGTCGTCGGCGTGTGCAGACGGTTGAGGAATTCGACGACGCCCTGCGCGTCGAGCGTTTCGGAGCGGGCCGTGAAGCCGCGCGCGTCGGAAAACAGCGCGGTGACGACGCGCGTCTCGCCGCCGAGGCGCAGGCTGGCGGGATCGTCGGCGAGGCGTTGCACCATCACCGGCGAGAGGTAGCGGCCGAAGGCGTCGCGCACGCTGCGGCGCTCGCGCTCGGCGCGGCGATAGACCGCGATGGTGGTCCAGCCATAGGCGGCGACCGTCGTCAGCGAGGGCACGACCGCGTCGACCAGCACGTCGCCCCAGCGGAAGGCGGCGAAGCTGGCGACGAAGGCGGCGCCGGCCATCGCCGCGGCGACCAGCGCGGCGGGCGCCGGCCCCAGTCGGCGCGCCATGAAGCCGACGGCGGCTGCGGCCAGCACGACGAGGAACGCCTCCAGCCCCGGCGCATAATCGGGCCGCGCCAGACGCGCGCCGGACATTGCGTGCTCGACCAGCTCGGCATGGACGTCGACGCCGGCGACGGCGCCTTCGAGCGGAGTCGAGCGCAGATCGACGAGCGCGGCGGCGCTGGCGCCGACGAAGACGATTCGCCCGTCGATCTCGGCAGGATCGACGGCGCCGGTCATGACGCGCCAGGCCGGGATATGGCGGGCGGCCTGCGAGCCGGCGTAGCGGATGCGCGCCGCGCCGTCCCTGCCGGTGGCGATCTCGACGTCGCCCACCTTGACGGCGACGACGCCGGTGGCGGCGCCGCCGAGCGCCTTCTCGCCGGACGCGTTGGAGGATTTCACGACGATTGTCGTCGCGCCCTGGGCGACGCGCAGCGCCTCGAGCGCGAGCGAGGGGACGAGCGCGGCGCCTTCCGCCGAGGAGTCCTTGCGCGCCAGCAGAAGCGGCGCGGACCGCAGCACGAGGTCGCGGTCGGGAATGAAGTTGATCGCGCCGAGGCCGGCGGCGCTGGCGGCGAGCAGCGGCAGCGGCGTCGACATGCCGCCGAAGCGCGGAACGAACCGGCGCGGATCGTCGCCGGCGACGGCGAAGGCGCCCTTCATGGCCGGCGGCGGGGCCTGCGCGTCCGGCGCGCGATGGGTCAGCGCGACCGCCAGCACGACAGGGGCGGCGGCGACCTCGTTGGCGAAGGCGTCGTCATGGCTGACAACGCTGGTCAGCGCCCTTGCGAGCGCCTCCTTCTCGGGAAGCTCGGGCAGCGCGTCGAGAATGCGTTCGGGCGAGGAGCGGTCGGGCTCGGAGAAGATGACGTCGTAGGCGATCGCCGCCGCCCCGCGCGTGCGCAAGGCGGCGGTGAGCGAGGCGAGCTTGTCGCGCGGCCAGGGCCACTGGCCGAGACGGGCGAGCGACTCCTCGTCGATGTCGACGACGCGCACCGGCAGGTCGGGCGACCACGCGCGTGGGCTCAGCGCCTGATACTGATCGAAGATCAGGTCGCGCACGCGCTCGACCGTCGGCGCCTCGCCGAGCGCGAGGGCGGCGCCGGCGGCGGCGGGCAGGGCCCAGAGCAGAAAGGCGGTGAGCCGGCCGAGCGCGCCGCGCCGGGCCGGAAGCCGCTTCATTTCAGTTCGATCCGGACGGGGACGTGGTCGGAGGGCTTGTCCCAACCCCGCACATGCTTGTCCACCGTCGCCTCGACCAGCCGGTCCGCCGCCTCCGGCGAGAGCAGCAGGTGGTCGATGCGGATGCCGTTGTTCTTCTGCCAGGCGCCGGCCTGATAATCCCAGAAGGTGTAGACGCCGCCCTCGTTCGAGACGGCGCGCAACGCGTCGGTGAGGCCGAGATTGACGAGTTCGCGGAAGCGTTCGCGCGTCTGCGGCAGGAACAGCGCGTCGCCGAGCCAGTCCTCGGGGCGTTTCGCGTCGAGCGCGGTCGGGATGACGTTGTAGTCGCCGGCGAGAACCAGCGTCTCCTCATGCGCGAGCAGATCGCGCGCGTGGCGGATCAGCCGGTCCATGAAGGCGAGCTTGTAGGCGTATTTCTCCGTGCCGGCGGGATTGCCGTTCGGCAGATAGATGGAAGCGACACGGGCGACGCGGCCCTGCGCGTCCGTCGTCACCGCCTCGATGTAGCGGGCCTGCGCGTCCGCCTCGTCGCCGGGCAGGCCGCGCTGCGTCTCGATCGGGCGTTTCGACAGGATGGCGACGCCGTTGAAGGTCTTCTGGCCGTGCGTCTCGACATTGTAGCCGAGCGCCTCGATCTCGAGGCGCGGGAACGCCTCGTCGACGCACTTGATCTCCTGCAGGCAGACGACGTCCGGCTCCGTCTCGCGCAGATAGCGCACCAGATGCTCGAGGCGCTGACGCACCGAATTGACGTTCCAGGTGACGATGCGCACGCGCTTGACCGCTCCAGGGGCGACTCTGTCGCCGATGGGTCGCACTCAAGCATGGGGGCCGGCGCGCGTCATCCCTGCGGCGCGCCGGGGGCGCCGATCAGGGGCCGGCGGAGAGCCCCTTCGACAAAAGCGTCATCAACAGGCGCACCTGCGCCTCGATCTCGGCGCGGGAGCGCTCCTCGAGGCGGCTGTCCATATTGGTGGCGACGACGCCGTGGACGGCCGCCCATGTCGTGCGCTCGAGACGCTGGCGGCTTTCCTCGGCCTCCGGATCCGCGCCGGCGAGCGCCGAGGGAATGGTGGCGTCGAGCACGCTCAGCGCGTCCGCCTGCGCCTCGTGATACCAGCCGGGGTAGGGCTTCTTGTTGGTCAGCCGGTAGTCGAACAGCGAGCGCCACGCGGTTTCGTAGCGGAAGGCGAAATCGACATAGGCCATGGCGAGCGCCATCGCCCGCTCGGCGCGGGTGGCGGTCGTCGGCAGGGCGGCCAGCGCCTCGCGCTCATGCGCCTTGACGCGCTTCAGCGTCAGCGCGTTGGCGCGCAGGATCAGCTCGTCGAGATCGGGGAAGACGTTGTAGATCGCGCCGACGGAGCAGCCGGCGAGCTGGGCGACCCGGCGCGCCTGCATGGCACCGAGCCCTTCAGTCGACAGGATTTCAAGCGCCTTGTCGATCAGCGTCTCGCGCAGGCGCGTGCGCCGGTCGTCCGTGCGCGGATCGTGGCCGCCGCGCGGCGTCGAGACGCCTGCCTCGTCTGTCTGCGAAATCGGGACGCCGCCGTCTTGCTGTGACATGAGCCCAAGACTTGGCGGAGCCGGCGCTTGGGTCAATCCCCCCTTAGGGCGAAGGTCACCCGCCCTCGACGCAGGACCGGCCGCCCGCGGCGGCGTCGTATGCGGGCGACTCGACGCCGAAGAAGGTGCCCCAGTAGGATTCGGTCGCGAGCTGGGAGCGGATGGCGATGGCGCGGGCGAAGATCTGGCAGCGCAGCATCTCGTTGACGCGATAGATGTTGTCGAGCTGGCGGAAGGCGAGGTTGACCGCGCTGGTGCGCGCCACGCCGTCGAGCGCGCGGCCGGCCTCGCGCTCGTCGACCAGCGACTGGAGCGTGTCCTTCACGCGCGCCTGGCAGTGGTTGATGACCTCGAGCGCGATGCGCGCCGAGCGCGCGTCGAGCTTGGGGCCGGCGGCGTCGCGATAAGGGTCGGCGACGCAGGTCAGCGCGTAGACGTTCTGGAGCGAGGCGGCCGGATCGACCCCGAACGGCGTCTCCACATAGAACTCGACCTCGCGCGCGACGTTCGTGAAGCGCAGCGTCCAGTCGCGGTCGGCGGCGGCGAAGGCGTCCTGCGCCTGCTTCCAGACCGAGCTGGGGGCGCCCGCCTCCAGCGGTTCGCGCTCCAGCGCCCGCGTCATCTGGTAGGCGGCGAGCCAGCGCGCGTTCACCAGTTCGGCGGCCGAGCGATAGGTCGTCATCGCGTTCTGGACGTCCTTTTCGATCTTGCCGACGCGGTTCTGCCAGGCCCAGCCGCGCTGCTGGATCCATGTCGTCACCATCGTGCCCAGAACGCCGGTGAGGAGGAAGCCGGTCAGGGTGATCAGCGCCTTCTCGCGCAGCGAGGCGAGAGCCTGCTGGCGGGCGAGTCGACGCTCCGCCCTGAGCTCCGCTTTGGCCTCCGCCGCCTCCCTGACGTCCGATTTCGTCCCGTCTGCGCCGTTTGCGGCTTCCGACATGTCGATCTCCAGCAAGCGCCTGCGCTTTCCTTCATGCGACAAGCAGGCCACCCTGTCGCCGCGAATCTGGGAGTTTTCAAGATGCAGGACGCCGCAATCGGCCACCGTTTCCTCGCCGCGCAGGCGATCGCCCGCGAGGCGGGGCAAACGATGCGCCGCCGCTTCCTCGACCGATCCTCCTTCACGCTCAAGTTCAAAGGACGGCAGGACTATCTGACCGAGGTGGATGGCGAGGTGGAGGCGATGGTCAAGGGCCGTCTCGCCGGAGCCTTTCCCGGCGACGGGCTGATTGGCGAGGAGGGCGGGGCCGCGCCCGGCGCGGCGGGGGCGGGCGTGTGGGTGATCGACCCGATCGACGGCACGGCGAATTTCGCCCGCGGCATCCCGCACTTCTGCATCTCCATCGCCTATGTGCTCGCCGGGCAAATCGAAATCGGCGTCATCTACGATCCGATGATGGACGAGATGTTCGCAGGCCGGCGGGGCGGCGGCGCGAGCCTGAACGGGGCGCGGATGGAGGTCACGAGCCAGTCCGAGATGACCGCCTCGACCATCGAGATCGGCTGGAACATGCGCTCGGGGATGGCGGGCTATCACGCCCTCGTCGGCAAGGTGATCGAGGCCGGCGCCGGGGTGATGCGCTGCGGCTCGGGCGCGCTCGGCGTCGCTTATGTCGCAGCAGGGCGGATCGACGCCTATCTCGAGCAGCACATGAACGCCTGGGACGTGCTGGCGGGGCTGTGCCTTGTCACCGAAGCGGGCGGGGTCGTCAACGATTTCCTGGCGCGCGACGGACTGACGCGGGGGAACGAGGTTCTGGCCTCCGGCCCCGTTCTGGCGCCTGGCCTGTCCCAACTCTCGGGAATTGCGCTGGCGCAACGCGGTTGACGTTTGGCGCGCGGAAGGTTCACATCGCCATCAAGACGCCGATCAAAAGAACCGTCTATGGAGGATCCATGTCGCTGAAGACCATGCTCGCCGCGTCTGCGGCGCTGACCGCCCTCGTCGCCGCCGCGCCGTCGGCGCAGGCGCAGGGCTCGCTCACCCTCTACTGCTCGGTGCAGGAGGAGCTGTGCCGCGCCATCGTGACGATGTTCGAGAAGGACACCGGCATCAAGGTCGCGATGACGCGCAAGAGCTCGGGCGAGACCTACGCGCAGATCAAGGCCGAGGCCTCGAACCCGAAGGGCGACGTGTGGTGGGGCGGCACGGGCGATCCGCATCAGCAGGCCGCCGCCGAGGATCTGACGGTCGAATACAAGTCGCCCAAGATGGGCGAACTCTACGACTGGGCGGTGCGCCAGTGGGAGCAGACCAAGGGGCGCACGGTCGGCGTGTACTCCGGCGCGCTCGGCTTCGGCTACAACGCCAAGCTGCTGGCGGCCAAGAAGCTGCCTGAGCCCAAGTGCTGGGCCGATCTCGCCAAGCCGGAATACAAGGACGAGGTGCAGGTCGCCGATCCGAATTCGTCCGGCACGTCCTACACGATGCTCGCGACGATCGTGCAGGTGATGGGCGAGGACAAGGGCTTCGAGTGGCTGAAGAAGCTCCACAAGAACATCAACCAGTACACCAAGTCGGGCGCGGCGCCGGCCAAGGCCGTCAATCTCGGCGAGACGACGATCGGCATCACATTCATGCACGACATGATCGCCGAGGCGCAGCTCAATCCCGACATCAAGACCGTCGCGCCCTGCGAGGGCACAGGCTACGAGATCGGCTCGATGTCGATCATCAAGGACGCGCGCAATCTCGAGAACGCCAAGAAGTTCTACGACTGGGCGCTGACGCCGGCGCCGCAGTCGCTCGGCGCGCAGAACAAGCAGTTGCAGACGCCCTCGAACAAGGCGACGCCGCTGCCCAAGATGGGCGTCGACCTCTCCACGACGAAGCTGATCAACTACGATTTCGCCAAGTATGGCTCGTCGGCCGAGCGCAACCGTCTGCTGGCGAAGTGGGACAAGGAAGTGAAGTCGCAGCCGAAGTGACGGCCGCCTCGTTCACGCAAGCATCGGACCGCGGCGGGCCTCGCCGCGGTCTCCATCGGGACAGACGATCATGTTGAAGACGACGACCCTTTGCGCAGTCAGCCTTCTGGCGCTGGCGGCCGGACTTACGCAGGCGCGCGCGCAGGAGACCGTGACGGTCTACTGCTCGATCCTCGAGGAGCAATGCCGCGACGGCGCGGCGCTGTTCGAGAAGGCGACGGGCGTCAAGGTGCAGATGATCCGCCGCTCCACAGGCGAGACCTATGCGCAGATCAAGGCCGAATCCGCCAATCCGAAGGGCGACGTGTGGTGGGGCGGGCCCGGCGACGCGCATCTTCAGGCGGCCGAGGAAGGATTGACGGCCGAATACAAGTCGCCGGCGCTGGCGGGCCTGCGCGACTGGGCGACGCGGCACGCCGAACAGTCGAAGTTCCGCACCGCCGGCACCTATCTCGGCGTGCTCGGCTTCGGCGTCAGCGAGGCGGTGCTGAAGCAGCGCAATCTGCCCGAGCCGAAATGCTGGGCCGATCTGCTCGACCCGAAATTCAAGGACGAGATCCAGATCGCCGACCCGGCCTCGTCAGGCACGGCCTACACCGCGCTCGCGACGATCGTGCAGCTGATGGGCGAGGACAAGGGCTACGCCTATCTGAAGGGGCTGCACAAGAATATCAGCCAGTACACCAAATCCGGCATCGCGCCGATCAAGGCGATCTCGATCGGCGAGTCGGCCGTCGGCATCGGCTTCCTGCACGACATCGTGACACAGAAGCTCGCCGGCGCGCCGGTGAAGGCCATCGCGCCCTGCGAAGGCACGGGCTACGAGACGGGGTCGGTGTCGCTGATCAAGGGCGCCCGCAACGAGGCGAACGGCAAGAAGTTCTACGACTGGACGCTCGGCGTCGAGGCGCAGACGATCAACATGCGTCTGAAGATATTCTCGATTCCGTCCAATCCGAAGGTCGTCGCGCCGCCGGAGGCGCCCGACTTCGCGGCGGTGAAGCTGATCGATTACGACACCGGAAAATACGGATCGTCGACGGAACGCACCCGGCTGTTGCGGAAATTCGAGGCCGAGGTGAAGTCGCTGCCGCGCTAGGCGGCGAGGCGACGGGGGAGGGGGCGTTGAGGGGACAACAGCAAACAGCGTCGTCGGCTCTGGCGGCGCCGGGCGTCGCGCCGTTGGCGGTCGCGCTGCTCGGCTATTGCGCGCTGCCCTGGCACATGAACCAGTCCGGCGGCGTCGGTCTCGGCGGCTGGCCGGGGGCGATCCTCGCGCTGAAGGGCGAGGAGCCGTGGCTCGGCCCGATCGCGCTCGCCTTCGTTCTGGCGGCGACGCCGTTCCTGACGCGGCTGCGCGGCACGAAGGCCGGCGCGTGGTTCGTCGCCGCCGGCGCCTTCGGCATATTCTG
This sequence comes from Hyphomicrobiales bacterium, assembly GCA_016716745.1. GTDB lineage: Bacteria > Pseudomonadota > Alphaproteobacteria > Rhizobiales > Beijerinckiaceae. The sequence continues at coordinate 424,507 of JADJVD010000004.1, forward strand.
GATCGTGGCGCAGGGCTTCTCCATCGGTCATCGCGGCTGGCGGTTCGAGGCGCTGGCCGCGCTGTTCGGCGCGCCGGGGCCGAAGCAGGCAGGCATGGGGCTCGGCGCGCTGCTGACCGTCGGCGGCCTGCTGTCCCTCGCCATGCGCGGCCTCGCCATGCGCGGCTGGTGCCGCGGCGACGGCTTCGTCGTCGGCGCCATCGGCTGGATCGTCGCGTTGATCCTGGCCTTCGTGTTCCTGCCGATCGCGACGATCCTGCTCAGCGCGTTCCATGACAATTCAGGCCATTTCGCGCCGGGCCTGTTCTTCGAGAAGATGACCGATTCCTCGATCTGGGGCCTCGGCTGCCTCGGCGGCGGAACCGCGTGCGGCGTCGCCTGGAACACGGTGTTTCTGGCGCTGCTCGTCGGGGTGCTGTCGACGGCGCTCGGCCTCGCCTTCGCGCTGATCGCGACGCGCACGCAATTCCGCTTCCGCGGCGTGCTGCGACTGCTCACCGTGTTGCCGATCATCACGCCGCCCTTCGTCATCGGTCTGGCGCTGATCCTCTTGTTCGGCCGCTCCGGCGCCGTGTCGAACTTCCTGTTCTCGACCTTCGGCATTCCGCCCTCGCGCTGGATCTACGGTCTGCCGGGCGTGCTGATCGCGCAATTGCTCGCCTTCACGCCGATCGCCTTTCTCGTGATGCTGAGCGTCGTGCAGGGCATCGCTCCGTCGATGGAGGAGGCGGCGCAGACGCTGCGCGCCAAGCCGTTGCAGATCTTCAACACCGTCACCTTCCCGCTGATGCGGCCGGGCATCGCCAACGCCTTCCTGCTCGGCTTCGTCGAGAGCATGGCCGACTTCGGCAACCCGCTCGTGCTCGGCGGCAATTTCGAGGTGCTGTCGACGAAGATCTTCTTCGCCGTTGTGGGCGCGGCGACCGATCAGGGCCGCGCGGCCGTGCTGTCGATGGTGCTTCTCGTCTTCACGCTCGGCGGCTTCGCGATCCAGCAACTCTGGGTCGGCAAGAAGGTCTACACGACGGTGACGGGCAAGGGCGACGCGGGCCTGTCGCTGCCGCTGCCGAACCTCGTGAAATTCGGCGCCTACCTCACCGCGATTCCGTGGGGCGTGTTCACCTTCGTCGTCTACGCGATCATCCTCATCGGCGGCTTCGTCAAGATGATGGGGCGCGACTACACGCCGACGCTGGAGCATTACGCCACCGCCTTCAGCATCGAGGGCGGGGCCGGCGGCCTGCACTTCACCGGCAGCGCGTGGCCCTCCTTCTTCGCCACGGCCGAGGTGGCGCTGATCGCCGCGCCGCTGACGGCGGGGCTGGGCCTGCTGACGGCTTGGCTGCTGACGCGGCAGAACTTCGCCGGGCGCAACGCCTTCGAGTTCATGACGCTGCTGTCCTTCGCGATCCCCGGCACGGTGGTCGGCGTGAGTTACATCCTCGCCTTCAACGTGCCGCCGATCGAGCTGACGGGCACGGCGGTGATCCTCGTCATCTGCTTCGTCTTCCGCAACATGCCGGTCGGCGTGCGCTCGGGCATCGCGGCGCTCTCGCAGATCGACAAGAGCCTCGACGAAGCCTCGCTGACGCTGGGCGCGCGCTCGGCGACGACGCTGCGCACCGTGATGGCGCCGCTGCTGCGGCCGGCGATGGTGGCGGCGCTCGTCTATTCCTTCGTGCGCGCGATGACGGCCGTCTCCGCGGTCATCTTCCTCGTCTCGGCGGAATGGAACATGGCGACGACCTACATCGTCGGCCGCGTCGACGCCGGCGAGCATGGCCTCGCCATCGCCTATTCCTCCTCGCTCATCGTTTTCATGCTGGCGATCATTCTCGGCATCGAGAAGCTCGTCGGGCAGCGCAAGCTCGGCCGTCGCGGCCATGCGCCCGCGCCCGCCGCGCCGGTCGCGGCCGCCGGCTAAGGGATTTCGCCGCCATGGCCGACCCGAAAAGGCTCCGTCGAATTCCGCAACGTGATCAAGCGCTACGGCGACGTGGCGGCCGTCGACGACGTGTCGTTCGAGATCGCGCCGGCCGAACTGGTGACGCTGCTCGGCCCCTCCGGCTGCGGCAAGACGACGACGCTGCGCCTCATCGCCGGCCTCGAAATGGCGACCGAAGGCTCGATCTGGATCGGCGGGCGGGACGTGACGCATCTGTCGGCCGCCGACCGCGACGTCAGCATGGTGTTCCAGTCCTACGCGCTCTTCCCGCACATGAACGTGCTGGAGAACGTCTCCTACGGCCCGCGCGTGCAGGGGGCGACGCGCGCCAAGGCCGAGGAGATGGCGCATGAGAAGCTGAAGCTGATCGGCCTCGCCGGCCTCGAGAAGCGCGCCCCGTCCGAACTGTCGGGCGGCCAGCAGCAGCGCGTCGCGGTGGCGCGCGCGCTGGTGCTCGAGCCGGAAGTGCTGCTGTTCGACGAGCCGCTGTCCAACCTCGACGCCAAGCTGCGCCGGCGCGTGCGCGAGGACATTCGCGAGTTGCAGCAGAAGCTGCGCCTGACCGTCGCCTATGTGACGCACGATCAGGAGGAGGCGCTCGCCGTCTCCGACAAGATCATCGTGATGTCGAACGCGCGCATCGCGCAGGTCGGCACGCCGCGCGGGCTCTACGACGAGCCGCACAGCCTGTTCGTGGCCGACTTCATCGGCGACGCGACCATCGTCGAAGGCGAGGTCGTCTCGCTCGACGGCGGCATGGCGCGGGTCCGTCTGGCGGGGCTGGAGAAGGATCTGCCCTCGCGCGGCCTGAAGGTCGGCCCGGCCAAGCTTGCGGTGCGGCCGCACGGATTCCGCATCTGGCCGGCCGATCCCGGCCGCCCCGCGATCGCCGGCCGCGTCCACAAGGCGTCCTATCTCGGCAAACATGTCGAATACACGGTGGAGACGCCGGCGGGCGAGTTCTTCGCCATCGACGGGGCCACCGAGCGCGTGCCCGCGCAGGGGACCGACGTGTGGGTGACGCTGAACGACCAGGGCGTCGCGCTGGTGCCGGCCTGAGTGCGCAGGCCAACGCCGGGTTGATTTCGCCGCCGGTCTCGGACACACCTCCGGCGCGGAACGACGCCGGGGGCTGAAATGGTCGGGTCTGGGGCTTTTCTGATTGACGGGGCGGCGATCGCCGCCGAGTTGCGCGAGGATGTCGGCCGGCGCACGGCCGAGCTGATCGCGGCGACCGGCGTGCGCCCGGGGCTCGCGACCGGTTCTCGTCGGCGAGGACCCGGCGAGCCAGGTTTACGTCGCCTCCAAGGGCAAGGCCGCGCATGCGGCGGGGTTCCATTCCGAGCAGCACACGCTGGCGGCGACGACCTCGCAGGAAAAGCTGCTCGCCCTCGTCGCGCGGCTCAACGCCGATCCGGCGATCCATGGGATTTTGGTGCAACTGCCGCTGCCCAAGGGGATCGACGCGACGAAGGTGCTCGAATCCATCGATCCGGCGAAGGACGTCGACGGCTTTCATCCCGTCAACGCCGGCCGCCTCGCCTCCGGCGATCTCGACCGCGCGCTGGTTCCCTGCACGCCGGCAGGCTCGATGATCCTGTTGCGACGCGCGGCCGAGAAGCTCGGCGTCAAGCTGGCCGGGCTCGACGCTGTGGTGGTCGGGCGCTCCAACATCGTCGGCAAGCCGATGGCGCAGCTTCTGCTGGCCGAGAACTGCACGGTGACGGTCGCCCATTCGCGCAGCCGCGATCTGCCGGGCGTCGTCGGGCGGGCGGACGTCGTCGTCGCCGCCGTGGGCCGCCCCGAAATGATCGCCGGCGACTGGATCAAGCCGGGCGCCATCGTCATCGACGTCGGCATCAACCGCATTCCAGCGCCCGAGAAGGGCCTCGACGCGCAGGGCAGGGCGAAGACGCGCCTCGTCGGCGACGTCGCGTTCGCGGAGGCGAAGACGCGCGCCGGCGCGATCACGCCCGTGCCGGGCGGCGTCGGGCCGATGACCATCGCCATGCTGATGGCCAACACGCTGACCGCAGCCGAGCGCGCCGCTCGCCGCTGAGGCGCAGCCCGCGTCAGAGCTTGCGCTTGACCGGCGGGCGCGCATTGTGTCCGATCGGTCGACCTTGGGAGACGCCTGTGGCCGAAAAGCAGACTCTCGCCCGCATCCCCTTCTTCAAGGACGTGCCGGACCTCGAATTCGAGCGCTTCGACAGGCGATGCATCTGGAAACGCTACGAGGACGGCGAGGTCGTCGTCGACTTCGAGGATCAGTCCACTGACGTCTACTTCATCGTCACGGGCGAGGTGCGCGTGCTCATCCGCACGGCGGCCGGCAAGGAGATCATTCTGGCCGAGATGCGCGGCGGCCAGTTCTTCGGCGAGCTCGCCGCCATCGACGGCGTGAAGCGCTCGGCCAACGTGACGGCGCTGACGCGCGCCGAACTGTGCATCATGCCGGCGAACGTCTTCCGCGAGCTGTGCTTCGCCTCGCCGGTCATCTGCGAGAAGGTGCTGCGCCTGCTCACCAGCCGCGTGCGCGATCTCAACGCGCGGCTGACCGAGCACTCGATCTTCGATCTCAAGCACCGGCTCTATTCGGAGCTGCTGCGCCTGTCGACGCCGCGCTCCGGTCATCCGACCGAGCGGGTGATCACGCCGCCGCCCTTCCATCACGTCATCGCCGCGCGCATCGGCTGCCGGCGCGAGCAGGTGACGCGCGAGTTCAGCGCGATGTCGCAGGAGGGGCTGGTGGACAAGCGGCGCGGCGCGCTCGTCATCCTGAAGCCCGAAGTGCTGGAGCAGCGCCTCGCCGAGGCGATGCGCAACGAAGGCTGACGCGACTTGTCAGGGCCTGAGGGGCGGGGGGCGCCGCTCGTCGAGATCCGAAACGTCTCGAAGTCCTTCGGCGCGGTGTGCGCCGTCGCCGACGTGTCGCTGAGCATCGGGCGGGGCGCCTTCTTCGCGCTGCTCGGCCCGTCCGGTTGCGGCAAGACCACGCTGATGCGGATGCTGGCCGGCTTCGAGCGGCCGGACGCGGGCGAGATCCTCATCGACGGCGAGGAGATGAGCGCGACGCCGCCGCATCGGCGACCCGTCAACATGATGTTCCAGTCCTATGCGATCTTCCCGCATCTGAGCGTGGCGCGGAATGTCGGCTTCGGCCTCGTCGAGATGGGGATGGGGCGGGACGCCGTCGCGACGCGCGTCGAGGAGATGCTGCGCCTCGTGCAGCTTTCGGGCATGGGCGAGCGCAGGCCGGATCGGCTTTCCGGCGGCCAGCGACAGCGCGTCGCGCTCGCCCGCGCGCTGGCGCGGCAGCCCAAGCTGCTGCTGCTCGACGAGCCGCTCGCCGCGCTCGACCGGCGGCTGCGGGAGGAGACGCGGCTCGAACTCATCGACGTGCAGAAGCGGCTCGGCGCGACCTTCCTCATGGTGACGCACGATCAGGAGGAGGCGATGGCGACAGCCGACCGAATCGCCGTGATGCGGGCGGGGCGCGTCGAGCAGATCGGCGCGCCGACCGAGATCTACGAGCGGCCGGCGACGCGCTTCGTCGCCGAATTCGTCGGCGACATCAATTTGGTCGAGGGCAGGGTGGCGGGCGTTGAGGCGGGCCTCGCCCGCATCGACACGCCGCTGGGGGCGCTGACGGCGCAATGCGCCTTACCCGCCGGCGCGCGCGCGACGCTGGCGATCCGACCGGAGCGGCTGCTTCTCGACGATGCGGCGGCGCAGAACGTCGTCGCGGCGCGCGTCGTCGCCGCGACCTATCTCGGCGGGCGCACCTTGCTGCGCCTCGCTGGCCCCGGCGAGACGATGTTGCGCGCGCTGGCGCCGGGCGCGGCGGCGGGGTGGCCCGCCGGGCGCGACGTGCGCGTCGGCCTGCCGGTCGCGGCGCTGACCGCGCTGGCGCAGGAGAGGGCGTGAGCGGGGGCGGGATGCGGCGGATCGCGGCGCTGGCGCCGACGGTCTGGCTCGTCGTCTTCTTCCTTGTCCCGTTCCTGCTGGTGGCGAAGATCTCCGTCTCGACGGCGGCGCTGGCGCAACCGCCCTATACGCCGCTCTTCGATCTGTCGGAGGGCGTCGCCGGCGCGCTCGCCAGGCTCGGCGAGCTGACGCTGGCGGCCTATCGCGCGATCCTCGAGGACGACCTTTATCTGTTGTCCTATCTCGGCTCGCTACGGCTGGCGGCGATCGCCACCGCGCTGACGCTGCTGATCGCCTATCCCTTCGCGCTCGCCATCGCGCGCGCGCCGCGCAACCGGCGGCCGGCGCTGGTGATGCTGGCGGTCGCGCCGTTCTGGACGAGTTTTCTCATTCGTGTCTATGCATGGATCCTGCTCCTCAAGGAGGAGGGGCTGATCAACCACGCGCTGATGGCGCTCGGGCTGATCGGCGAACCGCTGCATGTGTTCGCGACCGATGCGGCGGTCGTCGTCGGCGTCGTCTACTCCTATCTGCCGTTCATGGTGCTGCCGCTCTATGCGGCGCTGGAGCAGCAGGACGCGAGCCTGCGCGAGGCGGCGGCCGATCTCGGCGCGACGCCGTGGCGGACGTTCCGGCGCGTCACGCTGCCGCTGTCGCTGCCCGGCGTCATGGCGGGCTCGCTGCTCGTCTTCATTCCGGCGATGGGCGAGTTCGTCATCCCCGATCTGCTCGGCGGCTCCGAGACGCTGATGATTGGCCGCACGCTGTGGAACGATTTCTTCTCGAACCGCGACTGGCCGGCGGCCTCGGCCGTAGCCATCGTGCTGCTGGCGCTGCTGCTGCCGGCGCTGATCGCCTACGAGCGGTTGCAGCTCAGAGGGCGCGAGCGATGAGCCGTCGTGTTCTCGGCCCGATGACGCTGGCGTTCGGCTTCGCCTTTCTCTACGGGCCGATCCTGCTCGTCATGCTTTACAGCTTCAACGAGTCGAAGCTCGTCACGGTGTGGGCGGGTTTTTCGACGCGATGGTATGCGGCGCTGCTGCAGAACCAGCAATTGCTGGATTCGGTGCGCGTCAGCCTCACCGTCGCGGTCACGTCGGCGACGCTGGCCACCATTTTGGGCACGCTGGCGGCGCTGGCGCTCGCCGAGCGCGGGCGGTTTCTCGGCCGCTCGCTGCTGTCGGCGATGATCTATGCGCCGCTGGTCTTGCCGGAGGTGATCCTCGGCCTCGCCTTCCTGCTGCTGTTCGTGGCGCTCGGCGTCGACCGCGGCTTCTGGACCATCGTGCTGGCGCACGCGACCTTCACCATGTGCTTCGTCGCCGTGGTCGTGCATGCGCGTCTGGTCTCGTTCGACCGGTCGCTGATCGAGGCGGCCGTCGATCTCGGGGCGCCGCCGTGGCGGGCCTTCCTGCGCGTGACGCTGCCGATCTCGGCGCCGGCCGTCGTCGCCGGCTTCCTGCTCGCCTTCACCCTGTCGCTCGACGATTTCGTCATCGCCAGCTTCGTCTCCGGGCCGGGGGCGACGACGCTGCCGATGCGGATCTACAGCCAGGTGCGGCTCGGCGTGACGCCGGAGATCAACGCCGTCTCGACGCTGCTGCTCGCCGCCGTCGGGCTGGCGCTGGCGGGTTTCGCGGCGCTCGGCGCGCGCTTCGGCGAAGCCTCCGAACGGACGGGTTGAGGCCGGCCGTCCGGGGCATTAAGAACCGGCCCGACAACGCCATCCGCGAGGACAACCCATGATCGGCCGCCTGAACCATGTCGCCATCGCCGTGCCCGACCTCGCCAAGGCGACCGCGCTCTATCGCGACACGCTGGGCGCCAAGGTGTCCGCGCCGCAGGCCGAGCCGGCGCATGGCGTGACGGTGGTGTTCATCGAGCTGCCGAACACCAAGATCGAGCTGCTGGAGCCGCTCGGCGCCAATTCGCCCATCGCCAAGTTCCTCGAGAAGAACGGCGAGGGCGGCATCCACCACATCTGCTACGAGGTGGCGGACATTCTGGCCGCGCGCGACCAGCTCAAGGCGAAAGGCGCGCGCGTGCTCGGCGACGGCCAGCCGAAGATCGGCGCGCATGGCAAGCCGGTGCTGTTCCTGCACCCGAAGGATTTCAACGGCGCGCTGGTCGAGATCGAGCAGGTCTGAGGCATAGGCCTCAGGCGGACAGCCAGCGCGCGACGTCCTCGGGCTTCGGCAGACCGCCGGCGTGGACGACCTTGCCGTCGATGACGATTCCCGGCGTCGCGGCGATGCCGTAGCCGGCGATGGCGGCGTAATCCGTCACCTTCTCGATTTTCGCCTCCAGGCCGAGCTTGCGGGCTTCGTCGGCGACCATCGCCGCCGTCGTCTCGCACCGTTTGCAGCCGGGGCCGAGCACTTTGACGTCCTTCATCGCGCGTCCTTTCAGGCGAAGAGCAGGTTGAACAGGTAGCCGACGGCGACGATCCCGGTCGCGACGACGGCGACGAAGACGGCGATCAGCTTCGGCGTCAGCACCTTGCGCAGGATCAGGAGTTCCGGCGCCGACAGAGCGATGACGCTCATCATGAAGGCGAGCACGGTTCCGAGCGCCGCGCCCTTGCCGAGCAGCGCCTCGACGACCGGCACGACGCCCGCGGCGTTGGCGTACATCGGCACGCCGACGAGGACGGCGGCGGGCACGGACCACCAGGCGTCCTTGCCCATCATCGCGGCAAGGCTCTCGGCCGGGACGTAGCCGTGGATCAGCGCGCCGACCGCGATGCCGGCGAGAACCCAGATCCAGACGCGGCCGACGATGTCGCGCACGGCGTCGAGCCCGGCGCGCAGACGGTCGACGATCGTCATCTCCGCGCTCTGCGCGGCGTCGGCGGCGCTGGCGCGCAGATCGCGCACCCAGCCTTCGAGCCAGCCGTCGAGGCTTAGGCGGCCGATGATCCATCCCGCGACGATTGCGACCGCAAGGCCGAAAACGAGATAGACGGCCGCCACCTTCCAGCCGAGCAGCGCGAACAGAAGACCGAGCGCGATCTCGTTGACCATCGGCGCTGCGATCAGAAAGGAGAAGGTGACGCCGAGCGGAACGCCGGCGCTGACGAAGCCAAGGAACAGCGGAATCGCCGAGCACGAGCAGAACGGCGTCAGCACGCCGAGGCCGGCGGCGGCGACATTGCCGACGCCCTCGCGACGCCCGGCGAGCAGGCGGCGCGTGCGCTCGGGCGAGAACCAGCTGCGCACCACGCCCATCGCGAAGACGACGAGCGCCAGCAGCATCAGCACCTTCGGCGCGTCGTAAAAGAAGAAGCGCGCCGCCTCGTAGGCGTGCGAGCCGGGCGCGACCGGCAGGCGTTCCGCGAGCCAGTCGGCCGCGGCAGGCAGCTCGCGATAGACCAGCCACCAGACGACGAGCGCCGTCGCCGTCGCCGCCAGCGCGGCGAAGGCGCGTTCGCCCTGCGGGATCGGCGGCGCGGAGGCGGCGCGCGATCCGCAGCCGCCGGAGCCGCATCCGCAGCCGCCGGCTTTGTCGTTTGCGGCGTCCGGCGCCGCGCAATCGCAGGCGGCTCCACCGCCGCAGCAATCCGTCGTCGCGCTCATGCGGCTTTCTCCACGGTCTCGGGGCGGGCGGCGGCGATCGCCGCGTCGACTACGGCGGACAGCGCCGGATCGAGATCGGCGCGGCGGCGGTAGCGCACCCATTGCGCGTCGCGCCTGTCGACGACGAGCCCGGCCTGTCGCAGAGCCGCCATGTGCCGCGACATGCGCGATTGGGTTGCGCCGAGGCGACGCATCAATTCGCACACGCAATGCTCCTCGCCGTCCCAGATCAGCGCGAGGGCGGCGAGGCGGGTCGGCTCGGCGAGGGCGGCGAGAAGGCTGACGGTTCGGTCCATGCGCACTTCGATCTGCATATGCGGATAGGCGCATACGCGCTTTGGCGCCGCGCCGGCAATCCTTCGCCGCTGCGGCTTGGCGACGCGGGGCGGCCCGTGGCGAGCGGCGTCGCGCGCCTGCCGGCGATCAATGCGTCGGCGACGAGGGCGCGCGAAATTGCCCGAGCCGATCAAGGAGAGGCATATGCTCAGAATTGGCTGGATCGGGGCGCTCGCGGCGGCGACGTTGGTGGCGGCGGCGACGGAGGCGAGCGCCTCGCGGCCAGTGCGGCGGACGATCGTCGGCTGCGTCGTTGAGACGACATTCTTCAGCGAGGACGGCTACGTCATCCGCGTTCACGACCGCGCCAACGCGCCGGTCGATTTGCAGCGCTGGCGCGGTCGGCGCCTCGAAATCAAAGGCTGGCTGTCGCCGGGGGATCGCTTCAACCTCGACGGCGCGCCGCGCGTTCTGGGGCCGTGCAAGCCGGTGCGGTGAGCGGAGCGCTTCGCGCGGCCGTCAGACGAACAGATCTTCCGTGTCGATGGACGCCAGCGAGACGCCGCGCAGGAAGACCGATCCGCCGGGCGCGTTGACGCTGAGCCCGACGCCGGGGCCGGCGCCGCCGGCCGTGTATTCGACGAAGGACAGTTCGGACATGGCGACGCCCGCCAGCGCGATCTTGTCGATGAAGGGCTGGAAATCGGCGATCACGTCCGATCCCGTGTTGCGCGTCAGGACGTAGCGGTCCGCGCCCGCGCCGAGCGTGATCCGCTCGGAGCCGGCGCCGCCGAACACGTGGTCGTCGCCTGCGCCGGCGTCGATGACGTCGGCGCCGCCCGCGCCGTAGATCGTGTCGGCGCCGTCGCCGGCGATCACCGTGTCGTCGCCGGCGCCCGTGTCGATCCAGTCGTCGCCCGCGCCGGCATCGATCATGTCGTTCCCGGCGCCGCCGTAGATCGTGTCGGCGCCGCCGGCGGCCCAGATGAAATCGCCGCCGTCGCCGCCGTCGATCAGATCGATGCCCGTCCCGCCGTAGACCTTGTCGTTGCCGGCGCCCGCCCACGCGAAATTAACGCCGTCGCCGGTGTCGACGCGGTCGCTGCCGTCGCCGCCGAAGATGCGGTCGGCGCCGAGGCCGCCGAACAACTTGTCGGCGCCGGCGCCGCCGTCGAGCAGGTCGTCGCCGGCCTCGCCCATCACGTAGTCGTCGCCCTCGCCGCCGATCAGCCAGTCGCCGCCGTCGCCGCCATAGAGCTGGTCGGCGCCAACGCCGCCAATCGCGACGTCATTGCCGACGCCGGCGCGCACGACATCGTTACCGGCCGCGGCGTCGATATAGTCGTCTCCGGCGCCGGTGATGATCTGGTCGGCGCCCGATCCGGCATGCACCCAGTCGTTCAGCGGGCCGATATTGAGGAGTTCGCCGAGCGTCATTGTCGAACGGTCGACGATCTTGCCGTTGACGATGACGACGCCATAGAGATTCACGAACTGCACCGCGGCGCTCCACGATCCGGGACATCCGCCGGCGGCCGGCGGATTGGGGACCGCGAACTATTGTGAGCCGCTCGTCACCCCGTCAATCGTCATAGTTGCCAAACGGTTAACACGACCAGAGCAGACATTGCGCATTCGTCGCCTCCGGCCGCCTTGCCGGCGCGCCGCAGAAGGCTTACGCCATGCGCTCATGTCCGCAGACCGACGCTCCTTCCCGCATCGCCATCTCCTCGGCATCGAGGGACTTTCGCGCTTCGACATCGAGGCGCTTCTGGATCTGGCCGACGAGGCGGTCGACGTCTCGCGGCAGGTCGAAAAGAAGCGCGCGACGCTGCGCGGGCGCACGCAGATCAACCTGTTCTTCGAGGCCTCGACCCGCACGCAGTCCTCCTTCGAGCTGGCCGGCAAACGGCTCGGGGCGGACGTGATGAACATGGCGGTCGCCAATTCGAGCGTGAAGAAGGGCGAGACGCTGATCGACACGGCGGCGACGCTGAACGCGATGCGGCCGGACATCATCGTGGTGCGCCACAATCACGCCGGCGCCGTGCATCTGCTCGCCCGCAAGGTGGATTGCTCCGTCGTCAACGCCGGCGACGGGCAGCACGAGCACCCGACGCAGGCGCTGCTCGACGCGCTGACCATCCGTCGCAACAAGGGGCGGATCGAGGGGCTCGTCGTCGCCATCTGCGGCGACATCCTGCATTCGCGGGTGGCGCGCTCGAACATCATTCTGCTGACGCAGATGGGCGCGCGGGTGCGGGTCGTCGGGCCGTCGACGTTGCTGCCCGCCGGCGTCGAGCGCATGGGCGTCGAAGTCTATCGCGACATGCGGCAGGCGCTGTCCGGCGCCGACATCGTGATGATGCTGCGCCTGCAGCGCGAGCGGATGAACGGCGCCTTCGTTCCCTCGTCGAAGGAGTATTTCCGCTTCTGGGGCCTCGACGAGGAGAAGCTCGCCTACGCCAGGCCGGACGCGCTGGTGATGCATCCGGGCCCGATGAATCGTGGGGTCGAGATCGACTCGGGCGTCGCCGACGGCGCGCAGTCGCTGATCCGCGAACAGGTGGAGATGGGGGTGGCCGTGCGCATGGCGGTGCTGGAGGCGCTGGCGCGCCATCTGCCCAACGCCGCGTGATTCGTTAACCTGTCATTGACCATTGCCCGCCACTCTCGCCGCATGGTCGTGCGCAGGCGCATTCGGGCGGTTCTGATTCCGCTCGTTCTCTACGCGGTCTCCGGTTCGGCGGCCGCCTATTTCGTCTGGCACGCCTCGAACGGCCCGCGCGGCCTGAAGGCGAAGGCCGAATATCTCCAGCAGGCGGCCGACCTCAGGGTCGAACTCGACCAACTGAAGGCCGACCGCGAGCTGTGGCGCCATCGCGTCGAGCTGCTGCAATCGGCGGCTGTCGACCGCGACCTGCTCGAGGAGTCGGCGCGCGAACTGCTCAACCGCGTCGACAAGCGCGACGTCGTCATCTTCCTCGACCAGAAGCGCTGAACGTCCGCGTCGCGCTCGCCAATGCGCGGGCGCTCGTCTAGCCTTGCGCGCGGACGATGGACTACGGGGCGCATGTCGGCGGATCACGGACTGGATGGGCTGTCGCGCGAGCGGGCGGGCGCCGCGCTGGCGCTGATGCTGAAGGCGCGGCGCTTCGAGGAGGCGGTCGGCCAACTCTACGCGATGGGCGCGATTCCCGGCCCGGCGATGCTGGCGATCGGGCAGGAGGCCGCCACGGTCGGCCTGCGGCTGGCGATGGCGGCGGGCGACCAGCTCGTGGCGGGGCAGCGTTGCTTCGCGCACGCGGCGGCGGCGGGCGTCGACCTTGCGGACGCGCTCGCCGGTTTGATGAGCGAGGCGCGCGGGCGCGCCGGGAACGGGCGCATCGCCGCGCCGGCGCAGCGCTTCTGGGGCGGCGATCCGCGCGAGGGAGGACCGGCCGCGCGGGCGCTCGGCCTCGCCCTCGCCAACCGCTTCCGGGGCGACGGGGCGGTCGCCTTCGCCGCGCTGGGGGATCTCGCCGCCGAACGCGGCGAGACGTCCGACGCGCTGAGGCTGGCGCGCGAATGGAAGGCGCCGCTCGTCCTCGTCGTCGAGGACCATCGCGCCGACGAGGGGTTCGCGGCCGCGCTCGCCGGCGTCGGCGCGTCGTTCGGCGTCGAGGGGCGGACCGCGGACGGGCTCGACGTCGCCACGACCATCGCCGCCGTGGCGCGGGCGCGGGCGGCCTGCGCCATCGGCCGGGGGCCGGCGCTCGTCGTGCTCGGGACCGCCCGCTATCGCGGCCATTCGATGGAGGCGCCGACGCGCCATCGCCGGCGCGGCGAGGACCGCCGCCTGCGCGGCGGCGAGGATCCCATCGAACGGCTGCGCCAGCGCCTGCTCGCCCTCGGCGTCGAGGAGGAGGAGCTGGAGGAGGTGGACGAGGCCGCGCGCGGCGCCGTCGCGGATGCGGTCGCGAAGGCCGAGCTGACCGCGGGCGCGGAGGGCGTGCCATGACCGAGATCGTGATGCCGGCCTTTTCCGCCGGGATGGAGAAGGGGCGGATCGCCCGCTGGGTCGCGCGGGCGGGGCAGGAGGTCGCGGCTGGCGAAATCATCGCCGAGGTCGAGACCGACAAGGCGACGATGGAGATCGAGGCGCCGCAGGACGGCGTGCTCGCCGAAATTCTGGTTCCCGCCGGCAAGGCGGAGATCGCCGTGGCGACGCCCATCGCCCGCTTCGAGCCGGGCGCGCACGCGGCCGCGCCTGCCGCGCCGCCGGAGGAATGGGATGGGCCGAGCGTCCGGCTCACCCTGCGCGACGCGCTGCGCGACGGCCTCGCCGAGGAGATGCGACGCGCGGCCGATCTGGTCTTCCTCGCCGCCGACGCGGAGGCGGGCGGCCCGCAGCGGCTCGGGCGGGGCCTGTTCGCCGAGTTTGGGGCGCGCCGGGCGGTCGACGTCGCGACGAGCCCGGCGGTCGCCGCCGGCGTCGCGCTGGGGTTGGCGCAGGGCGGCGTTCGCGTCGCGCTCGCCTACGAAACGGCGGCCGAGGCTCTGGAGGCCGCGCCGCTGATCGCCGAGGCGGCGGCCGTGGGCGCGCCCGTTCTGGTCCTCGCTCCGCTGGAGGGGGCTTTGGCCGGCGCGCTGGCGCGCGTTCCCGGCCTCGCCGCGCTGGCGCCGGCGCGCGCGGCGGACGCCAAGGGGCTCGTCAAGGCGGCGCTGCGCGCGGCAGGACCGGCGGCGCTGCTGATCGCCGGGGCGGCGCTCGATGCGGAGGGGGAGGTTCCCGCGCTCGGCGACCACGTCGCCCCGCTGGCCGCCGCGCGTCTCGCGCGGGCCGCCGAACAAGGCGCGCCGCGGCCGGGCGAGGTTGCGACGATTGTAAGCCTTTCCAACGCGCTGTCGCCGGTGCTTGAAGCGGCAGGCGAACTTCTGGCGGCCGGGATCGAGTGCGATGTCGTCGATCTGCGCGCGCTGGCGCCGCTGGACCTGTCGTCGGCGCTGGCCTCGCTGGCGCGCACCAACCGCTGCGTCGTCGCCGCGCCTGCGGCGCTCGGCGGCGTGGCGGCGGAGGTCGCCGCGCGGATGGCGAAAGAGGGCTTCGACCTGCTCGACGCGCCGATCCTTTGCGTCGTCGACGGCGATGCCGGCTTGCCCATGGCGGGGCGGATCGCCCAAGCTGTGCGCGAGGTCAGTTACGGAGGCGCAGATGAGCCAGGCTGAATTGCGGGAGCTGTCGCCGCCGCCCGACGCGCGCGAGCAGGGCGGGGTCGAGGTGCTGCGCGTGTTCGTCGTCGATCACGCCCTGTCGGTCAGCCTCCAGCGCGCCTTCGACGATCCGGCGACCTGGGGAATGCTGCTCGGCGACGTGGCGCAGCATGTCGCGCGCATCTACGGGCGCGAGAGCGAAATCACCGCCGAGGAGGCGCTGGAGCGCATCCGCGAGGCGCTGGAGGCCGGGCTCGACCGTCCGGACGAGGATGACGGCGCCCCGAAACATTGAGGCGCGACGCCTCGTCGCCTCGCCGCGCGCGCGCGCAGGCGCGGGCGCTGGGGCTCGACCTGAGCCGACTCGCCGGATCGGGGCCGGGAGGCCGGATCGTGGCGCGCGACCTCGAAGGGGCGCGCTCGCCTCCCGAGGAGGTTTCGATGACGGAATCGAAGCCGGCGGCCGGCGCCGCTCCCGCGCCGGCCGCCGTCGCCGCCGGGCGGCTTTGCCTGTTCGTCGACGTGGCGCTGGACGCCGCTCTGGCGCGCCGGGCGGGCGCGCCGCGCGCCGGGCACATCACCATCAACGATCTCGCGCTGAAGGCGCTGGCGCTGGCGCTCGACGAGACGCCGGCGGCGCGCCCCGGCGGGCAGGCGGGCGAGGGCGTCGACATCGCCGTCACCATCGACCGGCCGGGCGGGGAGGACGTTGCGGTGCTGCGCGACGTCGCGGCCAGACCTCTCGCCCTGATGGCTGCGGACGCGCATGACCTCACGCTGCGCGCCCGCACGCGAAAGCTCGGCGACGCGCAGAGGGTCGGCGGCTGTCTCGTCGTCTCGAATGTCGGCATGTTCGGCGTGCGCGCCATCGTGCCGGCGACGGATGCGACGCGCGGGGTGGCGGTGGGCCTCGGTGCCGCCGAGCCGCGCGTCGTCGCGGACGGGGAGGCGGCCAAGGTCGCGACCGTGATGACCGTCTGCCTCGTCGCCGAGGCGGGGCGGATGACCGCCTCGACGGCCGCGCGGCTGCTCGCCGCGTTCAAGACGCATCTGGAAAATCCCGATCGCCTCTTCGATTGCGGCGCGCCAGCCCCTACATAGGCGGCGGGCGTCGGGATCGGCGCGCGGGAATGGAAGGACGGACGCGATGAACGAACCTCTCGGAGTGATGGGCACGCCGCAGGCCGGCTTCTTCATGACGCTGCTGATCGGCGCGATCGCCGGCTGGATCGCCGAGCGGGCGACGGCGTCCGACCACGGCCTGTTCACCAACATCATCGTCGGCGTCGCCGGCTCGTTTATCGGCTGGCAGCTCGTGCAGGCGCTGGGCGTCAGCGTCGGCGTCGGCTTCCTGTGGAATCTGCTCGTCGCCGCGGGCGGCGCGATTCTCCTGCTGATCGTGTGGCGAGCCATCGCCGGACGCCGGAGCTGACGGCGAGCGCCGGCCGCAAGCCGCGCTTCTTCTGCGGCAAGCCGCGCTCTTTCTGCGGCAAGCCGCGCTTGGCCGAGGCGGCCGGGTCGCATAAAGAACGGGCGCGGGTGGAGCTCGCGCCTGTCGGGAGACCGGAATGGCCGTCGTCGTCGATCTGATCGCCAACGATCCGCGCGAGAAATCGCCGGTCGCGCAGCCGCGCCATCCGGAGAAGGCGCACAAGCCGGACAGCCCCGTGCTGCGCAAGCCGGACTGGATCCGCGTCAAGGCGCCCGGCTCGCCGGGCTGGGCCGAGACGAACCGCATCGTCAAGGAGAATGGCCTCGTCACCGTGTGCGAGGAGGCGGGCTGTCCCAATCTCGGCGAGTGCTGGGAGAAGAAGCACGCCACCTTCATGATCATGGGCGACACCTGCACGCGGGCCTGCGCCTTCTGCAACGTGAAGACCGGCCTGCCTGGCGCCGCTCGACGCCAACGAGCCGACTTACGTCGGCGAGGCGACGGCCAAGCTCGGCCTCGAGCATGTCGTCGTCACCTCGGTGGATCGCGACGATCTGGCGGACGGCGGGGCCGCGCATTTCGCTGAGACCATCGCCGCGATCCGGCGCCTGTCGCCCGGCACGACCATCGAGGTTCTGACCCCCGATTTCCTGCGCAAGCCCGGCGCGCTCGAAGTGGTGGTCGCGGCCAGGCCCGACGTGTTCAACCACAATCTCGAGACCGTGCCGTCGAACTATCTCACCGTGCGCCCCGGCGCGCGATACTTCCACTCGCTGCGCCTGCTGCAGCGGGTGAAGGAGCTTGACCCGACGATGTTCACCAAGTCGGGCATCATGGTCGGCCTCGGCGAGGAACGGAACGAAGTGCTCCAGCTGATGGACGATCTGCGCTCGGCGGAGGTCGATTTCCTGACCATCGGCCAGTATCTGCAGCCGACCCGCAAGCACCATGCGGTGAAGCGTTTCGTGACGCCGCAGGAGTTCAAGGGCTACGAGGCGGTGGCGCTCGCCAAGGGCTTCCTGCTCGTCTCGTCCTCGCCGCTGACGCGCTCCTCCCATCACGCCGGCGCCGACTTCGCCAAGCTGAAGGCGGCGCGTCTCGCCAAATCGGGCGGGCGCGCTTAAGAGATGCCGACGTTCCGCTCAGAACGCCGCGTGCGCCACGCGGCGGCCGACATGTTCGATCTCGTCGCCGATTGCGAGAGCTATCCGCAATTCGTGCCGCTGTGCACGGGGATGCGCGTCTGGTCGCGCAAGCCGGCGGGAGAGGGCGTCGAGACGATGATGGCCGAGATGAGCGTCGGCTATAAGGCGATCCGCGAGACGTTCACGACGCGCGCCACCTTCGACCGGCCGAAGATGAAGATCCTCGTCGAATATGTCGACGGGCCGTTCAGCCGGCTGGAGAACCGCTGGACGTTCCGCGATCTGCCGGATGCGGGCGGGCGCCCGCAATCGCTGGTCGAGTTCTACATCGCCTACGAATTCCGCAGCCGCATGCTGGCGCTGGTGATGGGCTCGATGTTCGACGCGGCCTTCCGCAAGTTCGCCGCCGCCTTCGAGAAGCGCGCCGACGAGATCTACGGAAAGCGCGACGCTTCGTGACGCCTGCGCTGGGGCTCGACTTCGGAACGACCAACACGGTTCTGGCGACGCTCGACGGCGAGGGCCGCGCGCGGCCGATCCTGTTCGACTCCGGCCACGGTGCCTCGGCGGCGGCGCGCACGGCGCTCACCTTCACGCCGGAAAGCCGCGGCGGGCGCGCCGAAGGCGTGGAGGCCGGGCCCTGGGCCATCGACGCCTATCTGGCCCGGCCCGAGGAAACGCGCTTCCTGCAATCGCTGAAGACCTATGCGGCGAGCCCGCATTTTGCCGGCGCGATCCTGTTCGCCAAACGCTACGCCTTCGAGGATCTGGCCGAGCTTGTGCTGAAGCGCCTCGCCGCGCGCGGGGGGCTGGACCCTGCGCGCTGGCCGCGCCGACTCGTCGTCGGCCGGCCCGTCGCCTATGCCGGCGCCTCGCCCGACCCGGCGCTGGCGCAGAGCCGCTACGAGGCGGCGTTCGGGCGCTTCGGCTTCGAGGAGATTCTCTTCGTCTACGAGCCGGTGGCGGCCGCCTTCTACTTCGCGCAGCGCTTGACCAAGCCGGCGACCGTTCTGGTCGCCGATTTCGGCGGCGGCACCACCGACTACTCGCTGATCCGCTTCGAGCCGGGCCCGCGCGGGGTGCGCGCGACGCCGCTCGCCTCGGCCGGCGTCGGCATCGCCGGTGACCAGTTCGACTATCGCATCGTCGACCGCGTGGTTCTGCCGCTGATCGGCAAGGGCGGGCGCTTCCGAAGCATGGGCAAGACGCTCGAAATTCCGCCGAGCCTGTTCGTGAACTTCGCGCGCTGGAACCTGCTTTCGACCTTCCGCGGCTCGCCGGAGTTCCGCACGCTGGAGGAGCTGACGCGCACCGCGCTCGAACCGGACAAGCTGAAGCGCTTCGTCAGCCTCGTCGAGGAGAACGACGGTTACGCGCTGTATCAGGCGGTCTCCCGCGCCAAGGCGGCGCTCTCGTCGGCCGCGACGGCGGACCTCGTCTTCGAAGCGCATGCGCTGAGCTTGCGCACTGAGATCGCGCGCGCCGATTTCGAGGCGTGGATCGCCGACGATCTCGCCCGCATCGAGGCCGCGCTCGACGAGGCGCTGACGCGCGCCGGCCTGGCCGAGGCGGGCGTCGACCGCGTGTTCCTGACCGGCGGAACCTCCTTCACGCCGGCGGTGCGCCGCATCTTCGAGCGCCGCTTCTGCGCGCAGCGGATCGAGAGCGGCGACGAACTGCTCTCCATCGCCAACGGCCTCGCGCTCATCGGCGCGCGCGAGGATGCGGCGGCGTGGTCCGCGCCGGCCTAGCTGATGCGGTTCAGCGGCGGCCTTGCGGCCGGCTGCACGAGGAGGCGGAACAGATTCTGTTCGGTGATGATGCGGTCGGCAGTCGCGTCGTCGATCTCGCCGCTGAGATATTTCTCGCCCAGCGCCAACGCGCGCACGCGCACCTGGAACGTCGCCCATTGCCGATTGCAGATTTCCACGCAGCCGAGCGCGCCGGAAAGCTTTGAGGCGTCGTCGCTCTTGAAGCGCGGATTGCTCGGGCCGACATGGATGTAATACTCGCCCTTGATGCGCCACGAGCCGTCGAGATAGGGCGCGCGCGATAGCGTGAAGTCGCCGACGCAGGTGCCCTGCACGACGAACACGTCCTCGTTCGTCGCGCCGGGCACATTCTTCGACTCGTCGAATCTGACGCCGTAGCGGATGACCTCGAACTCGGCGAGCATGTCGTCGGGCAGCAGACCCTTCTCCCACTCGCGATAGTGGCCGAGCAGCAGCCCGTAGGTCGGCACTTTGAAGACGCCCGCCTTCACCTTGCGCGGCTCGCCCTGATAGCCGGCGATGTAGGCGTGGTTGACGACGTTCGAGAGCAGGATCGCGCCGACGTAGCAATGGCCGCTCGGCGCGCGCGAGGGCTCGCCGACGGGCGGCAGCGACCCGTCGGGCTTGGTCGGCGGCAGCGCGCCGACGGGTGGGCCGGGCGGCGGGTTGATCCCTACGCCGCCGCCCGCGCCGCCGCCGGCGAGCGCGTTCAGCCGCTTCAGCGTTTCACGCGCGGGATCGACGACGGCGTCCGCGTTGGAGCCTTTGCCGAACTGCTTCACCTGAAAATTGTAGATGTGCTGGTCCGTCACGGACGGGCTGTAGGGCGACGAAGGATTGAAGGAGGGCGGCGGCCCGCCCTGGGCGGGCGGCACGCGCTTCAACAGGTCGTGAACCTTGCGGACGTCGTCCGGCCGATTGGGGGACTTGTAGCCCACCGCCGCCGTGATCGTGACAGCCATCGTCAGCCTCCACTCGCATCGCGCGCCCTTGCTACGGTTAGCGAAGGATGAACGGCGCGCGCGTGGCCTCGCGCACGCGGCGCGGGCGCTTAAGCGGCGTTTAAGTGCGCTTCGTTACAGTGCGCGCGCTTTTCCTCGCGCGCAGGGCCGACATGACCTCCACCGAACTGCCGAGACATCGCGCCGCCTCCGGCCTCGTAGCCCTCGCGCTGCCAATCTTCGCCTCGGCGCTGTTCCTGTCGGCGTTCCTGCTGTTCGCCGTGCAGCCGATGTTCACCAAGATGGTGCTGCCGATCCTCGGCGGCTCGCCGTCGGTGTGGTCGGTGGCGATGGTGTTCTTCCAGGCCATGCTGCTCGCCGGCTACTGCTACGCGCATCTGCTGGTGAAGCATCTGCCGATCCGCTACGCGGCGATCGTGCATCTTTGCCTGATGGTGGTGGCGTTCTCGGCGCTGCCCATCGCGCTGTCGGCGAGCGCCTATGCGCCGCCGGCCTCGGGCGAGGCGACGTGGCTGATCGGCGTTTTTCTCGCCTCGGTCGGCCTGCCGTTCTTCGCCGTGTCGGGCAATGGCCCGCTGTTGCAGGCGTGGTTCGCGCGCTCCGGGCATCCGCATGCGCGCGATCCTTACTTTCTTTACGGCGCCTCGAATGTCGGCTCCTTCGCCGCGCTGATCGCCTATCCGCTCATGATCGAGCCGATGACGACGCTCGGCCAGCAGACGGGGGGGTGGACGCTCGGCTTCGCTCTGCTCGCCGCCGCCATCGGCGTCGCGGCGCTCGCGGCGATGCAGGGCGACGAGGCGGCGCAGGACGCGCATGTGGAGGAGGGCGCCGCGCCGACGCTGCGCGAGCGCGCGATCTGGATCGCGCTGTCGGCCATCCCGTCCGGCCTGCTCGTCTCCGTGACGGCGCATATCTCGACGGACGTCGCGGCCGCGCCCTTGCTCTGGGTCGTGCCGCTGGCGCTGTTCCTCGCGACCTTCGTGCTCGTGTTCCGCGAGAAGCCCGTGGTCTCGGCGACGCTGCTCGGACGCTTGCAGATCTGGGGCTCGGGCGTCGCGCTGATGACGCTGGCGCTCGACAACCACACGATGTGGCTGACGCTGCCGCTGCATCTGGCGCTCTTCTTCGTCAACGCGATGGTGTGCCACACCGCGCTCTATGCGCGCCGACCGGCCGCCGGGCGTCTGACCGAATTCTATCTGATGATGTCGCTCGGCGGCGTCGTCGGCGGCATGTTCTGCGGGCTCTTCGCGCCGCAGATTTTCTCGAGCGTCGTCGAATATCCGCTGCTGCTCGCCGCCGCGCTGTTCTGCGCGCCGGCCGCCATCGCGGCGATGCAGGCCGACCGCGCGGCGCTGAAGCGGGAGGCCACCGTCGTCGCGCTCGCCGGCCTCGGCGCGCTCGCGGTGACCTATCTCGCCGCGCGCATGTCGGGCTCGCCCGATGCGGGGCGCCTCATCTCCGGCGCGGGCGTCGGCGTCGCGATGCTCGCTTCGTGGCGCACGCCGGCGCGACCCGCGCTGATCGGCGTCGTCGGCGCGCTCACCGCGACGATGTTCCAGAGCGCGCTCGCGCCGCGCGAGACGTTCCGCTCCTTCTTCGGCGTGCACAAGGTGCGCGAGATCGCCGACGGGCGCTATCGTGGCCTCGAACACGGCACGACGCTGCATGGCGCGATGCGCATCCGCAACGACGATGGAACGCCCTATACGGGCGCGCCGGAGCCGACCACCTACTACACGAACGAAGGCGCGCTGGCCGAGGCGATCCGCGCCGTGCGCGGCGCGCAGGGCGGGGCGATCAAGCGCGCCTCGCTTGTCGGCCTCGGCGCCGGCGCGCTCGCCTGCCAGTTCGACAAGGGCGAGACGTTCCGCTTCTTCGAGATCGACCCCGAGGTCGTGCGCCTCGCCTCCGATCCGCGCTATTTCCGCTTTCTGTCGGAATGCGGCGGCAAGGACGTGGTGCTCGGCGACGCGCGGCTGACGCTGACGAAGCAGCCCGAGACATCGCAGCTTCTCGTCATCGACGCCTTCTCGTCGGATGCGATCCCGCTGCATCTGCTGACGCGCGAGGCGCTGGCCGCGTATCTGACGCGCGTCTCCGACGACGGCGCCGTCGTGCTGCACATCTCGAACAAATATTTCGACCTGACGCGGATTCTCGCCAGGACGGCCGCGAGCGTCGGCCTGCACACCTATGTGCGGCTCGACATCTCGGAGGAGCCGATGGAGAAGCGCATGCGCGCCTCCAGCCTCGTCGCCGCGCTGGCGCGCGATCCGGCGCATCTCGGCGTCATCGCGAACGGCGACGGGCGGTGGGTGAAGCTGGAGCCGCAGGCCGACGTCACGGCGTGGACGGACGACTACTCCAACATTCTCGCCGCGGTGCGCGACAAGATGATGCGCTGATCACAGCGCCTCGCGAAACATTCGCAGGGCCGTCGCGACAGCGGCGGCCCTGATGCTTTGACGGCCGAGATCGCCATAGCGCTCCTCGCGGCGCACGGTGTCGCGGCCGGCGCGGGCGCAAGCGAAACACACCATGCCGACAGGCTTGGCCTCCGAGCCGCCGCCCGGGCCGGCGACGCCGGTGATCGCGACGGCGATCCCGGCGCGCGAGCGCGCCAACGCGCCTTCCGCCATCAACTGCGCTGTCTCGACGCTGACGGCGCCGTAGCGCGCGAGCGTCTGCGCCGGTACGCCGAGCAAGTCCTGCTTGGCCTCGTTCGAGTAGACGACGAAGCCGCGCTCGACCACGTCCGACGAGCCGGGAACTTCGGTGAGCAGCGCGGCGACGAGGCCGCCGGTGCAGGACTCCGCCGTCGCCAGCCTCACGCGCGCGGCGCGGCAGGCGGCGAGGAGCTCGCGCGCCTCGTCGACGAGGGCGGGCGCAAAGCTCACGGCGCCGCCGCCGGCAAGCGCACGGTCGCGACGGCGAGCGCCGCGATCCCTCGCGCCGGCCCGTGAAGCCCAGCCGTTCGGAGGTCGTCGCCTTGACGCCGACGCGCTCAACGGCGAGGCCGCAGATCTCCGCGACGCGCGCGCGCATCGCCTCGCGATGCGGTCCGATCTTCGGCGCCTCGCAGACGAAGGTGAGGTCGAGATGGGCGATGACGCCGCCGCGCCGCGCCACGCGCTGCACGGCGTCGACAAGAAAGCGGTCGGACGAGGCGCCTTTCCATTGCGGATCGGAGGGCGGGAAATGCTGGCCGATGTCGCCGTCGCCGAGCGCGCCGAGGATCGCGTCGGTCAGCGCGTGCAGGCCGACATCGGCGTCGGAATGGCCGGAGAGGGCGCGCTCGTGCGGAATGCGCAGGCCGGCGAGCCAGACGTGATCGCCTTCACCGAACGCGTGCACGTCGTAGCCCTGGCCGACGCGAATGTCGGTGAGCGGAGCGCGCAGCCGCGCCTCCGCCTTGGCGAAGTCCTCGGCCTGCGTGATCTTCATGTTGTCGCGATCCCCTTCCACGAGGAACACGGGCGCGCCGGCCCATTCGACGACCGCCGCGTCGTCGGTGAAGTCGTCGCGCCCCGCGGCGGCGGCCGCCTCGTGCGCCTCGCGCAGCAGCGCGAAGCGGAAGCCCTGCGGCGTCTGCACCGCGCGCAGGCTGGCGCGCTCGGGCGTGGCGACGATGCGGCCCTCGCCGTCGATCTGCTTCACCGTGTCGGTCAGCGCCACGGCGGGGATCGCCGCGCCATGCGCCCGCGCGGCGTCCGCGACGCGGCGGGCGAGGGCGGCTGCGAGGAAGGGGCGGGCGCCGTCATGCACCAGCGCGATCTGCGGCGCGCCCGCTTCGGCGAGGCGCGCGAGGCCCGCGCGCACGCTCTGCTGGCGCGTCGCGCCGCCGGTCGCCGGCGCGCGCAGCAGCGTGTGGACGCCGGCGGGCAGATCGCGGATCGCCGCTTCGTAGGCGGCGCGGTCGTCGGCGTGGATCGCCACGACGATCGGGCCGCCGAGCGCGGCGCAGGCCTCGATGGCGCGGGCGAGCACGGGCCGGCCGGCGAGCAGGCGATATTGCTTTGGCGCGCCGCCGCCGGCGCGCGCGCCGCGCCCGGCCGCGACGATGACGAAGCCGATGTCGGAGGGCGAGGCTGCGGGGGCGGACATGCCAGCGTGTCTCGCCGCTTTCCGGCGGAGCGTCAATCCGGGGGAAGGGCGGCGCGGCCAACTGGAAGTGTGCGCTGCAATAGACTATGGATTGGGCATGACGGAATTTGCTCATAATGTGAGCGGCGAGGGCCTGCGGATCGGCGCGGTCCAGCTCGACGGGCGCGCGATCCTGGCGCCGATGTCGGGCGTGACCGACGTCGCGATGCGGCGCGTCGCGCGGCGACTCGGCGCCTCGCTCGTCGTCTCGGAGATGGTGGCGTCCGACGACTATGTGCGCGGCGACGCCGAGAGCCGGCTGCGCGCCGAGGGTGAGGGGCTCGCCCCGCACTGCGTGCAGATCGCCGGTTGCGAGCCCTTCTGGATGGGCGAGGCGGCGCGTCTGGCGGAGGCCTCGGGGGCCGACATCGTCGACATCAACATGGGCTGCCCGGCCAGGCGCGTGACTGGCGGGGAGGCGGGATCGGCGCTGATGCGCGATCCCGATCTGGCGGTGAGCCTGATCCGCGCCGCGGTCGCGGCCGTGCGCATCCCGGTCACCGTAAAGATGCGGCTGGGATGGGACCCCGCCAGCCTCAACGCGCCGGAGCTGGCGCGGCGGGCGCAGGCGGAGGGCGTCGCGCTCGTCACCGTGCACGGGCGCACGCGCTCGCAATTCTACAAGGGGCGGGCTGATTGGGCCGCGGTGCGGGCGGTGAAGGACGCGGTGTCGATCCCGGTCGTCGTCAACGGCGACGGCGAGACGCCGCAGGACGCCGCGGCAATGCGCTCGGCCTCGGGCGCGGACGCGGTGATGATCGGCCGCGCGGCGGTGGGGCGGCCCTGGCTCGTCGGCGACATTGCCTATTTCCTGAGCAAAGGCCGCGAGCGCGCCGGCCTGCCGGCGCAGGGCCGCGCGGCGGCTGCGCTGGAGCACTACGAGGGGCTGCTCGAAGCCTTTGGCCCGCGTCAGGGCGTGCGGCACGCGCGCAAGCATCTGGCGGCCTATGCGCTGCACGCGGGCGCGCCGGCGGCGCTGCGCGCGCGCATCGTCGTCAGCGACGATCCGGGCGAGGTTCGCCGCCTGCTCGCGGCGGCCTTCGAGGGCGACAGGGAGCTGGCCGCATGAACGCCGGAGAGAAGCTCCAGGCCTTCGCCGCGAACGCCGGCAAGATGCTGAGCGCGCTGCCGTTTCCGATGTTGACCGTCAGTCGCGACGGGCGGGTGACGGAGGTCAACGCGGCGGCCGAGGCGTTCTTCGACATGAGCCGCGCCATGCTCCGCCGCAACGCGCTGACGGAGCTTCTGCCGTTCGGTTCGCCGCTGCTGGCGCTGGTCGAGCAGGTCGCGCGCGGCCGCATGGCGGTGAACGAATACCGCGTCGATCTCGGCTCGCCGCGCATCGGCCTCGACAAGGTGGTGGACGTCCATGTCGCGCCGATGCCGGACAGCGACGACGAGGTGTTCGTCCTGCTTCAGGAACGGACAATTGCCAATAAAATGGACAGGCAGCTCACCCATCGCGGCGCGGCGCGGTCGGTGTCGGCGCTCGCCGCCATGCTGGCGCACGAGATCAAGAACCCGCTATCGGGCATTCGCGGCGCGGCGCAGCTCCTCGAAACGGTCGTCGCGGACGGCGACCGGCCGCTGACGCGCCTCATCTGCGACGAGACGGACCGCATCGTGAAACTGGTCGACCGGATGGAGGCCTTCTCCGACGAGCGGCCGATCGAGCGCGACAGCGTCAACATCCACACGGTTCTCGACCGGGTGAAGCGCGCCGCCGAGGCGGGATTCGCCCGCCACATCCGCTTCCGCGAGACCTACGATCCCTCGCTGCCGCCGGTGCTCGGCAATCGCGACCAGCTCGTCCAGGTGTTCCTCAATCTGGTGAAGAACGCGGCCGAGGCGATCGGTCCGGAAGCCATCGACGGGGAAATCGAACTGTCGACCGCCTATCGCCCCGGCGTGCGGCTGAAGACGGTCGGCGCGTCCGAGCCGGTGCGGCTGCCGCTGGAGATCTGCGTGCGCGACAACGGGCCCGGCGTCCCGGACGAGATTCTCGCCAATCTCTACGACCCGTTCATCACCACCAAGGCGTCGGGGACTGGCCTCGGTCTTGCACTGGTCGCCAAGATCATCGGCGATCACGGCGGGATCGTCGAATGCGAGACGCATCCGCGCCGCACCACGTTCCGCGTGCTGATGCCGATGGCCTCGGCGCGCGACGGGCGCGGCGACGGATCAACGAGGTAGGATTCATGCCGACAGGCAGCATTCTGGTGGCGGACGACGATGCGGCGATCCGCACCGTCCTCAATCAGGCGCTTTCGCGGGCGGGCTACGAGGTCCGCGTCACCGGCACGGCGTCGACGCTGTGGCGCTGGGTGCAGGCGGGGGAGGGCGATCTCGTCATCACCGACGTGGTGATGCCTGACGAAAACGCCTTCGACCTGTTGCCGCGCATCAAGAAGCTCCGGCCCGATCTGCCGATCATCGTGATGAGCGCGCAGAACACGTTCATGACGGCGATCAAGGCGTCCGAGCGCGGCGCCTACGATTACCTGCCCAAGCCCTTCGACCTGAAGGAGCTGGTCTCCATCGTCGGCCGCGCGATGAGCGCGCCGAAGGCGGCGCCGCCCAAAGAGAAGACCGACGAGATCGAGGGCATGCCGCTCGTCGGCCGTTCGCCGGCGATGCAGGAGATCTACCGCGCGCTGGCGCGGCTGATGCAGACGGACCTAACGGTGATGATCACCGGCGAGTCCGGCACCGGCAAGGAGCTGGTGGCGCGCGCGCTGCACGATTACGGCAAGCGCAAGAGCGGCCCGTTCGTGGCGATCAACATGGCGGCGATCCCGCGCGATCTGATCGAGAGCGAGCTGTTCGGCCACGAGAAGGGCGCCTTCACCGGCGCCAATGTGCGGTCGGCCGGCCGCTTCGAGCAGGCCGAGGGCGGCACGCTGTTTCTCGACGAGATCGGCGACATGCCGATGGAGGCGCAGACGCGCCTGCTGCGCGTGTTGCAGCAGGGCGAATACACGACGGTCGGCGGCCGCACGCCGATCAAGACCAACGTCCGCATCGTCGCGGCGACGAACAAGGATCTGCGCGTCTCGATTCAGCAGGGCCTGTTCCGCGAGGATCTGTTCTTCCGCCTCAACGTCGTGCCGCTGCGCCTGCCGCCGCTGCGCGAGCGCGCCGAGGACATCCCGGACCTCGTGCGCCACTTCTTCTCGATCGCGGCGGCGGAGGGCCTGCCGCGCAAGCGCATCGACCAGCCGGCGCTGGATCGGCTGAAAAAGCACCGCTGGCCCGGCAACATCCGCGAACTCGAGAACCTGACGCGCCGGCTGTCGGCGCTCTATCCGCAAGAAATCGTCACCGAGCAGCTTGTCGAAGCCGAGCTGAACGTCGACGCGCCGCCGCTCGGCTCGGGCCTCGCCGCCGCGCCCGGCGCGGCCGCCGCGACCCGCCCCGCCGGGGCGCCGCCCGAGGACGAGGACACGATGAGCCTGTCGGTCGAGCGCCACCTCGCCAGACTGTTCAAGAGCTTTGGCGACGGCCTGCCGCCGCCCGGCCTCTATCACCGCGTGCTGCGCGAGATCGAGGCGCCGCTGCTGTCGGCCGCGCTCGCCTCAACGCGCGGCAACCAGATCAAGGCGGCCGAGCTGCTCGGCCTCAACCGCAACACGCTTCGCAAGAAGATCCGCGACCTCGACATCCGCGCGATCCGCAGCCCGCGCTGAGCGGGCCGCCGGATCGCGCTCGCCGTCAGGCAGCCGGCTGCGCCTGCTTGGCGCGCCTGCGGCTGATGAACCACGGCACGAGCACGATGGCGATCGCCATCGCCCAGAGCAGCTTCGTCAGCGGGCTCTCGAAGAGGATGCCGATCTCGCCGCCCGAGATGGCCAGCGCGTTGCGCAGGTTCGTCTCCATCACCTTGCCGAGCACGAAGCCGAGAACGATCGGCGCCATGTCGAAGCCGAGCTTGCGCAGCAGGTAGCCGACCGCGCCGATGCCGAACATGATGAACACCGACATGACGCTCGAATAGGCGGTGTACACGCCCAGGATCGACAGCAGCATGATGCCGGGGATTAGAATCCAGTTCGGCAGCAGCAGCGCCGAGACGAAAACGCGCACGAGCGGCAGGTTCATGACTAGCAGCAGGATGTTGCCGACATACATCGACGCCACGAGGCCGCCGACCAGCGCCGGCTGTTCCGTGAACAGCTGCGGGCCGGGCTGGATGTTGTAGAGCATCAGCGCGCCGAGCATGACCGCGGTGGTGCCCGAGCCCGGCACGCCGAGCGTCAGCATCGGCACGAACGCGCCGGTCGCCGCCGCATTGTTGGCGGCCTCGGGGGCCGCGACGCCGCGAATGTCGCCCTTGCCGAAGGTGCCGGTGCGATCGTTGATGCGCTTCTCGGTCGTGTAGGCGACGGCGCTCGCGACCGACGCTCCGGTTCCCGGCAGCACGCCGACGACGAAGCCTATCCCGGTGGAGCGGACGGCGGTCCACCAGATCGAGCGCAGCATCGCCCACGTCGGGTAGGAGCCCGTCACCTTCAGCGGCCGGAGCACCCCCGCCGCATGCTGCTCGAGCAGCAACAGCACTTCCGAGATCGAGAACAGTCCGATGACGAGCACGATGAACTCGATGCCGTCATGCAGCTCCGGCGAGCCGAAGGTGAAGCGATAGGCGCCCGACGTCGCGTCGATGCCGATTGTCGTCAGCGTCAGTCCGAAGATGCAGCCAAGCAGCGTCTTCACCGGCTCGTGACCGACCATCGACGACAGGGTCGCGAAGGCGAAGACCATCAGCACGAAGTACTCCGCCGGCCCGAATTTGATCGCGATCAGGCCGAACACCGGCGCGAGGAAGGTGATCAGAACCACCGCGATCATGCCGCCGTAGAAAGACGAGACGCCCGAGATGACCAGCGCCTCCGTCGCCTTGCCGGCGCGCGCCATCGGATTTCCGTCGATCGTCGTCATCACGGCGCCGGCGTCTCCCGGCACGTTGAGCAGGATCGAGGAAATGCGCCCGCCATACTCGGCGCCGTAATAGACGCTGGCGAGCAGGATCAGCGTCGACTCCGGCGGCAGGCCGGCGGTGTAGGCGATCGGCAGCAGCAGCGCGATGCCGTTGATCGGGCCGATGGCCGGGAGACAGCCGATCATCGTGCCGAGGAAGCAGCCGATCAGCCCGTACATCAGGTTCTGCGGGAGCAGCGCGACGCCGAAGCCGTGCCAGAGATAATCGAGCGACATGTGGTGTTCTCCGGGCCGACGTCAGAAGCCGAGCGGTCCGCGCGGCAGGTTGCTGCCCAGCAGCTTCTCGAAGACGAACCACCACAGGGCGGACTGGCCGAACCCCGAAAGGAGCGCGAGCGGCGGCGTGCCGTTGAAAAGCCAGGCGAGCCCGGAGGCGAGGACTCCCATGGAGATGAGGAAGCCGAGATAGGGCATCAGCCCCACCGTCACGACGGACAGAACGGCCGCGCCGACGAGGTTCAATACGCCGATGCGGTCGGGCGGCGCGTCCGCGGCGCCGGGCGACACGAGATACCAGATTGCGCACAGGCCGAGCGCCAGAGCCAACGCATAGGGGAAAAAGCGCGGCCCGAGCGGATCGGACGAGAACGCATAGCTGATCTGGCTTGTCGCGATCGCGAGCGCAATGGCGGCCACGATCAATGCGACAGCCATGATACGACCGCCGGTTTGCCCGGCGACGGCGTGATGGTTCATTGCGCTTCCCCTCTGCGCATGTCGATCGACGGGCACGCGCGGCGGCAGGCGCGAGGCCGGCCGCCGCCTCGCGCCTCAGAGTCCGGCTTCGGTCGCGAGCGTCTTGAAGCGCTTCACGTCCTCGCGGACCTGCTTGTCGTAGTCGGCGCCGAGCGACTCGTAAGGATAGAGACCGCGGGCCTCCTGCTCCTTCTTGAACTCGGACGTCGCCTGCAGCTTGCGCAGCGTCTCGACCCACCAGTTGTAGTCGGCGTCGCTGACCTTCGGCCCAACATAGACGCCGCGCCAGATCGGCCACACGATGTCGAGCCCTTCCTCCTTGGCCGTCGGCACGTTGGCGAGGTAGCCGGGCAGGCGCTTCTCGGACATGACGGCCAGAATGCGCAGCTTGCCGGCCTCTGCGAGCTTGACCATCTCGGAGGCGTCGCCAGCGGCGATCTTGATGTGCCCGCCTTGCAGCGCGGTCGTCACCGCGCCGCCGCCTTCGAGCGCGGCGTAGCGCATCTTCTTGGGATCGGCGCCGCCCGCCTTGGCGATCAGGGCCGCCTTCATCCAGTCCTGACTGCCCACCGCGCCGCCGCCGCCAATGGCGAAGCCGGCGGGGTTCTTGCCGTATTCGACGATCAGTTCCTTCAGCGTCTTGACCGGCGAATCGGCGGCGACGGCGATGACGCCGTAATCCGCGCCGAGCGCGCCGACCCAGCGCACCGCCGTCTCGTCGTAACTGCCGAACTTCTTCTGCGCGAGCAGCAGCGCCGAACCGGAGGAGGCGGCGACGACGAGGCCAGGATCGGCCGGGCGGGTGCCCACCACATGGTTGTAGGCCACCGCCCCGACGCCGCCTTCCATATAGGTGACCGCCATCGGGCTCGCGGTGATCTTCGTCGCCTGAAGCGAATTGGAGAGAAGTCGGCACGTGGCGTCAAAGCCGCCGCCGGGCTTGGCGCCAGCAAGACATTCGGTCTTTTCGGGCTGCGCGAACGCGGTCGATCCGAGGATAACGAACGCGGCGACGCCGCCCACGAACTTGAGCTTCATCGAGAACCCCTCCCTGATTGGTTTCTTGTTTTCTTGAACGCAGGGGCGAGGCTACCCGCCGCCGCCTAATCTGTCGAGCGCCGCTCCGGGCCGGTGGCGACCGGCGTGTCGTCGCGGCCGCCCCATTCGGTCCACGAACCGTCGTAGAGCGCCTGCGCCGGTCGTCCCAGCGTCTCCAGCGCCAGCGAGACGATCGCGGCGGTGAGGCCCGAGCCGCAGGTCGTCACCACAGGCTTGTCGATGTCGACTCCGGCGTCGGCGAAGGAGGCGGCCAGTTCGCTCGCGCTCTTCAGTTTGCCGTCGGCGACGAGGCTGATCGCCGGCACGTTGCGGCTGCCGGGAATGTGGCCGCCGCGCAGGCCCGGGCGGGGCTCCGGCGCCTCGCCGCGGAAGCGGTCGGCGGGGCGCGCGTCGACGATTTGTGCGGCGCCCGAGCTGGCGATGCGCAGCATGTCCGAGAGGCCGGCCGCCGCGCCATGATCGAAACGCGCGGTGAAATGGCGGGGCCGGCGCGTCACCGGCCCGTCCTCGAGCGCGCGGCCCTCCGCTTTCCATTTCGGCAGGCCGCCTTCGAGGATCGACACGTCCTCGACGCCGAAGGCCCGAAACGTCCAGCGCACGCGCGGCGCGGCGAACAGTCCGGCTCCATCGTAGACGACGATGCGCATGCCGTCGCCGACGCCGAGTTTGCGGGGGGCGGCGTCGGCGCGTGCGGGCATGAGCGACCTCGGATGATGCGGGCAGGGGACAATGACGGAGGCCGGCGCGGCGCGAAAGACGGGCGGCGCGGCGGCGTGGTTAATTTTGGCGTGATCGAACGCCTCGATTGTGCGTGCGCTCGCGCACCGCGTCGAAGGGTCTGCGGCGTAGAGTGGGCGAAGTCGAGGCCCGGACGGCCTCAAAGCTCGGAACCACGGTCATGTCGTCGCGCCGCACCGCCACCACCCAAACCGCCGCCGCCGGCGTCGCCTTTCCGGCGCTCGTGTCGCTGGCGCTGTTCGCGGCGGTCGCCGTCACCTTCTTCCGCTTCGGCTGAGACTCGCCCGCCCGCGATCAGACGAGCGCGATGCGCACGCGCCGGTTTAGCTTTCCCTTCTTCTCGATCCCCGTCACCGCGACCGTTCCGATCTCGCCCGTCGTGCGCACATGCGTGCCGCCGCAGGGTTGCAGATCGAGGCCCTGAATCTCGACCAGCCGCACGCGGCCCGTGCCCATCGGCGGCTTCACCGACATCGTTTTCACGAGGCCCGGATTGGCGAGCAACTCCTCGTCCGTGATCCAGCGGAAGGTCACGGGCGCGTCCTTGGCCGCCATCGCGTTCACCTGCGCGGCGATCTCGTCGCGGTCGAGACCGGCCTCCGCGATGTCGAAATCGAGCCGTCCCTCGCCGTCCCCGACCTGACCGCCGGTGACGGGATAGGGCAGCGCCACCGAGAGCAGGTGCAGCGCCGTGTGGGCGCGCATCCGCGCGTAGCGGGTCGGCCAGTCGAGTCGCGCCGTCACGCGCTCGCCGACGGCGGGAAGCGCCGCGCCCTCGGCCGGCACATGCACGATCGTCTTGCGGTCGGCCGCGTCGTAGACCGTCGTGGCGATGGGCGTGACGGAGCCGTCGGCGCGCACGAGGTCGCCCTTGTCACCGGGCTGGCCGCCGCCCTGGGCGTAGAACACCGTGCGGTCGAGCACGATCCCGCCGCGCTCGTTGACGGCGAGCACCGTCGCCTCGGCTTCCTTCAGATAGGCGTCGTCGCGAAACAGCGTCTCGGTCATGCGATCAGATCCGGCGTGATGGTGGACGCGCGCGTCAGCCAGCCGGGGACGGGCAGGCCCTTCGCGCGCAGGAAATCGGGATTGTAGAGCTTGGCGGCGTAGCGGGCGCCGGAATCGCAGAGCATCGTGACGATGGTCTTGCCCGGCCCGAGCGCCTTTGCAAGGCGGATCGCGCCGGCGACGTTGGTCGCCGACGAGCCGCCCAGCATCAGCCCCTCGTACTCGGCGAGATCGAACAGGACCTCCAGCGCCTCGGCGTCGGGGATCTGGAAGGAGCGGTCGACGGGCGCGCCCTCGATATTCTTCGTGATCCGCCCCTGACCGATCCCCTCGGTGATCGACGAGCCCTCGGCCTTCAATTCGCCTGTCGTGAAGAAGGAATGCAGCGCCGCGCCCGGCGGATCGGCGAGCGCGACAGTGATCGACGGGTCGGCCGCCTTCAGCGCCATGCCGACGCCGGCGAGCGTGCCGCCAGTGCCGACGGCGCAGATGAAGCCGTCGAGCCGGCCGCCGGTCTCAGCCAGAATCTCGGGGCCCGTCGTCTCGATATGCGCCTGCCGGTTCGCCACATTGTCGAACTGGTTGGCCCAGAAGGCGCCGCCGGGATGGCGCGCCGCCAGCCGCTCGGCGAGGCGGCCGGAGACGCGGATGTAGTTCGCCGGATTGGCGTAAGGGGCGGGCGGAACCTCGACCAGCTCGGCGCCTTGCAGGCGCAGCATGTCCTTCTTTTCCTGGCTCTGCGTGTTCGGAATCACGATGACCGTGCGACAGCCGAGCGCCGCGCCGACCATCGTCAGGCCGATGCCGGTGTTGCCCGCCGTGCCCTCGACGATGACGCCGCCGGGCCTGAGCAGGCCGCGCGCCATCGCGTCGCGCAGGATGAACAGCGCGGCGCGGTCCTTCACAGAGCCGCCGGGATTCATGAACTCCGCCTTGCCGAGGATCGTGCAGCCGGTCGCCTCCGAGGCGCGGCGCAGCTTGATCAGCGGCGTGTCGCCAATGGCGTCGAGAACGGAGGTGGCGTGCGGTCGCGCGGTCATCGAGGGCTCCGGAAAGGGCCGCGAGGCTAGACCAGATCGCGGATCGGATGAACCTTGGTTCTTTCCAATCATCGCCATGCGCGCGACGCCCGCCTTCTCCGGGCGGGCGCGGTCGCGAAAAATTATCCCGCCAGCGCGCGCGGCGGCTCGGGGCGGCGCATGACGAGCGGCGCGCCCGATTGCGGCAGCACGCCGCGGCGCATGACGGCGCGGCGCAGCGGACCGAAAGAGGCGAGCGTCGCCAGTCCCGCGCCGCGCAGGAAATCGACGGGCGGCATGTCGGCGAGCAGGGAGCGGTTGAGAATGTCGACGCTCGTCGTGCGGCTCGCCACGTCGCCCTTGCGCAGCGCCTCGTAGCGGGCGAGCGCGGCCGGGCCGCCCAAATCCTCGCCGGCCTCGCGCGCGGCGAGAACCGCCTCGACGAGATGGGCCGCGTCGCGCATCCCGAGGTTCAGCCCCTGCGCGCCGATGGGTGGGAAGACATGCGCCGCCTCGCTGACCAGCGCGATGCGCGGGCCGGTCAGGCGCTCCACGGTCATCGTCGCCATCGGGAAGCGGCCGCGCTTGCCCTCGAGCCGCATCTTGCCGAGCACGGAATGGGCCTGTCGCTCGACGATGCGGGCGAGGGCGGCGTCGTCGACGTCGGACAGCGCGCCGACCTCGCGGTCGCGCATCAGCCAGACGAGGCCGGAGCGATAGAGCCCGTCCGCGGCGTCCGTCATCGGCACCAGCGTGAACGGGCCGCCGCGTGTGTGAAACTCGGTCGAGGCGTCGCGATGCGGCGCGTCGTGGGCGAAGACGGCGGTCAGCGCGGTCTGTCCATAGGGCGAACTCGACGCGGCGATGCCGGCGGCCCGGCGCGCCGGCGAGGCGCGCCCGTCGGCCGCGACGATCAGCCGGGCCGAGACGATAACACCCGAGGCGGCGCGGGCGTTCGCGCCATCCGCCTCGAAGCGGAAGTCGTCGAGAAGCTCGGGCAGCAGGCGCAGGTTCGGTTGGGCCTGCGCGGCCTCGAGCAGGTGGCGCACCAGCACATGCGTCTCGATATTCGCACCGAAGCGCTCGAGCCCGATCTCGGAGGCGCGGAACTCGACCGGCGGAATGCGGAAGAGCGACCCCGTGTCGTCGATCAGGCGCATCACCGAGAGAGAGGCGGCGTCCGGGTTCGCCCGCTCCCAGACGCCGAGCGACTCAAGAAAGCGGATCGATCCGTCGAACAGGGCGACGGTGCGGCCGTTGGCCGCGACCGGCGCGGGACCGGCGACGACGACGTCGACGCCCGCCTGCGCGAGCGCGAGGCCGGTCATCAGCCCGGCGGCGCCGGCGCCGCACACCAGAATCCCGGTTTCGAGCGTGTTTGCGCCCGTCGTCTGCGCCTGCGCCGTCATGTCGTCGAACTCCGCCGAGGGCCCGGGACTCGCGGTCCGGGCGGGCGCACCTTAGGCCCCTCGCGGGCCGCCGCGCAAAGGCCGCCGCCGCGTCCGCCGGCCCGCGCGCGCCGGCGCGATTTGCGGAACAGGGCGCATCCGTGCTTTTTTGCCGCTCTTTGGCGACGAACCGGCGCGGATGAGTTTCAGACACGAAAAAGTTGGGCCTCACGCCCGCCGCGCGGCCGGCTATTCGGTGCATCTGTTCACCGCGTCGGGCGGGGCGGTGGCCGTGCTCGCCCTCTATGCCGCCATCGAGCGCGATTTCACCGCGATGTTCGCCTGGCTTGGCCTCGCCCTGTTCATCGACGGCGTCGACGGCACGCTGGCCCGCGCCGCCAGGGTGCACGAGACGGCCGCCGCCATCGACGGCTCGACGCTCGATTTCGTGGTCGACTTCCTGACCTATGTGCTGGTGCCGGTGATCGCGCTGTGGCGATCCGACCTGATGCCGGAGCGCTGGTCGTTCTGGCTCGGCCTCGTCGTCGTCATGGCGTCGGCGCTGTATTTCTCCGATTCGCGGATGAAGACCGCCGACAACTGGTTTCGCGGTTTCCCGGCGATCTGGAACGTCTTCGTTCTCTATCTTTTCGCCTTCCAGCCGCCGTCCTGGCTCAGCGCGGCGCTGATCGTCCTGTGCACGGCGGCGATGTTCGCGCCGGTCGTCTTCGTCCATCCGATGCGGGTGGTGAGGCTGCGCGCGGCGACGCTGGTCGTCACCATCCTGTGGTTCGTCTGCGCGACCCTCGCGGTGTGGCGGAACTTCGAGCCGAACATGTGGGTCAGGGCGGGGCTCGTCGTCTGCGCGCTCTATGTGCTGGCGCTGCCGCTGACGCGCCACTCGCCTTGGGCGGAGACGGACGACGCCGCCGAAGAGACGGAGACCGGGAAGACATGATCGCATCGTGGTTCGCATGGATGTCGGACGCCAACGCCTGGGCGGCGCTGGTGACTCTGACGGCGATGGAGATCGTGCTCGGGATCGACAATGTCGTGTTCATCTCGGTGCTGGTCGCGCGCCTGCCGGAGGCGCAGGCGAAGGTCGCCCGCATCACCGGCCTGTCGCTCGCCTTCATCTTCCGCGTCGTTCTGCTGTTCTTCCTGTCGTGGATCATCGGGCTGAAGGAACCCGTGCTGACGATCCTCGGCAAGGCGCTGTCGTGGCGCGACATCATCCTGATCGTCGGCGGCCTGTTCCTGCTCTACAAGGCGACGACCGAGCTGCATCACGAGGCCGAGCACGACGCCGAGGATCCGGCGTCCAAGGTGGTCAACAATCTCGGCGTCGCCATCGCTCAGATCGCGGTGATCGACCTCGTCTTCTCGATCGACTCGATCATCACGGCGATCGGCATGGCGCAGGATCTGGAGATCATGATCCTCGCCGTCGTGCTGTCGATGCTGGTGATGTTCGCCGCCTCGGGCAGCGTCGCCGGATTCATAAAGAATCATCCCACGACGAAGGTGCTGGCGCTGTCCTTCCTCGTGCTGATCGGCATGTCGCTCGTCGCCGAGGGCTGGGGCTTCCACCTGCCGCGCGGCTACGTCTATTCGGCGATGGCCTTCTCGGCGGTGGTGGAGATGATCAACATCCGCATCAAGAAGAAGAAGCGCAAGGCGGCCGCCGGCGGCTGACGCAGGGGAGGCGCCTCCCGGCCGGTCAGTGACCGCCGGACGGCGCGTCGTCCGCGACCGGGCCTGAGGTCGCGTGTTCGGCCCAAGCCCGCGCCGCGTCCGGATCGCGGAAGAAGCGGGCGGAGCGGCGGTCGACGCCGTTCTGCAACAGGACGCGCAGCACGTTCGAGTTGGCGCCGGCGATGACGACGCGCGCGCCCGAGCGCCGCGCGCCGGCGATGAAGGACTGCATTTCGTGCGCCGCCGTCGCATCGGCGATGGGAACGGCGGACAGGTCGAGCACGAAGGCGCGCGGCGTGCGGCCGATCCGCGCCAGCGTCTGCGCCACCGCCGAGGCCGCGCCGAAGAAGAACGGCCCGGCGATGCGGTAGACGACGACGCTCGCCGGGTCGCCGGTGTAGGGCGTGCGCGCCGCGCCCGCCGTATCGGCCTGATCCTCGTCGAAGATGCTCCGCTGGGTCGAGACCTCAACGGCCTCGGCCATGCGGTGCATGAACATGATCGCCCCGAGCGTGACGCCGGCGGCGATGCCCTCGGTCAGATCGCGGAACACGGTGAGCAGGAAGGTGACGAGCAGCACCGCCGCCTCGCCCCGGTCGAACCGCAGCAGGCGGGCGAACTCGGCCTTCTCCGCCATGTTCCACGCCACGATGGCGAGCACGGCGGAAAGCGTCGCCAGCGGAATGTAGGAGGCGAGCGGGGCGGCGAGCGCCATGAAGCCGAGCAGGAACAGGGCGTGGAGGATCCCCGAGACGGGCCCGTGCGCATGGGCGCGGACGTTCGTCGCGGTCCGGGCGATGGTGCCGGTGGCGCACAGCCCGCCGAACAGAGCCGAGGCGATGTTGGCGTAGCCCTGCGCCACCAGTTCGCAGTTGGAGCGGTGGCGCCGGCCGGTCATGCCGTCGGCGACGACGGCCGAGAGCAGCGACTCGATGCCGCCGAGAATGGCGATGGCGATGGCGGCGGGCACGACGTCGATCAGCTTCGACAGATCGAAGGCGGGCAGGGCCGGGGCCGGCAGCGAGCGCGGCACGCCGCCATAGCGCGTCCCGATGGTCTCGACCGGCAAATCGAACGCCCAGACCAGCACGCCGCCGAGGATGACCGCGAACAACAGGCCCGGCCAGCGCGGCTTCCATACGCGCATCGCCAGGATGAAGACGAGCGAGAACGCCGCCACGCCGGCCGCATAGGGGTTCCATGTCGGCAGGGCGGCCCAGATCGCCTGCAATTTCGGCAGGAAGGCCGCGGGCTCCGACGCCATGCGCAGCCCGAACAGCTCGCGGAGCTGGCTGGCGAAGATGATGACGGCGATGCCGGCGGTGAAGCCGACCGTAACGGGATGCGGGATGTATTTGATGTAGGTGCCGAGCCGCAGATAGCCGATCGCCAGCAGCAAGAGGCCCGCCATGATCGTGGCGAGCAGGAAGCCGTCGTAGCCTTGCTTCTCGATGGTCGCGGCCACCAGCACGATGAAGGCGCCGGCCGGACCGCCGATCTGGAACCGGCTGCCGCCGAGCGCCGAGATCAGAAATCCGCCGATGATCGCCGTGTAGAGTCCCTGTTCGGGCTTGGCGCCCGAGGCGATGGCGATCGCCATCGACAGGGGCAGGGCGACGATGGCGACCGTCAGCCCGGCGACGGCGTCGGCGCGAAACTGGGGAAAGCCGTAGCCCTCGCGCCAGACCGTCACCAGTTTCGGGGTGAAAAGCTCCGCAAAGGTCGGGCGTTGCGCGCGCGCGTTCATACGTCTTGTGTCCGGTGTGGGATCGCGCGACTCGCGACGGGGCAGTGTAGAACCCCGGACGGCGTTTGGAGAACCGGTTGCGGGCGCGGGCCAGACATCCATAGGATACGCCCGACAGATCAATCGGTTTGAGAGGCACGCGATGGCCAAGGCGATCATCATCAGGGCGCCGGGCGGACCGGAGGCGATGGTTCTGGAGGAGTTCGATCCGGGCCAGCCGGGGCCGGGACAGACGCTCATTCGCCACGAAGCGGTCGGCGTCAATTTTATCGACGTCTATCACCGCACCGGGCTCTACCCGCTGCCGCTGCCCTTCACGCCGGGCAGCGAGGGGGCGGGCGAGGTGCTCGCCGTCGGGCCGGGGGTGACGAATGTGAAGGTCGGCGACCGCGTCGCCTACGGCACATCGCGCGGCGCCTACGCCTCGGAGCGCGTGATCGACGCGGGGACGCTCGTAAAGCTGCCCGACGCGATCTCCTACGAAACCGCCGCGGCGATGATGCTGAAGGGGCTGACCGCGCAGTATCTCCTGCGCCAGACCTTCCCGATCAAGGCGGGCGACACGATCCTCGTTCATGCGGCGGCCGGCGGCGTCGGCCTGATCCTGTGCCAGTGGGGGCGCGCGCTCGGGGCGACGGTGATCGGCACGGTCGGCTCGCAGGACAAGGCGAAGCTCGCCAGCGAGGCCGGCGCGCATCACGTCATCCGCTATCGCGAGGAGAACGTCGCCGAGCGCGTCAAGGCGATCACCGGCGGCAAGATGTGCGACGTGGTCTACGACGGGGTCGGCAAGGACACGTTCATCGCCTCGCTCGACAGTCTGCGCCCGCTCGGCATGATGGTGTCGTTCGGCAACGCCTCCGGTCCGGTCGACGCCTTCAATGTCGGCGTTCTGGCGCAGAAGGGATCGCTGTTCCTGACGCGGCCGACGCTGTTCACCTACGCCTCGACGCCGGAGAAACTGGCCGCCATGTCGAAGGACCTGATGGACGCGATGGCTTCCGGCGCGGTGAAGATCGCCGTCAACGCGCGCTATCCGCTCGCCGACGCGGCGCAGGCCCATCGCGATCTCGAGGCGCGCAAGACGACCGGCGCCTCCGTGCTGATTCCGTAAGCGCCTCTGCAGGCGGGGCGCGGGACGGCACGAGGGTTGCACCTCTCTCAGCGCCCCGCGCCGCGCGGGCAGGAGTTCCGATGACCGCCGCCACGACGCTCGCGACGCCGCCCGCCGAAAACACGCCGCTCGTCTCGCTGCGCGGGATCGTCAAGCGGTTCGGCGATTTCGTCGCCAACGACCGCATCGACCTCGACATCCGGCGCGGCGAGACCCATGCGCTGCTCGGCGAGAACGGCGCCGGCAAGTCGACGCTCGTGAAGATGCTCTACGGTCTGCTGGAGCCGAGCGAGGGCGCGATTACCTGGGAGGGCAGGCCGATCCGCCTGACGCGGCCGGACGATGCGCGGGCGCTCGGCGTCGGCATGGTGTTCCAGCATTTCTCGCTGTTCGACAATCTCACCGTCGCCGAGAACATCGAGCTCGTGCTGCCGAAGGAGGCGCGGCGCGCCGATCTCGCCCAAAAGATCGCGGCGATCTCGCAACGCTACGGCATGGCGCTGGAGCCGGATCGGCCGGTCTGGTCGTTGTCGGCCGGCGAGCGCCAGCGCATCGAGATCGCGCGCTGCCTGTTGCAGGACCCCAAGCTCGTCATCCTCGACGAGCCGACCTCGGTGCTGACGCCGCAGGAGGCCGAAAAGCTGTTCGTGACGCTCGACAGTCTGAAGGCCGAAGGGCGGGCGCTGCTCTACATCTCGCACCGGCTCGAGGAGGTGAAGCGCCTGTGCGACCGCGCCACCATCCTGCGGCGCGGCAAGGTCGTCGGCGCCTGCGATCCGCGCCGGGAGAGCGCGCGCTCGCTCGCCGCGCTGATGGTCGGGCAGGAGGTCGCCGAGGTGAAGGCGGAGGGGCAGGCCGCGAACGGGCCGGAGCGGCTCGTCGCGAAAAACCTGTCGATGCGTTCGCGCGAGACGCATGGCGTCGCCTTGCGCGACGTCGCGCTGACGGTGCGCGGCGGCGAGGTGCTCGGCGTCGCAGGCGTCGCGGGCAACGGCCAGTCCGAACTCTTCGCCGCCCTGTCGGGCGAGACGCGCGCCGACGCCGACGAGGAGGTGTGGATCGACGGGCGGCCATGCGGCCTGTCGGGCGTCACCGCGCGGCGACTGATGAACGCGTCCTTCGTGCCGGAGGAGCGCAACGGCCATGCGGCCGCGCCCGATTTCTCGCTGTCCGACAATGTCGTGCTGTCGCGTCACGCCACGGGCGGCCTGGCCAAGGGGGGCTTCATCGCGGCGGGCGCGGCGCGGGCGGCGGCGCAGCGCATCGTCGACACCTTCGACGTGCGCAAGTCGGGCGACGACCCGCCGGCGCGCACGCTGTCCGGCGGCAATCTCCAGAAATTCGTCGTCGGCCGCGAGATCCTGCGCGATCCCGGCGTGCTCGTGGTCAACCAGCCGACCTGGGGCGTCGACGCGATGGCGGCGGCGACGATCCGGCAGGCGATCCTCGATCTCGCCGCGCGCGGCGCGGCCGTGCTCGTCATCAGTCAGGATCTCGACGAACTGTTCGAGATTTCGGACCGCATCGCGGTGATCCATGACGGCGCGCTCTCGGCCCGCTCGACGCGCGGGCGACGACACGCGAGGAAATCGGCCTGCTGATGGGCGGCGCGCATCCGACGGTGCACCATGCGGCGTGAGGGACGGAGCGCCCGGACCGCGAGCCAGAGGCTCGCATTCTTCTTGCTGCGAGCCGGAGGCTCGCGGTCCTGCATGCGAGCCGGAGGCTCGCGGTCCGGCTCCATGCGAGCCGGAGGCTCGCGGTCCGTTTTGGCGGAGGCGCGTCATGCGGATTGATCTCGAGCCGCGCGGCGCGCCGTCCCGCATGTTGGAGATCCTTGCGCCGGTGGCGGCGTTCGCCGTCGCGCTGCTGATCGGCGGGCTCGTCGTGTGGCTGCTCGGCAAGTCGCCGGTTCGCGCCTTTCAGGTCTATTTCGTCGAGCCGCTGACGCAGGGCTGGTCCTTGCAGGAGATCGCGGTGAAGGCCGCGCCGCTGGCGCTGATCGCGACCGGCCTCGCCTTCTGCTTCCGCGCCAACGTCTGGAACATCGGCGCCGAGGGGCAGTTCATCGTCGGCGGCGCCATAGGCGGCTGGATCGGCCTGCTGACGCATGGCGGGGCGGGGCAGGGCGTGCTCGGCTCGTGGTGGATCCTGCCGGCCATGCTGATCGCCGGCGCGCTGGCGGGCGCGGCCTACGCGATGATCCCGGCGCTGCTGCGCGTGCGGCTTGGCGTGTCGGAGATTCTGACGAGCCTCATGCTCGTTTATGTCGCCGAGCTGTGGCTCGACTACATGGTGCGCGGGCCGTGGAAGGACCCGAAGGGGTTCAACTTTCCCGTCACCGTCACCTTCGATTCTTCGGCGACGCTGCCCTTGCTGGTCGAGGGCGGACGGCTGCACGCCGGCGTGTTGCTGGCGCTGGTCGCGGTCGCCGTGGCGACGGTCATCTTCGCCCGAAGCCTGTTCGGCTTCGAGGTGCGGCTCGTCGGCGCGGCGCCGCGCGCGGCCCGCTTCGCCGGCTTTTCGGAAAAGCGCCTCGCCGTCGCGGTGCTGGCGATCTCGGGCGCGGCGGCGGGGCTCGCCGGCATCGCCGAAGTGTCGGGGCAGATCGGCCAGTTGCAGACATCGATCTCGCCCGGCTACGGCTTCACCGCGATCATCGTCGCCTTTCTCGGACGGCTGTCGCCGCCGGGCATTCTCGTCGCCGCTCTGGTGCTGGCGCTCACCTATATCGGCGGCGAGGGCGCGCAGATCGCGCTGAAGCTGCCGCTCGACATGACCAAGGCGTTTCAGGGCGTGCTGCTGATGTGCGTGCTCGCCGCCGACGTGTTCACCCGCTACCGCGTGCGCATCGTGACGGGGGGGCGGGCGTGAACCCGGATATCCTGCAACTCGTCCTCTTCACCATCGTCACGGCGGCGACGCCGCTGCTGATCGCCG
This sequence comes from Hyphomicrobiales bacterium, assembly GCA_016716745.1. Taxonomy (GTDB): domain Bacteria; phylum Pseudomonadota; class Alphaproteobacteria; order Rhizobiales; family Beijerinckiaceae. The sequence goes on from JADJVD010000004.1 coordinate 467,288, forward strand.
CCATCGGCGAACTCGTGGTCGAGCGCGCCGGCGTGCTCAATCTCGGCGTCGAGGGGATGATGATCGTCGGCGCGGCGGTCGGCTTTGCGGCCGGCTACGCCTCGAACTCGATCCTCGTCGGCGCGCTCGCCGGCATGGCGGCGGGCATGGCGCTGTCGCTCTTGTTCGCGCTGCTCGTGGTCGGGCTGGCGACCAATCAGGTGGCGTCGGGCCTGGCGCTGACGATCTTCGGCCTCGGCGTGTCGGGGCTGGCGGGGGCCGGCTTCGTCGGGCTGAAGCGCGAGGCCGCTTCGCACCTCTTCATTCCGGGGCTGAGCGATCTGCCCTTCGTCGGCAAGCTGATCTTCGGGCACGATTTCTTCGTCTATGGCGGGCTGGGGTTGACGGCGGCGGCGTGGTGGTTCCTGACGCGCACGCGCGCCGGCCTGACGCTGCGGGCGATCGGCGACAATCACGTCTCGGCCCATTCCCTCGGCCTGCCGGTGCGGCGCTACCGGGTGCTGGCGATCCTGTTCGGCGGCGCCTGCGCGGGCCTCGCCGGAGCGTATCTGTCGCTCGCCTACACGCCGTTCTGGACGCCCGGCATGACGGCGGGACGCGGCTGGATCGCGCTGGCGCTGGTCGTGTTCTCCTCGTGGCGGCCGTGGCGGGCGCTGGCCGGCGCGCTGCTGTTCGGCGGGGCGACGACGCTGCAATTGCACGCGCAGGCGGCCGGCGGGTTCCGGGTTCCGGCGCAGTTCATGTCGGCGCTGCCCTACATCGTGACCATTCTGGCGCTGATCGTCCTGTCGGTCTGGGACCGGCGCGGAACGACCGCCCCGGCCGCGCTGGGCAAGCCGTTCGTGCCGGATCGCTGAGCTTTGTTGGGGAGTGGCTGGCCCGGCTCTTGCCAAGCGCGTGCGGGGGGTCGAACAATCGCGCCCCACGGAGCCGCGCAAGGGCGCCGACGATCACAGGAGATGTGCATGCGTAAATTGGTGATGGCGGCGGCGGCGCTCGCCGCCTCGCTCGCTCTCGGCGCAACGGCGATCGCGCAAGAGAAGCTCAAGGTCGGCTTCATCTATGTCGGCCCGGTCGGCGATTTCGGCTGGTCCTATCAGCACGATCAGGGCCGTCTCGCGCTCGAGAAGAAGTTCGGCGCCAAGATCGAGACGAGCTATCTCGAGAACGTGCCCGAGAACGACAGCGAGCGCTCCATCGAGCAGCTCGCGCGCTCCGGCCACAAGCTGATCTTCACCACCTCGTTCGGCTTCATGGAGCCGACGCTGAAGGTCGCCAAGAAATTCCCGGACGTGAAGTTCGAACACGCGACCGGCTTCAAGCAGGCGCCGAACGTGGCGACCTATGCGGCGAAGTTCCACGAAGGCCGCTACATCATCGGGCAGATCGCCGGCAAGATGACCAAGACGAACACGGTCGGCTACATCGTGTCGTTCCCGATCCCGGAAGTGATCGCCGGCATCAACGCCTTCATGCTCGGCGCGCAGTCGGTCAATCCGAACCTCAAGGTCAAGATCGTCTGGGTGAACACCTGGTTCGATCCGGGCAAGGAGGCGGACGCCGCCAAGGCGCTGCTGGCGCAGGGCGCCGACATCCTCGTCCAACACACCGACTCGGCCGCCGCCATGCAGGAAGCCGAGAAGGCCGGCAAGCACGCCTTCGGCCAGGCCTCGGACATGATCAAGTTCGGCCCGAAGGCGCAGTACACCTCGATCGTCGACGACTGGTCGGCCTACTACATCGGCCGCGTGCAGGCCGCGCTCGACGGAACGTGGAAGTCCGGCGACGTGTGGGGCGGCCTCGCGCAGGACATGGTGCACATGGCGGCCTACACGAACCTGCCCGACGACGTGAAGAAGATGGCCGAGGAGACGCAGGCCGCCATCAAGTCCGGCAAGCTGAACCCGTTCAAGGGGCCGATCCTGAAGCAGGACGGCACGGAGGTCGTGAAGGCCGGCGAGAACCTGGCCGACAAGGACATCCTTTCGATGAACTGGTACGTGAAGGGCGTCGACGACAAGATCCCGCAATAAGGGGCGCAAATTGTCCGCCCGCGTCACGGGAAATTGATCCAGGGCAAAGCGCGCTCGCCGGCGGGCTCCTAAAAAGGGAGCGATCGCCGGCGAGAGGCTCCTCCCTCGACAAAAAGTCCGACGATCCACTTCTGGCCCGGCTCTGCCGGGCCATTTTGTTTGGGGACTGATGGTGGCTCGTCGTCCGCCTCGAACGCTGCGTCTAAGCCCGCTTCACTGCGTCGCAATTCTCGTGGCGGCCGCCGTCATGATTGAGTGCACGCGGACATCGACGGATTGAAGCCGCGCATGACGTCACGACCTCCGAAAAGGAACGAACCGCATGACCTGGTGCCCTACGGTTACGACGATGCGTTGATCGAATATCTGATCGACGTCGAGGGCGGGCGGTGGGCGCGCTTTGTGGAATTCCTCGGTCTGCGGAGCACGAACTGGCTGCGCACGGCCAAGGAGGTCGACCGACGCCGGATCGCCTACAACAATCATGTCGCCAACATCGGTGAGACGGACCACGCGCGCTATCATATTGCTGCCGTCGACATCTTCGTCGAGAAGGCGCAGCATTTCTTGCAGAACAGGTCTAAGCAGTACGGAATATCCGCACTTGTTTCATCTCTGTTTCTGATCGGAGTATTGGGTTTCGACTTTTACTATTTGACGAATGTCGCAACCATCCCGCAGTTTTTGACAAGTCTCGGCGAGACCGGCGATTACTTCGCTATCGTCGCCGACCGGATTGGGGTGTTGCTGGGGCGCGCGCCGGCGCATCCGGCCGCGAAGATCGACCTCTACATCTTTCTGATGTGGATGTTGCGCGGGCTCGCTATGTCCGCGTTGTCGGGCGCGGCCATCTATCTCCTCGCCTCACTGACGCGCGCCTTCCTGCATGAAGCGACGCTGTACTGGAACCGCTGGCATGCGGTTCGGCTCGGGCGGCTCTTCATCTATTTCAAATTCGCCGGCCTCGGCCCGGACGAGCTTTCGCGCGTTCGCGAGACGCTGACCATCGACGAGGTCGAACGCGCCTTCGGCTGGAATCTCGAAACTAGCACCGCGTTCCGCGACATCAAGCCGGAGATGATGACGGGAAAGTCTCCGCTGGAGGACATCGTCAAGATCGTTTCGGCGATCGAAGGCGTGCGCAAGAGTCGGGAGGGCGGCGAGAAGGCTAAGGATTGAGGCGCTGCAACGTCGATAGCCAGCCTTGCGTCAGCCCTGCGCGGCGGTGTCGCTCGAAGACGCGACGACTTCGCCCGCCGCCTCCGGCTCTTCCTCCTGCCATTCCAGCGCGACGACCTTGCCGCGCTCGACGGTGAGGGCGAGGCGCCCGTGCTTCAGCTCGATGGCGCGGCGGCCGAAAATATCGCGCCGCCAGCCCTTCAGCGCCGGCACGTCGGCGCGGTCGGAATGGGCGATGGCCTCCAGATCGTCGACGGTGGCGATCATCCGCGCCGCGACGCCGTGCCCCTCCGACACCTGCCGCAACAGCACCTTCAGCAGCTCGACGGTGGCGCCGCCGCCGTTGCGGCGCTCGCGCTCGATCTTCGGCAGGCTCTTCAGGTCGATGGCGTGGGCGCGTTCGACCGCCGCCAGCAGGTCGGCGCCCGTCTTCGAGCGCTCCATGCCCTTGGGGAAGGCGCGCAGGCCCGCCAGCGCCTCCTGCGAGGGCGGGGCGGCGAGCGCGATCTCGACCAGCGCGTCGTCCTTCAGCACGCGCGAGCGCGGCACGTCGCGGGTCTGCGCCTCGCGTTCGCGCCAGGCCGCGATCTCCATCAGCATCGCCATGTCGCGCGGCTTGCGGATGCGGCCCTGAAAGCGCTCCCAGGCGTTGGCGGGGTTCTGCTCGTAGGTCTCGGGCGAGGTCAGCGTGCGCATCTCGTCGCCGAGCCAGCCGAGCCGACCGGTCTTTTCGAGCCGCGCCTTCAGCGCCTTGTAAATCGTGCGCAGATGCGTCACGTCGGCGATGGCGTAGTCGACCTGCGCCTGGCTCAAGGGCCGGCGCGCCCAATCGGTGAAGCGCGAGGACTTGTCGATCGTCACCTTCGCGAAGGCTTTCGCGAGGTCCGAGTAGGAGGCCTGATCGCCGAAGCCGCACACGGTGGCGGCGACCTGCGTGTCGAACAGCGGCGTCGGAATCTGCTTCGACAGGTTCCAGACGATCTCCAGATCCTGCCGGGCGGCGTGGAAGACCTTCATCACCTTCTCGTCGCCCATCAGCGCGAAGAAGGGGGTGAGGTCGAGATCGGGCGCCAGCGCGTCTATGGCGACGGCCTCGTCCTCCGAGGCCACCTGAATGACGCAGAGCTTCGGCCAGTAGGTCGTCTCGCGCATGAATTCGGTGTCGACCGTCACGAAGTCGTGGGTCGCGAGGCGGGCGCAGACGTCGGCGAGACGCTCGGTCGTGTCGATCAGGGGCATGCCGGCTTTTACGAAGCCGGCGCGCGCGAGGGAAGGGCCGCGCGGGTCGAAAACCCGCCCGGATGCCGGGCAGGCGCGACGCTTCACCGCGCCGGCGGCGCGATCAGCCCGGCCAGCGGCAGGCTGGTCTGATATTTCACCTGCTTCAGCGCGATGGAGGAGCGGATATTGGCGACGCCGGGCGCGGTCGTCAGCCGGTCGAGCACGAAATCGCGGAAGGCGGCCGCGTCCCGCACCACGACGCGGAGCAGATAGTCCGAGTTCCCGGTCATCAGGTAGCACTCCATCACCTCCGGAAAGCCGCGCATCGCGCTCTCGAAGGCGTTCAGCGCCGCCTCGGTCTGCTTTTCGAGCGTCACCTCGACGAACATGCTGACATTGGGGCCAAGCCGCGCGGCGTCGAGCAGCGCGACGCGCCGGGCGATCACGCCCGCCGCCTCGAGCGCCCGCACGCGGGCGAGGCACGGCGAGGGCGACAGCCCGACGCGGGCGGCGAGCTCCACATTGGTCAGCCCTGCGTCGTGCTGGATCTCGGTCAGGATGCGGAGGTCGGTCGCGTCGAGCTTCGGCATAATCGGCTTTCATTGCGTCGATATGAAGCAGCATATGCCGCGCTGCCTCTCGATCTCAACGAGATCGGCATGAAATGCGTGGCGGCGCGGCGTAAAGTGTCGCGCATTCAGGGGAGGAGCGGCCATGCGGATCGAGGGGACTGGCGCGCCGGCCGGAGCGCGGCCGGACGAGGATCCGGTCGAGACGCAGGAATGGCTGGATTCCCTCACCGGCGTCGTGCGCGCCGGCGGCCGGGAGCGCGCCGAATTCCTGCTCAACACCATCGAGCGCCGGGCGCGCGAACTCGGCGTCTTCGCCGAGGCGCTGCCGTATTCGCCCTATCGCAACTCCATTCCGCTGGAACGCCAGCCGCCGTTCCCCGGCGATCTGGCGATGGAGGAGCGGATCACCGCCATCGTCCGCTGGAACGCGCTCGCCATGGTCGCGCGCGCCAATCAGGCCTATGGCGAACTCGGCGGCCACATCGCCAGCTACGCCTCGGCCGCCGATCTGTTCGAGGTCGGCTTCAATCATTTCTTTCGCGCCGACGAGGGGCGGGGCGGCGACATCGTCTATTTCCAGCCGCATTCGGCGCCCGGCGTCTACGCCCGCGCCTTTCTGGAGGGGCGGCTGTCGGAGGCCGAGCTCCTGCGCTACCGGCAGGAGATCGGCGGCAAGGGCCTGTGCTCCTATCCCCATCCCTGGCTGATGCCGGACTTCTGGCAGGTTCCCACCGGCTCGATGGGCATCGGCCCGATCAGCGCGGTCTATCAGGCGCGCTTCATGCGCTATCTGCGCGACCGGGGCGTCGCCGACACGGACGGGCGGCGGGTGTGGGGCGTGTTCGGCGACGGCGAGATGGACGAGCCGGAGTCGCTCGCCGGCCTCTCCATCGCCGCGCGCGAGAAGCTCGACAACCTCACCTTCGTCATCAACTGCAACCTGCAACGGCTGGACGGGCCGGTGCGCGGCAACGGGCAGATCATCCAGGAACTGGAAGGCGTGTTCCGCGGCGCGGGCTGGAACGTCGTCAAGGTTCTGTGGGGCTCGGAGTGGGATTCGCTGTTCGCGCGCGACGCGCAGCATTTGTTGCTGAAGCGATTCGCGGCGACCGTCGATGGCAAGTATCAGACGCTCGGCGCCAAGGACGGCGCCTACAACCTCGCGAACTTCTTCGCCGAAGATCCCGAGCTGGCGCAGCTCGTCGCGCATATGTCGGACGCCGACGTCGACGCGCTGAAGCGCGGCGGCCACGATTTTCGCAAGCTCTACGCCGCCTTCGCCGCCGCGCGCGAGACGAAGGGTCGGCCGACCGTCATTCTCGCCAAGACGAAGAAGGGCTACGGCATGGGCGGGGCGGGCGAGTCCCGCATGACCGCGCATCAGGCCAAGAAGCTCGACACCGAGGGCCTGCGCGCCTTCCGCACGCGCTTCGCGCTGCCGCTCTCGGACGCGCAGGTCGACGCGCTCGACTTCTATCATCCCGGCGCGGACTCGCCCGAGGCGGGCTACCTGAAGGCGCGGCGCGCCGCGCTCGGCGGCTATCTGCCGGCGCGTCGGCGCGCCTCGACGCCCATCGCGATTCCCGAACTTGCGAGCGTCGCGAGCTTCGCGCTCGAGGCGGCGGGCAAGGAGATGTCGACGACGGTCGCCGTCGTGCGCATGCTCGGCGCGCTGCTGAAGGACAAGGCGCTGGGCCCGCGCCTCGTGCCCATCGTCGCGGACGAGGCGCGCACCTTCGGCATGGCGAACCTGTTCCGGCAGGTCGGCATCTATGCGCCCGAAGGCCAGCTCTACGAGCCTGAGGACGCCGGCTCGATGCTCTACTACAAGGAGGCGCGCGACGGGCAATTGCTCGAGGAGGGCATCACGGAGGCCGGCGCCATGTCCTCATGGGTGGCGGCCGCCACCTCCTACAGCGCGCACAACGCGCCGATGCTGCCGCTCTACATCTACTACTCGATGTTCGGCTTCCAGCGCGTCGGCGATCTGATCTGGGCCGCCGCCGACCAGCGTTCGCGCGGCTTTCTCATCGGCGCGACGGCGGGGCGTACGACGCTCGGCGGCGAGGGCTTGCAGCATCAGGACGGGTCGAGCCACCTCATCGCCTCGACGGTGCCGAATTGCCGCGCCTACGATCCGGGCTACGCCTACGAGATCGCGGTCATCCTCGATCACGGCGCGCGCGCGATGATGGAGCGGGGCGAGGACGTGTTCTACTACGTCACCGCAATGAACGAGTCCTACGCGCAACCCTCGATGCCGCAGGGCGCCGAAGCGGGGATCGTGAAGGGCCTCTATCGGCTGGCGACGCACAAGCCGGCGAAGAAGGCGCCGGGGCCGGTGCGGCTTCTCGGCTCGGGCGCGATCCTGCGCGAAGTCGTCGAGGCGGGGCGGATGCTGGCGGAGGATTTCGGCGTCGCCAGCGAAGTGTGGTCGGCGACGAGCTATTCGGAGCTGGCGCGCGATGCGCGCGCGGTCGAGCGCCACAACCGCCTCAATCCGATGGCGGCGCCGCAGGTCAGCCATCTCGAAGCCTGTCTCGGCGGGCCGGCGCCCATCGTCGCGGCGAGCGACTACGTGCGGGCCTGGCCGCAACTGATCGCGGCCTATCTCGAGGCGCCTTTCACCGCGCTGGGAACGGACGGCTTCGGCCGCTCCGATACGCGCGCGGCGCTGCGCGGCTTCTTCGAGGTCGACCGCTATCACGTCGTCGTCGCCGCGCTGGCGGCGCTGGCGAAGCAGGGCAAGATCGCGCGCGAGATCGTGGGCGAGGCCATAGCGCGCTACGGCGTCGCGGTCGATCCGGCGCCGCCGTGGGAGCGGTGAGGGCTACGCCACGCGCAGCGCCGTCGTCTCCTTCAGGCGCTTGACCGGAATGACGGTGCGCGTGTTGGCGACGCCCTCGATGCGCGTCAGCACCTCCATCAGGAAGGCGTGGAAGTCGTCGAGATCGGCGACGGCGACCTTCAGCAGATAGTCGGCGTCGCCGGTGACGAGGCAGCATTCGAGCACTTCCGGCCGCTTAACCACGGCGCGCTCGAAGCGTTCGGCGAAGCCGGAGGACTGGCGCTCCAGCCGCACCTCGACGAAGGCGACAAAGCCCGCGCCGACCGCCTTGCCGTCGAGCAACGCGACATAGCCGCGGATGACCCCCGCCGCCTCCAGCGCCTTGACGCGGCGATGGCAGGGGGAGGGCGACAGGCCGACTTTTGCGGCGAGGTCGGCGTTCTGGATCTGCGCATCCGCTTGCAGGAGGCGGAGAATCTTGCGGTCGATGGCGTCGAGCGGCATGAGAATGGGATTCCAACAATTTGGCCAAATGTGGAACAGGATTCCACAATTCCGCGCACGTGTCGCCAACTTTAGGCGCTCATTGCCGCGGCATGCCGCTACGCTCGGGCGAACACTCAAAGAGGCACGCCATGACCCGTCGCACCGCCGCCGACGTTCTGCTCGACATTCTCCGCGACGAGGGGGTCGACCGCATCTTCGGCAATCCCGGCTCTACCGAAATGCCGCTGATGGACCGGCTCGTCGATGCGACCGACTTCACCTACGTCCTCGGTCTTCAGGAGGCGAGCGCGGTGGCGATGGCGGACGGCTACGCGCTGCGCAGCGGCAAGACGGCCTTCGTCAACCTCCACGCCGCCGGCGGCCTCGGCAACGCGATGGGCGTGCTCGTCGCCTCCAAGTCGAGCGAGACGCCGATGGTGGTGACGGCGGGCCAGCAGGACACGCGGCACCTTCTGTCCGAGCCGTGGCTGGCGGGCGATCTCGTCGCGCTCGCCAGGCCCGTGACCAAGTGGGCGGCGGAGGTGCGCCGCGCCTCGGACGTCGGGCCGGCGCTGCGCCGCGCCTTCGCCATCGCGCGCACGGCGCCGCAGGGGCCGGTGTTCCTGTCGTTGCCGATGGACATTCTCGACGAGCCGGCGGACGACCTGCCGCCGCCGCGCTCCGCGGCGCCGGCGCGCACGGCGGGGGCGGGCTCGATCGACCTTGCCGGGCGGCTCGCCGCGCTCGATCCGGCGCGCGTCGCGGTGTTGATCGGCGACGACGTGCCCTCGGACGCGGCGGCCGGCGCGGTGGCGCTGGCTCATGCCGGCGGCTTTGTCGTGCATGGGACGCAAGTCGCCTCGCGCGGCGCCTATCCCTCCGACGATCCGTGCTGGGCGGGGATGCTGAAGCCGGACTTCGCGGCGATCCGCGCCACGCTCGGCGAGGTCGAGGCGGTGGTGCTGATCGGCGGGCGCGCTTTCGTCGCCTATCCCTATCGCGAGGAGCGGCCGATTCCGGAGAGCTGCCGCGTCTTCCACATCGCCTCCTCGGCGGACGCTTTCGGCCGCGAATTCCCGGCCGATGTGGCGATCCACGGCGACGTCGCCGCCTCGCTGGACGCCATCGCCTCGGCGCTGAAGTCGCGCGTCGACGCCGGCCGCGCCGCCGCGCGCGTCGCCGCTCTCGGCGAGGCCAAGCGCGCGCACGAGGCCGAGATTCGCGCCGCTATTCTGGCGACCTACGACGCGCGCCCGCTCGGGCCCGATGCCGCGGTGCTGTCCGTGTTCGACGCGCTGCCGGCGAACTGCCTCATCGCCAACGACACGGCGGCGACCTTCGGGCCGGTGCAAACGATCATGAAGATCCAGCCCGGCCGCTATTTCTTCGCGCGCGGCGGCGTGCTCGGCTGCGCCATGCCGGCCTCGGTCGGCGTCGCGATGGCGCATGACGGGTGGGTCGCGTGCCTGTGCGGCGACGGCGGCGCGATGTATTCCCCGCAGGCGCTGTGGAGCGCGGCGCATTACAAGGCGAAGGTTCTCTTCTTCGTCTTCAACAACGCCCGCTACAACGTGCTGATGAACGTCGCCAAGGGGCTCGGCTCGAAGAACGCCGTGGCCGGCAAGTTCGTCGGCATGAACATCGAGAATCCGCGCATCGACTATCAGGCGCTCGCCCGCTCGATGGGCGTGCCCTGCGCGCGCGTCGCGGCGCCGGCCGAGATCGCCGCCGCCATCGCCGAGGCGCTGATGCGCGAGGGGCCCTCGCTGATCGAAATCCCGATCGTGTAGGATCGGGCGGCGCCGTCGCGTCGCGGAGGTCCGCCATGATCAAGGTGAAGCGCGTCTACGATCCGCCCGCGCCGGACGACGGGGCGCGCATCCTCGTCGACCGGCTGTGGCCGCGCGGTCTGACAAAGGAGGCCGCGCGCCTCGACGACTGGCCGAAGGCGCTGGCACCCTCGGACGATCTGCGCCGCTGGTATCACGCCCATCCGGAGGGCTGGGAGGATTTCCTCGCGCGCTATCGCGAGGAGCTGGCGGCGCCCGAGGCGGGCGCGGCGCTGAAGACGCTGAAGGCGCGGGCGCGCCACGAGACGGTGACGCTGCTCTATTCGTCGAAAAACCTGACGAACAACAACGCCGACGCGCTGGCGCTGATCCTCAAGGGCAGGGGTGAGGCGTAGGCGCGCAGCCGCGATGAATGGCGGCGCCCCGTCTTCCGTCGAGTTTGCCGGCGGCCGGGGGCATGCTAATCCAGCCGCCGTTTGCCGCGCCGCAGCGAAGGTCCCGCCCGATGAAAAATATCCTCGAGAAGCTCGAACAGCGCCGGATCAAGGCCCGCCTCGGCGGCGGTCAGGCGCGCATCGACGCCCAGCACGCCCGTGGCAAGCTGACGGCGCGCGAGCGCATCGAGCTGCTTCTCGACCACCATTCCTTCGAAGAATTCGACATGTTCGTGCAGCATCGCGCGGTCGATTTCGGGATGGATCAGCAGGAAAAAATTCCCGGCGACGGCGTTGTCACCGGCTGGGGCACCGTCAACGGCCGCACCGTCTTCGTGTTCGCCAAGGATTTCACCGTGTTCGGCGGCTCGCTGTCTGAGACGCACGCGGCCAAGATCACCAAGATCCAGGACATGGCGCTGAAGAACCGCGCCCCGATCATCGGCCTGTTCGACGCCGGCGGCGCCCGCATCCAGGAGGGCGTGGCCGCGCTCGGCGGCTATGGCGAGGTGTTCCAGCGCAACGTGCTGGCCTCCGGCGTCATTCCGCAGATCTCGCTGATCATGGGCCCGTGCGCGGGCGGCGACGTCTATTCGCCGGCGATGACCGACTTCATCTTCATGGTGCGCGACACGAGCTACATGTTCGTCACCGGGCCGGACGTGGTGAAGACCGTGACCAACGAGACGGTGACGGCCGAGGAGCTCGGCGGCGCCTCCGTGCACACGACCAAATCCTCGATCGCCGACCGCGCTTACGACAACGATCTCGAGGCGCTGTTGCAGATGCGTCGCCTGATCGACTTCCTGCCGGAGTCGAATGTCGGCGAGGCGCCGGTGCTGCCGACCTTCGACGAGTCGGACCGGCTCGACATCTCGCTCGACACGCTGATCCCCGACAATCCCAACAAGCCCTACGACGTCAAGGAGCTGATCCTGAAGCTCGTCGACGAGGGCGACTTCTTCGAGATTCAGGGCGCGCATGCCGGCAACATCGTCACCGGCTTCGCGCGCATCGAGGGGCGACCGTGGGCGTCGTCGCCAACCAGCCGATGGTGCTGGCGGGCGTGCTCGACTCCGACGCCTCGCGCAAGGGCGCGCGCTTCGTGCGCTTCTGCGACTGCTTCAACATCCCGATCCTGACGCTGGTCGACGTGCCGGGCTTCCTGCCGGGCACGGCGCAGGAATATGGCGGCCTCATCAAGCACGGCGCCAAGCTGCTGTTCGCCTATGCGGAGGCGACGGTGCCGAAGGTGACCATCATCACCCGCAAGGCCTTCGGCGGCGCCTACGACGTGATGGCCTCCAAGCATCTGCGCGGCGACGTGAACCTCGCCTGGCCGACCGCGCAGATCGCGGTGATGGGCGCCAAGGGGGCGGTCGAGATCATCTTCCGCGCCGACATGAAGGACCCGGAGAAGATCGCCGAGCGCACCAAGGAATACGAGGAGCGCTTCCTGTCGCCCTTCGTTGCGGCCGAGCGCGGCTATATCGACGAGGTGATCATGCCGCATTCGACGCGCCGGCGCGTCGCGCGCATCTTCGCCATGCTGCGCAACAAGACGCTCGAAAACCCCTGGAAGAAGCACGACAACATTCCGCTGTGAGGCGGGACGCGCCGGGCGCCGGCGGGCCGCCCCGCGCCGGACGGGTCCGATGCGGGGCGTCTTTTCTTCACCAGGTCAGCGTCTTCGTGTTGTCATTGAACAGCGCGCCGCCGGTCAGTTCCGGATTGCCGAACTTCAGGCCGGGCAAGAAATCGGCCTCCGCGACGCCGTAGTGTTTCGAACACATCGGGCAGACGAGCATCGTCGCGCCGGCGGCGACGAGATCGGCGATCGCCTTTTGTTGCTCGCCGAATTTTTCGGCGTTCGCTTTCGACGCGACATGCACCGCGCGGTCGTTGAAGAACACGGTCAACGGGTGGCCGCGCTTCAACTGGTTGGCCCCGAAGACGAGCGCCATCTGGGCGCGATGCGGTTCGTCGGAGGTCAAGTTGACGAACAGCGGATCATTCGGCCCGGCGAGAGCTGGAGCCTGCGTCGCCAGCACGCCGAGCGCGAGCAAGACGACCGCGAAGATGCGTTTGAAAAAGGTCATGATGGATCTCCTGTGATGTCGATGCCCTTGCGGGCGAAGGATCACAGGGCGGAGGGCGGCGCGCGCGCGCCGGGCCGCCGGCGACGCGGCGACGGCAAACGGCTGCGCCGGGCGGGGCGGGCGCGCCGGCCCGCTGTCGCCGTGCGGAGGATGTGGACATCGGCGGCCGGCGCGTGAACGAAGGGATGATGGGCGAGCGCCGCGTAAGGGCAGAGAGAGAAGACGCCGTCCGTCTTGTCGGATCGGCCGTCATAGTCCGCCTGCGCGGCCTCGGGCGCTCCGTGACAGATGACGAGGCGTAGCTCGAACGCGGCTTCCGCTCGCGGCATGTAGCCCAGCGGAATCAGCGCGCGAAGGGCAAACAGCAGCGCGAGCGCGCAAACCAGCAGTCTGCGCGCAATCGTCCTCTCGCGGAGCGCGCATCTCGCCGGCGGATCGTCCAACAAACCCATTCCTCAGCGTGATCGATATCGCCGCCCGCCGCAATGAGGCGCGACAAACCGGCGCGACGGGTGGAGCGAGCGGGCTGGGCCGTCACATGATGCCGAACTTCTCCCAGGCTTCGACCGTGCTCATGCCCTCGCGGATCGCCTTGGCGACGCGCTTTTCGCCGCGCGCCTTCTCGAAGGCGAGGCGCAGCGTTTCGGCTTCCGCGGCCTTGGGGATGCAGACGACGCCGTCGACGTCGCCGAACAGGATCGCGCCGGGCTCGATCGCCGCCTGGCCGATCTCGACGCGGATGCGGTAGTCGACGACCTTGCCGCGCACGCCCTGATCCTGCCCGTAGGAGCCGTGGCAGAAGGTCGGGAAGTTCAGCGCGCGCACGCCGTTGGTGTCGCGCGCGTAGCCGTTCAGCACCGCGCCGGCCGCGCCGAGGACGCGGGCGCGCGTCGTCATCATCTCGCCCCACTGGGCGTAGGCGCCGCAGACGCCGGAGGTGACGTAGATTTCGTTCGGCTTGAGATCGTCGAGCGCCTGAAACATCAGGCCGAAGGGCTTGGCCGCCAGGCCCGAGGCGCCGGGCAGGGCGGGGTCGACGAAATAGTCCGTCTCCAGAACCGGCATGGCGCGGCCGATCAGCACCATGTCGTCGGACAGGGGGCGGATGTTCGGCGGCAGATATTGATGGCGCAGGCCCTGCGTGTCGAGCACGTCGCCGATCACGCTGGAAAACAGCTCGCGGCGCATCATCGCGAAAAGCTCGACGTCGTCGTTTGGCAGGCGATCGGTCATGGGCTCCTCCCGGCGCAAACGGCCGCGTCGCGCCGCGCGGCTTCTAAACCGATTGAAGGTCCGCCGCGGCGTCGCTGTCAAGCGCCGCGGCGTCCGGTCAGCGCGCCGCCTTCTCCACCTCGCGCATGACGCGCAGGATGTTGCCGCTCGCGAGCTTGGCGAGGTCGTCGTCGCTCCAGCCGCGCGTCATCAGCTCGGCGAAGACGCCGGGGAAGCACGACGCATTCTCCAGCCCCGCGCCCTGCGGGCCTCCGAAGAAGTCGGAACCGACGCCGATATGGTCGGCGCCGATGCGGCCGCGCAGATAGTCGAGATGGTCGCAATATTGCGCGAGATCGCCCTTCGGCCAGGGGCCGGCGGTCTTGGCGTGCTTGGCGAGGACCTTCTCCCACCCGCCCTTGATGTCGCTGCGCGTCTTGCCCCATTCGTCCTTGAACGGCGCGGTCCAGGCGCGCGAGGCCTCGCTGATGAAATCGGGCACGAAAGTCGCCATCACGACGCCGCCGGCGCCGGCCACGCGGTCGAGCACGTCCTCCGGCACGTTGCGCGGGTGATCGCAGAGCTTGCGCGCGTTGGAGTGCGACCAGACGACCGGCGCGTCGGAGACGTCGAGCGTCTGGTGCATGACGGTCGGGGCGACATGCGCCAGATCGACGATCATGCCGAGCCGGTTCATGCGGCCGATCACCTCGCGGCCGAACCGCGACAGGCCGCCATGACGCGGCGCGTCGGTGGCGCTGTCGCACCAGTCGGTCGAGTTGTTGTGGCAGAGCGTCATCAGCCGCACGCCGAGATCGTAGAAGGCGTCGAGCGTATCGAGCCGTCCCTCGAGCGCGGCGCCGTTCTCGACGGTGACGAAACTGGCGATCTTGCCGGCGCGGCGCGCGCGCGCGACGTCCGCGGCCTTCGTCGCGGGCAGGAACACGTCGTCGTGCAAGCCGTTGACGCGGCGAACCAGCCCGATCTGCTGAAGCGCGTAGCTGGCCGGTTTTGGCTCGTCCGGCGGCACGTATGCGGCGAAGAACTGCGCGCAGACGCGGCCCGCCCGCAGCTTCGGAATATCGGTGTCGCGCCCCGGCAGATTGCGCCGCAGCGCGAAAAGATCGAGGTCGCCGCGCGCTTCGGCGTCCTCGCGGATGACGTAGGGCAGGTCGTTGTGCCCGTCGAACAGGCCGACCTCGGCCAACAAACGCTTCGCGCGGGCGATCAGCCCGCGCGTTGGAGTATTCGGTGTCTCATCCATTCCAGCCCGCCTTGCGATTCGCGGCAGGCTAGCACATCGTCGACTCGCGCGAGGCGAAAGCGATCACCAGTAGATGCGCCGGCGATAGTAGACCCGGCGGTAGTAGCGGCGGCGCGGCCGAACGTAATAGACGCGGCGCGGTCGGTAATAGTAGCGGCGACGGATGACCCAGTAGACATTGTCGACCTTCGCCTCGGCGATGTCGGCCTCCGTTGCGACGGCGGGCGCCATGTGCGCGTCGGGGCTCGTCGGCGGTGTCGGGCGGGCCGGCAGCGGCGCAGCTTCCGCGCCCGGCGGCTTGGCCCCGCAAGCGGCGACGACGGCGCCGAAGGCGAAAAGGCCCTTCAAAAGTCCACGTCTGTCCATGACGTCCTCCATTCCCCCGACGCCCATCCTAGGCGCAGGAGCGGCCGCGCCGCAAGCGCTCGTCAGGCCGGATCGCGAAGCAGTTAAAGCACGGCAACCAAAATTGTTTTTCGCCGCTTAACCGCGTTCGCGGCGAACCTGCCCGATTCATTCTTCGTAAGGGCGGCCAGCCGATCCTCGTTTCAGGGACAGGCAAGACAAGGCGGCGCGACCGCCGAACGACAGGGGCTCTCCATGACGATCACGCTCAACGATTTCGCCCGCCGCCAGGCCGCGTTCGCGATGCTGAACAAGCGCGCCGGCTTCGACGAGGCGGACGTGACGATGCTGCGCCGGCTGATCGAGGAGACCGGCTCCATCAGCCGCGAGGAGGCCGACCAGCTGTTCGCCGCCGCGCGCGGGCAGGGCGCCCGCCCGGCGTCCTGGATGGGGTTCTTCATCGAGGCGATCACCGATCACGTCGTCTGGCAGTGCCGGCCCACAGGCGTGGTCAATGAGTCGCAAGCCGAGTGGCTGATCGCCCAGGCCGATCTGTGCGCGGGGCTGGAGGGCTTCGGCGCGCTCGTCAACGTTCTGGCCGAGGCCGATCGCGTGCCGCTGTGGTTCGTGGCCGCCGTGCGGGCCCGCGCGGCGCGCGGCGCGCCGGGCGCGGCGACGGCGATGGCGCTGGCGGCGGCCGAGGAGGCGGCGCTGGCGGCCTGACAGCGGGCTACTGCGCCGCACCGCGGCGCTTCGCATAAGCGAAAGGCGCGGTGGACCTTGCCGGCCCACTAGCCTAAAACGCCGCTCCGATAGGTTTCATCGGGGCTCGGATGTTCAAGAAAATCCTGATCGCCAACCGTGGCGAGATCGCCTGCCGCGTCATCAAGACCGCGCGCAAGATGGGCATCAAGACGGTCGCCGTCTATTCCGACGCCGATCGCGACGCCCTTCATGTCGAGATGGCGGACGAAAAGGTCAACATCGGCCCGGCGCCGGCCGCCGAATCCTATCTCGTGATCGACAAGATCATCGCCGCTTGCAAGCAGACGGGCGCGGAGGCGGTGCATCCGGGCTACGGCTTCCTGTCCGAGCGGGCCGCTTTCGCCGAGGCGCTGAAGGCGAACAACATCGTCTTCATCGGCCCCAATCCCAAAGCCATTGAGGCGATGGGCGACAAGATCGAGTCGAAGAAGTTCGCCAACGCCGCCAAGGTGTCGACCGTGCCGGGCTTCCTCGGCGTGATCGAGAACCCCGAGCACGCGGTGACGATCGCCGACGAGATCGGCTATCCGGTGATGATCAAGGCCTCCGCCGGCGGCGGCGGCAAGGGCATGCGCATCGCCTGGAGCGCGAGCGAGGTGGCGGAAGGCTTCGCCCGCGCGAAGTCCGAGGCGGCGAGCTCCTTTGGCGACGACCGCGTCTTCGTCGAGAAATTCATCGTCAATCCGCGCCACATCGAGATCCAGGTGCTGGGCGACAAGCACGGCAACGTCGTCTATCTCGGCGAACGCGAATGCTCGATCCAGCGCCGCAACCAGAAGGTGATCGAGGAGGCGCCCTCGCCGCTGCTCGACGAGGCGACGCGCAGGAAGATGGGCGAGCAGGCCGTCGCGCTGGCCAAGGCCGTCGGCTACGATTCCGCCGGCACGGTCGAGTTCGTCGCCGGGCAGGACCGCAGCTTCTTCTTCCTCGAAATGAACACGCGCCTGCAGGTCGAGCATCCGGTGACGGAGCTGATCACCGGCGTCGATCTCGTCGAGCAGATGATCCGCGTCGCCGCCGGCGAGAAGCTGGCGCTGACCCAGGCCGACGTGAAGCTGAACGGCTGGGCGGTCGAGAGCCGCATCTATGCGGAAGATCCGACGCGCAATTTCCTGCCCTCCACGGGCCGCCTCGTGAAGTATCGCCCGCCGGCCGAAACGACCGAGCACGGCGTCACCGTGCGCAACGACACCGGCGTCTACGAGGGCGGCGAGATCTCGATCTACTACGATCCGATGATCGCCAAGCTCGTCACCCACGCGCATGACCGCCCGACGGCGATCGAGGCGCAGGCGCGCGCGCTCGACCAGTTCTATGTCGACGGCATCCGCCACAACATCCCGTTCCTCTCCGCGCTGATGGATCATCCGCGCTGGAAGGAGGGCAAGCTCTCGACCGGCTTCATCGCCGAGGAGTTTCCGGAAGGCTTCATCGCCGGCAAGGCCGAGGGCGAGACCGCCCATCGCATCGCCGCCGTCGCCGCGCATGTCGATCATGTGATGAACGTGCGCAAGCGCATGATCACGGGCCAGATGCGCGCCCCCAAGGCCGTGGAGTTCCTGCGCGAGCGCACGGTCGAATTCGGGCGCCAGCAGATCGACGTGGCCATCGAGGATGGCGATGGCGCGCTCGTCGTGCGCTTCGGCGAGGGGCACGCCCATCGCGTCACGTCCGATTGGCGGCCGTCGCAGCCGGTGTGGACCGGTCTGATCGACGGCAAGCCGGCGGCCGCGCAGGTCCGCGCGATTCTCAACGGCTTCCGCATCGATCATGGCGGCGTCTCGGTCGAGGCGCGCGTCTATACCCGGCGCGAGGCGGCGCTGGCGCGGCTGATGCCGGAGAAGAAGGCCGCCGACACCTCCAAGACCCTGCTGTGCCCGATGCCGGGCCTCGTCAAGGCGATCATGGTCGTCGAGGGGCAGGAGGCGAAGGCGGGCGAGCCGCTCTGCATCGTCGAGGCGATGAAGATGGAGAACGTGCTGCGCGCCGAGCGCGACGTGACGGTGACGAAGCTGCGTTGCAAGCCCGGCGATTCGCTCGCGGTCGACGCCGTCATCATGGAGTTCGCCTGATCCTCCGGTCGGCCTTGCGCCTCGCCTGCGCCGCATTTGGCCGCTCACCTGTCGGGCGCGTTCGGCGCTGGAGGTCGATCATGAAACGCATCGCCGCGCTCGCCGGGCTGCTCGTCGCCGTCAGCGCGACGCCGACGTTCGCCGCCCCGCAGGGCGGACGCAGCGTCTGGCTCGACCAGCGCATCGCTTGGCACGCGCAGAGACATGGCGTGCCGGAGCGGCTGGTCCACCGCATCGTCGTGCGCGAGAGCCGCTATCAGCCGCATCTCGTCTCCAAGGGCAATTACGGCCTCATGCAGATCAAGCCGGCGACGGCGCGCGGCATGGGCTACGCCGGATCGCCAGCCGGTCTGCTCGATCCCGAGGTGAACCTGACCTACGCGGTGCCCTATCTCGCCAACGCCTGGCGGCTGGCCAATGGCAGCGAGGATCGCGCCGTGGCCTTGTATGCGGGTGGTTACTATTACGTCGCCAAGCGGCGCGGCATGCTGGGGCAGATGCGCACCGCGCATTCGGCGGGGTCGGGCGGGGCGGAAACGGGCAGCCGGGCCGCGGAAATAGCCCGCGGCGGCCGGCGCGGACGCGCGGCCCCGGCCGCCGCCGTCGAGCCTGCGCTGACCGCCCCTGCGGGCGCGGAATCCGCCCCGGCCGAGGCTGCGCCCGCCCCCGCGCTCGATCCGGCGCGCAACTAGTCCGGAATCGCCGCACCGCGGTTACTCGGCGTGAACACTCTCTCCTGCATTGTCGCAACGGAATTGTCCGCGGGGGGGTCGTATTGCGCAGGGCGCTTCAATTGTCCGCGTTTGCCGTGCTGGGCGTCGCCGGCATCGTGCTGGCGCTGCCGGCCGTGATGAACCGCGGCGGCGCGGCGCAGGCCGAGGCCTATCCCGCGCCCGCGCCGCCCTGGCGCGAGACCAGCGACGGGCGTCTCGCCAAGAAGATCGTCGAACTCGACCCGACCCTCGACATGAAGGCGGTGTGGCGCTGCGAGCGCGCCGCCTGCGGTTTCGACGGCCGCTTCATGGTGCTCGGCGCGCCGGGCGTGACGCCGATCCAGACGCCGACCGAACCGGAGCGGCTCCAGCGCCTGCTGAGCGCCGTCTCCAAGCCCATCGAGGGCGATCTCGCCTGGGCCGAATATCCCGATAGTCAGGCGCAGGCCTTCCGCATGGCGACGCTCGGCGTCGTCTACGTCTTCGTCCAGTCCGATCGACGGCCGGGCGGGGCGGCCTCGCTCGTCTCGGACGCGGCGATCGAGAAGGTCGCGCAGGCGATGATGGGCGAGCGCTACGCGATGACGCGCGCCGGCGCCCCCTCGTCGACGCCGGCCCCGAAGCCGACGCGGCCGAAACTCAACACGCCCGCCACCCTCGGCCCGACGCCGACGCTGCCGGAAGAGCCGAGCAGTCAGGCCGGCACGCCAAGCTGGCGGTAAGGACGGCGGTGGGAGGCTGCGCGGGCTCCCTAGCTCACGAGCAGCCGTTGTGCTTCTTCCACATCTCCTCGTGGCCCATGCGCTTGGCGAAGTCAGGCACGACGCAGCGGTCCGCCTCGGCGGACGTCGGCGCGAACATCAGGCGCGGGGCGGGCTGCGGGAGCAGCGGCGGCACGATGACCATCGCGACGACGAAGCCGGCGAAGGCGACGGCCTGTGTCAGGCTGACCCGTTGGATCGGCGCCTTTTCGCGGATTTCGCAAACGCCGCCGGGGCAAAGCTGGGCCGGATCCTTCATAACGGCGTTGTAGATCATGCAGCCGAGGCAGATGCCGAAGGACGCCTCGAAGAAGAGCAGGGCGAGACAGACGGCGCAGATCAGCAGCGTCACCGGTCCACGCATTCCCAGCCCGAGAAACAGGACCGCCATCGCCGTCGCCAGCGCCAAGCCGACGGCCCAGGCGAACCGCTTCTGCGCCGCGCCTGCATATTCCGGCGTCTGGTTGCGCACGAAGAACCGCCCGACGACAAGGCTCGGCGCATAGCGCGGACTGATCAGCACGCGGATGAAGAAGTCCGCGAAGAAGCCGATCACCACAAGTCGCACCAGATCGAAATTGCCTTGCAGCCAGGCGTGCATGAAGGCGATCATCGCGATCATGAAGAGGATGCCCGCGCCGGCGCGCGCCTCGCGCTCGTTGAGCGCCGGAATCGAACATTCCGGAACGTGTTCGCCAAATTGCGTCATTGCGCCCCCCCTGCAACGAAACTCGGTGAACCACGGCCGCGATCGCGGGGCAAATGAACGATCTGTAATGCGATGCGGGAGACGGCGGACCGTCATGTTTGCGGCGGCGAGCCATGGGCCCGCCGCCGCGAAACGTCAGACTTCCGGAGCGCCGTCCGCTCCCGCGCGCGGGCTCAGCTGCAGCCCGTCGTGCTGCCGCAGGTGTCGCATTTCAGGCAGGCGCCGTTGCGGACCAGCGTGAAGTTGGCGCATTCCGGGCAAACTCGAGGGGGGGGGGGGGGGGGGGGGGGGGGGGCGGGGGCCCCCGGGCCGGGGGGCGGGGGGGGGGGGGGGGGGGGGGGGGGGGGGGGGGGCGGGGCGGGCCGCGCCGTGGCCGGCGCGGGGGGGGAGGAGGAAAGGGGCCGGGGGGGGGGCGGCGGGCCGGGGAGAGGAATTGCCGGGGGGGGGGAAAAAAGGGGGGGGGGGGGGGAGGGGGGAAGAAGGGGGGGGGGGGGGGAGGGGGGGGGGGGAGGGGGGGGGGGCGGGGGGGGGGGGGGGGGCGGGCGCCCCGGGCGCGCCGGGGGGGGGGGGCGGGAAGGAAGGAAAAAAACAGGGGGGGGGGGGGGGGGGGGGGGGGGGGGGGGGGCGGGGAGAGGGCGGTGGGGCGGGGGGGGGGGGGGGGGGCGGGGGGGGGGGAGGGGGGGGGGGCCACCAGGAAAGAGAGGAAAAAAGGGCGGGAGCGCCGGGGGGGGCGGGGGAGGGGGGAGGGGGGGACCCGGGGGGGGGGCGCCGGGGGGGCGGGGGGGGGCCCTGGCCCGCGTGTCGCATTTGAGACACGTGCCATTTCTCACTAATGTGAAATTTGCGCACTCTGGGCACGCTTCGCCGACGTAACCTTTCATGCGTGCTTCATTTCGCCGGTCAGCTACCGAAGGCGCCTTTTTCCAACCATCTGGAGGTGAATACCCCAGCGACGGGCCGTCCTCACTGTCGGCACCCAACTTCGCGCCTCGCTCATTGCCCGCCGGATCCTTCCAGGCGAGGCCGGCCAGTTCCGCGCGGCCGACCTCGAGCGCGCGTTCGGCGACGTCGACGCCCGCCTTTAGCGCGGTCGCGCCCTGCGTGGCGAGACCCATCGCGGTGGAGCCGCCCGAGGCGGTGGTTTCGACCGCCGCGCCGTCGCCGGCGCCGTGGCGCACCAGCATCAGCTTGTCGGTCTTCGAACGCAGCAGGCCCTTGGAGATTACGGGCGTCGCCGATTGCGGCGCCTTGCTCTGCGACTCGCCCTTGCCGATCACGTCATGGCCGATGTCCTCCGGACTGACGTGCGCGAGGTCGTGGCGGCCGAGATAGGAGATCGCCAGTTCGCGGAACACATAGTCGAGGATCGACGTCGCGTTCTTGATCGCGTCGTTGCCCTGCACGAAGCCCGCCGGTTCGAAGCGGGTGAAGGTGAAGGCGTCGACATATTCGTCGAGCGGCACGCCGTATTGCAGGCCGAGCGAGATGGCGATGGCGAAATTGTTCATCAGCGAGCGGAAGGCGGCGCCTTCCTTGTGCATGTCGATGAAGATTTCGCCGAGGCGCCCGTCGCGATATTCGCCCGTGTGCAGATACACCTTGTGGCCGCCGACGACGGCCTTCTGGGTGTAGCCGGTGCGACGGTCCGGCATCTTCTCGCGCTCGCGCACGCGCTCGATGCGCTCGACGATGCGCTCGACGATCTTCTCGGCCACCTTGGTGGCGCGCGCCGGGCTCGATGCGGCGAGGAGCTCGTCGAGCGCGTCCTCGTCCTCGTCGCTCTCGTCGGAGATGAGCTGCGAGTTCAGGGGCTGCGACAGCTTCGAGCCGTCGCGGTAGAGCGCGTTCGCCTTCAGGGCGAGACGCCAGGAGAGCATGTAGGCCTCCTTGCAATCCTCGACTGTGGCGTCGTTCGGCATGTTGATCGTCTTGGAGATCGCGCCCGAGATGAAGGGCTGCGCCGCCGCCATCATGCGGATGTGGCTCTCCACCGAGAGGTAGCGCTTGCCCGTGCGCCCGCAGGGATTGGCGCAATCGAAGACGGCGTAGTGCTCCTTCTTCAGGTGCGGCGCGCCTTCCAGCGTCATCGCCCCGCAGACATGCACGTTGGCCGCCTCGATCTCGGCCTTCGAGAAGCCGAGGAAGGGCAGCAGCTCGAAGGAGGGATCGTCGAGCTTCTCGGCCGGCACGTTCAGCGCGCCGGTGAGGAAGTCGGCGCCGAGCGTCCACTTGTTGAAGACGAACTTGATGTCGAAGGCGCCGGCGAGCGACTTTTCGAGCGTCTCCAGCCTTTCGTCGTCGAAGCCTTTCGCGCGCAGGGTGGTATGATTGACGCCGGGCGCCTGGCGCATCGAGGCGTGGCCGACGGCGAAGGCCTCGATCTCGGCGATCTCCGCCTCGCGATAGCCGAGCGCGCGCAGCGCCTCGGGAACCGCGCGGTTGATGATCTTGAAGTAGCCGCCGCCGGCGAGCTTCTTGAACTTCACCAGCGCGAAGTCCGGCTCGATGCCCGTGGTGTCGCAGTCCATCACCAGACCGATCGTGCCGGTGGGAGCGACGACGGTGGTCTGCGCGTTGCGGTAGCCGTGCTTCTCGCCGAGCGCGACGGCCTTGTCCCACGCCGTCTTGGCGTGCGTCGACAGCGGCGCGTAGGCGGCGCCGGCGGCGAGCACGGCGGCGTGGTCGAGCGGCACGGGCGCGACGGAGAGCGCCTCGTAGCCGGCGGCCTGACCATGCGCGGCGCGGCGATGGTTGCGCATCACGCGCAGCATGTGGCTCGCATTCGGCGCGTGGCCGGGGAAGGGGCCGAGCTCCTTCGCCATTTCGGCGGAGGTGGCGTAGCACACGCCCGTCATGACGGCCGAGAGCGCGCCGCAGATCGCGCGGCCGGCCTCGCTGTCATACGAGATGCCGGACGACATCAGCAGGCCGCCGATATTGGCGTAGCCGAGGCCGAGCGTGCGGTACTCGTAGGAGAGCTGCGCGATCGCCTTGGACGGGAACTGCGCCATCAGCACCGAGATTTCGAGCACGACGGTCCACAGGCGGACGGCGTGCTCGTAGGACTCGACGTCGAACGCCTTGGTCTCGGCGTCGCGGAACTGCAACAGGTTCAGCGAGGCCAGATTGCAGGCGGTGTCGTCGAGGAACATGTATTCCGAGCACGGATTCGACGCGCGGATCGGCCCGGCGGCGGGGCAGGTGTGCCAGTCGTTGACCGTGGTGTGGAACTGCAGGCCGGGGTCGGCGGAGGCCCACGCGGCCTCGCCGATCTTCTCCCACAGGTCGCGCGCCTTCAGCACCTTGTGCGGCTTGCCGTCGAGACGACGCACCAGCGTCCAGTCGCCGTCGGCCTCGACCGCGCGCAGGAAGTCGTCGGCGATGCGGACCGAATTGTTCGAGTTCTGGCCGGAGACGGTGAGATAGGCCTCAGAATCCCAATCCGTGTCGTAGGTGTCGAACGCGATCGACGTGTAGCCCTGTCGGGCGAACTGGATGACGCGCTTGATGACGTTGTCAGGAACGTCGGCGCGACGGGCGAGCTTGATCTCGCGCTTGAGGACCGGATTGCGCTCGGGGTTGAAGCAATCGTCGCCCGGGCCCTCGCAGTTCACGCAGGCCTTCATGATCGCCTTGAGATGCTTCTTGACGATCTTCGAGCCGGTGACGAGGGCGGCGACCTTCTGCTCCTCCTTCACCTTCCAGTCGATATAGGCCTCGATGTCGGGATGATCGACGTCGACGACGACCATCTTGGCGGCGCGGCGCGTCGTGCCGCCAGACTTGATCGCGCCCGCCGCGCGGTCGCCGATCTTCAGGAAGGACATCAGGCCGGAGGAGCGGCCGCCGCCCGACAGCTTCTCGCCGTCGCCGCGCAGCGCGGAGAAGTTCGTGCCGGTGCCCGAGCCGTATTTGAACAGGCGCGCCTCGCGCACCCACAGATCCATGATGCCGCCTTCGTTGACGAGATCGTCGGCGACGGACTGGATGAAGCAGGCGTGCGGCTGCGGATGCTCGTAGGCCGACTGCGAGGCGGTGAGTTCGCCCGTCTTGTGGTCGACGTAGAAATGGCCCTGGCCCGGCCCGTCGATCCCGTAGGCCCAGTGCAGGCCGGTGTTGAACCATTGCGGCGAATTGGGCGCGGCCATCTGCCTGGCCAGCATGTAGCGCAGCTCGTCGAGGAAGGCCTGCGCGTCCGCCTCCGAATCGAAATAGCCGCCCTTCCAGCCCCAATAGGTCCACGCGCCGGCGAGGCGGTCGAACACCTGCGTGGCGGAAATCTCGGAGGCGAAGCGCTCCTTCTCCGGCAGCTTCGACAGCGCGGCCTCGTCAGGGATGGCGCGCCACAGGAAGGAGGGAACGGCGTTCTCTTCGACCTTTTTCAGCGCCTTCGGCACGCCGGCCTTGCGGAAATATTTCTGCGCCAGCACGTCGACCGCGACCTGGCTCCAGGCGGCCGGCGCCTGGATGCCGCTCAGCGAGAAGACGACCGAGCCGTCAGGGTTGCGGATCTCGCTCTTGGCCTCGCGGAACTCGATGTCCGCGTAGGGAGAATGACCTGCTTTCGTGTACCGCCGTTCAATCCGCATCCCATTCCCCCTGCGTCGAGCGCACGCGCCCGGTGGACCCTTGAGGGTCCTGTCGCCTGTTTGACTGCCTCGGAACTCTTGGTCGCCGTCGACGGGCGCTCCGCGCGAGGCCCCCAAGGGCGTCGCGCCGCAGCCCCGCGGCGACGGAATGACCCTGATAGAATGACGCGAGACAGTCAAGAAATAGTGTTTTCTTGACGAGGCGACACAAAATGTAGTGGGGGAGAGGATCGTTCCCGGATTGCGGCGAGAACGTGGCGCAAGTCTCGGAGGATGAACGAGATTCGGCAAGGCCCCCGGCGCGACTCGATGGGCGGGGCGGCGCGACTCGCGAGCTTAATCCCCGTTAACCACAGGCGCCGCAAATTGGTCCCGGACGGGCGCATCGCCAACGCCGAATTCGCGTTGCAAAACGGCTCGCGCGCCTACGCGACGAAATTTGCACGACATTTCCCGACGCGCGCCCGGCGGGGCCGCGCTCCGCCCGATTCCCGCCCCCGGCGTCGCGCATTAAGGTGTCGCGATGACAGCGAATCCCGAATCGCGCCGTGAGTCGGCGCCGGCGCCCGCCGCTCTCCAGCGCGAGGCCGCGGCCGCCATGCGCGCCTCCGACTGGCCGCGCGCCGTGGCGCTGTTCCGGCAGGCGGTGGAGGCGGACCGGGACGGGCTCTCGGCCTGGCGGATGCTGGGCGCCGCCGCGAACCGCATGGGCGACGAGGAGGAGGCCGCGCGCGCGCTGACCGAGGTCGTCCGCCTCGCGCCCGGCGACCGGCGCGCCGCGACGGCGCTCGGAGGATTGCTGGCGCGCCTGGAGCGTTGGGCGGAGGCGGAGGCGGCGTTCCGCGCCGCCGCCTGCGCCGAAACCTTCACCTCTGTTCTGCCGCGGCTCGCCGACGCCGTCGAGCGGCAGGGGCGCCCATGGGAGGCCGCGGTCATTCTCGACATGCATCTGACGCACGCGCCGGAGGACGCGCGCGCCGCCGTCCGTCTCGGCCAGCTGCGCCAGAAGATCGGCGACCGCGCGGCGGCGACGCGCGCGTTCGAGCGGGCGCTGCGGCTCGATCCCTCGCATGACGGCGCGGCGATGGCGCTGGCGCAATTGCGCGCGGAGGGCGGCGACGAGCCGGGCGCCGTAGCGCTGCTGCAGGCGCTGGTTCAGGCCAGACCGCAGAACCCTGTGGCGCGGTTGCGCCTGGCCGCGATGCTGCGCGCCGCCGGGCGGCTCGGCGAGGCGGAGACGGCATTGGGCGTCGAGGCTGCGTCGGACCCGCGCCTGGCCTCCATGCTCGGCCAGATTCGGGAGGAGGGCGGAGACATCGCCGGCGCCGAGGCGGGCTTCCGCGCCGCCGTGGACGCCGCGCCGGACCGGCCGGCCTATCTGCGGCTGCTCGCCCTCAACCTGGTCAGGCAGGGGCGACGCGCCGAGGTCGCGCCGCTGCGGGCGCGACTGGCGGAGATGGCGCTGGCCGGCCTTCCGGAGACCCTGGCGGCGGCGATCGCGCAGATGTCGCGCGCCGTTCACGCCGACGCCACGACCGATCCGAGCCAAGGCGTCTGGCCCGACCGGCGGCGCTGGAGCGCGGAGGAGCGGCGCGCCTGGGGACGGGCGGCCAACGAGCTTCTGGTCAACTGGGCGACCTACAAGGAGGGTGGCGCCGACGATGTGGCGCGCCTCGCGCCGCCAATCGACGTGGACGAACTCGGCCGGGACGGGCGGGGGCTCGTGCTGGTCGGCTGCCATCTCGGGACCTACGCGCCGATTCTGGCGCGGCTGCTGGCGACGCAGGCCGACATGCGCATCGTCAGCACCAGCCCGCATTACATGCTGACCTACCCCTCGCCGCCGATCGTGGCGGCGGGCGGCGACGGACGGGCGTTGACGACGGAGCTCGCGGTCGCCCTGCGGCGCGGCGGCCTCGTCTACCTCGCCGCGGACGGCAAAGTCGGGCGGCAGTCCGAACGCGCCTACCGGATCGGCGGACGCGCGATCCGGCTGCCGGTGGGCGCGGCCGCGCTCGCCTTCACCTCGCGCGCCCCGGCCTACTGGAGTCACGCGGCGTGGACGCCGGCGGGGCTGACGACCGAACTCGTCGCCGCGCCGCCGAGGCAGGAGGGGCAGGCCTTCGAGACGTGGCTCGAGCTCTGGCACGAATTCGTCGCCGAACGGATGAACGCGATCATCGCGCAGGGGCCGGAAAACCTCACCTCGGATCTGGAGGGGGAGGCGGTTTGAGCGGCTCCTGCGCGACCATCTTCCCGCTGGACAGAGCGGGGGCCCCTCGCCATAGTCCGCCGCGCGTCGAACAGGCGCGAACGTTGTGCGCAGGCGAGCGATGAAGAGCGACTGGAAAACCTGGATCACCCAGTTCTTCACCTGGTGGAACGGCCAGACGCTCAACACGCGGTTCCACACTTGGCGGCACGGCGAACTCGTCGGTCACGACGAGGCCGGCAACGCCTATTACCGCACGCGCGGCGGCGCGAAGGATCCGGCGCTCGGCTACGAGCGGCGCTGGGTGATCTACAACGGCCCGAGCGAGGGCTCGGCGACGCCGCCGGGCTGGTACGGCTGGCTGCACTACACGGTCGACACGCCGCCGACCAAGGAAGACTACAAGCCGCACGCGTGGGAAAAGCCGCATCTGCCGAATCAGACGGGCACGGCCAACGCCTATCGCCCCGCCGGCTCGACGCTGCGCGCCGGCCGCCGGCCCGCCGCGACCGGCGATTACACCGCCTGGACGCCCGGCGGCTGAGGCGAGCCGCGTTCGCGCGCCGTCGATCCGCCCATTTGACCGGCCGTTCCGTCTTTTTGCGACGAGCGCCTTACTTGCGCCGCAGCCGCGAGGCGTCTACGCACTCAGCCGTCATTGTCCGGGCCAGGCCCGACCGAGGATGCTCATGAGCGTGCGCGACATCGCGTCCCTGTCTTCCCTCGCCCGCGCGGCCGCGCTTGTCGCCGCCGCAGGCGCGTTCGGCCTCGCCTCGCCCGCGCGGGCGGACAAGATCAAGCATCCGACCGCCGTCTTCGCCGGCCTCGACAAGATCACCGGCCGGATCGTCTCCTTCGACGTCGCCATCGACGAGACGGTGCAGTTCGGCGCGCTGCAGGTGACGCCGCGCATCTGCTACACGCGGCCGCTGACCGAGACCCCGCTGACCGACGCCTTCGTCGAGGTCGACGACGTCGGCTCCGGTGCCGCGAGCGATTACAAGCGCATCTTCGGCGGCTGGATGTTTTCGGCCAGCCCCGGCCTGCACGCTGTCGAGCATCCGGTCTACGACGTCTGGCTGACCGACTGCAAAGGCGGCAAGGACGTGATCAAGACGCCGGCCGAGGTCGCCTCGGCGCCGGCGCCGGGGTTCGACGAGCCGCTGCGCCAGCCCAAGCCCGGCACGCAGCCGAAGCCGCGCCGCGACGCGCCGCCGGGAACGCCCGGCGCGCCCGGAACGGCGGGCCCGGTCGCCTCGTCGCTGCCGCCGCCGGCCCCGGCGCAGCCGCGTCAACCCTCGCGCTCCTTCTTCCCGACGAGCATCTTCGGCGGCGGCGGCGCGGGCGGACGCTCGGCGCCCGACATCGCGCGCGAAAGCGCCCGTTAGACCGCCCCGGCGCGGATAGCCTCCAGCGCCGCCGCGCCCGACATCGGTTCGCGCGCGGCCCAGGCCGATTGATCGGGCTCGATCGCGATCGCCGCCTTCAGGCGTCGACGATAATCGTCCCGGCCGATCTCGACGGCGCCGAGCGTCGCCAGATGATCGGTGACGAACTGCGCGTCGAGCAGCCGCCAGCCGCCTGTCCGCAGGCGCGCGGCCAGATGCACGAAAGCGACCTTCGAGGCGTCGCGGGCGCGGTGAAACATGCTCTCGCCGAAGAAGGCGCCGCCGATCGAGACGCCGTAAAGCCCGCCGACCAGTTCGCCGCCGGCGCGCGCCTCGACCGTATGCACCGCCTGCATGTCGAACAGCGCGCGATAGAGACGGCGGATGGACGGGTTGATCCACGTCTCGCCCTCGCGCGTCGCGCAGGCGTCGATCACCGCGTCGAAATCGCGGTCGACGACGACCTCGAAACGGTCGCCGCGCACGGTCTTGGCGAGGCTGCGCGAGATGTGCAGCGCGTCGAGCGGGAAGACGCCGCGCGCCTCCGGATCGACCCAGAAGATCGTCGGATCGTCGGCGCTCTCGGCCATCGGAAACAGGCCGACGGAGTAGGCGCGCAGCACGGTCGCCGGCGTGATTTCGAACTCGTCGCGGCGCGACATGCGCTCAGTCCGGCCAGCGCGGCGGATGCGCGCCGAGCGGCATGGACGGGCGCGTCCACATCGCCGGCGTGCGCGACAGGACGGCTGCGTGCCGCACGCTCGTCAGGCGGCCGAAACCGGACTCGACCTGTTCCAGAAACGGCGCGACCTCGGCCGGCGTCGGCTCCCGCGTCGCGAGCCCGTTCGGCAAACGGCCGAGCCCGCGCAGCCACAGCGCCGTGCGGGCGAGCGAGACGCGGATGCGCCAGGCCCCGCCGTCCTGCGCGCGGCGCATCAGCGCGGCCATGACGGCGAAGGCCATGAGGTAGCCGGCGCCGTGATCGAGCGCCTGACAGGGCAGGGCGCGGGGCTTCGTCTCGCCGGCGGCTTCGGCCTCGGCGTGATTGAAGCCGGTCGCGGTCTGCACCAGCGAGTCGAAGCCGCGCTTGCCCGACCATGGACCCTCGACGCCGTAGGCCGTGAGCGACACGCAGACGATGGACGGGTTGAGGCGCGCCAGATCCTCCGGCGCAAAGCCGAGTTCGGCGAGGCCGCCCGGACGGTAGCCCTGCACGAACACGTCGGCCGTGCGCGCCAGCTCCGCCAGCGCCGCGCGTCCTTCGGTCGTGCGCAGGTCGAGCTGGCCGCGCAGCTTGCCGCGCCCCGTGTCCATCACGGCCGGCAGGATGAAGGGCAGATGCGGGCCGGTGATCGACAGCACCGTCGCGCCATGCGCGGCCAGCGTGCGCCCGCAAACCGGGCCGGCGATGATGCGCGTCAGATCGAGCACGCGCAGCCCTTCGAGCGGACGCGGCCCGGCGGGCAGGGGGCGCGGCGGCGAGTCGGAGATGCGCGCCATGTCGACGAGCGGTTGCGCGGCGACGAAGGGCGCGTGCGGATGCCCGTCCCATTCCGCGAAGGAGCGCATCATGGCGACGACGAGCCCGCGCTCGGACGCGGCGGTCTCGAAGTCTTCCGCGCGCCAGCGCTGGAGCGTCCCGGCGACGCCCTCGCGCGTGTCGGCGCATTCCAGCAGATCGACGACGCCCTTGCGGTGATGCGGAAAATTCGTGTGCAGACGGACGAAGCGCCCGTCGCCGCAGTGGTAGACGCCGGCGAGCGCGTCCCACAGTTCCGGCGCGTCCCTGCCGTCGACGCGCAGATGCCGCTCGCTGCGGAACTCGTTCGCCGCGTGGGCGATGTCGACGGAAACGGTCTGCGCCGCGCCGCCGGCGCGACGCGCGATCTCGGCCGCCGCAAGTCCGCTCGCCGCGACGACGGCCTGCGCCAGCGCGTCGACGCGGAAAGAGGACGGCAGCACGGGCTCGGCGCCGGTCAGCGTCAGCCGGTCGAGCGGCGCCTCGCCGAGGCTCGCTTCGCGCCACAGCGCGGCGACGAGATCACGGGGCGTCGGAAGCGGTTCGGTCATGATCGCACGCTAGGAGCGCGCGCGGGCCGACGCAATCGTCATCCGCAGCAGGCGCAGTGCGGGCCGAAGACGGCGCGGCTGCCGAGCGCGGCGAGGCGCGTGCGCCAGTGCGGCGTGCGCTCGGCGAGGCGGGCGAGGGCGCGCGGCTCGTCAAGGCGCGTCGGCGCGCCGTCCTCCAGCGCGATCGCCCCGTCGATCACGGCGACGCGCACGTCGTCGGCGCGCGCGTAATAGACGAGCGCGGAATAGCCGCCATAGAAGGGCTGAAGATGCGGCCGGTCGAGATCGACCAGGATGAGATCGGCCTTCTTGCCGATTTCGAGCGAGCCGATTTCCGCGTCGAGACCCATCACGCGCGCCGCGCCCATGGTGGCGAGCCACAGCGCCTGCGCGCTGCTCATCGCGTCGGGTCGTCCAAGGCGCAGGCGCATCGCGTTCAGCGCGTTGCGCATGGCCTCGAACGGATCGTTCTGCATCCAGTCGGTGGCGAGACCCGTGCGGATGTCGCGGCCGAGAATGTCCTCGAGGCGCGGATAGCGGCCGCGTCGCGGATAGATCGTCGAGCAATGCGCATAGGGCGCGTCTGCGGCGGCGACGGCGTCGAGATCGGCGTCGGTCGCGAAGGTCAGATGCGCGAGCACGACGTCGGGCGCGAGCACGTTCAGGCGGGCCAGATATTCGAGCGGACCGCAACCCTGCCCGGCCATGATCTGCTCGATTTCGCCGGCGCTCTGCGCGGCGTGGATGTGCATGCCGACGCCGAGCCGGCGCGCCTCGGCGCGCGCCTCGCGATGCAGGCCGGGGCCGCAGGTGTCGGTCGCATGCGCGCCGATGCGGCCGCGAATGCGCCCCTGCGCGGCGCCGTTCCAGCGCTCGACGAAGGCGACGCCCTCGCGCAGGCGCGCCTCGCCGCGCCGGACGTCGCGCGAATAGTCGCCGTCGCGCAACGCCTCGAGGCGAACGTCGAACACCTTGTTGGCGATGTCGGCGCGCAGCCCCGCGCGCTCGACCGTCTCGGCCAGACGATGGGGCGCATACCAGATGTCGTTGATCGTGGTGATTCCGGCGCGCAGCATGCCGGCGACGCCGACTTCCGCGCACATCGCCCACTCGTCCTCCGAAACGTCCTTCTCCATGCGGAAGGCGACGTCGAACAACGCGGACCTGGCGGCGTGATCGTCGGTCTGGCTGCGAAAGACGATCGACGCGGTGTGGCAGTGGCAGTTGACGAAGCCGGGCAGGGCGGCGAAGCGCGACCCGCCAATGGTTCGCGCGGCGCGCCACGCGCCTTCGGGCTGTCGCGGCCCGGCGTGAACGATGCGACCGGCAGCGATCGCCACCTCAGCGTCGGCGAGGATCGGCAGGCCCTCGCTCATCGGATAGAGAAAGGCCGCCCGCACCAGAAGATCGACGTCGCGCATGACCGCCTCCGGGCGGGCATCGGATCATCGCGGTCGCGTCGGCGCAAGGCGGTCGCGAAACCCTTCGCGCGGGCGACGCGCCGTCATCCCCGGCGGCGACCGCAGGTCGTCGGGAAGGGGATCCATGCCAAAGGGCGCGGCGGCGGGGTGGATTCCCTTCCCCTCGCTTCGCTCGGCCGGGAATGACAGCGGGGCTTCGCTCGGCTGGGAATGACAGGGCGGCTCGCCCGGTCGGAAACGACGGGCGTCAGGCTGGGCCCATGCCGCCATTGGCCAGGAATTTCTCCAGCCAATGAATGTCGTAGTCGCCGTTCTGGATGTCGTGGTTGCGCACCAGGGTGCGGAACAGCGGCAGCGTGGTCTCGATTCCGTCGACGATGAACTCGTCGAGCGCGCGGCGCAGGCGCATCATCGCCTCGGTGCGCGTGCGCCCGTGCACGATCAGCTTGCCGACCAGCGAGTCGTAATAGGGCGGGATCACGTAGCCCTGATAGACCGCACTGTCGACGCGCACGCCGAGCCCGCCGGGCGGATGGTAGTAGCTGATGCGGCCGGGCGAGGGACGGAAGGTCGCCGGATGCTCGGCGTTGACGCGGCATTCGATGGCGTGGCCGTTGAAGCGAACCTCCGACTGGTCGAGCGTGAGCTGGCCGCCGGCGGCGACCTTGATCTGCTCGTTGACGAGGTCGATGCCGGTGATCATCTCGCTGACCGGGTGCTCGACCTGAATGCGCGTGTTCATCTCGATGAAATAGAACTCGCCATTCTCGTAGAGAAACTCGATCGTGCCGGCGCCGGAGTAACGCAAATCGCGCATGGCGCGCGCCACCGTCTCGCCGATCTCGCTGCGCTGGGCGTCGTTGAGGGCGGGCGAGGGGCTCTCCTCCCACACCTTCTGATGCCGGCGTTGCAACGAGCAATCGCGCTCGCCGAGGTGAATGGCGTTGCCCTGGCCGTCGCCGAGCACCTGCACCTCGATGTGCCGGGGCTTTTCGAGAAACTTCTCCAGATACACCGCGTCGTCGCCGAAGGCGGCCTTGGCCTCGGCGCGGGCGGTGGCGAGCGCATGTTCGAGATCGGCCGGCGTGCGCGCGACCTTCATGCCGCGCCCGCCGCCGCCGGCGGCCGCCTTGACCAGAACGGGGAAGCCGATGTCGCGGGCGATCTTCATCGCCTCCGCGTCGTCGGTGACGCCGCCCTCCGAGCCCGGCACGCAGGGAATGCCGAGCCGGCGCGCGGTGCGCTTGGCCTCGATCTTGTCGCCCATCAGCCGGATGTGCTCGGCCGAGGGGCCGATGAAGGCGATGTTGTGATCCTCGCAGATCTCGGCGAAGCGCGCGTTCTCGGACAGGAAGCCGTACCCCGGATGCACAGCCTCCGCGCCGGTGATCTCGCAGGCGGCGAGCAGCGCCGGAATGTTGAGATAGGAATCGCGCGCCGCCGGCGGGCCGATGCACACCGACTCGTCGGCGAGCTTCACATGCATCGCATCCGCGTCCGCCGTGGAGTGGACGGCGACGGTGGCGATGCCCAGCTCCTTGGCCGCGCGCAGGATGCGCAGGGCGATCTCGCCGCGATTGGCGATGAGGATCTTGTCGAACATCGCCTTACTCGATCACGAGCAGGGGCTGATCGTATTCGACGGGCTGCCCGTCCTCGACGAGGATCTGCGTCACGGTGCCGGCGCGCGGGGCGACGATCTCGTTGAAGGTCTTCATCGCCTCGACGAGGAAGATCTTGTCGCCCGCCTTCACCTGGCTGCCGACCTCGATGAAGGGCTTGGCCTCCGGGCTCGGCCGGCCATAGGCGGTGCCGACCATCGGCGACTTCACGACGCCGGGATGATCGGCGATGCGCGCGGGCTCCGCCTCGACGGCGCGGGGCGCGCTGCCGGCGACCGGCGGCGGCGCGACGACAGCGACGGGCGCAGCGGCGACGACGGCCGGCGCGACGGCCGCGGCGTGGCGCGAGACGCGGATGCGCAGCTTGCCGTGGCGCACCTCGATCTCGGTGAGATTGGTCTCTCCCAGCACCAGCGCCAGCTCGCGCACGAGCGCCGGATCGACGCCCTCGCGCGCCGGAGCGGCCTTTGCCGCGGCTGGCCCGGCTACGGCCGCCGGCTTCGCGGCGGCTTTCGACGGGGCGGGCGCGGGCTTGGCGGTCTTGCCGAGGGTCGCCGGGGCGGCGCTCGTGGCGCTCTTGGGGCTCGATCGTTTCATGGAACGAGAACTTTCACGGTGATGCGCGCCCGCGTCGGGCGCATGCGGATATTCGTCAAGCGCGGCCGATCATGCCGGAAACAGCGATTCGCCGCGAGTTTCTTGAGGCCCTTTAAACGGTTGCGGCGAGGCGGCGACGCCGGGCTATTTCGTCGCGGAGGCGCGCGTCTTCAGTTCGTCGAAGCCGACCGCGCCGACCACCACGTCCCTGTTGACGACATAGGCGGGGGTGCCCGAGATGCCGAGCTGATCGCCGAGCTGCATCGTCTCCTCGATGCCGGCGCGCGCCTCGGCGCCCTCCATGTCCTTGCCGAGCTGATCCATGTTGACGCCGGCGTCCTTGGCGGCGGCGACCGCCTGGGCCTTGCCGATCTGCCCTTTGCCGAGCAGCAGCTTCTGGTGGAAGTCGAAGAACTTCTCGCCCTTGAGCTGTTTCTTGACAGCCTGCGCGACCAGCGCCGCCTCGACCGACCTGGGGCCGAGGACCGGAAAATCCTTCAGCACCACGCGGACTTCCGGGTCGCTCTTCATCAGCTTGACGAGATCGTCAAGCGCGCGCTTGCAGTAGCCGCAATTGTAATCGAAGAACTCGATGATCGTCGTCTTGCCCTTCGGATTGCCGACCACCGCGTGGAAGGCGGAGGTGTAGAGCGGGCTCGAGTCGTCCTCGAGCACCTTCTTGCGCGCGGCCGCTTCGCTCGCCTTCTCGCGTCGCTGGAGCTCGATCAGCGCGTCGCGCAGGATCTCGGGATTCTTCATCAGATAGTCTTTGACGACGCTCTCGAACTCGGCGCGCTGGGCGGCGGGCATCTCGGCGCGCGCCGGCGGTGCTGCGGCGAGAGCCAGAGCGACCAGCGCCGCGCGGCCAACGGACAGTTTCGTCATCGAATGCTCCTCAAGGCGCGGCCAACCGCGGCGGCGGGCGATCCTCGTGACGAGGGTCGCCCGCGATTTTGGTGTCTACACGACGCGGCGCGCGATGCGCGTCACACTCCGGTGAAGCCCGCCTTGGCGCGCGCCCACCAGCCGGTGCGCTTGGGGCGCGAGGGATCGTCGGCCTCCGGCAGTTCGGGAACCGGCACCGGCTCGCGCGGCGGCTCGGCGGTCGCGACAGGCGCAGGGGCGGGAGCCGGCGCAGGAGCCGAAGGCTCTTCGGCGGTAGGCGCGGGCGCGGCGTCGGCCGCGGCTTCAGCCGCGGGCTGGTCGATCCCGGAGGCCTCGCTTGTCTCCTCGCCGTCGTTCCGCGGCTCGTCCAAGTCCGACGCAGGAGCCTGCGCGGCGTCGGCGTCAGCCGACCAGTCGGCCGCCTCGTCGGTCTGCGCCTCGGGACGCCAGGCGCCGCGTCCGCGGCGCCGGCGACGGCTGCGGCGCTCGCGCCCGCCGGCGGAGGCGTCCTCGCCTTCGCCCGCGCCGGCGTCCTCGCCGTCCGGCGCATCGCCGTTGGCGGGGAGATCGCCGTCGATGGCGGCCAGTTCGGCCAAAGCCTCGTCGGAGGGCTGCGGTCCGTCCGCCGCCACGCCGGAGGCCGGGCGGTCGCCGCGTCCGCGCCGACGGCGGCGCCGGCGACGGCGCCGGCCGTCCTCGTCGAGGCCGCCGTTGCTTTCCCCCTCATCCTCGCCTTCGCCGGTCTCGGCGGCGTCGACGACGGTCTCGGGCTCAATGTCCTCGATCTCCTCCACCGCCTCGTCCTGCTCGATCTGCGGATCGACGGGCTGGGCCACGAAGCGGGTCTGCACGACGCCGGAGGCGGGCTCGCCGCGCTCGAGCACATGATAGGTCGAGCCGGTCAGCGCGTCGTCGGCCTCGACGGTGACGGCGACGCCGAAGCGCATCTCGAGCTCGGAGAGGTTGGCGCGCTTCTGGTTGAGGATGTAGAGCGCCACCGGCGTGCGGGTGCGGATCGTCAGGTCGTAGGCGGCCGATCGCATCAGCGCGTCCTCGAGCACGCGCAGCACATGCAGCGCGATCGAGGAGGTGGAGCGCACGGTGCCCGCGCCGAGGCAGTGCGGGCACTGCACGGTCGAGCCCTCGAGCACGCCGGTGCGGATGCGCTGGCGCGACATTTCGAGCAGGCCGAAATGCGAGATGCGGCCGATCTGGATGCGGGCGCGGTCGTTCTTCAGCGCGTCCTTCATCCGCCGCTCGACGGCGCGGTTGTTGCGGCTCTCCTCCATGTCGATGAAGTCGACGACGATGAGGCCGGCGAGATCCCGCAGGCGCAACTGGCGGGCGACCTCGTCGGCGGCCTCCAGATTGGTGCGCAGCGCCGTGTCCTCGATGTTGTGCTCGCGCGTGGAGCGGCCCGAGTTCACGTCGATGGCGACCAGCGCCTCGGTCTGGTTGATGACGATGTAGCCGCCGGACTTCAGCGTCACATGGTTGGAGAACATGCCGTCGAGCTGCTGCTCGACGCCGTTGCGTGCGAAGATCGGCTGCGGCTCGTTGTAGAGCTTCACATGCTTGGCGTGCGTCGGCATCAGCATGCGCATGAAGTCGCGCGCCTCGCGCCAGCCTTCCTGGCCGGCGACCGACACTTCGTCGATGTCCTTGTTGTAGAGGTCGCGGATGGCGCGCTTGATCAGCGAGCCTTCCTCGTAGACGAGGGTGGGGGCCGAGGAGCGCAGCGTCGTCTCGCGCACCGTCTCCCACATGCGCATCAGATATTCGAAGTCGCGCTTGATCTCGGGCTTGGTGCGCGAGGCGCCGGCCGTGCGCACGATCACGCCCATGCCCTGCGGCACTTCGAGGTCCTGGCGATCTTCTTCAGGCGCTTGCGGTCCGCGCCGTCGGTGATCTTGCGGGAGATGCCGCCGCCGCGCGCGGTGTTGGGCATCAGCACCGAATAGCGGCCGGCGAGCGAGAGATAGGTGGTGAGCGCCGCGCCCTTGTTGCCGCGCTCCTCCTTGACGACCTGCACCAGCAGCACCTGCCGGCGGCGGATCACTTCCTGGATCTTGTACTGACGGCGCGAGCGCACGGGACGGTGGGGAACCTCCTCCATCGCGTCGCCGCCGACCTGATCGACGACGTCCGGCTCGGACTCGCCGCCCTCGCCGTCCTCCTCGTCCTCGTCGGCGTCCGTCTCGGCGCGATCCTTGTGGCCGCGCCGAGCCTCGTCGTCGCCGTGCCGAGCCTCGTCGTCGCCGTGCGGCGTCTCGTCCTCGCCGTGCGGCGTCCGGGCGAAGGCCGCCGGCGCATCCCGGTCGGCCGCATGCGGCTCGACCACGGCGGCGACCTCGTGGTCGCCGGACGGCTCGGTGACGTCGACGACGAGCGGCGCGCCGGGCTCGGCCGAGACGGCAGGAGCGTCCTGCGCCGCGCCGCCCGCGGGAGCCTCGTCACTGGATGCGGAGGCCGACGCATGGTCGTCGCCGAACGGGCCGGTCTCGGCCCCGGACCAGTCGGCATGGTCGGTCTCGCCCGCAGCGTCCGCCGCCGAAGGATCGACGTCGGTCTGCAGCGCGGCGGGCCCGGCGACGGTCTCGTCCTCGTCGCGACGGCGCTTCTCGGAGTCGCGGCGGTTGCGGCGGCTGCGGCGCGGGGCGCGCTCACGCTCGCCCTCGTCGTCGTCGCTGTTGCGCTGGGCGCGGGCCTCCTCCTCGAGCAGGGCGAGGCGGTCGGCGACCGGGATCTGGTAATAGTCCGGGTGGATCTCGGCGAAGGCGAGGAAGCCGTGACGGTTCCCGCCGTAATCGACGAAGGCCGCCTGGAGCGAGGGCTCCACGCGGATGACCTTCGCCAGATAAATGTTGCCGCGCAGCTGCTTCTTGCTGGCGGACTCGAAATCAAACTCTTCGACGCGATTGCCGCGCAGCACCACCACGCGGGTCTCTTCCGGGTGGGAAGAGTCGATCAACATCTTGTTGGCCATGGGAAACTCTCAGTCGCAGGGCGCGCCTCGGCGCGTGCGCCGGCGACGCCGATACGCGGCGTGCGGGCGCTGAAGGCCGCCGGCGGCGGGCCCTGCTGGGGTTGGAGACGAAGGTGAGGGAGAGGGCGACGGCGCACACGGCGCCGACGCTCGAAACGAAGCGCCTCATGTCCCGCGCGGGCGCGGTTCCGGCCATCGCGCCGACGGCGCCGGCCGCGGTGCGGCCGATCTGCGTCGGGAGGAAGGCCGGAGTCGCACGACCCCGTTCGGCACATGTCATCGGCGCTGGACCAATTCCGGCATGCCGCTGGCGAGCGGCGTGACGTCCCGTGTCGGCGCGCATTCGGAGCCG
This sequence comes from Hyphomicrobiales bacterium, assembly GCA_016716745.1. Lineage (GTDB taxonomy): Bacteria > Pseudomonadota > Alphaproteobacteria > Rhizobiales > Beijerinckiaceae. The sequence continues at coordinate 505,853 of JADJVD010000004.1, forward strand.
TCTCGTCGCCTGCTCGGCGCCCGCAAACCCCTCGCTTGGAGGGAGGCGGGCGTCGCTCTCCGCAGACGCGTCATCAACTGCCTGACCGAGCGGGCGTCGTGGCCCGATCGCGTCAATCCGTCGCCGCCCCGACTCTGGACGATTCTACATACGCGCCGCAGCGGGCCTTGGCAAGTTTTTAGGCGCGACTGTTGCGCGGGCGCCACTGCGCCGGCCGGCGCTCCGTGCGATCCTCACCGCTCGTTAACCAGTTCCGATTGAGATAGCCGCGCACGGGGGCGCGCGGGGCGCGAGATCGGAGATCGTCATGGCGAGCCGGCAGGCGCTGATGCGTCCGATTTCCGCCCTCGGCGTCTGCGTCGCCGCCTTTCTTGCGACCGCCGGAACCGCGCGCGCGGGCGAGACGCCCGTCGCTGTCGACGCGCGGATGGTCGAAGCCAACGGCAGGACGCGGCTGGAATTCGATCTGTCGCGCAGCGTCGCCGCCACCGCCTTCGTGCTGGCCGATCCCGACCGCGTCGTCGTCGAACTGCCCGAGGTCAATTTCCATCTCGATCCCGCCGTCGGCCGTCCCGGCGGGGCGTTGAAGGCGCGCCCCGGCGCCCATGCGCGCTCCGGCCGGCTGATCGAATCCTATCGCTTCGGGCATTTCGCCGCCGGCAGATCGCGCATCGTGATCGACCTCGGTCGGCCGGCCCGGATCGAGCGCGCCGCCGCCGAGCCGATCGGCGAGGGCGGGCTGGCGCGGCTGGTCGTCGAACTGTCGCCGGAGAGCCGCGAGGGATTTCGGGCCGCCGCGGCGCGGGCGGCGCCCCGCGCCGAACGTCCCGCAGGGCAGGCGGCCGCCGCAAGCAAGGGCGAGGCGGGCAAGGGCGAGGCGGGCAAGGGCGAGGCGGGCAAGCCGCTCGTCGTGATCGACCCCGGGCATGGCGGCGTCGACACCGGCGCCTCCGGCGTTTCCGGCCTCGTCGAGAAGGAGGTCGTGTTCGACTTCGCGCGAGATCTGGCGCGCAAGCTGCGGGCGACGGGGCAATTCCGTGTCGCGATGACGCGCGAGACGGACGTGTTCGTGCCGCTCGACGAGCGGGTGACGATTGCGCGCGGGGCCGGTGCGGCCCTGCTTGTGTCGATCCACGCCGACTCGATCAAGCAGGCGGCCGGCGTCGCCGGCGCGACCGTCTACACAGTCTCGGATCGCGCCTCCGACGCGGAGGCCGCGCGCGTCGCCGAAAGCGAGAACTCGGCCGACCGCGCCGCCCGCGTCGACGCGACGGAGGCGAGCGGCGAGGTCGCCGACATCCTCTTCGATCTGACGCGCCGCGAGACGCGCGCCTTCGCGCATCTCTATTCCCGCACGCTCATCGGCTATCTTGGCAAGGCTACCAAAATGAACAAGAATCCGGCGCGCTCCGCCGGGTTCAAAGTGCTGAAGGCGCCGGACGTGCCGTCGGTGCTGCTCGAACTCGGCTATCTGTCGAGCGAGAAGGACGCGCAGGCGCTCGCCTCGCCGGAATGGCGCGACCGGGCGACGACCTCGGTCTCGCAGTCGATTTCGGCCTTCCTGGCGCGCGGCGGCGAAAGGGAAGCCGGCGCAGAGGCGGCCGGCGCGGTCGCGACCAGCGCCGTGGCGGAGGGGTCGCAGCGGCGCTGAAACCGCGGGCGCCGGCCGCGCAACGGCCAGACGCCGCGAATCCGACACAAAGGGCGACCATCTCTCGAGCTGCGTCCCAGGGTCGCGAATTTCGCTGGTATGCGTCGCGTAGCGTGTTAGAAGGCCCGCGTTTTCGGGCTCCGCGTCGGACGCGACGACGGACCAAAAAGGCTTGACCAGATGCGGCTGATCGCCAGATTTTTGGGCTTCCTGTTCGCCACCGGCGCGATCGTGTTCGTGTTGGCGGCGTCCGTCGGCGGCTATTTCATCTGGAAATATTCGCGCGATCTGCCCGATTACACGCAGCTCAAGAACTACGAACCGCCGGTGATGACGCGCGTCCATGCGGCCGACGGGTCGCTGCTGGCCGAATACGCGCGCGAGCGCCGCCTGTTCCTGCCGGCGGACGCCATTCCCCCGCTCGTCAAGCAGGCCTTCATCTCGGCCGAGGACAAGAATTTCTACCAGCACAACGGCGTCGACCCGGAAGGCGTCGTGCGCGCCGTGAAGGTGCTGGTGGAGGGCAACCGCCGCCCGCAGGGCGCCTCGACCATCACCCAGCAGGTCGCCAAGAACTTCCTGCTCGGCAACGAGCGGTCGTTCGAGCGCAAGATCCGCGAGGCGTTGCTCTCGTTCCGCATCGAGTCCGCCTATTCGAAAGAGAAGATCCTCGAGCTCTATCTGAACGAGATCTATCTCGGCCTCGGCAATTACGGCGTCGCCGCCGCCGCGCTGAACTATTTCGGCAAGTCGGTGCACGAGCTGACCATCGCCGAGGTCGCCTATCTCGCCGCGCTGCCGAAGGCGCCGAACAACTACCACCCCTTCCGCTACACCAAGGCGGCGACGGACCGGCGCAACTACGTCATCGACCGCATGGTCGAGAACGGCTATGTGAGCCGCGCCGACGGCGACAAGGCCAAGACCGAGCCGCTGGGCGTCAGCCCGCGCTCGCTGTCTCCCAACGAATTGATGGCCGGCTTCTTCGCGGAGGACGTGCGTCGCGACCTCGCCGACCGCTACGGCGAGAAGAAGCTCTACGAGGGCGGCCTCTCGGTCCGCGCCACGCTCGATCCGAAGATGCAGCTGTGGGCGCGCAAGGCGCTCGTCGACGGCCTCGTGCGCTACGACGAGGCGCATGGCTATCGCGGCGCGATGCGCACGATCTCGCTCGCCGGCGACTGGGGCCCGCCGCTGGCCGAGATTCCGGCGCTCGGCGACGTGCAGCCGTGGCGCCTGGCGGTCGTTCTCTCGGTCGACGATCAGGGCGCGCGCATCGGCCTGCAGCCGGCGCGCGAGAAGTCGGGCGAGGTCGCCGCCGAACGCGTCACCGGCACGATCGCTGCCGACGGCGCGAAGTGGACGCGCAAGCCGCTGCGCCAGAGCTTCCAGGTCGGCGACGTCGTCTACGCCGAGCCGATCGAGGGCAAGGCGGGCCAGTATCGGCTGCGGCAGGTGCCCGAGATCTCCGGCGCCATCATGGCGATGGACCCGTTCACGGGCCGCATCCTGGCGATGGTCGGCGGCTTCTCGTTCGACCAGTCCGAGTTCAACCGGGCGACGCAGGCCTATCGTCAGCCCGGCTCCTCGTTCAAGCCGTTCGTCTACGCGACCGCGCTCGACAATGGCTACACGCCGTCCTCCGTGGTGATGGACGGTCCTGTCGAAATCGATCAGGGCAATGGCGAAATCTGGAAGCCTGAGAACTACGGCGGCTCGACCAACTACGCCCCGCATACGCTGCGCTACGGCATCGAGCATTCCAAGAACCTGATGACCGTGCGCCTGGCGCAGGACGTCGGCATGCCGCTGATCGCCGAGTATGCGCGTCGCTTCGGCGTCTACGACGACATGCTCCCCGTGCTCGCCATGTCGCTTGGCGCGGGCGAGACGACGCTGCTGCGCATGGTGACCGGCTATTCGATGCTCGCCAATGGCGGGCGGCGCATCAAGTCGACTCTCGTCGACCGCATTCAGGACCGTTGGGGCAACACGATCTTCCGGCACGACGAGCGCGTCTGCCAGGGCTGCGACGCCGCCAAATGGGAGAACCAGAACGAGCCGAGGCTCGTCGACAAGCGCGAGCAGGTGCTCGATCCGATGACGGCCTACCAGATCACCTCGATGATGGAGGGCGTCGTCCAGCGCGGCACAGCGACCGTCGTCAAGGAGGTCGGCAAGCACCTGGCCGGCAAGACCGGCACGACCAATGAGTCGAAGGACGTTTGGTTCGTCGGCTTTTCGCCGGACCTCGCGGTCGGCGTCTACATGGGCTACGACCGTCCGCGCTCGCTCGGCGACTCCGCGACCGCCGGCCAGTACGCCGCGCCGATCTTCCGCGACTTCATGAAGGTCGCCCTGAAGGACAAGCCGGACACGCCGTTCCGCGTGCCGCCCGGCATCAAGCTGATCTCGGTCGACTCCAAGACGGGCCTGCGCGCCTCCGGCGCCTCGGCGATGCTGGAGGCCTTCAAGCCAGGCACTGCGCCGCCCGACAGCTACACCGTCATTGGCGATTCCGGGCCGAAGACCGGCGGCGGCGGCGGCGCGTCGCCCGGCGCCGAACGGCAGATGAGCACCAACACCGGCGGGCTCTACTGAGCGGCGGCGCCCCTCGGCGGGCCGGTTGCGGCGGGCGGTTTACAGGCTCGCCGCCGCTCTCTACATAAGCGGCCTCTTTCCATCTCACTTCGCAGCGGTGATCTGAATGCGCGCCGAAGCCCAGTCGCTTGTCGACGACATCAAGCAGTCGGTGGGACTGCTGAGGAGGCATCTTTGACGTCGACGTCGCAACGCGCCGTCTGGCGGAACTGAACGCACGCTCCGAAGATCCCTCGCTCTGGAACGACCCCGACGCCGCGCAGAAGGTGATGCGCGAGAAGAACGCGCTTGAGGACCGGCTCGGCGCCGTCGCCAAGATCGAGCGCGAACTCGACGATGCGGCGACGCTGGTCGAGCTCGCCGAGGCCGAGGACGACGCGGCGACCGAGGCCGAAGCCATCGGCATGCTGAAGACGGTCAAGGCCGACGCGCGCAAGCGCCAGGTCGAGGCGCTGTTCTCGGGCGAGGCGGACGGCAACGACACCTATGTCGAGGTCCATTCCGGCGCCGGCGGCACCGAGAGCCAGGACTGGGCGCGCATGCTCATGCGCATGTACGCCCGCTGGGCGGAGAAGCGCGGCTTCACGGTCGAGGTGATGGAGGAGACGGCCGGCGAAGAGGCGGGGATCAAGTCCGCCACGCTGATGATCAAGGGCATGAACGCGCATGGCTGGCTGAAGACCGAATCAGGCGTGCATCGCCTCGTGCGCATCTCGCCGTTCGATTCCAACGCGCGGCGGCACACCAGTTTCGCCTCGGCATGGGTCTATCCGGTCGTCGACGACCGCATCAACGTCGAGATCAACGAGAGCGACTGCCGCATCGACACCTATCGCGCCTCGGGCGCCGGCGGCCAGCACGTCAACAAGACGGATTCGGCGATCCGCATCACCCACATCCCGACCGGCATTGTCGTGTCGTGCCAGATGGAGCGGTCGCAGCACAAGAACCGCGCGACCGCCTGGAACATGCTGCGCGCGCGCCTCTACGAGGCCGAACTGGAAAAGCGCGAGGCCGAGCAGAACAAGCTCAACGCCTCGAAGACGGATGTCGGCTGGGGCCACCAGATCCGCTCCTACGTCCTGCAGCCCTATCAGCAGGTGAAGGATTTGCGCACCGGCGTCGTCTCGACCGCGCCCGGCGACGTGCTCGACGGCGATCTCGACGACTTCATGGAGGCCGCGCTCGCCCAGCGCATCCATGGCGGCGGGCCGGACAAGGTCGAGGATACGGACTGACGGCGCCCGCTCAGCCGTCGGTCCTGGCGAACAGCGCGCGCCCGGCGCGCAGGAAGCGGGCGGGATCGACGGCGTCGCCGTCGATGCGCACTTCGTAGTGGAGATGCGGGCCGGTCGAACGGCCCGTCGAGCCGAGCTTGCCGACGACCGCGCCGGCCTCCACCGTCTGCCCCTCCGATACGTTGATCGCCGACATGTGCGCGTAGCGCGTCGTGATGCCGTTGGCGTGCTCGATCTCGACCATGTTGCCATAGCCGCCGGACCAGCCGGCGGTGACGACCGTGCCGCCCGCCGTGGCGCGGATGGGCGAGCCGACGTCGCCGCGGAAATCGACGCCGGAATGCATCGCGGCGCGCCCGAGGAAGGGATCGACGCGCGCGCCGAAGCCGGAGGTCTGCTCGGCGTCCGGCGTCGTCGGCGTACGCAGGGGGACGAAGGGCATCACCCGCTTCAGCCGGTCGACGGCGATGAGGGAGGATTGCAGGCGCGACACCTCGCGCTCGAACAGCGAGCCGTTGGGATCCACCTTCAGCGGCACGAAGGGGCCGCCGACGCCGCGCGCGGACGCCGGCGCGGCGATCTTGTCGGCGGAGAGACCCGCGTCGGCGAGCGCGCGACGCAGCTTCTCGGCGGTGGCGCGGGCCTTCGATTCGACGCTCGACAATTCGCGGATCTGGGTGACCTCGAGCTGGTCGAGCGACTGCGCGATGTGGCCGAGACGCTGCGGGATCGGCAGGTCGCCCGATTGGTCGACGGCGTCGCTCGTGCGGGTGCGCGTGGTCTCGGCGTCGGCCGGCGTCGGCTTGATCGGCGCGGGCTTGAGCTGTTCGAGGCGAGCGGCGGGCGCCTGCAACGGCGCGAAGCCGGTGACGCCGGCGGGCAGTTGCGGCTGGCCGACATTCTTCAGCAGCGGGTTCATCGAGGCGCGCACGGGCGCGGCGGCGCGGCCCTTGCCGTCGATCGTCTTCTCGATCGCCGCCTGCCCGTCGGGAACGGCGGCGCGGGGCAGGGCGACGGCCTCCCGGCCGAAACCCGCCTGCTGGGCGAGATTGGCGACGACGGAGCCGCGCGCCTCGAGCTGCGCCTGACGCGACAGCAGGTCGTGCACCTTGCCCTCGAAGGAGTCCTGATCGAGGAGCTGGCGGCTCGTCACCCGGTCGATCTGGACGCGCAGCGCGGCGATGCGGTCCTCGTAGGCGTATTGCATCTCGGCCTGCCGGGACATCAGGCCGGCCAGCATGTCGTCGCGGAAGACGAGATAGACGGTCGCCGCGACATAGAGGGCGCAAAGCGCCGGAATGACGGCGAAAATCCCGTAGAGCGCGGCCGGGCGCAGCGCGAAGGTGCGCATCCGCTCGCCGCGGGTCAAAGTCACGAAGAAATGCGTGTCCGGCAAACGGGCCGCGGGAAAGGACTGACGCAAGGACATCGAACTCGCTCCGGACGCGACGCGCCGAAAGGGCGAAATTGCCTGCGCGTGATTAGAAGACGTTAGGGTTAACGTTTCGGAAAAGGCCAAATCTGCGCCGCGGAGCCGGGGCGCGCGCCAGGGCGGCGCATTGCAGGGGCGGCTGCATCCGCGAATCGGTTCAGGGGCTTGGCGGGGACGTGGGGGGGCCGGGGCCGCCTCCCGGCGCGGGCGGCCGGCGCTGCGCTCTTCGTCAACTGAGCGGGGCGGGCGATTCAACCGCGCGGGGCGGGCGAGGCGCGGCCGCCGCAATCTCCGCTTGCGCGCCGGCGCGCCTCCGACTATATGCGCGGCGCATCCCACAGGCGGATTTTCGGACCTGACTCAAGGTTCGTTCCGGTGGTCTTGAACCCAAGACCGCAGTCCGCCGAGGTTCAACCGGAGAAGACACAAATGGCGTTGCCCGAATTTTCCATGCGTTCGCTGCTCGAGGCCGGGGCTCATTTCGGCCATCAGTCGCATCGCTGGAACCCGAAGATGGGCCCCTACATTTTCGGCGCCCGCAACAACATCCACATCATCGACCTCGCCCAGACCGTGCCGATGCTGCATCGCGCGCTCGAGGCGGTGTCCGACACCGTGGCCCGCGGCGGCCGCGTGCTGTTCGTCGGCACGAAGCGCCAGGCGGCCGACTCCATCGCCGACGCCGCGAAGCGTTCGGCCCAGTATTACGTCAACTCCCGCTGGCTCGGCGGCACGCTGACCAACTGGAAGACGATCTCCGGCTCGATCCAGCGCCTGCGCAAGGTCGAGGAGACGCTCGGCTCGGGCGCGCAGGGTCTGACCAAGAAAGAGCGCCTGATGATGTCTCGCGAGAGCGAGAAGCTCGAGAAGGCGCTCGGCGGCATCAAGGACATGGGCGGCCTGCCGGACCTGATCGTGGTGATCGACACCAACAAGGAGCAGCTGGCGATCAAGGAGGCCAACCGCCTCGGCATCCCGGTCGCCGCCGTGGTCGACACCAACTGCAATCCGGACGGCATCACCTATGTCGTGCCGGGCAATGACGACGCCGGCCGCGCCATCCACCTCTATTGCGACCTGTTCGCCCGCGCCGCCATCGACGGCATCTCGCGCGGTCAGGGCTCGCTCGGCATCGACGTCGGCGCCTCCGAGGAGCCGGTCGCCGAAGAGCTGCCGGCGTCGCCCGCCGCTCCGTCGGAGACGCCGGCCGAGGCGTTCGAGACGCTCTCCGCTCCGCGCGGCGCGCCGGACGATCTCACCAAGCTGCAGGGCGTCGGCCCGCAGCTCGTCAAGAAGCTGAACGACGGCGGCATCTATCACTTCTGGCAGCTCGCCGCGATGACGCCGGCCGACGTCGAGAAGATCGACCGCGAGCTCAAGCTGTCGGGCCGCATCGAGCGCGACGGCTGGATCGCCAAGGCGCGCGAGCTCGCCGCCGCCTGATCGGCGCGCAACGTTCCCGCCGCGGCGCCCGCCGCGGCCCGACGGAGAGGGCGCCCGAGACGGCGCTCTCTTTCTATCCGCTTCCCCCATTGATCGGCGCAGGACGCCGCCCGGCCGCATTCCGCCGGGGATGACGAGAGGAAAACTCCAATGGCCAACATCACCGCCGCGATGGTGAAGGAACTGCGCGAGAAGACCGGCGCCGGCATGATGGACTGCAAGAACGCGCTGACCGAAACCAACGGCGACATCGAGGCGGCGATCGACTGGCTGCGCGCCAAGGGCCTGTCCAAGGCGGCCAAGAAGTCCGGCCGCGTGGCCGCGGACGGTCTCGTCGGCGTCGTCGTGCGCGACGGCCACGGCGTCGTCGTCGAGGTGAACTCCGAGACCGACTTCGTCGCCCGCAACGAGGAGTTCCAGGCGCTGGTGCGCTCGATCGCCGCCGTCGCCTCCGAGAAGGGCGTGACCGACGTCGAGAAGCTGAAGGGCGAGCATTATCCGGGGGCGGCCGGCACGGTGGGCGAGGCCATCGCCAACGCCATCGCCACCATCGGCGAAAACATGACGCTGCGCCGCGCCGGCGCGGTCTCCGTGCCGCATGGCGTCGTCGGCCAGTATGTGCACGGCTCGATCGGCGAGGGCCTCGGCAAGATCGGCGTCGTCGTGGCGCTCGAGTCGAAGGGCAATGCCGACGTGCTGGCGCCGCTCGCCCGCCAGATCGCCATGCACATCGCCGCCGCCTCGCCGCTGGCGCTCGACGCCGCCGCGCTCGACCCGGCGGTGGTGGAGCGCGAGAAGAACGTGCTGCGCGAGAAGAACGCCGGCAAGCCCGCCAACGTGCTCGAGAAGATCGTCGAGTCGGGCCTGAAGACCTACTTCAAGGAAGTGACGCTGGTCGATCAGGTGTCGATCCACGCCGACCACGCCAACAAGTCGATCGGCCAGGTCGTCAAGGAGGCCGAGGGCAAGGCCGGCGCGCCGGTGGCGCTGAAGGGCTTCGTCCGCTTCGCGCTCGGCGAGGGCGTGGAGAAGGCCGAGGCCGACTTCGCCGCCGAAGTCGCCAGCATGACCAAGGGCTGATCGGCACCGCCGACCGTCGTAAGGATGTCGAGGGCCGTCCCGCCGGGGCGGCCCTTTTTCGTGCGCGGCGAGGCGCCGTGGTAATCTCGCGCAACGATTCACGGAGCCACGCATGACGTTCAACTGGAGACACGCGCTGTTCGGCCTTGCGGCGCTCGCCGCCTCCGCCGGCGCCGCCGAGGCCGCCTCCTGCGGCAACAACGCCGCCGGCTTCGAGGCCTGGAAAGCCTCGTTCGCGCAGGAGGCGCGGGCGAACGGAATCGGCGCGCGGGCGCTCGACGCTCTGGCGGGCGCGAAATATGCGACCGCGACGATCCGCGCCGACCGGGGCCAGCACGGCTTCAAGCTCTCCTTCGAGCAGTTCATGGCCAAGCGCGGCGGGGCGGGGATCATCGCCAGAGGGCGCGTCCTCAAGCGGCAGCACGCGGCGCTGTTCGACGACATCGAGAAACGTTACGGCGTGCCGGCCGGACCGCTGCTGGCGATCTGGGGCATGGAGACGGGCTTCGGCGCGGTCCATGGCAACCAGAACATGCTCTCCTCGGTGGCGACGCTCGCCTACGACTGCCGCCGTTCCGACTTCTTCACCGAGCATCTCTATGCGGCGCTGAAACTGGTCGACCGTGGCACGTTCTCGGCGTCGACGCGCGGCTCGATGCATGGCGAGGTCGGGCAGACGCAGTTCATGCCCAAGGCCGTGCTGCAATATGGCGTCGGCAGTCTCGAATCCTCGTCCGGCGCGTTGATGTCGACCGCCAACTTCCTGAAAGGCCACGGCTGGAGCCGGGGCGGCGGCTACGGGCCGGGGCAGGCCAATTATGGGGCGATCCAGGGCTGGAATGCGGCCAGCGTCTACCAGCGCGCCATCGCCCATATCGGGCAGGCCATCGACGGCGCGGGGGATTGAACGACGCCCGCGCTTCTGGCGGGGGCGGGCGGCCACTAAGATCGCGCGCGAATCGCCGTCACTGAAGAGGCTGTCATGTCCGCCCCCCGTTTCTCCCGCGTCGTCGTAAAGCTCTCGGGCGAGGCGCTGATGGGCGGCGGCCAGCACGGGCTGGACGCCGGCACGCTGGAGCGCATCGCCGCCGACGTGAAGGGCGCGGCCGCGCTCGGCGCGCAGGTCGCCGTCGTCGTCGGCGGCGGCAATTTCTTCCGCGGCCTCGCCGGCACGGGCCGCGGCATCGAGCGGGTGCGCGGCGACACCATCGGCATGCTGGCGACGGTGATGAACGCCATCGCGCTCGAAAGCGCGCTCGAATCCATCGGCCAGCCGGCGCGCGCGCTCTCCGCCATCCCGATGCCGGTGCATTGCGAGACCTACAACCGCGCGACCGCGATCCGGCATCTCGAGGCCGGGCGCGTCACCGTCCTCGGCGGCGGCACGGGCAGCCCGTTCTTCACCACCGACACGACGGCGGCGCTGCGCGCGGCCGAGCTGTCGGCCGGGGCGATCATGAAGGCGACGAAGGTCGACGGCGTCTACACCGCCGACCCGAAGAAAGACCCGACCGCCACGCGTTACGAGACGCTTTCGCATGACGAGGCCATCGCCAAGAGCCTCGGCGTCATGGATACGGCCGCCTTCGCGCTGGCGCGCGAGAACCGCATCCCCATCCTCGTCTTCTCCATCGCCAGGGCGGGCGCGATCACCGCCGCGCTGGCGGGGCAGGGCCGCGCCACCCTCGTCACGCCCGCTTGAGGCTGCCGGGCGCAGGGCCTAAGGTCGCCGCCCCTTCGGGAGAGCCAGCATGAGCCTCGCCAGCATGACCGGATTTTCCCGCGCCGCCGGCGCGGCCGGGGCTTGGCGCTGGGCGTGGGAGCTGAAGAGCGTCAACTCCAAGGGCCTCGATTTGCGCCTGCGCCTGCCGCCGGGTTTCGACGCCGTCGAGACCGAGGCGCGCGCGCGCATCGGCAAGGCGCTGGCGCGCGGGGCCGTGCAAATCGGCTTGCAGGCGACGCGCGAGGCGACGACGCCGGTCGTGCGCGTCAACGATCAGGTTCTGGCCGCGCTGATCGAGGCGGTCGGCAAGGCGCCGCGCGCCGAGGGCCTCGGGCCGGCGACGATGGACGGGCTGCTGGCGATCCGCGGCGTCGTCGACATCGTCGAGGCCGGCGACGACGAGGCGGGCCTCGCCGCCGCACGCGCAGCAGCGCTCGCCGATCTCGATGCGGCGCTCGCCGCGCTCGTCGAGATGCGCCGCGTCGAGGGCGAGGCGCTCGGCGCCGTGCTGCGCAAGCGACTCGACCGCATCGCCGAGCTGACGCAGGCGGCCGAGGACAATCCTACCCGCAAGCCCGAGGCGATCCGCGCGCGGATGCAGGAGCAGATCCGGCAGGTGCTGGAGAGCGCCCGCTTCGACGAGCAGCGGCTGGCGCAAGAGGCGATCCTGATCGCCACCAAGTCCGACATCCGCGAGGAGCTCGACCGCCTCGTCAGCCATGTCGCCGCCGCGCGCGCGCTGCTCGATCAGGGCGGGCCGATCGGCCGCAAGCTCGATTTTCTGGCGCAGGAGTTCGGCCGCGAGGCGAGCACGCTGTCGGCCAAATCCAACCACGTCAGCCTGACCGCGACCGGCCTCGAGCTTCGCGCCGAGATCGAGCAATTCCGCGAGCAGGTGCAGAACATCGAATGAGTTCGACCATGGACGCCCATCCCCGCCGCGGCCTGATGCTGATCCTCTCCTCGCCCTCGGGCGCGGGCAAGACGACGCTGACGCGGATGCTGCTGCAGGACAAGACGCTCGACCTGACGCTCTCCGTCTCGGTGACGACGCGCGCGCGCCGTTCGAGCGAGGCGGACGGCATCCATTACAGCTTCATTTCGCGCGAGGATTTCGCGACGCAACTCGAGCGCGGCGACCTGCTGGAATGGGCGGAGGTGCACGGCAATTTCTACGGCACGCCGCGCCGTCCGGTGGAGAAGATCCTCGCGCAGGGCCGCGACGTGCTGTTCGACATCGACTATCAGGGCACCGCGCAGGTGCGCGCCAAGGCGCCCGACGACGTCGTGACGATCTTCATTCTTCCGCCGTCGATGAAAGAACTGCGCTCCCGTCTCGAACGCCGCGCCGAGGATTCGAAAGAAACCATCGACAAGCGGCTCGACAATGCGCGCAACGAAATCCGTCGCTGGACGGCCTACGACTACGTCATCGTCAACGACGATCTGGAACGCTCCTATGCGCAGGTGAAGGCGATCCTCGCCGCCGAGCGCCTGAAGCGCGCGCGCGTGCAGGAGGGCGTCGCCGCCTTCGTCGACGGGCTGCTCGCGGTCTGACGCGGTCGCCGGCGGGGAGGCGTTCGTGCTCGATATTCTGGCGATCACGACGCCGATCTACGCCATCGTCCTGATCGGTTTTCTGACGACGCGCTTCGGCCTGTTCTCGCGCGAGGACATGCGCGTGTTCGGCTCCTTCGCCGTCAACCTGCTCCTGCCGGCGCTGACCTTTCGCGCGCTGTCGCAACGTCCCATCGGCGAGACGTTCGATCCCACCTATGTCGCCGCCTATCTGATCGCGACGCTGACGCTCGTGGCGCTGGCGATCGCATGGGGGCGCAAGGTCGCCGGGATGAGCCCCGTCGCCAGCATCCTGTCGGCGATGGGGATGGCCGCTCCCAACAGCGGCTTCGTCGGCTACCCCGTGCTGCTGCTGACGCTGCCTTCCGTCGCGGGCGTGTCGCTCGCGCTCAACATGACGATGGAGAATCTGATCGTCACGCCGCTGTTGCTGACCCTTGCGGAAGGGGCGCGCAGCGGCGGCGGGCGGCTGGCGGCGCTGCGCCTGGCGCTGGCGCGGCTCGTGCGCACGCCGCTGATCGTCGGCATGGCGCTCGGGCTCGTCGTCTCGCTCCTGCGCATTCCGCTGCCGCGCGCCTTCACGCAGACGGTCGACATGTTCGCCAACGCCAGCGGCGCGGTGGCGTTGTTCGTCGTCGGCGGCACGCTGGCGGGCATGGGCGCGCGCAACCTCGCCGGCCGCGTCGCGCCAATCGTGCTCGGCAAGCTCGTCCTGCAACCCGCGCTCGTGGCGACGACGCTGTTCGCGCTGACGCAGGCCGGCGCGCCGCCGGTCGGGCCGGGGCTCGCCGCCGCCGTCCTCGTGATGGCGGCGACGCCGACGATGACGATCTACGCGACGCTGGCGCAGCGTTACGGCGAGGAGGAGATGGGCGCGGCGGGGATGATGGCGACGACGGTCGTCTCCTTCCTCACGCTCAGCGGCCTGCTATGGACGCTCGACCGGGCGGGGATGCTCAACTAGAGGCGAGCGCGTTGGCGAGCGCGACGAAGCCGGCGACGTCGATCTCCTCGGCGCGGCGCGTGCCGTCGATGTCGGCGCGCGCCAGCAGCGTCTCCGGCGCTACGGGGGCGCCTTTCCAGGCGAGGCCCTTCAGCGATTGCCGCAGCATCTTGCGGCGCTGACCGAAGGCGGCGCGCGTCACCGCCGAGAGCGCGGCGCCCTCGCATGGCAGGGGATGAGCGCGGGGGATCAGCTCCACAACGGACGACGTGACCTTCGGCGGCGGCGTGAAGGCGGCGGGCGGCACGTCGAACAGGATGCGCGCCTGCGTGCGCCATCCCGCCAGCACCGCGAGGCGGCCGTAATCGGCGCGCTCCTGCGGCGTCGCGACGATGCGCTCGGCCACCTCGCGCTGGAACATCAGCACGAGACGGTCGAACCAGGGCGGCCAGGGATCGCTTTCGAGCCAGCCCGTCAGCAAGGCCGTGCCGACATTGTAGGGCAGGTTGGCGACGATGCGCGCCGGCGCCATGCCCGCCATCAGCGCGCGATGATCGAGCGTCAGCGCGTCGCCGGGCGCGACATGCAGCCTGTCCGGATAGCGCGCGGCGATTTCGGCGAGGGCGGCGAGGCACCGCTCGTCGCGCTCGACGGCGGTGACGCTCGCCGCGCCCTCCGTCAGCAGCGCGCGCGTGAGCCCGCCGGGGCCGGGGCCGATCTCGAGCACATGCGCGCCGGCGAGCGGGCCCGCCGCGCGCGCGATCTTGCGGGTGAGGTTGAGGTCGAACAGAAAGTTCTGGCCGAGCGATTTTTTCGGCGCGAGGCCGTGCGCGGCCACTACCTCGCGCAGCGGCGGCAGGCCATCCTCGCTCATCGCCCGCCCGTCGCGCCGCGCTCGGCGAGGTCGCCCGCAAGGCGAAGGGCGGCGATCAGGCTGTCGGGCCTGGCGAGGCCCTTGCCGGCGATGTCGAACGCCGTGCCGTGATCGGGCGAGGTGCGGATGAAGGGCAGGCCGAGCGTGACGTTGACGCCGGTGTCGAAGGCGAGCGTCTTCAGCGGGATCAGCGCCTGATCGTGATACATCGCGATGGCCGCGTCGTAGCGGGCGCGGGCGGCGGCGTGGAACATCGTGTCGGCCGGATGCGGGCCGGTCACGGCGAGTCCCTCCGCGCGCAGTTCGGCCAGCACGGGGGCGATGATCTCGATCTCCTCGCGTCCCATCGCGCCGCCCTCGCCGGCGTGCGGATTGAGGCCGGCCACAGCGATGCGCGGCCGCGCGATGGCGAAACGCGCGCGCAGGTCGCGCGCGACGACGCGGATCGTGTCGCGCAGCAGCGTCGGCGTCAGCGCCGCCTTCACCTCGGCGAGGGGGATGTGGATCGTCACCGGCACGGTCGCCAGTTCCGGCGACCACAGCATCATCACCGGCCGCGCTGCGACGCCCCACGCGCGCAGGGCCAGTTCGCCGAGAAACTCGGTGTGGCCGGGATGGCGGAAGCCGGCGGCGTAGAGCGTCTCCTTGGAGATCGGATTGGTGACGACGGCGCCGGCCGCCCCGTCGCGCACCGCCTCGACCGCGCGCTCGATGGAGGCGATCGTCGCCGCCGCGAAGGCGGGATCGGGCGCGCCAGGCGCCGCATCGGCCGCGCCGGCGATATCGAGCACCGGCAACGCCTCGTGGAAGATGCGCGTCGCGTCGGCGAGCGCGCAGGGGCGGATCGGCGCGTCGACGCCGACGGCGCGGGCGCGACGGCGCATCAGCTCGGCGTCGGCGATCAGGCAGAACGGCGCCAGATGCGCCTCGCGCCGGCGGCGCCATGCGGCGAGCGCGATCTCGGGGCCGATGCCTGCGGGATCGCCCATGGTGAGGGCGAGGGGGGCGCTCACGGCGCGATCATTCCGTCTGCGAGAATTGTCCGAGCGTGTCGCCGGTGTTGTATTCGTTCTGGCCGGTTTTCACGCGGAACTCGCCGAGCGTGCGCAGCTCCAGCTTGAACAGCACCTGCTGCGAGCGCTGGCGCGAGCCGTTGACGACGTCGCGCAGCGAGTTCGTGTAGTTGACGCTGAAGGTCGTGCACTCGTCCTTGTAGCCGAGGCCGAAGCCGAGCGAGGCGGGGTAGATCGCGCTCGTCTTGGTGCCGAAATCCTTGTCGGCCAGATGCCGGTCGAAATCGAGCAGGGCGGTCGCGCCGACCCAGTACTTGTCCGTGATGGCGTAGCGCGCCGAGGCGAGCAGGCCCTCGCGGCGATAGGGGAAGCCGATCTCCGGCTGCGCGGCGGCGCGCGAATAATAGACGGCGCCGCTGAGGCGCTCCGTCATGTCGATCGAGGCGCCGATGTCGATGCGCCGGGCCGACAGGTCGCGCTCGTCGAAGCGACCCTTGGCGACGAAAGAGTAGCCCTTCGCCGGCGTCAGCGCGATGCGGCCGACATAGTCGGAACGCCGCGTCTCGAGGCCGGAATTGACGCCGACATTGGCGATGTCGCCCTGCGCGTAGGAATTGCGGCCGGCGAGCTGGAAGGACTGGCCGCCGAGAATGTTGACGCCGAAGCCATTGTCGAACGTGCCGCTGTATTGCACGCCGACATTGGCGCGCACCCCGCCCTCGACCCGGTCGTAACCGGAGAACTTGCTCCAGTCGAACAGGTTGGAATCGTCGAAGATGAGACTCTGCGCGTCCTCGTTCGGGCGCGAATAGGAGTTGGCCGAATTCGGCCGCGCGATCACCTGCGCGATCGGCTCGATGATGTGCGTGCCGGAGCCGACGCGCGCGATGAACGGATAGCGCCATTCCAGACCGACGCCCGGCGTGATGCGGCCGGCGAAGGCGGGCGTCGAATTCAGGAAGTTCAACTGGTCGGCGTTGCGCAAAATGGAGGTTGAGACGCCGTTGCTGATCGAGAACTGATCCGTCGTCTGCAGCGACATCCACGAGGCGTCGGCGCGCACGAAGGCGAAGGGCGTCCACGACTGGCCGATGGGGTCGATGAAGCGGCGCTTCCAGCTCACCTGCGCGGAGGCGCGCGCATAGTCGCCCGCCACGCCGCGCATCATGCAGGCGGGCGGGGCGTAGTTCGGCGTGCGCAAGGCGCCGAATTCGCAGACGTCGTAAAGGCCGTAGGGCGCGTCGAGACGGCGCAGGCCCGTGGCCTGGTACACGGCGACCGAGCGGTCGAGCCGCATCGTGTTGACGTCGATCTCGAGCTGTCCGCCGAGCACGAAACGGTCGGTCGGGATGTCGATCGTCTTGTTGTAATCGAGGACCGGGCCGACCAGCGGCTGCTGGCGCTGCCAGTCATAGGCGGTCAGGCCCCGGAAATGATAGGCGCGCAGATCGAAGAAGCCGCGGTCGCCCTGACCGTTGAGGTAGATCGTGGAGATCGCCTCCTTGAAATAGTTGGCGCCGATCGCGTCCGAATGCAGGCGGTAGTCGCGAGTGAACCAGCGATCCGTCATCGCGATGGCGGTCCAGCCGAACTTCCACTTGTCGGACAGATAGAACTTGCCGGTCGACTCGATGGAGCCGCGCCAGGAGCGCGTGCCCGGTCCGTAGGGCGGGCTGAGGAAGGCGCCGGGATTGGCCTGGAAGATGCCGGCGGCGCGGACATTGTAGGAGCCCGTCACCCACGGCGCGTCGACGCGGTGGCGCCACTCGATGTCGCCGAGGAAGCCCTGTCGCGACAGGATGGTGGGCGCGAGCGTCAGGTCCTTGTTCGGCGCGATGGCCCAGAAGAAGGGCATGCCGAAGCCGACGCCGAGACGGTTCGAGGAGATCACCGTCGGCGACAGCCAGCCGGTCTTGCGCGACACCGTGTTATCGGGCGTCGAGAAATAGGGCAGGTAGGCGATCGGCAGGCCGAACAGCTCGAACTGCGCGTCCTCGTAATAGACCATCTGCTCGCTGTTCTTGTGGATGATGCGCTTGGCGCGCACCTGCCACAGAGGCGCTTTCTCGGGCTGGTCCTTGCAGGGCTCGCAGGCGGTGTAGAGCCCCTTCTCGAAGACGGTCGTCTCGCCGTCCGTGCGTTCGGCGCGCGGCGCGGTGAAGCGGGTGTTGTCGGCGGTGATCGTCAACATGCTGTCGACGAAGCCGTCCTTGAAATCGTCGGTCAGCTCGAAGCGCCGCGCGTAGGTGACGCCGCCCGTCTCGTCGGTGAGCTTGGCGTTGCCCTCGGCGTAGACGCGGTTCTTCGTCCGGTCGTAGGTGACGCGGTCGGCCTCGAGGATGCGGCCCTGATAATAGAGCTGAACGTCGCCGACAGCGGCGACCGTGTTGCCCTCGCGGTTGTAGATGAGCTGCTGGGCGTCGACGAGGAGCTTGTCCTTGCTCTCTTTGGCCTTGGTGGAGCGGGCGGCGATGCGGTCGCTCATCGTCTGGGCGACGGCAGGCAATACGATACCCGTCCCGCCCGCCAGCATGGCGGCCAGGATCACCGACCGAACGACGCGCAGCTTCCTGTGCCTGCGCGGCGTCGGGCGATTACGCCGACGTTTCACCCGTCCTCCTGGTTCAACACAACCAGAGTGCCACCGAGCGCGCCGGCCAGAGCCGGCGCCCACGCCGCGACCGGAGCGCTGACGAAACCCGCCGCGCCCAGATCGCTCATGACCTTGGTCGCCACATAAAGCACGAAGCCGGCGGCCACGCCACTCAGAACGCTCCGCGCGACGCCGCCCATTCGAAAGAATCTTAACGAAAAGGAAGCGGCGATCATAACCATGGCGACGAGAAAAAGCGGTCTCGCAAGAAGGGCTTGGAAGCGCAGCGCGTAGCCGCTGGCGTCGAGCCCGGCCTGCTCGGTCCGGTCGCGCACGTCGCGCAGCGACCAGAATGACACGGTGTCCGGCGGAACGAAGGACTGGGCCACCTGATCGGGCTGGAGATTGGTCGCCAGAAGATAGGTCGCCGCATCGCGCGGCTCCTCGCCGGGGGCGAGGATGCGCGCCTGCTCGAAGCGCCAGAAGCCGGGGAAAAGCGTCGCCCGACCCGCCTCGACGCGCTCAAGGAAGGCGCCGTCGGGCTGGTAGACGAAGGCGGTCACTCCGGCGAGCACCGCGCCCGAATCGCTCGCCCGGTCGGCGCGGATGACGGCCTGACCGTCGATGGACCGCTGGCGGATCCACATCGTCGAATCGGTCGGCGTGCGGCCGGTCTTGGCGAACAGGCGCGTCTCGATCCGGTCCGCCCGCTGCTTCATCGCCGCCGACATGGGATTGTAGAGCGCGACGGAGCCGACTCCGACGAGGAGGGCGGCCAGCACCGGCGGGGTCAGGAACTGCCAGGCCGACACGCCGGCCGAGCGCGCGACGACCAGCTCAAGCCGACGCGACAGGTTCAGCAGGCTCGCCATGCCGCCGAACAGGACGGCGAAGGGCAGCGCCTGCTCGGCGATGGAGGGCGCGCGCAGCAGCGACAGGCCGGCGACGGCCAGGGGGCGCGCCTCCTCGATGTCGCTCGAGCGACGCAGCATCTCGACGAAATCGACCAGAAAAATCAGCGCCAGAAACCCGGCGAACACGGCCAGGATCGTGCGCAGAAAACGCCAGCCGACGTAACGGCCGAGGACGCCGAAGATCATGACGGCGTTCCCGCGGCGGGCGTCCGGCGCGGCAGGCGGAACGAGAACCGGCGCGGCGCCGCCAGACCGCGCGAGGACCGCAGGATCAGCACGAGCGCCACGAGCGAGGAGACGACCGGCAGGCCGTAGAGCGCCAGCAATCCCCAGGGCGAGCGCGTCACCATCGACAACGCGCCGATGCCGGCGAGCCTGAGCAGTCCGAAGATCAGCGTCGCGCCGAAAATGGCGTCGCCCCGGCTCTGGCGCGTCGTGCGCGCCTGTCCGAGCGCGGCGAAGGCGATCAGCACGGCCATGAAGGGATAGAGCGGGTTGACGAAACGCTCGTGCAGCTCGGAGCGGAAGCGACCGGGCGCGGCCAGAACGCGCGGATCGTCGGCGGGCAGGCGCAGCAATTCGAGGGTCGAGCGGTCGCGCGGGCGATAGACCTCCTCGCCCTGCTTGGCGAATTGCGACAGGTCGATCGCATAGCGGTCGAAGACGACGATGGCGGCGTCGCGCGCGTTCTGCTGCTGGCTCTGCACGCTGCCCTTTTCGAGCACGAGATAATTGCCGCCGTCGATCTCGACGGTCTGGCCGGTCTCGGCGAGGTAGGTCAGCACGCGCTCGGGCGTGCGACGGTCCTGCATGAACACGCCGCGCAACTCGCCGGCCGGGCCGCGGTCGCGGTAGTGGAAGGTGAAGCCGGCGTCGAGCGTGGTGAACGTGCCCTCGCGGACGACGCGGGTGATGAAGTCGGCGCGGATGCGCGTCAGAAGGTCGCGAATCCCCCGCTGCGTCAGGGGAAGGACGTAGAGCGAGATCGTTCCGATCAACATGCTGACGACAATGGCCAGCGCCAGGAAAGGCCGCAGAAGCTGCGTCGGCGACAGGCCGGCGGACGCCATCACGACGAGTTCGCTGTCGCCGTTCAGCTTGTTCAGCGCGTAGAGCGAGGCCCCGAACAGCGCGAACGGGGCGATCAGCATGATCAGCGAGGGCAGCGCCAGCAGGGTGACGGACAGAAAGATCAGCAGCGACTGACCCTTGGTCGTCAGAAGGTCGAGTTCGCGCAGCGCCTGCGTCATCCAGATCACGGCCGTCAACGCGGTCGCCGTCGCCAGAAAGGCGACGAGGCCAAGCCGGAAGATGTAGCGCTGGGGCAGGATCATCAGAGCGCCGTTAGGGCAAGAGAGCGGGTCCGCTGTCAACTCCATTGCGGCGCCGGCGAGGCGCGGGCGCGGGCCTGCGCGCTCGCCTTGCGTCGCCGGGGGTATTGCGTCAGTTTCGCCGCCGACAATCATCTGGGCGCGGGGCGTCATGCGGGATCAGGCGAAAATCGAATTCGGGGCTCTGGCGGCGCCGAAGCACGGGACGCTCGTCGTTCTGGTGGGGGACGATCTGGCCCCATCGACGGCAGTCGCCGGGATTCTCGCCGACATGCGGCCGTCGATTGCTGCGGCGGCCAAGGCGGCGCGCTTCAAGGGCAAGGCGAACGCGACGTTCGAGATCCTTGCGCCGGAAGACGTTTCCGCCGACCGCGTGATCGTCGTCGGTCTTGGTTCGGCGAAGGATCGCGCCGACGCGGACTGGACCAAGGCTGGCGGCGCCGTCGCCGGCAAACTTGGAAAGACGGCGGCGACCGTCCTGTTCGATCTTCCCGGCGAGACGGCGGACGCGGCCTCGGCGGCGGCCGATTTCGCGCTCGGGGCGCGCCTGCGCGCCTACGCCTTCGACAAGTACAAGACGAAGACGAAGTCGGAGGAGGACGGAGAGGACATTCTGCGCCTGACCGTCGGCGTCGCCGATCCGGCCGCCGCGCGCAAGGCGGCGAAGGCGCGCGAGGCGGCGGGCGAGGGCGTGATCATCGCCCGCAATCTCGTCAACGAACCGCCGAACGTGCTCACGCCGGTCGAATTCGCGCGCCGCGCCCAGCAGCTCGAGAAGCTCGGCGTCGTCGTCGAGGTGATGGAGCGCAAGCAGCTCGAGAAGCTCGGCATGCGGGCGCTGCTCGGCGTCGCGCAGGGCTCGCTCAACGAGCCGCGCGTCGTGATCATGCGCTGGAACGGCGCCAAGAAGGGCAAGCAGCCGGTCGCCTTCGTCGGCAAGGGCGTCACCTTCGACACCGGCGGCATCTCGATCAAGCCGGGCGCCGGCATGGAGGACATGAAGGGCGACATGGCGGGCGCGGCCTGCGTCGTCGGCCTGATGCACGCGCTCGCCGCGCGCAAGGCCAAGGTCAACGTCGTGGCCGCCATCGGGCTTGTGGAGAACATGCCGGACGGCGGCGCGCAGCGGCCGGGCGACATCGTCGAATCGATGTCGGGCCAGACCATCGAGATCATCAACACCGACGCCGAGGGGCGGCTGGTGCTGGCCGACGTGCTCTGGCACGTCCAGACCAAGTACAAGCCCGCCTTCATGGTCGACCTGGCGACGCTGACCGGGGCGATCCTCGTGGCGCTGGCGCAGGTCCACGCCGGCCTGTTCTCGAACGACGACGAACTGGCGGCCCGGCTCGATGCGGCCGGCAAGGCGACCGGCGAGACGGTGTGGCGGATGCCGCTCGGCCCCGCCTTCGACAAGATGATCGATTCCAGATTCGCCGACATGAAGAACTCGGCCGGCCGCAACGGCGGCTCGAGCACGGCGGCGCAGTTTCTGCAGCGCTTCGTGCGCGGCACGCCGTGGGCGCATCTCGACATCGCCGGCACGGGCATGGGATCGCCACAAAGCGAGATCAATCAGAGCTGGGGATCGGGCTGGGGCGTTCGCCTGCTCGACCGTCTCGTGGCCGACCATTACGAAGGCTGAACGTGCGACAGGTTTTGACATTCGCCGCGGCGCTCGCCGCCGCAGCGTTAGGCATGGCGGTTCCGGCCGCGGCCAAGAGCTTCGGCTGCAACCAGTTCATGGACGCCTATGGCGCGGCCGCCGGCGAGCATCGGGTGCAGTTCTCGCGCGCCCTGACTGTCGGGCGCGGCGAAGGCGCGGGCTACGACTATTTCGACGCCAGCGGCGAGGGCGACGTCGACGTGTCGCTGGTCTGCCGGGGCGACCGGTTCGTGCGGCTCGAGGTGCGGGCGGCCGGCGGCTCGGCGCGCGCCGCCGGCAAATTCGAGCGGTTGCAGCAGGCGGGCCTTCAGGTCGCGCTTGGCATGGACCGCAATCGCGCCGCCTCCACCATCCGCTCGCTCGATGCGGAGGCCGGCGAATATCTGCGCGCCTCGAACGAGCGCGGCGACGTCTACGTCGCCGGCAAGGTCGAGCGGCACATGGCCGGCGGCGTCGATCTCGGCATGCTGGCGACGGACACCGACCGCACGCTGATCATCGTCGCGGGCCAGTAGGTGGCCGAGGTCTGGTTCTACCATCTCGAGACCCGCACGCTCGAGCAGACGCTGCCGACGCTGCTGGAGCGCTCGCTCGACCGCGACTGGACGGTCGTCGTCGAGTCGACCAATCCCGAGCGCGTGAAGGCGCTCGACGATTTCCTCTGGACCTATTCCGACGACAGCTTTCTGCCGCACGGGACGCTCGGCGACGGCGATCCGTCCGAACACCCCATTCTGCTGCTGGCCGGCCCGGAAAATCCCGCCGGCGCGCAGGCGCGATTCCTGATCGACGGGGCGGATGCGGCCGCCGCCATCGCCGCCTCGCCAACGCCCTACGAGCGGATCATGCTGCTGTTCGACGGTCGCGACGCCGAGGCGGTCGCCGCCGCGCGCGGCCAGTGGAAGGGCCTGAAAGACGCCGGCCACGTCGTCGCCTACTGGCGCCAGAACGAGGACGGGCGCTGGGAGAAGAAGGCGTAGAAGGGGCCTCCGGCTCTCCGCCTGTCATCCCCGGCGGCGGCGCAGCCGCCGGGAAGGGGATCCATGCTGTCGGGGGGATGCGAGGCGGGGTGCGGATTCTCTTCCCCTCGCTTCGCTCGGCCGGGAATGACAGGCGGGGGCTTGGCGCGGCTCAGCCCGTCTGCGCCAGCCACTCAGTCAGATCCACCGCCGCCCGCGCGCTGAGGGCCTTCTTGCGGGCGATTCCCTTTTCCGGGCCGCGCAGCTTTTTGCCCTCCGGGCTGACGAGCGGCGCGTCGGGCAGGGGCGGAAACAGGCCGAAATTGACGTTCATCGGCTGGAAGGAGCGGGGCCCGGCGTCGATCGTCTCGATATGGCCGCCGGTGATGTGGTTGATCAGCGCGCCGATGGCGGTGGTCGAGGGCGGCGGCGCGAGCGGCCGGCCGAGGCGCTCGGCGGCGGCGAGGCGCCCGGCGATCAGGCCGACGGCCGCCGATTCGACATAGCCCTCGCAGCCGGTGATCTGCCCGGCGAAGCGGAAGCGCGGCTGCGACTTGAGGCGCAGGGTCGGGTCGAGCAGCTTCGGCGAGTTGAGGTAGGTGTTGCGGTGCAGTCCGCCGAGGCGGGCGAACTCGGCCTGTTCGAGGCCGGGAATCATGCGGAACACGCCGGTCTGCGCGCCGTATTTCAGCTTGGTCTGGAAGCCGACCATGTTGAACAGCGTGCCGAGGGCGTTGTCCTGCCGCAGCTGGACGACCGCGTAGGGCTTCACGGTCGGATTGTGCGGGTTGGTCAGGCCGAAGGGCTTCATCGGCCCATGCCGCAATGTCTCGCGGCCGCGCTCGGCCATCACCTCGATCGGCAGGCAGCCGTCGAAATAGGGCGTCCCCTCGAACTCCCGGAATTCGAGCTTGTCGCCGGCCAGAAGCGCGTCGACGAAGGCGTGGTACTGGTCGCGCGAGAGCGGGCAGTTGATGTAGTCCGCGCCGGTGCCGCCGGGGCCGGCCTTGTCGTAGCGCGACTGGCGCCAGGCGACGCCCATGTCGATCGACTCGAAATGGACGATGGGGGCGATGGCGTCGAAGAAGGCGAGGTCGGCTTCGCCGGTCAGGCTCGCGATGCCTTTGGACAGGGCCGGCGAGGTGAGCGGACCCGTGGCGATAATTGCGCTGTCCCAATCTGTTGCGCTGATATCTTCGACTTCCTCGCGAACTATCTTCACGCCCGGATGCGCGCTCAGCCGGGCGGTCACCGCTTCCGAAAAGCCGTCGCGGTCAACGGCGAGCGCGCCGCCGGCGGGCACCTGATGGGCGTCGGCTGCGCCCATGACGAGCGAGCCCATGGCGCGCATCTCCCGATGCAGGACGCCGACCGCGTTGGTCTGCGCATCGTCGGAGCGGAAGGAGTTCGAGCAGACGAGTTCGGCGAAGCCGTCGGTCTTGTGGACGGGAGTCGCGCGCACGCCGCGCATCTCGTGGAGGACGACGGGAACGCCGGCTTGCGCGATCTGCCAGGCGGCTTCCGAGCCGGCGAGGCCCGCGCCGACGACATGGATGGGGGAGAGGCTCATGGGGCGCGGACGTTAGGCGGCGCGCCCGCGCGCTTCAACCCGCTGGGACAAAAAGAAAGCGCCCGTCGGGGGAGGGTCCGGCGGGCGCTTAGTGGCGCAGGGAGGGATTTGGAGGGAGGGGAGAGTCCCGCCCCGCGCTATTCCGATTGAATCAGCCGACGCGCACGCTCTTGCGGGCGACGAACTCGATGTCGCCGCGGCCGATGCCGAGGTCGTGCAGTTCGCGGTCGGACAGGCGGGAGAGCTCACGCACGGAGACGCGGTAGCGGCGCCAGGCGTTGAACTTGGAGGCGATCTTCTTGATGGACATGGTCGTGTTCTTTCCGGTTACGCTGGGCGAAGGCAATGCTGCGCCGCAGCAAGAATTCGATGACGCGGATATAATCCCATCGGCCTCTGCGTTGAAGGGATATGAACAGGGTTCAGTTATGCGTTAGTTGCATGACGCATTCAGGCGTTTTTAACGGAATTGGGCGGCCAGCGGCGATCGCCGCCCAATTCCAGAGCATGGCGCGCGAGTGTGCGGCGCAGCATGTTGTGCTGCAAAGCACACATTATCCTTTGAGGCGCATAGCTTAGCCGCCGGCGCCGGACGCCTGGTTCCACGACGGACGATTCGCCGAGCGTGTAACCATTCGTTACGAAGTGCGGCGAATCCAAGTAATCGGGCGATTTGCTTTCGGAACCGAAGCGACGGCGGTGTCGACGAACAGTTGGCGCCGGATCTGAACATGGTGAATTCTTTCTTTCCGAGCTCCGGCGCGGCCCGCGCGCGCCGTTGGCGCCGCGGCGGACGCCTGATACGGCAAGTCGACGCGGCGAGGGTGGCGGTCGGTGACGTTCAACGAAATCCAGAACGAGGCGGCGGTCAGCGCGCGGCGGCTCGGCCGCCCGATCGCGCGTCGAATCGCGACGTTCGTCGCGGCCAAGGCGGCCTACATCCTGTTGCTGCTGGGGCTCAGGCCGGAGCAGATGGCGGACCGGCAGGGGCTGTTCCTGTTCGCAGCCGGGCCGCAATTCGCCGAAACGGAAAGCCGGCTGGCGGAATGGGCGGCTGGCGCGCCCACCTACCTGATGGAGGCGATCTTTATCGTCTCGACCCTGCAACTCCTGCTGGGGCGGGACGATGAGACGGCGGCGCGCGTCGAGACCGCCGCCGTGGCGCGCGGCGCCCTCTATGTCGGCGCCGTCGCCGGGTTGGCGCTGACCGCGATGGCGGGATCGCGCGGCCCGGCCGGGCTTCTGCTCGTCATCGCGCTCCAGTGTTTCCTCGATGTCCGGCTGATGCTGCTCTGGCCGATTCTGGCGCTGCAGGGCCGATTCGATCCGGCGGGCGCCTGGCGCGCGCTGGCGGGGCGCTGGGTCGCGCCCTTCGTGGCGACGATCCCGATCGGCGCAGCCAGCGCCGCGCTCATCATCTTCGCCGGCGGGATGCGGGCGCAGGTCGAGTCGCTCGGCGATCTCGTCGCGCCGGGCCAACTCCTGTTCGGGCTGCTGGCGCTGGCGATTTCCGCGCTGGCGGCGGCGATCACCGGCTATTGGTGCGCGGTGGCGGCGGCGACGGTCCGGCGCGTCTCGGGGCGCGCCACGGGCTGAGTCTCACTCCGCCGCGTCGCGGGTCCGCGCCTTTGCGGCGGCCGCGCCGGCGGCGGGCAAGGGCCGGCGCGCCAGCACCTCCTTGAGAAACCGCCCCGTATGCGAGCCCGGGTTCTTCGCGATCTCTTCCGGCGTTCCGGTGGCGACGACGCGGCCGCCGCCGTCGCCGCCCTCGGGCCCCATGTCGATCACCCAGTCCGCCGTCTTGATGACTTCGAGATTGTGCTCGATCACGACGACCGTGTTGCCCTGGTCGACGAGCTCGTGCAGCACCTCGAGCAGCTTCTTGACGTCGTGGAAATGCAGGCCGGTGGTCGGTTCGTCGAGAATGTAGAGCGTGCGGCCGGTCGCCCGGCGCGACAGCTCCTTGGAGAGCTTCACGCGCTGCGCCTCGCCGCCCGAAAGCGTCGTCGCCTGCTGACCGACATGGACGTAGCCGAGGCCGACGCGCGCCAGCGTCTCCATCTTCTCGCGGATCGGCGGCACCGCCTTGAACAGGTCGGCCGCCTCCTCGACAGTCATGTCGAGCACGTCGGCGATGGAGCGGTCGCGATACTTCACCTCCAGCGTCTCGCGGTCGTAGCGCTTGCCCTTGCAGACGTCGCAGGTGACGTAGACGTCCGGCAGGAAGTGCATCTCGATCTTGATGACGCCGTCGCCCTGGCAGGCCTCGCAGCGCCCGCCCTTGACGTTGAAGGAAAAGCGGCCGGGCTGGTAGCCGCGCGTCTTGGCCTCGGGCAGGCCGGAAAACCAGTCGCGGATCGGCGTGAAGGCGCCGGTATAGGTCGCCGGGTTCGAGCGCGGGGTGCGGCCGATCGGCGACTGGTCGATGTCGATGACCTTGTCGAGATGCTCCAGCCCCTCGATGCGGTCGAACGGGGCAGGGTGCTCGAGCGCGCCGTTGAGGCGGCGCGCCACCGCCTTGTAGAGCGTGTCGATGACGAGCGTGGACTTGCCGCCGCCCGACACGCCGGCGACGCAGGTGAACAGGCCGAGCGGAATCTCCGCCGACACGTTCTTCAGATTGTTGCCGCGCGCGTTGACGATCTTCAGCGCCCGGCCGTCGCGCTTGCGGCGCTTGGGCACGGCGACGGCGAGTTCGCCGGTGAGATAGCGCCCGGTGAGGGAATTGGGGTTCGCCATGATGTCGGCCGGCTTGCCCTGCGCGATGATCTGGCCGCCATGCACGCCGGCGCCGGGGCCGATGTCGACGACGTAATCGGCCGTCATGATCGCGTCTTCGTCGTGCTCGACGACGACGACCGAATTGCCGAGATCGCGCAGCCGGCGCAGCGTTTCCAGCAGTCGCGCGTTGTCGCGCTGATGCAGGCCGATGGAGGGTTCGTCCAGCACATAGAGCACGCCGGTGAGGCCCGAGCCGATCTGCGAGGCCAGGCGGATGCGCTGGCTCTCGCCGCCCGACAGCGTGCCGGAGGCGCGGGCGAGGGTGAGATAATCGAGGCCGACGTCGACGAGAAAGGTGAGGCGGTCGCGGATCTCCTTGAGGATGCGCGCGGCGATCTCGTTCTTCTTGGCGTCGAGCCGGGCGGGCAGGTCCGTCGCCCATTGCGCGGCGGCGCGCACCGACAGGTCCGACACTTCGCCGATGTGCTTGCCGTCGATCTTCACGGCCAGCGCCTCGGGCTTGAGACGGTAGCCCAGACACGCCGCGCAGGGCGTCGCCGTCATGAAGCGGCCGATTTCCTCGCGCGCCCAGTCGCTTTCCGTCTCCTTGAAGCGGCGCTCGAGGTTGCGGATGACGCCCTCGAACGGCTTCTTCACCTCGTAGGCGCGCATTCCGTCGTCGTAGGCGAAGCGGATCGCGTCCTCGCCCGAGCCGTAGAGAATGACGTCCTGCGCCTTCTTCGGCAGGTCCTCCCAGCGCTGATCGAGCCGGAACTTGTAGTGTTTGCCGAGCGCGTCGAGCGTCTGCATGTAGTAGGGGGAGGTCGAACGCGCCCAGGGCGCGACGGCGCCCTTGCGCAGGGTCAGCGTCTCGTCGGGGACGACGAGGGCGGCGTCCACCGTCTGCTCCGAGCCGAGGCCCCCGCATTCCGGGCAGGCGCCGAACGGGTTGTTGAAGGAGAACAGCCGCGGCTCGACTTCCGGAATCGTGAAGCCGGAGACGGGGCAGGCGAATTTGGACGAGAACAGCACGCGGCGGGCGGCGCCCTTCTCGTCCTTCTCGTCGGCGTATTCGACCACGGCGATGCCGTCGGCGAGCTCCAGCGCGGTTTCGAGACTATCGGCCAGACGCGCGCCGATGTCGGGGCGCACGACGATGCGGTCCACCACCACGTCGATGTCGTGCTTGAACTTCTTGTCGAGCGCCGGCGCCTCGCCGATCTCGTGATACGTCCCGTCGATCTTCACACGCTGGAAGCCGCGCTTCATCCACTCCGCGATTTCCTTGCGGTATTCGCCCTTGCGGCCGCGCACCACGGGCGCGAGCAGGAACAGGCGCGTCTTCTCGGGCAGCGCCAGCACGCGGTCGACCATCTGGCTGACCGTCTGGCTCTCGATCGGCAGGCCGGTCGCCGGCGAATAGGGAACGCCGACGCGCGCCCACAAGAGGCGCATGTAGTCGTAGATCTCGGTCACCGTGCCGACGGTGGAGCGGGGGTTCCGGGACGTCGTCTTCTGCTCGATGGAGATCGCCGGCGACAGGCCGTCGATCTGGTCGACGTCCGGCTTCTGCATCATCTCGAGGAACTGGCGGGCGTAGGCCGAGAGCGACTCGACGTAGCGGCGCTGGCCCTCGGCGTAGATCGTGTCGAAGGCGAGCGACGACTTGCCCGAGCCCGACAGGCCCGTGAAGACGACGAGCTTGTCGCGCGGGATCGTCAAGTCGACATTCTTCAGATTGTGCTCGCGCGCCCCACGGATCGAGATGACCCGCGCATTCGGATCGGCCAACGCATTGCGGTCGAACATGTCCTCCAACTCGCGCGCGGCGCTGGCGGGCGCCTTGCGGGACGCGGCGGCTTTCGACGCCGATGCGGCGGGCTGCGCCTTGGGCGAGGCGGAGGATGCGCCGGCTGCGGCGCCGCGGGATTTCGGAGATTTCGGCATGGCTCGATCTGTCGGCGCCGGCAGGCGCTGGCGAAGCCCGGAATATGGGGCGCCGGCGCGCGCGATGCGAGAGGCCGACGCGACTCGCCGCACCTCGCGAAGGTGCCAACGCCGCTCGAACAAAGCAAGAACTTTGTGCGCCTCCGGATCGTCGCTGCGGGAATCCTCAATTGCGACGACGCGTCCTTCGCAGCCATAGCGAAGGACAGGCGCGAGACAGGCGCCGCGACATGGGGAGACGCGCGATGGAGATGGTCGCACAGGCGCCGAGCGGCGCCATTCCGCCGCCAAAGCCTTGGTATCGGCAGCTTTACGTCCAGGTTCTGACCGCCATCGTGCTCGGCGTTCTGGTCGGCTGGCTGTTTCCCGCCTTCGCCACCAACGACTGGATCAAGGCGATGGGCGACGGCTTCATCAAGCTGATCAAGATGGCGATCGCGCCGATCATCTTCTGCACCGTCGTCTCCGGCATCGCCCATATCCAGGAGGCCAAGAAGGTCGGCCGCATCGCGGTGAAGGCGCTGATCTATTTCGAGATCGTCTCCACCTTCGCGCTCGCCATCGGCCTGATCGTCGGCAACGTCATCCGGCCGGGCGTCGGCTTCGGCGAGGGCGCGGCGAACGCCGACGCCGTGAAGCAGTATCTCGGCAAAGAGGTGAAGTCGGTCGACTTCGTGCTCAACATCATTCCGGACAGCGTCGTCGGCGCCTTCGCCAAGGGCGACATTTTGCAGGTTCTGCTGTTCTCGATCCTGTTCGGCTTCTCGTTAATGGCGCTCGGCGAGCGCGGCCGGACGATCCGCTCCTTCATCGACGACGCCGCGCACGCCATGTTCGGCGTCATCGCGATCGTGATGAAGGCCGCCCCCATCGGCGCCTTCGGCGCGATGGCCTACACGATCGGCAAATACGGCACCGCCTCGATCCTCAATCTGCTCGGGCTGATCGCGACCTTCTATCTTACGGCCGCGCTGTTCGTGTTCCTTGTGCTCGGCTTCATCGCCCGCATGGCCGGCTTCTCGATCCTGGCGTTCCTTCGCTACATCAAGGACGAGCTGCTGCTCGTGCTCGGCACGTCGTCCTCGGAAAGCGCGCTGCCTGGCCTGATGGAGAAGCTCGAGCGCCTCGGCTGCTCGAAGTCCGTCGTCGGCCTCGTGGTTCCGACGGGCTACAGCTTCAATCTCGACGGCACCAACATCTACATGACGCTGGCGACGCTGTTCATCGCACAGGCGCTGAACGTCGACCTGACCTTCTCGCAGCAGATGACGATCCTGATCGTCGCCATGCTGACGTCGAAGGGCGCGACCGGCATCACCGGGGCGGGCTTCATCACGCTCGGCGCGACGCTCGCCGCCGTCGATCCGCGCCTCGTGCCCGGCATGGCGATCGTGTTCGGCATCGACAAGTTCATGTCGGAATGCCGCGCGCTGACGAACCTCACCGGCAACGGCGTCGCCTGCGTCGTCATCTCCTGGTGGGAGGGCGAACTCGACCGTCGCGCGTTGCAACGGCGCCTCGGCCGGGACATCGACCCCGCCGATCTCGAGACGGCGGTGACGACAGGCTGAGGCGCGAGGCGACCCGCGCGATCCCGATCCCGGCGTCCGCCTTGCGCGGGCGTCGGAGGGATGATAGGAACAAACAAGGAACAAGGTTGGCGTGGACAAATCCCCGCCGCCGGCGCGGAGCGGGCGATTTTCGGCGCGCGAGGGACTAGGGTCGCCGGCAATCGGAGCGTGAGCAGGAGCGGGTCATGTCGGGCAGCGTCAACAAGGTCATCCTGATCGGCAATCTCGGCCGCGACCCGGAAGTGCGCCGGATGAACTCGGGCGATCCGGTCGTCAATTTCTCCGTCGCGACCACCGAGAGCTGGCGCGACAAGGCCTCCGGCGAGCGCAAGGATCGCACGGAGTGGCACAACATCGTCATCTTCAACGAGAATCTCGGCCGCATCGCCGAGCAATATCTGAAGAAGGGCTCCAAGGTGTATCTGGAGGGCCAGCTCCAGACCCGCGAATACACCGACAAGGACGGCAACCAGCGCAAGGTGACCGAGGTGGTGCTGCAGCGCTTCCGCGGCGAGCTGACGCTGCTCGATTCGCGCGGCGGCGGCCGCGGCGCCGACGACATGGACGGCGGCGGCTATGGCGAGCGCTCGGGCGGCTCGGGCGGCGGCCAGTCCTTCGGGCGCTCCTCGCCGATGGAGCGGCGCCCGGCAGCCGGCGGCGGCAGTGGCGGCGGCGGCGGGCGGGGCTCGTCCGCGCCGATCGACGACGACATTCCGTTCTGAGGCTTTCCTTTTCGCGGCCGCGTGAGGCAAGCTCGCGCCGAGGCGTTCAGGGAGGGATTTCTGCGATGAAAAAGATGCTGATAGCTCTCGCCGCGGGGGCGGCGATGGCCCTGTCTGTCGCAAGCGCCGGGGCGCAGGACATGATCGTCGAAAAGAAGGTGTTCGAACTGCCCTCGATGACGACCATCGGCGGCAAGGCGATCAAGAACGTCAGGATCGGCTACGAGACCTACGGAACGCTCAACGCCGACAAGTCCAACGCGATCCTGATTGCGCATTTCTTCTCCGGCACCAGCCACGCCGCCGGCAAATACGACGCCGCCGACAAGGCGCCGGGCTATTGGGATTATCTGATCGGCCCCGGCAAGGCGGTCGACACCAACAAGTATTTCGTCATCGCCTCGGACACGCTGGTCAACCTCAACACCGGCGACCCGAAGGTGACGACGACCGGCCCGGCCTCGATCAATCCCGACACCGGCAAGCCCTATGCGATGAGCTTCCCCGTCGTGACGATCGGCGATTTCGTGCGGGCGCAGAAGGCGCTGGTCGACTCGTTCGGGATCGCGAAGCTGCACGCCGTGATGGGCGCCTCGATGGGCGGGCTGCAAACCTACGAGTGGGCCGCGACCTATCCGGACTCGGTGGATCGCATCATTCCGGTGATCGCCGCCGCCGATCCAGGCCCGTGGCTGATCGCCTGGCTCAGCGTCTGGGGCGCGCCGATCACGGTCGACCCCAACTGGAACGGCGGCGACTATTACGGCAAGGAGCCGCCTAAGGCCGGTCTGACGCAGGCGCTGAAGGTCGTCTCGCTGCACGCCAACCACTGGCTGTGGGCGGACAAGACGTTCGGAAACGCCTGGGCGGACGAGGCGAAGAACCCGCTCGAGGCGATGGGGAACAAGTACAAGATCGAGGCGGCGCTCGAGGCGGGCGGCGCCGCGCGCGCCGCGCTCGCGGACGCCAACCACTTCCTCTATCTCGTCAAGGCGAACCAGACCTTCGTGCCGGGCGCCGGCGCCGGCGCGAAGACGGCGGCCGAGGGGATCAAACGCATCAAGGCGAAGACGCTGATGCTCTACGCGCCGGGCGATCAGGTGTTCCACGCCGACAGCGTGCGCGCCGGCGCCGAGGCGCTGAAGGCCAACGGGGTCAGCGTCGAGACCGGCGAGATCGCCGGGAATTTCGGCCATCTCAACGGCGTTCTGGCGATGCAGCCGCATGCCCAGAAGATCGCCGAATTCCTGTCGAAGTGAGCGGGGCGGGCGCGGCTACTTCACGCCGCGCCCGATCTCCATGACGCCGTCGACGACGAACTGCACCGCAAGCGCGGCGAGGATGACGCCGAGCAGGCGCGTGAGAACGATCTCGCCGGTGACGCCGAGCAGCGCGGCGAGCCGGTCGGCCGCGAGATAGACCAGCCAGCACGAGCCGCACACGAGCGCGACGACGGCGAGCAGCGCCATGCTCTGCACCGGGTCGCCATTGGCGCGCCCGGCGAGCAGGATCGTCGCGGTGATCGCGCCCGGCCCCGCCATCAGCGGAATGGCGAGCGGGAAGGCGGCGACGTTGCGGATGTGGTCGACCGTGATCGCCGTGTTGGCGAGCGAGGATTTGCGCTTCGTGCGCAGCTCGAACACCATTTCGAAGGCGATGTAGAACAGCAGCAGCCCGCCGGCGATGCGGAACGCGGCGAGCGAGATGCCGAGGGCGCGCAGCACCGCGTCGCCGACGAAGCCGAACACCGCCAGAATGCCGAAGGCGATGGCGACGGCGCGCCAGGCGACCTGCGCGCGCTCGCCCTTCGACATGCCGTGGGTGACGCCGAGGAAGATCGGCGCGAGGCCCGGCGGATCGACGGTGACGAGCAGCGTCACCAGCGCGGATTTCACGAAATCGACCAGCATCGCCCCCTCCTGCGCCCCGCCGCCGCCGCCAAACGATAAGATGGGCGAATAGCAGACTGAAAAACAACAGGTTTTATCCAGCCCGAAAGAGCCCGCGAAATTGGCGTCGCGGCAGGGAATCGGATAGACAGATCATTGATTTTCCTCACCTCCGGATCCGATTCTCTTGGCCGACGACAAGTCCGACGGGACGCCCCGCGAGCCCTCCGACATCCGCCCGGTGTCGATCGCCGACGAAATGCGCCGCTCCTATCTCGATTACGCGATGAGCGTGATCGTCTCGCGCGCGCTGCCCGACGTGCGCGACGGGCTGAAGCCCGTGCACCGGCGCATTCTCTACTCGATGATCGAGAACGGCTACACGCCGGACAAGCCGTATCGCAAATCGGCGCGCGTCGTCGGCGACGTGATCGGTAAGTATCACCCGCACGGCGACCAGTCGATTTACGACGCGCTGGTGCGCATGGCGCAGGATTTCTCCATGCGCCTGCCGCTGGCGGACGGGCAGGGCAATTTCGGCTCGGTCGACGGCGATCCGCCGGCGGCGATGCGTTACACCGAGGTGCGCCTCGCCGAAGCGGCGATGCCGCTGCTGACCGATCTCGACAAGGACACGGTCGACTTCCAGCCCAACTACGACGGCTCGGAGCGCGAGCCGACCGTGTTGCCGGCGGCGTTCCCGAACCTGCTCGCCAACGGCGCCGGCGGCATCGCCGTCGGCATGGCGACGAATATCCCGCCGCACAATCTCGGCGAGCTCTGCGACGCCGTGTTCGCGATGATGGACGATCCGGCCATCACGCCGGAGCGGCTGATGGAGATCGTGCCCGGCCCGGACTTCCCGACCGGCGGGCGCATTCTCGGGCGCGGCGGCATCCGCTCGGCCTATCTCACGGGGCGCGGCTCGATCGTCATGCGCGCCAAGGTCGCCGTCGAGGAGATCCGCAAGGATCGCGAGGCGCTGATCGTCACCGAGATTCCGTTCCAGGTGAACAAGGCGTCGCTGGTCGAGAAGATCGCCGAACTCGTGCGCGAGAAGCGCGTCGAGGGCATCTCGGAGCTGCGCGACGAGTCCGATCGCGACGGCATGCGCATCGTCGTCGAGCTGAAGCGCGACGCGGTGGCGGATGTGGTGCTGAACCAGCTCTGGCGCTACTCGCCGCTGCAATCGACCTTCGGCGCGAACATGATCGCGCTGAACGGGGGCCGGCCGGAAATGCTGACCCTGCGGGACTTCCTGCAGGCGTTCCTCGATTTCCGCGAGGACGTGGTCACCCGCCGCACCAAGTATCTGCTCGGCAAGGCGCGCGACTCCGCTCACATCCAGGTCGGCCTCGCCATCGCCGTCGCCAACATCGACGAGGTGATCCGCCTCATCCGCACCTCGCCGGACACGGCGACGGCGCGGCAGGCGCTGATGGACCGCGCCTGGCCGGCGCGCGACATGGCGCCGTTGATCGCGCTGATCGCCGATCCGCGCCACGCCATCGCCGAGGACGGCACGATCCGCCTGTCGGAGGCGCAGGCGCGCGCCATTCTCGAATTGCGCCTCGCCCGCCTCACCGCCCTCGGACGCGACGAGATCGAGGCAGAACTGACCAAGCTGGCGACGCAGATCGCCGATTATCTCGACATCCTGCGCTCGCGCGCCCGCGTCTTCGGCATCGTGCGGCAGGAGCTGAGCGACATCCGCGCCAAATTCGCCACGCCGCGCCGGACCGAGATCGTCGAGTCCGACGCCGACATGGAGGACGAAGACCTCATCCAGCGCGAGGACATGGTCGTCACCGTCAGCCACGCCGGCTACGTCAAGCGCGTGCCGCTCTCGACCTACCGGGCGCAGCGGCGCGGCGGCAAGGGCCGCGCCGGCATGGAGACGCGCGAGGAGGATTTCGTCCAACGCCTGTTCGTCGCCTCGACGCATCAGCCGGTGCTGTTCTTCTCCTCGATGGGGCAGGTCTACAAGGAGAAGGTGTGGCGCCTGCCGCTCGCCGCGCCGCAATCGCGCGGCAAGGCGCTGGTCAACATGCTGCCGCTGGAGCAGGGCGAGCGCATCGCCGCGATCATGCCGCTGCCCGAGGACGAGGCGACGTGGGAGGCGCTCGACGTGATGTTCGCGACCACCGGCGGCACGGTCCGGCGCAACAAGCTGTCCGATTTCGCGCAGGTGAACCGCGCCGGCAAGATCGCCATGAAGCTCGACGAGGGCGAGGGCATCGTCGACGTCGCCATCTGTTCGGAGCGCGACGACGTGCTGCTGACGACGGCGGAAGGCCAGTGCATCCGCTTCGCGGTGGACGACGTGCGCGTCTTCAAGGGGCGCGACTCGATGGGCGTGCGCGGCGTCAGCCTCGCGGACGGCGACCGGGTGATCTCGCTCGCCATCCTGCGCCATGTCGAGGCGGGCGGCGACGAGCGCGCCGCCTTCCTCAAGCGCAGCCGCGCCGTCGCCGGCGAGGCGACGAACGAGGAGAATGGCGAGGCGCTGATGGAGGAGGGCCACAGCGTCGAGCCGGCCGCCAGCCTGTCGCTCGACCGCTACGCCGAGATGTCGGCCGCCGAGCAGGTGATCCTCACCGTCTCCGAGAACGGCTACGGCAAGCGCACCTCGTCCTACGAGTACCGCATCACCGGCCGCGGCGGCAAAGGCATCGTCGCCATGGCGGTGAACGAGCGCAACGGCCCGCTGGTCGGCTCGTTCCCCGTCGAAGACCGCGACCAGATCATGCTGGTGACCGATGGCGGCCAGCTCATCCGGTGCCCCGTCGACCAGATCCGCCAGACCGGCCGCACCGCGCAGGGCGTCATCGTCTTCAACACGGCGGAGGACGAGAAGGTCGTCTCGGTCGAGCGCGTCGGCGAGCCGGAGGAGGAGGGCGAGGCGGAGGCGTAATGGCTTCGCATCGCGCGCCCGCCGATCAGGTCCTGCGCGTTCCGAAGATGCGCATCCACAGGCTGACATGGTCGAGCCAGGCCTGCGTCTTCGGAGGCAGGCCGGGCTTGACCGCCGCCAGCTCGACGTCGGAATCCTTCAGGAGCTGTTCGTGCGGCCGCAGCCGCGTCATCAGCGCGTTGAGCAGGGCCAGCGTCGTCTTGGGCGCCACGGAGCCCAGCACGTCGATGTGATGCTGGTTGAAGAACACGCGCACGACGAGGTTGTTCTCGAACCCGGTCGCCTCGGCGCGATTGCTCAGCATCCCCGTCTCCGGCGCATAGCCCGCCGCCTTGCCGACCAGCGTCAGCCACAGCTCGCTGTACCATTCGAGGTAGCGCCGGTTCTGCACATGCAAATGCTTCTTCAGCTTGGTTCCGTGCCGGGTCAGGAAGTCTTCGGCCAGTCCCTTGCAGATCATGTAGCCGAGAACGTAGCGCGGGTTCGAGAGATAGACCGAGGAGCCGTGAATGCCGGGCATGGGCAGCACGCTCGTCGCCTTCGCCCGGTTCGAGGGGCCCTTGAAGATGTCGTGGGCCTGAAAGATGTAGTCGCACGCCTCCATCTGCGGGATGACGATGAGTTCGTCGACATTCGGGGCGATCGTGTTGGTGCTGACGTTCGCGTGCAACGGGATGTTGAGCGCCGGATCGCCGATGACCGGATCGTGCAGGAACAGGTTGCAGCGAATGTCGGGCGCGTATTTCGACAACGCGTTGGCGCTCTTGATGCTGGAGATCGAGCCGCGGCTCCAGCCGAAGAAGTTGACGACTGTCGGCTTGACGACGAGCACGGTTCCCACCGTCGCCTTGGTCGCCTCGTCGAGGCCGACGCCGAGGCCCTGCGCGATGTATTTCTGACCGGTGGGCGTCGTCGCCAGCGCGCCCATCGCGGGCCCGAGCGCGACCATCTCGAGCGCGCGCGCTGCGGCCGCGCTCATCGTCGGCGCGCCGTTCTTCTGTTTCATCGCCAGATCGGACCCGACGCCGGGGTTGATGATCCAGTCCTTGCCGCGCACGCCCAGCGTGTTCTTCGCGGTCGTCGCGATGATGTCGTCGCTGTTCTCGTCGAAGGCGGTGCCGCAGTCGTAGACCGTCAGAACGCTCAATTCAGCCCCCGAAAATTCCATTTCGCCCGAGCGGGCAAAATCCAGAGTCTCGAAAGCGTCAGCGTAACGCTCGGTCGCGCGGTAAAATGTGCCAAATCACACGCGGGAGGGCTCGCCGCTCATTCCGCGCCTTCGCGCATCTGCTCGGCCTGACGGCGACGGTCGCGGCGGCGGGCGACTAGCACTGGGACAATCATCAATCCTGAGAAAACCAACGAAGCGACGCCC
Source organism: Hyphomicrobiales bacterium (assembly GCA_016716745.1). Lineage (GTDB taxonomy): Bacteria > Pseudomonadota > Alphaproteobacteria > Rhizobiales > Beijerinckiaceae. The sequence goes on from JADJVD010000004.1 coordinate 543,601, forward strand.
GACACGTGTGCTGGCGGTTGCCAAAGAGCGTCTGCGCTCTGACGGCCGATGGCGTTCGCAATTAAATCGCTCAGCATGCCTATAATCAAAGCTATACACATCATCGCCATCAAGCAATAATACATAAATGCCCCAAAGCACAAATTTTTGTACTGGATGTCGATATTTTTACTTGTGGATGTCCCTATCCCTCGCGGCGTTAGATCCTGCGGAGGGCGATGAACGGGAGCAAACCAAACGACAATAAAGAGCGACAACGCGAGCATGATGGGCGCCGGGAGCACTGCGGGCCATAGCAGGAAATATGTCCAGGGCCCGCACACCGTGGGAAACAGGCGAAGGATCAGATCGGCTGCGATCATCGGCACAAGAAGGATCGCCGCGCCTGCAAACAGGGGGTTTATCCCGGCTTCGTAGGCACGCGCGTAAGCGACGGGCGCCAATAGTCCGACGACGATAAGAAACGGCGGGTACTGGAGGGCGACGGCAAACCATGATTTGCTCGACGGCACGGCCGCGCCCACGCCAGCGATCCAGAGCATGACCGGCAAGACGATCAGCAAGCGTCGCCTGATCTCCTGCGCGTCGCCGCCGAATCTCGGCGGCGTCGGATTGGCGAGGAGACGCTTGGCGAAGCTCGCACCTGCGCCGATAGCGTCGGCGCGGCGGGCCATTAGCATAGAGAATATTGTGAGAACTACAAATGCTGATTGCACTATTGTTTCGAATAAAACGCGTGGCGGACTTAATTGGCGATGCCAAATAGCATCGCTAAATATAGACGTATCTGATTTTACTTTCAGTGCTACTAAATAAATGACAATCTGCAAAATCCAGACAGTAACTGGCGCTATAGACGCGACGCAAGCACTAATAGCACCAAGATACCAAGGTTGTTTCGGGTCCGGCGCGCCGGCGCAGGGCGGCGGTCTATGCGTTGGCGCGAGCCAAACCAAAAAGAAGATCGTCGCCGCGAAAATCCCGGGCGCCGGGATGACGGGGAGCGATTTCGGTACGTGTTCCCAAACCGCCCATGTTTGAGGAAACAGGCGAAGGATCAGGTCGGCCACGATGATCGGGGAAAGCCAGATCGCTATCGATATCAAGTGGGGGAGAAAGTCCGCGTCGCGCGCGCGTGCGATTGCGACAGGCGCCAGCAGTCCGACGAAGATCAGGAGCGACAGGTATTGAAGGCCGACGACAAGCCACACGCTGGTTGGCGACATAGCTGCGCCGAAGCCTGCAATCCCGAGCAGGAGCGGCGCGCCGATCAGCAGCCGCCGCCCGACGGCAAGGGCGTAGTCGCCGGACCCCAGTGGGGTCGGATATGCAAGGAACGGCTTCAAGAAAGACGTCATGGCGTTTGGCTTTGCGGCGCTGTCGACACGGCGCGACGGCGAGAGGCGCGCGATCCCGGGGGCGAAGACACTTCTTTCGCGTAGCATATTTTGGCCGAGCATTTTCTTCAACGACATTGCGGATACATGCCGGCGCGACGAATTCGCCAGCAACTCCATACACGTTTGTCGGCTCCCGCGCGGCGCGCTAACCTGCGCGCCATGACCCGCACCGCCTTCTACACGGGCTCGTTCGACCCGCTCACCAACGGCCATCTCGACGTCATCGCCTCCGGCGCGGGGCTGTGCGACCGGATGGTGATCGCCATCGGCGTGCATCCGGGCAAGACGCCGCTGTTCTCGGCCGAGGAGCGCGCCGCGATGATCCGCGAGGCCTGCGGCGACGTGCTGGAGGCGCTCGGCGTGCGGCTCGAGGTCGCGACCTTCTCGGGCCTCGCCGTCGAGGCGGCCGCCGCGGCTGGAGCGACGATCATCCTGCGCGGGCTCCGGGACGGGACCGATTTCGACTACGAAATGCAGATGGCCGGCATGAACGCCGCCATGCGGCCGCAGATCCAGACCGTCTTTCTGCCCGCCTCGCCGATCGTGCGCCACATCACGGCGACGCTGGTGCGCCAGATCGCCGGCATGGGCGGCGACGTCTCGGGTTTCGTTCCGGAGGGAGTCGCCGCCGCGCTCGCCCGGAAATTCCGGGAAAAACAGGGCCGCTGACGGGCGCCTCGCCGCGGCGGCGTGACTTTTGCGCCGATCCGGGGCAGAACCCCGGCCGCATTCGACCTCCGGAGCGCCGATGTCGCTGATCGATTCCGTCCGCCGGCAGATCACTCCGATCCATCCGGAAGGCTACATCTTCATCGCGATCTTCGCGGTGCTGACCTTCCTTCTGTCCTATCTGTGGTCGCCGCTCGGCTGGATCGGCGCGCTGCTGACCGGCTGGTGCGCCTATTTCTTCCGCGATCCCAAGCGCGTCACGCCGGTGCGCGAAGGCCTCGTGATCTCGCCGGCCGACGGGATCGTCTCCTCCATCGGCTTCTTCGCGCCGCCGCCGGAGCTCGGCATGGGCGCCGAGCCGCGCCAGCGCGTCTCGATCTTCATGTCGGTGTTCGACGTGCATGTGAACCGCGCGCCGGTGACGGGCCGCATCGCCAAGATCGCCTACAAGCCGGGCCTCTTCCTCAACGCCGATCTCGACAAGGCGAGCGAGGACAACGAGCGCAACGGCCTCGTCATCGAGACAGCCTACGGCCCGTTCGGCGTCGTGCAGATCGCCGGCCTCATCGCGCGGCGCATCGTCGGCTTCGTGCGCGAGGGCGACGCGCTGTCGACGGGCGACCGCTTCGGCCTGATCCGCTTCGGCTCGCGCGTCGACGTCTACATGCCCGAAGGCGCGCGCGTGCTGGTCGGCCTCGGCGCGAAGGCGATCGCCGGCGAAACGCCCATCGCCGACATGAAGGGCGGCGAGCCGCGCCTGACCTACAAGCAGCAATGACCGCCCGGCCGATCCGCGCGCCGCTTGCGGCCGAAGCGGCGGGCGCCTAAGGTCGCCGCGCATGAACGGCGCTCCCCCTAACGAGCCACAGACGCCGGGCGAACGGCGCCGCGCCATCGCCGGCATTCCGCTGCGCGTGATCTTCCCCAATCTGGTGACGCTGGTGGCGCTGTGCGCGGGCCTCACCGCCATCCGCTACGCCATCGAGGGGCGCTACGAGGCCTCCGTCATCGCCATCGTCGTCGCCGCCGTGCTCGACGGGCTGGACGGGCGGCTGGCGCGGGCGCTGAAAGGCACCTCGCGCTTCGGGGCGGAGCTCGATTCGCTGGCCGACTTCCTCGATTTCGGGGTCGCGCCGGCGCTGCTGATGTACATGATGTTTCTCCAGCAGATCAAAGGCTTCGGCTGGATGGCGGCGATGATCTTCGCGATCGCCTGCGGCCTGAGGCTGGTGCGCTTCAACGTCATGCTCGACGAGCAGAAGCCCGCCTGGGCGGGCAATTTCTTCACCGGCATGCCGGCGCCGGCCGGCGCGATCATCGGCATGTTGCCTGTGTATCTGCATCTGATGGGCTGGCCGATCACGCGCGGCTGGGCGCCGGCGGCGATCGTCTACGTGCTCATCGTCGCGCTCTTGATGGTCAGCCGCATCCCGCACTTTTCCGGCAAGCAGATCGGCCGCGTGCCGCGCGAATATCTGATCTTCGTGCTGTTCGGCGTGGCGGTGCTGCTGATGCTGATCGCGACCTATCCGATCGAGATGCTGGCGGCGATCACCGTGATCTATCTGGCGTTGATCCCGCTGGCGGTGCTGCGCCACCGCGCCTTCGCGCGGGCGGACGCGGCGCAGGCGCCGGCCGGGGCGGGCGAGGGGCAGGGCTGAAGCTCTTCGCCGCGCCGCACAACGCGGTGTTCACAATTCGACGTTTCTCGACTAGGGTCCGCCGCCGATTGGCCAGATCGCGGGGCGTTTCGTCGCGCCCGCTCAAAACTCCGGGTCCAAATGTCGAAAGAAGAATTGCTGGAATTTCCCGGGACGGTCACCGAACTGCTGCCCAACGCGACGTTCCGCGTGAAGCTCGAGAACGACCACGAGATCATCGCCCACACCGCCGGCAAGATGCGCAAGAACCGCATCCGCGTGCTGACCGGCGACAAGGTGCTCGTGGAAATGACGCCCTACGACTTGACCAAGGGTCGCATCACGTTCCGCTTCAGGTGAGCGAAGCGGGCGGAGGGTCGCGCATGTCCCTGCCGAACGACGACGGCGATCCGTCCGGCGCCGCAGCCGCCGCGCCCGCGCCGGGATGGCGACCCAGGCTCGTGCTGGCCTCGGGCTCGCCGCGCCGCTTCGCCTTGCTCCAGCAGATCGGGCTCGAACCCGACGAGCTCGCTCCGGCCGATCTCGACGAGACGCCGCAGCGCGGGAACTCGCCCGCACGCTGGCGGCGCGCCTTGCGGGCGAGAAGGCGAAGGCGCGCCGCCGCCATCGTCGCGCGGCGCCCGGA